>CALOAJ010000021.1:0-48766 GCA_942491255.1 uncultured Flavobacteriaceae bacterium | reverse complement strand
ACATTCTCGGCGTATTAAAGTTTTGAAAATGAGCACATGACATTCTATTGTCATATACAGCTACATATTATAAACACCGCCATTTATATCAGAGGTGGCGCCTGAAATAAAGCCATCAAATTCTGACGCGCCAAATATAAAACTGCTCTTGCTACGTCATCTGCATTGCCTGCCCGTTGAATTGGAATATTCGCTGTTGTCTCTGCCGCGGATTCTTCTGTCGTGTGCGTATTGTGAAATGAAGTTCCCAGGATAAGACCCTGAGCAACAGCGTTGACCCTTATTCCCTTCAGGGCCCAATTCTGAGGAGAGCGCTCCAGTGAATGTTAGTATGGCTCCCCAGCTGGTAGAATAAACCAGTGAGCCAGGATGGCCCCCTTTACGCCCTGCAAGTGACGCCAAATTGACAATACTGCTGTTGTCATTTTTTGCAAGATGGGAAATTGCAGCCTTCGTCACAAACATCATAGAGGTGAGGTTGATATCCATTACCTTTTGCCAGAATTCCACCGTCATTTCACTTAGCATTCTACGAGCCACAAGTGAACCTGCATTGTTAATAAGTATGTCTAAACCACCAATTTCCCCTACTGTTTTTTCAGCAAAATATTTGCGTCAACTTCTTTCGTTAGATCTCCACCGATGGCAACTGCTTTTTGTCCTTTGCTAATTGCATAAGAAGTTAATTGGTCTGCAGTATCGGAACTGGAAAAATAGTGAATAGCAACATTGGCACCACTATCGATAAAGTGCTTGGTGATTGCCTCGCCTATTCCCTGAGCACCTGCAGTAATAAGTACGTTCTTTCCGGCTAATTTAATGTTCATATTCTCTAGATAAAGCTTTTTTTCCCAATCTAAAACCCAATAGGTTTTCGTCATAGAATCTTCCTGAGTAAACTAGGTTTTTTATTATCGCTCCTATTTATCTCCAAAATAAGATACCCCACCACCACTTAAGAAATCTTCTCTTACAGGACTAAATGTGTCAATTAGCATCCCTTCTTCCAAACAAACTGCACTATGCAATAGATTGGGTTCAATATAAACTCCATCTCCTGCTTCTACAATTTTCTTTTCTCCATTAATTTCAAATTCAAATTTACCTGAAACACAATAGGTAGCTTGTGTGTGAAAATGTTGATGTGGGGAACCTAATGCTCCTTTTTCAAATTTCACTTTTACCATCATGATTTGGTTATCGTAACCTAAAAACTTTCTTGATACTCCTCCTCCAAGTTCTTCCCATTCCAGTTCTTTGGAAATGACGTATTTTTCACTAAATCGTTTCATTTAAAATAATCAAGGACTTTTAGCAATCCTGTCTACCTGTTTAATTTATGTTGCTTTTTTGATTCTCTACCGCTATTACTAATAGTCGATCACCACTGCTGACTTCCCATTTGAATAACCCTCTTTCTCATCAAATAATTCCCAAGACGGATTTAAGATCATTCTTGTGGTTTAGTACCAGGACCTACTGTTGCTTCTCTAAACCATACTTCCGGTATAACAGCCATTTTCATATTGTTTGGCGATATCACCGTCATAAGTTTCTGCACCTGAAACCAAACCATATTGGTTTCAGGGACTTTTACCATTGGTTTGGTTATAAGCACCTTGTTTAAAAAAACCCCGTTCTCCGCTATAAGCAGTGGCACGTTCGGTCCCATCTTGCCCTATAGGCACAAATAGTTGATGCACTTGAGCTGGTAGATCAGATTTTTTGCATATTCAGATGAGATTAGATTTTTAGTAAATGTTTTAGTTTCGTGACCTTCACTTTTGAAGGTTAGATACATGATACCCTTATAAACATTTACTTCATAACTGAATTCTTCACCTAATTCTATTCCATCTTCTGGCTCAGCGGGATAGTCGTTTTTACCTTTTCCAATGACAGACATATCGTGCCCCCAAACAGCATTGGAATATTCCCACCTTCCGGAATTGTCATCACCTTCTGGATTGATTTCATAATTCCAAAAGACAGAACCTTTGTGTGACCAGGGAATTTCTTGTAAAATATTTTTAGAGGTTCATTTTCATGTCCTTCACCACTGTGAATTTGTCCAACAACTGTTGAATAAGAGGCAGCAACTCTGGCATCACCAGAAATGGAAACTTGCATAACCTTACAGGTACCTGTTAGTTTACCTCCTTCTTCAGGTGTCCATTCTCTTTTTTCGTGTAACTCTGTTCTTGTATTGCTGGAGTTTTTTGAAGTGACACCAGAATTTGGAGTTTTGTAGACTACCCAACGTCTTGTACCGTCAATCACAGTGTAGAAAAATCTTTATGTTCGAACTCAGTGATATCTTCTACATCCGTTCCGTCTCCCAACAATATTTTAAATTTATCCATAAAAGGAATCACCACAATTGGATAAACTGTTTTTGTATTTAAGTCCTCATTAGCTTGAAAATACCCTGCATTGGATACGGCATCATCACTGATTGTGATATTTGCTGATTTAAACCAAACTTCAGCATAATTACCATCTGCATATTGTTTTTGAATATCACCACCGTGAGTTTCAGCCCCCGAACACCAGACCCTGTTTACTTTGGGATCTTTTCCGTTGGTTTGGTTATACGTTCCCAATTTAAAAAATAGGCCTTCATCCGGTATAAGCATTTTTACGCTCTAGGCCATCCTGACCAATAGGGTACAAATAAATTCCTGGTTTGCTCTGGAATGTCTGAGCGTTTTGTATATTCAGAGGAAATAAGATTTTTAGTAAATGTTTTGGTCTCATGCCCTTCACTAGTAAATGTTAAATACATCATTCCATCCTTAATCTCCACTTCATAACTGAATTCTTCACCTAAAGCAATTCCATCTTCTGGTTCTGGGGGATAGGTGTTTTCATCAGTACCAACAACAGAAAAGTCATTGCCCCAAACTGGATAGGAATAATCCCATCTTCGCGAGTTATCATCACCTGCTGTATTGATTTCATAATGCCAAAAGACAGAACCTTTTGTATGCCCAGGAAATTTTTTATAAAATATTTTAAGTGGTTCGTTCTCATGCCCATCTGCACTATGAATCTGACCAACCACTACTGAATAAGTTGATGCAACACGAGCATCGCCTGTAGTAGACACATTCATTACCTTAAGGGTAGCATTCATTTTAGCTTCCGTCATTGGTGTCCACTTTTTTAATTGGGCCAGTTCGGTTCTGGTGTTGTTGGAAGAACCATGAGTACTTCCTCCATTAGGGGATTTAAATACCACCCAATCCCCATAATCATCATTTGCAGTATAAAAGAAATCCTTGTTCTCATAGTCAGTTGCCTGACCTACATTTGAACCATCACCTAAAATTAAATTCCAATGTTGGAAAAATGGTATGATGTCGTTTGCATTAGTCGATACTGCAGATTTCTCAAGCTTTTTTTCGCCGTTTTGCTTTTTATGCATATCTCCGCAACTATTCAATAGTAAGATAGCTCCCGCCATTAAGATATTATGCCGAAAAGTTGATTTAAAGTTCATGTTGTTCTTTGTATAGATTACAATTTAGAATACTAATAATTCCTCGCTTAGCTTTATAAAAAGCTCATTTAGTTATTTTAAATTGGTTTACCAGTTTGGTTTACCAAAAATACATATATAAATTAGATACACAAATTTTTAACATAAATTGGTTGATAATAGCTCTTATTTTTACCCTAATATCTCTTGTGATTCCAGTATGCTTTTTTGTATTTATTCTTAACAACAGCCACTTGTATTTTTATTTATTCCTTTTGAAATGGAACGTGCAGAATGGTGCTAATTAAAAAACTATCTTCTTATAGCTCCCGAAGTATCCCCTTCCATTAAGCTTAATACGTTTTCCAAAGACACTAAATTTACATCCCCCGGAACCGTATGTTTTAAGGCACAGGCAGCCGATGCGAAATCCAGAGCCTTTTTATCGTTATAATGCAATAGACCATAGATGAGGCCAGCGGCAAAGGCATCTCCGGTACCCACACGGTCTATGATGTGTGTAATATTTAGCATTTCGGTTTTAATATACGCTTCCCTATTCCACATTTTACCTTGTATTTGGTGGTGGGAAGCACTTATGGGCCTTCTGGTTTTCTTGACTACTTTCTTAATGTTGGGAAAATGATTTAACAACTGTTTGGCTAAAAACTGAAAAATATCTTCTGCTTGTCCCAATCTGAATATTTCCCGAATTCCTCGGCTGCTGGTAATCACCACATCGCAATTTTGTACTAAATTGGGGATAACTTCCTGCATGGTTTTTCCATATTTCCACATGTTGCTACGCGAATTAATGTCTCCCGAAACGGTTATTCCCAATTTATTCGCTGTTTTAATGGCATCTAGGCAACATTGGTAGGCACCTTCCGAAATCGCCGGGGTAATCCCTGTCCAATGGAACCAATCAGCGTTTTTGAGTACATCTTCCCAATTTACCATTGAAGGTTCAATTAAGGAGAAAGCTGAGCCTTCCCGTTCATAAACTACCTCACTTGGCCTATGTACCGCACCTTTTTCAAGAAAATACTTCCCCATCATTTTATCGCCATAAATAACATGTTCGGTGCTTAACCAATGTTTACGTAAAAATTGTGTGGCCGCTTTGCCAAGGGCATTATCAGGAAAACGGGTCACATGGGCGGCTTTCATGCCCAAATAAGCACATGAAATAGCGACATTCGCCTCACCACCTCCATAGACAAGTTCGAATGAAGAAGCCTGAGAAAACTTCTCATGGCCCGGTGGCGACAAACGCATCATTACTTCGCCAAAGGTTATCACTTTTTTAGCCATAATTTCTAGTACATCAATTTAAGAGGAAGATTTTCTTCAACTATCAACTCCCCTGAGTTTTTTATTTCGTTATTGGAATAGGTATTATTTTTGGCTCCCCATAGGCGGGCAATCAAGTTTCACTCTGTTGTCCATAAATTGGTTTCCAGAAATATCCACATTAATGATACCGTAGGTGTTAAGTAATATTCCATTTTGTTCCTTAGCCCCACAATTAGTGAATGTACTATTTGAAACAAACAGATTTCCACCAATGGTAGATTCATCGTAACCTCCCCGATAGTAATCAATAACATTGCTTTGTACCTTGGTAAATTGACAATTATTTATAGTTAGATATTCGGTATTATAATCGCCTTTATCATTAGTTTCTTCCGATAGTTCCAGCCCGTTTTCACAGTTTGAAATAGATGTGTTTTCAAAAGTGATACGTTCTGCAAATGATTCTTTGTAAACCTTTAACGCATATTTAAAATCGGTGATATCACAACCAGAAACTGATAACCCAAAATGTGTAAACATGTTTTCTTTTAAACTGGCAAATGCATATTGTGATTTAGTCCCTTTTAAGGAAACATTATTACTGGTTAGAAACCCTTTGGGATGTAATTCAAAAGCTGACGTATCTTCATTTCCTGAAAATATAATTTCAGCTTTTTCTCCTTGTGATTGAATTGTAATATTCTTATTGATCCTCAGAGATTCATTAAGAGTATATATTCCCGGACTTAATGTAATAATATCTCCATTTTCAGCTTCCCTTATTTTTGCCTCCAGGTCATTTGCTTTGTTCGTTGCAACTAAAGTTTTAGATGCTTTGGCTTCCACTTGATTAGGATACCAAGTTGTTCCATATTTAGATTTATCTAAAATCATTGGGTCCTTGGCTTCAGTGCTTACAACGGCTCCAATATTATTGTTTTCTCTTGAGTTTCCAAAAAGGTCTTTTGTAATGATTTCGAATCCAAAACCTTGATAAGGCTCAACTTCAAAACTGCCTGTAGGTATTAATATATTTTCTCCATATTCACTAATATCAAGACTTTTTACTTCTAGTCCTTCAATAGTTTTAAACACTACATTTTGATTATTGATTACATTGCTTTTAAATGTTACGCCATCGGCTTTGTCATGTTCTATAACCGGTGAAGGATCACCTATCTCATTGTAAATTACATTGTTTGCCACAAGCATACGGAGTGGTCTTGCAGATCGAATTTCTGATAAAGGCAACACATCTTTTTGGCTAATGTTGGTTCCAACTCCAAACTGCCAGGGTGAATTACAGTTAACATAGGTATTGTAAGCTACAACAACATCCGTTACTTGGTTGTATCTATTTAATGGTGATTTTGGAATTCCATTCATTACCGCTAATGGACTTCTGAAGTTTTTCCCTTTGATATTATAAAAATAATTATTTGTAACCCAATGTCCTGTATTGATGATTCTGATACCTCCAATATTTTGATTTACACCATCACCAATAAAATAATTACCATCTATGGTGCAATAATTTCCATGTCTGGTCACCAATGAACCTTCACTTTTATAGAACACATTATTTCTAAACTCGTTAAAATTGGTTTTGCTAGAAATAATTTCTACCTCTCCATTGCATTCCTGAAACAGATTATTGGCAACCATGGTATAACTTGGAGTCATTGAGGTATAACTATTACCTATTTGAATAGTCTCACCACTTGGACCTCCTTTTGGTGGTCTTGGCCCAAAATGATTATTTACTATTTGATGATAATTATTTATATTTTCATTCCCGCTCAGATCAACCCTGACTGTTGGGCCTCTATTAGTCTTACCGGCAATATAACAGTTACCTAAGGTATTATGCCTTCCCCAAAATTGGACCCAACGATCCGAATTGTCACGTTTTTGTTTATTAAAATCTTCAATCACGCAATTAGTAAGAATACAATGGTTTCCTATTTTTTCATTATCAACTTTAAATTCAATTACAGCATCAGAAGGCGAATGACCATTTCTAAAATGTAGCCCTTCAACCATTAAATAGTTTCCTCCAAATTTTAAATCTGAAACACCCTCTATAAACACTTTTCCCGGAGTTTCTGCTTTTATTGTTATTGGTTTGTCTTCAGTACCTTCTCCAATAAATTTAATTTGAACGTCTTTCCATGTGCCATTAGCCATTATAATGTTATCACCAGGCCGGGCATTTTTTATCGCTTCTCCTAATTGTTCTTGATTGCTTACTATTTTATGATTCTGATTACTCTTATTTTCACAAGCAATTAAAAAGAAATAATAAGAGTAATATTCCTGCTATTCGATTCATGATTATTATTTTTTTGAAGATACAACTAATAACTTAGATTGGTTTACCAGTTTGGTTTACCAAATATATGTATATTTGTTGAATTCCCAATTATCAAAATAAACTCATGTCCAAACTAGCAGCAACCACTAGAGAAAAACTAAAAAAAGTAAGTACCGCAACAATAGCCACCTGCTTGTATAAAAAAGGATTAAAGAATCAGTTTGTGCAAGGCGTTAAACCACTTCAAAGTGGAAAACCAACTATGGTTGGGGAGGCCTATACCCTAAGATATATTCCTGCCAGAGAAGACCTAAACGATATCGCTGTTTTTAAAGACCCTAAACACCCTCAGAGGAAAGCTATTGAAGAATGCCCAAAAGGTTCTGTATTAATAATAGACAGCAGGAAAGATGCAAGAGCGGCATCCGCGGGATCGATCCTTGCAACCCGTCTTATGCAAAGAGGAGCTGCCGGCATAGTAACTGATGGCGGATTTAGAGATTCTGCCGAAATTGCTTCTTTATCCCTAGCGTCGTATCACAATATGCCTTCTGCGCCAACAAACTTAACACTCCATCAGGCGATAGATATAAATGTCCCAATAGCTTGCGGGGATGCACCAGTGTTCCCCGGGGATATAGTTGTAGGTGATGATGATGGTGTTATAATTATTCCCTCCCAAATAGTAGATGAAGTCGCCGATGAGTGCGAAAAAATGACACTTTATGAAGAATTTGTTATGGCAAAAATATTAGAAGGCCATGAAATAATTGGCCTGTATCCACTTACTAACAAAAAGTTAGAAAAAGAATTTAAAAGCTGGCTAAAACAGCAGAAAATTAATAGAGGTATCGTTTAAAAATATAAAAGAATATATAGAACTTACTTGTCTCAATGAATAGTAACTACCAACAAAGAAGTACGCATTTATTGATTTTGATTTTTTTAGCGTCTTAATTGCCTGCGGCTAACGCCTTCTCTATATCTGCAGTGACTGTAGGATAAAATCTAAAAAATTTACGTCCATCCTGAAGTTTTAGAACTACCTCCGGCTCATTTTCGGTAGGATAAACTATCTCATGAACTACAACTTTTCTTCCTTTTAGGTTCCTAAAATCAGCAATAGCCCCTCTTTTCATAATAAAATTAGCTCTAGGGAAGTTTAGATATTTATATTCAGGAGTTACAGATTTTCCAATAACAAAGACTTCGCCAACCTGAACATCATACCCACTATTTTGTCCAAAGACTGAAATAACAAAAAATATAAATGTCGTAAATAATAAGGTTTTTTTCATAGTGTTATTATTTATTTGATAAAAATAAGGTTATATATTCCGAAATTAATAATTAAATGTAGAATTTGTCAAATTTAAATTGTTAAATTTAATGCCAAAAATTCCCACCAATTTGGATTGAAAATCTAAGTATTTTAGGTAGGAATGATTTTTAAAAATTCTCTGAAAATCGTATTAATTAAAATATGTCAGCAGCTTGAATTGAAATTATTGAAAACCAAGGTGTTATATAAAAATTATTTTTTTCGAAAAAAACTTTGGAATTCATTTTTTTTCAGTTCATTTGTCTAGCCAAAGGATACTTTAAACCATTTGGCATTAGCGATTGGCTGAACATCATGAAACATGTTTTTACGTTTGGGCTTATGGGGATTAGGAAGTCAAACCCAAAAGCAACTTATAAGATAGGGAACCGAAATTTAGAGCTAACTTCCGAGAACTCTTCCCCTTTTAAGGGATACCTTACTTTATATCATTTATTTAGTTCACATCTATTAAAGCTTTGATGCTTTTGAACAAATCCTAAAACTTTTCTAAGACCCAACTGTCTTTATTTATCTAACATTTTAGAATTTATTTATTGTGAATACAAAATATATTGATTTAATAGATCAAACCTTTGAATTTCCCCAGGAAGAATTTACCCTTAAAAACAATAATTTACAGTTTCATGGAGTAGATCTTCTTCATCTGGTAGAGCGCTATGGAAGCCCTTTAAAATTTAGTTATTTGCCCAAGATTTCTGAAAATATCCACAGAGCAAAGGGATGGTTTAAAAGCGCCATGGCTAAAAACAATTATCAGGCTAAGTATTTTTATAGTTATTGTACAAAAAGCTCGCATTTTGCGCATGTTTTAAATGAAGCCCTAAAAAATGATATTCATTTAGAGACCTCTTCGGCTTTTGATATCAAAATTATTGAACATCTAAAAAGTACCGGCAAAATTAAGAGCAATACTTATATTATCTGTAATGGCTTTAAAAGGAAGGAATATATCACCAACATTGCAAGTCTTATCAATAGTGGACACAAGAATTGTATTCCCATAATTGATAATTATGAAGAGTTGGCGCTGCTTTCAGGTCAGATTGAAACTAATTTTAATGTTGGTATCAGAATTGCCTCAGAAGAAGAACCAAAATTTGAGTTTTATACCTCCCGTTTGGGAATTGGCTATAAAAACATTATTCCCTTTTATGAAAGTCAAATAAAGGAAAATCCTCAGGTGGATCTAAAAATGCTTCATTTCTTTATTAATACCGGCATTAAAGACAATGCCTATTATTGGAATGAATTAGTAAAGTGCTTAAAAGTTTATACAAGACTTAAAAAAATCTGCCCGAGCCTGGACAGTTTAAATATTGGTGGAGGATTCCCAATTAAAAATTCCTTGGCTTTCGACTATGATTATCAGTATATGGTTGATGAGATTATAAATCAAATAAATAATGCCTGTCTTGAAGCCGATGTGGCCGTGCCAAATATCTTTACCGAATTTGGAAGTTTTACAGTGGGGGAAAGTGGTGGAGCTATTTTTGAAGTTTTATATCAAAAGCAACAAAACGATCGTGAGAAATGGAACATGATAGATTCTTCTTTTATTACTACATTACCAGATACTTGGGCCATTAATAAGAGATTTATTTTACTACCTGTTAACAGGTGGGACAACGAATACGAGCGTGTCTTATTGGGAGGCTTAACTTGTGATAGTGATGATTATTACAATAGCGAACAACATATGAACGCTATCTATTTGCCAAAGTATAAAAAAGATAAGCCCCTTTATATTAGTTTTCTAAATACCGGAGCCTATCAGGAGACTATAGGAGGATTTGGTGGTTTACAACACTGTTTAATCCCTCAACCAAAATATATTATTCTCGATAAAAATGAAGATGGCAAGATTTCTTCTAGAGTGTTTAGCGAACAGCAAAGTTCGGAACAGTTTCTAAATACACTAGGCTATACTAATGCTCAAGAGGACAAAATCTCAATAGAAGAGAAAAGAATAGAAAAAGAATTAAAAATATATTAAATCAAAGTAAATTGAAAACAAAAACCTATGCTGGTATTCCAGCAGAATTTGCCCAACTAGAAAAGTCAAAAATTACGATCATTCCCGTGCCTTATGATGGCACAAGTACCTGGGGAAAGGGAGCCGATAAAGGACCGCAGGCCTTTTTGGAGGCCTCAGAAAACATGGAGCTTTACGATATTGAAACAGATACTGAAGTTTACAAACAAGGTATTTATTTGGCTCCGGAATTAGAGGGCCTAAGTAGTCCGGAAGCTATGGTAAATGAGGTGCACAGAGTAACAAAAGAGTTTATTAAACGAAATAAGTTTGTGACTCTTTTTGGGGGTGAACATTCTATTTCTATTGGCAGTATCAGAGCTTTTAACGAGTGTTATGAAAATTTAAGCGTTTTGCATATTGATGCACATGCTGATTTACGAAAAACATACGACGGCACGCCATTTAATCATGCTTGTGCAGTACATGAAGCCTCTCAGCAAACCAATCTCGTGCAAGTGGGTATCAGAAGTATGGATACTCTTGAGAAGACCTATATGGATCTTGATAAAACGTTTTTTGCGCAGGACCTAACAGAAAATGAATATTGGATAGACAATGTTCTGGATCTTCTAACTGATAATGTCTTTATCAGCTTCGATTTAGATGCCTTAGATCCTTCCATTATGCCTTCTACGGGAACACCGGAACCAGGAGGCTTGTTATGGTATGAAACCCTCGAATTCCTTTCGGAAGTTTTCAAGGAAAAAAATGTTGTTGGATTTGATATGGTAGAACTATGTCCCAATCCGGCAGAAAAGTCTTCTGATTTTTTGGCTGCCAAACTCTTCTATAAAATGTTGAGCTATAAATTTAAAGGAGAAGAAGCTGAAGATGCTTACGACAATTCATATGAAATGGATTCAAAAGAAACACAAAATAGTCCTTTAAAATTTCAGGATGATGATGAATAAAGGACCCATATCTGAATTCATTGAAAAGCATTTTCTTCATTTTAATGCGGCCTCCCTGGTAGATGCAGCGAAAGCCTATAGACTTCAAATAGAAGATGGAAATAAGATGCTCGTATCTCTGGCAGGTGCTATGAGTACTGCAGAATTAGGAAAAAGTTTTGCTGAAATGATAAGACAAAACAAAGTGCATATCATTTCTTGTACAGGTGCCAACCTGGAAGAAGATGTAATGAATCTGGTGGCACATTCGCACTATAAAAGAGTACCTAATTACAGAGATTTAACCCCAAAAGATGAATGGGAGCTTTTAGAAAAGGGGCTCAACAGAGTAACAGACACTTGTATTCCGGAAGAAGAAGCCTTTAGGAGGATTCAACATCATATTTTTAAAATTTGGAAGGAAGCTGAAACAAATGGTGAAAGGTATTTTCCTCATGAATTCCTTTACAAATTATTAAAATCAGGGGTACTGGAAGAGCATTATGAAATTGACATAAAAGATTCCTGGATGTTGGCAGCCTCAAAAGCCAACCTTCCCATGGTAGTCCCCGGCTGGGAAGATAGTACTTTAGGTAATATTTTTGCTAGTTACGTCCTCAAAGGTGAATTGAAAGCTAGTACCATGAAATCGGGAATAGAATATATGACCTTCTTAGCCGATTGGTATACCAACAATTCTAAAAAGGGAATCGGATTTTTTCAAATAGGTGGAGGAATTGCAGGGGATTTTCCCATTTGTGTGGTTCCTATGTTAAAACAAGATTTGGAAAGAGAGGAAACCCCTTTTTGGAGTTACTTTTGTCAGATCAGCGACTCTACTACTAGTTTTGGGTCCTATTCTGGTGCAGTGCCAAATGAAAAGATTACCTGGGGAAAATTGAATATAAATACCCCAAAATATATAATAGAAAGTGATGCTACTATTGTGGCTCCTTTAATTTTTGCTTACTTATTGAATCTTTAACTATGAAAAAGTCAAATCCACCCTTACGCCGCGTCATCGTAGATTTTAAAAAACTCACTCATGACATCCTGGATCTATTGGTAACCAAATATCCGGATGGTTACGATGAAGATAATATTGTTACTTTTCGAAATGCTCAGAACGAACTTGTTGAATGTGTTGAAGTCAGAACAATAGACACCGTCTATCTGGTGAAAATCAGCAAAAGACTGGTTGCCGCCATGGAAGACTTTGATGCTGATGATGATGATGATGATCCGAAAATGATCTTGATGAAATAGAAGACACAGACGAAGTTGATCTGGAAGAGGAAGATTAATTTTTTAAGAGGACTGAAATTTTCTTTAAAATACAACTCAAGGGATCTTTTCAACAAGATCCTTTGGGTTTAACCAAAGAATATATTTCCATAATTCAGGAATTCTTCTAAGGTTTAACAAAATCTTACGCATATAAAAAGTCCCGAGCTTTTATATTCGTTCTATGATCCGCACACAATTCGTTTTATCCTTCTTTTTAACATGCCTTTTCACAGGACAAGCACAGAAAGAAAAAGATAGTCCCTACCAGGTGGGATTCAAAACCATACATTTAGTTGATTCTTCGCGGATTTACAAACACAATACTCCTGTTTCTGATCCCTTGCATTTTCGATCCATCGATTTGGATATCTGGTATCCTACTAATTCCCGGAATACGGCTAAGATGCCTTTTAAAGAGCTATATAAACTACATGAAGAAAGAGCCAATTTTTATCAGGATGATATTGACTATACCGGAATATCTGATGAGTTAATAGTCTATCTGGCAGCCGGGTTTGGGATGGAGCCCAAGGATGGTAAAAAATTACTTAAACTTAAAACCCATAGCTTATTAAATGCTCCGGCAGCTGAAGGCCCATTCCCGGTAATTTTTTATCTCGCCGGGTATAACGGCATGGGTTGGGAAAGTTTTCGATTACTGGAAAAACTAGCTGAAAATGGTTTTACTGTGGTTTCTATATCGTCCATAGGAAGATACCCCGGAGACATGACCAATGATTTAAGAGATACCATGGAACAAGTCAATGACGCCATGTATGCTTATAAAACCTTGAACAGTGCGTCTTTTTCGATCTTTGATTTTAATTGGGTTGGCTTGTTAGGTTTAAGTTGGGGTGGAATGAGTGCTGCTATTATTTTAGATAAACACCCTTCAATAAAAGCGTTTGCCTCCCTAGATGGCTCAGATGTTCATTATTATGGAGACACGGAACAAGACGATGCCTTTCTTGCAGAAATTTACCAAGCCGATCTCATACATCCCGAAAAAGTAGAAGCCTCCTATTTATATCTGGAGAGTGGGGATAAATGGGAAGAATTTACGCCTACCGATGAATTTCACTATTACAAAAAACTTAGTTCCGAGAAATACTATTTAAGACTAAATAACAGTAAACATGAAGATTTTGGAAGCCTCGCTTGGGGCCTAAAAACTTCAGAAGAGCAAGTTTTTATTTATGAGGATATCATGGAACTAACGACGAATTTTTTTAAAGAATCTTTACAAAACCAACCCATTTTTAAAGCTTCTTATAAAAAGGTGTCGGATAAACCTTCGGTAACGGATATCCCATTTGATTATAGTGAGGTCTTATCTGATAAAATTAGTATTTCTGGCTTCATTGAAGCAGAAGAAAACAAAAGAGCTCTTCCCTATGTAAATATTGGATTGCTTAATAGTGATATAGGTACTGTAAGCGATAAAGAAGGAAGCTTTAATTTGGATCTATCTAAAGAGTTTTTAACCGATACACTCCGAATTTCTATGATAGGATATAAAACCAGTTATATCCCAATAGGTAGTTTAGTTAATAGCAACAAGAAAAATACGGTCTATTTAACGGAAGAAATTGCGGCCCTGAACGAAGTTGTATTGACTGCTAAAAAATGGAAAAGAAAAACCTTAGGCAATAAAACAGAATCCAAATTTATCGGACATGTCTTTTACTATGGCTATTTAGGAAGGGAAATGGGGATACGAATGAATGTAGGGAAACGCCCCATGTTTGTGGATGATTTTTCCTTTCATATTTCCTATAACAGATTTAGTGCAAAGGTGTTTTTTAGATTGAACATTTATAAGCTTGAAAAAGGGCGTCCTACCTCAAATATTTTAAAAGAAAACATACTGATTTCTGTAGAAGCAAAGGAAACAGGATTAATCACAACAGATCTACGGCCTTATGACATAGTGCTTACAGAAGACGTAATGGTGACCCTGGAATGGATCGACCATGAAGGAGAATTAAAAGAAACAGAAGGCCTTGTTATCTCTGTTGGCTTACTAACAGATGGTACTTTTGACCGAAATTCAAAAACCAGTAAGATGAAAAAGAGATTAAAGGGACTCGGTTTGGGTTATACTATGAAAGTGCGCTATTAGCATTAAGCGGGAACCCTTTTAAAGATTTTACAACAGAAATAATATCCGTATTTAGAATTACAACCAAAAATTTAGGATTTACCGATTTATAACCTAAAATTATTTTCTATAATTCATAAATTTAGTGACAAAGATCCAGTGACTTACCTACTACTTAAGGCTCTATAAAACAATGTCATACCACAAGTATTCTTCATTTTTAATTAACGAAAGAAAAAATATATTTATATAATTATATTGAAAATTATTTCGTAGTTTAAGAACTACTTTATCACATAAAAATCAACTCAAAAGCTACCTTATGAACACCAATTATTTTATGAAATTGTTTGTTTTTTTATCATTACTAGCCTTACGGGCAATGTTTTGGCTCAAGAAGTAGACAGAACGGAATTACCCATAAAGGGACCATGGTACCCTCAAATAAAAACATTGGACGCCAGGGATGCAAAAGCACCGCCGGTTTTTGAAGTAAAGGCACCCAAAGAAGCACCAAATGTAGTTATAATATTATTAGACGATCTTGGTTTTGGAGGTACCGGGGCAACGGGTAGCGTCTTACAAACGCCACATTTCGATAAGCTCGCGAGTCAGGGACTGCTTTATAATCAATTTCACACTACAGCATTGTGTTCACCTACAAGACAAGCCTTAAAAACGGGCCGTAATCATCACTCGGCCAATCAGGCTAAGATTTCAGAAGTAGCCACTTCTTTTCCCGGCGCTACAGGGATGTTGCCGGATGATGTTGCCGGCATTGGTACCATTCTAAACCACAATGGATATAGTACAGGTGCATTTGGAAAATGGCATGAAACAGCGGTATGGGAGATTAGCCCTTCCGGACCCATGACCCGCTGGCCCAATGGCCAGGGGTTTGATGAGTTTTATGGTTTTATGGGCGGAGAGACTAACCAATGGTCCCCGGGTTTATTTCACAATCAAAATCAGGTCGAACTTCCGAATGATCCGGGCTATCACTTTATGAACGATATGGCTACTAAAACTATAGAGTGGATCCGTTTTCAACAAGCCTTAACTCCTGATAAGCCTTTCTTTGTGTACTTTGCTCCGGGAGCCGTACATGCACCTCATCACGTACCACAATCGTACATTGATAAATATAAGGGAAAGTTTGATGCCGGATGGGATGTGATCCGCAAACAAATCTTCGAAAAACAGAAAAAATTAGGGGTAATACCAGCAGACACAAAGCTCGCTCCCAAACCGGCAGATATAATGGATTGGAAAGATCTTTCTGATAAAGAACGAAAACTATTTGCACGGCAGGCTGAAGTATTTGCGGGATTCCTTGAAATGGCAGATCATGAAACGGGTAGGGTAATCCAGGCGATTGAAGATATGGGCGAATTAGACAACACCCTCATCTTTTATATAGCCGGAGATAATGGCACAAGTGCCGAAGGGGGTATGTCCGGTTTATACAATGAAATGACATACTTTAATGGTGTCGCCAAAGGATCAGATATCGATTTTATGATGCAGCATTATGATGATTGGGGCGGGCCAACTACCTATCCTCATATGGCAGCCGGTTGGGCAGTATGTTTCGACTCGCCTTTTACATGGACCAAGCAGGTAGCCTCCAACTATGGCGGTACCCGAAATGCGATGGTTATTCACTGGCCTGATGGTATAAAGGCGAAAGGAGAAATAAGAAGTCAATGGCATCATGTTATTGATGTAGTTCCCACCATACTTGAAGCTGCAGAATTACCCGAACCACGCATAGTAAATGGAACACCACAAAGACCTATTGAAGGAGGTAGTATGGTGTATACCTTTGATGAACCCCGATCCCCCAGCCGTCATCAGATCCAATATTTTGAGATGTTTGGCAATCGCGGGATCTATTTCGATGGTTGGTTTGCCGGTACTGTGCATATTAAACCATGGGGCACCGTTGAAAACAGATTTCCTGAAGATGTCTGGGAACTTTATCACGTGGAAGAAGACTTTAGCATGTCTACAAACTTAGCCAAAGAGCGCCCGGAAATAGTAGAGTTAATGCAAAAAGTGTTTTTAGGGGAAGCTGAAAAATATAAGGTACTACCTCTGGACGACAGAAGACAGGAACTTTTTAATCCAAATTTAGCAGGACGCCCTGATCTAATGTTTGGTCGCAAAAGTCTGACCCTGTACGAAGGAATGACTGGTATGTTAGAGAATGATTTTATAAATACCAAGAATAGCTCTTTTGAGATTGTCGCCGATATAGAATCAAATGACAAAGGTACTAACGGGGTTATTATATCACAGGCAGGTCGTTTTGGTGGCTGGAGTTTCTATGTAAATGAAGGTACACTTTCCTATGTTTATAACTATGTTGGCCTGGAGCAATATAAAACTACAGCGAACATTGAATTACCCCAGGGAAAATCTACGGTAAAAATGGATTTCGCCTATGACGGGGGTGATAAGCCGGGGCAAGGTGGCACCGCCACGCTCTACATTAATGGAGAAGCCGTGGGGTCTGGGAAGATAGATGCTACGCAATTTTCAATTTTTTCGGCAGACGAATCGGCGAATGTTGGTTTGGACAGTGAAACCCCTGTTTCCAATGACTACGACTTCGAGAGCAGTAAGTTCAATGGTAAAATTGATAAGGTTACTATCACGCTGAAGTAGGTTAGAAAGAGCTTTTATGAATTGAAGATCCGGAAGGAACCTTCCGGATTTTCAATTTTTCGCTATTTTTATTACACATACTCTAGCCTAAGTTGATGGGTATTCGTTATTTCTTACCGCAGCAGCTTCTTATTATCTTTTGATTTCCCCGAATTATATCTCTAGCAGGTTTTGACTTTGTGTTGTGTACTTTTTAATTAGTAAATTGGACAACCCTTGAAGCAAAACAAAATGAAAACATTCAGATTCAGAATTCTAACCCTCAGCGCATGTTTCCTTACCATCATGACAATTGGCCTCAATGCCTATGCACAAGATAACGAGAACAGCAATTTTCAGGCCGGGATAGCAGCTTATCAGGCCAACAACTTACCGCTCGCTTATAAAGAGTTCCTAACAGCTGCCGAAGAAGGTCATTCAGATTCCCAATTCAATGTAGCCTTGATGTATGAACAAGGCTTAGGGGTTGACAAAGATGAGAAAGAAGCCGTTCTTTGGTATGGTAAATCTGCCTCTCAGGGGAATGCTGCTGCACAATTCAATCTGGGGGTGCTATATGAAAATGGTCGTGGCACGGCCATTGATTACGAAAAAGCCAATGAATGGTATCGCAAGGCCTCGGTTCAGGGAGATCCCTTGGCGATTGGTAATTTAGGCATGCTGTATGTGCGCGGGCAGGGTGTGAAAGAAAATAAGGTAGCAGGCGTGGCGCTACTTCTTGTTTCAGCTACAATGGATTCCTCTCCCCAAAACCATGCTAAACAGAATATTTCTGCCACTCGCGACTTAACGACAGAGATGATCACTGAAGCCCAAGTACTTTCCCAAAAATTAAATGCTGCGCAGAACCTTTTGGTGCCGCTGGATGAGTATTTGAAGGATTAAGGAAATGGCAACAGAAAGAAATAGAAACCCTGTTCCCTGAAACTCCGGTATCACCAAGGATGATTACCCTTATCACAATTTAATAGAGATTATAATACCGCTAGAGGTATATGGCTATTAAAATAGTAGCGGTTTTTGAAGCTTTCCTAATCATATTTCCATTTAACCCTGCCTTATTCGGGGTATTCAATCCTAAGGTGATAGATATTGGTAAGCTTTTGCTTTAAGACTTTCTTGATCAATTCAATCTCCTTAAAGGTAATATTGGCATTTAAAAATTGCTTGTTGTTCATCTGTCCGGCAATAATTTTATCAATAAACTCATCTATTATTTGATAGGTAGGATTATTAAGGCTTTTTGAGGCCGCTTCTACGGCATCGGACATCATGAGGATGGCTGTCTCTTTGGAAAAAGGAATAGGGCCCGGATATTGAAATTTAGACATCTTTACCTCAGGGTCTTTTTCAAGTTCTTTCTTATAGAAATAATAAACCAAACTAGTACCATGGTGGGTTCTAATAAAGTCTATTACCCTATCCGGGAGATTATTCTTTCTGGCCATTTCAATTCCTTCAATAACATGATTAATAATAATCTTAGCACTTTCTTTCGGCTCTATGTCATCATGAGGATTAATATTAGTTACTTGGTTTTCGGTGAAAAAAGTGGGGTTATTCATCTTGCCAATGTCGTGATAAAGAGCCCCTACCCTAACTAACATAGCATTTGCTCCTATTTCATTTGCCGCAGCTTCGGCCAAATTTGCTACTTGTAGTGAGTGATGAAAAGTCCCCGGGGCCTTATTTGATAATTCTTTTAACAATCGAGAATTAGTATCTGAAAGTTCTAGGAGAGAAACGTCAGAAACCATTCCAAAAATCTTTTCATAAATATAGATCAGGGGCTGGGCAAAGAGCGTAATCATTCCGTTTAAAAAGAAGAAACCAAAAATATACCAGTTCACATTGTCTAAGTTTCCCTCGTGAATAATATGAAAGGCAAAATACCCTACAATATATATCAATGTAATCTGACCTACCGAAATAAAAAGATTTGCTCTCTTATACAACTCGGAAACAGTAAGAATGGTAACAATTCCGGCAATAATTTGCAAAAAGATATATTCAAAACTATTGGGCACCACAAAACCAAGTATAAGAACCGTTAAAACATGCACAAAGAGACCCAAACGGGCGTCAAAAAAAGTTTTGAGTATCAAGGGCATTATGCAAAGGGGAACTACAAAAACATAGGATTCATTATATTTAACCACCAAAGTGGTTACTAAAACCATTAAAAGAATATTAAAGAATATAAAAGTTACTTTAACATTGTTTCTAAAAACCTCAGCCCTGTACTTCTTTAAAAATAATAACAACATCATAAGAACTAAAGCCACTAAAATGGTATACCCAAAAAGAATAAAATAATAATTATTATCTGTCCAAAGTTCTGATTCATATTCGGCTTTTAATGAATCCAGAATTTTTAAATTCTCTGCTTCTACTACTTCTCCTCTGGCAATTATTAACTTTCCTTCATCTACATTACCCCTTGTAGTTGAAACCTCTGACAAAGCCTCTTCCAGTTCTCGTTTGGTTAAAACTTCATCATAGGTGACATTTGGGCGGATAACTTCAAAAAATAGCGTTTTAAACTCAGGCTCATAACTTCTAAGACTTTTTTTAGCTAGTGTTTTGGAGATTGTATCATTAAGGGAACCCATTTTATATAAATCTCTACCCATAAATCTTTGAGCCTCAGAATTTTGAACCAAGTAAATACGCTCCTTAAGAATCCCCTCATCAGATCGTATTAAAACTCCCTCATTATAGATAGTATCTAATAAAGCTTTGGCCACTTCTTTTAATATACCCCTTGACCTGGCGTTAAATTTATCTTCCGAAAATATTTTAGGGAATGTAGTTTCAAAATTTTGATATACTTGACTTACGATTTCATGGTTGTAAACAAAATAATCTATTTGTTCACTTTCTATATCAGAGCGCTCTAAAGCAATCTCTTCCTGAGTTTTTTGAATTGCAAAGTCAAAGGGAGCATAAAGGTTTTCGTATTGCCATGGTTTCCCTTTTTGAAATTCGTATTTGAACTTACCTCCTTTGGGGAAAAAGAATACGATGCATCCCACAGTAAGAAGATACAGTACGTATTTGTATATACGTGATTGATTTTTATAAACGCCATCTAAGGTTTTTCCCATGAAGTATGTATATTATTCAAAAATAGAAAATAATAGTTGTCCGCTACCTCTTTTAAAGACTAAACCCAAAGCATTGCACATAATTTTAGTAATTTCGCCGTATAACACGTAATAACATGAAAGAGGTAGTAATTGTTTCTATGGCCAGAACCCCTATAGGCAGTTTTATGGGTTCTTTATCGTCAATTCCTGCTCCAAAATTAGGAGCTGTAGCAATTAAAGGGGCCCTATCCAAAATAGATTTAAACCCTGAAATGGTAGAAGAGGTTATAATGGGGCATGTTGTTCAAGCCGGCGCCGGACAAGCGCCTGCAAGGCAAGCTGCGATATTTGCAGGAATTCCTGATTCGGTACCCTGTACAACGGTGAACAAAGTATGCGCTTCGGGAATGAAAGCCATAATGCAGGCCGCACAATCTATTGCACTTGGAGATAATGACATCGTAGTAGCCGGCGGGATGGAAAACATGAGCCAAATACCACATTATCTATATATGAGGAATGGTCAGAAGTTTGGACCGGCCAGTCTGATAGACGGAATGCAAAAAGATGGTTTGGTAGACGTTTATGACCAAAACGCCATGGGCGTATGTGCCGATTTATGCGCTGCAGAACATAATTTTAGTAGAGAAGATCAGGATAATTACGCTATACAATCGTATACGCGATCAGCCAATGCATGGAAAGCAGGAAAATTTAATGACGAAGTTGTAGCTGTTGAAGTGCCTCAACGAAGAGGGGAACCTCTTGTCATAAAAGAAGATGAAGAGTATAAAAATGTATTTCTGGAAAAAATTCCCGGCCTTAGACCTGCTTTTACAAAAGAAGGCACAGTAACTGCCGCAAATGCCTCTACAATTAACGATGGGGCAGCAGCTTTGGTTCTGATGAGTGCAGAAAAAGCAGCTGAATTAAACCTGAAGCCAATTGCAAAAATTCGCAGCTTTGCAGATGCTGCTCAAGAGCCGAAATGGTTTACAACTGCACCTGCCAAAGCCTTGCCAAAAGCGCTAGCCAAAGCAGGCTTGTCTATAAATGAAATAGACTTTTTTGAGTTTAACGAAGCCTTTGCGGTAGTGGGCTTGGCAAATATGAAACTTTTAGGATTAAACGATGATAAAGTAAATGTAAATGGAGGAGCCGTTTCCTTAGGGCATCCTTTAGGCTGTTCAGGGGCTAGAATAGTAATCACTTTATTAAGTGTTCTCGAACAAAACAAGGCTTCTTTAGGGGCTGCAGCAATTTGTAATGGAGGCGGTGGTGCCTCCGCTATCGTACTTGAAAGAAATTAAACAAGGCTTTTAGTTGCTCTATGCATCACGGAATATGTCATCTTAGTATTGTACCAGTACGACTTCAGGCGGAAGATACGGAACCCATGTTGACTCAATTACTTTATGGTGACTACTTTAAAATTATTGAGAAAAGAAAGTTTTGGAGTAAAATTAGAGATGGCTATGACAAGTCCGAAGGTTGGATTCGCAACGATCAATTCACAATCATTTCTAAAGAATCTTATAACGAGTTAAAAAATAAAGGAATGTATGTTTCGGACCTTGTTAGCTTTGTTAGCAAAGAAAAGGGAGAACTTCTCCCAGTTGTTAAAGGCTCTTACTTAGCGTCTGTTGCTTTTTTTAACCATGAGTTTGAAGGTTCCTTTGTTAATCAGAAAGGTCCTAAATCGTTGTTTATCGAAACAGCCCTCTATTATCTTAATGCTCCATATTTATATGGTGGAAAGACTCCTTTTGGAATAGATGCTGCAGGACTAACACAAATGGTTTACAAAATCCATGGTTATACTCTTTTGAGAAAAGCCGCTGAACAAGCCACACAGGGCGAAGCACTAAGTTTTATTGAAGAAAGCATGCCGGGAGATCTTGCTTTTTTTGATAACAAAGAAGGAGAAATCAATCATGTTGGTCTTATAATGCAGGATAATTATATTGTTCACTCCTATGGTTGTGTAAGGGTAGACAGACTAGATCAAACAGGGATATTTAATACGGAATTAGGCAAATACACTCATAAGTTAAGAGTCATTAAAATAATTATATAAAAAAACCCGTCAATTATTAAAATTGACGGGTTGTTAGAATATATTTTAGGCTTACTCCCCTAAAAGTTTTTTAATTTTCATGAAATTCTCCGTATCTCCTAAAGCTCCATAAATATTTTTAAGCTGTGTAAGAATACTCTGGTTATCTGGATTGATCTTAAGAGCATCTTCTAAGATAGTAGCTCCTTCTCTAAACAAAGCATCTTTATCCTTCTTTAGCTCTTCATATCTGGCAATATCTGCTTTAGAATTACCCAAACCATTCATCTCATCAATAAAGGCATTTCCTTCATCCACATAAGTTGTAGATAAATTTAATTGCGCATTAACATAACCTGGGTTTAACTCAATAGCCTTTTTGTAAGCTGTACGTGCCTCTTCAATATTACCCTGCTGCATATTAATTACCCCGATATTGTACTGAAGATCAGGATTATTTGGTTCCATGTCAGCTGCTTGAGCCATAAGTGTTTTAAATTTGTCTTTATCCCCTAGTTTAAAATAAAGGTTGGCTTCATTCAATACCAAATTTACATCATCAGGGTTAGATTCACGAGCTTTGGCAAAAGCCGCTAGTGCCTTATCGTCCTGCCCTGTTTGTGTGTAAATCAAGGCCATATTCTTTACAATTTCTGCTTGTTTAGAAGGTGTTCTTTCGTCCAATGGATCCTTGTAAGCACCAGATTTAATCATCAAATCTCTCTGGACTTTGTCCATTTCCTCAACTTGCCCATTATCAACATTAGTGGCTTTATAAACCATGCCACCACCATCGTAGCCTAAAGTTACTAACTCCTCATAATAACCTAAAGCCTTTTCATAATGACCACCGTTAACAGCACTACTGGCAGCATAATACAAATAAATGGTATCCCTTGGACTAATTTTATAACTCATATAAAGTTTATCCGAAGCTTCATCAAACTTTTTACTTGCATTATCTTCTACCGCAGAGTTTACCAAATCCGCAGATAAGGCTGCAATGCGTTGTGTAGTTTCATCCTTATATTTGGCTCCACCACTTTTGAGATCAAGCACCTTTTGAAAAGAGTCGGCAGCTTCAGTAAAGGCACTGTTATCTCCTTTGTTAGCCAAATCTGCATAAACTTTTCCCCTCATGAAATAATATTCGGCTTGCACCTTTTCATCGGCACCGGCCATCATACCCTGTATACCATCCAAACTAGCTTTAGCGGAAGCAGCATCCCCACTTTTTAAAGCTTTATCAGCGGCCTTTAACTCGGCCTTCTGTGAAAATCCGACCATTACAAAACATATGGTCATTAGAAAAAATAATTTAGTCTTCATCTTAAAAAAATTAATATTAATGTTTATTGATTATTCGTTTTCCTTTTCTGTATCATTCGTATCAATAGCTGTGCCATCTTCTGTTTTTACGTCTATATCCCTGATTTCAACTTCATCAAGGTTATCTTCATCCTTCATCACTTTAGCTACAGCTGCAATAGAATCGCTATCCTTAAGATTAATAAGCTTCACTCCCTGGGTAGCCCTGCCCATAGTTCTTAGGTCATCTACGCTCATTCTTATTGCAATCCCAGATTTGTTTATGATCATTAAATCGTCCGAATCAGAAACATTTTTAATTGCCACTAGGCCTCCGGTTTTATCAGTAATGGAAATGGTTTTAACTCCTTTCCCTCCGCGATTGGTAATACGATAGTCATCTATACTTGATCGTTTTCCGTAACCATTTTCCGATACTACCAAAATCTCATCATCAAAATTATGAACAGAAATCATCCCAATAACCTCATCTTCCGGATTCGCAAGGGATATCCCTCTTACTCCCGAAGCGTTTCTACCCATAGGTCTTGTCTTTCCTTCTTCAAATCGAATAGCTTTTCCTGATTTGAGACCAAGAAAAATCTGGCTGGTTCCGGTAGTTAATTTAGCTTCCAATAATTCATCATCTTCCCTAATACTTATGGCTATTATTCCATTTTGTCTGGGTCTGGAATACTGCTCTAAAGAAGTCTTTTTAACAACTCCCTTTTTTGTAGCCATAATCACATAATGACTATTAACGTAATCCTCATCCTTGAGGTCTTGGGTACATATGAAAGCTTTTACCTTGTCTTCCTGCTCAATATTAATAAGATTCTGTATAGCTCTTCCCTTAGATGTCCTGCTTCCTTCGGGAATTTCATAAACTCTCATCCAAAAGCACTTACCTTTTTGGGTAAAGAATAACATATATTGATGGTTTGTACCCACAAACAAATGTTCTAAAAAGTCTTCATTTCTTGTAGAAGACGCTTTTTGACCCACTCCACCTCTATTTTGGGTTTTATATTCTGAAAGCGGTGTTCTTTTGATATAACCCGCATGTGAGATCGTAATTACTACTTGCTCATCAGGAATCATGTCTTCTATACTTAAATCCCCTCCGGCAAAATTAATTTCAGAACGTCTAGCATCACCATAGCGCTCTTTTACCTCAAGAAGCTCATCTTTTATAATTTGCATTCTTCGGTCCTTATTCTCTAAAATATCCTTTAGATCTGCTATGGTCATTATAATTTCGTCATATTCTGAGCGCAATTTATCCTGTTCCAGACCTGTTAATTGTCTCAATCGCATCTCAACAATCGCCCTGGCCTGAATCTCAGTTAATTTAAACCTTTCCATAAGGTTTGCTCTTGCTTCATCAGCATTTGAAGAAGCACGGATAATAGCAATTACCTCATCAATATTATCAGAAGCAATAATGAGTCCTTCAAGAATATGCGCTCTTTCTTCTGCTTTTCGCAATTCATAAGTGGTACGCCTAACTACTACCTCATGACGATGCTCCACAAAATAGTGTATAATCTCTTTTACGTTAAGTAATTTTGGTCGCCCCTTAACTAAGGCTATATTATTAACACTGAAAGATGATTGCAAGGCTGAATACTTGTATAAAGTATTCAATACTATATTAGGAATGGCGTCTCTTTTAAGAATATAGACAATACGCATTCCCTTTCTGTCAGATTCATCTCTAATAGACGAAATCCCGTCAATTTTCTTTTCGTTGACTAAGTCGGCCGTCTTCTTAATCATATCGGCCTTATTGACCTGGTAAGGAATCTCTGTGACAACAATACACTCCCTACCCTGTATTTCTTCAAAACTGGCCTTAGCTCGCATTACTACCCTACCCCTTCCGGTGTGAAAGGCTTCTTTTACACCATCATAGCCATAAATAATTCCTCCGGTTGGAAAATCTGGTGCTTTTATATGCGTTATTAGCTCATCAATTTCAATATCATTGTTATCGATGTAAGCTATGGTACCGTCAACTACCTCAGATAAATTATGGGGAGGCATATTAGTCGCCATCCCGACTGCAATACCAGAGGCTCCGTTAATAAGTAAGTTTGGTATCCGAGTAGGAAGAACTGTTGGCTCCTTTAATGAATCATCAAAGTTTAATTGAAGGTCAACCGTTTCTTTATCAATATCCGCCAACATTTCATCAGCAATCTTCCGCATTCTCGCTTCCGTATAACGCATGGCAGCAGGACTATCCCCATCTACTGAACCAAAATTTCCCTGTCCATCAACAAGCATATAGCGCAAGCTCCACTCCTGAGCCATTCTGACCATTGAATCATAGACGGAAGTATCCCCATGAGGGTGATATTTACCTAAAACCTCTCCAACGATTCTTGCAGATTTTTTATGGGCACTATTAGAACGAACTCCTAACTCATGCATCCCAAAAAGAACTCTTCTGTGAACAGGTTTTAAGCCATCTCTTACATCAGGAAGTGCACGTGACACAATGACCGACATTGAATAATCAATGTAGGCAGATTTCATTTCATCGTCAATATTGATAGGTATCAATTTTTCACCTTCGGCCATAGTAAAATCTTATATTTTAAGTCTAATTAAATTATCGCGGCAATATACACAAAATGATAGCCAAGGAGGGCTTTTCAATCGAGTTTATTAAACAATTTATCAACAGTATGAGGGTGTCGATTAGTTGATAATTAGGTTGTTAATTTTTTTGTAAATCGATGTTTTTTTCGTCATTTAGTCCTAGTTTATCGAATATAGGTACGGTATTTGCCTTTCTTAAGCAGAGATTTACTAATTTTATTACAGATAAGGAATATATATGGATGATAATTTTTCACCAAGAGTAAAAGATGTAATTGCTTATAGCAAAGAAGAGGCATTAAGGTTAGGCCATGATTTTATTGGTACTGAGCACTTAATGTTGGGCTTGTTGCGCGATGGAAATGGCAAAGCAATTAGCATACTGGATGCCTTAGACGTAGATCTAGATCACTTAAGAAGAAAGGTGGAGATCTTAAGTCCGGCAAACCCCAATTCGGGAAATATCCAAAAAGATAAAAAAAATCTACATCTTACCAGACAGGCAGAGCGTGCCTTAAAAACAACTTTTTTAGAAGCCAAACTTTTTCAAAGCTCCAGCATAAATACAGCACATTTACTTTTATGTATTTTGAGAAACGAAAATGATCCTACCACCAAGCTACTGCACAAATTAAAAGTAGATTATGACGGGGTAAAGGATCAGTTCAAATCTATGATTACAAGTGAGGACGATTATATTGATTCACCAACTTCGGAATCTTTTCCAAGTGATTCAGATGAACCAACAGAAGGAAAGGAAAGTTCTTTTGGTGCTACTTCCAGTCAAAAAGGCAGTAAAAAATCTAAAACACCTGTACTTGATAATTTTGGGCGGGACCTTACCCGAATGGCAGAAGACAATAAATTAGATCCTGTAGTCGGAAGAGAAAAGGAAATAGAACGAGTTTCTCAAATATTAAGTCGCCGTAAGAAAAACAACCCTCTTCTAATAGGAGAGCCAGGTGTGGGTAAAAGTGCGATTGCAGAGGGGCTTGCACTGCGTATCATCAATAAAAAAGTTTCAAGAATTCTCTATAACAAAAGAGTGGTTACCTTGGATTTGGCTTCTTTAGTGGCGGGCACTAAATATAGAGGTCAGTTTGAAGAACGGATGAAAGCAGTTATGAACGAGCTCGAAAAAAATGATGATGTAATCCTTTTTATAGATGAAATCCACACCATTGTCGGTGCGGGAGGAGCCACAGGAAGTCTAGATGCTTCTAATATGTTTAAACCGGCCCTGGCCAGAGGAGAAATTCAATGTATTGGAGCCACTACTCTGGATGAGTACAGACAATATATAGAAAAGGATGGAGCTTTAGAAAGACGCTTTCAAAAAGTAATGGTAGAACCTACCACGGTAGAAGAGACCATTGAAATTCTTAAAAACATAAAAGGCAAATACGAGGACCATCATAATGTAAATTACACAGATGAGGCCTTAATTGCCTGTGTTAAGCTTACTAATCGTTATATGACAGATCGGTTTTTGCCTGACAAAGCGATCGATGCGCTGGATGAATCCGGAAGCCGAGTGCATATAATTAATATGGACGTTCCAAAGCAGATTCTTGAATTGGAAAACCAATTGGAAGATGTGAGAGAATTAAAAAATAGCGTCGTTAAGAAACAACGTTATGAAGAAGCGGCCAAGCTTAGGGATGATGAAAAAAGATTAGAAAAAGATTTGGCTATTGCGCAAGAGAAATGGGAAGAAGATAGCAAGTTACACAGAGAAACGGTGTCAGAAGATAATGTGGCAGACGTAGTTTCTATGATGAGCGGAATTCCTGTAAATAGAATTGCACAAACCGAAAGCAATAAATTGGCAGAATTACCTGAGCTTATTAAAGGCAATGTTGTTGGACAAGATGAGGCGGTAGCTAAAGTAGCGAAGGCTATTCAGAGAAATAGGGCTGGATTAAAAGATCCTAATAAACCCATTGGTTCTTTTATCTTCCTGGGACAAACAGGAGTTGGTAAAACCCAATTAGCGAAAATCTTAGCGAAAGAATTGTTTGATTCTGAAGATGCGCTGATTAGAATTGATATGAGTGAATACATGGAAAAATTCGCTATATCAAGGCTCGTTGGAGCACCTCCCGGTTATGTGGGATATGAAGAAGGGGGACAACTAACCGAAAAAGTCAGACGCAAGCCTTATTCCGTTATTCTACTCGATGAAGTAGAAAAAGCGCATCCAGACGTATTTAATATGCTTTTACAGGTTTTAGATGATGGTTTTCTTACCGATAGTTTAGGAAGAAAAATTGACTTTAGAAATACTATTATAATAATGACCTCTAATATTGGAGCACGACAATTGAAGGATTTTGGGCAGGGCGTTGGATTTGGAACGGCAGCCAAAAAATCACAAGAGGGAGATCATCAAAAAAGTGTTATCGAAAATGCACTTAAAAAAGCATTTGCTCCGGAATTTCTAAATCGTATAGATGATGTTGTGGTATTTAATGCACTTGAAAGAGAACATATCCATAAAATCATTGATATAGAATTAAATAAACTTTTTGAACGCATCAGAGATCTGGGTTATGAACTTAATCTTACGGACAAAGCCAAAGATTATATTGCTGATAAAGGCTTTGATAAACAATACGGGGCAAGACCTCTTAAAAGGGCTATTCAAAAGTATATCGAAGATACCCTGGCAGAAGAAATTGTCAATTCAAAGCTTGAAGAAGGAGATAGTATATTCATGGATTATAATGAAAAAAAAGAAGAACTTTCTATTGAAATAAAGAAATTTAAAAAATCTTCCAAAGCCTAAACCTTTGTAAGAATTTAATTATAAGGACTCAAGAGATTTGAGTCCTTTTTTTTTACCCTCGGTTTAGGTTCGTAAGAATATGAATACAGATTAAAATTCTGTTTAACCATATAAACGATATATAGGCTTTTAATCTATTTTATTTCACAAAGCTTCATCAAGCATCTACTTTCGTCACAGACACACTAAACTATATGAAATGGGCGTAGGACGGACGAAGAAAAAAATCGTAGTCAAAGAATACCTATTAGATATCGGAACCATTCAGGTATACGAAAATTTTATGGTATCCATCTTCGATGAAGGAGCCACTCTAACACTGGAAAGGGCTTATCAAATTATTGGAATTTCTGAAATTCATTTTAGAGATAAAAATTTTGGCATTATTAGTCTCCGAAAAAATTCTTATGCTGTAGATCCTACAATTTATAATTACCTTCGAGAACTGAATAATCTTAAAGCTTTTGCTATTGTTTCGGTGAAAGAAGTAGACATGCATAATTTTAAAATTGAGAAACTCTTTTATAAAAAACCCATGAAGTTTTACATTGATTATAACAATGCTCTGGCCTGGGTTCTGAGAAGGGTTAGAGCAAAATAAGCATCCCTAATACTAAGTTACCTAAGTTGTTTTATCCTGATTATTTGGTTTGCTAAATAGGTCTAAAAAAGCAGTCCCAAGAGAGGCTATTATGGAAGATGCTGTTAATGCCTCCATTCCTAAATGAGATGCAGCAATATCTCCTGCGCGTCCATGTAAATAAACTCCTAATATAGAGGCAAAAAGTGGCTCATATTGTTGAGCAATTAGCGAAGTGATAATACCTGACAAAACATCTCCACTTCCTGCGGTTGCCATCCCCGGATTTCCTGTTGAATTAATATATGATTTCTCACGGTAAATAATAATCGTATTGGCTCCCTTAATTACTATGATACAATCCGAGCTCTTTGAAAGACGCTTAGTTTTCTCAATTTTATCAAAATCATCCTCCCAATCACCAATGAGTCTTTTTAACTCTCCCGGATGCGGGGTTAATACAGTTTTAGAAGGTATTTGCTCCAATAAAGACATATTCTTAGCAATGAGATTTAATCCATCGGCATCAATCACCATTGGACTATTGCTATTCTTTATTAATTGAGTGAGAGCCTCCCCAGTCTTATCACTTGTTCCCATACCCATTCCAATGCCGATTACAGAAGGTACAAGTTTAAAATCAATATTTTGAAGGTCGTTTTCTCCTTTATCTGTAATTACCATTACCTCTGGAACAGCAGTCTGTAAAGGGAGATATCCACATTGTGGAACGTAGGCCGTAACCAATCCACTCCCTGAACCTATACAGGCCTTAGCGGCCAAAACCATGGCTCCAATTTTACCATAACTACCTCCTATCAGGAGACTATGTCCAAAATCACCTTTATGTGAAAATTTATCTCGAAAGCGATATTTTTCTATTAAATCCGCTTTATCTATAAGTGTAAAATCAACTTCGGTATCGGTAATGAATTTAGTGGACAAACCAATATCCAATATCTCCCAAGTTCCGCAAAACTTGCTCGTATCAGGGAGAAAGAAAATAAGTTTAGGAAATTGAAAACTCAAAACTGTATGAGCCTTTACAACGCTTTCGACATCCTCAAATTTCCTATCCAGAAAAAGCCCTGAAGGTACATCTACCGATAGGGTATATGCCGTATTATCATTGATATACTTGATTATTCTAGCCACCCAAACATCTGGATTTCTGTTAAGGCCAATACCAAAAATAGCATCTATTATGATTTCTTCAGCTCCTATTTCGGGAAGTGCTGTAGCTTCATTCATATATTCCGGCCAAATTTTCCTTTCCTTAAGTTTTTTCAGATTACTTAGAAAGTCTTCAGATCGGTTTTCACTATAATTTACAATGTATACCTTAAAAGCATAACCATGTTCCCATAAGTGCCTGGCCAATGCCAAACCATCACCCCCGTTATTTCCTATCCCACAAAAAAGATTAATTTTTAATGGCTTCCCTTCCAATCTGCTGTGCAGCCAATTAAACAGAGCCAAAGACGCCCTTTCCATAAGTTCAATACTTTCAATGTTCTGGTCCTTTAAGGTGAACTTATCTGCATTGTAAATCTGTTTCTTACTAAATATCTTCATTTTAAGATCTTGGACTTGTATTCATAAGATAGTTAGGGATCATTTATCAACCTAATGAAATAGATTCTTTATAAAAGAAATCACACTAAACTTTAGATGCGATATCCATAAAATATTGATTTAATTCCTAAAAAATAATCGCATTTGTTGGCGACTTCATAAAAATACTACGAAATATTTGATAAGGGAATCAAAAAAACTACTTTTGGTTGCTTATGTTAGGTAAAATGAAAAGAACAAACCAACACCCTTTTTTGCCAGTGTTCTCCGAGAATAACAATTCCTTTGTGTTATGCAAAACCTATACTAGAACCCCTTTGGGGTAAAGCTATATATTCCAGTTCAAAACAAGATCTAGTACTCTTCTTACCGCCAATAATCTATTTTAATCATGAAAGTTTTAAAATTTGGAGGCACTTCAGTAGCCAACGCAGCACATATAAAACAAGTTAAACAAATTGTCCAGAATTTAAACGGGCAAAACAATCTAGTGGTTGTATCTGCTCTGGGAGGGATCACTGATTTACTTTTGAACACTATTAATTTTGCTTCTAACCAAAACGAGGCTTATAAGGTAAGTTTACTGGAAATTGAAAAGAGACACATTACAACCATAAAAGAACTTATTCCAGTAATAGCACAAAGTGCTATTCTCAGTAAGGTTAAAAGTGAGTTAAACACTTTGGAAGCACTGGCAGAAGGAGCCTTTTTAATTGGAGAGAATACACCTAAACTAACTGATAAAGTCCTTGGTTTTGGAGAACTGCTCTCTTCATATATTATCAGTGAGTTTTTTAAATCCGAGGGAATAGAAGCTCATTTTTATGATAGTAGAGAACTCATTAAAACAGATAGCTCCTTTGGTATGGCTGTCATCGATTTTGATCTAACTTATAACAATATAAAAACCTTTCAAAAAAATCTTAAAAAAGGGATAACTGTTCTCCCTGGTTTTATCGCCTCGAGTATAAATGGTGATAATACAACCCTTGGGAGAGGAGGATCAGACTATACGGCTGCCGTTTTAGCAGGTGGCACCGAAGCTGAGGTCCTGGAGATCTGGACAGATGTTAGTGGGATGTATACTGCAAATCCAAAAATTGTAAAACAGGCCAAGGCAATTCCACACATTTCGTACCAGGAGGCAATGGAATTATCACATTTTGGTGCAAAAGTGCTCTATCCACCTACAATTCATCCTGTTCTCTCCAAACAGATTCCTATACAAATAAAAAACACCTTTGAACCAGAAAAGGAAGGCACCATCATTAGCTCGGAAAAAAGTACAAACGAAAAAGCTGTTAGAGGTTTAAGCAATATAGATCATATCTCCCTACTTTCTTTAGAGGGTCCGGGTATGATAGGTATACCGGGTATCTCTAAGCGATTCTTTGAAGTGCTTTCACAGGCAAGCATTAGTGTTGTACTTATCACCCAGGCTTCCTCAGAACATTCTATTTGTGTTGGAATTGCCGATAAAGATGCCTCACTTGCCCAAAGTTTAGTGAATACAGCATTTGAATACGAGATTTCTAGACAAAAAATAAACCCTGTTATCGTAGAAAACGAATTGGCCATAATCGCGCTGGTAGGAGATCAAATGAAAAGTCACCAAGGCCTTAGTGGAAAGATGTTCAGCACCCTTGGCAAAAACAATGTAAACATTAGAGCTATTGCACAAGGGGCCTCGGAAAGAAATATTTCTGCGGTTATAAGAATGGATGACGTAAAAAAGGCTCTAAATACGCTACATGAAGCCTTTTTTGAGGAAAATATTAGACAATTAAATCTTTTTGTAACCGGGGTTGGGAATGTTGGCTCAAGATTTATAAATCAAATTAAGACACAGAAAAAATACCTTAAAAAAGAACTTAAAATAAATCCCAGAATCATTGGAATCTCAAATTCAAGAAAAATGTATTTTGATGAAGATGGTATTAACTTAGAGAATTGGCAAGAATTATTAGATAATGGAGAAAAAGCAGATGGCCAACTTTTCTATAAAAATGTATTAGCTCTAAACCTGCGAAACAGCATTTTTGTAGATAACACGGCCAATGAAGAGGTCGCAATGTCTTACAAAAATTATTTAAAACATAGTATTGCCGTAGTATGTTGTAATAAGATTGCATGCTCCTCAGATATCACCAATTATCAGGAACTTAAAAAGCTTTCTCGAGAATTTCAAACCCCTTTTCTCTTTGAAACCAATGTAGGTGCTGGTTTACCAATAATTGATACGCTAAAGCACCTTATTGCCTCCGGAGACAGAATTCATAAAATAAGAGCCGTTCTCTCCGGTAGTCTGAATTTTGTTTTCAATAATTTTGATGATAAAACCAGCTTTGTTGAGGTAGTAAAAAGAGCTCAGGAAGAGGGATATACCGAGCCAGATCCTAAGATTGATCTCAGTGGTGTAGATGTTATGCGAAAAATATTAATATTGGCTAGGGAAAGTGGTTATGATTTAGATATCTCTGATATCAGGAATGAATCTTTTCTTCCAGCGGATAGTTTAAAGACCCAAAATAATGAGGACTTTTATAAGGCCTTAGAAAAGGAGGAAGCATCTTTTCAAGAACTTTATACCCAAGCCCTTGCCAGAGAAAGTAAATTAAAGTATGTGGCTGAGTTTGAAAATGGAAATGCCAAAGTTGGACTGGAATATATTCCAAAAGGGCATGACTTCTATCATTTAGAGGGTAGTGATAATATTGTATTATTCTATACAGATAGGTATCCCAAACAGCCCTTAATTATTAAAGGTGCAGGAGCCGGAGCTGATGTAACGGCTTCTGGTATATTTGCTGATATTATAAGAATAGGTAACTTTTAATCTTATGGAGCAAATCAAAATATTTAGTCCAGCTACCATTGCCAATATTTCTTGCGGCTTTGATGTTTTGGGATTGGCATTGGCTTCTATAGGAGATGAAATGTTACTAAGGAAAACCGAAAAACCAGGAGTTAGAATTACAAAAATTTTAGGACAAAACCTACCTCTGGAAACCTCGCAAAACGTTGCCGGGGTAGCCGCTCTGGCCATCTTGAACGAAAGTGATTATCAAGGCGGTATCGAAATAGAAATAACAAAAAGAATTAAAGCAGGAAGTGGAATTGGAAGTAGTGCAGCTAGTGCCGCAGGGGCCGTCTGGGCTATTAACCAACTACTAAATAAACCCTTTACAGAATTAGAATTAGTGAAGTTTGCCATGGAAGGCGAGGCGCTGGCCAGTGGCGTAGCGCATGCAGATAATGTGGCTCCTGCCCTTCTTGGAGGATTTACCCTTGTAAGAAGTTATGATCCTTTGGATGTTATCAAAATAAATACGCCATCAGAACTTTATGCCACTGTAATTCATCCACAAATTGAAGTAAAAACTTCAGACTCGAGAAAGATCCTAAAAACTACTATCTCTTTAAAAGATGGGGTTAAACAATGGGGTAATGTAGGTGGCCTGATAGCAGGTCTGTTTTTAGAGGACTATGAATTGATAGGGCGATCACTTGTGGATCATATTGTTGAACCTATTAGAGCTATGCTCATCCCTGGTTTTAACGAGGTGAAAATGGCGACTAAAAATGCAGGTGCCTTGGGAACCGGAATATCGGGCTCCGGGCCTTCCATTTTCTCCTTGAGTAAGGGTGAAAAAACAGCTGAGAAAGTGGCACAAGCAATGAAAGAAGTTTATACAACTATTGGTGTAGATTATGATATCTATATCTCCAAAATAAACAAAAAGGGCATTTATCCCATAGAATAAGAATGAGTTACTTCCCAGATAAAAAATATTTAATACGATTGAGATAGTTCTTTAAGATGAAGTTTTACAGTTTAAACAATATTGCCCCGGATGTCTCTTTTAAAGAGGCTGTCATTAATGGGATAGCACCGGATAAAGGATTGTATTTTCCAAGATCGATTACCCCTTTGCCAGATACATTTTGGTCAGATATTGAATTTTTAGAAGATCAAGACATTGCCTTTAAGGCTATTTCCCAGTTTGTTGAAGACAGCCTGTCTAAAGAAGAGCTCAAAAGTATCCTTAAAAAAGTCTTGGATTTTCCTTTCCCCATAGTTGAGTTAGACGAGCATACGTCTATCCTTGAATTATTTCATGGTCCCACCCTGGCATTTAAAGACGTTGGAGCGCGATTTATGGCGAACTGTTTAGGGATTTTTTCTAAGGGACAAAATACAGAAGTGACTGTTCTGGTAGCCACCTCTGGAGACACCGGTGGTGCTGTGGCCAACGGATTTATAGGCGTCCCTGGGGTTAAGGTAGTTATTTTGTATCCCAGCGGGAAGGTCAGTGATATTCAGGAACGACAATTAACTACTCTTGGGCAAAACATTAGTGCACTTGAAGTAAATGGCTCTTTTGACGATTGTCAGGCCATGGTAAAAGAGGCTTTCTTAGATAAAGAAATCACCCAACAAAGAAAGCTAACCTCAGCGAATTCAATTAACGTTGCCCGATGGTTACCGCAAATGCTCTACTATATCTTAGCTTATAAAGCTTTGAAAAAAAAGAATTTGCCTATTGTTTTTTCTGTTCCCAGTGGAAATTTTGGAAATATCTGTGCCGGGATGGTGGCCCATAGATTAGGAATGCCTGTAAAACAGTTTATAGCTGCAACTAATAGCAATGATACTGTACCTAATTACTTAAATACACGGACCTACCTCCCAAAAAAATCGGTCCCCACTATTTCCAATGCGATGGACGTTGGGGATCCGAGCAATTTTATTAGAATCGATACTTTATATCAGAAAAGTTTTGACCTCCTTAGCAATCATCTAAGTTCTTATTCCTTCAATGATGATCAAACCAAGAAGGCCATACTTGAGGTCTACAATAATTATAATTACGTAATGGATCCTCATGGAGCAGTGGGTTTCCTAGGCTTAAAAGAGTATCAAAAAGATTATCCCGAAACCTTGGGAGTTTTCCTGGAAACAGCACACCCAGTAAAATTTTTGAGCGTGGTTGAAGAAACGCTGAACATTAAAATACCCTTACCAACAGAGATAGAAAAATTACTTCACAAAGAGAAAGTTTCCATAAAAATTGATAAATATGAGGAACTAAAAAAATATCTACTAAGAGATAAGTAACCTATAAAACTACGTTAATCATAGGAAGAGAATCTATTATTTTTCTCTAAATTTGAGCTGCCTAAAAATAAAATTATGAAATCCACTGCTTTGACCAAAATACACGAATCTCTTGGCGCTAAAATGGTTCCATTTGCTGGATATCTAATGCCTGTTTCCTACGAAGGGGTAACGATTGAACATCAAACAGTAAGAGAATCTGTCGGCGTTTTTGACGTGAGTCATATGGGAGAATTTTTAATTGAAGGCCCCAATGCTTTAGCACTCATACAGCAGGTAAGTTCCAATGATGCTTCAAAATTAACCATTGGAAAAGCACAATACAGTTGTTTGCCCAATGAGAATGGAGGCATTGTAGATGATTTAATCATTTACAGGATTAAGGAAGAGACTTATCTTTTAGTTGTAAACGCCTCAAATATAGAGAAAGACTGGAATCATATTTCAAAATATAATCAAAAACACGGGGCTATAATGCGCAATATTTCTGAGGGCTTCTCACTCTTAGCGATTCAAGGCCCCATGGCGGTTGAGGCTATGCAATCATTGACTTCCGTGGATCTAGCGGCCATAAAATTCTATAATTTTGAAGTAGGTGACTTTGCGGGTATTCCCCATGTAATCATTTCGGCCACAGGTTATACCGGTTCGGGTGGATTTGAAATATATTGTAAAAATGAGGAAGTTGAAGAAATATGGAGTAAAGTCTTGGAAGCCGGAGCATCCTTTGGTATTAAGCCTATCGGCCTGGCAGCCAGAGACACCCTACGTCTAGAAATGGGTTATTGTTTATATGGTAATGATATTGATGACAACACCTCTCCCCTTGAAGCAGGATTGGGATGGATTACAAAATTTAGTAAGGACTTTGTAAACTCAGAGGCCTTAGCTAAGGAAAAAGAGAAACCCTTATCTAAAAAATTAGTAGGATTTAAACTAGATGAAAGAGGTATTCCCAGACAAGGCTACGAAATAGTAACTGAGGATGGAGAAAAAATTGGGGAAGTTACTTCAGGAACCATGTCGCCCTCATTAGGCTTGGGAATAGGTCTTGGTTATGTTCCGCCGGCATTGGCCGTGCCGGATAGCCAAATTCATATTCAAATAAGGAAGAAGCTAGTACCTGCCACGGTAATAAAACTTCCATTTTATAAAAACTAGCCACTATTAAAAATAAACACTAGATAGCAGAAGTAGGTGAAAGGGGGTGATAAAAAAGTACTTATTTTAGGGGGTAGTGGTTTTATTGGACAAGCCATTTATAAAGAATTGTGCCAATATTACGACACCTATGCGACCTATCATTCTGCCAGAGCATCTTTCGAAAACAACAAACAATTTGTAAGATATGATCTGCAGGAAGATGATATTTTTCAAATTTTGGAAAAAATCAGGCCACAAATCATAATTTCTGCCCTAAGAGGAGATTTTGGAGCACAAGTACAGGCCCATCAACATATTGTTGAATACCTGCATTTAAACAAGTGCAGACTGTTATTTTTATCTTCAGCCAATGTATTTGATGCTTACAGCAAATTTCCTTCCTATGAAACAGATAAAACCTTATCCGAAAGTATTTATGGCAGGCTAAAAATTAAAATTGAGAATATGCTGTTACGGCTTCCTAAAAGTAAGATGGCTATTCTTAGAGTTCCAATGGTATTCGGTAATAGCTCTCCTAGAATTAAGGAGATAAAGAAGGCGATATGGAATAATGAAGCAGTGGAAGTTTTCCCTAACTTGGTCATTAATGTTACCAATGATGATCGTTTAACACAACAAATTCATTATATAATTAACCGAAATAAAGGGGGTGTTTATCACTTAGGCAGCACTGATCTGGTACATCATGAAGATTTCATCAAAGATGTTGTCGATAGAATTGGCGTTTTCAACCCTATTTACAAAAGAGTATTCACTACCAATGAAGAGCGATATCTTGCTGTTTTGCCAAAAAAGAACAATCTTCCAAAGAACCTGAGAGTCAGTTATCAAGAGATAATTGACCATCACATAGTTATATAATTGAATTTATTAAAGATATTACCATTTTAAACACATATTAATCTCTAAATAAACTGCTATGCAAAAGTTGACAGAAATTGAAATTACTGAAAAATTAGAGAGTCTAAGTGATTGGCATTTTAAGGACGGCTCTATTAGTCGTGAGGCCAAATTTGCAAACTTTAAAGATGCTTTTTCCGTCATGACAAGAATAGCCTTTGAATGTGAAGCACAAAATCATCATCCGAACTGGAGTAATGTTTACAATACTCTCCTTATTAACTTAAACACCCATGATGTCGGTGGTATTACTGAGAAGGACTTTAAATTGGCACAAACCATTGAAACCATTTTAACATCCTAGTTAATCTGACTTCATCAGGCTTGTGCCGAGATCAAAAATTCTTAAATTTGTTTTCAAGCAATATCAATAATCAACTTTATGGGAAGAGCTTTCGAATTTAGAAAAGCAAGAAAAATGAAAAGATGGTCTGCCATGTCCAAGGCGTTTACGAGGATAGGTAAAGACATCGTTATGGCAGTAAAAGAAGGAGGACCTGATCCTGATTCCAATTCCCGTCTTCGAGCAGTTATACAAAATGCCAAGTCGGTAAACATGCCGAAGGACAATGTAGAAAGAGCTATAAAAAGGGCGAGTGACAAAAGTTTGGGTGACTTTAAAGAGGTACTGTTTGAAGGTTACGCCCCCCATGGCATCGCAATATTAGTTGAAACAGCTACTGATAACAATACGCGAACGGTGGCGAATATTAGAAGTTATTTTAATAAATGTAATGGCAGTCTGGGGACCTCGGGATCCGTAGAGTTTTTATTTGATCATACCTGTAATTTCAGGATTCCATCTGAAGAAATTGATCCTGAAGAATTGGAACTAGATCTTATTGATTTTGGTGCAGAAGAAGTTTTTGTTGATGATGATGGGATTTTGATTTATGCACCTTTTGAGAGTTTTGGATCTATACAAAAAGAATTGGAAGAACGAGAAATAGAAATCCTCTCATCTGGTTTTGAGCGAATTCCACAATTAACTAAAGAGCTATCAGATGAAGAAACAGAAGATGTAGAAAAGCTTTTAGAAAAGATTGAAGAGGACGATGATGTTCAGAATGTCTATCACACTATGAAGGAATCATAGAATAATCATTTTGTAATTGTTAAAAACTGTATTCAGGAATTTTACCTTTTACCCCTTTATAAAAAGCGTAATATTTTGCAAAATCCGCCTCCATATTTTCGCTTGTGTCTTCAGGAGCTGATATTTTAACTTCCTTTTTGCCAAAATCAAAAGCCACCAATACAATGGGTACGTCTGCTGTTTTAGCAATATAATAGAAGCCCGTTTTCCATTGAGATACTTTTTTTCTTGTCCCTTCCGGAGCGAGTGCCAGCCTGAACTCTTCTCTTTCTTCAAAGATGGCCTTAATTGCTTCGACCTTATTGTGGTTCTTTGAACGATCAATTGGAGCTCCTCCCATCCATCGAAAAAACCACCCAAAGGGAGGTTTAAAAAGGCTTTTCTTACCTATGTAATTTATTTTCTCGTTACTGATGCTTCGCACTAAGAGACCAATTATAAAATCTACCCAACTTGTATGTGGAACAACAATAACCACGTACTTCTTAAGTTTTGGAAAATCTCCTTTCAGCTTCCATCCCATTAATTGGAAATAAATAAACTTAGAAATAGTCTGCATTCTTTTGGATTAAGGATCAATAATAAATCAGATTGTTCATGTGTCAATTCTTTCGCTTCTGCCAAGGTCTTAGCTAAGAAGTTTAACCTGAGATTTAAATCTTATTAAAGATCGCTCTGATTATTTCCGGTGTAATATGGGCCTCCCAATTTTTACCCAGGGCATTTTCCCAAAGGGGTGTCATTTTTAAAGAAACCTCAATCATGGTATTGAATTGTTCATCGGTCAAGTCTTTACAAATACCTTGAGGTAATTCAATTTGATTTTTACTTAAAATCTCATTAAACAAACGAACTCCTTCAGGGTAGAAATCCCCTAAATGTTGAAACACAAGGCAATTGGCCAACCCATGTCGTATTCCCAATAAATAAGATAAACCATAACTCAAAGCATGAGCAATTCCTACTTGAGAATAGGCTATACTCATCCCTCCATGCCAGGAAGCCATCATAAGCTTTGCTCTGGCATCAGATTTAGAAAGATCTCCTAAAAATACCTCTTTACACAATTCAAGGGCTTTTTCACCATAACTCTGGCTAAAGGCGTTTAAATAGGTGCCATTTAATGATTCTATACAATGAATAAAGCAATCCATGCCTGTAAAAAACCATTTCTCCTTAGGTACGCCCTGCAAAAGATCGGGATCTAAAACTACCTGATCAAAAACGGTGTAGTCAGAATTAATCCCTAATTTCTTCGTAGGCCCCATTAAAACAGTGGTTCTGGATACTTCGGCACCAGTTCCACTAATGGTAGGAATTCCTACATGGTAAATCGCGGGTTTATGAACTAAATCCCAGCCTTGATATTTAGCTGAAGTTCCTTTATTCTTTAACATAATCGCCACGGCCTTTGCTAAATCCATCATTGTTCCTCCGCCTATACCAATAACACCTGATGGCAATTCCTTAAAATCCTCCTTGATTTTTGAGACCAGGACGTCTACCTGTTCGGTCTTAGGTTCTTCCTCTGCACACTGGAAAATAATCTGATCATCAAAAAGCAATGGAATTCTGTCAATTAAGCTAGAATTTTTAAAAACGTCGTCTACCAGATAAATCATAGGTGCATCTACACTCTGCCTTTTAAGCATTAAAATATCCCCTAGCTGATCAAAACTGCCTTCCCCAAAAACCACCTTAGGCACCATTGGGAAATTGCGGTAAGGTTTTTTTAGAGGACTTTTTTTATTTTGTTTTTTTATAATTTCATTCCTTAATTCCATAGTTTCAATTTAGGTACTTTAAAATCTCTGACAATTCATTTAGTGTCAAATATTTATTGACACTTTCTTCAGGAGTTGCTTCTTCATGTGCCCATGTTGTATGAAAAGGAACATGTACCGCCTGTGCACCCATATTTATTATGGGCAAAACATCTGATTTTAATGAATTTCCAATCATTAAAAATTCATTCAATTGAATCTCCAAATGATCGAGTAGGTTTCTATAATTACTTTCTTTTTTATCACTCAAAACTTCAACATGATGAAAATAATCGGATAAGCCGGACTTATCCAGTTTTCGCTCCTGATCTAATAAATCTCCTTTTGTAAGAACTATCAAACGATATTTATTGCTCAAAAGTGACAACACTTCTTTTACGCCAGGTAATAGCTCTACCGGTTTTTCAATCATCTCCTTCCCCAAGGTTAAAATGCTCGAAATGGTCTTTTGCGATATGGTATAATTAGATAGTTCTAAGGCAGATTCTATCATAGAAAGCATAAAGCCTTTTATTCCGTAGCCATAAGTATCCAGATTCTTCATTTCCATTTTGAAAAGCTCTTGATCTATCTTATTTTTTGTTTCAAACTTTTCTAATAATTCAGCAAATCTTTCTTCAGCCTCCCTAAAGTAGGTCTCGTTTACCCATAGGGTATCATCAGCATCAAATCCCACTACCTTAATATTTCCAAAATCTATGTCCATGCTTTAATTGCTTTTTCTAAATCTTCCGGAGTGTCTATTTCTATTCCGCTAACACTTGTTTCTACCATTTTAATCTTTTTACCGTATTCTAGATAGCGGATTGCCTCTATTTTCTCGGCAGCTTCTAATATTTGCATGGGTAATCGTCTAAAATCCATCAAGGCACTTTTTCGAAATGCATAGACTCCCTTATGTTTAAAGTAAGGAATATCCAATTCTTTGGCTCTGGGATAGGGAATTGGTGATCTGGAAAAATACAAGGCAAAATTCCGATTATCCACAATTACCTTCACCGTATTTGGGTTGTTTATTTCATCCCAATTAGTCATCCTAGTCATTAAAGAGGCCAAATCAATTTCTTTATCAGGATCATTCTCAAAGACTTTTAGAAGAGCACTAAGACTTTCTTTGTCTGTAAAAGGTTCATCACCTTGAATATTTAAAATAATATCAACGTCCATATCACTTACAGCCTCTCCTATTCTATCACTTCCACATTCATGCTGTTCAATACTCATAATTACTTTGCCTTCTTCATTTTGAATGGTATCATAAATGAGCGGACTATCGGTAACTACATATACTTCATGAAAAAGCCCTGTTTTAAGAGCCGCTTCATAGGTTCTTACGATTACCGGCTTCCCTGCTAAATCTTGCATCAATTTCCCGGGAAATCGAGAAGCAGCATATCGGGCAGGTATCATGGCGACGATTTTATTCATTTCTACTTAGCTAATGATCTTTGAGTTTTGGACGTAATTTTCTATAGATATAAAAGATAAAGGCTAATATAACAATAACTAGGATCATAGCTAGTATAGGGGCAAAAATTGAAGCTGTTGTGACCACCATGGCCGTTCCTGATTCTATTGCGGAAATCAAGGGATTCGTTAAACCCCCGGTACTAACTGTAGAAGTTAATCGCCCGGCCGCAGAAGCTCCTTTTATTGCTGTTGCAGTTCCTCCACCTGCTATGATAGCCAAAGACCAAGTAACTACCGGATCTAGATTGGCAATAGTCGATACCATTACTGCCGTACCGGCTATACCTGCAAGAGGTAAGGAGGCACTGTCAAGTACATTATCTACCCATGGGATAAAATATGCTAATAATTCTATTACCGTGGCAATACCTAAAGTTATTACAGCGAACATACTACCAATCCATTGCCAATGCTCATTTAATTCCCAAACGCCAAAATGGGAAGCCAAACTTAAAGCAAAAAGTGGTAAAAAAACCCTGAACCCTGCCGAGGCAGCAAGGCCAACACCTAAAAAAATACTAATTATAGTCTCCGACGTCATTTTTTGAGTACTCCAGCACTAATTTAAGTTATTCATCTCCAACAAAAAAATCACTTTTAAAGCCTACTAAATACAATTGGGTTTTAGCTCTTGTAATAGCCGTATAAAGCCATCTTAAATAATCTTTATCTATCCCATTAGGCAAATAAGGCTGCTCGACAAAAACTGTTTCCCATTGTCCTCCCTGGGATTTATGTGCAGTTATCGCATAGGAAAACTTAACTTGTAAAGCATTGAAATATTTATTGTTCTTTACCCCTAGAAACTTTTTGTATTTTGAACTTTCATGCGCATAGTCCTGAAGCACTTCTTGATAAAGCCTGTTACTTTCTGCATAAGGCAAAGAGGGAGAATCTGCCCTAATGGTATCGAGAAGTAAAACTGTTTCAAAAGGCTTCTGATTAGGATAATCTACCATCTTAATTTTCACTTCTGCAAATTTAAAACCATAAAGTTCCTTTAGCGCATAGATCTCTAATATTTCAATAATATCACCATTGGCTATAAAGCCTGCCTCCGAATTAGGTTTTAACCAGAAATAATTATTCTTTACTACCATCATATAATCACCAGGAGATAATTCATTCTCTAGAAATAAAATTTTATTCCTGATACTTTCATTATATAAATTAGCTCGTTTATTAGATCTAACAATAAAAACGGTTTCTTCCTTGCTGTATTGATGATAAGCATTTTCAATGGCCTCTTGGATTTCATAACCATCTACAAGCCTGACGATATCTTTGAAAGGAGCAACATCAAACTTAAACTGTGGGATTACATAGGCACTTAAGTCTGTACGCAATTGGGTAGCATTAACCAGAATCCCTGAATTTTCAGCTTGCCTTACTACCTCATCTAATTCTAAAAAAACAACTTCTTTATTATAATTAGCTGAAAGCTTATGTTCATCTAAAGCCGGACTAATTTGCAGATGTACGGGTGGCAACTGTGCGGTATCACCTATTAACATCAATCTACAATTGAAGCCTGAATAAACGTACATTATCAAATCGTCTAATAAAGAACCGTTTCCAAAAAGCTTCGACTCAGAAGGAGCATCCGGAATCATAGAGGCCTCATCAACTATAAATAGGGTATTTCTGTGCTTATTGGGCGCCAATACAAATTTAATACCCCCTCCTTTTTCCTTTTTTGGGAAATATATTTTTCGATGAATGGTAAAGGCGTCCGTTTTGGAGTAATTACTCATTACCTTGGCTGCTCTTCCAGTAGGAGCTAACAAAACGGCTTTTAGGGTGGTTTTCCATAAATTGGACACAATGGTTCCGATAATGGTTGTCTTTCCCGTACCGGCAAAGCCTTTAAGAAGAAAAATGGTGTCAGTATTCTTTGATAAAACAAACTCAGCTATGCGAAGTAAGGTTGTATCTTGCTTTTCTGTCGGGATATGGGCAAAACTCGCCCTTAGGATCTTGTAAAAGGCAGATGTGGTGGGCAATTTCATAAGGTATCAAAGATAAACAGGATTTTTGGGTCAAAACCTTTTACGATTAAAAAAAAATTGTAGATTTGTGAAGACCTCTAAATATAAATAAGATCAAATGAGAACTGTTTTACAAATATCACTTTGGATAGTATGTATAATTCTTGGATATTTAATCTATAGATCCGTCACCGGACCGATAGAGTTTAAAAAAATCAAGGAAGAACGATTTTCTAAAGTTATTTCCAACTTAAAGGACATCCGTGACTCACAAGAAGCGTACAGGACTGTTAATGGTAAATTTGCAAATGATTTCAAATCCTTGGTATCTTTTGTTGATTCAGGTAAATATACCATAACACAACAAAGAGATTCTTCTTACATGGAATACGACAAGGTCTATGGCATAGATTTGTTAAAAGAAGTGAGAATTATTGACACGCTCGGTTTTGTAGCTGTAAAGGATTCATTGTTTAAAGGTGATGATAGATATAAATCTATGATGAATGTTCCTTATGCGCAGGGCGGAGAAACTTTTGAAATGAAATCCGCTATTGTAGATAAACAAGGATACAAAGCGCCTGTTTTTGAGGCGAAGGTAAAAAAAGATGTAATTCTTTTTGACCAGCCTAAAGATCTCTTAAATAGGGAGAACGCACAAGTAAGCGTTGAAGAAGTCAATGGTTCCGAAATAAAAGTTGGTTCCCTTACGGAGGTAAGTACTAATGGAAACTGGCCCCCTATTTATGACAAAAAAGAAAAAAAATAGTCCCTTAGAAAATTATAAAAAATTGTCCATTCAGGTTAGCTTGAATGGACTTTCTTTTTGTATTGTAGATACTATTGCCAATAACCTATCACAATTTGAGCGACTTACCTTTGAGAGTGAAGTAAGTCCCTATGAATTAAAAAAGAGACTCGTGATGTTTTTTAATCAGCACGAGCTTACAAATCAAATCTTCTCTGAAGTAGTGGTTGTTCATAAAAACACACTATTTAGCTTTGTACCCACTCCCTTGTTCAATAAAGATGAATTGGCCAATTACCTCAAGTTTAACGTGAAAATATTAGCCAATGATCATATAGATTTTGATGAAATTCCAAATTACGATTTGGTAAATGTTTATATCCCATTTGTAAATATCAACAATTATATTTTTGAGTTATTCGGTGAATTTGTGTTTAAGCACAATGCTACTGTAATGGTAGAAACCTTATTAAATGCTCATGGCTATAACAGCGAGCCTATTTGTTATGTCTATTTATGTGATAATCAAATGGAAATTACTGTTATATCCTCAAAACAACTACTCTTTTACAATAGTTTTGTTTATACCACCAAGGAGGACTATTTATACTATCTCCTATTTACCATGGAACAGCTAAAACTGGATACTGAAATCATAAAAATGAGACTTTTTGGAGATATTGAAATGGAAGATGAATATTATAATGCCACTTATGAGTATATAAAACATCTCTCCATATTTATCCCTCCTCATGATCTGTTTTCAGAAGAATTAGCTGTTGAGAAAGTAGATTTTAATATCCTTAATGCGCTCTAATGAGGATTATTTCCGGAACTCATAAAGGGAGAAAAATTTCCCCTCCAAAAGGTCTGCCCGTAAGACCTACGAAGGACATGGCTAAAGAAGCCCTATTTAACATTTTAAACAACAGGTATCATTTTGAAGATATTAAAACGCTCGATTTATTTGCAGGAACAGGGAATATAAGTTTGGAATTTGCTTCCAGAGGCGTACCTGAAATAGTTGCCGTAGATGCGGATTTCAAATGCTATTCATTTATTTCAAAAATTTCCAAAGAATTTGATTTTGCAATTGAGGTAGTAAAAGGAGATGTACTAAAGTTTTTAGATAGAACACCGCAAACTTTTGATTTAATTTTTGCCGACCCACCTTATAATTTTAGTGTTAATGATTGTGAAGAAATTCGCTCTAAAGTTTTTAATAGAGAACTTCTCAATTCTAATGGTCTTTTGATTATTGAGCATTCAAAACATACTGATTTGAGTGAGCTACCGAATTTTGTTGAAAATAAAAAATATGGAAGCTCTGTCTTTAGTTTTTTTAATATAGATCTGGTTTAAAAAAACCCTGCCAATAAATTCCAAGGAATTCAAAGGCAAGGGTATTTAATACAGATTATAAGCCGGATTCTGTAACTCCCGAAGAAATTTTCCTATCATTTATCTAGACTTAGAGTTACCCCTAAGCTCAATCCGCCTACCCTTCAGTTCAGGCGTGCCACCCTCAAACACTGATTTACATGGCGTTGCACCGTATAGAGTTTACATGATTTCACTACAGCATTACCTGTACATTCTTTCTGTTGCACTTGTCCTTCCCATATTAAATAAACGGGAGACGGGCGTTACCCGCTATACTGCACTATGGTGTCCGGACTTTCCTCACTCAAAAAAATGAGCGCGATAGAATCACCTGCTTAGGCAAAGGTACAATTTAGTTTAAGCAACAAAATAACAATTAGCATTCCTTTATAAGTATTTAAAGTACAGCCGGACCTCTGGTCGTACTTCAAATCGATACCTCCTATTCAATTGTTGATAAAAATTAGTCTTTAATAGGTAAAACAAACACTTAAATTAGGTGCTATTTCTATATTTGTAAGGAAGGTCCAATTAGGCATTATCGGACTTTAAAAAATAATAATAAGACATTGGAACCCTTTATAGTATCGGCACGGAAATACAGACCAAAAACATTTAAAGATGTTATTGGCCAACAATCTATTACCAATACTTTGCTAAATGCTATTGATAAAAATCATTTGGCTCAGGCCTTGCTCTTTTGTGGCCCACGAGGAGTTGGTAAAACCACCTGTGCCCGAATTCTAGCAAAACAAATAAATCAGGATGGAGAACGTCATTTAGATGAAGATTTTGCTTTCAATATTTTCGAATTAGATGCGGCCTCAAACAACTCCGTAGATGATATTCGAAATTTAATCGAACAAGTGCGCATACCGCCACAAGTAGGGAAATACAAGGTCTATATAATTGATGAGGTGCATATGCTTTCTCAAGCTGCCTTTAATGCTTTCTTAAAAACTCTTGAAGAACCTCCCAGCCATGCCATCTTTATTTTGGCCACTACAGAGAAGCACAAAATTATTCCAACAATACTCTCTAGATGTCAAATATTTGACTTTAAAAGAATTACAGTAAGAGATGCGGCTGATTATTTAAAATATATTGCCGAAGAACAAGGAATTGAAGCTGAAGAAGATGCTTTATTGATCATAGCTCAAAAAGCAGATGGTGCCATGAGAGACGCTCTTTCTATTTTTGATAGAATGGTTAGCTTTGCAGGTAAAAATCTGAGTAGGGCCATTGTAACGGAGAACTTAAATGTACTGGACTATGATACCTACTTTAGCATTACAGATTTATTAATAGAGAACAAAATACCAAAGGCCCTCCTTCTTTTTAATGAAGTTTTGGCTAAAGGATTTGAAGGAAATTATTTTATCAGTGGTTTAGCTACTCATTTTAGAGATCTTCTTTTATGTAAGCATTCAGAAACCATATCGCTCTTAGACGTTGGAGAACAGACTAAAAAGAAATATCTGGAACAATCACAAAAAAGTTCAGATACCTTTCTTATGAAAGCCATCGACTTAGCAAATACCTGTGACCTGAATTATAAGGCGAGTAAAAACCAGAGACTGCTTGTTGAGTTGACTTTGATGAAACTAGCCTCTCTTGAATTTGATTCAGAAAAAAAAAGCCTGAAAATCAATTATTCCTAGGAGAAGAAGAAATTCATTTAATCCCTGCTTC
>CALOAJ010000020.1:0-79889 GCA_942491255.1 uncultured Flavobacteriaceae bacterium | reverse complement strand
AAAGCATGCTGGCTTTAGTTGAGCAACAACCCCTTAAAGGATCACCGAGTGGAGCGAGGTAATCCTTTAGCATATATAGATTATTTACGTATTTAAAAGCTATAAAATACAAAGCATGCTGGCTTTAGTTGAGTAACAACCCCTTAAAGGATCACCGAGTGAAGCGAGGTAATCCTTTACTATATATTAGAAAATTCGCGTGTTTGAAAGCTATAAAATGCAAAGCATGCTGGCTTTAGTTGAGCAACAACCCCTTAAAGGATCACCGAGTGAAACGAGGTAATCCTTTACTATATATTAGAAAATTCGCGTGTTTGAAAGCTATAAAATGCAAAGCATGCTGGCTTTAGTTGAGCAACAACCCCTTAAAGGATCACCGAGTGAAACGAGGTAATCCTTTACTATATATTAGAAAATTCGCGTGTTTGAAAGCTATAAAATGCAAAGCATGCTGGTTTTGGTATTGTAACTGCTCGCACTATTGTTTATATCAATTGTTTTACAACGTATTTTATTCAGTAGTTATTTTTTTTAAATTTCGATATCAGTTTAGTTTCTGTTTCGTAAATAGTTAGAAAAGCCCATAAAACAGTACTAAAAACCACTATTCCGATACTCCCTCCAACATATTTTATATCAATCACAAATCCAAAAATGGTCGTCAGAAAAGGAATTAAGGAGTATTTTATCATATTTTTTGCTCCTAATTTTTGAGCAAAATCCCATTGCTCCTGGTTTTTCACTGAGCGTTTAGTCCGATATCCATACCACCAATTTATTTTTTTCGGTGGGTTTTTCTTAAAAATAAGTCCGCCAATAAGTACTAATAATCCAGTCATTAAACTTGGAACTATTATGATAATATTAAAGGTCATTATTTTGAAATATTTTATTCTGGAAAGTTCGTTTCTCAATATATTGCACAACGCTGTCTTGTATGAGTAGTAGTGATTTTCTATTCACTAAATTTTCAGTTTTACACTGATCTTAGTTTTATGTTTATATTTTCTTTATATCAATTAAACCGCTATTACTTATGCACCCTGTTGGCCGTAGTTATTCTTTCACTTTATATCTAATAATAACCTCGTTATCTAAAACCACATTTGTAGACCAGATAAACTCCGGCCTCGGCACCGCTAAATTTCTCTATAAAATTCATGTATGCCATTTTGTTATTTACACCAATCGTTTCTTCGGAATAAGTAGTTGCATTTGGCCAATTACTGTCGTCAAATGATGTTTCAAAACTGTTTGCAGGAACTTTCCAATGTACACCATAAAAAGAAGTTCCATCATTTACACCACTTTCGTCGCAGTTTCTGGAAAGTCTTTTTGCTCCAACTTCCGATAAACAATTCAAATCTTTTACAGGTGAAGTATAAAATGTTTGTGCTTTCCATTTGTTATTGGTTACTGTCCCATCACTGAAACTAGCTATAAAACCACCGTCTCCAGGCTTATACGATTTCCCTTGTAAATTTTCAGAACCTAATCCTAAGTTTTCTTCCCAATCTATCAACTTTACAGCAATCGTATATGGTTTATTCACTTTAAACTTAACTATATTAGAATTAAAAGGTGTGTAAGGAACGGGGTCAACGGCTATTAGATTACCATTAATATAAAGTTCAAAATAATTATCAGCAAATAAAAAACCTGTGATTATTTCACCGTCTGCATCAATTTCGGAAACAGCAACACTATTCAAATCTACATCTGCTATGTTACTTGGTACTATTCCATTACATTCATTAAATAAATCAAATGCTGCAGTTGCTGTGGTAAAACTATTTTCGGCAGGAACTATCCAAACATTCCCTTTTTGGTCTTTAATTTCACCCATACCAGTAACTCTGGTTCTAGGTTGATCACAGGTAAACATACTTTGTATCATTGTCTCTGCTAAACCTTGTGTAATACTTCCTGTGCCTTTATAATCGGTGTTTTCTGAAAGAACTGTTGCATTTATAGAATCCCCTTTTGTATTGTTTTCTTTACAAGAGAGGCATAAACTTGCTCCAAGAAGAATAAGTAGTTTGACGTTATTTTTCATATTATTTTCTAATTTACTTACTCATATTTGTCGTTAGGCGCTTTTACATAATGCTTGGTTTAATTAACGCCAACGTTGATTATAAAATGGGTATGAATGCTTTTCATAGGAGACATTGGTATGGAGTGTTTAAGACCAAATTATTATTTGTCTTCACTTACAATTAAGACTAACTTTTCTTTTGCCTTAGAAAAATGAGCCTCTAAATCAGGGATCTTGTTTTCTCCATAACCTTTGTTTAATCTTTGTTCTGAGACTTTTAGGATCTCGAGGAGCTTTTCTGCTGCGCTAACTTTATTACCTGGCATGGTACTCCCTATTTCTTTGATCCATATTGGAGAACTCTCAGCAAATATAAAACTGTCCATCATCGGCCATTCCGACTTGGTACCGGAAACTCTGGCTGTTACCCATCCACCTTCAGGTATTTTGATAGTTCCAGTATAGGTTTCGCTAGTACCACTCTTACTCTTTTTACTCCAAACTACTTTTCCATTCACAAAAATTTCTACCTGTTCATAGTTAACCGGCGAGTGAACTGTTAGCTTCCATTTGGCTTTCTGTTTATTCGATTTAATTACGTCACCTACTTCCTTATCGTCAATTGAAAATAAAATCTGCGGAGCATTGCTCACAAAACTTTTTCCCTTTTTAAGTGCATCTAAATAACTTTCCAGCGAAAATTCTCCTTCAGGTTTTACGTATACTCTTGTTGCGCCAATTGCCATAGTTCTATACAGGTCATTCATTACATCACTACCTGCAGATAAGGCAACAGGAATACCAAGGTTAAGAAACTCATGCCATAAGTTCGCAGTACCTATCTCGTCTGTCCAAAGACAACCTACTTCTAACATATCTACTTCACCCAAAACAACATCAGCCGTCAGAGAAATAGGTACGTAGCGGGCATTTCCCTCTTTAAAAGGATCTCTTACAGAAACAGGATGAACATATCCGCCAAGTCCACCTTTCTTACGGGCAAACCGAAGTGGTTCTGCATTAAGCCTATCATCCGCTCCATAAATATCATAATAAGGTCCCCAAACCCAAGGCCAGTATACTTCCTTAGTTCCAATTAAATTTAAATGCCCTAAGAAATGAGATCGTACCTCCTGACCAAAAGATATGATGGGGAAGCCATCATTTTGCCAACTTAAAAGATTTTGTTCAAGAAAACGATTTCCGAGATTGGCAATCAAAGGAAAAGCAATATCTAATTCTTCCGCTATAAGGTCTAAACGGATATCTTCAGGATCTAACTGATTGGTGCCTCCATAGTTTAAATGGAAATGATTGTCGCTTGAATACCACCCGTTTTGTTTCGCATTCCAAATTCTATTCAGTTTTATTTCAGTTGTGGTAGAACTTGATTCTAAGGTAACCTCCTGAACTTTTTTGGGCGTGGAAAAACCATGAACCGCCGTAATGGTAAGATTGCCAAGTGGTGCTTCTATTTCGACTTCTCCCGGAGAATAAAAAAATACAATACCATTTTGTCCTTCAGAATGTATAACACCAGATTCAGGAATAATTGGATGTCCATTTTCATCGGTGATGCTCATTCTAACAGCTTCGGTTTTTCCATCAACAAGACTGGTGATTTTTAATTTTCCGGTTGCTGTGCCCCAATCCCATGTTTTTACAGTTAGTTCTTCAGGTGAACCACCGTAGACTGAAATCCTCTTTAATTCTGAAGTCTCATTCTTGTTGTTCTCAGTATAATAAACCCAAGCACCATCATAACTAAATTTAGGGGATAATGGAAGGCCATTGCTTTTGGTAAGTAGCATTTTGCTTTTAGGAATGAAGATATTAAGTAAGTGAAGCTCATAATCATCACCATTAACCCAAGTATAGGCCAAAGTTTTGTTGTCTGGCGCCAAGGTAAAAGCGGCCTGGGATACGAAATTTTCTTCTATCAAAAACGACGAAGTGCCTTTTGCTATATCTAACAATTTTATTGCATCATAGGAAAAATCATATTTATGAAGATAAACAATATAATCTCCCTGATTAGTAGGCACAGGAAGTCGCTCTAGGCTATCATCATCAGTTAAAATGGTACTTTCAAGAGTAGATAGATTTAATTTCCAAAGATCAAATGATCCATTTATTGCCGAAGAATAATATATAAATTTCCCGTCCTGTGAAAAGATTGGGTCTAGATCCAAAGCATCAGAATTGACTAGAATGGTTTCCTTATTAGAATTTAAATCTAAAAGCACTATTTGTGTATTTAGAGTATTATCACGAACAAAAGCTATTTTATTTCCATCGGGAGACCAATTGGGTCTGGAATCCATATCAGGAGAAAATGTTATCCTTTTAGCTTCTGATGTATTGAGATTCATAATCCACAACCAGCCTTTAGCTGAAAAAACAACCTCATCATTTGATGGAGATGGTGCGGGATCTGTAGGCCCTGAATTTAAAACAGGTAATTCATGTCCTTCTAAATAAACATGATGGCCAAAGCCGTCAACTAATGGGTATCTGTTTGACCATTGAGCTTGCGCAGAAAAGGAAAGTAAAAGAAATAAGCTTAAAATGAAATATCTCATATATTTTTATTTATTAGTAATTGTTCATAACGGTAGTGCATATGAAAAGCAGCGGTTTTGCAACTTTGTTTGTTCGGTTAAAGATAAGTGCTCTTTTGGATGAAGATCGCCCTATAAGCCATCAGCTCCAGCTATTTTATATATGATCTTGTTGCACGTTCTTTATAAAGGGCTAATTGGATAATTCAAATCTAAAACTTTCTGCGGTATTAATCCCAGCAATATTTTTTACAATTTCTAAAAATATTTCAGAATTTTTTTACTTTTAACCAATCTGAAAGAAGTAAAAACATTTATTTCTCGGCGATCATCTCCTCCAATTTAAACAGTTTGTATACTCCTTTTCGGTAGATTACAGCATGAGAAGGTATTTTATTTTCACCCAGAACATAAACAGGAGAAATTGTATCTGCTTCCATATCTGCTTTAGCAAGAAATTCTATTAAATCTGATTCTTTGTAATTTTTGGAAGTCTATTTGACAATTTTCGAATGTTTACAGCTCTACTGGGATAGCATGAATAGTTCAAATCTGTATTTATATACCTTGATTATTTGAAGGAGACGCACAGTTTTTAATGGTTTAATTTTTAGTCAACCTAATTTATGACGAGCCATTGTTGTGCTTCGTTTTTTCATTTTGGTTTTGAATATTCGATTAATTCCTCCACGTAGTGAAAATCACCTTGATTTTGAGTGAGTTTTATAAAATTCTTTACAGCAGGCGCATATAACCAAACTTCTGTTTCATTTGCGCTATATCCTCTAGAATTGGTGGTTTTACCCGTGTATTTTATTGTGTAGGCCATAAATGTTCCCGCTTCTACTGTTTCTTCTTGGTATGATAGTACTTCGGCATTCTGACTTTGGTTTCCACTAGTTCCATCTTGACTTGTCCAACTGTTTTCATATTTCCATTTTTTACCCACTTCTAGAGGCCAGTCGTACTTCGGTGTTTCGCTTACCTCTGGTTTAACGATTTCGGTAACGGGAATAGTATCTTTACCAATAGTCATACCTAGGGCTCCGTTAAAACTTACTATTTCCCTTGTATCTGTTCCATCTGAGCGTACTTCTCCTTCAGTAGTCACACCTTTATATTTCCAGACCCATTTCTCACCAACCTGATAATCAGTTAGAGTTGGTTGGTTGGTAGTTCTGGATTTAGTTGAGTCGTTACAGGCACTAAGTAATACTAATGCAAGTAATATTAGAATTTGATTTTTCATCTTTTTTCTTTACAACAATTTGACGTGTTAGATTGCGACTTGTTACAATTACTAAAGGCTTAATTATAAAACCCTCTAATTTCTAGTAAATGCTAGCGTGTTATTTTATATTTAGATGTACTAGCTAGTAAATAAACTAGTAAAGGAAAAAGAACCAGAGGATATTCCGAAGGAATTTCCAAGTAAGCTAGTACCAAGCAAAGGATTATAAATGTCTAAATTAATCTTTCGTTATTCTATTGAATGGTATTCATTATCTATGAGCTCGATTAACTCTGTTATACTCTTTTTTAATAAAACTGATTGCCTTGTATAATAATTAAGTTGTCTAGATGAAATATAAATATCAGCTAATATTCGTTTATCAGTAATTTTAATAGGTGAGCCAAAATCACCATATTTTATTTCATACGCATATTTATTTCTTAATTCAATAGAACGATTCAATACATCCTCTCCAATAGTTATGATATTTTGGACTTCCAATTCATAGATATTTTGAATATTATTAAATAGCTCACGATTGCTTATAATATTTGATTTTCCTTCAGATATCATTGAATTATAAGTTCCAATTTTTGGCCGAAATTTTCTGTCTGTAAAGAAAATATATTCTAATTCAGATACTCCTTCCACTTTAGGAAGCTCACCAATAATTTCCTCGAATATAAAGTCAATAGTTGTGTCTTGAGACATTAATTGAGCAATTCGCCATTTGTGATCTTTAATTACTTGAGACAACAATAATGTATCTTGAATTAAATCACTCTTTATTTCTTTTAGATAGACTTTCTCAGCATCTCGGGTTTTTTTTAATTCATTCGAATTATTTATACTTAGCGCAATTAAAATTCCAATAACCACTAATATAATTTCTCCAATAGCATAAAGAAGATATTTAATAACCTTATTATCCCTAATCATATTTTGTCTTATTTTTCTAAAGAATTTTGTCATTGGTTAATGGTTGATTATAATGAAGCACAACGAAAGAATAAACAACATTATGCTCTTTATATCTATTAGGTACCTAAGATAATAAATCTTGTATGTCCTTAAAGGCATTCTCGGTAACATGCGAATATATTTAAAAGCTTTGGTAGAATTGTGACCTAAAAGCATTGTGGTTGACAGGCAAGGTTCCCACCTTAATTTTACTGCGTTTCAAGAGAATCTACTAAAAAAGTTCTTGGATTTATTGTATTGATAATTTAGGTCGTCAGGGTAAATTATAATTACAGAGAGTAGTATTTTCCTGTGCCATAAAGACTATTCTTAAGGCTGATATGACAAGAACTTGTTTGTTAATTTATTAACCCTTCCTCCTCTAATGACTTTCTCAGCCTAGCCTGATTTTCCCAAAATCGGTCTTTAATCTTTTGGATAGTTTCTTCATACTCCGGATGACTTTTTAAACGTTTAATGAGGGGGTCCCTTTCTAGAAATAATAGCATCCAATATTGGTAATTATCCTGTGTTGCGAAAACTTTAAATTGCTCTATGGCCTTTTGGTTTTCACCTTCATAAACATATTTTGCAGCCATACTGGCACTCTTGTAGATAGATTGGTCCGTTTCACAATATTTGGCGTAGGAAGTGAGAAAATCTGCGGCTTGCTCGTCTAACCCCATCTCTTTATAAACCATTCCTATTTTTATGTCATTATGAGGATAAATCTCCAAGCCTCCTTTTTCTTTGGCTCTGACAAATTTCTTAAAGTAAAAATAAGCGCTATCATACTGTTCTTGGTGGTAATAAAAATTTCCCACTTCTTGCAAGATGTCCAGGCGGGTGGTATCCTTTTGCCACTCTTGCTCTAATAACTTTGTAGAATATTCAATATCGCCTTCCTTGGCAAATAAGATAAGTATTTTTAAATAGGGCGCATAATAATTATTTGGATCATAATCCAGTGACTTATTGATATGAATTAAAGCCTCTTCAGTAAAACCATTTTGGATAAGTGCGTTGCTTAGTCCCAAATAAATATAACTTTTAGCAGTTGAGTCATTTGCAGCTATATCAAGCCGCACACCCATTAGTGCATATTTCAGGTGTTTGGCAGTATCCGGTATATAAGTACTATATAAAATGGATAGTACCTGGATTACGGCTGATGAATTCGGATTGTACTCTAAAGCCTTCTCTAGATGGGGCAAAGCCAATCGATATTCCTCGTTATACATATAATATAATGCCTTTGCAATTAGGCTTATATCAGATTTAGAATCATATAATAGCGCTTTGTCCGCATAATTATTTATTTGCTCCTTGTATTGTTTCTGATTCTGATTTATGTCTAAATAGTAATATGATATTGAAAGATGAGCATAAGCCAGCGCAAATTGTGGATCATTTTCGATTGCCTTCTTAAATAATGGAATCGCTTCTTCCAAGCCTTCTTTGGTTCTTGAGTAGTATGGGTCAAGCGCTTTTAAGTAATAGTCATAAGCTAAAAGATTTTCAGTAGGTCTTTTCTCGATTTGTTCCAATTCGGCCGGTGTTACAACCGCCTCAATGGCAGCTGCAATTTTTTGGGCCACTTCCTTCTGCAAAGAGAATATATCATCGACTTCACGGCTGTATTGCTCTACCCAAATAGGGCGATCACTTGAAGCTTCAATCAATTGAATATTCAGCAATACCTGATTACCTACTCTCTGACCACTGCCCTCTATCAAGTAATTAACATTAAGTTCTTCTGCTATTTCTGTAATCCCCTTCGCCGCATTCCTGTATTTCTCTACCGAGGTTCTGCTGATTACTCTCAGGTCCTCTATCTTTTGAAGGTTTCCCAAGACTGATTCCATAAGTCCATTTACAAAATAAAGGTTGGTTGAATCACTACTCTCATTTTTAAAAGGCAAAACCGCTATGGACTTTTCAAGTTTTACCATCGGAGTGCCTTGCTTTTTACTGAATAGCAAGACTGAAATAACTACAATTGCCAAAGAAGCAATAGCAATGATTTGCCATCGATAACGCTTAGAGAAATTTGTTGGAACTGATTCTGCTTCCAGTGTCCCCTTTCCAACTTCACCGGGGGGATAACCATATTGTTCCCTAAAACATTTGATGAAGTAGGAAGTGCTTCCAAAGCCGACCTGATATGAAATCTCAGAAACGGTTAACGAAGTCTGCTTTAGCAACTCCATCCCTTTTTGTAAACGGACCTGTCTTATGAATTGACTTGCGGAGAGCTTAGTATGTTTCTGCACCTTTCGCAGTAGGCTAGAACGGCTCATGTTCATGGCTTCTGCAAGTTGAGAAACACCAAATTGTTCGTTAGAAAGGTTCTCTACAATGAGGGCTTCTGCCTTGTCAATAAAATGATCTTCTGTAAATAATGGGTCCGGCATGCTGTTTCTTGGCATATCGAAATTAGAAAAAATTTACGGGAAACCCATACAAGTCTGCAATTAGAATATTGAGGTATAAGTGTCTGCTTGCGTCATAATTGATATCCCTGCGTCATAGTTTTTATGCCTTCCTCAAACTTGATGGATTTAGCTGCATAGCTCATAAGTCTTGCACCAACGATCACCCCATCTTTGTGGTAACAAAATTTAGTATCAACTATTAAAAATCAAAATCATGGAAATGCCTAGAATTAATTCTTTAAAAACCGTTATTAACTTTTCCCTCCTAATCATTTTACTAATAAGCTCCTGCGCCCAGTCTGGCAAGAATACCGATACAAAAATGGACAACAGCAACAAAGCCAGAGCGGAAGTACACAAACCAGACATGGATATTCAAACTGCGGTAATATCCGGTAATCTGGAGGTTGTAAGGCAACATATTACGGCAGGAACCGACCTCAACAAAAAAGATGCTATGAGTGGTTCTACCCCTTTAATCTCTGCGGCAAGTTTTGGAAAAATCGATATCGCCAAAGCTCTTATTGATGCCAGGGCGGATTTAAACCTTAAAAATAATGATGGGGCCACTGCCTTGCATGCCGCCGCCTTCTTTTGTCGGGTCGAAATCGTACAACTTCTTATGGATGCCAAGGCCGATAAGACCTTAAAAAACAACTTTGGTGCAACACCACGAGAAAGTGTAATAGGCGATTTTACCGAAATAAAGCCCATTTATGAAATGCTACAGCAACAATTAGAGCCACTTGGCCTACAGTTTGATTTGACAGAAATCGAAAAAACCCGCCCCGTTATTGCCATGATGCTGCAATAAATAATCTAGTATATCTCTACAAATGAAAACAGAAAGAAGACATGATATAGATTGGCTAAGAGTTATTGCCATTGGTTTATTACTTATCTATCATATAGCTATCATTTTTCAACCTTGGGCCATGTTCATCGGTTTTATAAGGAGTGACGAATCATTAGAGGCCTTATGGATACCCATGTCCATGCTAAACGTTTGGCGAATTCCACTTTTGTTCTTTGTGTCAGGTATGGGACTGTATTTTGCTATGGGCAAGCGAAACTGGAAGCAATTACTTCTGGAAAGGACCAAACGCATATTATTGCCTTTTGCCTTTGGGATAGTGGCCATTGCTCCATTGCATTTTTTGATTTTTCAGAAATACTATAATATGCCCTTGGGCTATTATCCCCATCAAGGCCATTTATGGTTTCTGGGAAATATCTTTGTATATGTAATTTTATTTTTGCCACTGTATTTCTATCTAAAAAAGCATGAGGACGGTAAAATAAAAAGAGTCTTATCCACTATAATGAGTCATCCTCTTGGGCCCTTGCTGATATCCCTATTTTTTGTCATTGAGGTTTTATTGGTAAAGCCCCAACTGTTTGCATTGTATGCCCAGACTTGGCATGGCTTTTTTAATGGGTTTCTTGCCTTCTTTTTTGGCTTTCTTTTAGTCTACAGTGGTAAAACGTTCTGGCAAACCGTTTTAAAATGGAAATGGTTGTATATTGGTTTAGCCATCATTCTGTATAGTATTAGATTCCTATTCTTTGAAACTGAAGCGCCCGGGTATCTCATGGCTATTGAATCTAATTGCTGGATTTTTGGAGTCTTCGGTCTTGGTTATAAGTACTTGAACAAACCAAGTAAAGTACTAAATTATCTAAGTCAGGCAGCATATCCGGTGTATATAATTCACATGTTTGTATTATATGCCGGGGCCATGTTCATATTACCATTGGAAATACCTATTATTTTAAAATTCTTAAGTGTTGTATCTTTTAGCTGTTTAACATGTTTCCTCATTTATGAATTCATCATCCGGAGAATCGGTTTCTTAAAACCCTTGTTCGGACTGAAATGGCCATCCAAACAAGTAAAAAAAGCCAAAAATCTAAACGAACCTATTAGATCAACAAATCTTAAAATAGATTAATTATAAAATGAAACAAACAAAACGAATCCTCAGAATAGTATTTATTATGGCGAGCATATCCTCTTTGTGGTTCGTACCATGGATTTTGGTAAAGGCTTGGATTTTACCACTACCTGATACGGTTCAAGAACAATTAAATGAAGGGATTGGACATGGCTTTGACGGAATGATTGTTTATGTGGACCAAGCCGGGGAACCTCCGGAGTTTTATGCCGCAGGTTGGCATGACCGAAAAAACAAAATACCCGCCTATCCGCAGGCCATATTCAAAATTGCCAGTATTACCAAGTTATATGTCGCTGTTGCTACGGCAAAACTAGTCAAAGACCAACGTTTGTCTTTGGATAAAACACTCGCTGATTATTTTCCAGAACTTGCGGGAAGAATTGAAAATTCAGAAAGAATCACCCTGAAAATGATGGCACAACATAGAAGCGGTATTCCAAATTTTATAGACCATCCAGATTATTGGAAAAATCCACCAAAAAATAAACAAGAAACACTTGATTACGCACTTGATTTACCAGCAGACTTTGAACCGGATGAAGATTATGGTTATTCTAATACAAATTATATGTTGATTTCGGACCTCATTGATAAAGTATTAGGCTATCCTCATCAGCAATATATCAAGGAAGAAATTTTGATACCTCTTGGACTGAAACACACCTTTGGTTCGCTACATGAAGTGGATATAGAGGAGGTGATGAGTGGCTATTATGTTGGCTTGGAGGAAGATTTTAAAACTGAAGATACAGGTTTAATGCTGGCTACAGCAGAAGATGTGGGTAAATTCTTGCGGGCATTAAACGATGGTTCAGTGTTTAATGAAGGGGAACAGGAAATCTATAGCTCCATTTACTTTTACGAACATACAGGGCTGCTTGTCGGTTATCAAAGTATTGCCGAATACCACAAAGACATTGACACAGTTGTTATTCAATTTAACAATACGACCAACTTTGATGGATATGACTGGAATTTAGCAGAAATCATATATAATCGTATAGTACAAATAGTGAGAAATAAAAGAACTCATAACTAAACACTCTAAGAAAAATAGAAATTAAAACGAAAATAAAGCTTCATTATAAATCGAAGATTGTACCATTAGAACTCGCTAATATTCGTATTGTAGACCGTTAAAAATCCATGTACTTTGTAACATTATAGTACACAACGCGTCTTGTTAATCAAGCAATCATCTCATAAATATAAATATGAAATCTAATAAAAAAACAGCTAGGCTTGTAGGACTATTGTTTTTACTCATTTTTGCAATAGGTATTACGGTCTATCAATTTTTACAAGGTCCTGTACTATTTTCAGATGATTTTCTAAGTGCGACTTCCGCAAACTCAAATGAAATCATTATTTCGACCTTACTTTTATTTTTAAGCGGAATTACGTCCGTGGTAATAGCTTCTATTTTATTGCCAATTTTCAAAAAATATAGCACCACTTTGGCATTTCTATATTTGGCAAGCTGTATCCTGGAATTTGTAGCAATATCGATTGATAATTATAGTGTTCTCTCTATGTTAGAATTAAGTCTGGAGTATACAAAAAATGGAACAGACAATGCAGATATATTTAATTCATTAGGTAATGTGTTTTATAAAAAACATTGGTGGACACATTATTTGAGTTTACTTATTTCTTGCTTTCCTCTTTTTATTTTATACTATGCTTTATACGTGTCTAAATTAATTCCAAAAGTCATTTCCATTTTTGGGATAGTAGCGGTAACCCTTATGTTTATTGAAATATTATTTTCGATTTTAGGAAATAGTATCAGTATGAATATGCTTCTTCCAATAGGGCTTGTCCAACTAATTCTTCCTTTATGGTTATTTTTTAAAGGACTCAATTCTTCGGATTCACAAATGGAAACGAAATAACGGGGTTTTCTAAGGTAAAATATTGGATGTATTTATAAGATCCTATTTTTTTGGGTCTACCATCCACAGCTCAACATCTCCAATAAACTCCGCCGGCCAAGGGAGAGCAAGGAATTAGTTTAGTAAGGATTTTCGGGCGGTAGCAGCAAACATCAGAATCATTTGTTTTCTTGGATAGTGTAATACTAAAGATATAGCTTGCCTTAAATATTCTTCTTGGACTAAAAAATGAAATCCTTCTGGTTTAGTTCTCATTTTATAGTAAAAACCACACTTCCACAAGTCAACATATCATCACCGTAATACGGGTTTTTAATTTCTTTTTCTGTACTTAGCCAAATACCGCCTTTATTGCTTTTCGCCATGGGACATTTTTGAACATATAATATTTCTGAGGGCGATTTGATATTCATCGCAAGCGTCACCATATTTTCATTTAGCACTACCAATTTAACTCTTTGATCTTTTAAATCTGCCGTAGAATGAATGGCCTCTAACATTTCAAGACTCTTTGCCAAATGTGCCTTTTCCTTGTCGCCTAAATCATTTGTTTTTATGACACTTATTTTTTCAGCCGTAGCTTTTGCATAAATAGAAACTTGCCCTGGGTCGCTAGCAACAAAAGCATCCTTCATTTTAAAATATGGTTTTAATGCAGCTTGAAAAGCTGTTTGAAATCCTTTTTGTAATTTCATTTCCATTGCTGAAACCTGATTGGCTCCTTTTCCTAAATCATCTTTCGTTCCTAAATGAGCTTCATTATCAGTCATCGTTTTGCCACCCGACTTGTTCATCATCGATTTTTTACCTTGTAATTGCGCTGCTGCATCTACTGTAAAGGTCCCATTGGTGACAATTTCATCCCCATCATTCAGACCGGAAGTAACGATATAATTTTCCCCATTACGCACCCCAACAGTTACTTCTCTCATTTCGAAAATAGCTTCGTTTGGGTTCGTTTTTACATATACCAAAGAGCGTTCTCCTGTCCATAAAACGGCACTTGCAGGAATATTCAATGATTCTCCCGTAGCCTGAGCTTCACTTTTTACTTTTCCTGTCACAAACATCCCCGGTTTAAATAAATTCTCTTTATTACTTAAGGTTGTGCGGATTATTACTGTTCTGGTATTATTATTCAAAACAGGGTCAATAAATGAAATCACTGCATCAAATTCCTTATCAGGATATGCATTTGTAGTAATCTTTATCTTCTGCCCTTTCTTAAATTGAGAAATTTGATTCTCATAGGCATCAAACTCTGCCCAAACTGAATTGAAATTACTTACTTTGAGAATAGGCTGACCTTGTTTTAAATAGTCCCCTTCTGCGGCCATTACCGCAGCTACCGTTCCCGAAACCGTTGCATATATCGGAAAGTTCTCATTAACCTTTCCCGAACTTTCTATGTCGTTGATTTGTTTTTCTGAAAGCTTCCATAGTTTCAATTTATTCCGAACGGCTTTATACAAGTCCGGTTGGGATTCTTTTAAGGAGGCCGCTGTAATTAATTCCTGCTGAGCAGCTACGAGCTTCGGTGCATAAATAGTTGCTAACAATTGCCCACGATTGACTTCCTGTCCTTCATAGCTTAGGTTTAATTGCTCCAATCGACCATCAAAATAACTTGCTTGAACCGAGCTATTTTCTTCGTTCGCGGAAATCTTTCCGGATAGTGAAATCATGGCATCTTCATCATTTTCGGTTGTATTACCCACAATGCTTGTCTGAATATTAGCCAAGGCCATAGCATTTTTAGTCATTTTAATTTCATTGGCCGCCAAACCATCTACAACAGATCCGGCAGCCACTAATTCCATCCCACATATTGGGCAATCACCAGGTTCAGATTTTATAATCTGTGTATGCATGGAGCAGGTCCACATCTCGTTCTCTGCCGCTTCTGAATGATTTTGATTATCAGACGTTTTCAGATTGGTTGTATCTGAACTTATCTCAAATAATAAATAACCCCCAAGTAGCCCTATAAGCACTGCAATACCGATATATAAGATGTTCTTTTTCATAGTAATCAATTTTTAATTTTTCTAACCGTAGGCGAACTTGTGAACCAAAGTAAAAACCCACTTAGAACTGTTATTAATCCTAAAAGCGAAAAAGCCCTTAGTACTATTGTATTAAAATTATCACGCCCTTGATAATCCATGGTGTGTGTCATCCAAAGGAAATCGAACCACCGCCAATCTCTATAACGAACTATTTGAAAAGCTCCATTCTCAATGGCTACATAAGCCTTAAGATTTTTATCAGATTTATATGATATCTCATACGCCGGCAAAGGTCTACCACGATATTCGTGATGTTCTCCCACAGCTTCAATTCTCTGTATTTGATCAAATTCTAAATCCGACAACATATAGCGCTCGGCAACTTGAACTGCTTCCCGTTCTGTGAGTTCATCTTTCCTTGCCCCAGTAAGCGCATTATAAAGGGCGGTTTCATTAATCCAATAATATGGGGCATCTGCTATTTCAAGCAGCTCTAATGATTTAATAGGTTCCTGAAGACCTAACTGAGAGCTTCCCAGTAAGTTGGAAAATGCAGTTTGCTCGGGACTGTCTTTTTTGAAATGATCCCCGTGAATCTCATCAATATCTGTCCAACTGAAATACATTCCGCTAATAGTCCACATCAAGAACTGAATACCCAAAAAGATACCCAAATAGCGATGTGCTTTTCTAATTTTTTTAGCTGTCTTTGTTTTTACCATCTGCTTCCTAAATTTTTATATTTCGTAAACGCAAGGCATTTACAATTACTGAAACGGAACTGAAACTCATGGCTAATGCAGCAATCATAGGTGATAAGAGAATTCCAAAAATCGGAAATAAAACCCCCGCCGCTATTGGTACACCTAGGGTATTATAAATCAAAGCAAAAAATAGATTTTGCTTTATATTTAGAATTACTTTATCGCTTAAATTTCTTGCTTTTACTATCCCATGTAAATCTCCTTTTACAAGGGTAATCATAGCACTTTCAATAGCAACATCTGTTCCTGTTCCCATGGCAATACCTACATCACTTTTGGCCAATGCCGGGGCATCATTAATGCCATCTCCTGCCATCGCAACTATATGGCCTTGTTCCTGTAATTTACTAACTTCTTCCAATTTATTTTCAGGCAGCATTTCTGCTTTAAAATTGGTTAGGTTGAGTTCACTAGCTACTGCTTGCGCCGTATCGTCATTATCACCGGTCAGCATTATTACTGAGATGCCTTTGTTTTGAAGCTCCTTAATAGCTTTCCCGCTTGATTCCTTAATTTTATCCTCTATAACCACATAACCGGCCAATTGACTATCAATAGCCAAATAGGAAACTGTTTTTCCCTGTTTCTGAAAAGATTGTATTTCTTTCTTCATATCTGATGTAATAGTTGCTTTAACATATTCCATCATTTTGGCATTGCCTAAGTCTAACCTCTTACCTCCTACTTTCCCTTCGACTCCTTTTCCTGTTACTGCCCTAAAATCTTCTACTTTAAGTATTTCTATTTCTTGTTCTTTCCCATACTTAACGGTAGCTTCGGCAAGTGGATGTTCACTGCGACTGTTTAGGGAAGCTATAAGTTGGGTTATTTCGCTTTCGAGAAAGGGGTCTCCAAATGAGCCTATTTTTGCAACGGTCGGCTTTCCTTCAGTTATCGTTCCGGTCTTATCAACTATTAAAGTATCTACCTTGTTCATTTTCTCTAAGGCTTCGGCATTCTTAATCAAAATACCATTCTGAGCCCCTTTACCAACACCAACCATAACTGACATTGGCGTCGCTAAACCCAAGGCACACGGACAAGCAATAATCAATACGGCAATAGCATTTACAAGTGCATACACATAAGCCGGCTCCGGACCCCAAATAGCCCAAACAGCAAAAGTGATTAAAGCAATCATTACTACCATGGGAACAAAATAACCTGAAACGGTATCGGCTAATTTTTGAATAGGTGCACGACTTCTACTTGCATCATTTACCATATGAATAATTTGCGAAAGCAAGGTATCACTGCCGACTTTTTCTGCTTGCATCAGAAAGGACTGATTACCATTGATGGTCCCACTGCTTACTTTGTCATCTTCTACTTTATCGACAGGAATCGGCTCTCCCGAAATCATCGATTCATCTACAGTGGTATGCCCTTCTGTAATTACACCATCTACGGGGATTTTATCTCCCGGTTTTACGCGCAGAATATCTCCTTTTTGGATTTGGTCGATGGAAACTTCTTCTTCATTACCATCAACTACCCGCACTGCTTTATTAGGTGCCAATTTCAAAAGTTCTTTTATGGCTGAATTTGTTTTGCTGTGCGCTCTTGCTTCTAAAACCTGCCCCATTAAAACTAAAGTGAGTATTACTGTAGCGGCTTCAAAGTAGACGTGAACTGCCCCTGATTCGGTTTTAAATTGTTCCGGAAAGAAGTCCGGAAAGAACATTCCAAACACACTAAACAGCCAAGCTACCCCTGCACCGATTCCGATTAGCGTAAACATATTTAGATTCCACGTCTTTATACTTCTATAGGCACGTTCAAAGAACATCCACGTAGCGTAAAATACAACTGGGATGGAAAGTGCAAACTGAATCCAATTCCACCATTTTTGTTCCATTAATTCGTATAACGGATTATTGGGAATCATCTCGCTCATGGCAATTATGAAAATGGGCAAGGTAAAAGCTACAGCTATCCAGAATTTCTTAAGCAACCCTTTATAGGTCTTCTCTTCAGAAGAAAGATCTGCTTGTAGTGGCACCAAATCCATACCACAAATGGGGCAAGCTCCGGCTTTGTCTTTAATTACCTCCGGATGCATTGGACAGGTCCATTGTGCTGAGGTGATAGCAGACAAATTTTGCTCTTCTACTAAATCCATGCCGCACACAGGGCAATCACCTGGTTTATTGTAGGTCTTATCTCCTTCGCAATGCATAGGGCAATAAAATGTTCCTGTCCCCTTCCCTTTTGGTTCTTTATATTTAGTCTCTTTCGATTCAGACTGCTCCCCAAAGTTGTGAATACTGTATGCCTCAGCATCCTGCTGCATTGTTTTTTGTAAAACTTCTAAAGGAATGTGCGAATCCATTTCGATGGATGCCTCTCCTTTTTCCAAATCTACAGCAACACTCGTCACACCTTCCACTTTAGAAAGTGTTTGCTCTACATGATTGCGGCAACCAGTGCAGCTCATTCCAGATACCTGATAAGTGTGCTTCATATTTTACTCTTTACAATTGTTTATTCGTGGGCATGACTATTTGTACCATGGTCTTCGTTTTTCACGAGGGTCATACCGCAGGTATCACAGGTACCCTCCTGATCACTGCCGCTATCTTTACAATGCATGGGACATACATATGCAGAAGTATATTCCTTTCCTTGCTGCTCAGTAGTTGTTTCCGTTTCCGTTTTTGTTTTGTTGTCTTTACAAGAGACCATTGTAATAGAGGCAATTACTAAAATGCCGCTCAAAAATAATTTAATAATTTTACTCATTCTGTTAAACTGGTTTGGGTATTCGTGAATCTTTAATTTCATAGTTATTATATTTTATTGGGTTATTAAATAATTTACCACCGCACTTTGCGCATAGTATGTTGTTATAGCCTCGATTTGATTGATTTGAAACTTCAATTGTAGTTCTTGTATATCAAGGACGTCATTAAAATCAATTGTTCCGGTTTCATAATTTTTAATGAGAATTTCTTCGGCATCATTAGCTTGTTTTAGATTTTTTACTTGTGTGGCATATTTAATTCTAGCCTGATTGCGTTGCGATATCGCTTGTGCGAAAGCGGACTCCAAAACATTCAGACGATTGTCCTTTTGTGATGTGATTTCAAGCTGTTTCAACTCATTTTGTAAGGAAGTAGATTTGTATTTATTGTTAAAAAGCGGAACAGAAACAGAAATCATTGGCATAAAAACATCTTTCCCATTATCACTAAAACTCATATCAGGGCGTTTAGAAACGGGTATATAATCCAATCCAAAACCAATCATAGGTTTTCGTTCAGCTTGATTCAATAATTCCGACTGCTCTATGGATTCATAGAGTTTATCATATTTCAGCAACTCTGGATTCAGCGTCAATTCATTCTCAGAATACACTTCATCTTCACTAGGTAATACGAACTCTTCAAGGATAGTTATGGCCTCAGCTTCATCTCTATTAAGCAACTTATTAAAAGTTGCTTGCTCACCTATATAGCCTTCTTGAAGCACTTCCTGTTGCTGTTGCAACTCATTTTGTCTAATCTGCAATCGCAATATATCTACTGCAGTGGCATTACCAACTTCCACAGATGTTAGTGCCATTTTCTCATAAGTTTTTAATAATTGAATATTCTCATCCAATACCTTTTGTTTGGCCTTAATGGCATAAAGCCTATAGTATGATTGAGAAACCGAAAGTGCTATTTTACGCTTTGCCAATACGATTTCGACGTATTCTGCATCTACTATAGAACTTGCATAGTTTTCTCTAGCCGTAATTGTTCCAAACCAAGGCAGCATTTGTCTTGCTGAAAACCGTGCCCGTTGCGCTCCCGTTCTAGTTTCTGGTTCGCTCACAAAATATCCTGCAATAAATTCTGTGTTCGGCATCCAATCCGCTTCGTTTACTTTTTCTTCGGCTATATTATAGCGAAGATTGTAAGCTTGTATCTCTGGATTATTAGCCTCTGCCTCTTGAATAAAAAATTGTAATTGTTGTGCCTGGCCTCCGACGCAACTAGCACCAATCATAAAAAAAAGGAATCCCTTCAGCCGGGCTTTCGCGAAAACAGAAACAAATAAAGCACAGATAATGATATTTATATTTCTCATTTGTTTGCTCTTTTTAATTTAAATTCTTCTCTCCAACTATACAGTACAGGTACCATAAAATACGATGTTATGTCAATGACCATTCCACCAAAAATTGGAATAGCCATTGGTATCATAATATCACTTCCTTTTCCCGTGGATGTCAATACGGGAAGCAAAGCAAGAATAGTAGTTACTGTAGTCATTAGACAAGGACGGATCCGCTTTTTCAGCAGCTTCTAATGCTGAAAGTCGGATGCCTTTTTTATCCGTTGGTTTTTCACGGTCAAAAGTTTGGGTGAGGTAAGTTGCCATGACCACCCCATCATCTGTAGCAATACCAAATAGTGCTATGAAACCTACCCAAACTGCCACACTTAGATTAATAGTTTTCATGTTAAATAGGTCTCGCATATTTTCTCCAAATAGACTAAAATTAAAGAACCAACCCTGACCATATAACCAAATCATAATGAAACCACCTGCAAAAGCAATAGCGATACCCGTAAATACCATAAGTGAAGTAGAAACAGATTTAAATTGGAAATACAAAATCAAGAAGATTATAACCAGGGCCAAAGGAACTACCACTGAAAGTGTTTTTTCCGCTCGTAATTGATTTTCATAGGTACCCGTAAATTGATAACTGATCCCTTTTGGTACAGTTAATTCGCCGGTATCTATTTTTTGCTTAATTAACGCCTGTGCATTTTCAACCACATCTACTTCAGCAAATCCATCTAGCTTATCAAATAATACATAGCCAATAAGAAAGGTATCTTCACTTTTAATCACTTGTGGGCCTTGTTCATAGCGAATATCAACCAAGTCTCCCAAAGGCACCGGACTGCCTTTTGCTACTGGAACATATATCTTTTTAAGATCATCAGAATTGCCCCGTAATTCTCTTGGATAACGCACCCGAACGCCATAGCGCTCCCGACCTTCAACCGTCTGCGTCAATGGCATTCCACCAACGGCCACTTGTAAAACTTGCTGAACATCCATAATGGATATGCCGTATCTCGCTAGTTGCTCACGTTTGATATCTATCAACAAATAAGGTTTACCTACAATACGGTCTGCAAAAACAGCTTGTTCCTTAACACCTTCGGCTTGTTTTAAGATGCCTTCTAATTGCAACCCAAATGCCTCTATCTTAAGTAAATCTTGACCTTTTACTTTGATTCCCATAGGCGCACGCATTCCTGTTTGTAGCATTACTAAACGGGTTTCAATCGGTTGCAGTTTTGGTGCAGAAGTTACGCCCGGAAACTTAGTGACTCGAACGATTTCATTCCAAATATCATCCGGACTTTTAACCTCCGGACGCCAGTTACGGTAGAATTCCCCATCCTCATCTTCAACTAGTTGCCTGGACTCAACAGTAAATGGGTCTCTTAGCTTTGACGCTTCATAACTTAAATTTTCAATATCTACGTCCGTATTGGGGTTGATAACGAGATTTCCGTCTTCCATTATAAAAAGTCCGTCTTCATCTACCCTGTAACGCTGCTTTTTACCTTTTGCATTATGCATATATTCAGATTTATACTGAATCATGTTTTCATACATGGAAAGCGGTGCAGGGTCAAGCGCAGATTCTGTTCTACCAGATTTACCAACCACCGTTTCTATTTCTGGAATGGTGGCTACCGCCATATCAAGTTGCTGCAGTACCCGTTTGTTCTCTTCCACGCCGGCATGAGGCAAGGAAGTAGGCATTAAAAGGAAGGAGCCTTCATTTAGGGATGGCATAAATTCCTTTCCTGTGTTATTCATAATCCATATCCCGGAAATAAGCACTGTTACAGGAATGATTATAAATAAGAACTTATTGGCAAGTGCCCAGCTCAAAATCTGACCGTAATATCTTCTTAAAACAGAGAATAATCCTAGAACTCCAAAGCAAATAATCGCAACAAAAATCAAGTTGATTAACACACTTCTATCAAAACCTAATGGTCTCCAATACTCAGCAAGTAGGAATATGATAGCGGTTGAAGATATGATGATGTTAATCAGATTTGCTTTCTTCTTGTCAAGATTCCCTTTTAAATTCAATAGCCCCGTTACTCCAAAAGCAATCAAAACAATTCCCAACCAATAGCCTGAAATTATCGTAATTGTTCCCAAAATCAAAAGGGAAATATTAAGTACATAGCTAAAGGAAGATTTAATATTTTTCGCTCTGAACAAATATGCCGCAAATGGTGGAATTATAAATAGGGCAATAACTAATGAGGCAGAAAGTGCCATAGTTTTGGTAAAGGCAAGCGGGCGAAATAACTTTCCTTCGGCACCCATCATCGTAAATACTGGTAAAAAACTTATAATGGTTGTAAGTACTGCTGTTAAGATTGCCCCTGAAACCTCAGCAGTCGCATTATAAATAATCTCATTTGTGCTGTATTCTTCTCCGTTTTCATTAAAGCGTAATTTTTTATCATCCATATGCCGTATCATATTTTCAGCTAGAATGACTCCAACATCGACCATGGTACCAATAGCTATAGCGATACCTGACAGGGCCACAATATTAGCATCTACATTGAAGAGTTTCATGCTCACGAAAACCATAAGCACCGCTACTGGTAATAGGCCGGAAATTAAAATAGAAGCTCTTAAATTGAAGACCATTATGACAATAACCAAAATGGTAATTAAAATTTCCATTGTCAATGCTTCATTAAGGGTGCCGAGTGTTTCTTCAATAAGCTCTGTACGGTCGTAAAAAGGAACTACCGTCAGCTGAGATATGCGACCATCTGCCAATACTTTTGAAGGTAAGCCAGTTTTTAGTTCATCAATTTTTGCTTTTACATTATTGATGACTTCCATAGGATTTGCGCCATAACGAGCAACGACGACACCACCTACAACTTCTGCTCCTTCTTTATCCAGAATACCACGCCTGGTTGCGGGTCCAAGGGTAACATTTGCAACGTCTTTAATTCGCAGCGAAGTGAAATTTTCTGAAGAAACAACGGCATTTTCTATATCTGCAATAGACTTTACATATCCCAAACCACGAACTAAATACTCCGCCTGGTTAATCTCCAGTGTTTGAGCACCTATGTCTTGATTACTTTCTTTTACTGCCTCTACAATTTGATTTAGACCAATATTGTACTGTCTCATTTGTTCAGGATTCACATCAATCTGATACTCCTGTACATAACCACCTATGGATGCCACTTCTGAGACACCACTTGCTGCAGAAAGTCCATATTTTACGTAATAATCCTGAATACTACGCAGTTCCTGTAAATCCCAACCACCGGTGACATTTCCGCTTTCATCACGTCCTTCTAATGTGTACCAATAAATCTGTCCTAAGCCGGTGGCATCAGGACCCAAAGCGGGGTTTACATCTTGCGGTAGTAAATTGGCTGGTAATGAATTTAACTTTTCTAGAATCCGGCTACGTGACCAATAAAATTCAACATCTTCCTCAAAAATGATATAGATGCTTGAAAAACCAAACATAGAGGAACTGCGGATTGTTCTTACACCCGGTATCCCAAGCAAAGAACTAGTTAAAGGATAGGTAATCTGGTCTTCGATATCCTGTGGTGAACGTCCTTCCCACTTGGTAAAAACGATTTGTTGGTTCTCTCCAATATCGGGGATTGCATCCACGGCAACGGGATTATTGGGAAGAAACCCTATTTCCCAATTAAAGGGTGCATTTGCCGTACCCCATAATACAAAAAGGGCGAGCAATAATACCGCAACCAATTTGTTCTCGATAAGAAATTTAATGCCTTTGTTCAGCATAATACATGATTATTAAATATTTAGAAATCGTGCTGGTCGAAACCCGACAAACAAAAAGTTTAGCCCAAGTACAACTACCATAGCTGTTGGGCATGTTTTCTAAAATTTAAAATCAAATGAGAAATGTCTGATCCAAGATTTGGATATCTCGTATCAACAGGGGAGGTGAATATTCTTTAAAAGGGATTATATTTTCTTCTATCCCTTTAAATAAATTTATATACGAATAAACAAAAGAAGCAATAAACAACTGTTGGTTCACAGTATAATTGTCAAAAGAAATTTTCAGATTGTCTTGTCCTTCGAGAATTACTTCGATATCCGAACAACAGTTCATATCCATTTCCATGATTTCACAGGAACCAGAGGTTTTCAATATTTCGGCCTTCATCATACAGCTGTCCACCTTATCGAACATACTAAAATCTACCAAATGGTCTCCACAATAATGCATACCTACTGTGAAGGACATTGTTGAGAATAGCACAATAAGTGCCATTGCTGAGGATAATATTTTACGAAATACTTCTTTCATCTACCATACAAAACTACAAAATATTACCTTTTGTTGTGTTGTTTAACACAATATTGGGCGTTCCCTTCAAACAGGCCCTTTTAGGAACTTGTTAAATTAGGAGATAACTTTTTTGGATAAGTTTTAATTTAGTAAAGTGAAATATTGAAAATTAAAGGAGTAAAATCCTCATTACAGGACCGCAAGTCTCCCTTGATTTATCAAAGATGAGGCCCGATCAAGAATCCATCCACCGCTTAAAATCGGGCGCTTTTGCCTTACTAACCACAATGCGATCGTCAGATGCCGGGACCACGTTTACGATCAGCTTGCCACCAAAGTAATATTTGATATTAGTAACTGAACTTTTACAAACAATGAATTGTCGATTGACCCTATAGAAAATTTTAGGGTCCAGTTCCTCTTCTAAATCCTCCAATTTTTTATCAAATATAAATGTCTGTTTTTCCTGTGTAATGGCCTTAACCATGCCGTTATCGATATAGATATAGGCAATGTTTTCTGTTTTAAGAGGGATCAGCTGGTCCCTGTGGTTCACCAAATACATGGATTTATAACTTTTGCTTTGCCTTTTTATTAACTGTAAAAGACCTGCTACTTGATCATCTACAAGCCCGTTACCTTTGAACTGCCCCTTGTATTTTTCAAGGCTTGCGGAAAGTTCTTCTTCATTAATTGGTTTCAATAAATAATCGATACTATTTACTTTAAACGCTTTTAGAGCATATTGGTCATAAGCCGTTGTAAAAATGATAGGTGCTTCTATTTTGACTTTATCAAAAATCTCAAAAGATAGGCCATCCGCCAAATGGATATCCATAAAAACAAGGTCGATACCCCCTGGGGAATTACTAAAAAACTCCACCGATGTTCTTACGGAATCAAGTATAGCTACTACCTTGATTGAACTATCAAGAGAGTCTAGTAAATAAACCAAATTTTCACCGGCTGCAATTTCGTCTTCTACAATTACTACGTTCATGCTGTTTTAAGGATTGGCAATTGTACACAAAAGATATTGTTTTCTGTACTTATGTCAATTTTTTGTTTTCCTAATAAAAAATAACGCTTTTCCAAATTAGACAGGCCGCTACCGGTTCCCTCAGCCAAATTTGTCCTGGGCCTAATCGGGTTTTCAATACAAATAGTTTCATCCTTTGAATAAATTCTAACCGATAAGGGATTCGTTTCTGAAATTTCATTATGTTTTATTGCGTTTTCAACCAATGTTTGTAATGCCAAAGGAGGAATTTCTTTGTCCAAATAAGCCTCATCAATAGAGATTTCTAGAGAAAAACGATTCCGATATCGTGTTTTTATAAGATGTACATAACTTTCTAAAAATTTGAGCTCTTCTTTGATGGTAGCTTTATTTTGGTCACCGCTCTGCAAGATGTAACGGTACATGAAAGATAACTTTGTGACAAAAGTAGTTGCTTCCTTATTATCACGAATCAGGGAGTTCAATGAGTTCAAAGAATTGAAGAGAAAATGCGGATCTATCTGGTTCTTTAAAGCGGTTAGTTCGTTCTGGAGACTCTGCTGTTTTAAGTGTTCATTCTCTACCAGATTTTCTTTTCGTATAACTTCGAGCCTTAATATCCTGGCGACAAAAAATAGGACAGTAAATACAATAAAGTAATTGAAGAATAAAAAACCCATTTCCCTTTTAGAAATTGTTTCTCCTGTAATAAAGGGATAAACAAAGTCCATCAAATAAAGAATGCCAATCAAAATGGCCGTGCCTGCCAGGATTGTCCCTATTATTCTTGAGGGAGGGGATTTTATAAGTTGATACGACCAGTTTGCACATAGCTGAAGTACCAGCCAGGAAAAAATAAAGTAGAAAATAAATTGTACTATAAACACAAAAACCGAAACCTCCGAAAAGTTCATTTCGCCTTTTTCGATCATGTTATAAATAAAGAGTGTTTTAGGTAGGGAAAGTAAAACAGATACAATGAGCGAAATCTTTACGATCCGCAGTTGTTTGACATAAGTTAGGCTTATTTGTTCCATTTTTCTAAGACTTAAATATACTTCTTTATTTGTTTTGGTCTTGCTATCTCTTGATGTGAAAGCGTCAATCGACTATTTTAAAAAGAAAGGCCTTTGGGGCGAACCAAAGACCTTCCTATTCATCAATCCAACCATTAGCTATTATAAACTTGCACCTAGATAGAGTATGATTTCCCAATCAAATTACAAGAATTTATCATCATCCATTCCTTTATAAGCATTGAAATCTGCAGGCAAATATTCCGCTGTATCAAACCCTAAATCGATTTCTTCTTCAACTTCTACAAAGTCGATTTGGTTCAATTCCAGATCCATCCCTTTATAGGCGTTAAACCCCTTTGGTAAATAAGTTTTGGTATCAAAACCCAGATCGATTTTTTCTTCTGTTTCAATGAAAACTATGTCGTCATATGAAGTGATTTTAATTTCTTCCACAGTATTAATGCTCTGAAGGAAAGGTTGCTGTAATTCAATCATGGCAGTTTTAGCCTTGTGATGTCTTTTTGAATTTTCACATACGTTCTTTCCTGCAAAGGATAACAATACTAAGGCCATTACTCCGATTCCTGATAAGACGATTACTTTTTTCATAATTTCTAATTTTTATTTGATTTGTTTTATAATTATTGCTTGATTTCTTGAACAAATGTAGTATCGTAGGCAAGCTTTTCTTGACGGTATTTTAGTGAAACGACCAAATTGAAAAGTGAAACGACCTATAGTAAAAGTGAAATGATTGAAGTAGTTTATAATGAGCCCAAAGTAAGCCTCCTTTATAAGTTACAGGAATCCCAAATAATAGTTTGATATGTCAAAAACCTGATCGTTTTCTTCGGGAATTTTGGGTTTGCAAATAGTAAATTAATTGGACTAAAAACCAAACAATTTCAGGGATAAGTATAATATTGAGGGACATAACAAGCATCCTAATCCGGTGAAAAATGTGGCCGTTAGTGCTCCATAGGGAACCAACTTTTCGTCTGTAGCGGCAAGACCGGCCACTACCCCACTGGTTGTCCCCATTAATCCTCCAAAGACCATAGCAGAATGTGGGTTGTCCAACCCTATCCGCTTAGCAATCAAGGGGGTGGCAATTGTCAGAAAAATGGTTTTTACGAGCCCCGCTGCCACACTTATAGCTATTACTTCAGAACTGGCACCTAAAGCAGAGCCGGTAACAGGACCCACAATATAAGTACAGGCCCCTGCTCCTATGGTTGCAATGCTTTCGGCATCTGAATATCCCAAGCTGATGGCAACTACTACCCCCACAAAAAACGAAACAAATACACCGACAAATAAAGATATGGTGCCGGCAAGGCCAGCTTGTTTAATTTTGCTGATATCAGCACCCATGGCAGTCGCTACTACTGCAAAATCTCTTAACATAGAGCCTCCTAATAAGGCCATTCCTGCAAAAATCGGGACATCTGCTATCCCCTTTTTACCTCCAAAAAAAGCTAATGATAACCCAATGATAACGGCAATGGCAACAGCAGGAATTCTATTATGGGTGAAGGCTTTAGATATCCAAGCAGAAAACAACATGATAATTCCAACAAGAAGAAAGGCAAATATGAGTCCGTTTTTGCCAATGACATCGTTAATGATTTCCATTTTCCCTTTTTAAGATTCTGATTCATTTTTTCTACCAATCTTAGCGATAACCGGCACCAAAAATAGAGCGACTACCGTAGCGCCAATTCCCGCAAGTATGGCTATGAACCCACCGGACACAGCTGCCTTGACATTCAGGGTGGCCGCCATTGCTACAACAATAGGTATGTATATGGAACTCCAGAACAATATCCCTCTTTCTGATTCCTGTACCAGCCATCCTTTCTTTCTCAAATAGATACTTGATAACATCAACAAGAACATGGCAAAACCTACCCCTCCTATATCACTATCGATGTTGATAAGGGCACCAAGCAAATTGCCCAGTATTTTCCCCAATAAAAAGCAAGCGGCCAAAAGGGCGACTCCATATATTTTCATATTTCGTTATTTAGTAGAAATGAATAGCTGCTTAATGTCGTTTTTTGTGACCTTTCCCATTACATTTCTAGGTAGATCATCTTGAATGATATATTTTCTTGGAGTTTTATAGGCTGGTAATTTATCGGCGAGCCATGCTTTCAATTGTTCTATATCTAAGTCCTTTGATGCCAGAATAAGGCTGGCACCAACAATTTCGCCCCATTCGTCATCCGGAATACCTACCACCCCACAATCCTTTATTTTTGGATGCGTGCGCAAAACCTCTTCAATTTCCAAAGCCGAAATTTTATACCCTCCTGATTTTATGATGTCGATGGAGTTCCTTCCCAAAATTTTATAACTACCATCATCTAAAATGGCAATATCACCTGATTTGAACCATCCATCTGTAGTAAAGGTATGGGCAGTTTCCTTTGGTTTGTTCCAGTATTCTCTAAAAACATTCGCCCCTTTAATTTGAATTTCCCCTTGCATTCCCTCAGCTACCTCCCTGTCGTTTTCATCCGCCAATCGTATGCTTACTCCGTGCAATGCCTGCCCAATATGACCTGGTTTTCGTTCCCCATGGTAGGGGTTGCTTATAGCCATTCCCATTTCTGTCATTCCATAACGCTCCAATAAGATATGCCCGCTTATTTCTTTCCATTGTTCTAATACACTAACGGGCAAGGCGGCAGATCCTGAAACCATTAATCTGAATGATTTAAGTTGTTCCGATATTTTTTGTTGATCTGCTTCCGGGAGTTCATTGTAATAGGTAATCAATTTAAAATAAATAGTGGGCACCGCCATAAAGACATTGACCTCGTCTTTACAAAAACTGTCAAAAACTGCCTTAGCACTAAATTTAGATAGGAACTCACAACAAGCTCCGCTCCATAAAGCACAACTTAGCATATTTATTATCCCATGAACATGATGCAGCGGTAGTACGTTTAAGACATGATCATCTTTATCCCATTCCCACGAAGTTGTTAATGCTGTTATTTGTGTTTCAATATTGTTGTGTGTGGTGACCACTCCTTTAGGGGATCCGGTTGTACCACTAGTATATAAAATAAGTGCACTGCGCTCCATGGGAACATCAGGTAAACTGCCTTGCTGTTTTTCAAATGCTTCTGATGGAATAAAACGAATTTCTGTTGTATTGAAAAGCGGCTGCAGCAGGCTTTCAAATTCTTTTGAAAAAACTACGGTAGAAGCTTCGGTGTCTTCAAGAATATAGGTGATGGAAGGCAATGGATGTTTTTCACAAAGTGGTACAGCAATCCCACCGGCCCTCCAGATTCCCCATTGAATAACTGCATACTGGAATCCCGCAGGAACCAAAAATGCTATTCTGGCTCCATTTAAATCTTTATCACCATTTAATAATTTGAGGCCCACACTTTCAGATGCACTTAAAAGCTGGTTATAGGTATAACTTTGTCCGTCACTTTTTATCGCAATTCTCTCTTTAAATCCAGAGGCACGATCTATTAGTGTTATCATTTACGATATTATAGGTTAAAATATTTTGAAACAGACTGCCCTATGGTACCGCAAGAGTTAATGAGATATGCGTTTTACCACAGGACGAATTCTTCAGAAATATAGTGAAAACCTAGAACAATGAATAAGGGAAGATCCTTTAACATGATTAGGCCCCATAATTTTAACCCTCAGGCTAATTACCCGGATCTAACTGAAAAGAGCTTTCCTCACTGTAAGTGGCAAATCTTATTTAGAAGTGATGCAAAACTTATAATTAACGAAGAGAAAATATCTATTTAATACTTAGTACACTATTTCTGAAGCTGCTATTCCTGGCAATAAGATCCAATTTACATTACTTTAAATTAATTAGCTTAAATTTGAGATACCTACTTTAATGTTTTATGAAAAACCTGATCGAACTACTCAAAAAGTTTTTATCTCCCCTTTTCAATACTAGAGCCGCAGGAATTTACTTTGTATTATTTGCGGCGGCAATTGGCATAGCTACCTTTATTGAAAATGACTTTGGCACAAGTGCAGCGCAAAAAGTTATTTTTAAATCTTGGTGGTTTGAACTGTTACTTCTACTCTTTGGAATTACCATCATCGTGAATATTTTTAAATTTCGCATGATACCTCAAAAGAAGTGGCCACTTTTACTATTCCATGGAGCTATTATAATTATTCTGATAGGTGCCGGTATAACCCGTTATTTTGGTTTTGAAGGGGTTATGCACATTCGTGAAAACGATGCTTCCAATAGTTTTCTTTCCTCTAATACATTTTTAAAATTTCACCTTGTCAAGAACAATGAGACTTATAATTTCGATGAGCCGGTGCTCTTTGCTTCCTTAGGAAATAATAATTGGGACGAATCTTATTTGGTGAAAGATGACCTTATTGAAGTTAAGGTGAAAGAATTTATTCCTAACCCCAAGCAGATTCTAGGGGAAAGCCTCGATGGTAAACCAACCTTACAAATTGTTGTAGCCGGTGCTAATGGTCGGGAGGAATATTTCATTAGCCTTGGACAGACCAAGCGTATTCGTAATCTTATCTACAATTTTAAAGATACCCAGATCCCTGATGCGATCAATATAATTTATAAAAATGATTCCTTATTATTTGCCTCCAATAAAACCTTTACGCAAATGGTAATGGCCACGCAGAAAAAGGATACAATTTACCCTTCTGAACAATATAGTCCTTTGTTTTTACGGTCTCTATATTCCGATGGGGCGAATAATGTAGTTTTCTCAGATTTTAAAATAAACGGTAAAGTCCGCATAGAATCTGAGGACCCAAAAGTAAAAAACGAGAGTCTCACGGCGTTGGTAATGGATGTTTCAGTTAATGGAAATACCAAGGAAAAGATGGTATATGGCAGTAGAGGAATGCCGGGCAGACCGGAAGTTTTGAACTTTGACAACATTAATATATCTATTTCATACGGGGCCAAGGAAATAAAAGTTCCCTTTCGTATTAAATTGAACGAATTTATATTAGACAAGTATCCAGGTACCAATAGTGCTTCTTCCTATGCAAGTGAAGTTACCCTAATGGATGAGAAGAATAATGTGAACATGGATTATCGCATCTTCATGAATAATATCTTGGATTATGACGGGTACCGGTTTTTTCAATCTTCCTTTGATAAAGATGAGAAAGGGACCTACCTGAGTGTAAATAGTGACTTTTGGGGTACTTGGATATCATACCTCGGTTATGCCTTATTAACCTTGGGAATGATTTGGACGTTCTTCAGTAAAAAGACACGTTTTTATCAGCTTACCCAAAAAATAAAAAAAATACGTGCAAAAAGCGGAACTTTTATATTCGCTTTATTTGTTTCGTCCATCTCATTTGCTCAAGATTACAATAAGGAGATATTTGTTCAACACGCAGTAGATGCCGACCATGCTAATGAATTCAGTTCGATTGTGGTGCAGGATTTCAAGGGAAGGATGAAACCAATGCATACTTTGTCGCGGGAAATTATGCGAAAGCTGGCACGAAAAGAAAGTATGTATGGTCTAAATGCTGACCAAATTCTTTTGAGCCTTTTTGCGAATAAACAGGAATGGTATGCTGCTCCCATCATAAAACTAGGAAAACATAAAGACATTCATAAGAAGTTGAGCGTAGGAGGCGATTATGCTGCTTACAAAGATTTTTTTGCTCCCAGCGGGGAGTATAAGCTGCGAGAAGAAGTCCGCAGGGTATATGGACTAGAACCGATAGATAGGGGCGTTTATGAGAAGGAGTTATTGAAAATAGATGAAAAGGTGAATATTCTCAGCATGACTTTTTCAGGAACCCTTTTGAAAATTATTCCCAATCCTGCTGACCCCAATAATACCTGGGTTTCTAACGCCTCCCATAATCATAGCGCCAACGATGGACATAATCATGAGGAGACTGTGGCAGATAAATTTTTTAGTACATATGCCTCAGCTTTAAAAGAGGCTGGCATCAATAAAAACTATTCGCAAGCGAATAATCTATTGGAAGAATTAAAAGAATACCAAACTAGGAACGGTGGTGAAATAATGCCTTCATCCTCAAAGATTAATGCAGAGATCCTTCTAAATAATATGAATGTTTTTACACGCTTGGCGGGTTTTTATATGCTGTTGGGACTGGCATTTTTATTCTTTTTATTCCTTTCCGTTTTTAAGCCCAACATAAACTTAAAGAAAGTTTATTTAGTTTTATTTTCATTAGTGGTTCTTGGCTTTGTACTTCACACGATTGGGTTGGGCCTTAGATGGTACGTTTCCGGTAGAGCTCCTTGGAGTAACGGTTATGAGTCCATGATCTATATTGCATGGACATCAACCTTGGCTGGAATTTTATTCACCAGAAAGTCATTTGGGGGTCTTGCCGCAACCATGGTTTTGGCCGCAACCATACTTTTTGTAGCTACCCTAAGTTTTCTTGACCCCGAAATTACACCTCTTGTTCCTGTCTTAAAATCTTATTGGTTAACCATCCATGTTTCCCTGGAAGCTGGTAGTTATGGATTTCTGATGTTAGGTGCCATAATAGGGTTCATCAATTTGATATTAATGATTTTTATAAAAGAATCAAACAAGGAGCGGGTAAAACGAATTATTCAAGAAATGTCTTATATCAGCGAACTCACCTTAATTGGAGGATTGTTTATGGTAAGTGTCGGAACTTATCTAGGCGGTGTTTGGGCAAATGAATCCTGGGGAAGATATTGGGGTTGGGATGCCAAAGAAACCTGGGCCTTGGTGACCATTTTAGTCTACGCTTTCATTTTACATATGCGCCTTATTCCGCAACTAAAGGGATTGTTTGCCTATAATGTGGCAACTATTTTTGGTCTAGCCTCCGTCATTATGACCTATTATGGCGTAAATTATTATTTATCGGGATTACACTCTTACGCTACGGGAGACCCTGTACCCATTCCTAATTGGGTATATATGGTTGTGGTTTCTATAGTTATCGTAAGCAGTATGGCTTATTTAAAAAAGCGGAAATTCCCTATTATTTCATAATCTGTCAATATTTATTTGACAAGGGTACCATTCTCTATAATCAAATCATATTTATAACCCGCACCAAAGTCCCTATTGAGACTTACCACCCCTCGAATAGTGATATCAGAACCTTCGGGAACAAAAGTGCTCGAAGTAATCACCAAATCAAAATCGTTTTTACTGCCATCTTGAATATGCAGCCAATTACGTTCCATAATATTGGGGTTGACTTTTACGCATTTACCGCTCAATTGAACGGTATGTCCCTCATACTTTTTAGGATCATTTACTAATTCCGAAATCTTCAGGGTTCCTTTATGAGAGACAACTTTATTTGTGTGTGTGGGTATGTCCTCTTTAGTAGATGTACCTTTTTCAAGTTTAGGTATTTGGGTATTTTGAACTGCCGCATGTTTTGAATGGTCTTGAGCTACTAAATTTGAAACCAAATAAATAGTATCGAAAACCCGATTGTATTCCTTGCTCTCAAAATTAGTTTTCAACAAAGGCTTTCGGTAAAAGTAAACTTCTCCTTTTTCAACATCCTGTTTTCTCGTAGCAATCCAAAATTGTCTACTTCCCTCCTCTTTTACTTTTAAATAGATATAGCGATTCGCTTGCAATACTTCTTGCACCATCACCTTATGTAAACCCTCATTAAACGAAGTATTCGAATTTGTAGTTACTTGTATTGCAGGATCGGGTGTAAAAACACCACTCCCTTTTTCTGAATTTTCTTCGGTTTCAGTAGAAGGAGCTATAACTTTTGGTCCATTATTACATCCTACAAACAGTACAGTTAAAATCATAAAAAAAAGCAATCTTTCCATATTTCTAAAATTTTTAAAATCGTTGCACAATCATTGAATATATTCTGTAATTATTTTCCTGTGGAGAAATAGCCAGCTCCGCTGTAAGACCCACTCTCAATTTTCTTGTAATATTATAGGACAAATTAGTGCCCACATAGTGCTGATCCAAAGTTTCCAGATTATTCTGATAATCATATTGTACAAATCTATAATAAAAATCAGCGTTAAGACGTCCATGAAAATAGCTGTTTGAATGCCTTAGGGAAGCGATATTACTTTTTAAGTAGTTTGATTCATTTATGTTATAAGATAAAGACAATCTACCATTAATTAAAGGAACTTTAGAAAAGGTCAAATATCCATAAATATTATCTGACTTGTTCAAGCTATTGTTTTGAAACCTTTTACTGTAACTGGCCCCCATCAGAATATTTTTAAAGGGCCTTCCATTGATTCTAACTCTGGCTCCTTGACGTGCTAAATCGTCATCAAGCAAGCGCTCAACTTCCGATTGATAGGTTTCATAATAGATAATTCTTTTCCTCGTATCATAGGAGATCATCATATTGAATTTTCTACTAAAACGATACCTTGCCGATATATAAAAATTTGTCAGTCTGATTTCATTGTTTACTTCATCATTCAATTTGCTATAAAGGTCCAATTCCAGAGAGGAAAATAGATTCAGATTTTTAGCAATGGTACTATTATGTTGAAAAAAAACATAACGGCGGTCTATCTCCCCATCATTTTGTTGCTCAATGAAGCCTAAAGTAGTTTGGGAGTAAAATGATTTTGCTTCTGTTATAAAACCAAAAAAGCCACCGTATTCGAGGAGATTCGCATTAAATCCATAATCTAAAATATCAGGACGAAATCCGGCAATAGCACCGATGTATGTTTTTCCAAAATACTTTTCGACTTGCAAACCATCCATAGCACCCAAAGAAGATATTTTGGGATTAATATTTCTTCCCAAAGTAATTGAAAGAGTAGGCGTTGCGTCATAATGCACTGCTAAATTATAAACCCTTAAAATATCGGTATTGGGAAAGGAAGTACTATCCTTTTGGTCAAAAATATGTCTGTAATTTAAGTATGTGTTAAATGAAAATTTTGAATCTCTTATGTGATTTGCTTGTATGGCAAGACGACCCATTAAACGATGTCTGTCATCCCTTTTCTCTGCAATGCTACTATAGCTGGTGGCCGAAATACTTCCTTGAATATTTTCTTTATAAAGGGGTTCAACTTCTAAATCTACAAGGACTGGTGTAATTTCCTTCACAGGGCTTTTTTCAATTTTTCCTGTTTTTCTTGAATTAATTTGATAAAAAACCTTATCTCCTTTCTGAATAGTACATCCCTCTAATACTTCACATACACAGGAGGTAGTAGATTTACTTTTGACCACTAGACAAGCGGTGTCTGAAACTTCCAAGCCCAAAGTATCTCCAATAGCGATAGCCCTCGTATCCTGAAATTTTACGTAGATATTCTGTGAAGTAACGAACGAAACCTGGCCTTCTAAACGAGGGTTTAGGTCTTGCCCGCTAACGCCGTAGGTTAAAGCCATAAAGGCAATAATGAAACTATATTTAAATTTCATATTTTTTAATTGTTGCCATTGGGGTGGCAGTCGAGACATGCGGTGCTTACATATTCATAACCATTTTCTTCACTATGTTTATCATCCATCTCTGGTTTTAGATGACAGGTAAAGCATGTAAAGTCTGCATAACTTGCCGGATTGGCATGACATTCTACACAATCGTTCCAAACTTCCCCTTGTCTATGCTTGCCGGTATAAATAGGAAAATATTGCGCATCATGATCAAATGTAGCGGGGGTCCATCCGGGATTGGTGGTATGACAAGCCACACAATCTGTAGGGAAATTAGCAGCCAAATGATTCGGATTATTAGTTTGGTCATAATCACTCTGATGACAGGCAACACATTCCGGGGAGGCATCGCTATAATTTGGCGTGGTATGACATTCCGTACAATCCTGTATGTTGTGACCCCCGGTTAAAGGGAAAAAATCGTGATTTATGGTAGCCGGCATCCAACCGGGGTTGGTGCTATGACAGGCCGCGCAATCTGTTGAAAAACCTGAAGTGCTGTGGTTAGGATTTTGAGTACTGGCATAGTCATCATTATGGCAATTAACACAATCCGGAGAGGCGTCACTATAATTTGGCGTAGTATGACATTCGGTCGTACAATCCTGTATGTTGTGACCCTCTGTTAAAGGAAAAAAGTCATGATTAATGGTAGCCGGCATCCAACCGGGGTTGGTACTATGACAAGCCGCGCAATCTGTTGAAAAACCTGAAGTGCTATGGTTAGGATTTTGAGTGCCCGCATAATCATCACTATGGCAACTAATACATTCCGGAGAGGCATCACTATAATTTGGCGTAGTATGACATTCGGTACAATCCTGTATATTGTGACCTCCTGTTAAAGGGAAAAAATCGTGATTGATATTTTCTGAATCCCATCCAAAACCAAAGGGACTATGGCATTCTGTACAATCTGTTGAAAAGCCGGCTGTTTGATGATTAGGGCTTTGTGTACTTGCATAATCGTCTAAGTGGCAATTGATGCATTCGTTACCAACTCTATCAAAGACCATTAATGATCCTGATGAATGACATTCTATACAGCTTAAACTCCCATGAGAAGCAACTAGCGGAAATCCGTTTTCTTCATGCAATTCAGGTATGTTGTTAACCAACCAAGTATCTGAAGTATGACAACGTATACAATCATTTCCTACGGATTGACTGTGGATATCAGTATGACAGGAAAAACAATCGGTAGATGGTACTTCTTCAAAAACTAATGTACTATGACATAACTTACAATCCGTCTGTCCATGAGAACCTTCGAGGGGAAAATCTGTTTTATCGTGGTCAAATTGAATAGTTTGGTAGTTGATTTCCCATCCTGATGGATTATGACATTTTACACAATCCATTTTCAATTCTTCCCCATGGGGAGATTGTGCAAATAAGGATAAAGCACTTAATAATAGTATTATTGTAAGTGGCAGTCGATACATCTGAACTTCTGTATTTTATAAACTACTTCTATCTGTCCACTTGAATTAACCGTCTCGTGACAAGCTTTACAAGCAATCTTTGCATGGCGGCCTTCCAAAGGAAAGTTGGTTAATTCATGGTTGAATCGTTTTGGAAACCAGCTATTGGTTACATGACATTCTTTGCAATCGGTAATACCGTCAATAGCAAAAGTGTCACCATGAACATTTTCATGACATGAAACACAATCAGTATCCAAGTTAGCAAATTTCTGATCTGCAATAGACTTATTATCAGTTATTTCGTTGAAATGACATGCTCTGCATTCTACTTCGGCATGTAGTCCTGTAAGTGGCCAATCTGTTTGGCTATGGTCAAAATTCACAGAAGCCCAAGCATCATTGGCATGACAGATTTTACAATCGTCATTAGGATAATACTTTTCACTAATATATCCTTCATGAATATCTTGATGGCATTCTACACATGTATTTCCCAAATTTCTAAATGTCCATCGCTTATCATCCTCGCTTACATGACAAGCGAAGCATGGCGTAGCGCTGTGGGCCCCTTCCAGGGGGAATTCTGTTAACTGATGCTCTTCTAAAGTATAGAGACTATAATCAAAACCCTTATCAAGAGAATGGCATTGTACACAATCTGGTGAAAGGCCGTTTTCTTCGAATTCCTTTTGGTGATAATCGTCATGACAATTGGTACATGCGGAAAAATCAATGGGATTAGTAAAACGCTTTTTATGACATTCTCTGCAATCAACGCCAACATGTTTACCTTCAAGAGGATAATCGGTAACCGTATGGTCAAAGAAATCCATTGAGCGCAGTGATAAAAAACTAGACTCCCTATGGCATTTAACACAATCTAAACCAAATTTTCCTTCGTGAACGTCTTTATGGCATTCTACACAGCTGTTTTCGTTTATGTTGTCCCGGTCTTGAAAAACCCGTAAGGGCTCATTATTTTCGGTATGGCAACTAAAACAGTTCGTTGTTTCATGACTTCCCCTTAAGGTGAATTCTGTAAGACTATGGTCGAAGCTACCTTGTCCTGCAAATGATTGAAATGATGCTGTGGTATGACATTGAGTACATTTCCCCGGCAGTTGATTATCATGTGCGTCTACGTGGCAAGAAATACAATCCTCAAAGGGAATATTGGTAAATTCTTGAAATTCCTTACCATTTCTGCTTGTAATTTGATGGCACTCTATACAATCGACATTTAGGTGTTCTCCTTCTAATTTATAATCTGCTAAATCATGATCAAATTTCGATGCTGGTTCGAAAGCATCCATCGTATGGCAATCAACACAATTGGTCGATAAGGTTTCCTGGTGAAAATCATCGTGACAGGATAAACATGTTTCATCCAGACCTAAAAAAGTGCCTTGTCTTTTCTTTATTTCATTATCCGCTATATTCTCGGAAACATGGCACTTTTTACAGTCAACTGCTTCATGAGCGCCTTCTAGTTCGTATCCGGTTTTGTTGTGGTCAAAGGCATCCTGATCAAAACGCACCATATCAAATTTTCTTCCGTGGTGTTCACTATGGCATTGGAAGCAATCTTGTTTAACAATTTCCGGATTTGCGTGGTATCCGCTTTTTTTATTGATCAAGGATTGTATATCCGTATGGCAATCCAAACACTTTTTATCGGTTACTTTATTACCCAAATCATGGCATAAAGTACAATTGCTTATACCCTCTAAATTGGAATGGGAATCCGTAAGATCCCCGGGAGATATTTGTCCATAGCCAAAAGCAGTGAACAATGTAATAAATAGGGTAATATGGTATATGAAACCCTTCAAATAGTTTTATTTATGTTTTTTCAGAATATGACCGAAACGTTTGGCGACTTCAATTCCCGCATCTTGCAAAAACTTGGTGGGCAGCTCTCCTCCTGCAAAAATGTATACAAGATCATTTTCAAATTCCTGGCTCTCCTTCATTTCCGTAAAATTTATCAGGACACTTTGGTGGCCGATAGACTCTAAGTTCGAATTAAATTTAACATCAATGGAACCATCTGATATGGCAGCTTTTATTTTTTCCTTGTTCTTTGGTTTCAGTCGGGCAAATTGATCTTTCCGGTAAGAAAGAATGACCTCATTGGCGTCTTTTACCAAAAGAGCCGATTCAATAGCTGAATCTCCCCCACCTACAACCACAATTTTCTTGCCCGAAATATTCTCCGGTTCCAACATGCGATAGGCAACTTTTTGGGAATCCTCTCCGGGTATACCTAATTTTCTTGGTGTTCCCCTTCTTCCAATCGAAAGTAAAACATTATTGCACAGGTGTTCTTCCCCCGAATTGGTAACAATCTTAAAAATATCATTCTCTATAGGTACAATCTTATCTACCTTGGTATGTTCCACAATTTCCAGATCATGGTCGGCAATTACCTTTTTCCATAAATCCAGTAGTTCATCTTTTGAGGTATCGTATAATTTTACCTTACCATATAAGGGTAAATCCATAGGAGAGGTCATTACGAGCTTAGATCTTGGAAAAGTATAAACCGTTCCACCAAGTGAGTCTTGTTCTAAGGTCAAAGAAGACATCCCATGCTTTTTAGCTGCTAGGGTGGCAGCAATTCCTGCCGGACCAGCACCGATAATAACAACATCCAAAACGTTTTCCTTGGATGGTTTCTTGGCAAGCATCATATTTTCTATAGCCTGACTTCCCTGTTCTACGCTGTTTTTAATAAGCCCCATGCCCCCTAATTCTCCGGCAATATACATTCCCTTGATATTGGTTTCATAGTCTTCACTAACATGGGGAAGATCAATTCCTCTTGATTCCGTTCCAATACGAAGCGTAATAGCTTCAACGGGACAGGCATGAAAACAAGCTCCATGACCAATACAATTTGATGTATTAATAACGGTCGCTATACCATCAACTATCCCCAGAATATCTTTCTCCGGGCAAGCAGTAATGCAGGCGCCGCTGCCAATACAGCTAGCAAGGTCTATATGCGGATATAAAGAAACGGGTTCAAAAAGTCCCTCTTCTTTGGCAACTTTTACTTTTTTCTCCGTTTTTACAGATTTGACTTTCTTCTTACGGAGATAAAAGAATATAATGGCCGCGCAGAGTAGGGATACTGAGCCGTAAATAATTAATTGTTCTAATAATACCTCTTCCATTAGAATATCCATTTATAACCAAATGCAACAGTGACTGCCACATGAATGACAACTACAATCAGCATTATTATGGCAAAAGGCATATGTACCACATGCCAATATTTAAATAAGTTTTGCATTGTTTGTAGGCGGGCAATTTTCTTAGACAAGCTTATTTCATCTTTAACCATTTTAAGAATCGTCCGTCGCTCGCTTTTAGGTAAATCATTACGTCCCAATACTTTTCGTAAATACCCTAAATTTTTCTTTTTATCCTCTGTATTTTCGTCCGAAATTAGATTGGTAACAATTTCAATTGTATTAGATTCCAGATTAAATTTTTGATGAAGTTCAACGGCTAAATCAGTTTTCATATTTTTTACTTCGTTGATGCTCATTATCCTCCCTTCAATAGTCTTAGGGATTTGATTATAGATGAAACGCCCTACTACACCACTTAATACGACGGCGACCATACTCCAAAACGCCACAGAAACGATTCCTCCAAATTTAAAGGCGGTGTGAAAAAGAATTAAAATAGGACCCAAAGTACACAAGAATATATGAAATTCCAGAAGATATTTTAAGCGGATGTATTTGGCTAAAAAATTATAGCGCTTTCTTAGAATATAGATGGTCACGCCAAAAGCAATCATAATAGTACCGATAATTCCCAATCCCTGCCCATAGACTCCGCTTGGTTTAAACCAATTGTGGCGAGGATGATAAAATCGTTCTTCCAGCGAGGTGCCATAGTATGTATATCCGGTGTAAAACAGATAGCAGGTTACAGCCATGGTAATTACTACCATAGCCATAATGTAGGTGGTATGCACAGACTTTTTCAACGACCTTAAATTTAAATCAGAAGAGGAATATTATTAACAACGATTATTTATGGTAAAAATTGGGTGTTTGTATGCTTATATTTTATGTACGGTAAAAAGAAGCCTCTGGATGTAGGTATACCCATAATATTATAGAAATCAGAATATTATAAAAGATGATTTTTATAATAAATATTAAATATCTACCACCCTCACTTCGTTTTTCAAAAATGAACTTCTTAGGAAAGGCCCCAATGAAAAAATCCAACCATTTTCATGATTGGATTTTTTACTTTATTTAATCGTCTACTTAAGAAATAAAAATAACTTAAAATTTCACTTATGCTTCTAATATTCTTTCAATAGCAGTTATTTCTTCCTCAGTAAAACTTGTATTCCCAACAATCCCTGCGGCATCCTCAATTTGTGATATCTTACTTGCTCCTATGATCACCGAGGTAACTCTTTCATCCCTCAAAACCCATGCGAGGGCAAGTTGCGCCATTTTTTGACTTCTTTTTTTTGCAATTTCGTTTAACTGAATTACTTTGTTTATTCTTTCTTCGGTGATATCCTCTGAACCGAAATAAATAGACTTTGAAGCTCTTGAACCTTCAGGTATGCCATTGAGATATTTATCAGTGAGCAAGCCCTGGAAAAGAGGACTGAATACTACAGATCCAACTCCATTTTTACCCAGAGTATCTAAGAGCCCATCCTCAATCCATCTATTGAACATGCTATAAGAAGGCTGGTGTACCAAACAAGGAGTACCTAAAGATTTTAGAATATCAATAGCCTGTTGCGATTGCTCGGGGTTATAGGAAGAAATACCGGCATAAAGGGCTTTCCCGGACCTTACAATTTGGTCAAGGGCCATCATGGTTTCTTCCATGGGTGTTTCGGGATCGGGTCGGTGGCTATAGAATATATCCACATATTCTAACCCCATTCTTTTTAGACTTTGGTCACAACTGGCAATCAGATATTTTCTGGAGCCAAAATCACCATAAGGGCCGGGCCACATATCCCAACCTGCTTTTGAGGTAATAATCAGTTCGTCGCGATACGGCTTAAGGTCACTCTTCATGATTTTACCAAAATTCTCTTCTGCGGAACCATAAGGAGGCCCGTAGTTATTGGCTAGGTCAAAATGTGTTATCCCGAGATCAAAGGCCCTAAGGATCATACTCCTCGCATTTTCATAGACATCTACACCACCGAAATTGTGCCATAGACCAAGAGAGATCTGTGGTAATAACAAACCACTTTTACCGCAACGATTATATTTCATGCTATCATACCTATCGGAGCGGGCAACATATGTTTTTTTCATTTTTTTTCATTTTAGTTAATCTTTATCTAAAAAGTCTAATTGTTTTCATTCTTATAATACTCCTGAAGTGTGTAAAAAGCTTTTTTTCTTACTCCTTGCTCAGAGATTAATCCTTTTCTATTAAAGTCTTTTTGAATTTTCTTTAGGTGTCTTCTAGCCGAACGAAAATCCATCAATAGCCAAGGCGAAGCCCCTGCGAGAAAATCAATGCCACGCATCATTTGAATGTTACTTTCATAGACTGAAACTTGATATTCTTCTGTCCATCGTTCATTGGATTCTCCATGATATCCTTGAAGGGCAGCCGCCCCGTATTCACTCATGATCACGGGCTTATCATAAGTATTTTTCCATTTTATTTCGGGGCATGATTCAGGTGTTCCCGAATACCAACCGCAATAATTGTTTATACCGATAACATCCACAAACTCGCCAAGGGGGTCATCTATAATTCTTTCGCTTTCACCTCCTGAATGGGTGTCAAGGGCAGCCGTTACCAGTCTGGTTTTGTCTAGTTCTTTTACTTTTTTAGCCAACTTTCCTAGAAAAATATTTCGTGCTTCACTTACCGGGGTTTCATTGGCAATGGACCATAATACCACTGCAGCTCTATTTTTGTCTCTGGAAATCATCTCTTTAAGTTGGTTTTCAGCATTCTGATAGGTAGCTTCATTCTCATATTGAATAGTCCAGTATACAGGAATTTCAGACCAAACAAGTAAACCCATTTTTTCTGCCTCCCTTACCATTTCTTCATTATGAGGATAATGGGCTAATCGAATAAAATTACACCCCAATTCCTTTGCCCATTTTAAGAGGATGCGACATTCTTCTACAGAAGTAACCCGCCCCGTTTTAAATGGAGCTTCCTCATGGATACTAATCCCTTTTAAGAATAAGCTTTCACCATTCAGAAGTATCTTACTTCCTTTTGTCTCAATTGTTCTAAAACCAACCATATCTTTTACACTATCCTCAGAGGAGGTTAAAATGAGCTCATAAAGCTTCGGTTTTTTAAGTGACCAAAGTTCTGGTTGAGCCTTTATAGAAAAACTACCCTTTCCTTGATCATCTACCCTAAACGTTTGTACTATTTTTAGCTCAGGAAAACTAATAGTTACCTCTTCATTTTGGGAACTTCCGGACAGTGCCACGGAGCCTTCAATTATTCTACTATTATTGTTTTGAAGGTGAATTGTATAGTCTTTGATATGATTTTTAGGTAGAGAAACTAAACGCACTGATCTTGTAATACCGCCATAGTTCCACCAGTCAGTATTTAATGTTGGTACTGCTTCTCTCAATCGCTTATTATCCACTTTAACCACTAAGTAATTATCCTTTTCTTTCAGAAGGTTGGTGACATCAAACTGGAAAGGAGTATAACCCCCAAGGTGACTGCCTATTAATTCTCCATTTAAATAAACTTTCGCATCATAATTTACCGCACCAAAGTAGATAGAGTGCAATTTTCCATTCTTAGTTCCATCAAAGTCAAAGGATTTTTTATACCACACTGTCCCTTCGTAATAATACAGTTTGTCATCTTGTGTATTCCAGTCTCCCGGGACCATGATTTCAACATCTGTATCAAAATCATATTCGATAAGATCAGAAGGACTCTGCATTTTAAGATTTTTAAAATACCCATTCTCTTTAGGTAAATACCTGTGATTATAGTATCCATTTTCTAAAGGATCTACGATAATTTGCCAGAGTCCGTCTAGCGTTAGCTGTTCCCTACCCTTAATATTTTGAACTAAGTCCAACGTATTAGTGTTTTGACTATTACCTAAAATAGAGAAACAACACACTATTGTAAATAGAATTGATTTTGATTTTTTCATTTGATAGTTTATTTCAATTAGCAGTAAAAAGTTAGTTTTCTTTTAAGAGTAACACCTTCTCAAGAATTAAAGAAAATGCCCCCATTAAAGCGGCATCTTCCCCAAAGCTCGATGGAAGTATTTGAACTTTACTTGAAGTAGCCGGTAATTTTAGTGATTCTACCTTACTTCTTATTTTATCTAGGAAAAAGTCTCCGCTCAGGCCCAAATCACCACATAAAATAATCGCCTGGGAATTAAATAGTTTTAAAAATATATCTATCCCTATGCCGATATACTCTGCAGCTGAATCTATAACTTCTAAGGCCAGTTTATCCCCTTTTATAGCAGCATCCATTATTTTCTTGGCACTGATTTCCGTCGGATGCATCTCACTCAGAACGCTTGGTCTGTTTTGTTTTAACCCTTCTAATACAATATCTTTTATCCCATAACCCGATGCAAGTGCCTCCAATGTTCCGGGGATACCTTCCCTTCCCAAACGCTGACTATATTTATCAACCACAATATGTCCAAACTCTCCTGCATATCCATCAACTCCGTAAAAAGGTTGTTCATTTATAATGATTCCAGCACCAATACCATATCCTAGATTAATACTTATAAAATCAGTGTACTTTTTTCCAATTCCATAGTGCAATTCCCCTAAGGCAATGAGATGTGCCACATTGTTTAGTTCAATCCTTAAATCGGTATAAGGCCTTAAAGCTTTACGGACATCAACATTCTCCCAATTTAAGACAGGTGAGTAATCTAATAAACCTGTGTGCTTGTTAACAATACCACAGACAGATATCCCAATTCCAAAGACACGGGCTTTTTTATCCTCAGCACGATTTAAAAGTTTTACAATGAGTTCGCCTACCTGCTTCATCACAGCCTCAAAACCACCGCTAATTAAGGTGGGTAAATGAATTTCATATAAAAATTCTCCGTCTAAGTCAGAAAAAGCTGCCCTAATAAAAGTTGCATCTATATCAATCCCCAAAACATAGTTGTTCTTTGAATCAAATCGAATAATCTGTGGAGGCCTGCCGCCTTTAGAAGAACCCAGATCATCAGTCGTGATTAATTCTTTCTTTAATAATGCTTCTAAGGTTCTTGTTATTGTTGGGGCGCTAAGCTTTGTTTTATCTATAATATCTGCCCTTGTAATCTCATTTTCCCGACGGATTAATTGCAACACTTCGATTTGATTCTGACTTGACATTGTTTTTAATATATAGGACAAATTTATTTGTATTAAATCTTTATTTCATATATTTATAAAACTATATTTATTACAATTTAAATTCTATATAAATGTTTTATTTAAGATGCTAAATTAGGTTATAATTTGATTTAATGTTCTCTTTATAAAAGAAATCTTACTTATTTTTAGTTTTTTTCATTGCTTTTATAAAGTATGTAATTTTATTTTAATTCTCTTTTTTTAATGATACAGTCCAAACTTGAAAAAACAATAACCGAACTATTCAAAACACTTGAAAATGAAATTTCCGAATTTCAAAATAGTCCTGAAGATTGGAGTATCTCCGAGGGAAATGTTGCCATTTGCATTATCACAGAAAGTGGTAGTATTTACGGGAAGTTATTTGGGAGTGATAAAATAAAACAGCGGAAGTCTTATGCCATTGCTTGGCAAAAAGCCAGTCAGGTTTGGATTACAGGACATAACACAGGCGATTATGAAAAAATTGTTTTTGGTGGTACCATGGATCCAGAAGAGGCTCCCATTGAACTTCCCGACCTAATTGGATGGGTAGGCGGACAGCAACTACAAATTGAGGACCAACAACTTTCTGTCGGATTTAGCGGATTCAGAGGGTTTAAAGATATTGAAATAGTACAAACTGCCCTAAGTAAGGTTATGAACAAAAAACAAGATTAGTATAAAGGAACTTATGAAAAGTTTGCTTATCTCTTTTATATGCCTCTTCATGATTTTTGGCTCGAGTTCATGCCATGGAGGGCATAAGGTTAAAAAACTCAATGCAAACTATACAGACGCAATTTTTGTTAAAGGAATTCAGACAATTCCCGGTAATATTCAATGCGAGTATTATGATTTGGGAGGGGAAGGTATTGCTTTTCACGACACAGATTCTATAAATAGTGGAAGCGGTGGATTAAATAAAGGGGCTGACTATTTGAGTAAGTTTAGGGCGCAAGAAGCAGTGGATATTTCTTATACCAAATTTCATGATAGTATAGATAATTCAAAGTTTAATATTATTCAACCTTCTGAAGGTCAATTATACGTTGGATGGACAGAACCGGGTGAATGGATTAGATATACCGTGGATGTTGAAACAACCGGCACTTATTCAATTGGAATCATGTACACTGCAAATGCTAAAGGACAAATTGCTTTGGTGACCGATGAAAATATTTCAACCGGACCCATGAATGTTTTATCGACCTATGATTCTCAAGACCCCATAAGTTGGCGACAATGGCATCATTGGAACTACTTAGATTCCATTGGAAAAATCGATCTAAAAAAAGGACTTCAAACCCTAACCCTTCATACGGTTAAAAGAGGCCAAATGAACTATGATTTTCTTTCCTTTAACTTAGTAACATCAAACCATAATAGCATACATTAAAACTATTTAAATTATGAAATCAAAAGCTTTTAACAGACGGGATTTTGTCAAATCTATGGGATTGGTCTCAACAGCCGCTTATACAACTGGACTTGGGGCTTTTTCTCTAGGTTCCTGTAAAGAGAATACTCCGGCAGTCAATAAGCGAGAAGCCATTTTTAATTTGATATCAGGAGTAGCTGATCAGGATTATATTCCCAGTGGTTATTTTGTTCATTTTGGCGAAGGGTATCAGTGGGGCGATGCTGCGGTTAAAAGGCATTTAGAGTATTTCAAGGCCATCGACATGGACTTTATTAAGATTCAATACGAAGCCTTGTTCCCTGCCTTAGACACCATTAAAAAACCAGAAGATTGGGCTAATATGCCGTTTTACAAAAAGGATTATTATGAGGATCAATTATACGTGGTAAAGGAATTGGTCAATAAGGGAAAAGCACTTGCTCCTGTCATTGCTACGGTCTATTCTCCCTTTATGTGTGCCGGACATACCGCGACGAGCCAATTGGTTACCGAACATATGAAACAAGACCCCGACAGTGTTAAGAAGGGCTTGGATATCATAACGGATAGCGTTATGATTTTTATCAATGAATGTATAAAACTAGGCGTAGATGGTTTTTTAGCACCTACACAAGGGGGCGAAGGGTTTCGGTTTCAAGACCCTAGCATATTTAGAGACTACATTAAACCAAGTGATATGGTCTATATGGACGAAATAAATGATAAATGCGAATGTAATGTCTTGCATGTATGCGATTATGATGGTCCTTATAACGATTTGACACCATTTTATGACTATCCTGGTCATATTGTAAACTTAAGCGATGTGGTGGCGGGCAAAAAGGTGCCTTTAAAGGAACTATACGAGCTTTTTGGCCAACGTCCGATTATGGGAGGGTTAGAGAAAAGAGGTCCTATTCTGACTGGTTCAGAAGAAGAAATTGCAGCTACGGTTACAGAGGTATTAAACAACGCTCCGGACAAATTTATTCTTGGCGCAGAATGTGCTTTGTTAGGGGAAGTAGATTGGAAAAAAGTAAGGGAAGTAGTTGATATGGGCCACGCAAACAAGAATTGATCTTAAGCTTTTTAAAGGTATATTGACCTTAGGAATATAAGGATGCTATTAAAAAAAATCCTCATTAGCCTCAAGGAAGTACTTCAATTTTGAGGTTGGTCTTCAAATGAGCTTGGGCGCTTCCTCTGACGGAGCCGGATACCGGCATGGTGTTCTCATAGTGATAGCTTGAACAAACAGGTATGTGCATATTGGCAGTGACAATCCCATTGCTGGGGTCAAAACCGATCCAGCCTGCACCAGGAACAAAAACTTCTACCCAAGCGTGTAGTTCATATTCAGGTTCTTCTACGTCTACATAATAATACCCACTAACAAATCTTGCGGCAAGGCCAAGGTTCCGCAACAATTGTATTTGCATCCAACTTAAATCCCGGCAAGAACCTGTTTTCCCCTTAAACGTATCATCAGGATGAAATGGAATACCCGTTTCTCTGTTTATTAAACTAAAATCTTGATGTATTTGAATGGTCAATTGCGATAAAAAAGCAACGGTATTTGATTCCATATTTTTCAGAATTCCTTGTCCATATGCAAGTAATAAATTGCTTATTTCGGTCGATACCATATAATGGGATAACATAGGAAGCCAAAATTTTGGGTATTCAAATGGAATTTGATAACAGGAAGATGGGTAAATTAAAAAGTTAAAGGGTTCAAACGGGGTTATTTTTAATAAAGCTTCCGATTTGATTTTGATGTTTGTATACATTCCGGTAAACCAACAAAAATGTACTATGTTTCCTTCCGCATCTAACTGCTCTGCTATTCCTGCGGGCTCTATGGATAGAGCTAAGTGATAAGATTCCAGATGAAGGAACGGCATGCTTTTAGGCTTAAACCTTAAATAATGAGGTTCAAGGAAAACCTCTTTGGAAAAAATATACTCCGTTTCATGAAAAATTCTTAGTCGCATCCAGGATTTTGCTTTTATCAAATTCAGTTGTTCTCTTCCCTAGACAAAATAATGGCTAGATTCTATCTTCGAAAAATTGATATGATTTTAGTCTTTTAGGTAAATGATCTTGTAAACTTAAACTTGTATTTGTTTGACTTCTGTGGTAAAGAAAGATTCATAAATATGTGTTGAAATCGCATTGAGGCGATCCTGAAAACTATCAATATATTCATGAAGCCCACTGTTAAAAATATCCTCTATTTCTGCAAATTCCAGTTCCGATTTGAGCTTGCCTAACTGCTTTTCTGCATTATTAGTAAATCCATCCGAATTTCCGGTAATTGCGTATAAAGATTTCTCAGCATCAATAAGACAAAACAAGATAGAGCGAGGAAAAGTTTTATCTAAGATTAAAAATTCCGAGATATTCAATGCCGTTAGTTTACCATATTTTTTACGATACATATCATAGGCACTTACAGATTTTAAAAGAGCGGCCCATTGCATCAAATCTAAGGGCGTACCTACCGCCTTTGAAGAGGATAGTAAAATATGATATTTTACATCAATGACTCTCGACGTCTTATCGGCACGTTCCAATAACTGTCCGATCTTACCAAAATGCCAACCCTCGTTTCTAGTTATTGTGGAGTCAAAAATTCCATAAAGAAGCTGACAACCTTCTCTTATTTTTTTGAAAAAACTTCTGGGATCATCTTTTTTCCATCGATTTTTTTCCAATCCATTTTTGACAAAAAAATAGATCGAATTTATTTGTTCCCATACTTCTTTTGTTATTTCCGGTCGGATCGCTCTGGCATTCTCTCTGGCTTTTGTGATACAGCTATAAATAGAATTTGGATTTTTAGGATCAAAACCCAAAAAATAGATAACTTGTTTTTTTTCAACCGTTTTATAAAGCGACTCATATAAGGGCCAATCGCCTGTAATAACTACCAAAGGCTTCCATTGCTCCATACTATCCGTAGGTGATTCAAGGGCCAGATTAAAATTGACATCCATAAAACGAGCATAGTTTTCGGCCCTTTCTATGTACCTATTCATCCAATAAGTTGTATTTGCTACTCTACTTAACATAATTTCTTTTATTTGTTATCTAATACCCAAGTATCCTTACTTCCACCACCTTGAGAAGAATTGACGACTAAAGATCCTTTGGTTAGTGCAACCCTGGTAAGCGCTCCCGGAATTATCTTTACGCTTTTTCCATATAAAACATAAGGCCTTAAATCTACATGCCTCCCTTCAATGGTATCATCTGTCATCGTTGGCACCCTGGAAAGGTTTATCATAGGCTGGGCGATATAATTTCTAGGGTTTTTCTTGACTTTTGCGGTAAACTCTTCAATTTCTTTTTTAGTGGCATGGGGGCCTATAAGCATACCATAACCACCTGAACCATCCGTTTGTTTAACCACAAGCTTGTGGATGTTTTCAATTACATACTTAAAGTCTTGCTCTTCCGCACAAATGTAGGTTTTGATATTGGGCAATAATACCTCTTCTCCCATATAGTATTTAATCAACCTTGGAATGTAGGCATAAACAGCCTTATCGTCGGCAACTCCTGCACCCGGGGCATTTACCAGAACTACATTCCCTTTCAAATAGGCCTCAAATAGCCCGGGTGTACCCAGCAAGGAGTCTTTGTTAAAGACCAAAGGATCTAAAAAGTCGTCATCTACTCTTCTATAAATTACATTAACTTTTTGAAGTCCTTTGGTAGTAATCATATAGACGAAATTATTCTTTACAAATAAATCTCTTCCTTCTACTAGCTCTGCCCCCATTTGATGTGCTAAATAAGCATGTTCAAAATAAGCGGAATTGTAAATCCCGGGGCTTAGAACAGCTATAACCGCAGGGGATTCTTGAGTAAGTGACTCCAACATATCCCTTAGATAGTGAGAGTAATCATGAACTGGTCGCACATGTAACTTTTCGAACAATTCCGGAAAAGTACGTTTTAGAATCTCTCTATTCTCCAACATATAAGATACCCCGGAAGGGCATCTCAGGTTGTCTTCCAATACGTGAAAATTGCCTTTTCCATCCCGTATCAAATCTGTTCCAGAGATGTGACTCCAAACATTTTCCGGTGGTTTTAATCCTATACATTCTTTAAGATATCCAGCACTGGAAAGAACCAAATCACGTGGTATAATTTTATCTTTTAATACCTTTTGATCATTGTAAATATCATCAATAAACATATTTAAGGCGACTATTCTTTGCTCAAGACCTTTAGCCAGAAGATCCCAATCAGCTCCGCTAACAATACGAGGAATAATATCTAAATGAAGAATCCGTTCAACCCCTTGATTATCACTGTAGACATTAAAAGTCATTCCAAGAGATAATTGGGCACGATCCGTTGCATGCTGTAAAAACTCCAGTTTGTTTCTACTTAACTTTTCCAATCTCTTTTTAAACAACTCATAGCTTGGACGTACTTCGTTTGTATCGGCAAACATTTCGTCGTAAAATCCCTCGGCTTCATATTCAGAAAAATTAATTTTAGACATCTTATCGGTTTTGTAAACTATTAGAAAAAAATCCCTTTAAAGGTAGCTCTAAATAATTTGATAAATCTTAGAAGGAGGTATTAAAAAGATTATAAATGATTTAAATATTATTTCAATCATAAGGAAATAGCCTAGATTTATTACGCAGTTACTTCTATTATTAATAGCCTAACTCTTTCCAATAATATGGTATTAAATCACTAGTTTTAAACCTTATAAATTAAACGCTCTTGAACTATAAAAACATTATTGAAAAAGTATTTCTTGATACAAATAACTTTCCTGATAAGGGTATAATGCCCAATTATATTCCCGAACTGGCAAACGTTGACCCAGCTATGTTTGGGGTACATTTAACCACCTTGAACGGCGAGAGCTGGGGAATGGGCGCTAATCTAGAAAAATTCTCCATACAGAGTATTGCTAAAGTATTTTCACTGACGCTTGCTTACAAAATATTAGGTGAGAAGATTTGGAACCGGCTAGATGTAGAGCCCTCGGGAACAAAATTTGATTCCCTGCTCTTGCTCGAGATCAATAATGGTATTCCCCGTAACCCTTTTGTAAATTCAGGAGCCATTGTAATTTGCGATATATTAATTTCTAATCTTGACAATCCAAAGAAGGAATTTTTAGAGTTTATTCGAGATTTAAGTGATCTCCCGGATCTAAATTACTCAGACAAAATAGCGGATTCCGAAAAAGCCAATGGATATAGAAATGTAGCCTTATGTAACTTTATCAAATCGTTTGGAAATATAAAAAATGATCCAACAGAGGTTCTCGATTTTTATTTTGACCTGTGCTCGTTAGAAATGAGCTGTCAGCAACTCTCATATACTTTTACCTATTTAGCCAATGGGGGTAAAAAAATTACCAATAACCATAAAATGATTTCTCCAAGTCAGTCTAAACGTATTAATGCCCTAATGCTTACTTGCGGTTTTTATGATGAGTCCGGTGAATTTGCCTTTAAAGTGGGCTTACCCGGCAAGAGTGGTGTTGGAGGTGGTATTGTGGCAGTATATCCAAACAATTATGCGATTGCCGTATGGAGTCCCCGACTAAATCCACATGGAAACTCTTTTCTAGGCATGAAGTTTCTGGAGGAGTTTACCACCCACTCAGAACTTACAATCTTCTAATAAGAGCTAAGAAGAATCCTTGAAAAATATGCACATTATCTTTTCGGGAGAAGCAGCCCGTGAATAAATTTCATTTTTTGTATCACTTTCTGAGAAACTACGAAAGGATATACATCCGGGAGGCCCATAGCTCGGTTAATACTATTAACTGCAAATGATAAAGGGACACAAGTACCTATTATTTTATCAAAATCTTTGACAAGGTATGGATCCCTTGTCACCTTTGTCTTCATGTTTTTTGAAATGCCCGTAGGATTTACCCTTAAACGAAAAAAATGGGCCGTCTCTACCATATCCATAATATGCAGATAATGCGCCCAGGTTTCTGCCCAATCTTCCCAGGGGTGTGAGGTAGCATATTTGCTGATGAACTCCTTTTGCCAATCATCGGGAGCACCATCTTTGTAATAGGCTTGTAGGGCATTGTTATAATCTAATTTCTCATTCCCAAAGATGGCTCTGAAATCCATTAAAACCTCATGTTTATTAATAACCAGACGTTCCCAGAAATAGTGACCTACTTCATGTCTAAGATGACCTATGAGGGTTCGATAGGGCTCCTGCATATCTTTTCTTGCTTGTTCTCTTAAAACAGAATCTGCTTCCCGCAGCAAGATGGTAATCACACCGTTGGCATGCCCTGTCATAATCTTAGGGTTGTTCCTTTTTGCTATAAAATCAAAACATAGGCCCTCATTGCTAACCATTTTACTAGGTAGATCAAGACCTATTTTTTGTAGCTGATATATTAACCTGTGTTTGGCTATTTCTAAATTTTGCCACTTAATGAAATTCTTTTTATCGGAAAGATTAGGTATTGTCCTGTTTAACTGACAGGCACTACAATAATCATGTGGGTCGTCCTTTTGAAGTAACCAATTACACACCCCATGATCTTTGTTTTTACAATACTTATATTCAATATTTTCACGATCAGAAAGTAGTGTTGCCTTAAGGTCATCAAAGGTTAGCATCATACGATCTTTGTCGCGGTAACCGCAGGAGTGTCCGCAATTTTCACATTCCTTATTTTCAAAAAATAAAGCGTGCTTACAATGACCACATTCAAAAACCTTCATAACTCTTCTATTAAAATCAAGTCTCCGCTGAATATCCTTCCCGAATATTTTAAAACAATTTTATCTAATCTATAAGCTGAAAAAAAAAATAGTACAACTATCTTTTGAGAACAAAGATGGCGCATATTTTTCATAAGAACTACCAATATTTAGGCTTAATATTAAATTCGATTGAAGATCGATAATTCTATGAATTTTCTATACTTGAATGATATTTATATGGAAAAAATTTGTCTTCTACGAATGTTCTTTCATCTTTTAAGCCACGATAAAAATCGGAGATTTGTTGTCTAATTTTTTTACACTTTATGTAAAGTTATTTTACGCTTCGCGATCTTTTTTAGAAATTATTAATTACAATCAATTGTATTTCAAATATTTATACTTTTGGCATAAATATGGTTGCGTTATTTGACATTCTAACATTTTGACTCCTAATCCATAAATCTTCTAGGCTTGCAGAATGTTCTAATCAAATCAAGAATAGTATGTATACTCTTTTTCTGAAAATTTCGACCAGATATCTTTTAAAGAATAAGCTGTATTCCTTTATTAATATTTTTGGACTGGCCATTGGGATCGCCTCCTTTGTATTGATAATGTTATATGTAAATCATGAGCGTAGCTATGACACTTTTGAGGGCTCTGAAAATGTTTATCGGGTTTATATGGACTATTTAGAAGGGGATGAATGGGTTCCCGGAGATGCCAATGCCTATATAGTTAGTGGTCCTACTCTGATAGAAAAGTTTCCGGAAATCATCGATTTCGTCAGATTACGACGAGTAAAAGGGATCGTTTTAGTGCACGAAAAAGCCATTTTTGATCATAATACCGGAGCTCTGGCAGATCCCTCATACTTTGACATTTTTAATCGCTCGCTTGAGAAGGGTGATATTACATCTGCCTTAGACGAACCCTATTCTATTGTGTTGTCTGAAGCTTTATCAAAAAAGGTCTTTGGTTCTCAGAATCCGATTGGGAAATCTATAAAGCTAGCTATTGATCCCAATACAACTTTTAAAATTACCGGGGTTTTAAATGGGGATCCTCCGAATACTCATATTAAAAATGATTTCCTGATTTCATTTAAAACCTTTTATACATGGCCGGTATTTGAAGGTGATTGGAAGTATACATGGAATCAGAACGAATATTATACCTATTTAAAAATCGATGAAAACGCAGATATTCAGGCACTCAATCAAAAAATTCTAAATTTCGAGCCAAAAGGGCTTCTAAATGAGAGGCATCATTTGGAGCCCATTGAAGACATTCATTTATATTCCAATAAACCCTACGAGGCGGAGACCAATGGAAGTGGAAATGGCATTAGACTTCTAACCATCATTGCATTCATTACGATCCTATTATCCTGGATGAATTATATAAATCTTTCAACTAGTAAGTCATTAGAACGGGCAAAGGAAATAGGAGTACGTAAAGTAGTTGGGGCAAAAAAAAACCAATTAATAGCTCAGTCCCTCATTGAATCCGCTTTACTTAATTTTGTAGCGATAACTATCGGAATAAGCGCTGTATATTTATTACTCCCTGCATTTAATCAGTTTATAGGTCTCAACCTTCAATTAGATGGCCAAGAAATACAAAGCCTGCTACCCTATTTTGTTCTTATGCTTACAGGGGCTGCAATCTCTGCTTTTTACCCAGCCTTCGTGTTGAGCAATTATAAATCGGTTGTGGTACTTAAAGGAAAATTGCAGACTTCATCTAAAGGTCTAAATATTCGAAGGGGATTAATAATCGGTCAATTTTTAGCAACCATAACACTTCTAACAGGTACTTTTATGGCTAACAAACAAATAGATTTTCTTCAAAACCGACCCATTGGGGCCGATCTTAATTACTTGGTAGCTCTTGACGGACAAGTATTAAACAGGGAAATGGATTCTCTATTAATTAATGATTACCAAACCCTCCTTGAAGAACTCAAAAAAGTCCCTTTCGTAGAAGATGTTGTAACCTCAGGTACCTATCCAGGGGACAATTTTTCAAATTTGAATTCCAATATAGGACTTGTTTTTCCGGATGGAAGAGAAGATGATAAACGTATTTGGTATAACTATACGGTGCAACCTAACTATTTTGAGTTAATGGAAATGGAATTTGCCGCGGGTAATGCTTTTACCGAAACATCTTTAGGAAGAAGCAATAATATTGTAATAAATGAAAAAATGGCTCGCTTTATGGGAATCTCAAACATGGAATCCGCTATAGGCAAAAGTGTAAAGTTTTGGGATAATAGCTGGATGATTTCAGGTGTACTAAAGGATTATCATCATTTTGGTCTTAAAACACCTATTGAACCTATGATTATTACTCATAACAAAAGCATGAGAAATATCATCATTGCGAAATTAGATGAGCGAGCTATTAGTGCAGCAGGGGCCTCCAAGGCTATAGATGAATTGGACATAGTCTGGCACGGTGTTTTTCCAGAAAGCACTTTTAACCATGCCTTTTTAGATCAAAATTTTCAAAAACAATATACAGAAGACAGAAGGTTTGCCAAGGCCTTTCAAGTCTTCACTATTTTAGCCATCCTAATAGCCTCCATGGGTCTATTTGGTCTCACTTCCTATACAGTCGTCCAAAGAAAAAAAGAAATAGGCATACGCAAGGTCAATGGGGCAACTATTCTCCAAATTCTTTCTTTATTAAACAAGGACTTTGTAAAATGGGTTGCACTGGCATTTATAGGAGCTGTTCCCATATCATATTATGCCATGGATCGATGGTTAGACAGCTTTGCCTACAGAACAGAAATTAGTTGGTGGATTTTTGGTTTGGCAGGGGGATTGGCCTTATTAATCGCATTGCTTACTGTAAGCTGGCAAAGTTTTACGGCTGCTATTGCAAATCCGGTTGATGCCCTGAGGGATGAGTAGCTATTTCTAATTCCTCCTTGCTTTATAAAATTTATATTATTCCTAAAAAGCATAATACGCTGTTATAAATCAGAGCAAACCATAATATTCAAGAAAATATGCCGTTTCATCGGAATTTTGGGTAATAAATCCTATCTTTCCTTCGTTAGTTGATAACCAAATTGTATTCTACTTATGCATAGTTCAAAAATCTACGTCCGATTTTCGACAATTCTGATATGTCTATTGGTGCTCTCAATAGGCGCTATTATACAGGCAACAACTCCAGAAACCATTACAAAGAAAGTAGAATACTCAGACGATTATTATACTTCTTCTGCACAGGAAAAAACCATTTACAATTTAAAAAGACAAGAATTACAGCTAGCTGTTCAAAAGTACTTTAAAAAAGCCATCGCTTCCGGAACTATTGTAGGTGCTGGGGTAAGTATCGTAAGAAATGATTCTATCTTACTCAATGATGGTTTTGGGAGAAGAAATTTTAATTTAGATAAAAAAGTTGACGGGGAAACTATCTTTAGACTAGGATCGCTTTCTAAAGGATTTACCGGAGTTTTAGCTTCAAAAATAAAAAATGAAGGTAAGTTAGACTGGGATGATAAGGTTAGCGACTTTATCCCGGGTTTTCAGTTAGGAAATCAGGCAAATAGCGATAACATTACATTAGGGACCATCCTTTCCCATACATCCGGTACGCCCTATCACAGTTACACCAATCTTGTTGAAGCCGGTTTGCCTTTAACAGATATTGCAAAACGCTTTAAAAACGTTACCCCGATAAGTACTCCCGGAGAAATGTATAGTTATCAAAATGCCATGTTTGCTCTTTCATCTGAGATGATGTATAAAGCCACCGGGGAAGATATCGCAACTTCTTTGGAGAACAACTTTTTTAAACCTCTTGAAATGTGTTCAACGAACATGTCTCATGAAAGCTTAATTAAAAATAAAAATGTCGCCTTACCACACGCTCCTCGAAAAAATGGTTGGAGAACATTAAAACTTAGAAACAGTTATTATAATGCCATCGCTGCCGGAGGAATTAACTCAAGCGCAACGGATATGGCCAAGTGGATGCAATTTTTACTGGGATATCATCCTGAAGTTATGAAAGAATCTGCCATACAGGAAGTTTTTCAGCCTGTAATTGAAATTAAAGGTCACAATAAATATTACCATCGCTGGCCCGGACATTTGACTTCATATTACGCCTACGGATGGCGCATTCATAAATATTCAGAAGAGAATAGTAAAGAAGAAAAGACCATTTGGCATCATGGCGGGAGTGTAAATAATTTCAGAAATGAGATTGCTCTTTTTCCAGAAGATAACCTAGGTATTTGTGTCCTTTTTAATAGCGCTAATAAAGTCTCTAGAACAGTAATCCCTGATTTACAAAAGATAATCAGAGAGATCTATAATACCTCTATCGAGGACTTGAGTTTAGAGAAAAGTGACCACGCTTCTCTTTTAGAAACAGAAAATTAAAATCCGATCCGTCTAAAGGATTGACTGGTTAATTTGCCTAAAGTTCCCTCCTTAATTAACATGGACAGACTCTTATTCTATGGTGAGCGTTTTTAAATGTTCCGGAATAAGTACTCTTGTGTCCGGAGAAAGTCGTTTTACATCTTGCTGAAAAGGGATTAGTTTTTGCTCAACCCCACTTTGTTGAGAAAAACCATAGGGCAATCGAAAATTATCCCAATGGGTAGGGATAATAATTTTAGGATAATTGGTTACCGCTAAAAGACGTTCGTTATACTTGTATAAACCTAGCTGAGAACGATTCACTCCAGCCAAAAGAATATCTGGTTCTTGCCCCACTAACTCCCTTTCTACAAAGTTCATGGAACCCATAGTTAAGACCGTATGATTAGCAAAACGAGCAAGAAACATTAGAGATCCTCCCTCTATAAATTCTGAAACTTTAAGGGGTGCCTGAGGGACTTCGGAATAGGTTCGATTATCTATATAGTGCTTATCATTTAAGGCCGAATGTATGGTAGGTATGACTTGAACTGAAAAGTTTTCAAATTGATAATCTTCTCCTCCTTTTACGGGATATAATTGTTCATCAGGAATGCCATAAGCACGCAGGATGTTGCATGTAGTTTCTGTTCCTATCACCTTTGCACCAGTCTTCCTGGCTATATAAGGGACATCGCCAAGGTGATCAAAATGCGAATGGTGCGCTAAAATAAAATCGGCCTTTGTGATCAAACTATCAATCAGCAAGGTATCCGAAACAAAAATATCGGAACGTTCTACTGTTTTCCTATTGTCATCGGGACTTACTCCGGGTCCTGTACCTAATTTTAATCTGGAAATATAAGGATCAATTATTACAGTAATGTTACCGTCCTTTATCTCCCAACCGGCCGTGCCAAAATATTTTAACTGTATATCCTTATTTTGGGCACTTGCCAAAAAGGAAAATGAAAAGACTAAGAGAAATATATAGGTTACAAATGAAGCTGTATTATTGAATTTATTTTTCTTGTTAATCGGGCTCATATTAAAATGGGTTAGAAGAGTGAATTTATTTGTTCTTTAGGTTAAAATAATAACGATTTATATCGTCCGAGTTGGCCTCAATGATATCCGAAAAACCGTCATCGTTTAAATCGGCTGAAATAATATCATAGGTATCAAAAGCTTCTTGGTTCAGTCTATATGCAGTCCATTTACGGCCATTATCTCCATTCAGGTATATAAAGTTTGGACTTTCAGAATTTCCTATAATAATGTCCATAAGGCCGTCTCTGTTAAGGTCACTTAAAGACACTGCGTAGCTTTGCGCTTCTGTGGCATCAAAAACGACCGTTTTCGCAAAAGACTTCGTTTTGTCCCCAAAATAAATATGGTTGGGCTCCCCAATATTAGCCGTAATGATATCAGGTATTCCATCATTATTTAGATCTCCAACGCCAACAGATCGAGTGTTATCATTACCGGTTCCAAACTTAATCTTTTCATTAAACCCAAGTTTTCCGTCGTTTAAATAGACATAATTAGGTTGTTGGTCCCTATTAGCCAAAACTAAGTCTAGATTTCCATCCCCGTTCATATCTGCTACTTCTACGTCTATGGTTGAATCATCCTTACTGCCAAAGCTCTTCGATTCTAAAAAATTTGCTCGACCATCATTTAAACAAATCTCGTTGGGGCGACCTCGATTGGTAATTAAGATATCCATATAACCATCGCGATTTAAGTCGGCCAAGGTAATATTTCGAGTGGGGGCATAAGCTTCTCCAAAAGAACCTTTTTGGGTAAAATTACCTTCACCATCATTCAGGAAAACCAAATTGGGAGCCATATCGTTTCCAACAACAACATCAAGATCACCATCCATATCTAAATCGGCCAATTCAGCCGCATAGGAGGTCTCCCTATAATTTCCCAAGTCTTTCTCAACGGTAAAAATACCTCTGCCATCATTAAAAAAAATGCGATTCTGACCGGGCCAATGTCTTCCGTTTGCTACTATTAAATCAATATCTCCATCGCCATCAATATCTCCACTAGCTACAGATGCGGAGCGTTCTTTATAAGTGCCCAGAATAAGACGCCCACTAGTCTTCATTTCCACTTCTTGGGCAAATAGAGAAGTCCCAAAAGAACTCACAAAAAAAACAGTAACTAGAATGCTGTTGAACATTGAACTTAACTTTTTGAGAAAACAATAGTTTGACCTTTCTAAAGTAATCGTTTTTAACTTAAAATTTTGGGGAAGCAGATTTTTAAAAATCTTCAAGCAGTTCGCTTATCTTTAATTAATTCCATGCCTTTACCTCCCCCATATCCATGTCTAAAAAAAGCAGACTGTGTTTTGTAGGCAATAAGGTGCCACTTTCCGTAGTTTTCCAGGCTGTCCATTTGGCTTCTAATCCGCCAACAGGAATTATACTTACCCACATTTTATAGGCCTTTGGCAACCCGGACTCGTCTAAAAGCCATAGGTAGGAATCCCCTGGGGTGTTCCCTCCTGAGGTATAGGTTACCAAAAGAGCTTCCTCCCCATTTTCCAGATAAACCAAGCGTCTTTCGGTCCCCTGATCAAAAACTTTCTGAGGCGCCACTAACCAAAAAGAGTCATTGTTAAAATAGGCAATGGCCTTTTCTATTATCTTGGATTTATTAGCGTCTTCGACTAAGATACTATTCACGTAAACCTTACTTTCTGCAGGCTTCTTTATATTGAGATTTACTTTAGTCTCTTGCCAGCTAACCTCAACCCATCCCAACTGTTTATCCCACTTAAAATGATGCTGTCCATTAAAGGTCCATTCTAGGAATCGAGTATTTTGATAAGCTTGGTGATTAACCGCTTTCAACATCTTTTGTGCCAAAGCATCTGCTTCGGCTGACTGCACTCCAAGAGGTAATTCCTCATCGTATATAATAAATATTCCAACTAAAAGGGCTATTAGAACTAATAACAGGATCCCTAAAATCTTGGCAATTTTCTTCGCTATTCTCATTTACAACAAGCTTTTAAACCAAACTTACTACAGCTTTGTTCATCCTCCAAGAAAATAGTGAACTTATACATCCATAATAGGATTCTCAGGGGTTTGACTAAAAATAAGCTACTTCAGCTCAAACTAAAAAGTAAAGAAATAAGATCCTGAAATTATAATCCAATAAAAGGTTGCCCCTTAAAAGCCTGTAGGGCGGTAAAACATACGAAAGCCGTATAGAGTATAGAAATAATCCAAATCCATCTCTTAGCCTTTGCAGGGTCCATATCCTTCCGTGACATGTAATATCCAAAGAAGGGAATTAGTTGTAAGGAATGGATTCCAAAAAAGTGAGCCACTCGTAAATCTCCAATCTTAGTGCTCCAATTTACGATCGGTAAACCGGGACCGGTCATCTCTCCGCCAACTGAATGACTATTTACCACAGAACTCATATAACCTCCAAAAAAACTAAAAATAACAAAGAGAATGAGACCAATTTTAATGGATAAGGCAAAGGTACTAGAGATGGTAGTATTCTTTTGGAAAATAAACCTCAGGGCAATTACCAGCGTAGCGAACGTAAGCCAAACAATCATAACTCCCATAAGAGCATATAAAATACCACTTAGTAAATCTTCTCTATTAAAGTGGGATAATTGTCCTCTCAACGCTTGCCAGGTAATGACACCATTTTCATAGGACATGACCACAGTTGCCAAAATAGAATACCATTTTACAGCCCTTTGATTATTGACATAATAAAGCAAATACGCCATGGTCCAGGCATAAATCCCGGTACTTAAGCCAAATTTTACGGGTTTTATCATGGAATTTATACCCAAGACTTCAACCTCATTAAAGAAGCCATAAATCCCTAATACGAGGGCCAGCAGAAGAAATACAAGTCCTGAATAGTAGAGTATTTTGTTACGATGAAGTAGTTCCTTAAGTAGTTTCATGGATTGATTTAGTTTTAATCGTTTTTGCGATTACAAATAGGATATATCCTATTGGCCCAAACATAAAAGTAAAAGGAAGGATGAGCGTATAGATCCAACGTGAAATTTGAAGTTCTCTGCCTCTTTTTACAATATAGGCCCCTACCAATAAATCAAAGGCCAAATAATGGAACCATCCTGCAGCTACCGCTCCATCATTTTGAAAGAGTGCCTTAACATTGTTTAGAGTACTAAAACTTTCAACATTAAAGCTACCAATATCGTTTATAATCAAAACAGTATAAATAATGGCCAAAACAAGTACTATCCCATTTAAAACAATTGTTTGTGTGTACTTCCAAGCAGGTAAGGCAATGAGCAATATCCATCCTAAAAGAACAAAGGAATTTCCAAATGAAAAGATTTCTGAAGGTATCATAATGTTGGTTTAGTTACGCTCTAAGATAATAACTTAAAATTATTTATATAATTTTAAGTGTTTTATAGAATAAAGCGGGTATTACCTCTCAGTTTGGATAGACTTTAACTGAATTAAAAAATGTGATAAAATATAAAATAAGTCATAGCAAAATTAAAACCAGCATGACAAACTATAGCTCCATAAATTGAGTTGGCTTTCTTCTTGCAATAGAAAAAGAGTCGGCTTGAAAAAAACATGAGGGCCATCCAAATCATAGCAGGGATAAAAACAAACTTCCAGCCACCTGTGGAAAATATAAGTCCAAAATGAGCCAAATGAACAGCAGCAAAGGCCAAACTATCAATTATTGAGGCCTTATTGTCTCCAAACAAGGGGACAAAACTTTGATGGATTAGACCTCGGTATAATAATTCTTCCCCAATTGGGCTGAATGTCATTCCTGTTAGCACCAAGACAAGGAAATGTATAGTCTTGTCATTCCCTGACAATGATTCCTGAGGTATGCCGCCATAGGATTTGGAAATATAGACAAACCAGTTTTCGATTTGAAGCTCATAGAGATATATTCCAAGTGCAAATACAAAGCTGCAAGCTAAAATCCCTAAGAGAAAAGAAGGCAAAAGCCATCTATAATTTCTAGGCTTTCTTAACCCTATTAATTTTTGACCGGCCTTGTTTAAAAGAACAAAAGGAACCAGCCACATGATGAGAAAAATAATAGATATTAGACCGTAACCCCCGGTTCGATTTGCTTCCATTACCAGGACAAATCTAGGGATCCCAAAGAGCAAGATTAAAAACAACCCAAGCTGCCAATTAAAACGTAATTTATTCGATCGAAAATACTTTTCCATATTTTGATAAACCAGTAGTTTTTGACAAAAGGAATCTAAACCAAACAATACAAATACTATTTCACAACTTCAACACCCTTCCAAAAGGCGATGTGTCCCTTTATTCCCTTGGCAAGTTCTGAGGTATTGGGATAGTACCAGGCTGCATCGGTATTTTCCTTCCCATCCACCTTCAGACTATAATAAGAAGCCTGGCCTTTCCATGGACAAGTTGTATGAGTACTGCTGTCTTTAAAAAATTCTTTCTTTATACTCTCGGGCGGAAAATAGTGATTTCCTTCTATAATAACGGTTTTGTCACTTTCCGCAATAACCTGATCGTTCCAAATGGCTTTCATAGTCTTTGTCTTTTTAATTAATGATTCCTTCAAGTTAAAAATTTACTTGAATAATCTTAAGTATTTTAAAATCTAGCGCAAATTTTCAATAGAGAACATTTCTTCCTTTTCCCTATTAATTTTAATTGTATTTCTTAATGGTCTCCCAAATCCCTCCCAACTTACTTCCATAAGGTCATTATTCTTTAGAACAACTCCTTCTCCAAAACTAAAGGCATCTGCCCCAAAAAAATGAATATGGGCCGTTCCGGGTATCCTATGGTTGTTATATTTAAAATGATGGTACTCTAGGTTTTCTAAACTATGAGACATATTGGCCTCCCCTGTTTTAATACTCTTTTCCCAAAGTATCTTAGCATTCCTTTCCACGGAAACCCTCCCTGATATATTCTCAAAATTATCTGTAATTACCAATTCAGGACCCAAACTACAGTTTCTTATTTTTGAAGGGGCCAGGTATAGGTAATTTTTTCGTTCCATGAGATGATCCGAAAATTCGTTTGCAGTAGTAAAGCCGATTCTATAGGGTATCCCCTTCTGGTTTACTATATAAACACCGGCCACTTCGGGTTCTTCCCCTCCGTCGTCTCCATAAGAGGGAACCTCCAAAACTTCATTATGTGCACATAGAATACTCCCGTTTCCTTTATAAAACCATTCGGGCTGCACTCCAATCTCGCCCGGATCAGGGTGGCCCTTCTCTACTCCCATAAGATATATTTTCATGCTATCGGTCAACTCTTTCTCCTCCAAAGCGTCATGCATCTTCTGGCGATTTTCTGCACTGGCCTTATGCGTTAGACCTGTTCCGGCCAACATTAATTGCAGTGGCCCTTGTGGATGATCGAAGGGAGCCAATAACTTATACTCAGAGAGGTCATTATAGACCTTATCATAAGATAACAATGCTTCAGAAAGATTTACTTTAATTAAGGAAGTAATCTCTCCATTTTCTTCAATGGCCTTTAAGGCCAGGGTATAGACTGAATTAAATGTAGATATCAGCCGCAAATTAGGTTCTTCTACCAAGGCTACAAACCTCCCTTTGGTAGGATGATTTAATTGTACTAAACGCATTTTAAAAGATTTAAAGAGAAAGTTAATCTATTCTTATGCCATTCTTATTGAGGAATATACCAAACATCATTCTTTAAGTCTACTCCTCCCTGCATTTCGTCTTGTACTACCCTATCAACAATGTACACTCCAATTTTGGCCATATCGTCAAAGTTATCCATGCCGTCATTTGGAAAGTTTACTCTGGTTCTGTGAATATTGAATTTGTCTGAAAAAGTCCGCCCAAAGGCCTCTTCTACTCCATTTTTACCATACATAAAACCTAACAAGCCTCCCCAGGTAGCGGTAGGATTATCGGAGTCCCAGCCGGATAATGCACCGATTTTTATGGTTTCTACTAAATCTCCTTCTCCATATAACAGACTAACAATACTGGCCGCAAAATTTATCCCGGCAGCAAAACAGCCATTACAAAATATTTCCTTGGAGGTAATATCATAACCATCTTCTTGTTGCACCTGATAACGCTCATAGACAGCATCTCTTGCTTGTTCCCAGGTATCGCCGGCCTCATACCTGCTTTTTACAAAGTCATACATTTTAGAGGCATAAGAATCCGGGGGTAATACCTCCCTGGATCTGCCAGACATCCACATTATTTTCTCTTTTTTACTTAGGTCCTCCGGTACAGCTGAAGCCAAAGCGTACATACTCACATAAAATTCCGATATCCATTGTGCATTTTCCCTTGCTGTGGTTTGAATGGGTAGTTTGGCCATTTTAATGGCCACATCAGGCCGGGAAGGCGCATAAAACCCAAAAATTTCTGTGGTTAACTGTGCGTCAATCATTTCATGGTAATTATCGTAGATAGTATCTTTTGTTAGCGCAGGATCACTGGTAGCCGGGGGTACAATTCCATCCTTCATCATATCCAAAGCCTTCTGATTTGACACCCAGAGATAATTCTCTTCTTCCGGTTTTATATGCTTTAGCCAGCCAGTCTTAATTTCCTCCCCCGTTAAAAAAGATGTTTTATGCGTATACAGGAGATATTGATACATATATTCTACATCCGTGTCATCATCTGCCCCCCATACCTCATCTTCACCCCTAAACACAAAATCAATATTATCTGATAAATCGCTTGGGATGCCCTCTGCCCAAATACTGGGTTGGTCCGGAGTGCCCCAATCTTCTCTGGTATAAAAGTCCCCGGTCTTTATGTCTCCAATATTCCCAATCTTATCCATTTCTGTTACAAGACCGGTCCAATTGGCTATACATTGTCCCAACCAAAAGCCATACAACCTATCTGCATAATCGGATCTAGAAACTATCTTATCAGTCGGATTAGGAGTATAGGCCTTATATGAGAAAGTAGTATCCATTAACGTATTGATGACTTCCTCTGGCTTATCCTTATCAGAGTTCTTACAAGAGATAAAAAGAAGGGAGGTTAATAAAACAAGGATAAAGTAATTAATTGGACGCATGTTTTAAAATATTTTCTTGGTGATATATTATTTAGTTGACATTAATTCAATTCCTTTCCAATCGTCCCCAAGTTCTTTGGTTATAAGATGGGCAGAACGATTTAAGAATAATTTTGCCGTATGGTCATCGGCATTGCGTTTAAAAATTCTTTGAAAGGTTACGGCCGCCATGGCAAAATCCTGATTAAAATAAAGATCCATCCCTTCCTCAAAAGTTTTCTTCGTTGCCAATTTGTGTTTATATAACTTTGGAAGATCTCCGTTAATACATTCGTATAATTTGATAGGCTTCTGTTTGCCTTTGACTTTGACTAGACCTAAATACCTAAATTCAAATTCCTCCGGATGGGTTAAATTGTCTTTACAAACTCCGGTTAAAAGAATGGAATTTCCAAAATGTTTTGAAAGGCCTTCAATTCTTGCTGCTGTATTTACGGTATCCGCAATGATAGCCGCATCCAATCGCTCCACATCCCCTGTAATTCCCATTATTAAATTCCCGCTTTGCATTCCTATCCCAACCTTTACAGGCATTCTATTCTTACCTAAGCGTTCCTTATTGTATTTTTGTAAGGCCTCCTGCATCTCCACTGAAGCTCTGAGAGCATCCTGTGAACCTCCGGGGAATAAAGCCATAAAGCCATCCCCCAAATACTGCATAATAAAGCCTTGATTCTTGCGGATATAAGGTCCCATCCTGCCATTAAATCCATTTACAAACAAAAAGTTATCAGTGGGATTTAGCGTTTCTGATATAGTAGTAAAATCTCTTATGTCTACAAAAACAACGGTTACTTCTCTTTCCACCAAATCTCCCAGGGCCACTTCTGTAAGTTTATCTTTTCCCAGGGAGGTAATAAACTTTGAGGGGACAAATTTTTGACTTACGTCGTGGATTTTCCTAATAGCTTCTTCTCTTTCTTTGGCCTCTTTTAATCCTTTTTCGTATAAATGAGCACTTTCAATAGCCGCTGCAGATTGCAGGGCGATGGTGGTTAGCAGTTTTAATTCGGCCGCTGTAAATTCGATAAGGTCCTCATGTCCTAAAATCATAATTCCCAGATTGCGATGCTTTACTTTTAAAGGGGCATACATAACGGCTTTCAAGTGTTTGATAGCGGGATTTTTTGGGATTCTCTCTGAAGGAACAATAGCGGCAGTACCTCTATTAATTAATTCTTTAATAAGGTTTTGCTGTGTTTCTAAATTGGCACCTCGATTTGGGTTTTCGCCAAAAGAAGATATCTCCAGTACTTCATCATTTTCAGCATCATACATCAAGAAGAGACCATGGGTAATCCCAATAATCTGAGAGGCTTCCTGAAGTGCAATTTGAGCTATAGTGGCCGAATCAATGGTCTCGGAAAGCATTTCACTTAAACCATATATCATATTAATCTCACGGTAAAGTCCTAAGACCTCCCTTCCAATATTCTTTTTCTCCCATTCCTTTCTAAAAAAGATTTTTAGGGTTTCCAAAAGCAGTTTTCCGTCTTTAGAACTGGCATAAAAAGTGCCGAGATCTATTTCTTCAAAGAGGAATTTTTCAGAAAATTCACTATAAATCTCATTGCCCCATAGCCATCGTTTATTAATATCCACAAAGCTGAAATCTAACTTCAGGCGGACAGCAAGATTCTGTAAGTTTTGCTTTGCATCCCTATCCTTTTGCAGAACATATCGCATGGCTTTTAAAGAAGTGTTAAGGCCCATACATCTCCTTTAGTTTTTAAGAATATCTTCGGCAATGGCCAACATCTCATCCGGATCAAAAGGTTTGGTCATATATTTATTGGCTCCCATATCCAATCCTTTTTGTCGGTCTACTTCCTGCCCTTTAGCTGTGAGCAGGATAATATATACCTCCTCCAACTTTAGTTCTTTTTTTACTTTCTGGCATACCTCCATCCCATTCATTTTAGGCATCATTACATCCAGAAAAACCAAATTAGGTTTTTCTTCCTGTATGATGGCCAAGGCTTGTTCTCCATTCTCCGCAAAAAGTAATTCTACCCCTTCATCTTCTAAGTCCTCCAAGGTTTGTTCAATAAGCATTCTTATATGTGCTTCGTCATCAACTATTAGCAATTTTTTATTCATATTATTTTCTTCTTTCTGGTTAGTCTTTTTATTGATATACAAAGAACATTACATTCTCCATTCCTTTTTGAAATTTTAATTCTTTCAAGGTTTTCTCATCCCCATTTATAACGGAATTGAGCATGATGATATCCGGTTTGTGGGCTGCTGCAGTCTCTAAAAGGTTATCCGGATTGGCCTCCACTACTTTATATCCTCTGGCGGTTAAAACATCTGTAAGAGATTTTACGGCAGAAACATCGTCATCCACTACCAATACCCTTTTCTTGGATACTCCCTGTTCCAAAAGTTCATCTACTTCATGGAAGAGCTTTTCCGTGTCGATGGGTTTGGTAAGATATCTATCTACTCCAATGCGCAAACCACGTTCTTTATCTTGTACAATGGATAAGATGATGATAGGGATATCCATAGTAGCCGGATCGTTCTTTAAGACGGCTGCCACATCAAAGCCATTAATCTCAGGCATCATCACATCCAAAATAATCAGATCGGGCTTGCTGATACGTACCATATCCAGAGCAGCTTTGCCATTGGCCGCTTCCTTTACCTGATAACCTGCTTCTCCCAATTCCTGTCGCAATAAAGACCTTATGGGAGTATCATCATCAACTACCAAAATGGTTGGTACTTCCTCCAGGTTTTTAAGAGAGGTATGTTTTATTTGCTTTTTAAGGCTATTTAAAATTCTGTCTAACTGCATGGGCTGTTTTGAGGCAACATCTCCAATTATAGGAATAGAGAAGAAGAAGGTGCTACCTACATTATATTCGCTATTCAACCAGATAATTCCTCCATGGTGTTCTATAATCTCCCTGCAAATTGGTAGGCCCAACCCTGTTCCCTGAGGCTTATCTGTCAGGGTATCTCCTGCTTGTCTAAACCGCTCAAAGATCTTATGGCGATCATCGTCTGCAATTCCAATGCCGGTATCCTGGATTTCAAATATCACCTGCCCTTTATCTTCGTAGGCCTCAATACTTATCTTACCCTTATCAGTAAATTTCACCGCATTGGAGAGCAAGTTAATTACCACTTGAATTAATTTATCCTCATCCCCGCTAACCAAAGGTAAATTTTCAGGGATTTTCTTAACTAGCTGTAGTTTTTTCTGTTCGAACAAGCTGGAAGTGGCCGATACAGCTCTGCTTATAACATCTTGTAAAAAGATGGGCTTAAAGTTCCATTCCATTCTCCCGGATTCAATCTTTGCGAGATCTAATACGTCATTGATTAAACTCGTTAGACGTTCTCCTTCAGAAACCACCACATCCAGGTTTTCGCTTACCTGTTTCATGGTGCGTTTTATCTTCTGATCGTCTACGGTGACGGCGGGGAAAATCTTATCTTCTAAACGTTTGCGTATAATCTTGGCAAAACCTAAAACAGAAGTAAGAGGCGTTCGCAGCTCATGGCTCACCGTTGACAAGAAGGCACTTTTGGCCTCGTTAGCATCTTCGGCCTTGGCTTTCGCTACTTTAGCCTCTTCAAAGAGCTCTGCATTGTGCAGGGCCACGCCTACATTAATGGCTATAGTATTGAGAAGGCGTTTATCCTCTTCGTTAAACCTGCTTTCTTGTTCGGTACTTTGTACACTTAGCACCCCAATAATTTTATCCTCTACCGGAATAGGAACACCCAGGTAAGAAATGGCTTGTTTGCCAGTTTGTTCTATCCCACTCTTTTCATATTCTGCCGTAATATCGGTATCCTTATTAATTAATAAGGCTTCGCCTGTCTGAATAATTTTAGAGGTAAGGCCCTCCCCAAATTTCATCGGCTCCATCTCATCTCCCACCTGATAGGGGAAGTTGATAATATTAGTAGCCGGGTCCAATAAAGCTAAATAGGTGATATCCGAATTAAAAAGGTCCTTCATTTTATTTCCCACCAGCTGAATTAGCTCATTTAGTTCTATCTTTTCTGTAAGGGCTTTGCTAACGTCATTAACCGTGGCTAGCTCATTAAGTCGTTGGTTTGCTTCTTTAGTGCGTTCTGCAACCTTTTCTTCCAGCTCTTTTTGCTGTTTCATTAAAATACTGGTACGGGTTTTAACAATAGCGAACACTAATGCTAAGAAACCTAGGACATAAAGCACATAGGCCCACCAGGTTCTATACCAGGGCGCAACAATTGTAAAGTCGATTACTTTTTCTTCCGAGATATTCCCATAAACATTTTGTGCCTTTACCTTAAAACTATATTTCCCGGGCGGGAGGTTTATATATTCTCTGGAGGCTTGTTTGGTCCAATCGGACCAATTTTTATCGAGTCCTACTAATTGGGTACTGTATTGCATTTCATTCTGTCCGATAAATAGCGGCGCCGCGTACCCTATATTAACACTATTATTGGCGTGTGCGACTTGTAAATCTTTTGGTAGCTCTATATTACCCGCGTAGAGCGTTGAATCTCCTGCAATTGAAAAATTTCTTATTTCTACATTGAAATTGGGAACGAAGGGTTTTGAAAGATTACCCTCATAACGTATTATGCCATCTGGCCCTGTAAACCATGCTAATTGCGTATCATCTTCTTTTGTGTTTTCTATATAAATATTCCAAATACGATTACCCTTAAGTTGTTTAAATGTCTCCTTATTAATAATAAAATCCCCATTGACATCCTTTGAAGCCACCATTAAACCACTGCCGACATCAAACCACAAGTTACCCTTATCGTCTTTAACCAAGCCGGTGCCTTGTCGATTAAAGTCTACGTACTCTTCAAAAAAGAAGTCTCCCTTCTCAAAACGATTATCCTTTTCATTAAAAGACAAAACTTCTTCTGTATCTGAAGCCCAAAAAGCTAATTTATCATCAAATTGTCCAAAAAACATTCTAGATTCGGGTAGGCCATCTTCCTGATCGTAGTAATCAAATTTTGAATCCGAAAAACTGAGCCTCTTATTAACTATTTTAGGATAAAACCTAATAATTTGACTTTCTATACTAGACTCAATCCACAAACTGCCATCGGTAGCCTCAACCATATTCCCTCGATTACTTATTAATTCATTAGTAAAGGATTCTTCTATAAATTGATCTCTAATTTCATTAAAATAAAAACTTATAATACCCTGTTGATGTGAAACATAGATTCGGTTTGGATCTGATTCAGACTGGTAAATAATACCGGCTCTAAAATCATAATTTATATTTTCTCTGACATACTTAAATGATTTGCCTTTAACCTCAATAAGTCCCATGCCATTGGTCCCCACATAAAGTCGATTATTTATTTCCAAAAAATTTGTACCCTGTCCAAAAGTGCCCGGAATAGCCTTTATTATCTTATCTTCCTCGTCCAAATATGCAAGTCCATCATTATTACTCAAATAAAGAATTCCGTTAAATCTGTAAACATCATTAACGATGTTTGTAGAAAGCCCCATATCAGAATCCAACAAAGTAAAGTTGGAACTCAGATTAGAGCTAGATATTCCATTTAATAGCATCATCCATAAAACTCCTCGGGAATCTACATATACATAGTCTACACTTCCATCTTGTAGACCATTGTCTGTTGTGTATTTTTGTATAAACTTTCCATTATGATCTATCAAATAGGCACCATCACTAAAAGTGTTTAGAATAAAGCGCCCATCCTCTAGAGCTATCCCTGGGAGGTACAATTTATCTTTTATAAATTCATCTATCTCTGTCTTAAAGGGTTTAAATTCCTTGCCATCATATAAATAAAATCCCTGAGTTCTCGTGCCTATTAACAATTGATCCTTATCGTAAGGTAAGATGGCATATATTCGCTCGCTGGCAAAAGCCTCTCCTCCAGGAACTAGCTCAAAAGTATCGTCCTCCTTCAAAACAGAAAGTCCCACTCCCCAAATACGTAAATAATAGATGTCATTTACAACATTGCCAACATGGTAACCGTCTTCCGATGGAATTATTTTCATATTTTGTCCATCCCAAGCATAGAGCTTAAACTCTGTTCGAAAAATAACGCGACCTTTATAGTACTCTATCTCCCATACGTCTTTAAAAGAGCGATGCTCTTCCGGGATTTTATCCAATAAAGTTTTAAAATGAAATTCTCCCTTAGCATCGGTTTCCATATAGCCCATTTCACCAACACCTCCAACATAAATTACTCCATTATCATCCTTTATTAAGGATCGAACGCCTCCAACTCTGGGTAATTCAATTACTTGCCAATTTACCCCGTCATATTGTAAAATTCCAGATCCATTTGCAAAATACATGACGCCTTTATCATCTTCTAATCCCCACCAGTTTGATGGAGAAGCTCCATAATCTTGGTATCTATAATTTGTTATTAGTGGTTTGCCTAATTGCTCCTGAGCAAGGCCTTCATAAACAACTAGAAATAAAAAGATAAAAAGTAAAGAAAAGAAAGGGGGTTTTAAAATAGGGAATATGGTCTTTTTCATAGAACGGGTTGGTTTAATAGTAATACTCTTAGAAGTTGGTAAACTCCTATTCCCTAAAAATAGGGAATAATTAACTTAAATATTGATTTTTTAAAAAAATATATCTGATAGTTAAATATCATTATATAAAAAACCAGAAAAGAGGGAATAGAAAGTTGTTTTTATAAAAATATCCCGGATAAAGCAAGGGTAAATCAACCAAGTGCATTTTAACGATAAACGACTCTAAAAGAACGACCAAAACCTTGGCATAGCCCCAAACCTATGAATTTTTGCTAGGGTAAAAGCCCTACTTTTTAAAAAACCTATGAATTATTACTAAGTATCTGAAGCCTTCATTTCTGCAACTTTGAATTTATAAATAACCCAAATCTCAATGTACTATGAATACACTTATACTTTACAGACTTACTATAAGTAGTTTTCTGATGTTATTAAGTCTTTCGCTTTGCGCTCAGAAAACGAAAAGCTCCCCTGCCCATTCCGAATTAATAAAGGAGTCCAATAAGCGTATAAAGGACTATCAGGATCTTTCCGCCATGGGATATAACGACATTCAAATCTTTCAAGATCTTGGGAATGTAAATTTCCTGGTAGAAAACTTTGAAGCTGCCGTTTTCTGGTATACCAAACTTATGCAAGTAAGTGAAGACGGTGTTATTGGACCTGGTTATTATGAAAGGTATCAGTACGCCCTGGAACAGACCAATCCTACTACCTCCTCTTCTTCCCTTCCCCCCGGAAAAGACTGGTGGGCTTCTATTAAAGAAGACTATGAAAAAAGAGGGAAGTCTTACCGTGAACTTCCTTTTGGAGCACTGGAAGCTGCTTCTATAGACAAGGGTTCTAAAAAAAGTGAGGTGATCCCTACTCATGGAGATTTAACGGAGCTGGACTTTGCCGATGAAGAATTCAATAACCCTGCCTATGGTAAAATGGATCCGTTTGAAAATGTTATGGAAACAGCCATGAGTATCACCGAGGATGGTAAAACAGCCTATTTCAGTAAGGGAATCTATATTGAACCTAAATTTGGGATCTTTTCTAAAAAACAACTGGTTCATAAAATATATGAGGCGAAAAAGGTAAAAGGCAAGTGGACTCAAATTAGAGAGATTGCTCTGGCACCTAAATACTATTCCTCTTTGAACCCAACTATTTCTGCAGATGGCAAAAGACTCTTCTTTGCTTCTGATATGCCCGGAACTTTTGGTAACTACGACATTTATGTTACCGATAGAAAAAAAGATGGTTCTTTTGGTATAGCCAAGAACTTAGGAGAGAAAGTAAACACTAAAAAGGACGATCTCTATCCTAATCTGGCCAATGGGAATCTACTATTCTTTGCTTCTAATGGAAGAAAAGGACATGGAGGACTAGATGTCTATATGGTACAGGTAGATCAGAAAAAAGTAGGGAAGTCAGTGAACTTAGGAGCCCCGATAAATAGTGCACAAGATGATTTTTCCATCATTCTTAAAACCGATAAGAACACCGGTTATGTGATGACCAATCGTGGAAAGGATAACCAAAAGCTTCATAAAGTAGCCTTTACTATAAATCCGAAAAAAGAAAAAGTATTAGATGAACAGAGAAATCGAGAGATTTTTAACGCCATACACGGCGATATCCAAATAGACTATTCGAACACTGTTTTTGAAGACCAATAATAAAACCCCATAGTATGATCCAGAAAAACTACTTTTTAATAAGGGCATCTATCTTTGTTTTATTTAGTCTAGCCCTTAGTACTAGCTCAATTTTTGCACAGGAAAGTGTTCCTGAGCTCAGCTCAAGTACTTCGTACCACAATCAATTATTCTTTAACAGGTTTCTTATAAATCCTACCTTTTCTTTGGTAAGAGAAGATAAGTCCTACTTAAATATTTTACATAGAAATGAATACGCCACTTTTGACGATAACCGACAAAACTATTTTATCGGTTTTAGCAATAAACTTAATGATCATACAGCTTTAGGACTTAGTCTTTACAGTCAGTGGTCCGGTGTTATTCAGGAATTTGGTATTAATGCCAACTATGCCACCTCGGTGCAATTAGGAGCCAAAAGCCAATTAACCTTTGGTACCAATGTTACTTATTTAACAGAGGGTATTGACTCTAACAGAGCCATTTCTACGGTTGATGACCCGGAATTATTAGGGGCCAGGAAAGAAAACAAACTGGCTATACAACCCGGGATAACTCTTTCAATGGGGCAGTTTGATGTAGGTCTTTATGCCGAAGATTTACTAAAATACAATCAGACTACCAATGAGTTCTCTACCAATTTAAATGCTCAGACGGTTAAAGCTTCGTTTCAATATACCCATGCCTTTATGGCAAGAACCGGCTTGTTCGCCTTTGCTCGTGTAATGCCTATGATACAAATTGGGCAAAACATTGATAATAGTTTGTCCTATTTGGGTACAGTGTTATTAGATCTGCCTAAATACGGCTGGTTACAAGCCTCGCTTGATGATGAATACGGTATGTCTATGGGATTAGGTTTTAATTTAAGTAACAAACTTTCTTTAGGGTATTTGATGGAAAAGAATTTTATGCAAGATACCGGAAACCTTGGATGGAACCATGAGCTTTTGTTAGCCTATACCTTCAAAAATACCGGAGCTGTTGGTGAAAAAGGTATTGTCATGGATACTGATCAAAATCGAATTGATGAAATCGTAAAGAACTATGAGGAGCAGATTGCAGCTCTAAAAGCCGAATACAATGCCTCTAACAAAAGTGATTCTTATCTACAAGAAGACATTGCCCTTTTAGAAGAAGAAAGCAAATCATTTGTACAAAGCAATAAAACAGATTCAAATGAGATTGCTACGAATACCAAAAAGGACAAAAGAGCGGACAAGAATTCGAAGCTACTTAAGGAGGAAATAAACCTGGCTATGCAAGATGCTAACGCCATGGGATATGAGCAGCAAGGAGATGTGAATTCTCTGGCCTATGAAAACAGGCTAATTCTTGATCAGTTAATTCTAAGACAAGATTCCATAGAAAAGGCCAGGAATCAGCAATTGGAAAGAAGATTCGAAACCATTGTTAGATTGCTGCGTAATGATGTGGAGAAAAAGAAAGAGATAGTTCCAGAAAGCATTACTACGCCTAAAAACACTGTGATGGTAGCCGAAGCAATACAAAAGAAACCAATTAGGGCTGAGTACAATGACCCTAAAGATTTTGTCTCCCCTCCTATTAAGGTGCTTAACAAAGCTGATATTGTAGGTGCAAAAACAGGTTATTATGTCATTGCCAATGTTTATAGTAATAAAAAGTACCTGGATATATTTGTGGAAAGCCTAAAAGCTCAGGGCCTAGATCCTAAGAAGTTTTATAATAGGGAGAATGGCTTACATTATGTGTATTTAGCTGACTATAACGTAAAACAGGACGCAGAAATGGCTTATGTTTCTAACCTAAATGGTAAATACCAAGAAGAAAAATGGATCATGTCTGTAGAAAATCCTACTACCACGGCTCAGATTATGTTCGAAGATGAATGATTTGGGTTACGGACCATAGAACAACTAGTCCTTCTGCGTTTATATCCACTAAAACTAGGACTAGTTGGGAAGGTCCTTACAACATCGACCAACGACACTATTTATTTTATATTGTTTAAAAAGCAGTGCATTTGAACGAAAATACGGACGTAAGATGTAAGCGGGTAACATTTTTTGGTATATTTCGTCAACCAAATAACACAAATAACTAATTGTACAACCCAAATCCCTACTCTATGGAATCTAATTTTTACCTACGAAAATCTTCCAAGTTTTGCTTTTTAGTATCGGGCAAATTACAACCCTCTTTAAATAATTCTTTTAGTACCACCTAAAAGTCAATTTGGATTAACAGCCATAGCTTTCCGGGGTTTTTTCTTTTATTCTTTTTCTATTGAAAGCCCATATTCCCATTAGATTATCCTAGATAATTCAGGCAAGCTTAGTCAATTTTGATATGTCTCTTCCTATATGATAGCCCTTACTTCAATTAATGGGTCAAATAGGATAGCGGCAAGACTGAAGTTTTAAAAACAAAAATTCATTCAAAAAAGCTATCATTATGAAATCTAATATATTAAAGATAATTGTTATAGATCATGACCTGTTGTTTCACCAGGCCTATAAATATTATTTCGAAACCTATAAGGAGTACCAGTTGGTGGGTATCTATGGCACAGTAAACGACGCCTTAGAAGAATTTGAACATACCCAACCGGATATAATCGTTTCAGAGGTAAGCTTACCTGATGTAAACGGGATTGAAGGAATTCAATTATTTCGGAAAAAAGATCCCAATGTAAAAATCATCATGATCTCTGCCGATAATGACTACGAGGTAATTAAGAAGGCTTTCAAAAGTATGGTCAATGGTTATTTGGCCAAGCCTGTCAGTATAAAAGGTTTATACCACGCCTTAAATTCTATAAAATACGAAGGAGCCGTAATTGGGAATGATATTGCTAAAAAAGTGATCGCCATGTTCCAACGAAAAAATTATAAATCCTTTTCTGAAAGAGAAAACCAAATTATAGAATATTTATGTGAAGGTGCTACTTATAAAACTATTGCTGAAAAGCTGTTTGTGACCACTAGTGCCATCAACTTTCATATTCAAAATATCTATTTAAAATTAGATGTAAACTCAAAATCGGAAGCTTTGTCAAAGCTTCAGGAATTAGAGTACTAAAATATTGACCAATTACCCCCGGGTATTGATTTTAAAAAGGACTGCAAATTGAGGTTTAGGAGTCAAAGACTTTTAAACTCCCTAATAAAGATCATAATGTTCCCCCTGCCCGGGGTAAATTTTAATACGCCTAACATCATCAAGATTCTCTGATAGTGGCTTTTTTCCATCAACCATAGTTTAAGATATCCAACACCATCTACTTTGAAGACCTATCAAAAACTTGTCAATAAGAATCATAACATCTAAAGGAAAAAACAAAAAACCCTTTGATTTCTCAAAGGGTTTTTTTGACTTCTTTTCTGGACTCTTAGTCTTCTAAAAATGGAATACCTTCAAGGATACCATATCGGATAGCACTCTGGATATAGCTCTCAATTTGGTAAAACTGAGCAGCTCTTTTAGATCCTGAAACTTTTTTTATTTTTTTATGGTACTTGTCAATTAGCTTATTATGCCCATTTCTTATAGCCTGTCCTTCTTTTAACAAGGCATCTGTAGCCTCATCACTCAAGTTATCATAATTATCGACGTAATTTTCTAAAAGCGCCAATCTTCTTTTTCCTAATTCCTTACGTTGAAGTTCATACTCATCATAAAGTGCCCAGAAAGGGTCTGCAGTCTCAAGATCTAAGAAATCAGCTACAGCCTCTTTCTTTTCCATTCCAAAAATAGATTGAACAAAATCTACTTCCTCATCATTACTCTGTGCATTAATAGTAAGTGTTGTAGTAAGAGCCATAACGAAAGCTAATACTAAGGTGGTCCCCAATTTTTTCATAAGTGTGTTCTTAATTATTATTATTCAGTTAATTAAGTAGTAAAAATAAGGTTTGCTAGCTATTTATACGAAAAAATTAAAGTTTTATTTTATCCTTAAGAACTATGAAAACACTCAATGAATAACGCTATTTTATCAAGCTAAATAATTAGAAGTAGTTGGGCTCATCATAGCCCATAAATCGATATTTATAAATTAATAGAATTGGATATTATTTGTTATTATTAATTTCTTCCAAGGCATCTTTTTCAGTACCCAAGACTATAGCGATCCATCTAGTACGCGGATTTTGTTGCAACATAATTTTAATCGCCATGGTTAATGGAACGGAAAGAAACATTCCCACCGTGCCTAGAACAAAACCCCAAAACATAAGAGATATAAATACAATAAAGGTGGATAAACCCATGCCTTTGCCCATTAACTTTGGTTCCACTACATTTCCGATAAGTAAATTTACCACAACAAAAACAATGGTAGTACCTAAAGCCCCTGGAAGGCCTAATTGTATTAAAGCAAACATCACTGCGGGGACGGCAGCTATTATACTTCCTACATTTGGAATAAAATTTAACAAAAAGGCAATTAATGCCCATAGAATGGCATAGTCTACCCCGATAAACAAAAGCGCCAGCCAAATAAGGACTCCAGTCATTAAACTAGTTAATGTTTTGATGGATAAGTAATCCCTAATACTCTTCCCAATAATGGTAAAGTATTCAAAAGATTGCGTAGAGTTTTTTAAAATCGCTTTGCTTTTTATATCGATCTCATCCAACTCAAATAATAAAAATAAAGAGAGAAAAAAGATCGTAATTCCATTGCCCATAAAACCTCCCAGTTCTCCCAGAATTCCTGCGGTTAAAGTCATCACTCTGGAGGGCTGCAGAACATCCTCAACCTTATCCACTGATAAATTAAAGCCTAAATCGTTCACAAAAGTTATCATGGTGGTTCCAAAGTCTTCTAAACTCTTTTCGTATTGGGCCGCATTTTGTGAAAAAGACGAAACAGAATTCGCAATTATTTCACCAAAACCTATGAAAACGGCTGTCAAAGTAATGAAAACAATCAAAATTGCCAGGCTTTGAGGAACTTTTTTAGCCTGAAGATATTTGATAGGTTTGGCACAGATAATACTAATAAACAATGACATCAAAATAGGATTGATGATAGACTTGGCATAAATGGTACCGCCAATAATGAGGACAAAGGAAGCCCACATTAGCGCTGAAGGCATAAGCCAAGAGACTTTTTTAGTATTCATTTATTTATTTTATAAAACAAGACACATTAAAAATTGAGGTTACTTGATAAAAGAATGTAATAATTATAAGTTATTCCTAATTTATGCTACTCGAGCTATGTCCTATTTTTGATATTATAAACAATATTACCAATATAATCTTATAATAGTTAAAAATCATAATAAAAAAGTGCCCATATTCTATCTGCATTACCAGCAGTTCCATCAAGGTTCCAACGACGTCCCCAAGCGTACTCAATACCAAGTCTGGCCCCATCAATTATTTGCCAAAAGGTATCTATGTGTATACTCATGCTTTCGTTGTAATCTGTTCCCGGTTCATAGCTGCGGTTAGACAAATCTGCATAGCCCACTGAAAAGTTAGAAACTAAATTTTCTTTCCAGTCCTTTCCATAAGACAAGAAGCCACCAAAGGAACTAAGAGCATCAAAATCCCCGGTATCAGGATTATAAATAGCGTCTTTCCCAGTGCCACTAAAAGTGGTAATAAATCTGGAGATAGATTGTCCGTAGGTTATTTGATAAAGAAGTTTATGATC
>CALOAJ010000019.1:0-161866 GCA_942491255.1 uncultured Flavobacteriaceae bacterium | reverse complement strand
CGTTCAGTTGTGTAATTATTTTGAGGAATATACCTTTGCTCAAAAATAAGCCTGCCTGGCTTTCAATTCTTTTAAGAACACTACTATATTCATTTGGTATTTTCGTTCTTCTTTTACTTGAAAAAGGTTTTGAAGCAAGACATGAATATGATGGTTTTTTTCCTGCTGTAAAAAATATATTAAAGTCTTCTGATGATTATCATATCTGGATTGATACAATATGTGTCTTTTGTTCACTACTCTTTTTTAATTTTGGAACCATTGTTAAACGATATCTTGGAAATAATAGTTTCCTCAAAATATTAGGTCAACCCGCACCAGAAAAATAAATATATTTTTATAAAATAAATACTAAATTGAGTTTTTTGATTCTATTAAATATCAAAAGTTGAGGTACCAATGAACTTAGGTTGTTCTATTAAAACCATCGATTTATTTGTTTTTAAAAGAGTAAATAAAAAACTCCCAACTTCATGAAGCTAATTGGGAGTTTTTTTGTGCCCACGACTGGAGTCGAACCAGCACGTCCTTGCGAACACTACCCCCTCAAGGTAGCGTGTCTACCAATTCCACCACGTGGGCATAATAATTTGGCAGCTGCAAATATAAAGAAGTATTTCAATTTATTACTACCATAATTTGCCCAACTTTTAATGGTTACTTACTTGGCAAGGAAGTAATTTTTATTCTTGAGGTTTAAGATTTTAGAACATTTGGGAGCTCTTCACTGTCAATAACATATTCTGTAATACGGAATACTTTTTTTCGATTGTCCCTAAAGTCCTTTACAAAATCAGAAATACTCTTCTCTAGTGCCTGATGTTCTTTTTGAATGTAAGACTCCTTAATATTGCTAGTACCATCAATTACATGTCCTATATCCAAATGATGAGAATTTACCTTTTCCAAAAGTTGAATACTATTAGTTTTTATTTCATAAAGATGGTTTTTAATATCTTCGACTAGTTTGAGATTTTCATCTTTTGTTATCCATATAATATATTTATCTACTAAGTGATGTAGGAATTGAAGATCGTCTTGATAGAATTCCATATCAGATTTCCAATGGTTTGTAAGGATGTATAATTCCTCCCAAGAAGATTCATTTACCCCGATTTTATTTATCTTTTTCATCGTTATTTGCTTTAAAGATTATTCTTAAAGATAAAAGTTTTAATATATAATTTCATGATATTAGTCATATCCCTATAGGAGCCTGATGTAAAAACATAGAAAAAATGCTTTTTGATAAGATGTTATTTTAATAATCGTCCATCTTCCATTTCAATTATGCGATCTGTTCTTTTGGCAAAATCTAAATCATGCGTAACCACAAGAAGAGAAAGTCCCTCTTCTTCTTTTAGTTTTTTGAAAATCTGAAATACATTTTCGGCATTATAGCTATCTAAATTTCCGGTTGGTTCATCTCCCATTAGAATATTTGGATTATTAATAAGTGCCCTGGCTATGGCAACTCGTTGCTTCTCTCCCCCGGAAATTCTCGAAGCTCGTTTTAGTGCAAGTTGTTCAATATTCAGCATTTTTAGTTTAGTCATGGCGTTATGTTCGATTTCTGGATAAGTTAAGCGGCCTAACTTCTTTGCCGGTAACATAACATTTTCTAAAACACTAAACTCTGCCAGCAAGTAGTGAAATTGAAAAACAAAACCAATATGCGCATTTCTAATTTTGGACAGTTCCTGTTGACTTTTGCCAGTAATTAATTCATTATTAAGAAAGAGTTTCCCTTCATAATCAGTATCCATAGTAGAAAGAATATAAAGAAGGGTTGATTTGCCAGAACCCGATTTACCCATTATAGAGGCAAACTCTCCTTCCTTTATCTGGAAGGAAATGTCTTTTAGGACATGAAAATCTACCGGTTTTCTGAAGTGTTTGTTGATATTTATAGTTTTCAATACTGCGCTCATACCTTATTTTTAACTTCCCCTGATAATTCGTACCGGATCTATCTTCCTGGCTTTATTGGCGGGCAGATAGCCCGCTATAAAAGTAGAAAGAAGTGCAAAGCAAATACCGATAACGTAATAGCCTATTTGATAGTTTACGGGGAAGGTTTGTATGGTTGGGAGCGCTTCCGTTTCAAATGGAATACCATCTATGATTCTAGAAAAAATGAAACCAATAACAAGCCCTAATAATCCACCACTTACACCTATTATCATGGCTTGACTCATAAAAATATATTGAACATCCCTCCCAGAAAATCCGGTAGCCTTTAAAATGGCAATATCTTTCATTTTTTCATAAATAAGCATATTTAAAATATTATATATCCCAAAGCCGGCAACAATGAGTAAGGTGATGGAAACGGCGTAAGTAATAATATTCCGGATATTGCTTCCCGTCTCGAACTGGGCATTTGCTTCGTTTATATCCGTAGCTTTAATTTTAAATTGCTTTTCTAACTCTATGGCCATAGGAGTAGCCATAGTGATATCATTTAATTTTATATTGATGTCTGTAATATAATTTTGAGCTTTTCCCTGAATCCTTTGCACGGTTTTTAGATTGGTAAAGCTTTGTATATTGTCAATTTCTGCCAAACCACTTTGATATATTCCCACAATCTTTAATGGAAATACATCTCCCTCTGCGGTACTTACCTGCACTCTATTTCCAACAGATAAAGACATTTTTTTTGCGAGTCCTGAACCCAGTAAAATTCCGTTTTCATTGTTTTTAAGAGCCTCAGGACTGCCCTCAATTATATTATCTCTCATATTGGAGAGCCGAACTTCCTCCATTACATCAATACCTACAAGATTACCTCCTAATTCGATAGACCCAGATAAATAAAATATTTGCGATCTAAGCTGCGGGGTAGCTCCCTTTACATGGGCATTTTTTTTTAAATAATCTAAAATAGGAAGCGCATTATGTATTTTGGTCTGACTAATTTTGGGTCTAATCGAATGCACTACATTAAACCCATTACTGAATTCCTTAGCTAAATGTAAAGGTTGTTTTTCGGACGGCTCAATATCATTGTACATATGAATATGCGGCGTTTGGTTGAGGACCAAACTATCTAACATTTCATTTAAACCAGTCATAAAACTAACCAGGGTAATATATGCACCTATACCAAAAGTAACACCCAATGATGCCGTCACTGTTGATTTCATTTTAGTCAACAAATGCGTTTTGGCGATATTAAGTATGACTTTCCAATTAGTCATTCTGTGGGTTTGAAGATATATGTATTTGAATCCAGGCCTTCCAAGACTTCAACCATTTCCATATTTTCAGAACCCGTAATAATCTTTACCAAACCATTTTCAGTTTTTACCTGATCTTGTCCAACAAGATAAGATTTTGGAATTGTAAGAGCCTTTTCTCGTATCGAAATGATAATGTTTCCTTCTCCGGCAAGGCCTGGATATAAGACCTCCGGTGGAGCGTTAAAAAGGGCTTCTACTTTAAAAGTCTGAGAGCGTTCGTCTTTTCGAGGATAGATCTTGCTTAAAGTGGCCTCAAAGGTCTTAGGACCATAAGCATCTAAAGTTATTAAGACTTTTTGATTGATAGCAATTTTCACAATATCTACCTCATCAACTTGCATCTCAATTACAAAATCATTAGTACTTCCTATAATAGCTAAAGGTCCGGTGGTACCTACAATTTCCCCCGGATTTTTTAGAAGAGCATATACCGTTCCATAAATCATACTTTCAACGGTAAAATCTTCTGTATTAATAATGGAACTTCGATAGTTGTTTTCGGCTTGCCGTAACTTGGTTATCAATTCTGTTTCAGTTCTCTCATAATTCCCTTTTAAGAGCTCCAATTTATTTTTGGATAGCTCATACGCGAGTTTTTTATTTTCATATTCAATTTTTGAACCTATGTTTTGTTGCCAAAGATTCTTTTGTCTAGTGAAATTTATAGAGTCGTTCTTATACTGTAGTTCTGAAGCATTTATTTCATCTCTTAGAGATTTAAGTAAGGTATTACTCCCCTCATAATTTTCTCGGGCAAGATTTAAGCTAAGCTTAGCATTGTCTGTATTTAGTTTTGGTGTATTGTTAATTATTTGTGCTATCGGAGTACCCTTGGTTACAATATCTCCTTCCTCAACTAAATTTTTATCTAAAATACCACCTACAGCGGCGTAAACCTGATATAAACTATCCGGCTGAACTATTACAGAAGAGTATACTGATTCGGTTAGTTTTTCTAAAGTTGGGAGGACTTTTTCTTGTTTATTATTACAAGATAACAACAAGACGAATGAATAAAATAAGAGCAAATTTCTATACAGTGAAGACCATTTTCCCATTAGGTGAAAAGTTAAGCTGTTCTTATAAAAGTAATTAAATATATCTATAAATCTATTGCTAATAATTCTTCTAATCTTTTTTGATTTCTACTCATTGGAAGTTTATGGTGTTCTATTTCTACTTGAGAAATGCCAATATTATCCACTTTTTTTAAGTTAACTATATAAGACCTGTGTGTTCTGAGAAACTGATCAGTAGGAAGTAATTGTCCTATGGCCTTCAGAGTACTTAAAACAATTATTTTCTCTTTTTTTGTGATGATTCGTACGTAGTCTCCCATGGCTTCTATCCATAAAATATCATCAACTGTTACAAGTCTATCTTTCAGATCACTTCTAACATAAATTTGTTTTAAAGAGGCATATGTTTTATGCTCATTTACTAATATTAAAGCCTTATAAATAGCTCTATTAAATCTTTCTTTGTCTAAAGGTTTTAAGAGGAAGTGAATTGCCCCATAGTCAAATGCCTTGAGTGCATAACCCGAATCTTTCGAAGTTAAGATAATAGATATTCTCTTAAAGATTGATTCGGACAATTGCAATTCATCTAATAGAGGGTGCTCAATATCTATTATTATTAAGTCTATTTGTTTTCTTAATATAAACGGATTTAAACTCTTTGCTTTTGTAAGACTGGCAACTAAGTTTAAATGTTTATTATTCAAAATCAATTGATTTATAAGCTGTAATTCTTTCGCAGATCTTTCAACCACTAAAACATTTAATTTGGGATACATCGTATAAGATATTATTAACTGTATAAAACTTACATAAGCATAATTACCACAATCAAAACTATAGTATTTTGAAATGACAACTTATGATATAAATCATATGGTATAAATTACATTATTCAACTTTTTTTTCATTTTGAGTACTCCATGGAAATTGGAATAAAGCCTTTTAAATTGAATATTTAAGGGTATTTTATTATAGAAATGGATCTATTTGGCACCACTTATCATAATAATCAATGATTAAAAATGATTTTTATCATCTTTTTGAAATTATAAGATAATTAGTTTGGCCGTTTTTGAATATGAGGGAATTAGTTATAGGCTACTGGAGGAAAAGAAATAAGTTTCATTTTGTCCCTTTCAGTATCGGGGTTGTTTATTTGTGGTTTGGAGCACTTAAATTTTTTAGCGGTCTGAGTCCAGCAGAAGAATTGGCAAAAAGTACTATAGATAAACTTACTTTAGGTCTTTTGCCATCTGAATTTTCTATTGTCCTTTTAGCTTTTTGGGAAACATTAATCGGAGTGCTTTTAATTGCAAATATCCTTGAGAAACCTGCACTAAAAATGGCCCTGGTTCATATTATTCTTACGTTTTCCCCTTTTATTTTCTTTTCAGAGGCTCTTTTTACCGAAGCCCCTTTTGCGCTAACACTTTTGGGACAATATATTATTAAGAATGTTATAATCCTAGGGGTTTTATTGGTACTTTTAAGAGAGAGTAAAAAAAGGCAATTCTAAAGATGATCTTTTCTTTTTGATTGTTTTTTATTTTAAAATGTCTTGCCAGAATATATATGATTACCTAAATAAAATGATAAAAGTCATAGTTTTTTGGGCAGTATGTAGCGACATTTATTCTAAACTTAATTACAATTTATTATGACTATTAATATACAATATGTTCAAATGCCAACAAGTGAGTCTATGAGCGATATAGTTATCGCTAAACTTGAAAAACTCGCTAAAAAATACGATTGGGTTATTAAAGCAGATGTCTTTTTTAAGTTAGAAAATGACCCTTCCAAGATGGGTAAAATCTGTGAAATTCGATTAAGTGCTCCTGGGCCTCAACTTTTTGCCAAATCTAATCAGGATAATTTTGAAAAAGCAGCAGCAACTGTAGTAAAAGAATTGGAAAATCAACTAGCTAAACGCAAGGATATATTAAAGAAACACTAAATAAATAAATCTGTTTTATTATGAGAAAGATATTGGTACCCGTAGATTTCTCTGAATTCTCAAGCTACGCTCTGGAAGTGGCCGCGCATTTCGCAAAGAGTTATAAGGCAGAAATATTAGTGCTTCATATGATTGGTTTATCGGAAGCTTATTTAACCAAAAGTCCCTCGGAAGAGGCAGCAGAAGCCCATTATTATATGAAGCTTGCAAAAAAGCATTTTGATGAACTTTTAGACAAGCCTTTTCTAAAGGGAATAAGAGTTGTTGAGATGGTACAGAATTATAAAATATTCAGTGAGATCAACGCCTTGGCCATAGAAAAAGAGGTAGATTTAATTGTAATGGGTTCTCATGGTAAAAGTGGTTTAGGGGAATTTTTTGTAGGTTCAAATACTGAAAAAGTCGTGAGGACTTCCGAAATCCCAGTTTTAGTTATTAAGAAGCCTCATAGGGAATATCATCCACAATTGGTTGTATTTGCCTGTGATTTCGAAATAGAAAACCTCAAGGCCTATCAAAAAGCCACTGCTCTTTTTAAAGAGTGGCAGGCGGATGTACATCTGGTTTATGTTAATTTACCGAATGAACAATTTAAGAGTTCTCAGGAGATTAAGGATAAAATAGATTTTTTCTTAAAAGTTGCTCATCACAATCAACTACCTTCAAATCAGCAGTTGGTCATTTTATCCGATTATTCTATAGAAGCTGGCATCTTCTCTTATGCGGAAGAGTTAAACGCGAATCTCATTGCTGTAATAACACATGGGCGAAGTGGTATTGCTCACTTTTTTAAGGGTAGTATTGGTGAGGCCATGGCCAACCATGCAAATAGACCCGTAATTACCTTTAAGCCATAAGGAGATCCACTTTGTCCAATAAATAGGTCAAAAACCATTTTTATGCATGTTTTTGAAAAGAATACTAATATTTTCCATTTGCTTTCGGAAGCTGTTTCGGAGGGTATTCTCGTGGTGAATGAAGAACAAAAGATTGTATCCATAAATGGTAAGGCGGCAACTCTTTTTGGCTACAGTAACAATGAATTGATAGGTGAGTCTTTGTCTGTTTTAGTACCCGAAGAGTATAAGAGACAGCATGAAGCCCATGTAAAGAAGTATTATCACCAAGACAAAAGCGCAAAGAAAGCAATAAGTAACTGTATCATGGGTAGAAAGAAATCAGGCGTTTCTTTTCCATTAGAATTAAGTTTTCATCCTTTTCGAATATACCAAAAGGATTATGTGTTAGCACTAATTCATGACCAGTCTGAATCTTTGGAGATGGCTCAAATCCTTAATTTAAAAGAAAATGCTTTAGATGCTACTCTTAATGGAATTACTATAACAGATGCTTCCAAAAAAGGACACCCTATAGTTTACGTTAACAATGCTTTTGAAAAATTAACAGGTTATAACGAGGCTGAGATTCTTGGTAGAAACTGCAGTTTCCTTCAAAAGGGAAGCTTTAAAGATAAGGGCTTTCGAATCATGTTAAAATCAATGGCTCTTGGTAAGAAGTGTCAAGTTCAGGTCAAAAATTTTAAGAAAAACGGGGATATGTTTTGGAATGAAGTATCTATCAATCCTATAAAAGACAAGGATGGCAAGATTACTCATTTTGTAGGGATTCACAATGATATTAGCCTTAGAAAAAGATCGGAAGAGGAAATAAGACATTTTCTTAGAATTTTTGATGAGTCTCTTAATGAGATCTTTGTATTTGATGTAATAAGTCTAAATTTCACACATGTAAATTATGGTGGAATTCGAAATACGGGTTATTCATTAAAAGAGCTAAAAGCTTTAAAAACTACCCAATTGTTTGTGAGTAGTAATGATGAAGAGTTTCGGTCACAGCTAAATTCTATTCTTTCAAAGAATCAAGAAAAATTAATTTACGAATCCCAAATACGCCGTAAAGATGGTACTTTATATCCCGTAGAACTTCATTTACAAGCATCCACTTTGCGAAATAAGCAGGTGGTAGTGGCCATTGTGCTCGATATCACAGAAAGAAGAAATTATACAAAAGATCTCGAAAAGAAGGTCAGAGACAGAACTAAAGAATTAAAACTCGCTTTGGTAAAGGAAAAAGAATTGAATGAGCTTAAAACAAAGTTTCTCTCCATGGTTTCACATGAGTTTAAAACGCCCTTAAGCACCATTCTTACGTCCGCAACCTTAGTTGGGAAATACACAGATACAGAGCAACAAGAGAAACGCGAAAAGCATTTAAAGACAATTATGTCTGGGGTACATCGACTTACGGATATATTAAACGACTTTTTATCAATAGAAAGAATTGAAAAAGGGAAACAGTTTTATAAATACACTAACTTCTCTTTAAGCAAGGTGGTTAATCAGGTTCTCTATAACGCGAATATGTTATTAAAAACGGGACAGCAAATAAATTATCCTATGAATATTGAGGATATTACCATATGTCAGGATGAAAGAATACTTACCTTGATTCTTACCAATTTAATTTACAATTCTATTAAGTACTCTCCTGAAAATACCGAAATAGTCTTGAAAATTGAATTGCTGACAAAGTCCATTCGTTTCCATATAATAGACCAAGGGATAGGTATTCCCGAAAAGGATCAAAAATATATTTTTAACAGGTATTTCAGGGCAGATAATGTGCTACTTACTCAGGGTACAGGAATTGGGCTAAACATAGTTCAATCCCATGTTATCAACTTAGGCGGCACAATTAGCTTTAATAGTGAAGAGAACAAGGGTAGTGAATTCGTGGTTGAACTTCCTAGAGCAGCAACTGATTAGATGATGGATTAACTAGTTAATCGAATACAAAGGATATGAAAAAATTGGTGGTGTTAATTGAGGATGATAACGCTCTTAGAGAGAGTATAGCAGAATTGTTGGAACTAAATAAATACGAAGTTCTTACTGCCCCTGATGGAGAGAAAGGTATAGCCTTAATATTGAGCACCCTGCCGGATATTATCATATGTGATATCATGATGCCTATACTAGACGGATATGGTGTATTAGAGCTTCTTCTAAAGGAAGAGTCAACCAAGGGAATTCCGTTTATTTTTTTAAGTGCCAAAGCAGAAAGAGCAGATGTACGAAAAGGGATGGTTCTTGGAGCAGATGATTATCTTTCCAAACCTTTTGAAGAATGGGAACTCATAGGCGCTATTGAAAGCAGGTTGGCCAAAGCAGCAATTTTAAAAGAGAGTTCTGAAGTACCTGCTCCCATGGAGAAAGAAGCAAGTTATATCAGAAATATTAACGATTTTAAAAATTATATTGATGACTACGGGGAAGAAAAAAAATTTAAGTTCGGAGAATCAATATACAGAGAAGGGGACCATGCAAACCTTATTTACCTTGTAAGAAGCGGAGTTGTAAAAACTCATAAATTGGATGAACAAGGAAAGGAGTTGATTACCGCAATCTATAAGCCAGACGATTTTTTCGGATTTAGCAATTTTTCTAATATTCAGCCTTATGATGAATTTGCCACGGCCATTGAAACGTCGGTTTTAGTAACTCTTCATCAAGATGAATATAAAAGAATTTTAAATAGGAGCCATGAGTTATCAATGGAATTGTTAGGATATGTGTCTGAACACCTAACGGAAATTAAAAGGCAATTAATGCAATTTGCCTACGGCACAGTACGTCAAAAAACGGCCAGTACACTTCTAAAGTTTTCTGATAAGTTACAATCCGACAAAAAAGGAAACATACATGTTTTAAGAAGTGATTTGGCCAGTGTTGCCGGTATGGCCACAGAAACACTTATAAGAACCCTTTCTAGTTTTAAAAAAGAGGGACTTATCGCTATTAATGATAGAGATATAAGAATTTTAGAGGTTGAGAAGTTAAAAAAAATGGCAGATTAGTTTTCTTTGATCTTAAATCGATTTATTTTCGGCAAAAGTTCTATAGAAATTTTAAATTTAAAAATAGAAGACTACTTCTTATTTTGTCCTAATCTATCCTTATGAAGTTAAAGAGTATTGCCATTTTTGTTGCTAGTCTGCTAGTGCTATTTTCATGTAATGAGTCTAAAGGTCCGCAGCTATCTGTCAAAGAATACAAAGACCTGGGTTATTCGGCTTACATATACGGATATCCAATGCTTGCCCAGTTAGGGCAGCTAAATGCATTTTTAGATGATGGTACTTTGGTTAAAAATAAAATTCAGGTTATAAAAGGTTTTTCTAAGGAAGATACTCCGGAAAATTTCATGACTGCTAGCTTATTACCTAACACAGCAGGTATTTTTATAGATGTATCTGAAGGTCCGGTAATAATTGACATTCCAAGGGTTAAAGACAGGTATATTGTATATCAGTGTATAGACATTTTCACCCATAATATTTATTATTTAGGTACAAGAGCTGATTTTGGATATGGCGGACGCTTCGTATTTTACAAAGAAGGTCAAGGTCTTCCAAATGATCAGTCTATACAAGCTATATTGATAGAAGGAAATCAGGCTGTCATGCTCTTGGGCTTTCAACAAACAAAAGCTTCAGAAATTTCTGTTCTAAATAATTATCTGGAAAAGGTTAAAATTGTGTATGCCCCCAATGAGATATCAATCTATCCATCTTATGATGAAAACAAAGTGTTTTCTCCGGATTTTGTCTCATATATTAACCAATTGGTAGATAGTATTCCCGAAACCGAACGAGATCTTTATGAGAGTTTTAAGGCTATAGGTATTAAAGATTCTGTTAAGCTTACAACTGCTCAAACTTCAGCAATACAAATGGGTATAGATTCTGCCATGACTGTAATAAAGGATGCCGGCAAAAAAATGCAAATCGGAAACGGTTATATCAGTTCTAGGGGATTCTATGGGAGTAAAAACTTTTTTTAAAGATGACTATCTAAAAAGAGCAATAGGCGCATATACACAGTTGTGGAGTAATTCCCAGGAAGAATCAATTTGGTTTAAAACTCAGGCTAAAGGTTCGGGTAAAATAAGTTTTAATAAAGAAGAATTACCCCCCTTAAAAGACAACGGTTTTATAACCGTTCAGGTAAGTGATCAGAATAAACAATTAATAGGGACGGGCATGCTTTTAAGTCAAGAAGACTTATCCGAAACCAAGTCTATGGATTTGTTGTTTTCCACAGAAACTCAGCCAGGGAAATGGTTGTATACACCCGAAGGGGAATATACGATTGTCATCCAGGTTTTTCTTCCCGAGCTTCCGGCTATTTTGAACTATAGTCCACCCAAATTTGAAGCTGGGCTTTAGTATGTGGTTAGAGGAGCGGTTGGGTGGTTGTATTCCGTGAATATTTAATAAACATGATTTGAGTCATTTCCTATTGTTTTTTTGACAGATAAATTTACAGTCAAAAAAAGAACATAATGCAACGCATATTAATACCCACCGACTTTTCAGAAAATTCGTTGAATGCCATAGAATATGGTCTTAAACTATTTAAAAGAAGCAAATGCGTCTTTTATTTGCTTAATATAAATCCCGTACCACCTTATTCGGGAGCAGGAACATCTATTAAATCCACTACTTCTATTTTAAAACAAGGTTTTTTAGAAGAAAGTAAGAAATCGTTGGATGAATTTCTCAATACTCTTGAAAAAACTCATTCGAACAAACTACATTCTTTTACTACTTCTACAATATATGACTTCCTTTTAGATGCCATTAATGAAGTGGAAAAAATAAAATAGATCTTATTATCGTGGGAACTAAAGGAGCTACGGGATTTAAGGAAACAGTTATTGGCAGTAATACCGGTGACGTAATAACGAAGGTTAAATGCCCCCTTTTGGCTATCCCTGAAAACGCCCTTTACAAAAGGGCAAAAGAAATTGCTTTTCCCACAGATTATCATATGTCATATGATATTAAAGTACTGGACACTCTCATAGCCATGGTGATTATGAACAACTCTGTACTTAGGATTGTTCATATTTCAATGAAAGGAGATATGCTAAATCAGGAACAAGAAACCAACAAGGACTTTTTGCATGATTACCTTAGAGGCATAGACCATACTTTTCATGCTGTTAGGGGAACTCGCCTAGAGACTTCTATACAATGTTTTATAGATAGCAGGGACATAGATATGGTAGCTATGGTAGCCAAAAACTTAAACTTCTTTCAAAGAATTCTTTTTAAACCTTCTGTGGAGGAAATAAGTTATCATACGGAAATACCATTTTTGGTACTTCATGAATAATCTAATGATTACAACTATTTAGAGTTGGACCTTGATAAGCCTTGGAAATTCTTTATTGATGAGATTTAATGAGATTGATTATATCATTTTTAGTAACTACTCCGGACTGCCTCCAGAGCTGCTTTTGATTTTTGAATAAAAGCATAGTGGGGACACCTCTTACCTGAAATTTTGAGGCTATAGCCTGATTCTTATCTACATCAATTTTGATAATTTTTACAGAATCACCCAATTCTTGTTTCACCTCTTTTAAAATTGGCGCCAACATCTTGCACGGACCACACCAGTCTGCATAAAAGTCTACCAAAACAGGAATATCGCCAGAAGTAATTTTTGAAAAACCTTGTTTCATAGGATATTTTATATAGAATCAAAGATAAAAAATATGGTATAATTTCTTACTGATCTTTATCATAGTTTTACTTAAACTAAGTCCTTATTTTTAGCTAGTTGGTTTATAAATCCCTTTGTAATGAGAAAAATAGTTATCCCTACGGATTTTTCCAAAAATGCTTTTAATGCCCTTTATTTTGCAGCGAGTCTTTTTAAATATACTCGTTGTGAATTTTATATCCTTCATGCCTATGCGGAGAGAGTATACCAAGCGGATGAATTAGATAATAGAGAGCTTTTAGATAAAAGGAAACTTGCTGTTTATAAGGAAGTTGATGAAGAACTTTTTCATTTGAAAGAGAAAATTACCGAGTGTTTGCCAAATCCTAAACATGAGTTTAAGATGTTGTCTGCCTTCGGGGTTCTTTCAGATGAAGTAAATGATCTAGTAAATTCCGAAGACGTCGACATTGTTGTTATGGGGACAAGAGGAAAGACGAATGATAGAAAAATCACTTTTGGCACTAATACAGTTCAAGTAATGAAATATGTTCAATGTCCCGTTTTGGCTGTTCCAGAGGATTATGAATATCATGAGCCACGGGAGGTGTTATTTCCCTCAGACTATATGGTCCCTTATAAGAGACGAGAGTTAAAACTATTATGTGAAATTGCAGGTTCTTTTAGATCCAATATACATATGCTGTATATAAATCCCATAAAAAAGTTATCTATAAGACAAGAGGACCATATGAACTTTTTAAAGGAGTGTTTGTTTAAAGCACAACTTAGTTATGAAACCACTGAAGAAGAGGACAAGACTATGGCTATTACGAAATACATTCTTCATAATAAGATAGATATGTTAGTTATGGTCAATAGCAGGCACTCACATTTAGAAGAATTATTATATCAATCAACGCTGGAGAAAATTGGATTACATATCAAAATTCCATTCCTGGTTTTTCAAAATTTGTCTAGATAACATAAAAGATTAAGTCATGAAAAAAATTATCCTGCCCACCGATTTTTCTAAAAATGCTTTCAACGCCATTTGTTATGCGGCAGAGCTTTTTAAAAAAGAAGAATGTGTTTTTTATTTGGTGAATACCTATACACCGGCTATTTATCAAACAGAATACTTATTGCAAAGTCCTGGTCAAATAGGTTTAGGGGATATTTATCAATCTGAATCATTGGATAATTTAGAAACTTTGAAAAAAGAGTTAGAACAAAAATTCAAAAACACTAACCATACTTTTATAGTCCATTCTGCTTTTAATATGTTGGTCGATGAAATTTTGGAAATTGTAGAAAAAGAATCAGCGGATTATGTGATTATGGGTACCCAAGGGGCCACTGGTGCCAAAGAAATATTTTTGGGAACAAATACAGTGCATGTAATAAAGAAAGCTACTTGCCCGGTAATTGCAATTCCTGAAGGGTTTAAATATAAGTCTATTGATAAAGTTGTTTTTCCAACTGATTATGAGGTAGAATATACCATACCACAGTTAGAAGGACTCCTATTTCTTTTGGAAAAAAACAGTGCTCACCTGGATATCATTCATATCCGAAGTGAATATCCATTAACAAATAAGCAGGAGAGTAACAGGCATCGTTTGGGGAATATATTTGAGACTGTTTCACATCAGTTTCATGAAATTCCCAATCAAGAAATTATAACCGGAATACATACGTTTCAAACTAAAAATAGGGCTGATATGTTGGCCATGATACAAAATAAACATACGTTTTTAGAACGTCTATTTATTGAACCTATCATTAAAAAAATTGGCTTTCATATAGAAGTGCCATTTATGGTGATTCCTTAATCTAAATCTTAAATAATGAAAAACATTGTTATTGCTACAGATTTTTCAAATGAAGCTTATAATGCCTTGTTTTATGCGGTGAATTTATTCGATAAAGTGGCGTGTAATTTTTATATTTTAAATGCTTATTTGGTAAATAAGAGTCAAATTTTAAGTTATGCCGGGGTGGATTCAGAGGATGAAGCAGACTTGGCTCAAACTTCAAAAGACAATTTAAACGAGATTCTGCACAGGATTAACTTGGATACCCGGAATCCAAAACATCACTTTACAACTCATTCAGCAGATAAAAGTTTACTAGAGGCATTATCCGAAATATTTGAAGAGGTCACAGTTGATTTATTGGTGTTGGGTAATGGTAAAAAAAGAGGTTTGAATGCCTTGTTTTATGGGAATCAGGTAATAAAATCAATTCATGAAATTAAAGACTGTCCCATTCTTGTAGTTCCTGAGGAGTATGATTTTGTACCACCTAAACATATTGCCCTAGCCACGGATTATAAGAAGTATTTTCATGCCAGAATTTTATTTCCTCTTATAAGCCTTGCTGGTGAATGGAATGCTGAAGTACACCTTGTTCATATTAAGGAAGAAGATGACTTGAATATAAGACAGAAAGGTAACATGGTTACGCTAAAAAGTTACCTTGCCCATTTAAAAAACAATACGCATGTGATGCCTAATTTTTCTAATAAAAAGGAGGTAATTGAAACATTTTTAGAAGAACTGGAAATTGATATTTTGGTTATGATGCATTATGAACATAGCTTTTTTGTAAAACTTATTAAAGAGCCTGTAATTGAGAATTTAAGCCTTAATGCCAAGATTCCTATGCTCATTATTCCTTGCGATAACTAATAAAATAGGCCTATATAAAATTAATGATTTTTCACATTTTAATTGTACCATCATGAAAGAACTTGGCATATGGATAGATAAGGAAAAAGCACACCTCGTATTTTTAGAAGCAGAAGAGGTAAAATTTGAAACACTCGATTCTGATTTAGATTTTTTCAATCCTCGAGGCGGATCTAGATCTAAAACCAGATGGGGTCCGCAGGATGTTGTTCAAGATAGTAAGTATCTTGAAAAAGAGAAACACCAGCTTAAAAACTATTTTAATAAACTGGCGGCATATGGTAAAAAAGCGGATGCTATTGTTGTTTTTGGACCGGCCGAAACTGGTTTAGCTCTTCGGAAAGAGTGGGAGGTAAGTCAAAAGGATGTAGCCCAAAAAATTAAGAGAGTAGAGATCACTGATAGCATGACTAATAATCAGGTAATTGCTTGGGTTAAGGATTTTTTTAACTGAGTTTATATTGTCTTGTAAATTCTTGATTATCATTTCTTAACATATAGTATTTCCTATGAAATCAGATCCATTTTTTGTGATCAAATCTACCGGAGAAAAGAGACCTTTTTCTGAAGAAAAACTCCGGGCCTCACTTCAAAAAAGTGGTGCGGAACCACAACTTGTATCTCAAATACTGAAAAGTTTAAAGGAAGAACTATATGAGGGTATTTCAACCAAAGAGGTTTATAAAAGGGCATTTAGATATCTAAAACATTCCAAACCAATATATGCTTCCAAGTATAAGCTTAAAAGAGCCATTTATGAATTAGGCCCCACTGGGTTTCCTTTTGAGAGGTTTATTGCAGCCATTTTAAAATATTCTGGTTGGGAGACCGAGATTAATAGGATTCTACCCGGTAAGTGTATTTCTCACGAAGTAGATGTGATCGCCAAAAAAAATGGTCTTACCATTATGGTAGAATGCAAATTTCATGGTGATCAGGGGCATTATTGTAATGTTAAAATCCCTCTTTATATCTACTCCAGATTTATGGATATTAAAAATTTTAAGAAGGATAAGAAGATCTATTTTGACCCAAATGAATGTTGGGTGGCCACCAATACCAGGTTTACAAAAGATGCCATTTCCTATGGGAGTTGCATGGGATTATATTTATTGAGTTGGGATCATCCTATAGGCGATGGTCTTAAAGATAGGATAGATAGATTAGGGCTCTATCCTATTACGGTTTCCACTCTTTTAACTAAAAGAGAAAAGGACTTTTTACTAAGCAGAGATATAGTTTTATGTAGACAATTATTGAACGATCGATTCTATTTGGATCACTTAGGCATATCTAATGAAAGAAAGAATAAAATATTCAAAGAAATAACAGCCCTTTGTCAAGTTCATCTGTAATAATTTCAAGATGGTAAAAGTTCATTTTTTGGGTGCTGCTGGCACAGTGACAGGATCTAAGATTTTTATAGAAACTCAAGAGATAAATATTCTTGTAGATTGTGGTATGTTTCAAGGAAAAAAGGAGCTCAGAGAGATAAATTGGCTCCCGTTACCTATTGATGTAACTTCAATTGATATAATACTTTTAACCCATGGGCACTTAGATCACACCGGCTATTTGCCTAGGTTGGTTACCTCAGGATTTAATGGTAGTATTATTGGAACGGCACCTACCCTGGCTATTGCCCGAATAATTTTAATGGATAGCGCCAAAATACATGAGGAAGAAGCGGAAAAAGCAAATAAGGATGGGTATAGCCGTCACAATCCCGCTAAGCCCTTTTATACCCTTAAGGATGTAGAGAGAACCATAGCGCTCTTTAAAGAAGTGGAGGCCGAACAAGCCATATCTTTATCAGATCATATTGAAAGTACTTTTAGGCCTAATGGGCATATTCTTGGTTCTACCTTTATTGAAGTTGATATTTTTGAGAAAAAATTTATTTTTTCGGGAGATATTGGGCGGTCCAAGGACATACTGTTAGATGCCCCAATAAAACCTAAATGGGCTGATTTTCTTTTTATGGAAAGTACGTATGGTAATAAAATCCATCCCAAGGAAGAAGTCGAAGAACTTCTTATTAAGCTCGTTAAAAAGACAATAATGGAAAGGGGAACTCTTTTAATCCCATCCTTTGCTGTAGAACGTTTACAGTCACTGATGTATCGTCTTTGGAAGTTATATGATAAAAATAAGATTCCTAATATTCCGATTTTTATGGATAGTCCTATGGGAAATAATGTTCTTAATCTTTTTGAGAAATTCCCTAACTGGCATAAACTATCACCTAAGGAATATAGGGCCATGTGCAGTCACATAACAATAATCGACTCTTTTCGCAAAACATGGGAGACTATTGATGACCCCAGACCAAAGATCGTAATTGCAGGAAGTGGTATGGTCACAGGAGGGCGCATTCTTACATATCTTACAAAGCTCATAGACAAGAGAAATACCAATATTTTACTGGTGGGTTATATGGCAGAGGGAACCCGTGGCAGAAAGCTTTTAGAAGGTGTTGAGGAAGTGAAAATTTATGGTAGGTACTATAAGGTTAAAGCCACCATTTATCATGATGAAAGCTTGTCGGCACATGCTGATCAGGCAGAACTATTAAGTTGGATATCTTCTATAAAAAACATCCCCGAACAAGTTTTTCTTGTACATGGAGAGTCGGAAGCCTTGGACGCCTTCAGCACTAAGATAAAAGAACAGCATAATTGGTCGGTTAAGATCCCTGATTTATTTGAGACCTCCACCTTGGTGTTTTAGGTTGTATGATTTATATCATTGTTCTAAAGTTAAATCCTGTCTAGTTTTAAAATACAATAGTAATTATTATGAAAGATGATCGTATCACAGATTTAGCAAAAGTCCTGGCCCCTGAGGAAATGCATTTGGAACTTCAGAAATACCGTTCATCCATTTGTTTTATAACGGATGAACTTGCCTTTATTGAAAAGTTACTGCATTCTTATGTTTTTGAGCCGGATACCCCCAATTTATTTGAACGTTTGCAAAAGTATATTGCATCCTTGGAGGAATTGAAGCAACAAAAAGAAACTATTAATAAGTATTTATGTGGTTATGAGTGTAAAATTGGAGGAGCTATAGAAGGCAAGGGTTTTCAATCAGATCCTGCACTTTATAAGGATTATAATACTATGAAATCTAAAATTTCAGATTTTATAGACAGGCACCAAAAGCTCAAAGCGGAAATATTTAACTATGCCGGAGGTATTTTGAAGAAACACCGGCCAGATACTTAGTTGAGGTTATTAATTAATAGATATTATTAAGTAGGTAAAAGTATCTTATCTTTTAAAACCCATGGAATAATCCATATATCAATTGATTTTAGGAAAGAATTATAAAATAGATTAATAAAATTTCAAAAAATGAAAATTACGGATAATGGGCATCGATACATAGAATGGATCAACCCAGAAGATATGCATGAAGTCACTCTTATGTGGCTGTCGGAACTGAATTTCATTAAAGATGAACAGTCTTTTTTAAATTATCTGATTAAGCACTATACACTATTATTAATAGATGAGAAAGTATTTAAAAAAACTAAAGAAATGGTAGACATTCTTTCTAAGACAGAGAAAGAAATTGATGATTTAATTACAAAGATCCAGAAACATCAAAATGGTCTGGAAATTATGATTGATGAAAAGGATGAGTTAGATTTGGAAAAACAATATCGAAATAAGCACCGGGAATTAATATTAGCAACTACAATCTATTTTCAAGACTATAGAGCTTTAAAAACCAAGTTATTTGATTTTATTTCGACTATTTTAAAAAAGGAAAAGAATAAAAGATTATTAAACTAGAAAGAGAAATGAAGAGATTAGGTTATCTGGTATTGGTTGTTCTATTAGGTTGTTCTTCTTCGGATATGGTAAGTAGTTGGAAAAATCCTGAAATAGTCATTTTTGATGCTCAGAAGGTACTCTTAGTGGGGATGACTTCAAACAAGGATATTCAAGATGATTTTGAAACTAAAATGAAAAAAGAGTTTACTGAAAGAGGAGTAGAGTCTATGCGAAGTTTAGACGTTTTTGATATTGGATTTACTGACAATACGCGCACTGAAGAAGAATTAGATGAGGTTGAACAAACTTTGTTAGACAGAGATTTTGATGCCATCTTGTTCACAAAGATACTAGGTTCAGAAAGCCGACAAACCTTCCGTAAGAGCATGGCCAATCTTGACAACTACTATGGCGACTTTAAGGATGATTATATCTCACATCAGGAATTATATTTTGATCCAGAGCCTTATCAGAAACAGACCGTCTATATCGCAGAGTCCTCTTTATATTGTATCTGTGTCGGCAAGGAAAGACAATTAATTTGGCGCGGAATTATTGAAATTACGGAGCCTAAGAAGATTAAGAACGCAATAAACGATTATGTTAAGAATAGTAGTTCTAAATATGGAGGAGCAAGATCTTATTTTCTATGAAAATTAAAGGAACGAGATAAATCATGTTCTGAAATAGTTTCCTTATTTTAGTACGCATGGTTGCCCTGCGTCATTATAATTAAGGTTAGCTATTCATTTTTATTTCCTTTTAGGCATCACCAAACTATCTGCGGGATAGGTTTCGCTCAAATAAGTCATCTGATTTTTAGCCCAATCAATAATCTTTTTTCGATCTTCATCACTGAGATTAGCTTCTGAATGAAGCCCGAAATTAGTGTAAGAAGCCAGAGGCATTTCATGATCTTCTACCATTTCGATGGTTTCTTCCAGTTTATGATTTTGAATTGCGATGGGCATTTTGGTAAATTCTGAAAAGTTGAGATGACCTTTTCCATCCTCAATATGATCATTTATCCACCAGGCAACCGGCTGAACATTGGCATACCACGGATAGATAGTATTGTTAGAATGACAATCGTTACAGGAAACTTTTAATAGATTGCTTACATCTGCCGGAATATCATACTTCTTACTTATATCATAGGTATTATCGTTAGAAACATTTTTTTCCGGACGTATGAATTGTATCAGAACTAAAATAGCAACAACTGCTATTAGAATTTTCTTTATCATGATCTACAGTTTTTTATATTAATTAGGCTATGTTATACTAGCATTTTAAAGGAATAGTTGTTTAAAACAGACTCCTTATTTGGAAGAAGTCAAATCAAATAATTCCTTATCTAATTGCGGTTTTAATTGACATTCATTATCGAAATGCATTGTAGCAGTATTTTCAATTGTATAGGCGGGCCATTGGGGGAGTCCGGAATGATTAGGGTTTCCGTTTTTTGCAAAATTTAGCCATGCACTACTCACCTTATCCGCAAGTTGATGCGCCTCAACGCCCCCGCCGGTCATGTTTTTTCCTCTTTCAATATTATCAAAAACAAAAGGGAGCTCCATGCAATGGAGGCTTTTATATTTCCCATCAAATACGGGAGATTGCCAGGTGAATAAATACATATATACAGGGGCGCCATTTTTTAAGGAGGATTTGTCATTGGCTTGAGCCACAGCTCCTGGTCTAAACATAAGATCAACATCTATGAGGTCTTTTGGATCTGAATCTTCAGGGTAGGCTTTTTTAACGGCGGTAATATAGGCATCCGCATTTTCCTTATACTGTGATTTAATATGATCCATAATCTCTTTTTCAGAGGCCCCGGTAAAACGCATATTGGCAAAGGGAGCAAACTCATTTTTTACGGTCCCGATAAGTAAAGGAACGTTTTTGGACATCTCATAGGCCTCGGCACTAGCTAACTGATAGGGAATGTCAATCCCATCTTTACTGGGCCCCCAATTTAATCCAAAACCAATAACAGGCTTCCCGGCGGCATTTCTTTTTTCTTCTATCACTTTTAGTGCCTTACTACTAGCCTCTGCGAGTATAGGGAAGGGAATATTTTGAAGACTATCTACTTGTGAAGCGTCCAATTTTAATTGAGTAAGAACTTCGGCTCCAATTTCTTGAGTATCTTCTTTTTCTAAAACGGCTGTTCTGAAAGAGCCACTTTGGTTAATTGCCTTATTAAACAAACCTTTAGCTTTAGGCATCGCCATAAGGGTGTTAACTTTGGCTCCGCCGCCGGACTGTCCAAATATGGTAATATTATTTGGGTCCCCTCCAAAATTTATAATATTGGTCTTGGTCCACTCTAAAGCAGCAATAATATCAAGCATGCTAACATTAGCAGAATGCTTGTATTTTTCATCATAAGCAGACAGGTCTAAAAACCCAAGAACATTTAAGCGGTGATTTATAGAAACGACCACAACATCCCCTTTTTTACTAAGATTTTCTCCATCTGTGGAAGGTAATTCCTGGCTAGATCCGGCGGTAAAACCCCCTCCATGAATCCAGAAAAGGACAGGACGTTTTTTATTGTCATCTATAGCAGGCGTCCATACATTAACCCGCAGGCAATCTTCATTTGGATAACCCCAGTCATGATCAAAAACAAACTCGGGCTCATCCCTTACGCTGGTTGTTGGGTTAATCAATGGTGCCACCGGCCCATACATGGTAGAACTTCGAATTCCTTCCCAGGAATCAGGTTTTGTAGGAGGCATAAATCGCTCTGCTTTTGCATAGGGGATCCCTTTATAGGTATAGATACCGTTATGGATATAGCCTCTGACTTTTCCTGATGAAGTATTGCTGACGGCGATATTTTGCCCTGTGATGACTTCTTGACCTTTGGTATTTGGGAGAAACAGAAAAAGACTTAGAATTAAAAGAAGGCTTTGTTTTGGTTTATTAAAAATGGACATAAGTTTTTTTTATATAGGGATATTCGCTTTAGCGTGCTTTTTGATCTAAATCCCAAAATTGACATGTTAAGGTAGAGAAATTATAGATTTATTTTATAAAAACGGCGGTCTTTTTTACCTCATTATGACAATAAATTCTATGTGTAAAGAAAAAAGACAGTTTTCTAATCCGCACATCAATATTTCCGAGTTAGAATATGCTATAAGCTTAGGTAAATTTCTAAACAATATTCAGAAGAACTTAAACTAAAATTACAACTAGTCAAAAAGAAATGTAATGCTTAAACCTACCCAAGTTCCTTTTTAAAAAAGTCCATCGTTCTTTGCCAGGCTAATTTAGCAGCTGCTTCGTCGTACCTTGGAGTTGATGTATTGTGAAATCCATGATTGACGTCAGGATAAATAAAAGCCTCATATTTTTTGTTATTTGCTTTTAAAGCGGCTTCATAAGCCGGCCATCCTTCATTTACCCTGGTGTCCAAACCTGCAAATTGTAACATCAAAGGAGCGTTAATTTGGTCAATATCCTCCGTAGGTTGCCCTCCATAAAAAGGGACTGCTGCAGATAGGGTAGGCACTTTTACCGCCATCATATTGGATATCCAACCTCCAAAACAAAAACCAACAACGCCAATTTTACCATTGCAATCCTCATGATTTTTTAGGTAGTTATAAGCAGCAATAAAATCTTCTAACATCTCATTTCTGTCGCGCTCTCTTTGCATCGTTCTGCCCTCATCATCATTGCCGGGATATCCGCCCAAAGGGGATAGGGCATCAGGTGCAAGGCTAATAAATCCCTCTAAAGCAGCCTGCCTTGCTGTATCTTCTATATACGGGTTTAAGCCCCTATTTTCATGTACCACAACAATTCCGGGCAATTTTCCCGAATGCTTAACCGGTTTGGATAGCAACCCTTTTATGGGGCCTCCACCTTTTGGTGAGTCATAAGTGATAAATGAAGAATCCAATCTAGGGTCATCTTGGTCAACCAATAAAGTATCCTTATAGTTTGGCATTAGAAAACTCATTAATGATGCCACCGTAAGGCCGCCCACGGCATAAGTGGATAATTTCTCCATAAAGACTCGTCTGGAGAGTTTATTGTGCGCATAGTCATCGTACAAATCAAATACTTCTTGCTTAATCTCATTTTTCTTTAACGGCTTCATGGTTTTGTTTTTATTTAATTAATCCTTTTATAAATTGATCTTTATATGCTCTTCCAATGGGTGCAGTACTTCCTTCTATCAGATAAATTTGATTTCCTATTATTTTTTGAATTTTGGAAACATTGATAACATAAGATTTGTGAGTTCTTACAAACTGCTTTTCATCCAGATTTTCCATCCAATATCGTAGGGATTCTGAAGATAAATGTTTTTTTTGAGGTAAAATAATTTCTGTGTAGTCGGCATCCGATTTAATATAAAGAATATCCTGTACCTTAATTCTTATATGTTCATAGCCCGACTTAATAAAGATTTCTTTGCGTTTTTCAGAAACTTTTTGGGGATTTTCTGTTGATACTTCTTTGCTATTCGGATCCGGTACTTTAGCAATTGCCTTTACAAAGCGCTCAAAAGAAAAGGGTTTTAATAAATAATCTTTTACACCATAATCATAACTCTCTAAGGCATACTCTGAAAATGCTGTAGTTAAGATAATCGAGGGTTTCTGTTCTAAAACCTTTAAAAAATCTATTCCTGAAATTTTTGGTAAGTGTATATCCAAAAAAATAAGGTCTATCGGATTAGATTTAAGATAGGTTAAGGCTTCAATCCCATTAGAAAACACCCCTTTTAATTCAAGACTTTGAATCTCTCCAATATATTTTTGTAAGATTCGCTGAGCAGGCGGTTGATCTTCAATAATTATGACTTTCATTGGCTTAATCTGTTTAGTTGCATATCCAGAATAACCGAGTATTGAATATTATTAAAGTCAATTTTTAATTTATGGGCGTTTGGATATAGAATGGCCAATCGTTTCTGAACATTTTGTAACCCAATTCCATGAGGCATATCATCCGTATTGGAACTAACTTCATAGGAGTTTTCACATTCAAAATGTAACTTTCCTTCCTCATTTATTTCTAAAAAAACCCTAATATCAATATCCTTTGATAGGCTCGCTGTACTATGCTTAAAAGCATTTTCAAGGAAAACAGATAGTATTAAAGGGGCAATCATAAACCCATGAGATTTATTATCAACCTTTATAGATACTTTACCCCTTTCTTCTATTTGTAGTTCATAGAGCTTAGTAAAATTTTCCAGATGCTCAATTTCTTTGTTCAGAGAAACATATTTCTCCTTACAATCATAAAGCATATAGCGTAATACAGCTGATAATTCTAGAATAATGGTTAAGGTTTTGGGAGAATTCTCAATGGCATAAGAATACAGATTATTGAGATTATTGAATAGAAAATGTGGATTGATTTGCGATTTTAAAAATTGTAATTCGCTTTCATTAGCCGATAATTGCAGGGCTTCTAATTCATTTTGCTTTTTAGAAGCATCCCATGCAAACTTAAAACCTGATAGGATGATCAAAAGAGGCATTACGTCCAAAAGACTGTAAACCACTCCTCGAAATTCACCTCTTTGGGTATTTGCAAAATATATAGGTTCAATAATAAATTCTTCCACAAAAATAACAAGACTTATCACCGCCAAAGAAGAGATAATAAAGGAGATATATCTTTTTTTGTAATATAATAGGGGTATTAAAAGGTAGTTGATGACCAAGGCTCCGAGGGCATAGGTCAGAAATATGAGAACCTTGTGATCTTCTATGCCAGGTTGCCTGCTATCAAAAGAATAAAAAATAAACAATAAGATGTTTAGCAATAACTGAAAAAGGAATTCCTTCCAGTTCCAACCTATTCCCGAAGATATTTTATCCAGCATATCACAAAATTATCCTAATCCATGAAGTTAAGAATTTTATTGCTGTAATCAGCAGTTTTACAAATGCTGAACGACCTAAATTTCTATGTTTTGTCGTTCGCTTGCTTATTTCTGTCGTTCGAGGGATTTTAATTTTATCTTCTTTTTTATTAAATGAAATTTACTATCAAATTAGAATACAGATGATATTTATCAAGAATATTTTTAGCGTTTTTATAATACTTTTTTTGCTACTTAATGTAACACCGGTGGAGGCGCAAAGAGGAAAGGAAATAACGGTCACTGGAAAGGTTGTGGAGGCAAACTCTGGAATAGAAATACGCTTTTGCAACAGTTCTGGTTGGCAATAAAGAAACAAAACAACCTATTACAGGCACAACAACCTTAGAAGATGGGAGTTTTGAACTAACGTTTCAAGCTACTAACTTCTACATAGAAGTTAGTTTTATTGGGTATCAAAATAAAGTTTTTGATACTTTAGATCAAAGCTCAGAAATAATAGATTTAGGCATAATTGTTTTATTGGAAGATGCGCAGCAATTGGATGAAGTTGTTGTCCAAGGGGAAATTGTCAAAAATGGAATTTAAGCTAGACAAACGTGTTTTTAACGTTGGTAAGGATATTAGTAGTACAGGAATGGGAGCTTTGGAATTACTGAATAACGTCCCTTCTGTTAATGTAAATATAGAAGGAGAAGTTAGTCTGAGAGGAAGTGCCGGAGTACAAATTTTGATTGATGGGAAACCTTCCGTTTTGGCCGATGGACAGAACAATGCCTTAGGTACAATTACATCAGATATGATTGAAAGTGTTGAAGTGATAACTAATCCTTCAGCCAAATACGATGCAGAAGGAACTTCTGGGATCATCAATATTATTTTAAAAAAGGAAGAGAAAACGGGTCTTAACGGATCGGTTACAGTAAATACCGGAGCCCCGGATAATCATAGTCTGGGCTTTAGCTTGAACAGAAGAACAGAAAAGTTTAATCTTTTTACACAAATTGGTGCGGGCTACCGTTCTCTTCCCAGAGATGAAGAATCTGTGAATCAAGATTTAGTAAATAATATCACCACACAAAGTGTTGGTACTTCCTTTAGAAATGAAACTTTTAATAATATTACCTTGGGCTCAGATTATTATATAGACGATTTAAATATTATTACCTTATCGGGAAATTTTGCCTATGAAATAGAGGATCAGCCATCCGAAACCGCCTTTAGTCTTACTGATAATAACACAGGAGAAAATACGCAGTGGAATAGGGTAGAGGTAACTGAAGCAAATAATCCTAAATGGCAGTATGAACTCAATTATAAGAAACAATTTAAAAATGATGAAGATCATACATTAGGTTTTAGTGCTATTGGCAGTTTCTTTGGGAAAGATCAATCCTCCGAATTCAATAATTCCCTGATTGTAGGAACGGATGTTCCTACAGACCAACAGACGGCGACCACCTTTCAGCAAGCTAATTATACTTTTAAATTAGACTATGTTAATCCTTTAACGGAAAAGGTAGGGATAGAGGCCGGTGGGCAGTATTTGCTGAGCGATGTGGGGAATGATTTTTCTGTAAGCGATTTTGAAAATGGTATTTGGGTCCCTAATGATGCCCTTACAAATAATTTCGACTTTAATCAAGATGTAATCGCAGTTTACGGTTCCGGATCTTTTGAAGCAAATAAATGGGGGGTAAAAGCGGGACTTAGAGTAGAATTTACAAGTTTAAATACCCTTTTAGAAAACACCAATGAGACTAATGACCGAAATTATTCTGATCTTTTTCCAAGTCTGCATACTACCTACTCTTTAACTGAAAAGGTCTCCTTGCAAGCTGGTTATTCCAAAAGAATCTATCGCCCAAGACTCTGGGATTTAAATCCGTTTTTTAATATTAGAGATAATTTTAATATTAGAACGGGAAACCCCAATTTAATGCCTGAGTATACAGATTCTTATGAGATAACCAGCATTTTTACTATAGGAAAGGCCTCTTTAAATAGTTCTTTATATTATCGCTTAACTACGGATGCTATAGAAAGAGTCTCGACTTTTGAGGATAATGTTCGGGTAACCATGCCAATGAATATAGGTACCGACCAAGTGACCGGGGTTGAATTTAATGGAAAATATATTCCTTTAAATTGGTTGACCTTAAATGGTGATTTCAACTTTGGCTTTTTTACCCGAAAAGGAAGTTTTGAGGACCAGATATTTGATTTTAATGGTGAAAGATGGTCGGCTCGTCTAAATACAAAGTTGTCACTTCCTGCGGATATTGATCTTGAATTAACCGGGAATTATCGCTCAGGCTATCTTATTGTACAGGGTGATGTAGCTGAAACCGTTTTTATGGATGTTGGATTAAGAAAAAAGTTTATCAAAGGCAAAGCAGTCGTTAACCTGAGTGTCAGAGATGTTTTTAATTCAAGAATTTTTGAAACATCTATTGCCCAATCCAACTTCACTTCCTCAAACTCAAATCAGCGTGGTAGATTTCTTACCCTTGGGATTAGCTATGGTTTTGGAAAAGGACAAGCGATGACTTATTCCGGAGGAAGAAGATAAATTAAAGCTTTCAATAAATAAATGGTAGTTCCCCCAATTCCCTCAATATTTATAGAAATTAATGTTTTTTTTAACTATTCGTTATCCTCATTTTTCAGATTTTTGCATTTCGTTTTTTAAAACGAAAAAGAAAAAAATTTAAGAAAAAGAAATAAAGAGAAATGAGGAAAACGACGGGTTTATATATGCGCATTTTACATCGTTACTTAGGCTTTTTTTTCGCTGGTGTTATGGCCATGTATGCTATAAGTGGTATTGTTCTGGTTTTTAGAGATACTGATTTTTTAAAAAATGAGGTGCAGTTTCAAAAGGAACTGACACCCGGTTTAAAAGGAGAATCTTTAGGTAAGACTTTGAAAAGAAAAGGGTATAAGGTTGAAAAAGAAGATGAACAAAAAATTATTTTTAATGGAGGGTCCTATGATAAATCTTCAGGAATAGCCACTTATACGGATAAGAAACTTCCTTTACTTTTAGATAAAATGACCCATCTACACAAAGCAAAATCTAGTCAGCCGTTGTTTTTTCTCAATGTCCTTTTTGGAGTTTCGCTTTTGTTCTTTGTAGTATCGGCATTTTGGATGTTTAGACCCAGTACCTCGGTATTCAAAAAGGGCATTTATTTTACCATAGGGGGTGTTTTGCTTACTTTACTATTACTTTTTGTATAAACAGGATTCTATTTCTTAGCTCCCAGCCATTCCTCCCTTTTAACTTTTACATCCTCCTTAATGGGTAGCCCATCTTCCTCAAAGATTGAAAGCACATAAATAGGGCTTTCTTCTAATTGTAAACTAGTTTCTTTGGTTTTGCCATAACGTTCAAATTGAATTGAAACAGTATCCTTTGGCTTATAATTCGATAATATATTTACTATTTGTGAATTGTCAAAAATTGGTATTGCATCAATCTTAAGAATTTTATCCCCCTTGCTTAGTCCGGCCTTATAGGAAGGCGTGTTAAAAGCAGGATAATCAATTATTATTTGATTTTGAAAGACGGCACCATAAAAAGGTAAGCCAGGGTTGTTGGTCAAAGAAATACCTATATTATTAAATAAATTTTTATAATCTGGCATATTAGATTCGAAGATATATTTATTAAAGAAAGAGTCTCCAAATTCCTTACCTGCATATTCAATTAGAGATTTTTGTAAATCATCGTTTGTATAATATTGGTTCTTTTTACCATATTTTTTCCATACCAACTTCATATAATCATCCAAATTTAAATTCATTTCTCTTAGTGATAAATCCAGCGCTAAGGCAATCATTTGTCCATAATTATAATAAGAGATAAAGGTATTGCTACTGTTCGTTTGATCTACACTTTCAGCGGCATCCTGAAAGGGCGCCTGATAACTCATTTCTACGGGGTTATAAAAAAGGCGTCCGCTAGAATTCCAAACATAGTTATAAGATGCTATTAGCGACTGAATATAATCTTGTGGTTCAATTATTCCGGCTCTACATAGGATTAATCCGGCATAGTAACTGGTAAAACCCTCTCCGAACCAGAGCTCTCCACTCATATTGGCCCTCTCAAAACTAAAGGGCTCCAAAGACTTTGGTCTAATACGTTCTATATTCCAGGCATGAAAAAATTCGTGAGCCAGGGTCTTTATATTGCCCACGGAGGTTTTATCGCTTAAATCTCTGGTGGATGTACAAACCGTTGAATTCCTATGCTCCATTCCGTCTCCATCTACATTGGGCATATAGCAGGCTAAAAAAGTATATGTACCGTAATCAAATTTTGGTAACTCCCCATAGACATACTTTTCTTGTAAGACTACTTTTTTAACTTGTTCAAAGTATTCATCTACTTCATTTTCACTTCCTCGATGATGCAGTACAAGCTCTATAGTCTCACCATCTACTTTAAAGGAACGTGTTGTAAAATCACTGAGTTCTGTGGGACTGTCCATAAAATACTGCAGGTCTTTTGCATAATAAGTGTTTCCATCCACAGGTTTAAGCTGGGTAGCAATTTTCCACTTTAGGTCCTCTCGGGGAATAAAGGTGACTTCTATTTCCTTTTCAGATAATTGAGGAACATACATAAAGGTGGCCGGAATATTCAAATGGGCATGGGTTTCATCTATTTGGGCATAGGTGCCATCACCGTGATTGGCAAAAAGTCTATAAGAGACATGAATAGTACCGTCGTGTCCGGAAGTTTTCCAGGAATAGGGATCAGGTCGCGTAATCGTTAATGACTTTCCTTGTCCATCGGTAACTTTGACATCAAAGACATTTTTCGCAAATTCATGTAAGGCGTAGCGTCCGGGAGAAGATCTGCTCATACGAAAGACTACCTCACCTTGTTTTAAATTTTTAAAAATAGCCTCAATTTGGGCCTCATGGTGAACAGCTTCATCAAAAGATATTTTGTATACAGAAGATACCTGCGCACTAGTTATTTGTAAAGACAAAAGGAGGAGAATACTCAGTAAAGTAAATTTCATAGTAAGAATAATTAAACGAAGGAAAAGTTACTACAATATTTATGATTTACCCATTCCATAAATTATATAGAACACTTCCACTAGTTATCTTGAATTAAAAATCGCAGACTTAGCTAATAGTATTCGAAGGAAAAATAGAGCTCTTAAAAAAATTACTAGACCTTAAGCCCTTCTTTTTTTCCTAAGTGATGAAGCATTTTGATATGGCCCCACAAAGCTCCTCTAAAAGTCTTTTCGGTATGATAGGGCATTCCATATTCCCGGGCTGTAGTAGCTACAATAGAAGATAGTTCTCTGTAATGAATATGGCAGATATTAGGCAATAAATGATGTTCTACCTGATAATTTAAACCCCCGATCAGCCAAGAAAAAAACCTGCTTTTTGGGGAAAAATTAGTAGTCGTTGCCATTTGATGCAAGGACCAGTCTCCTGCTATTAGACCATTTTCATCTGGTTCCGGAAAGGCCATTCCCGGCATAATATGTGCAATCTGGAATACAGTACTTATTAAGAAGCCTGTCATTAAATGCATACTAAAAAAGGCCAGTAAGATCACCCAAAAGGGGAGGGGTACAATAATTAAGGGGAGTATTAGGACAAAACAATAATAGAGGAACTTTGATAGAATTAAAATAGAGATTTCTTTTTGGTACTCATTCTTTTTATCTAAAAACCCCATCTTTTTATATCGCTTAATGCGAATAAAATCTTTGGAAGTAATCCAGGAGATGGTTGACAAGCAGTAAAAAACCCAAACATATACAAATTGATATCGATGTAGCCAATGTCTTTTAATACTGGGCGAGAATCGCAGAAGAAAAGGCATATTTAGGTCGTCATCAGCTCCGGCGATATTTGGATAACTATGGTGTAAAACATTATGTTGAATGCGCCATACGGTAGAACTGGCCCCAACAAGATTCATGGTATATCCCATAAATTTATTAACAGCTTTATTTTTGGAATAAGAACCGTGAATGGCATCGTGCATGATTCCCATTCCAATGCCGGCCATGCCTAATCCGGCAGTTAAATATGAGAGAAATAGCAGCCCTCCACTTTGAACAATTCCAAGATTTATAGCGGCTATTGGAAGTATAAACAAAGATAGCATTAGGACCGATTTGGCAACCATACTTTTATTAGCATGCTTACTTATCCCTTTTGTCTTAAAATACTGATTTACTCGAGTTTTTAAAGTCTTTGAAAATTCGGATCCTGCTTTTTTTGAAAACGTTGGATTTTTGATATGATTACTACTTAGATTCTCAAGCTTTGCCCATAATTATTAAATATGAAATATTCTTTTCACTAACAACGCCCTTTAATGGGTTTGTTGGTATTTAAAAATATGGAGGTATAAAAGGAGGTCTATAATGAGGTTTTTGTTTCATTACAGAACAATTTATATAACCTTGTCTGTATTCCTTAGACTTAGCTTAAAAACGGTTTGATGCACTATTGCTATTATCTTGATGTGTAGGTAAAACTAAATTTCAACCAATGCGAATTTGATTGCTGAGAAGCTGTCTATACAAATAGATTTAACAAAGTTAGGTGTAATAAATAGATGACTTTGCCTAAGTTATGTTAAAGTACTCAAAATAAGTATTTTACATCTTGATAAAAATGAGAAATATACCGTTGAAGGGATAGGTTTAATGACTACCTTTAATAAAAATAGATTTCAAATAATACCTTTCTTAAAGCCTTTTACCCAGACTTTAATATTTAAAGAGGAAAAGGATACTTAAAGCTTATATCAAAGACTACAAAATTCCATTGGAATACTAATAATTTAATCGATACCGGGTAACTATTTAGATCTTGGTATTTTATATGAATTACTATCTAAAGCAGGGAATGTAAACCATAGTTGAAAAAAAATACCGTAAGGAGATGTTAGCATTAGAATAGGATTTTACATCTAAAAATTGCCAAATGATCTCGGTTAATACATAGTGGTCAAAAAGTTATATCGCATTTTGACAATGCAAAATAATCTAATGAAATTATATATAAAAAACATGGTTAGCCTGCGTTGCAAGATGTTGGTAAAGGCGGAACTAAAAAGAATAGGTGTAGACTATGTCACCTTGGACCTGGGAATGGTAGAAATTCTTGGGAGTTTTGATAAAGAGAAACGAAAGCAACTAGGAAATAATTTGCTTAAATCGGGACTAGAATTATTAGATGATAAGAAGAGTATTTTAATAGAAAGGATCAAGAACGTAATTATTGAAATGATCCACTATACGGATGAAATTCCAAAAATCAATTATTCTGGTTATATCAGCGAAAAACTGAATTATGACTATACTTATTTGTCGAACACTTTCTCTGAAGTAACGGGTATAACTTTACAACATTATATCATCAATCATAAGATTGAAAGAGTAAAGGAACTACTATTATACAATGAGCTCAATCTAAGTGAGATTGCCTATAATCTTCATTACAGTAGTGCCTCGCACTTATCTAATCAATTTAAAAAAGTTACGGGTCTCACGCCATCTTTCTACAGGAAACTACGTATAAAAAGAATGAATAACCTCGAAAATCTGTGATATATGTAAACTTCGTTGTTATTTCTGTAGTTAATTACCCAAAATATGCCGGATCTTTGTTTACTGTATTATTTTAATAAACAGTTTTCTAAACACATAAAATATGGACGTATTCAAAAAGAAAAATTTAATTAAAAGACTTCTAGTAACATTGGGAAATTCCTTTACATTAATTTTCATGAGTTTAAGACTAAAAAATGAAAAAGAAAGTGAATCTTATAATAGTTTGAAACCGGTATTCATAAGAAGTAAAAATTAGTGATTGAAGCTAATTACTTAAGTTTATCTATGTGAAGTTTTATGTATAAATAAAATTGGTTGTTATGAGTTTTTAAACTTATTTGAAAACCGGGAAAAGAGCAGTAATTTACAAACGCTGCTCTTTTTTTTTGTTAAAACCACACTATTAAATATCATTATCTATAATTACTTTTTTTACCGTCGTAATTCTCATTAGGCAGTAAAAAAGACAAAACAAAACCTATGTCCAGAGAAAAAGAAGGAAAAGCAAAATCAGGAAAAACAGCTCCCTCAAGTACCCCTAAGGAAAAGAAGGCCGCTAAAATGGCAAAGCGAAATGCTAAGAATAGGTCGGAGTAGAGGTCTCAAGTAAATAATATCTTAGATTAACAAGAATATTTATTCCTTTTTAATCTCAAAGGGCGTTGCTGGCAAACCCGATTTTGAATAAAGATTTGCACTTACAGGGTTATTGGCCCATGCATATCGCACAACGGTGGGGTTTGTAACTTTTTCGCTATCTACAATTACCATATTCCCTTCAATAGTTGCACTTGCCTTAACGAAGTCTTTGCCATTCATAGAAATTTCAAAGTAATTTAATGGAGCTCCATTATTTGAGATCAACCCTCCCTTGGCCTCACTAAATTCTATTTTTACTTTATTTTTAAGAAATTGATAGTTAATAGGGATAGGACTTAAAGAAGATTTGGTTTCCATATAGGCAAGTTTTTGGGCTTGCTGAGCCAATCTTTTGCCAACATCCATTTTATTTAACGGATGAATATCGTTCCATTCCCCTAAATCGATAGTAACCACCATGCCGGTCTTAGGCTCGGCAAGTGCCGTTAATTGTGCCTGCCGCAGCAAAGCCCAATTGCTTTCAACGGGTTCATCAGAGGGCTCCATAAAATTGGCCAAATGCACATAGAGGAAAGGAAAATTCCCTATTTGAAATTGTTGTCGCCAATCTTTTATCAAGGCGGGAAAAGTATTGAAATACTCACGGGGATTTTGAGTGTTTGACTCCCCCTGGTACCAAATGACGCCCTTTATTTTATAATCAATTAAAGGGGAGATCATAGCATTGTATAATCCACCGGGTTTCCAACGAATAAATGTTGGCCCCTCTAAGGGCTTCATTTCTGTACCCAGTTTGTATTTCCAATTACCCTTAAGATCCAGCGTATCATTTGCTACACTCAGAAAATAAGGTTTATCCAATATAAATCCGCCTTGCCCCTGTTTGTTAATTACCCTAACGGTGATTGTATTTCTACCCTTTTTTAAAAGAGAATCTGCTATGATGTATTTTCTTGGTGGGTACTGATAACCCGTACCACCTACTAATACCCCATTGAAATAAACATAATCTTGGTCAACAATACGACCTAACCACAACTTGGCTTCATTGCCGGACATCTGTGCCGGAACATCTAGATGCTTTCTAAACCAAACAGATCCATTAATACTATCCAGGCCCTGATCGGCCCAATAACCCGGTACTTGCATTTCTTTCCACCCCTTGTCATCGGTATTATCCAGAAACCATTCCGAATTCTGAGTCATGCCCTCATCTTTGGCTCTAAGTTCTGTATACCACGATTTCTGTCTCGCTTCATCCTTTGCCTCAATTTCAGCAATGAGGGTTAAATCCTTATACTTTTGATGTTCTTTATAGGCTTCCGGAAAAGGCTTAAGGGCCTCTTCACTCATCCAAGCCTCAACAGGTGAACCACCCAATGCAGCATTGATAAGACCAATAGGTACTTTGTATTTTTTATATAGATCTAGGGCAAAAAAATAGGCAACCCCAGAGAATTCAAGGATATTTTCAGGATTGGCTTCTTTCCAGCTTCCTTCTTCAAAATCCTTTTGGACCTTGATAAAATCATATCGATCAGGCACCAGGAATTGACGAATGTTAGGGTTGTTTGAATTTAGGATTACGTTAGGGTATTGATCCTTAAGGCGTTGCATCGTTAATTCCATATTGGACTGCCCAGAACATAGCCAAACGTCTCCAAATAATATATTCCTCAGAGTGATTTTATTATTACCAACAAACTCCATTTCGAAAGGGCCTCCCGCCATCTGTGGTCCAAGAATAAAATACCAGTTGCCCTCACTATCAGCTTCTGTGTGTTGTATCTGGTTTTTGAAATGTAATTCAATAGACTCATTAGGTGAGGCCCAACCCCAGATTTTTATCTCGGCATCCCTTTGTAAAATGGCTCCATCACTTATTAATTTGGGAAGCCGTATTTGACTCCATCCAAAAGAGATAAAGAGGAACAAAAACGAGAAGAGCAAACTTGTTTTTTTCATTTTGTTATTGCCGCCTAATTACCCTTGAGGGTCAATAAGACCACCGATTTTGAAGGTATATTAATGTTTATGGCAGCCTCTTTTATTTCGTAATTTTTGAATTCGCTAGCCTGTACTTTTTCTGCTTTTCCAAAATCGTTATAGGCATTCATGGTCTTAGCCGTTAAAATCTCTCCTTCCAATCCCTTAATATCTTCTTGTAGACCTTTTATATCAATCATAGTTTTTAAGTCGTCCTTAGGGTTTAGGTTGGCAACTGTTATGTGTATGACCCCATTTTTGTCCCTTGAGGCTGAAACCGATAAAGAGGGAATTTCATCTTCATTAATGCTATAGTTCAATGATGATATTTCCGAGGGTATTTGAATGGCATCTTGATGGATCTTATACATTTTAAAAACATAGAAAGTAGGGGTTTTAACCATTTGTGACCCTTTGGTCAGGATCATGGCCTGCAATACATTTACGGTTTGGGCGATATTCGCCATTTTAATCCGTCTGGAATTATTATTAAAAATATTCAGTCCAATGGCCGCAACCAACGCATCCCTCATAGTGTTTTGTTGGTAAAGGAATCCCGGGTTGGTTCCCGGTTCCACATCGTACCAGGTGCCCCATTCATCTGCAATCAGAGCAATGTTATTATCGGGGTCATATTCATCCATGATGGCTATATGATCCTTTAAGTTTGCTTCCATCTTAAGGGTGTTGTACATGCTACTAAACCACTCCGATTCTTCAAAGTCGGTCGAAGAACCTTTTACCTCCCAATTGTTGGCTATGGTGTAATAATGGTAAGACATACCATGGGCGATATCAATGAAATTCGGTACTTCTTTTATTTCTGACATAAAGGTTCTCGTCCATTCCAAATCGTCAAAAACTCCGCCACTGGCTATTTTATACTCTGCATTGCAATAGGTGCTAAATCTTTTGAATACGTCGGTATAGTAATCGGCATCCATACTACCCCCACAGCCCCAGTTTTCGTTACCGATACCCCAAAATTTTACATCCCAAGGCTGCTCCCTACCATTTTTCTTTCTTAATCTGGTAATTTCACTATCCGTATTCGAAGTAACATATTCAATCCATTGATAGGCATCTTTTACTGTGCCGCTGGCAATGTTTACAGCAATGTAGGGTTCAGTATCCAATAATTCACAGAGTTCCAAAAACTCGTGAGTACCAAAGGAATTGTCTTCAGTTACTCCTCCCCAAAAAGTATTAACCACCAGAGGTCTTTGGTCTACAGGACCTATTCCGTCCTTCCATTGGTATTGCTCTGCAAAACATCCTCCCGGCCAACGTAATACCGGAATATCCAATTCTTTTAGGGCTTCAACAATATCGGTTCGGATACCATTTATATTAGGAATTTCAGAATCCTTCCCCACATAAAAACCATCATAAATTCCTCTGCCTAAATGTTCAGCAAAATGTCCATAAATATGCTTGCTGATGGTATCTTTTGATTTATCCAGATGAAGCGTTATAATGTTCTGCTGCGCAAGGATAGGTTGTAAAGAAAATAGAAGAAAAAATATTAGTTTTAAAAATTGTTTCATGTTTGTTTTTTAAAATATTAGTTGGTCAATTATTAGTCCCATTTTGGCCTGATTCCCGGGGCGAAAGGAAATTTTAAGGATTTAAAATATTCCAGGGTTTGTGTCGGTTTTTCTACACCTTCAGGAAGTTCTTTTTTTGAATAAGTCTGAAAATATAACAAACAGGCATCTCGCCACCATTTAGCTTCTTTTAATTGTATTTCCAGAAGCATCCTTACTTCTTCATATTGTTCTTTGGAAATATAGGTTTTCAAATTATCCCAGGTATTACTCATAAATGCCACTTGGTCTACACCTTCCTGATATTTCAAGGCGATGCCTTCCCAAAGGGTACGATCATTTTTTAAGGTATAATCCCATGGAAGATGATGAAACCAAAGTAAGTATTCCTCCGGACAAGTATTGGGGTCATTAAACTGCAATCTTAATGGTTCCGCGTATTGTTCGGTAGCTTTACTGCCACTAAAAGTGCGATCAAAACCAATTCCATTTTCATCGGCTTGATGGTAATAGGTTGGGTTCCATTCGGGTCTGCTAAGTTCATTTACCCAAGGTCCCGGGCCATAATGGTGGCTGGTATCAAAAATATGATGGAGCCCCAGGGGGTTCATATAATTTACTACTGCTTCTCTTGAGGTGATCATCATTTTTTTAGCAGGCTCCACAAATTTCGGGTTGTTGGAATAAGTTGCCTGTAACCATTCCTCGGCTATGGTTTCTGAACTCAAATAAGGATCCCAGGCCAAGCGTCCAAATCCATACCAGTTAGCCTGAGCGAATGGATGACCTGTCCAATTAAGGTCCGTTCCTATATTGGCCACTCCAGCCATTCCGGTTATTTTCTTTTCGTCCAGGGAGCCATCAACAACTTTAGCAACTGTTGAACCTTCGCCCTTTCTATAGGTGTCAGAATTAAGCACCTCTTCAAAGAGTTTGGGTAAAAAAACCAAATGCGTACTGAAACCCAGATATTCCTGTGTAATCTGAAATTCTATGATCAACGGAGTTTTTGGCATAGCTCCAAACATAGGATGAAAAGGTTCGCGGGGTTGAAAATCGATCGCTCCGTTCTTGGTTTGGACTAATACATTATTTAGAAATTTACCATCATATGGAATAAATTCATCGTAAGCTTGTTTTGCCCTATCGGTGTCATCGTATTCTGAATAAACAAATGCTCTCCAAATAACATTGCCATTGAAAGGCTGCAAAGCCCTGGCCATCATATTTGCACCATCCACATGATTTCGGCCGTAGTTTTGTGGGCCGGGCTGACCTTCGGAGTTCGCTTTTACCAAAAAACCACCAAAATCAGGAATTAGAGAATAAATCTCTTTTGCTTTGTTTTCCCACCACTGTTGTACCTCTGCATTTAGAGGGTCTGCGGTATTCAATCCTCCAATTTCAATAGGTGCCGAGAACCGAGCCGTTAAATATACCTTGATGCCATAGGGTCGGAAGACATTGGCCAGAGCTTCTACTTTTTCCAAATACATGGGGGTTAATATCAAAGCATTGGCATTTACATTTGTTAAGGATACAGCGTTGATACCAATGGAAGCATTAGCGCGGGCATAGTCGATGTAGCGTTGATCGATATACTCCGGTAGTTTTTGCCAGTTCCAAAGTGAAAAACCCGCATAGCCGCGTTCAACAGTTCGGTCCAGATTATCCCAATGGTTGAGCATGCGCAAAGCTATTTTTGGAGTATCTACTAAGTTAATTGAACTTAGGGTTTTATGACTTTGCATTAACCTAAGTAATCGGAAAACCCCATAAAGAATCCCTATATCTTCTTTTGCTGTTAAAACCAATACTTTTTTGTCTTTTAGTTGTATTGCTTTGATGAGGAAACCCTCCTGACCAATTTGATCATAATCTGCCTCAAACATTTTTGCAATATCTTGTTCAAGGGCTGTTTTTTTTGCAATTATTATAGAATTGGAAGTCAAAGAGGAATCGGTAAAATTGGGCGTTTGATTTAACATCGAACTTAAACCCTTCTTTAATTCCGCTTGGGCGACTTTCAAAATCTGGCTATTTTTTTGAAAATAGATGGATCTTGTGGCCTGTTTATATTGCTCTAGGAGCTGTAAATCTTCAACTTTTTTATAAGGCAACCATAGGTCATATCCGGCGGTTGATTGACAATACACTTTTGTACCACAGCAAAGGATGATGATGCCTACTAACTTTAGTAAAGTAAATTTCAATTTCATTTATCTTTTATTTGGAATGGCACTTAGTTGCAAACTGAACTGTATTTTGGGATACAAGATAAGCCAGTTAGTAAGACATACAATTGGAAGATACAAAATAACTCAGATTCGATTAGCTTCCTCAATAAATATGAATAAATTAAAAGTTATGATCCTGGCCAGGTTTATCCAAATAAACCTTAAAAAGTTAGTTTGTCATTTACCTCAACAATATAGAAAGCCATAAGATTTATATAAATCTTGGTTATATTAGTAGCTTTTACCTTATAAACGCTCCTATGAAGATAAAGCTAGTGCTCCTCTGCCAATTTTATTTAGTCGCTTTTTCAGCTTTTGCTCAATCCGATCCCTCGATATTCAAAAATTTAAAATTCCGTTTTATAGGCCCTGAAGGGAATCGGGCTATAGCCATTGCCGGAGTGCCGGGTGATCCTATGATTAATTATATCGGTGCGGCTTCAGGGGGTTTATGGAAAACCATCGATGGGGGACTTAATTGGGAACCAATTTTTGATAGCCAGGATGTTTCTTCTATTGGCTCTATAGCTATTGCCCCATCCAATCCTGATATTGTTTGGGCCGGTACCGGGGAAACTTTTGTTATTAGACCGGCGCATGCTATGGGAGATGGCATCTATAAATCTGAAGATGCCGGAAAAACCTGGAAAAAAATGGGCCTGGAAAAAACCGGAAGAATCGGTCGTATTATTGTACACCCGAGCAATTCCAATATTGTTTATGTGGCTTCTTTAGGTCATACCTATGGACCTCAACAAGAGCGGGGTGTATATAAAACTATTGATGGAGGAAAGACCTGGAAACGAATATTTTTTGTGGACGAAAATACCGGTGCAGCTGAATTGGCCCTGGATCCTAAAAACCCAGACCGACTTTTGGTTGCTATGTGGTCTATACATATTAATACTTGGGGATTAAGAAGCGGAGGTCCAGGTGGAGGGGTATATCGCTCTATAAATGGTGGTGACTCCTGGGAGGCACTTTCAAAATTTGGCCTCCCCGGAGGTGAAAATAATCCTGTGGGTAAAACAGCCGTAGCCATTTCTCATTCGGACCCGAATATTGTTTATGCGTTATTTGAAATTGATAGTCCGGCTCTTTATCGCTCTGAAGATTTTGGAGATAGCTGGACCTTGCAAACCCAAAATCATGATATCGCTGAACGGGCTCCATATTATACGCGGATGGCTATCTCTCCGGAAGACCCAAACGAATTGTATTTTGCCAGTGTAAAGTTCAGTACCTCAAAGGATGGTGGGAAGACCATTGAAGGAGGGTATAAGGCTGGTGGGGATAACCACGATATTTGGCTAGATCCTACCAATCCGGACCGTATGATGGTGGCCCATGATGGGTGTGCCAGTATTACCCTTAATCATGGAGAAAGTTTTCAGAGAATTGTATTGCCTATTGCACAGATGTATCATGTTTCAGTGGATGATGAGATTCCTTACAATGTATACGGAAACCGTCAGGATGGCTATTCTTATATGGGGCCAAGCAATAGCCGCCAAGGCTATATTCCCCTTGGACTTTGGAAGGGGGTAGGAGGCTGTGAGAGTGGTTTTGCACAACCCGATCCTTTTGATAATGATATCGTATGGTCAGGATGTTATGATGGAGGTTTACAACGATATAACCGTAAAACCGGCCACGCCCGGGATGTTAGAGTTTGGCCGGAGGCCGGCTATGGATGGGAACCGGGGAAACTAAAATATCGCTGGCATTGGAATTTTCCTTTGGCATTTTCTCCTCATACACAAAATCGGGTTTATGTGGGGAGTCAGTTTGTGCATAAAAGCGATGATGGAGGACAAAGCTGGCAAGTTATAAGTCCGGATCTAACTTTAAACGATAAAACCCATCAACAAAGTTCCGGGGGTATCGCCATAGATAATTTAATGACTTTTGATGGAGCCGTATTGTTCAGCATAGTGGAATCTAAAATGGAACCGGGACTTATCTGGACCGGAAGTAATGATGGACAAGTACAACTAACCAAAGATGGAGGTGAAAATTGGACTAATGTTACTCAAAACATTCCTGATCTGCCTAAATGGGGGACCATTGCCAATATTGAGCCGTCTGGTTTTACAAAAGGTAGTGCTTATATCACGGTTGATTTACATCAAATGGGCGACTTTGATCCCTATGTATACAAAACCGAAGACTATGGTCAGAGCTGGCAGTTGATTAGTGGTTCTGTTCCCAGGTCGGTCCACAGTTTTGCTCATGTAATCAAAGAAGATCCAAAACGGCAAGGGATGTTGTATTTAGGAGTTGATAACGGGCTTTATGTCTCTAACAACGATGGTAAAAATTGGATGCGATTAAAAAATAACCTTCCACCCGCCCCCGTATATTGGTTAGAAATTCAGGAACGCTTTGACGATTTAGTCGTAGGCACCTATGGAAGAGGCTACTATATTTTGGATAATATTTCACCCTTACGAGAATATGATCTGGATGCTCAGGACAAGGATGCTCATCTTTTTAGCCTGCGCCAGGCCTATCGTTTTCATGATCAACAAAGTATTAAAACAGATGGTCCTAGCCTGAATTCAGGAGTGAACCCGGCCTATGGCGCGGATATTAATTATTATCTTAAAGACAGCAGCGACCAAAAAGTGGAAATACAAATATTGACAGCCAATGACGAGATCATTAGAACCTTGGAAGGTAAAAACAAGAAAGGTATTAATAGGGTACAATGGGACCTTCGATATGAGCCAACTTTTAAACCAAAATTGCAATCTACTCCCCCAGGGAGGCCATGGGTCCAGCTCAACGGCGAAGGCTGGCGTCCCTTAGTGACCTGGGATCTCGACTTAATGCGCGGGCAATACGGGCCAAAAGTGGTTCCCGATACTTATAAAGTTAAGTTACTAGTTGGCAAGGAAGAATATATAAGAGAAGTGGCGGTTTTAAAAGATCCGATTTCTGAAGGCACCATTGAGGAGATAAAAGAGCAAGTAGCTTTTTCTTTAGAACTACGGGACGCTATAAATCTGGCTGTAAGTATGATTAACGATATTGAAGCTATTCGTTCAGAACTAAATGACATTATTCCCAAATTAAAGAATCAGGAAGACATCCAAAAAGCGACTCAGTTACAAGAGGTATCAGAATCAATTGTTGGTATTTTATATGATATACAACTCACCGGAGCCCGTGAGGATGCTTTTAGGGCCCCTATGAGACTCTATGGAAGATTAAGTGCCCTTGCCAGTGATATTACGGGAAATGGCGTTGATTTTAAACCTACCGACCAGCAGCAAGAGGTTTTCACCATTTTTAATGAACGATTGGAAAGGGTAAATAAAAGATTTACTGAGTTTATGGAATTGGAAGTAAAGAAACTAAATACGCAGCTTAAGAGGAGTAAAATGCAAATCGACTTAGATAGGAAGATAAAATCCTAGAAAATTAAGCTTGCAGCCCTTTTTTCAAGGACAGATATGTGATCATAAGCCTTTAAAAACTTGCTTTTACACAACTATTTGGCAGGAATATATTAAATTTAATTTAGAGATAATTATATCGTTGGTTGGAATGTTCTTTTCATGAAAGGTTTCTAGGGCACTATTTCTAATTACATGACGCAGGTCATTAGTGAAAAGAATTTCCCAGCTTAAATTTGTACCAGTAATTATTAATTTAAATACAGAAATCATGAAAGACAATAGTGGAAGTATTTTATTAGCATTAGTAACGGGAGCAGTCGTAGGCGCAGGCTTTGGAATTTTATACGCCCCTAACAAAGGTGTTGAAACCAGACATAAGATCAAGGATAAAGCAAAGGATGCCAAACAAGACCTTAAGAATCAAATTTCGCATGCGAAAGACGAACTTACCCAAATGGCTAACAACAGAATCGAGGTGTTCGAACAAAAATTGGAAGACACCATTAGCAACATGAGTTATAAGGCGGATGATATTATCGTCTCTTTGGAGCACAAATTAGAAGATCTGAAAAAGAAAAACGCTCAACTCCACAAATAACTTATTATGTATTTTGAAGAATTAAGATAGGACCTCATTGAAGCCAATGCCAATATGAGGTCCTATTTATTTAATTAACGGAAAATGCATAAAGTAATTATGGGGTCGTTTGCGATAGTGGTCCAGCCCCTTTAGATAGGGCCCCTAATATTACTCATTCTGTTTATATTGTCTTTTTGAGCTATACTTATTTTAAGCTAGGCCCGGGACGACTCTTACTTCTGATTTATCATTACAGCATTTCTGTTTTATTAGTTATACTCTTCAATAGGGGACAGGACCTTTTCCTCCCCCTTTATATTAACCATAGGGCATAATCCACACTTCATTTAATATGTCCAAGAATTTCATGGTTACAAGTTGAAACCGCTAAAGTTCCACCTTAGCTATTTATCGGGCCTACATAATCCAAGTAATTTTGAATTTCCCTAAGAATAAAACCCCGTCTGCGAGGGCATCTGTCTATTCCCGCTGTCAATATCGAAATTAAATATAAGGAGCTACAGCTAGCCCGAGGATCTTCCTTCACTATTCCTGGATATTTTTTTAAAGAACTACTGCATGCCTCTTTCGCCCTGGGTGACAATATTGCAAACTATTACCCCAAACAAAAAGCTCCATTTAGAAAATTGAATATAAAGGCATGAAACAGTTAATAAAACAAATGGCCGTTTTGGAACGTGTAGATCAACTAATACGACTAAAAGCGACGGGCAGACCAAAACAATTGGCGAGTAGATTGAGAGTATCTGAAGCAACGGTTTTTAGAATAATAGAAACAATGAAAGAATTGAACGCTCCGGTTTTCTATGATCTTAATAGACAAAGCTATGTTTATACTGAATTCATGATTTTTAAATGTGGGTTTTATTACGAAGAATTAGATAGGGATACCAAACAAAATGTGTCAGGGGGATATGCCTATACTAATTTGAATAGGCTATTAAATTTTTAATATAATTTTTTCTTTACTATCATTATTTGCGAGTCTTAACTATCATCTTTAACCTGTAATACAAAGTGTGCACAAACAGAATTTCTGACTTTGATTACAAACAAAACAGTTTAATTTAAATTTAATAAGATGAAAAAATTAGAAAATTATGGTATTGAAGAAATGAACAATTCTTCTTTGAAATCGATTTATGGAGGAAGCGGGGCAGGTAATGCTATTGGTGTCTTCCTGGGATCACTTGTTCGATACGGAGGTGGTTATATGGGAGGAGTTAAATTTGTAACCGACTACGCCAGATATAGGGCAATGAAATAAAAAAGAGAAAGAATAAACTTAAAAATTATTATAATGAAACTTAATATAATAGAATTAGATAAAAAAGAAGCCGCAAAAATTAATGGAGGTGGATGGCTTTATGACATGTATAAAATTTATGTTGCTGAAGAGCCCTATATATGGGCCGGATTCAAAAAAGGTCTAAATAAAGGATTTTTTTAGTGATTGCTTTGCACTGTAGTAGCGCAATTCTAGTAGAAGGGGTGCTTAGGCGCCCTTTTTTCTGATTCATTCCTTCCATATCTAAGAAATAAAAGTCTAGCGAGATTAAAGGATCATAATTGGATTCATGATCAATAGAGGTTTAGAATTATCATCTTTAATTAAGAAAGAGAAAAATGTTTGGTTTACAAAAGTATGCTTTGGCCAAAAGTCCGGATAAAATTCCAAATGTCTGGGCAAGAATTTTTGCTATTATTATCTCTTATATTATTATTGGAGGGATGTTTCAGCTGGTTGGGGGGTCTCTTATGGGTATTGATGTAACAAATAGAGATCTTCAGGAGAGTACAAGTCAATTTTTTTTACTTATCCTTTTTGGATTCCTTGGAACCTTCTTGGTATTCTACTTATTTCTAAAATATGTGGATAAAGAAGCTTTTGTTCAGCTAGGATTTCAAAGTTATAACTATAAAAAGGAGGTTGTTCTGGGTGTTTTGATGGGTCTTGCAATTATGGGAATTGGTAGTCTGATTTTGACTTTTTTTAATCAACTAGGATTTGTAAAAATAGTATTATTACCCTCAGAAGTATTTTTAACCATCATTTTGTACCTACTGGTTGCCATTATGGAAGAAGTCCTCTTTAGAGGCTATATATTGCGTAAATTAATGAGGGCTATAGATATCCATTGGGCCTTGATTATCTCGTCGATGATATTTGCTTTAATGCATGCCATGAATCCTCATGCGACTTGGATAGGCTTAGCGAATATTTTTCTTTCCGGAATACTATTGGGGCTGGGATTTATCTATACACAGAATTTATGGTTTCCCATTGCCTTGCACTTTAGTTGGAATTTGTTTCAGTCTTTTTTTGGATTCAATGTAAGTGGAGAAGACACCTACACCATTATCGAATGGAACAGACTTGAAAATAATATCTTTAATGGAGGAGATTTTGGTTTTGAAGGCTCCTTGCTGTGTATCGCTATGCAAATATTTTTAATTCTATTACTGCCCTATCTGCTCCGCCAGAAGGAAGCAAATGCAAATTAGAGTGAAAAAATAAGCGGCTTCAAAAGCCTATTAGTTTGTTGATTGTTACGTTCTTTTGTGAACTAGTTGAAATGAACTTCATTTTACTTTTTGAAGCTAGCCATCCCTTAGCTCAAATACAAAAAGTCAAAACCTATCTTATCAAAGTAAGCATCAAATAACAAAAAAGATGCTAGTAGTATTTAAAATAAAACAGTCGTTTTCGTTTGCATTACGGTTAACCGCTACTACGATTTAGGAAAAAAATTAAATTATATTTACTACGTATTAAACTATTTTATCTTGAAAAAACCAATAAATAAAGGGTTGAAAGTACTGCTGGCAATTGTCATTTTAATATTGATTGTAGCTGCTTTGGGCTATTACTATTTAAATTCGACTTTTTTGAATTTTGAAAAAGATTATTCCGAAAAGAATATCGTAACAAAAGAAATCAATATTAATGGGTTCACTTTTTTTGACCGGAACAACAATGGCAAACTAGACGTTTACGAAGATAGTCGAGAATCCCTTGAGGCGCGTGCTGAGAATTTGCTATCACAGATGACGATAGCTGAAAAAATTCACATATTAAAAGGTTCAGGATTAAAGTCTGCAATGGGGATGGACTCTGATGGTATTCCGGGAGCTGTGGGTACTATTGTTCCCACTCCAAGATTGGGAATTCCAACGATCTATTTGTCAGACGGACCTGCGGGGCTTAGAATTGAACCCATTCGCGAAGGAGAGAACAAGACCTACTATTGTACTGCTTTTCCAATTGCTACATTAATAGCTTCAACCTGGAATACAGATTTGGCCAATCAGGTGGGAGATGCGATGGGCAATGAAGCCCTTGAATACGGAATAGATGTGATTTTAGGACCAGGGGCCAACATCCATCGGAACCCTCTATGTGGACGCAATTTTGAATACTATTCGGAAGATCCGGTATTGACCGGAAAAATTGGTGCCGCATTGGTGAGGGGCATTGAAGCAAACGGCATTGGCACCTCTGTTAAACACTTCGTTGCTAATAATCAGGAAACCAATCGAAATTTCAATGACGTGATCGTATCGGAAAGGGCCATGCGGGAAATATATCTTAAAGGATTTGAAATCATCGTTAAGGATGCACGGCCAACTACAGTTATGTCTTCCTATAATAAGGTAAATGGAACCTACACTTCAGAAAGTGACTATTTGCTTACTCAAGTATTGCGCAGAGATTGGGGATTCAATGGAATTGTCATGTCCGACTGGTTTGGGGGGAGAGACGCACCCGCTCAAATAAAAGCAGGGAATGACCTTTTGGAACCCGGCACCAAAAAACAATGGACCGCATTGGAAGAGGCGGTCGAGTCAGGCGAACTATCTACAGACGTTATTGACACTGCCGCTAGACGAATCCTCAAGCTTATTTTAAAGTCCAAGAAGATGCAGGGATACCAATTTGGAAATAATCCCGACTTGAAAAAAAATGCCCAGATTGCACGCCGGTCTGCATCTGAGGGAATGGTGCTGCTTAAGAATAATAGTGCGCTTCCTATGAAAAATGTTAAGAACATAGCGCTTATAGGAGTTACCTCATATGAATTTATAGCAGGAGGAACCGGATCGGGCGACGTAAATGAGGCCTACACGGTTTCCTTGGAAGAAGGACTTAAAAATGCCGGGTACACCATAAATGAGGTGGCAAAACAGGTCTTCGAAAAGCACAAAGCTGCGAATGAAGATGCCTTTGTAAAGCCTGAAGGTATGAAAGCTATGTTTGAACCTTATGATCCTCCGGAAATTACCCTTTCTGAAGACGAATTAAGGCAAACGGCAAGTTCAGCAAATATAGCTATCATTACAATCGGCAGAAATAGTGGAGAAGGTGGTGACCGAGTAGAACAGGGTGACTTTTTATTAACTGAACAAGAACTGGAGATGATCCGCAACACTTGTAGAGTATTTCATGCTGTGGGTAAGAAAGTAATAGTGGTGCTAAATATTGGTGGGGTTATTGAAACCACCTCTTGGAAAGAACAACCTGATGCTATACTGCTGGCATGGCAAGGGGGGCAAGAAGGGGGTAATTCCGTTGCTGATATTCTGAGTGGTAAAATCAATCCATCTGGAAAACTACCCATGACTTTCCCTATCAACTTGAGGGATCACGCTTCTTCTAGCAATTTCCCGATGGACGGCGACCCTATTGAGATTACTTCGATGTTTTTTGATGAGGATGAAAAGACAGAGGAGGAGCTTATTAGGAATAAGGATTATACCCTTTATGAAGAGGGCGTTTATGTAGGATACAGGCATTTTGACAAGTCTAATTTGGATGTTTCCTATCCGTTCGGATTTGGACTTAGTTATACTAAATTTACCTATGATGATATGAATGTTATGGTAACAAATGACACTATTAAGCTTGACATGCGTATTACTAATTCAGGGGATATGGCGGGGAAGGAAGTAGTGCAGGTATATATTGAAAAACCGAATAGCAACATAGATCGACCTATTCAGGAACTAAAAGCCTTTGCAAAGACGCCGCTCATGGCAATTGGCGAAAGTAAAGAGATGACTTTTAGTATCCCTGCAGAAGAATTAGCGTATTGGAACGAAACTATTTCGCAGTGGGCCGTAGAGCCGGGCACCTACACAATTCGTTTAGGATCATCTTCGAGGGAGATTGAGCTATTGGAAAATATAGAACTTTTGGAGAAAGTAACGGATCAGTAAAATTAATTGCTCAATACTCCATCTATCACTTTTCATTTCGGAGGCAATCACGAATTAGTTTAAGATTCTTTTAAAATAAATAACCTCAGGTTGTTAATTTATACTTTGGTCTCTATACCAGTAAATCTAGCTCCTTGACCTGAGTACAATAATTCCGGTTGAAAAGTAAATTCACCTGACATTGGAAGTTCAGCATACAAACCACCGGCAAAAGAAGTTCTTTCGCTTATATCATCTGTGTTGTCACCTCTAATAGATGGAAAATTCACACCTGCTTTTACATCAAATGAAGCTTTTGTATTAGTACAAACAATAGTCAATAAGGCTTAAAAAAGTTATTATTACTTTCTCCGGTATTTACTGAAAAAGCTAAAAAACTGGTGAATTTATATATTTTGGATAAAAAACTTCAAGAACAAATTCTTCGTGGTTTAGCTTTGGCTGGAATGAATTAAAAGCAGTTAATTCTTATTGAAGTTTTTTATTATTTTTTGATTTCTTTTTAGCTTCTTTTTCAGCTTTCTTTTGAGCTTTCTTTAATCTCCTCTGATACCCTTTACTTGTTTCTAATCCCTTTGCGGCATTCTCTTCATCTTGTTTAAATTGTTTTTCTTTGGCCTCTTTAGCCGCTTTATTCTTGGCCTTGGCTTTTTCGCCTGCACCTATTGGTATACCAACAAAAACATAATACGAAGTGTTTTTTTGATTGGCATTTGCTATTGTGGAAGAGTTTAATAAGCCTTGATAATAACGAGCCCCAAAATTCATTCCATTCATAAACTTTTCTGTTTGGTAACCAATCCCTCCTTCTAATCCAATATCAAATCTAGAATGCTCCTTACGAATGTTGTTATCATACTGAACATCATTACCTTCAATTTCGTTTGTAAATACATCGGTACCTTTATATAATACGCCAAACATTGGACCTGCTTCAATAAAAAAACCTTTATTAAATTTATATCTACCCAAAAATGGTACATTCCAATATTGCATTTTTCTTTTTACGCTGCCTCCTACAAAAATGGCATCTAAATTTTCATCATTCAGTGAGTAAGGTTCTAGATTTGCTCCCATAGTAGATTTAACTATTACTCCTGAGTGTAAGAACCAATTGGGACTATTTTTCAACTTAAAATCAAAATAAAAACCAATATTAAAATTAGGTGTTACAGTAGCCGTTTCCAAATTGGTAACATTCGCAAAGTTTACACCACCTTCTAAACCAAACTTTATTTTATCAGAATTCAGTTTATCCCCAAACAAAAGTGAAAGTAAAACCTGACTTTGGGCTATTTGAATACAAAAAAGCAATGCGAAAATTGATAGTAAATATTTTTTAATCATATTTCCTAATTTAAGAGATTAAAGTTACGCAAATCAATCTCAAATAGCATAAAATATAGCTGTTTAAACAAAAGTAGTCATACCCTTGGCTAAAAAAATATTGAAACCTTTATTTAACGGTTAAAAGAAGTTTGTTCAATGTGCTGTAAAATTCAATACGTAAATTTATTATTCATCGGTTTTTTAACTAATTAACTCCATTTACATGTCAAATTATGAAATAATTTTGACGCTTATCAATTCAAATTAGAAAAAAGAAATTTTAATAGGAGGTAACGGAATAACCACAAATTTGAGGGCGGCTTTTTACAATACTACAGATAGAAATAATGAAGCCAATCCCAGAAATACTTGTCTACAGGAATTATGGGATAAAATTGATGTAGATCAGTTAAAGAAAAAATACAATGTGCTTTCTGCCTTTAAAAATGGACCACGCCATTGGACAATGGACTGGATTAAAAACGTCAGGGTCACATAGCTTACACTTTCAAGCGAGACAGCTGGCCTTCAACCGCAAACATAGCTGGGGTTGGCTCCCTTCCGAAAAGGAGACGGATTAAAGTTACATAAATCGATACCATTATTTTTGTAGTAAGCTGTCCCATAAATGGTTCTTTTTATGAGACTCCCTAAAAATTGAATCAAACATCAGACTTTAGTACAAATCCATTACACCTCTTTATCCTTAATATCATCTTTTTGAACAGTTGATTTTTCTTTAACATTCTTACTATTTCTATTCCAGCGATTGTCCTTTTTGCTGATTCAAATTCCTTAAATTCCATTCCTTGTATTATTCGTCACTTGATTATACGATGATCTTGTTCCACTATAATTATTGAGGTATTTGCATTGTCTTGTCTTAATGCGTGAACAATTTCTCCTATTATATAGTTTATTGCCGAGCTATTGGCATCGCTCTTATCAATACTTATAAGTTCTGGCCTGCCGTTATCAGCAATTGCCTTGATCAAGAATTTATGGGCAGAAATACGTTGTCTTCTTTTCGTTAAAAGGAAGACTACCGTATTACCTTCTTTATCAACAGCTCTATATAAATATCGCCACTCCCCTTTTACTTTTATATAGGTCTCATCCATTCTCCATAATTGTTAGGGATGTTATACGAAATGGGGGTGATTATTCCATTTTGGCACTAAAGTCTGTTACGATAAAATAGCGTATTTTTCTTACACATTATAGGATTTACCCTATTTTTTTATTTATAAAAACTGCTTTAATACCTAATAAAGTGTTACCACTCTTTTTGTACGATTCACAACAAATCTTTAGTAAAATACTAAAATACATATATATTGTAGGAAAATACAACACTTTAATAAAGAGAATGTAGATGAATATTTATAATTATCTAATAAAAAAGCAACCAAGTGCTACTGCTTTTCCGATAAGAAACTGAGATTGTTAATGTTGTGTGGTATTCTTTTGTGGAGGTAATCTAGTATGTGAACATATACTATGATTGATGACGTTGAGAACCTTTTTGATTGTGTTGTCATGTTTTTGCATTTAATTTTAGTTATACTAACTTAACTCATAATTTAAGTGTTGTTATGGTTTTATTCGTTTAGATGGTGTAGCGACGGAATAATTGGATTGGCGCTAGGGATTATATTTTGAACGCCAATGCAACCCAATTAGGCCAAATAATTGCTTTGGCAATGTATGACGGCAATCTTAATCAGAGTAGTGACGGAACCTGGATAAGATCATTGGTAACGGGATCAGCACCTCAGCGAATTTTCACCATTGAATATAATCAATTAGAAATTGATTATAACGATAATAAATACACCGATGTTCAGGTTAGTTTTTATGAATCAACCAATAGAATCGTACTAAAGTTACGCGATGAAGATTTATCTAAAAATGACGTAGACATGGGGCTCCATAGTGGAGTTAGTGGGTATTTTGATTATTGGCAAGAGGTGAAAGATGGCTCAATTGGCTGGATTGAATACACGCCACTAAATATTGAAGTAAGTGATTTAAATAATATAGCTTACTTCCCAACGTTAAAAGATGCTTTTGATAAAATTAATGATGGAACTTTTGGAGGGGAAGTTGATGTTAAAATAAACAGTAGCACCTCTGAATATGCTTCACCAATCCTAAAATCAAGTGGCACCGGAAGCTCAAATTACGCTTCGGTTAATATTTATCCAACTAAATCTGGGTTATCTATAACAGGAAATCTAGCAGGCCCATTCATAGATTTAAAAGGAGCAGATAATGTCACTTTTGATGGTAGAGTGAATGCAACGGGTTCTGCCAAAGATTTGAGCATTGTAAACCTAAGTACATCAAATGCCAGTAATACATCTACAATACGTTTTATAAATGCCGCTACAAATAATACAGTTCGCTTTTGTACTATAAAAGGTGCTCCATCTGAAAATAAAAGCGCTATTCTTTTATTTAGAACTAGTAATTCAAGTTCTGGAAATAATAATAACCTCATTGATAACTGATATAACCAGCTTAAGTGATAAACGATCGTCCTGACTGTATTTATTCGCTTGGTACATGGGAAAAAGAACAGAAATAATACCGTTAGTAATAACAATATTTACGATTTTTTCAGACCTAATAACACTTCATATGGTATTATTTAAATAAAAAAGTGAAGATTGGATAATTGAGGAAATAGTTTTTATGAAACGCATCTTTTATAGCATCTGGAACTTCACTTATGAAGTCATAGAGTTAGGAATAATAACAATAATGGAATTCAAATTAAGAATAATTTTATAGGAGGAAGTGCACCTTTATGTATTGGAGAATGGAATAAAGCTGGTGGCACCAACAATGTATTTCGTGCTATTTATACATTTGCAGGTTCAACTACACCTACCGCTATAGAAAACAATACAATTAAAAATTTCGATTGGGATAATTCTGGTAGCGCAGAATGGGGTGCAATTAAAGTTCAAACTGGTGATGTTAATATTTTGGGTAACACCATTGGTGAAACTACAGGAACAGGGTCTATAAAAGTAACTGGTGGTACCAACACGCAATCTGTTTATGGTATCCGAATTGCAAATACAGGAGTCGTTAATTGTAGTAATAACAATATCGGTTCCATTTCAGCGCTGGTGTCATCAACAAATTCAACTAATTTATATGCTATTCACTTATCGGGTGATTTTGTTGGAGAAATAAAAAATAATAAAATTGGAAGTGAAACAACTAGTTTAAGTATTAATGCACTTAGGCAAACAACTAGAGTACAAAGTGTTTATGGCATATCTCTAGTAACAAAGGCACAACAAACCTACATGAAAATTATATCTATAATTTATACAATACGGCAACAATTGCAAATTCTAATGGATCGTATCGGAAATAGTAGATCGGGTTAAATAGTATTGAAAATAGTAGAGATCATCATTTCTAGTGCTTTAATAATGTCTTGCTTCAGCTAGGGATTATTTAAATTCAAAAGATTCCCAAACAATCGATAATAATACGATTTATAATATCTCTAATGAATATGATACTTTTGTTGGTGGTTTAGCAGGAATAATATTTCGAAACTCAGCTGGTGCTAATCCTAGTTCCGTTAATTCAAATTTTGTACATAGTTTAGCTGTAAATAGTAGTACTTCAGGCGCAAAAATTTATGGAATTTTTGGAGATACTGACAATGCCGTTTTTTCAAATAATATTATAACTTTTGGAGAAAATGGCAATACTAATATCTACGGTATCTATGATGTCGGTTCTATTAATAAAACAGTTGAGATTTTTTTTAATTCGGTTTATATTACTGGAACTAATTGTCAGTATTCCTATGCGTTACGATTCAATACGGGCACAATTCAAGAGATTTACGAAACAATATTCTATTTAATAATCGTTCTGGAGGTACTGGTAATCATTATGCCATCTACTATAATACTACAACTGGTACTTTTACGGCTGACTATAATGACTATTTTGTGAATGGAACCGGTGGGGTTCTTGGTTATTTTGGAGGTAATCAAAGTAACTTAACTCTATTACAAACCGCAACTTCACAAGATGCTACTAGTTTAAACATAGACCCGCTTTTTAATGCAGCAGGAGGAACATCTTATTTGGACTATAGCATTACTCAAAATTTACAAGGAGTTACTATACCAAGCGTAAATAACGATTTTAAAGATATTGCTAGAAATAATCCACCAAGAATGGGAGCCCTAGAGTCAGCTCTTGACTTTGTTTGGCAAGGTAGTACGAGTACAGATTTTGGTACTGCAACCAATTGGCAATATGGAGTAGTCCCTACTGATGGTTCTGATATTTTGTTTGCTGCAAATCCTGCCAATGATTGTTACTTAGACCAAAACAGAACCCTCAAAAATATTACAAACACAAGTGCTAAGAAATTAGTTGTCAACGGATACCAGTTCACATTAACAGGCAATATAAATGAAGTTACTGCAAACCAGATAGACGCTTCTAGTGCTTCATCTATAGTTGTTTTTGAAGGAACCGCAGGACAAAGTATTCCAATGGGGGTTTTTGTAAGCAATACCATCGATGGACTTACAGTAAATAACATTCACGGAATAACCCAAAATGGAGCGCTTTCGGTTGAAACTGCACTTACACTCACAAGTGGTGCATTTACCATTGGAGCCAATACATTAACACTCAATGGCTCATCTCATACTCTGGTACTTTAACGGAGGAAGTTCGAGTTTATATTGGTTACTGGTATACGTACAGTATGCTTAATGACTTAACACTAATCATCAGTGGAATTGGTTAAGTGAGATGTTAAGCACATAAGTTTAACCGCAGGAACATTTGCTGTAGGTGCAAACACTTTAACACTACTAAATGCACCTACCAGAACCTGGAAAATAGATGGGTAAGCGAAGCTTTTTTCCAATCTAGTAAATAATACTTCCTACTTCTATCTTTACGGGAAGTTAAAAATTAACTATTAATGGGGGGGTTACTTCTAGCAAGATATACCTAAACGGAATTCTAAATTTACAAAGTGCTAATTCATCTGCAACCGCCGGTAGTCTTGATATGGGAAATTTTACTTTGCTTATGGGTGATTCGGCCACTACTGTAGGTATTGGTGACGTTACTGGTAAAATTAAACGCACTACCATTTTGCCAAATATTGAATATACATTTGGAAATCAGTTTACCAGTGTAACATTTCCGGACATTGGTACCTTGCCATCAGAATTAACCTTAAAAATTAGTATTGGAACAGCACCAAGTTGGAACCCGGATGGTTTAAAACGAATATTGGATATTAGTCAAGTTGGAGCAAGTGGTACAAGAGGATTCTTGAAGGCGCACTATCTAGACAGTGAATTAAACGGGTTAGACGAAAATGATCTTGGGTTTTTTAGTTATATAATTCCAAGTACAACGCTATTGACCGCGGTGTAACCCTATAAATAGCAATGAAAATTGGTTATTTAAGAAGCGTTTGGCTACCCCGATCTTTGGTAATGAATAGTTTTACGCAACGTTGCTATATTATTACCTGGGATGTTCTATAAATACAGACTGTACAACCCTTCCATTGACCGGGTTGTTCCCTCCTCAACAACGCGTATAGTATTCCAGATGCTAACAACCTAACGATCCTTTATTACGGAAAACTAGTACAATTCTAGCACTTGATATCCAATAGGTGGTGTTTTAAATCTGGCGTCTTTAGACTTACAATCGTGGGCTCTGCGGTGCTGGAAAACAATGGTACTTTTAACCAGTACGGTAAAGTAAATTAAATGCACAACTCTGACATACAACCATTTCAGGAAGAAAATTATAAATATGTAAACTAAACCTGTACTGCATTTTTAAGTAAGCTGCCGGACCCAACATTCGGTGTAGTAGATTTTTCATCTGTAAATAATACGGTAGAATGGAATGGTGCAGATCAAACCATTGTAAACCCAAATGGTATTGCAGGAAACAGCGGGTATTACAATTTGGTCATAAGTGGAAGTGGTGCCAAAACAATGCCCAACACGCTATGAATATGCTGTATTTTATTCTATCAGGAGCAACTGTTACTCCAACTATTAATCATGCTGAATACAAATTTAAGTGGTGCACTTTCTAGGAGCTATCACAGTTTGGAGGAAGATAACTGTACTTCACTCAACCCCGATCCGCAATTATCTGGATGGAACACAACTCAGAATATTTATGGAGAATCTGAAATATTATTTGAAAAATTAGTAACATAAAGATGGTGGTGATGTTTTCACAGAATTACCGTTAACGAGTGCTTACACTCACTGATGGAAATTTAAATGTTGGTTTAAATACTTTAGCAATAAATGGAGATCTTGTAAAAACTTCAGGTTTTATAGATGTAAGTCCGTCATCTTCCCTAATTTTTGGTGGTACAACTGCTTTATCCTTGCCAAGTGATTTATTCCTAAATACGCCGTCAACAAACAATTTAACCATCAATAGAGCGGGTGGAATAATTTCAAATCTGATATTGAAATCCGTGGAATTCTAAATCTACAAAGCACCAATCCATTGGGTACCATAGGAAGTTTTGATATGGCAAACTTTACCTTACATATGCGCGATTCGGCCACTACTGTAGGCGTAGGTGATGTTACTGGTAGAATTAAACGTACTACCATTTTACCAAATATTGAATATACGTTTGGAAATCAATTTAACAGTGTAACATTTCCGGACATTGGTACATTACCATCAGAAATTACTTTAAAAATTAGTATTGGAACGGCGCCAAGTTGGAAGCCAGATGGAGTTAAACGGATTTTAGATATTAGTCAAATTGGTGCAAGTGATACAAGAGCAATCCTTAAGGCGCATTATCTTGAGAGTGAATTAAACGGGTTGAATGAAAATGATCTTGGTTATTTTAGTTATGTAATCCCAAGTACAACGCTATTGGAACGTGGTGTGACCGAAATAAATTCTACAGATAATTGGATTACTTTTAGCAATGCTAATTTTGGTAATCTTTTCTCAAACTTTGGAATAATTGAACATACTTTTGCAGAATCAATTTCGGATATAATTACTTGGAATGGTTCTATAGATACAGACTGGTATAATCCGTCCAATTGGACTCCAGCTTTTGCTCCGTCACTGACCAGTCATGTAGTTATTCCAGATGCTGCAACAACCCCTAACGATCCTTTGATCACAGATAGTTCCAGCACAACTATTCTAATACTTGATATACGATCAGGAGGTGTTTTAAATGCCGGAACTCTTTCAGAGCTTACTCTGGTAGGTTCTGCTGGTGCCTGGAAAAATAATGGCACTTTTAATCCAAGTACAGGTAAAGTAATTTTTAACAATGGCACAGCTTCCGAAATTGTAACCATTTCAGGAAATACAGATTTCTATAACATTGAAGTTGGACCAAACACAACTTTACAACCAGTAGCAGGCAATACTATAAAAATAAGCGGGGCAGGAACTGCTGACATTACTAGTTTTGTAGATTTTTCATCTGTAAATAATACGGTAGAATGGAATGGTGCAGATCAAACCATTGTAAACCCAAATGGTATTGCAGGAAACAGCGGGTATTACAATTTGGTCATAAGTGGAAGTGGTACCAAAACAATGCCCAACACAGCTATGAATATTGCTGGTGATTTTAATGTATCAGGTAAGCAACAGCAATTGCAGCAAGGTTTTAGCTATTTCTGGAAACACAGTAATTGATAACGGTGCAAATTTCGAAACGGGTAGTTTCGACCATTTATTGGCGGGTAATTTCGAAAATAATGGAACATTTACAGGTAATTCTGGTGGTGGAATTTCATTTAACGGTACAACTGCACAAACTATTTTAGGAACTTCAATAATCAATTTTGATAATTTAACCATAGAGAATGAACTAGACGTAACGCTAACTTCTAATGTAAATGTGAATAATGTTTTATTGTTCAACAATGGAAATTTAATCGTTGAGAATACAACCTTAGGTATTAATGGGACCATTAGCAATATTTCAGGAGCCATTGAGGTAAGTGCAGTCTCGAATCTTAGTTTTGGTGGTTCTACAACTTTAACACTAAATAATAACTTATTTACTTCAGAACCATTAATCAATAATTTAACCATCAATCGTTCTGGCGGAGTTGTATTAGGAAATCAAAACATGAACATTGATGGAACGTTAGCATTAACTTCTGGTACTTTTACGCTTCTGGCGAATACACTAAACTTATCTGGAAATTCACCAACCAGAGTTTCAGGAAATATTGATGCCAGCGATAGCGGTTCTGAAATCACATTTACTAATAATTCGAACATTACGCTTCCATCAGGTTTATTTAGCACAGCTATAACAAATTTCACGGTAAATGGAACGGGGGGCGTTGTTTCAAATGGAGACATTACAGTTACTGGACTTTTAAACTTAGCAAGTGCAAATCCTTCAGCAACTCAAGGCGGTTTAGATATGAATGGCACCACCTTAGATATGGGTGCAACCGCTACAACCATTGGACAAGGTGATGTTTCAGGGATAATTAGAAGAACAAGTATGGTGCCAGAGACAAGCTATTCATTTGGAAATCGTTATTCAACTGTTTATTTTCCAAATGTTGGGACTTTGCCTACGGAAATGAGCCTTAAAGTTACATTAGGAAGCTCAGCTACTTGGAAGACAGGAACAATTAATAGGGTTTATGACATTATCCAAACAGGCGCAAGCGGAACCGAGGCTTTAATAAAAACACATTACCTAGATTCAGAACTTAACGGAAATGATGAGGACCTACTCGGGATATGGTTACATATTTATCCGCTATCCATTACTATTGATTATGGTAGATCCGCCAATAATATTAATGACAACTGGGTTACTATATCAAATGTGAACATAGGTGTTTTCTCTTCTAATTTTGGTGCTAATGGAATAACATTGGATGAATATGAAAACGATCACCTTACTTGGAATGGCTCTACTAGTTCGTCATGGGTAACTGCATCAAACTGGACGCCAGCAGGTGCTCCTTCAGATGCAACAGTAGTTATAATACCTGATGCTACTACAACAAATAATGATCCAACAATTCCTGTATTAGCTACATGTAAAGAAATTATAATTGAGAATGGAGGTATTTTAAATGCAACCAATGATGCAAATCTTATCTTAACAGGTTCAAATGCGGCATGGATAAATAACGGTACTTTTAATTCGAATACTTCTAATATCATTTTTGCTCATGGAATCAATACTAATGCCGTTACAATTGATGGAACAACTGATTTTTATGATCTAACCGTAAATGATAAAACCTGGTTGCAACCAACAATAGGTAGCATTATTAGAATTAAAAATGAATTAAATTTTGAAAACAGTAGTATTTTAGATTTTACGACGAATAACAATACAATTGAGTATAACGGCCTAGACCAAACTGTTATTAACACAAATGGCGATGTTGCTGTTAACTACACTAATTTGACACTAAGTGGAATCGGAACAAAAACGTTCTCTGGAACGGTAATTGCTACAGGCGGAATCACAGTTTCAGAAAGTTTAACCATTAATGGAGATGGAGCAGGTTCTACATTTGTGCAGGCAGCAGCTTCGGCAGGAATTGCTACGGAAGGCGTTTTTAGAGTCGCATCTGGGAAAACTGTTGCCATTTCAGACATGACCATACGATATGGTAATAATACCATTTCTGGAGGCGGAATCAATAACGGCGGAATACTTACAATTACAGATGCAAATATTAGTGATAATGTTACTTCTTTAAATGGTGGCGGTATTTATAATGATGGGGGAATTCTAACTGTTATAAACTCAACGCTCAGTAATAATACGGCAACTAACGGTGGTGGAATTTATAGTAATCAGTCTTTAACAGATCCTACCTTGACCGTAACAAATTCTACAATCAGCGATAATTTAGCTACTCGCAATGGCGGTGGTATTTCATTGGAAAGTAATGGTACAACAACAATTACAAACTCCACCATAGCAAATAATCATTCCGATAATGATAATTCAAGTATCGGAACAGGTGGTGGTGTTGGGAGTAACGGCAATACCCTAACTGTAACGAATAGCATTATTGCCAACAATTACAAAGGTAGCAGAACAGCTACAGGAGATGACTACTACTCTAGTGCCAGTAGTTTAACGGACGGTGGCTACAATGTGGTTAAATATTCGAATGCTGCCACAAATGCAACCAGTGGGTTTGATTCATCAACTTCAATTCTTTACAATACACAATACGGACAGATAGGAACCACATTTTCATTCTGGACACAAGGTGGATTTGATCTCTCAAACCAAATATTAGATCTATCTTCTACGCTTGCTTTAAATGGTGCAGTCAATGAAACATACACCCTTGATCTGGCATCAGGTAGTTTTGCCTTGGCAAGAGAGTGTACTGGAATTCCTTTATCAAGTAATTGGAATAATAGTCCTCAAATTATTGGTGCTTATACTGATCAAAGAGGCGTAGTTAGAACAGTCGGTCAGTCAACCAGTATCGGAGCCTATTCTGCAAATTATTCACCTAGTATCAATCCTACAACCGGAAGTACCATCGGAAATGACCAATCTATTTGCCCTGGTACTGCCCCTGCTGCTTTAACAAGCTTGGTGTTACCTACAGGGCATACCGGAACGTTGGAATACAAATGGCAAAGTTCAACAACAAATGCTACAACTGGATTCACAGATATAGCATCAAGCAATTCAACAACATATTCGCCAGGGGTAATAACTGAAACCACATGGTTCAAAAGCCTAGCGCGTGTTTATTGCGAAGGCCATTGGACTGATGCAGTAACTTCAAATGTAATCGAGATTACCGCAGTCGCTGGAATTAACCCAACAATTAGCTGTATTGGAAATCAATCTATAGATAATGATGTTGGTGAAATATATTATACGGTTTCAGGTACAGAATTTGATCCAATTGTCTCAGGTGATAACTGTGCTGTCGAAAGTATCGTTAACGATTTTAACAGCTTAGCTTCATTAGCGGGAGCTCAATTACCAATTGGCATAAACACTATTGTATGGACGATTACAGATACTTCAGGAAATCAAGAAATTTGCACTTTTGATGTTGAAGTAAACTCCACACTTGGTATAGATACCTTCGAGGAAAGTAATATTTCAATATTTCCTAATCCTACTAATGGTATAACAAAACTAATAATGACCAATATCACTGTTCAAAAAATTAGTGTATTAAGCCTCTCTGGTGCAATAATCTTTGAAAAAGTGAACGCGAACCAAAATGAAATCATAATTGATTTGTCAAGTTTATCAAGTGGCATTTATTTAATTTATATTAAAACGAACGAAAGTATGCTGAGAAAAAAAATAATCAAGATTTAAAAGGGTTCTGTCGCATCTGTTGAAAATAAGTATAAATGTTTGATTTGAATCTTGTTTTATGATGTCAATGAGATAAAGGATTTGTACGTTGAATTTTTAAGGTTCAACAGTAGATTTTCTTTAACATTCTTACTATTTCTATTTCATCGATTATCCTTTTTAACGGCCATTTTTGGGGTACTTCAATTTTGACATAGAGTTAAGGTAGAAGTGTCCCATTCTCGGTCACTTTTAGTAGTTTCATAAATTGACGATTTATGAGACAGTATTTAGAATGTTTTCTAACACTCCACTCAGCACATTCCCCTCAATCCGTTGTCCTTCATTTCGGGCAAAGAGCTTCATTGTATAGGTCTTGGACACAACCCTCGAACCCAATACTTTGGGGTTACGTCCGCTTTAACTGAAATGGGAAAATATTAAAAGCTGTAAGTAATTGAAAAAACAGTTGTATAAAAAAAGTTAGTAATTATTAAAATTGCTAACTTATAGATAGTCAAGTGTTTAAAAAGTGACCACGCTGGGTTGGCTCCTTTGTTCACCTGACCCGGCCGAGGGAATCAGTAAAGTCCTGTGAACTTTCTACCGCCAGCAGGCGGGGGGCAAGGTCAAAAAGTAAGATTGAAGTGCTTAAATAATAGACATTTATTGGAAATTGGCTTTTTATTCACAGCTGGGGTTGACTCCCGCTGGTCGTCTGACCCAGCCACTCCGAGTTGCAAATGCAAAATACCGCAACCTTAGGTTGCGGTATTTTGTTTTTACAAAACACTCGAACAAGTTCGGCGTTTCTCCAAAACAAAAAATCCACCAGAATTGGTGGATTTTGCGCTTGATCGTGACCTGGCTGGGGCTCGAACCCAGGACCCTCTCCTTAAAAGGGAGATGCTCTACCAACTGAGCTACCAGGTCAAAATTTCAACATAAGAATGGCTGTTACTTTTCATCCTTAGCGGCTGCAAATATACTATCATTAATTAATTTTTCAAGCGCATTGATAGATAAATTTAGCATTTCTTTGAATTCCCCCATAATTAATGGATTTTAGCCTAAAATTTCACCATGAGAATTGTCTTATTAGGTTATATGGGTAGCGGAAAATCTACCGTAGGCAAATTGTTGGCGCAACATTTAAATTTTCAATTCCTGGATTTAGATGATTATATAGAGTCTCAACTCAATGCTTCCATTTCTTCCATATTTAAGGACAAGGGTGAAATTTATTTTCGTAAAAAAGAAACGGAACTCCTTCATAAAGCACTTCACGAAATGGATGATGTTGTCCTCTCTGTTGGAGGTGGCACCCCTTGTTATGCTAATAATATGAATATCATATTGGAGGAAACACCATGGGTATTTTACCTGAAATGTTCCATTCCTACTTTAGTTAAAAGACTTTCCAGGGGAAAAGAACATCGTCCCTTAATTGCACACCTCAAGGAAGAAGAAATTCCTGAGTTTATTGGTAAACATCTTTTTGAAAGAAGTCCATTCTATTCCAGGGCACATAAAACTATTCTATGCGATACTAAAAGTGCTCAAACAATTTCTACAGAAATTCAAAACGACTTAGTTTAAATAAACGGCGTCATCTTTTGGTTTGAATTCTACGATAATTTGTTCTTGTAGAGAAGTTGATAAAGATATCCCTTTAAAATCCGCTTTGACTGGATATTTTTTATGATTTCTATTAACTAGAACAGCGGTTTTAAGCCTTTTTAAAGGTGTCCTTAGAAAATGATGTACCCCATAAATTAATGTAGTTCCGGAATTTAAAACATCATCCACCAATACTACGGAAGCCTTGTTATACTCATTCTCTAATAAAGAGGTGGTTACGCCGCTTTTAAGTGGATTCTTTTTATCCATCATTACTTTGCATAATACAATTTCTGCCTCTGTAATATCTTCTAAAATTTCTTTAAGCTTAACGGCAAAATTTAGTCCACCCCCTACAATCCCTGCTACAATTATTTTTTTTTCTTCTGCATTGGACTCATAAATCTGATAGGCAATCCTTCTTATTTTATGCTGAATTTGTTCGTGAGAGAGTATTTTGTTTTGCATGACAGATAGATTTATTTTTCAAAGATAAAAAACAGTTCCTTACCAGCTCTTGGCCCAATGGAGTTATAAGAATTTTCTAAGGTTTTTATTTGAAACTTATTCGAAAATAAGCGTATATATTCTTCTTTAGACCCCCCAAATGGAGGTCCTGCTTCAGTTAAGGGAAAATCAAAAAACAGACCTGCAATTTGCCCTCCCGGCCTTAATAGATCGTACATCTTTTCTACATAATTATTTCTAAGGGAGGGATTCAAGGCACAAAAAAAGGTCTGTTCGAGAATAAGATCAAAGTCCTTAAAAGGTAGGTCAAAGAAATCTCCATAAAAAAGTTGTTTTGCAGCTATTTCGGGAATTTGTTGTTTAATATTCTCCAAAGGCTGTCTGGCAAGATCCGCCACAAAGACCTTTTGAAAATCTTTTTGAAATAAATAGACAACTTCATAACCGTTTCCGGCCCCCGGCACTAAAATTTTTATGGACTTATTGGTTAATTGATCTATATAGGCCTTTAAGGGTGTAGAAATATCTCCAATATCCCATCCCAGATTTTCTGATTTATAACGTTCTTCCCAATAGGATCTATTCAGGTTCATCCAAGTAATTTTCAATATCGCGACGGTCTTTCTTGGTGGGTCTGCCAACACCGCTTTTTCGATAATGTTGTTGACTTATCTCTTGAAGCTTCTTGTGTTCGTAGGCTTCCTTAGGGGTGGCATCCTTTCTGTAGATATCAACTAATTTGGCTCCTACTCGACTGGGAGGAATATCCATAACGACTAATTCATAACGGATTTGATTCTTTCTTACCGTTATTTCCTCCATTGGAAAGACCTCTCGTGATGGTTTGGCGATTTTACCATTAACATGAACATGACCTTTTTTACAGGCTTCAGTAGCCATGTTTCTGGTTTTATAATATCGCGTGCACCATAAATACTTGTCAATTCGCATGTCCAGTGTAAATCTTTGTTAACTACTTCTACAAAAATAGGGGAAAATTGTATCTTGCGGCCTTTAAAATATATTCTATGAAGGAAAGAGTAGCCCTAATATTTACTTTGTTATTAGTATTTGTTCAGGCTTGTAACGATGACGACGGTGGCACTATACCAACTGTTCCTCCTAGACCTTTGGCTGAAGTGGAAGCTGAAAATGATGCTGATATTCAAGAATTTCTTCGAACACATTCTTATAACTACGAAGAATTTCAAAATCCTCCAGCCGGTTTCGATTATAAAATAGTTCTTGACACCTTAATAAAAGGTGATGGGAAAATTCCATTAATTGAGCAGGTGTCTAATGTGACACTACCAGTAGAGTCTTCTTTTTATAATTTGGAAGAGGATGTAACTGTAGATCACACTCTTTACTATTTATCAGCCAGAGACGGTGTCGGTGGCAATCCAACTGTAGCTGATTCAACTTTTGCTTCTTATGAAGGATCTTTGTTATCCGGACTGGTTTTTGATGGTATCTCCACATACAATTGGCAATACTTACCCTTTTTTCTTAGAGGTTATGCGGAAGGGGTAACTAAATTTAATGTCGGTGAAAATGTATCTACTTTTCCTGATGGAACTTTTGAAATTGAAGGTAGCGGAATTGGAATAATGTTTATGCCATCGGGATTGGCGTATTACAATAACCCCCCTTTAGGCAGTGGAATAGATCTTTACGAGCCTCTAATATTTCAGGTGAATGTGGGGCTTTATGTAAATAATACGGATTATGATAATGATGGTGTTCCATCCATCGTGGAGGACTTAAATAATAATGGTATTTTATCTGATGATAATACCGATATTGAACAAGAACGAACTACAGGATTTAACATCTTTCCAAATCATTTAGATGATGATGATGATAATGACGGTACACCTACAAGAGAGGAGATAATTATTGACGCTCAGGGGAACATTAGTTATCCGGATACCGACGGAGATGGCACACCCGATTATCTGGATGCGGATAGCTAATTGAAAGAATAGTATTAACTAAAAAGCCCACATCTTTGCGGGCTTTTTTATTATGTAAAAGAATTAGCTAGAATTTGAAAGATAAGCTAAAAATAACCTGATCTGTCCGCGCGAAAACTTATTCAGATATATCGGTCTGAAAGCTCAGGATCGCCAACAATTACCTCAAAATTTAAAGGATAGCCCGAGTATCAACTGGGTGGGTCGGGTGTCCAGACGAACTCCTTGGACATCGCCAATCAGGTTTATGTAGTTAGGGCTGAAACCCCTTTCATACCTCAGGTCAATACCGACTTTCCCAAAGTTCAGGCCAACTCCGATCTGGAATCCAATTGTAAATTCATTTTCGACATCGCTGAGTTCGATATCTTGTAAATCTGTCTTAAGCACATATTGAAAGGCCGGACCGATAAAGCCGTGAAAAATTCGCAGAAACTTGTGACCGAAAAGAATCGGAAGATCCAGTTTTTGCATCTTGAAATCTTCGTCAAATCCTTCACCGCTATAGGAAGAATTGATTTGAGTGAAGACGAGTTCCGGCCGCATATAAGCCTTGTCGCCCAGGCGACCCCAGATCCCGACATGATACCCTAATTTTCCATCCGGCTCCAGGGTGGTTATATCATCGACGCTTATTTTCCCAGTATTTGTGTAATTCACTCCGGCCCTAATCCCAAATCCGGAACCGCCACTTTGGGCATAGGAGATACATCCGAGGAGCAGGAGCCCCAAAAATATTACGTGTTTCATAATGTGTTCAATTTATAGGTCCTTTGCTAATATACGGATTTTCGCTTTGTTACTTTGAAAACGGCCCTTTCAATAGCTTTATTATTCAAACCATATTTTTCCATTAGTTGGTCCGGAGTTCCACTTTCTCCAAAGGTATCCTGTGTTGCCACAAACTCTTGTGGTACTGGAAAATTCGAAGTCAAGGTACGTGCCACACTTTCACCCAAACCACCCAAATAATTATGTTCTTCAGCGCTTACAATCGCCCCCGTTTTTTTAACCGAATTTAATATAGCGGTCTCATCTAAGGGCTTAATGGTATGAATGTTAATTACTTCGGCAGAGATGCCTTGGCTTTCAAGATTTTCTGCGGCTATTAATGATGGCCACACCAAATGTCCTGTGGCTACAATTGTAACATCTTTTCCTTCATTTAGCATTACTGCTTTTCCAATTTCGAACTTCTGATCTACTGGGGTAAAATTAGCTACTGTGGGTCTTCCAAACCTCAAATAAACAGGGCCTTGATGTTCTGCTATCGCCAAAGTAGCCGCTTTTGTCTGATTAAAATCACAAGGATTAATCACTACCATCCCGGGTAACATTTTCATCAATCCAATATCTTCTAAGATCTGGTGCGTAGCCCCATCTTCTCCTAAGGTAATACCGGCATGAGAAGCACAGATTTTTACATTTTTCCCAGAGTATGCAATAGATTGTCTTATCTGATCATAGACTCTACCCGTAGAAAAATTAGCAAAGGTGCCGGTAAATGGAATATAACCCCCAATAGTAAGTCCGGCTGCAATTCCCATCATATTTGCTTCAGCAATGCCTACTTGAAAAAATCGTTCTGGATTTTCATCTATGAATTCCTGTATTTTTAAAGAGCCTACTAAATCGGCACATAAAGCCACTACTTTCGGATTAGTTCGTCCTAGGATGGTCATCCCTGCCCCAAATCCACTTCTTGTATCTTTTTTTCCTTGATCTGTATATTTTTTCATCGGTTTCTTGGAATATGGTTTAATAATCGCCTAAGGTTTCAGGATTCTGACTCAAAGCTATTGCTAGCTGCTCATCATTTGGAGCTTTTCCATGCCATGCATGTGTGTACATCATAAAATCTACCCCATTCCCCATAACGGTATCTAAGATTATACAAATTGGCTTTCCTTTTCCGGTTCGTTTTTTTGCCTCTTTTAGGCCGGCAATCACAGCCTGTATGTTGTTGCCTTCTTTTACATGTATGGTATCCCAGCCAAATACTTCAAATTTTCTTTGCAAGTCTCCCATAGGTAAAACATCAGAAGTGGCTCCATCAATTTGCTGTCCATTATGATCTATAGTCGCAATTAAATTATCTACCTTATTACCGGCAGCATACATAATGGCCTCCCAGTTTTGCCCTTCTTGTAATTCTCCATCCCCATGCAAACTATATACCAAGTGAGAATCTTTATTTAATTTTTTAGCTAAAGCGGCTCCTATAGCCACAGACATTCCTTGTCCTAAAGAACCGGAGGCTATTCTAACCCCTGGCAGACCTTCGTGTGTTGTTGGATGTCCCTGTAGTCTTGAATTGATCAATCTAAAGGTATTTAGCTCTTCTACCGGGAAATATCCTGCTCTTGCCAAAACGCTATAGTAAACAGGTGAAATATGACCATTTGATAAAAAGAATAAATCTTCGTTTTTGCCATCCATATCAAAACCCGGATTTAGTTCCATGATTTCATTATAGAGGGCTACCATAAACTCTGTACATCCCAAGGATCCCCCCGGATGACCAGAATTTACCTTGTGTACCATCCTAACAATATCTCTTCTTACCTGAGATACCAAGTCTTCTAAATCCTTAATGTCTGACATAGTGCTTTATTTTATCGCGCTTAAAAGTACTAGCAATCTTTGGCCTGCACAAGCCTAGTTATAATATTTTATTAACGTATATAAGTCCTTCAAAACTTTATTTTTTTGTTGGGTATTTTTTGCCCTACTCTTGAGTATATTTGCTCCCAACTACCAATTTTGAAATTTTCTTTACTACATACTGATAAAGGTTCGAAGGCAAGGGCAGCTGAAATAACAACAGACCATGGGGTTATTAAGACTCCTATATTTATGCCTGTAGGAACTTCCGCTTCTGTAAAGGGAGTTCATCAAAGGGAATTGAGAGAAGATATTGATCCCGATATTATTTTAGGTAATACCTATCATTTGTTTCTTAGACCTAAAATTGATATCCTGGAACAAGCAGGAGGTCTTCATAAATTTATGGGGTGGGATAGAAATATCTTAACAGATAGTGGTGGATACCAGGTGTATTCTTTGTCAGCCAATAGAAAAATAAAAGAGGAAGGTGTAAAATTTAAATCTCACATTGATGGGTCTTTACATCTTTTTACACCAGAGAATGTTATGGAAATTCAGCGCTCAATAGGGGCTGATATTATTATGGCTTTTGATGAGTGTACGCCTTATCCCTGTGATTATCAGTATGCTAAGAGATCCATGCATATGACGCATAGATGGCTGGATAGATGTATCCAACATCTAGAAAAGGTTCCTTTTAAATTTGATTATGGGCAGACTTTTTTTCCAATTGTACAAGGATCTACCTATAAAGATCTTAGGCAGCAGTCTGCAGAGTACATAGCAAATTCAGGAGCAGAAGGAAATGCTATTGGAGGTCTCTCGGTAGGGGAGCCGGCCGAAGAAATGTATGCCATGAGTGAAGTGGTATGTGATATATTGCCAAAAGATAAACCACGTTATCTCATGGGAGTGGGTACTCCCATTAATATTTTGGAAAATATCGCTTTGGGAATTGATATGTTCGATTGTGTGATGCCTACCCGCAATGCCAGAAACGGGATGCTTTTTACTGCTAATGGAACGATTAATATAAAAAATAAAAAGTGGGAGAATGATTTTAGCCCAATTGATGCTATGGGAACTACCTTTGTTGATAAGGAATATTCAAGGGCCTATTTAAGGCATCTTTTTGTAGCTAATGAGTTTTTAGGGAAGCAAATTGCAACAATTCATAATTTGGGTTTCTATATGTGGTTGGTAAGAGAATCTAGAGAACATATTATTCTAGGAGATTTTGCCCTGTGGAAGGATAAAATGGTAAAACAAATGGATAAACGTTTATAGGTATGACAATCATTGACAGATATATACTAAAAAGATATCTGGCCACCTTTGGGATGATGCTATTGCTATTTATTCCCATTGGTATTATGCTCAATTTAGCGGAGCAAATTGGAAAGATGATAGACAATGAAGCGCCGCTCAACGAAATCATTTTTTACTATATCAATTTTACTATCTATATAGGAAGCCTTTTGTTTCCTATATTCCTGTTTTTATCCATTATATTTTTTACCTCTAAATTGGCCAATAATACGGAAATTGTTGCCATTCTAAGCTCCGGAGTTTCCTATAACCGGTTCTTGCGACCTTATTGGATTGGCGCCAGTATTATTGCAATAATTATGTTCTTTATGGGGATGTTTATTGTGCCAAATGCAAGTGTAGGGTACAATGAATTTAAATTCAAATACTTAAAACGAGGAAATAAGGATCGAATAACCAGTAATATATTTAATCAGTTAAATGAAAAAGACTATATATATGTTAGTAGTTTTGATCCCGCAAGAAGAATTGGCTATAATTTTACCTTTGAACATTTTAATGAAGAAAACCAATTAGATTACAAGATTACGGCCGCTAATATCAGATGGATTCCAGCGGATAGTATTTATAGGCTAACTTCCTATACCAAAAGAAAAATAAGAGGAGATAAGGAAATTGTAGAATTGAAGCGTAGGTTAGATACGTTATTTGTTTTTAAAATTGAAGATCTTACCCCGGTATCCTACGTCGCAGAAACTAAAAACCTCTTTGAATTAAATGAATTTATTGACGAACAAAAGAAGAAAGGTGCTTCCAATATAAACACCTATATCTTGGTCAAATACCGTCGTTGGGCACTTCCTCTAACGGCTTTTATTTTAACCGTAATTGGTGTCGCAGTATCTTCCGTAAAAAGAAGAGGGGGTATGGGGGTAAACCTTGCCTTCGGTATTGGCATTGCCTTTATATTTATCTTTTTTGATAAGGTTTTTGGCACGCTTGCAGAGCAATCCGGTTTTTCTCCACTTTTGGCGGTAATTATTCCCAACGTAGCCTTTGGACTTCTTGGATTTTATTTGCTGAAAAATGCAAAACGATAGACTAAAGAACTACTTTCATCTTCACCTAATTGTCTTTATTTGGGGATTTACAGCAATTTTAGGAAAGCTCATCTCAATTGAGGCGCTGCCATTAGTATGGTATAGAATGTTTTTGGCGTCGCTTTTTATTGGTGCTTTTATGCTATTCAGGCGGCAAAATATAATGGTCAATAAGAGAATTTTATTGAGCATGCTGGGCGTTGGGGTTATTATAGCTTTGCACTGGGTGACCTTTTTTGAAGCAATTAAAATGTCTAATGTTTCGATTACCTTGGCCACTATGGCTACCGGTAGTTTTTTTACTGCTTTTTTAGAACCCTATATGGTACAAAAGAAAATTGGTTTGGTATGAAGTAGTATTTGGCTGTTTTGTTGTCCTGGGATTATACCTCATTTTTATAGGAGATATGACTTATAGTGGTGGTATAGGGGTTGCTTTAATTTCATCTTTTTTAGCATCTTTGTTTACCATTATAAATGGACGATTAATCAGGGAACAGCCTCCCTCAGTAATTGGTTTTTATGAATTATTAGGGGGTTTTGTTTTCTTAAGTTTGTTTATGTTTTTTATGAATTCCTTTTCATGGGAGGGCATTATTCTTTCTTCCACAGACTGGTTATATATGCTTATTTTGGCGTCTATTTGTACAGCCTATGCTTTTATTTCTTCTGTCAAAGTGATGCGATTTTTAAGTCCTTACACTGTAATGCTGACTATAAATTTGGAACCTGTTTATGGAATTCTTCTTGCTCTAGTCATATTTGGCGAAAGCGAGAAAATGAATTCTTATTTTTATTTGGGAGCATTGGTCATCATTAGTACCGTGATAGCCAATGGGGTAATAAAAAATAAAAAGGGAAGCCTAATGAAAAGCTAATAATTAAAAAGCTTAGTGGAACAACTTATAATTATATCAATAAGAAGTTATATTATTTTATATTTGTCTCCAGAATATTCAGAAACCATCTTCTACATTATCAAAACTATTTTTAAATGGAATATTTAGAATTTGAACTACCTATCAAGGAACTTGAGGAACAATTAGAAAAATGCCAGATTATTGGAGAAGAAAGTGATGTAGATGTTACCGAAACATGTCGTCAAATTGAAAAGAAATTGGATGAGACACGTAAGGATATTTATAAAAATCTGACGGCTTGGCAAAGAGTGCAACTTTCTAGACATCCAAATAGACCTTATACTTTAGATTATATAAATGCGATCTGCGGTGATACTTTTTTAGAGCTTCACGGAGATAGAAATGTGAAAGATGATAAAGCAATGATAGGTGGTCTTGGGAAGATTGGAGATCAAAGTTTTATGTTTATTGGTCAGCAAAAGGGCTATAATACAAAAACGAGACAGTATCGGAATTTTGGTATGGCAAACCCTGAAGGCTATCGAAAAGCACTGCGATTAATGAGGTCGGCTGAAAAGTTTGATATTCCGGTAGTAGCCTTAATTGATACCCCTGGAGCTTATCCGGGGATAGAAGCTGAACAAAGAGGACAGGGGGAGGCAATAGCCCGTAACATTCTTGAAATGACCCGCTTAAAAGTGCCGATTATTGTATTAATTATAGGGGAAGGAGCTTCTGGAGGTGCCTTAGGAATTGGAGTAGGGGATAAGGTACTCATGTTAGAGAATACCTGGTACTCGGTCATATCTCCAGAATCTTGTTCTTCCATATTATGGAGAAGTTGGGAGTATAAGGAAATTGCAGCAGAGGCCTTAAAGCTTACTGCTACAGATATGAAAAAGTTAAAACTAATAGACGAGATTATAAGAGAACCCGCTGGAGGTGCTCATGCCAATCGAGAAAAGACTTTTGAAATCGTAAAAAATAAAATAACCAAGCATTATGAGGAATTAGAAAAGTTATCACCAAAAGAACTGGTAGCTTCTCGTATGGATAAATATGCAAATATGGGTGTATTTAACGGTTAATCAGTGCGTTTCAAAATTTATTAATATTTAATAAAAATCTATCCCTAGATTTTTCAGGTTATCAACACTAATTTGTAACTTATCAACAAGGTCATTGTTAATGAACCGTTGATATCCAATTAGGTTATTTTAAAGTTAACTTAAGGTTAATTGCATACTTTTACATTCATGGAAAAACCCCGCCCTATCATAGGTCACAAAATCGGAAAACCTTCTATTATTAGTTTAGAGAAGGGCAAAATACCGCCTCAAGCTATTGATTTAGAGGAAGTTGTGTTGGGGGCTATGATGATTGACAAAAAGGGAGTTGATGAGGTCATAGATATTTTACATCCAGATGTATTTTATAAAGACGCACATAGATATATCTATGAAGCCATATTTAAATTATTCGAAAGTTCAGAACCGGTCGATTTATTAACCGTTTCTATGCAATTGCGAAAGGATGAAAAGCTAGAAGTATCAGGAGGAGACTTTTACTTAGTAAAATTAACGCAGAAAGTAGCCTCTTCAGCCCATATTGAGTTTCATGCAAGGATAATCTTACAAAAGTATATTCAACGGAGTCTTATTAAAATTTCTAGTGAAATTATTGAAGAGGCCTATTCTGAATCTACGGATGTTTTTGATTTATTGGACAATGCAGAGTCGAAATTGTATGAGGTTACCCAAGGTAATCTTAAGCGTTCTGCAGAGACTGCCCAGAATTTAGTTATTCTTGCCAAAAAGAAAATCGAAGAGATTTCTAATAAAGAAGGACTAAGTGGTGTTCCTTCCGGTTTTGAAAAATTAGACAGGCTTACCTCCGGTTGGCAGCCTAGTGATTTGGTCATTATCGCAGCCAGACCTGGTATGGGTAAAACAGCGCTTACACTATCCATGGCTAGGAATATTGCCGTAAACTCTAATATTCCTGTGGCGTTTTTCTCTTTAGAAATGTCCTCTGTTCAATTAATTACTAGATTAATATCGTCTGAAACAGGCTTGTCATCTGAAAAGCTAAGAACGGGACGTCTAGAAAAACATGAATGGGAGCAATTAAATGTGAAAGTAAAAGCCTTGGAAAATGCTCCTCTTTTTATTGATGATACGCCTTCCCTTTCCATATTTGACCTTCGGGCAAAAGCAAGGCGACTGGCTTCCCAACATGGCATAAAGATGGTTGTAATTGATTACTTACAACTTATGACTGCCGGGGGCAGTCAAAAAGGTGGGAATCGAGAACAAGAAATTTCAACAATTTCACGTAACCTAAAGGCACTTGCCAAAGAACTTAATGTTCCTGTGATTGCACTTTCTCAGTTATCAAGAGCAGTGGAAACAAGAGGAGGAAGTAAAAGACCTATTTTGTCCGACTTAAGAGAATCCGGTGCTATTGAACAAGATGCCGATATCGTTTCGTTTATCTATCGCCCTGAGTATTATAAAATTGATGAATGGGATGACGAGGAAAGAACTCCAACTCAAGGGCAGGCAGAATTTATTGTGGCTAAACACAGAAACGGGGGATTAGATAATATTAGGTTAAAGTTTATTGCTCAATTAGGTAAATTTGATAACTTGGATGACTTTGATTCACCTTTTGAGTTTCAATCTAAAATGAACGTAGATGGTGATAATCCATTCATAACAAAAAACCTTCCGAATGCTGACCAGGCTTTTGGTAGTGCTATGAATGGTAATTCTGATTTTGACCCTGACGACAATGACGTACCTTTCTAATGGAATGGATGAAAAAAGATCAAGAACACGGGCATCCGCCATTCTTATTACTCTATTGATTTTTTTATTTACTACCAATTATACTAGGGCCTCTGCTATTCTAATTCCTATGGATGCAGAGTCCCAAGAAAATCATTTAAAGGCTTATGGTATTACTTATTGGATTCTCAGTAAACAGCAAAAAGTACAATGGCTTCTAAATTATAGGGGAGGGTCCTTTCTTTTACCGGATGGGGAAGTTATACGAAAGGAATGTCAGATAAGAGGAGTTACTTTTGAAGTTCTTACAGATGGTCAGACGCAGACTATTTTAGATGAAATAAGTAGTCCATCAATGAATCAGGAAGCTGTGATTTTGGAAAAGGCACCCAAAATTGCCGTATACTCACCTATCAATAATCAACCTTGGGATGATGCCGTCACAATGGCGCTTACCTATGCAGAAATTCCATATGTTACTATTTATGATGAAGAAGTCTTAGGTAATAAGTTAGTATTATATGATTGGCTTCACTTACATCATGAGGATTTTACAGGTCAATACGGGAAATTTTACGGTGCTTATCGCGCTGCTCCCTGGTATATCGAGGGAAAACAAGAAGCCGAAGCTCTAGCCGCTAAATTGGGATACGATAAGGTTTCTGAGGAGAAGCGGGATGTAGCTGTGAAAATTAGAAACTATGTTATCGGAGGGGGTTTTATGTTTGCCATGTGCAGCGCCACGGATAGTTTTGATATTGCTCTGGCGGCTGAAGGATTGGATATTTGTGAGCCAATGTTTGATGGAGACCCATCGGATCCTAATTATCAAAGTAAGTTAAATTTTAATAAGACTTTTGCCTTTACCAATTTTACTCTGGAAAGAAATCCATTGCGATATGAGTTTTCATCGATTGACATGACCGGGCAACGGGGAAATGTACCTAAAGAATCTGATTATTTTAGTTTGATGGATTTTTCAGCCAAATGGGACCCTGTACCTACTATGTTATGCCAAAATCACACATCTTTAGTAAAAGGATTTATGGGGCAGACTACCGCTTTTAACAGGGAAGAAGTTAAATCCACCGTATTGGTTTTAGGGGAGAATAAAATAAATGGGGAAGCACGTTATATTCATGGAATTAAAGGTAAGGGCTTTTTTACTTTCTATGGAGGGCATGATCCCGAAGATTATCAGCATAGAGTAGGGGATCCAAAAACTGAGTTAGAATTGCATCCTAATTCCCCTGGCTACCGTCTCATTTTAAATAATGTATTATTCCCGGCAGCCCGTAAGAAGAAACAGAAAACTTAATCAATCGAAGCAATTAATTGCTCCAGAATCACTTCAACTCCTAATTGGTCGTTACTAAGCGTTTTATATTTGGCAGCTTTTAGCACATTTGGGTGAGAATTGGCCATGGCAAAACTGAACTCAGAAAGTGCGAGCATTTCCAAATCATTATTGTAATCACCAAATACTAAAGTTTCCTGTGGGCTTATCCCATACTGTCGTTGAAGTCTATCCAGTGCATACCCTTTATGAGCATCAGGATGTGAAATATCTACCCAATTTTCACCAGAAACTTTGACGTTAAATTCGGGTTGTAAATGCTTCACTTCTGGATAAATATTTTTTTCCGAGCCCTCATAATGATAGACTGCAATTTTAATTATTTCTTCTTCTAGACCTTTCAAATCTTCGGTGATAATAAATTCTGAATAGTATTCCTTTAGTGTTTCAATAAATCTTGGGGTACTTCCTTTTATATAGGCATTGTGTTTGCCGCATAAAACGGCATGAGCTCCCTTTATTTGATTTACTACTTGTAAAATATCCTCTTTAGAAGTTTTGGCTAAAGGTGTAGAGACGATTTCCTTGCCCTGATCAACTGCAAAACCTCCATTTTCTGCTATGATGATAATCTCATCATGAATAAGATGAAGCTTTTGTGCAATACTATCAAATTGCCTGCCGCTAGCCGCTACAAAAAGTATGTTGTTTCTTTTAAGCTCTTTGTATAATTCAAAAAATTTAGGGCTTACCTCATGTGCGGAGTTCAATAGGGTTCCGTCCATATCGGTAACAACCATTTTTATATTAGATAGATTCATAAGTTATGTTGTAGTTGGCAAAGGTATTTTATATGTTTAAATAACGATTAGCTTTTTATAAGTTTTACTTTAATTTAAAAGACATGCAATTGTATCAAAAAGAAATAGTTCTAAGACCTTATAGTCGGGGTTTCCATTTAATTACCTCTATAATACGGGATGAGCTTCCGGAAATAGAAAGAATACAAATGGGTTTTTTACAGGTTTTTATAAAGCATACCTCCGCCAGCCTAACTATTAATGAAAATGCTGATCCAACCGTACGTCAGGACTTTGAATCCCATTTAAATGTGATGATCCCTGAAAATGCTTCCTATTATAAGCATACCTATGAAGGGTCAGATGATATGCCTGCACATATTAAGGCCTCGGTTATGGGAAGTTCTGTCCAAATTCCTATAACAAGAGGGTTGCTTAATATGGGTATTTGGCAGGGAATATATTTATGCGAACATCGAAATCATGCATCTTCGAGGTCTATCGTAATCAGCTGTATGGGCGTTTAGTAATAAAAAAAACCCCAATGAATTTCATTGAGGTTTTTTGGAGCGAGATATTATTGATTATTTTACTTTATCCACAATGGCTTTAAAAGCCTCAGGATGATTCATAGCTAAATCTGCAAGAACTTTTCTGTTTAATTCTATTTGATTGGCTTTTAATTTTCCTATAAATTGCGAATAAGACATTCCGTGTAATCTAGCACCAGCGTTAATACGGGTAATCCATAAGGCACGGAAAGTTCTTTTCTTGTTTCTTCGGTCTCTATAAGCATAAACCATTGCTTTTTCAACCGCATTTTTGGCTACTGTCCAAACGTTTTTACGTCTTCCAAAGTATCCTTTGGCTTGCTTCATTACCTTTTTTCTTCTGGCTCTTGAAGCTACTGAATTTACTGATCTTGGCATCTTTTAATTTTTTTTGTAGTAGGCGGTTTAAAGAAATTGCTTTAAACACTTTTTTGGCCCAACTCCATGGTTAATACTAATTACCTAAAGGTTTGTTATTTTAAACACAACTGTCCTTTAATATTATCAACATCAGCAGCATGTACTAAAGTTGAATGTGTGAGTTTAAGCTTACGCTTTTTAGATTTTTTAGTCAGGATATGACTCTTAAAAGCATGCTTTCTCTTGATCTTACCAGAACCTGTAAGCTTAAAACGCTTTTTAGCACTGGATTTTGTTTTCATTTTAGGCATTTTCTTCCTATTTATTAATTAAATCTCGCTTCGTTTATTTTTTTGTTTTAGGAGCGATGAACATTGTCATACGTTTTCCCTCTAACTTTGGCATTTGCTCAACTTTACCTAGTTCTTCTAGTTCTTGAGCTAACTTCAGTAAAAGTATTTCTCCCTTATCCTTATATACAATTGATCTTCCTTTAAAAAAGACATAAGCCTTTAATTTAGCTCCTTCCTTCAGGAATTTCTCAGCATGTTTCTTTTTAAAGTCGTAATCATGGTCATCCGTATTGGGACCAAATCTAATTTCTTTAACAATTACTTTAGAAGCTTTTGCCTTCATTACCTTTTCTCGCTTTTTTTGCTCGTAAAGGAATTTTTTGTAATCAATGATCTTACATACTGGAGGTGCAGCATTGGGTGATATCTCAACCAAATCTAAACCTTGTTCTTCCGCTATTGCTATGGCTTTTGCTAAGGGATATACCCCTATTTCTACATTGTCACCTACCAAGCGTACTTCCGGTACGGTAATATTTCCATTAATTTTGTGAGGGTTTTTATTTTCCCTCCGAGGTTGCGGCCTAAATCTTCTTCTTATTGCTATGGCTTCTAAATTTAATTAAACAATTATTTGACTTAAAACGACTTTAAGGTACTATTTATTTCTTTTTCAACCAAGTTTACAAAATCCTTCAAGGAAATCGCTCCTAGGTCTTCGCCCCCATGTTTACGGACCGAAATGGTATTTTCTTCTTCTTCCTTTTCTCCTACGATAAGCATAAATGGAATTTTATTCATTTCTGCTTCACGTATTTTCTTTCCAACGGTTTCATTCCTCATGTCAAGGAGGGCGCGAATTTCGGCATTTTCTAAGGAATTTAAAACTTTTTCTGCATATTTTTCATGTTTCTCGCTGACAGGCAGAATTATAGCTTGATCGGGAATGAGCCAGAGAGGGAAATTACCTCCTGTATGCTCCAGTAATAAAGCTATAAAACGTTCCATACTTCCAAAAGGTGCTCTGTGAATCATGACGGGTCGGTGTGACTCATTATCACTACCCTTATAACTAAGTTCAAAGCGCTCAGGCAAATTATAATCAACCTGAATCGTTCCCAATTGCCAATTTCTCCCTAGGGCATCTTTGACCATAAAGTCCAATTTAGGACCATAAAAAGCTGCCTCACCTTCCTCCACTACATAGTTAAGATTTTTCTCTTTTGCTGCATTTAAAATGGCGCTTTCAGCTTTTTCCCAATTTTCTAGCGAACCAATGTATTTTTCAGGTTTTTCCGGATCTCTTAGTGAAACTTGGGCAGTAAAATCATCAAAGCCCAGAGAACCTAGTACATAAAGGGATAAATCTATGACATCAAGAAACTCCTGATGTAATTGTTCAGGGGTACAAAAAATATGAGCATCGTCCTGAGTAAATCCTCTCACTCTCGTTAAACCGTGAAGCTCCCCACTTTGCTCATACCGATATACTGTCCCAAATTCTGCATACCGTTTAGGTAATTCTCTGTAGCTAAAAGGTTTTGCATTGTAAATCTCACAATGGTGCGGGCAATTCATAGGTTTTAATAAAAATTCCTCATCTGCCTTTGGTGTATGAATAGGTTGAAAACTATCTTCCCCATATTTGGCGTAATGCCCGGAGGTTACATATAATTCCTTTTGGCCTATATGAGGAGAAATTACCATTTCATAACCTGCCTTTTTTTGCGCTTTTTTCAAGAAATTTTCTAGGCGTTCCCTTAAAGCAGCACCTTTAGGCAACCATAAAGGAAGACCTTGCCCTACTTTTTTTGAAAAAGTGAAAAGTTCTAATTCTTTCCCCAACTTTCTGTGATCTCTTTTTTTTGCTTCCTCAAGTAATTCAAGATATTCCGTGAGTTCTTTTTGTTTAGGAAAAGAGATTCCATACACTCGTGTAAGTTGCTTATTATTTTCATCACCTCTCCAATAAGCTCCGGCAACATTCATTATTTTAAAAGCCTTTACAAAACCCGTGTTTGGAATATGACCTCCACGACATAGGTCTGTAAAGCTATCATGATCACAAAAAGTAATCTCCCCATCTTCAAGATTCTCTATGAGCTCTACTTTGTACTCGTTGTCTTGTGATTGATAAAAATCCAAGGCTTCTTTTTTAGAAACGGGTCTCATATTAAATGGATGTTTACCTCGAGCAATCTCTATGGCTTTCTTTTCTATTGCCGGAAAATCCTTATCTGAAAGTACATGTTTCCCAAAATCTACATCGTAATAGAATCCATTTTCAATAGCCGGACCAATCGTAAGTTTTATTCCAGGATACATTTCTTCTAGCGCCTGAGCCAAAATATGAGAAGAAGAATGCCAAAATGCTTTTTTACCTTCAGGACTGTTCCAAGTATAAAGTACAAGGGAGCCATCTTCATTTAATGGTGTAAAAACTTCTACGACACCTTTGTTGAATTTAGCAGAAATAACGTTTCTGGCCAGGCCTTCGCTAATACTTCTTGCGACATCCAGAGGAGTAGAACCTTTTGGAAACTCTTTTATAGAACCATCAGGGAGTGATATTTTTATCATATGATAACTTAATACTTTAAGGCTTCAAAGATAGTATCTTAAGCTTATGCTGACAATTAATAAGGCCATGTTTTTATAGGAACCAATCTACTTCAAAACGGCATATGAATCTCTTATTTTTTTTTAGTAAAAAATCCGTCCATAAGGACCTTAATGCTGTAAAAACCCAATGCAATGGCCATTATAGCTAAAATTAGGCCTAATATGAGAACAGGTATATAGAAAGAATGATCCGTATTTTTAAAAGCTTGATAAAGAACTATGGGAGCCAAAAACATCAGTCCTAAAGTGTATGCTAAAAGTTTAATACCTTTTATTACTAATTCTTTATCTGTAGCCATAGTATTAATACCGAAGATTGATCGAATAAAAATACATAAAAACGACTATATTTATTTTAGTGATTAATAAATAAATATCATTTTAGTACATTGATGCAACTATAATTCACCGTTACCCGGTTTGGGCTAATAAATGATACTCTTCTTATGAATTTTTTAGTTATTCCTGATAAATTTAAAGGTTCCCTTACAGCATTAGAAGTAATTAGCGTTGTAGAAAAAACCATTATTAAGAAGTATCCTGATGCTTTGGTAAAAAGTGTGATTGCCTCAGATGGGGGAGATGGATTTTTGGAAGCAATTTTGGAGCTAGAGGAGGTTGAGAAAAAAGAATTAGAGGCCCTAGATCCTCTGGGAAGGCCCATTAATTCTTACTACCTTTTTAATAAAAAGAAGGGGGAAGCTTACATTGAATTGGCCAATACATCTGGTTTGGTTCTATTAAATGAGAATGAATTAGATCCCTTAAGAACTTCAAGTTTTGGTACAGGCATACAAATTAAAGACGCCTTAAAAAGTGGAGCTACAAAAATCTATATTGGGCTGGGAGGAAGCGCTACGAATGATGGGGGGATTGGCATAGCTAACGCGCTGGGATATCGCTTTTTAGATAGAAAAGGCGAGGAATTACCGCCTATTGGAGCTAGCTTAAGCGATATAGTTAAGATCGATTTTACTGAGCTTAACAATAAATTTCATAATTGTTCATTTTATGCCGTAAACGATGTAATAAATCCATTGTATGGAAAAGATGGAGCCACTTTTGTCTATGGAGAACAAAAAGGAGCCAACGAGATATCTCTGGAGCATCTTGAAAGTGGATTAAGAAATTTAGATCAGGTTGTAAAGGACAATATGCATCTGGAAAACGCTATGATTAAGGGAGCAGGAGCAGCCGGTGGAGCAGCATATGGTCTAATGACTTTTTTAGGTGCCAAGTTTATGAGAGGTACCTCCTTTATACTTGAAAAGGCCGGAGTGCCACAATACATAGAAAATGAAAAGGTAAACTATCTCATTACGGGTGAAGGTAAAATAGATTCTCAAAGTTTACAGGGTAAATTAATTGATGGAGTATTAGAATTATCTAAGTCTTACAAAATTCCGGTAATAGCCATATGCGGTATTTTGGAAATTGATAAAGAAGCACTATATAAAATGGGAGTTTCCAAAATATTGGAGATTCGTGATAAGACGAAGCCTTTGTCTTATAATATGGAAAATGCAGCAGAACTATTGGAAAAGGGTTTAAAGGATATGTTTTAGAAATTACACAAAGAGCTAATTGTGCTCTTATTCAATTATAATGGTGCTTTTGTATTCCTCAACAATGGCAAAATAACCTAATGGAAACACATCGGGTTGATCTACATTGTCAGATACGTCAATATTATCTATATCCGTTATGTCGGCCACATTACCCCGAACAGTCGCCACTGGAGTTGAAAAAAGATTAAATCCACTATCACTTTGTTCCAATAATAGATCCATATAATTAAAAAAGGATCGATCTACGCCCATTAGACTTATTTCAATCTCCGTACCCGGTTCAAAAATTTCATCATAAAAATATGAAAAGCTAAATTCTTGTCCTTGATAGAACTCATCTCTGGTGACTAGAAACTCGGCAAAATTAAAATCCAGCAAGTAAAAATCCTCTCTATCTGGTTCGTCAGTAAATGTTACGATTACTTCTGTTTCCTCATCATTAAACAAGCTCCCATCCCCCTGAATGAGAGAATCTATAGGAACTGCCGGAACATATTTTGTGGTTGCAAGGTAAAGTCTTCCCTGGCGTCTTATCAATAAAGAAAACACGAAGTTCCTATCCAGGATGCTGGTGGGTATTCTTTGATCTGAATCAAAATTGGGGTCAGGAAAATAAATCCCGGATCCGGGCACTAATTCAGCTAAATTAGAGACGTTCGTTTCAATAACCTTATCTCCGTCGTACTCTTCATAAAGGATGGCTACGGATTCTGCCGAGGCAGGTGTATTATTGCTGAAAAAATCACTGGATAAAGACAATTTCACCTCTACCGGAATATAGGGTTCATCAATATCTACCCTAATCAATGCATCTACTATAAGTCTGGGTTCTTCCGTAGGAAGTTCAACGTCGACGACCTCTTCACAGGCCATGTTCAACGCTATAACTATAAAAAGGAATATATATTTTTTCATAGTGCAGATTAGAATTTAAAATTATAAGTTACAGATGGCACGATACCAAAAATGGAAGTTTGTATAGCTTCATTCGCTCCGGTATCTTCATTTTGTCGAAAAGTAATAGAGGCAGCATTCATTCGATTATAAACATTATAAATACTAAAGACCCATTCAGATTGCCATTTACGTCCCGCATTCTTTTTTGGGGTTAAAGTGGCTGCAATATCTAGTCTATTGTAATCTGGTAATCTTTGCGCGTTTCTTAGACCATAGTAGGGTACTGTTAACCCCTTGAAATTGGAATTGTCCAATAGGGTAATTTGTTGGCTGTCCTGTTTGATATACGAAATTGGCATTAAAATTCCATTTCTTATTAAGGTCAAAACTACCAAAAAGAGAAATATCGTGCCTTTTATCATAAGGAGTGCTATACCATTCACCAAGGTTTATACCCGTTTCTTTGTTAGTGCGGCCGTTATCTTCAACAGGGTCCCTTCCAGGCGTTCTTTGTTCTGAAACAGCCCAGGTATAAGCCAGCCAACCTTGAAATTTTCCTAAGTTTTTTCGAAATAATAATTCAAATCCATAGGCCCTTGCCTGTCCATTTAAAATTACTTGTTCAATAGAATTATTGGCAATTAGATTGGCTCCATCTATATAATCGATACGATTTTGAATATCTTTATAGAAACCTTCAACTTCTAAAGAATATTCACCATCATTTATATTTCTAAAATAACCCAGAGCATATTGATCCAACAACTGAGGTTTTACGAAAGGTCCGCTAGGAGTCCATACATCCAGCGGAGTAGGGGAGTTCGTATTAGAGAGGAGATGCAAATATTGCGCCATCCTAATGTAACTTGCCTTAACTGAGTTGTCTGGATCAAAAGTGTAAGAGGCGGACAAGCGAGGTTCCAGATTAGCAAAGGATGCTAACACATCTCCTCTACTAGGATTTATGGTCCCAATGGGGTCTGCTTCTTCATATACCAGGAGGAAGGGGTTAAAAATAACGGGATTATCATTCTCATAAACATTAAGTTCCTCTTGCCCCAATCTCATAAAATAACTAAATCTCAAGCCATATTGAAGACTAAAGGCTTCGGTAATTTTCTGTTCAACATCAACATAAGCCGCAAATTCATTGGCATATTTTTTAATGAGTTGTTCTTCAAGAATACCGGAATCCAGTCTGTTTGGAACAATTTTACCCGGATTAAACTCGTAATAAATATTATTTAAGCCATAGTTTATCTGTAGTTTATCATTTGCGTATTGCTTAAGATCATATTTGAGATTAAAGTTTTTTATCCCTGAATTCCACTTAAATCCTACAAAGTCTAATTCTAGGCCGTAATAATAATCAGAATAAATCGCAGAAAGATTAGAAAATACTTTCTCAGAAAATAGATGGTTCCATCGCAGGTTACCTACGGCATTTCCATAGGTGTTTTCAAAACTATCAGCGATACTAAAAACATCTCTTCCAAAGTAGCCTGATAAATAAATATTGTTTTTATCGTTAAATCGGTAGTTTAATTTGGCATTAAGGTCATAGAAATAGGCTTGATTATCTATATCTGTCAATCGTAAAAATAAATGGGCATAGGAAGCTCTACCACCTATTAAAAAGGATGATTTATCCTTAACAATTGGACCTTCAGCCAAAAGTCTACTAGCTACCGCGCCAATTCCACCGGTAAATTTAAACTCCTTACTATTCCCTTCTTTTTGGTAAATATCCAAAACAGAGGACACTCTACCCCCATATCTTGCCGGGATGGCACCTTTAAACAACTTTACATCTTTTACGGCATCAGGATTAAAGACGGAAAAGAATCCAAATAAATGGGAAGAATTAAATATGATCGCCTCGTCTAAGAGAATCAAGTTCTGATCTGCGGCACCCCCTCGAACATTAAATCCCGATGAGGCCTCTCCGGCACTAGTGACCCCGGGTAGAAGGAGTAAAGATTTTATAATATCTGCCTCTCCAAGAACAACAGGAATCTTCTTAATTGTTTGTACAGAAAAGCTATTCACACTCATTTGCGGATTGCGAATACTTATTTTCTCTACGTCTTCCGTCACGATTACTTCATCTAATTGTTCCGCCATTTCGAACATTTTAAAATCGAGACGAAGATTTTCAGTAAGTGATATTGTTTGAACAATATCCTGATACCCCAGATAGCTTATTTGTATTTGATATTCCCCTTCTGGAAGGGTCAAGGAATAAAATCCATAAACATTGGTGGTAACCCCAGTTTTAAGAGAAGGAACCGCCAGCGTAACTCCTAATAAAGTTTCGTTACTTGTCTCCTCGGTGATTATTCCACTTAGAGTATATTTTTCTTGGGAAAAAACAAAAGTTGTTAAAAGCAGTAAAAGCCCAAATAGGTAATGGCGGCTTAGATGATTCATGCAATAATTTTTGCCAAAAATATATATTAATATTAATTGAGGCTCTTTTGAAAAGTTAATAAGAGTTAAAAAGCATGGCAAACTGCAACAAGGCGTCTATAAAATAGGTGAATGTATTGTTTTATAAAGTAGCTATAATCTCATTTAGGGTTTTACTAGGCCTCATGGCTGAGGCAATCAATATGGAGTCTGGTTTATAATAGCCGCCTATGTTCTGGGGTTTTCCTTGTGCATCGAGCAATTCCTTCTCTATTTTTGTTTTATTTGCTTTAAAGGATTTAGATAGTTCAGCGAATTGTTCCTTGAGTTGGCTATTTTCATTTTGATTAGCCAGAGCTTCAGCCCAGTATAGAGCCAAATAAAAATGACTACCCCGGGTGTCAATTTCACCTACTTTTCTAGAAGGAGATTTATCTTGGTCTAAAAACTCTTCCGTAGCTTTATCCAAGGCTTTTGCCAGAACTTTTGCTTTACTATTATCGTTTTTATTTCCGTAGAAATCCAAGGAGACACTTAGGGCTAAAAATTCTCCCAAGGAATCCCATCGCAAATGACCTTCTTCTATAAACTGTTCTACATGTTTAGGTGCAGATCCACCGGCACCTGTTTCAAATAAGCCACCGCCATTCATTAAAGGTACTATGGATAACATTTTGGCACTTGTACCTACCTCAAGAATAGGGAATAAATCTGTCAGATAATCTCTTAGTACATTTCCTGAAACGGAAATAGTATCTTTCCCTTCCTTCATTCGTTTTAAAGTATAATTTGTAGCCTCAATAGGGGACATAATCTGAATGTCAACTCCAGGCTTGGTATACTTAGGCAAGTATTTCTCTACTTTTTTAATAAGTTCAGCATCATGTGCACGGTTTTTATCCAACCAAAAAATCGCAGGAGTATTTGATTCTGAAGCTCTATTTACGGCCAATTTAACCCAATCCTCAATGGGGGCGTCTTTTACCTGGCACATTCTCCAGATATCTCCTTCCTCTACTTTGTTGCTTAAAAGAACTTTTTGAGTGTTTAAATCAACAATACTTACTTCCCCTTCTTTAGAAATTTCAAAAGTTTTATCGTGAGAACCATACTCTTCAGCTTTTTGGGCCATCAGTCCCACATTAGGAACCGTTCCCATAGTTCTAGGATCAAAGGCACCATGTTCTTTACAGAATTCTATGGTAGCCTCATAAATACCGGCATAACTACTGTCTGGTATTACTGCCATGGTATCTTGTGATTTGCCATCTGAATTCCACATTTGTCCGGAATTTCTAATCATAGCGGGCATAGAGGCATCAATGATAATGTCGCTAGGAACATGTAAGTTGGTAATTCCTTTATCAGAATTTACCATTGCAAGATCAGGACCTTCTTCCATCGCTTGCATTATATCGTCCTCCACTTCAAGGCGCTTGTCGTCAGGGAGTTTTTGAAGTTTATCAAATAGGACCTGCAAGCCATCATTTGAACTAAATCCGATAGAATCTAACATCTCACTATGTTTGCTGAATACTTTTTGAAAATAGATCTCCACCACATGTCCAAAAATTATGGGGTCAGATACTTTCATCATGGTTGCTTTCAGGTGAACTGAAAAGAGGATCCCTTCAGATTTCGCCTGAGCCATTTTTTCTTTTAAGAACTCAAGGAGTACTTTTTTACTCATGATGGTGGCATCAATGATCTCACCACTCAATAAAGAAATTGTCTCTTTTAATACAGTGGTATTTCCCGAAGTATCCGTATGCAAAATTTGGGCATTTGTAGGACTATCTATTGTGAGCGACTGTTCATTTGCTTTGAAATCACCTTTATTCATGGTAGCAACATGAGTCTTTGAATCTGCTTGCCATGCACCCATACTATGCGGATTTTTTTTCGCATAGTTTTTTATTGGAAGTGGTGCTCTTCTGTCTGAGTTTCCCTCTCTTAGAACAGGATTAACGGCACTACCTTTTATTTTGTCGTATCTAGATTTAATATCTTTTTCTAGATCATTAGAAGGCTCATCCGGATAACTTGGAATAGAATAACCTTTGTCTTGTAATTCTAAAATAGCCTCCTTTAGCTGGGGAATAGATGCACTTATATTGGGAAGTTTAATTATGTTTGTTTCAGGTGCTTTTGCAAGATTACCCAGTTCAATTAAATCATTTTCAACTTGTTGAGTTTTATCTAAATAATCCGGAAATACGGCCAATATTCTTCCAGCTAAAGAGATATCTTTTACTTCAATATGTATTCCTGCAGTTTTTGTGTAAGCCTTTATGATGGGTAAAAATGATTGTGTAGCAAGTGCCGGCGCTTCGTCTGTTTTGGTATAGATAATTCTTGGCATAAATGAATATGGGTTTGTTAAAAGCGGAGCAAATATACAATTTTATAAGGTCAATAAACCAGCCTAATTAAACTTTAGTTTGGAAGTAAAGGAGAGTGATGTGTATAGTAAAAAAACAAAAGCCATATCATTGTACAAGTACATTGATATGGCTTTTTAGAAATAGTTAGCAAACTTTTGTTATGTAATTAATACATAACTGCAACCATTGATCGCATTTGTATACCTATCTCTACGTTTGAAACCGTTTGTTTGCTCTTAATTCTTCAACCAAGCAACTCACATTTTGTTTCTTCTCATTATTTTAACTTGTTTTTTCTAATTCTAAAACCAAGGTCTTAAAATTATAAAACACAAACCCACATATAACTTGAAAACTACCGCTTTCTGAATATGCTCATCTTAAATTAGAGTCTTACAACAAGTTGTACCACCCTACTTTTAGACTAAATAATAATATAAAGAACGTTAACTCTATAATGATTTTATTAAAGTACCTTAGACAGGTCCTTCCTTCTAATCACATAATAAATATAAGTAGTTTTTGTGTAAAAAACAAATTATATAAGTAATTTAAAATCAACAAGATATGAACTTTACTTATTAACAATTGTTTATAAAATTGGAACTCTTATTTTGGTGATTTATTGTCATAAAATAATATGCTTAAGGTGCTGCTGCTCCTTCTGATTTTGACTTTTTAAGTTGTTTCTGTATTTTTCTAATAGCTGATTCAATAGATTTCTCCGGTTCAATAATATTGTATTCGCCCCAAAAATCAGGATCGGAAAATCCTATAGCTTCATCACTTAATATAATATTCGTTCTAAGTCTTTCTTTATTAGTGGGCTGTTTCCCCAAGGTATTTTTTTCCCAATCTGTAATAGCCATCTCACAAGTCATGCTATAAATAGAATTAAAAAGTTTCCTATTCCAGTTTATTTTAAATTCTAAAAAGACATTACTATAACCATAATACCATCTTCCATCCCGTTCTCTATAATCAACTCTATAGGCAATTTGAGTGGGGTATACGGTTGCATTGCTTGGTTTGCGCCTCACAAACATTTTACTGGCCAGAACTTTATCTGTAATATTCAAAGAATAAACGGCGCTTGTAAGTATTCTTTTTTCTCCATTTATGAATAGTTCACCCTGGAAAAGAGGCTCCATAATCTCGGGTTTTTGTTTGAAAGAAATCACAAAAATTGTCTGGTCATTGATTCTGGTAGACCTAACAAAATTAAAATTGTAATCATCTATTGATCTTTCTGTAAATATATATTCGGGGTACTTTATCATGTCAACATATAAAGCATTAAAAGGGCCTCCTTGCAGTTTTAGGGCCAAAGTGTCTAATTTCGAATAATCAGTACTCTTCCTAGCTTTATACAATTGAACGGCATCCCTTTTTGAATTATTATAAGGGGTTTTGTAAATATTTACCACTGCTTCCGAAAGGGATACATTTTGCTTTCTTTTTTTGATAGTTTCCCTGTAAAAAGCCGTCATTAAGGTTGCATCATCGAAATAATTATCTCCTCTTCTTCTAAAGGTCTCCTTTACAAGATTTGTGGCATTTCTTGGTATTACAATATCTACTTCGGATAACTCCGTGACAGAAACCGATAAGTAAATAGTATTACCTTCATTTTTTAATTGACTTAAAGGAATGGAAGCTGTTTTGTAACCTAAAAAGGAAATAAGGATATTTCCTGTGGTAATATTTTTTGGGATCTTAAGAATAAACGATCCTTCCGTATTTGTAACGGTACTAATATTGCTTCCCTCAAGAGTTAACGTAGCAAAAATCAGAGGATTTTTATTGTCTTGATCAATTACTTCACCTTTATATTGATTAAATTCTGTTTGAACATTAGTAGGAGTATCCTGAAAAAATGCTGCTTTTAAATTTTCCTGTATTCCAACCATTAGAACTAGGCATAGTACGACCGTTAGGGGACTTGTTTTCTTGAAAACTGATAGGGGTAGAAGTTTCATAATTTTATTTTTTATAGCGTTCTGTTAAACATACAACAGATTTTAATCTAAATTAATGATTTAGATCATCATATATTGTTAATTATTCATAATCTTTTAAGCTAGGAGGCTTGATATTATTTGGTTGCAGGCCCATTTGAGCTTTGTAGCAATAATAATTTGAATGGAAAGATTATAGTTATAATGGATTTTATCCCTTCTAGATAGAAAGCTTATTTTTTACCAATAAATTGGACCTTTTCCTAAGTATTTTTCTGCGATCGGCAGATAGTAATCTTTTAATTTTTCCAATTCATAGGTCCTGTCCGATTTTGTATATAAATCATATTTGTTAAAATCGCGTATCCATGATAAATACTTCTTATCTTCTTCTTTAAGCAGTGCAGTATAACTATGCCCGGTATGCCATGGATAAAAGGAGTGATATCTTATCATGGCCATACCCTCTTCAGGTATTTTGTTTTCCGGATGATGTTTTAAAACGCGATATAAGTATTCATCATGTCCCCAAGCTAGTTCCAAGTTGTCAAGGCCGCATCCTTTTTCATACTTTCCTAAAGTAGAATTATATCTTTTGTCTGACATATCGGGATTAAGATGATTGAACTCGGGATAGACACAACTATCGGGTAAGGCACAACCCACCACAAAAACATCTCCTACCATCCCCCATTGTTCTTTCTGACTGGTACCGTCCATATCTGTACCCCATAGAAACATTATTTTACCTAAATCGTGAATTAAGCCGACTAATTGCATCCAATCGGCTCTTTTGTCTTTTCTAATAGCCTCCGCACTTTGGATAAGATGCTGCACATTGGGTAGGTCCAAATCCGGGTCACTTACGTCTATTAAATCATCTAAATGACTAAGGGCCTCCCATAACATCATAGGCTTGTCAAAGGTCAAATATTTCTGCTTCATTTCAGCCACATAGGCTACGGTTTGATTCTGACGCATTTTTTTATAGTGCTCTCTTACAGCAGCCTTAACCGAATTCTCATTATAATTTCTAAATACCTTTTCCATCTTATATATTTCCAAGTAAAAGGTACAAAATTATCGTAAATGCTACTAAAAAAATGCCAAATGGTTTGGCGAGTCGCCATGGCTTTATGGTCACTACTCCTGTATTTTTTATAGTAAAAGAATGCTTTATCGGAAAACGAAGAGAAACCAAATACATCACCAGAATATTCAACACAAATTCTATTCCCCAAAGATGTACAAAATGGATATTTAACTCTAAGATATAATAACATAAAATATAAAATGCAAACCCGAATAGCATGCCGCTTTTAGCTCCTATCGCCGAGATCCTGGGGAAAAGAAATCCGGCAATAATTACGGTGGCAATTGGTATAAAAAAGATGCCGTTTAGTTGTTGTAATAATTGATAAAGACCCTCCGGGGCATTAGCTACAAAGGGAGCTATACCTATCGCAAATACAGCCAAAATTGCCGAACTGCTCTTGCCAACGAGAACCAGCCTGGTTTCACTGGCATTTGGCTTTAAATACCGTTTGTAAAGATCTAAACTAAATACCGTAGCTGCACTGTTTAAAGTGCTATTAAATGTAGTAAGGATAGCTCCCATCATAACGGCCACAAAAAATCCCGTCAACCATTCCGGTAAAACCATTTTAACCAATTGTGGGTATACGCTATCGGGATCTTCAAAGTACTGATTTTCAAAATAATAAAAACCAATTATTCCGGGTAAAACGATTATTAAAGGAACCAGGATTTTCAATAAACCTGTTAATAAAAGGCCCTTTTGAGCCTCTTTAAGACTTACTGCACCAAGTACTCTTTGGATGATAGACTGGTGCATACACCAGAAATAGATCTGGTTAATCATTAAACCAGTAAACAAAACCTCAAAAGGGAGTATCGCATTTCTGGCTCCCTGCCCAAAGCCCGATTCTTGGCTGATAACATTAAATTTTTCCGGGCTCTTATTAAAAACTTTTACCAAGCCGAAACCAATATCCCCATCCCCAATTTGCCACAAGGCAATGATGGGCACCAGTAAACCCGCAACTAGCAGACCAAATCCATTTATTGTATCTGTTAGGGCTACCATTTTTAAGCCCCCAAAAATGGCGTAAATTGCTCCAATAGTGCCTACAATAATAATGGTAACCCAGATGCCTTGACTTTTATCTACCCCCAAAAGATCAGATAGATCAAAAATGGCTTCTATGTTAAGCGCTCCTGTGTATAATACTATAGGGAGTAGGGTAGCTATAAACGAAATTATCAACAAAAGGGCCACAATAGTTCTGGTAGGGCCATCGAATCTTTTTTCTAAAAACTCCGGGATAGTAGTTAAGCCCATTTTTAAATATCGTGGGGCAAAAAAGAGAGCTGCAACCACCAAGGCTAAGGCAGAAGTCACCTCCCAGGCCATAATTATGGCACCATTCTTATAGGATGAACCGTTCATTCCTACCAAGTGTTCCGTTGAAATATTCGTGAGCAAGAGAGACCCTGCAATTACGATACCCGTTAAGGATCTTCCCCCAAGAAAATACCCATCTTTAGAATTAATTTTGGAGCGTCGTAATTTCCATGTCGCTATAAGTGCAACTAAACCAGTAAATAGAAAAAAGGTAAAAAAGGTCATCCCTTAAAAGTAAACAATAGGCTTTAAAAAAAACATCCTCTAACTAAAAAGCTAAAGGATGCTTAATCTTATTGTTCAACTTTTTATTTTTTTGGAAAATTTGGATCGGCCATTACTTCTTCCATTTGTTTTACATGCCTTTCGGTATGACCCGACATAAAAAGAAATACCTGATAAGCGTCTAAAGTTGCAAAGGGAAACTTCGCATAGTGATTTCTCAAATCGTCCTCCGTAGTTTCAATATAAATAATGTGTTCTTCTCTTTTTGATTTAAATGCTTTCAGTGTTTCTTCATATGTACCGAATTTCCCGGAAGGTTCAAAAGATTCAGGGGTCTTTACTTTTTTCTCTCGACTAGATATCATGGTAAGGATTTGGTCGTCCGTCATGTTTACCTCACTTTTTTTTGTGGGATCGGATGGGACTTCCAAGGAACCTTTTACCATTTGATCAAAAGAATTTTCGGAGATAGTAAGATGTTCAACGCAATCTGCTACTGACCAAGAATCCGGGCTACTTTTGAAATTTAATTGGGCTTCACTAAGACCTTTTACAGTTTTTAATAAATGATTTTCAGTTTTCGTTAATTCACCGGCTGCTTTTGTTCTTTCTTCCGGGGTGAGTTGGGTATCCATTGTATTAAAACTAATTAATAAGAATACCAAAAAGGGTAAGAGTAGTTTTTTCATTAGATTGTTTTTAATGGGTTTGTTGAATGACTAGATTGTAAAAAGTCTTATTTATAGTCCATTAATTAGTTTAATCCTTACAAAATTAAGGAGATATTTTATTCGTCAATCTTTCTAATACCCATAAATACATTAACTCCAGAATCTATAGGATTTCCGGAAGCTCTCCTCATCATAACAATCTGTCCACTATGCCATATGGCGTCTTCTATGGGACCGTTAATCTGATTCCAGAATGGGTTTTCTGAGGTGCCTTTATCAGATTTAAATACGACCATATGCTCACCTAAATCTTTCGTATCAAGAAATATTTCACTTGCTTTCTTTAGATTAACCAAAGTCTTTCTTCTCTTTTCTTCAAAAGTACTGGGTTGCTTAAGTGGACTTGTTCTGTCGTTCACTTCTTTGATGGCAGAATTATAAATAACCGTTGATAAGCCATAGAGATGGTCTAGGGTTTGTTCAATAGTTCTTCCTGTGGGAGAAGGCTTGTAAGCTAAATCTTTAGGCTTTAATCCCTCTGTAGCCCAATAGTAACGAAAACCAAGTCCATCGATCATTCTTGAAACAACGGTTCCAGAAGTATATTCTTTAGGATATGCCGGAATAGCAGCGTAGGGGAGGTCCGATGATGGACTTTCTTGTGCGATAGATAAGCTCATAAATAAAAGGGCTAAAAAGGTGTTATATAAATTCATAATCAATATTTAGTTTTGATGAAAGCTATCCGAAACAAATTCTAGAACAACGGGTAGCGAAGCTCTCCAATAGGTCCAACTATGGCCGCCATCTCTAACTCTATATTCATGTGGGATTTCCTTTTTTTTCATGGCTATATGAACAAGACTGTTGCCTTCATATAGGAAATCGTCGTCACCACAGTCAATAAACCACTTCACGGATTTGATTTTTTCAAGAGGAACAGATTCTATTAATGAAAGGGCATTATGCTGCTCAAAAAAGTTTTTGATCTCCTTTTCAGAGAAGGTATCTCCTCGTCTTTGTGCTCTCTCTTTTAGTTGTTCTATGGTTAACGGGCCAATGTAAGCACTAAGGGGGCAAGCTGATGAAAACATATCCGGCTTGTGAAGAGCGTACATAAAGGTTCCTCCTCCACCCATCGATAAGCCGGCTACCGCTCTATATCGTTTGTCTTTTTTAATTCGATATTTAGACTCAACATGCGGAATTAATTCATCGAAAAAGAAGTCTTCATACCTCCATTCTCCTACATTAAAATAGCCACGTTTTCCTGTGTCGGCATCTGGCATAATTATAATCATTGGGGTAGCTTTACCTTCTTGTATTGCCTTATCAGTTATATGAAGTACTTCTCCGAATTGTACCCATCCGGTCTGATCATCTCCTGATCCATGAAGAAGGTACAGTACGGGATAGCTCCTTTTAGAAGAGTCATAATCCGGAGGTAAGTATACGGCATATTTTCGCTCCCCATTCAAGATTTTACTGCTGAGAATTTCCTCGTCCATCACTGTACCGTTTTGAGCATAAATGGATAAGGAAAAAGCAAAAAGGAAATAAGGAAGTAGCTTTAATTTATACATGGTTTAGTTTGTTTTTGTGTATAACTTTGGATTTATATAAAATTACACTACCGAATTCCGTTTACCTGCATTTCTAGTGTATAAACAGAATTCATCGCAGTAATAAATAAAGTTTTTTGGTCTTCTCCGCCAAAAGTGACATTGGCAGTCCATTTTTGAGGAATAACTATATGTTCAACTTTTTCTCCGGAACTATTGAAAATGGTCACTCCATCTCCTGTTAAATAAAGATTTCCCTTATTGTCTAAGGTCATCCCATCCGAACCCATGTCAGTAAAAAGAGTTTTATTGGTGAGTTTGCCATCCTCATTAACAGTGTAACTGTAGGTTTTTTTATCTCCGATATCAGCAACAAAAAGAGTTTTCCCATCTGCAGATCCAATGATGCCATTGGGTTGAATTAAATCATCTGCCATTACTTGGATACTTTTTTTGTCCGGGCTTAGATAGTAGACCTTTTGGATTTCAATTTCTTTTTCTGTTCGCTTCCAATATGGTCTTTGGTAGTAGGGATCTGTAAAGTAAATACCACCCTTTTGATCTACCCATAAATCATTTGGACCATTCAATTTTTTTCCTTCTACTTCATCAATTAGTACGGTAACCTTCTTATTTTTATCGATTTGCCAGAGTTCAAATTTTTCATCTGCACAGGCTAAAAGACGTCCTTCATTGTCAAAATACAGGCCATTTGATCTGCCTGAATTTTCCATATAGGTAGTAACCTCATTAGTATTTGCATCCCATTTTAAAATTTTATTATTGGGTTGGTCGGTAAAATAAACGTCTCCATTTTGGTCCACCGCCGGGCCCTCTGTAAATATAAAGTCATCTGCAACCAAATTCAGCTCAGCATCCGGAGCAATAAGATCGCTGTCTTGGCCGTAGCATATTGGTATAACTTGCAGAAAGAAAAGTACAAGAGTAAGCGTTGATTTCATAAGTTCTTTAATTGATTATTTATTCCTTTTTTCCAGTCCATCCCGGCCCTCGAACTATTCTTCCGGGAAAGTTATTCGTGTGCTTTTCCCCTTCGATGACTTGAGTTCCGTTAACAAAGACATGTTTCATCCCGGTAGCATATTGGTGGGGTTCTTTAAAGGTGCCATTTGCCTTAATAGTATTGGCATCAAATACCACTACATCAGCATAAAAACCTTCTTTAAGACTCCCTCTTTTCTTTAGTTTTAGATTGTTGGCAGGTAGCCCTGTGAGTTTGTAAATAGCCTCTTCTAATGAGATTACTTGCTCTTCTCTCACGAAATGTCCAAGAAGGCGGGCAAAAGATCCGTAAGCCCTGGGATGAGTGCTTTGCTCTAAAAATACACCTTCATTTGTATAAGAGCCGGCATCAGAACAGATAGACATATAAGGGAGGGCAAGCTTTTTTTTAATATTTTCTTCTGACATTGAAAAGTAGACTACTTGAATTCTGCTATCGTCTTCTTTAATCAGATCAACAACTGTTTCTGCTGCATCCTTATTTCTTTCCGCTGCCACTTCAGCCAGGGTCATCCCAATTAGGTTTCTCATTGTCTTATTTCTAAAGCCTACAAGAAGAATTTTTTCAGGAGGAACATGAAAAGTTATCTCTTTGATCATTTTCTTTTTCTTAATCGGATCATTCATTAATTCAATGGTTTTGGAATGTCCTCCTTCCTTCGCCCAGGAAGGTAATAAGACGTTTAGTCCTGTAGAACTGGCGTTGTACATATACATATCTGTAGTAATAGCAAGACCCTTTTTTCTGGCATCATTAACTAGTTGAATAGCACTGTCTAATAATCCCCAATTAGCAGTTCCTGAGGCTTTAAAATGATAAATTTCTCCTGGGACATCCGCTTCTTTCGAAATATCAATTAACTCTTTTACGGCCTCTAAAAGATGCTCTTCTTCGTCTCTGATATGGGATATATACATCCCATTATATTGCGAAACTATTTTAGTTAATTCTATAATTTCTTCTGTTGAAGCGTGTCCGCTGGGCACATAGATCAAAGAAGTGGAAAGTCCCATAGCCCCCTCTTCCATGGCTTCTTTGGTTAGTTCCTTCATTTTATTAAGTTCATCTTCTGTGGGGACTCTGTTCTCATAGTTCATTACGTATTCTCTTAAAGTACCATTACCCACAAAGGAGGCAATATTGGTGGATACTCCTTTATTTTCCAGAAATTCTAAGTATTCACCCAGACTATTCCACTCAATGTCATATTTGATATTTTGCTGACTTTCCAACATATTCTTTTTCATGATTTCATTTAAAGGTCCCATAGAGCGGCCTTCACCCAATACTTCCAAAGTAACCCCTTGTCTAATGTCTCCTTGGGATCTTCCATCTTCAATTAGTGATACATTCGCCCAGCTAAGCATATTAATAAAGCCTGGAGCCACCGTTAAGCCTGTGGCATCTATTTCTTTAAGAGCCTTTTTGTTTTTAAGGTCCCCTATGGCAGCAATAGTATCTGCATTAATGGCTACATCTCCTTTAAAAGAATTACTGGCATCTCCAATAATTATATCTCCATTTCGAATAATAATGTCAAATGGTTTTTCTGTCTTACAACTGAAAAGCAATCCAAGTAAAATTAAGCAGAGGCTGCGTAGAATATTTATCATGTTATCAGTGGTCTAATTGAGATTTACAAGTTACCCTAATTTAGCTAAATAGTTTAATAATTCCTAAGACACCTACGCCTACTATGCTACAAATACTCAGCCATAGTATAAAATCGTAAATAAATCCGGTTTTGAATTGAGGATTGTTTCTAAAATATCGAAAATGAACAACCGCAAAAACAACTAAAAACAGTAAAAATGATCCGACAATCCCCCCTGTTAAAACCATAAGAACTGGCAACTTTATAAAAATAAAAAGCAAAGCCCATAGGATGGGGAAAATCCAAGCCAGTATGGCAATCGTTTTCTTACGTTGTTTAAGGTTCTGGAAATCAATCCAGCCTATGGTTCCAAAGATATCTGTAGTTTGCCTAGTCCATGCAGCCAAGGCGGCAAAAAGTGTAGAAAATAGGGTTATAAAAGCTCCAATCAAAAAAAACATCTTAGCCTTAGGGCCTAGGGATTCTGTATACATAGCAGAAAGGGTTTCTATCATGGCATAGCCTTCAGGAATACCCCCCTGAGCATTTAATACTGCTGCTCCTAATAAATAAAAGGCTGCGGTAACGGCAGTATAAATACACATAGCAATCACTGCATCCAATTTCATAACCCTGATCCAACCTTCAGCCCTTTTTTTCCATGCTATTGAGTCATCCCTTTTACCGGTAAAAGAGGCATAGCCTTTTTCTAGGCACCAGTAATTGTAGTGTATGATTTCATCACCACCGACTCCTGTAATTCCAAAAGCACCAATGGCCACGGCGACCAATTCTTTAGGTAATTTAAACTGAAGTCCTTCCAGAATATTATCAAATTCAATGGAATAGGGCGTGTATCTAAGGAAGTACAAGGTAGCAAAGGTGAAAACAGTAAAAAACCCTATCATGGCCAGAGAGAATTTTTCAATAAACGAATAATAACCTCTATAAACCATCAGCGCAACAATTGCAGCTATTAAAAGACAGAAAACGGGGATGGCTATATTGGGAAATGCCATATTTAAAATAATCGCCACGCCTCCTACGATCCCACCTACCTGTAAAAGTTTTATTACAATAACACCAAGAACCATCCAGACGGCCCATTTTGCTTTTCCAAAAAATGGTCCCGGAAGCTTGTTAAAAGCCTGCATGGCCGTTTCTCCTGTAAGGATAGTATGCTTTCCAAATTCTAATTGGACGGCAACTTTTACAGTACAACTTACCAGAATAACCCAAAAAGTAATAAACCCTGCCTGTGCTCCTAAAGTGGTCGTTGCGATTAATTCCCCCGAGCCAACAATGGAAGCAGACAAGATAAAACTAGGCCCCAGAAAAGAGAGCCTTTCTTTAAAAGTATTTGGTGCTTCTTTTATCTTCTCTCTGGTAAAGGCATAAGGATCTTCCAATTGAGACATATAGTTGATTTATGAAAGCCCCTTTAAGTACTTCATATTGTATTCCATACTTTCCAGAGGAGATTTGGCATACTCTTCTTGTTCTATAAAGATATGTTTTACACCAGAGGCCTTTTTATGCGCCAACATTTCCTTGATGTCTAAGCCCCCTTTTCCAAATTCAGTACTTTCTTTTTTGGCAAGATTCATATCCTTTAAATGCCAGAGAGGGAATCTGCCGGGATAATTCTTAAAATACTCCAAAGGATCCTTTCCGGCCGTAATGACCCATCCCAAATCTAATTCCATATGAACCAAGGAAGGATCTGTATTTTTAAGCAAAATATCATAAAGTACTTCTCCGCCTTCAGAATCGAACTCATAATCGTGATTATGATATCCAAATTTAAGGTTAAGAGCTTTACAAGCTTCTCCGGCCTTATTAAAAGATTCTGCAACTTTTTTGTAATTATCGACATTCTGCCCCTTACTCGGCATAGAGGAACAAATAAGATATTCTTGTCCTGAAACAACCGCTTCATTCATTGTTTTCTCCCAAGCATCATCTAAATGGACATGACCGCTTTTTAAGTTCATCCCCAAATCATCACAAATCTTTTTCATTTCCTCTGGTTTGAGACCATAATAATGCCCTTTGTTGCTTCGGGCAGTTTCAATTTCTTTAATCCCAATGTTTGCTATTTGTTTTAAGGTCTCGATGGGGTCATTTAGCATTTCATCTCGAAAGGAGTAAAGTTGAACTCCCATTTTATCTTCCATGCCAGAGGCCTTCATTATTGTGGGCATTAATAAACTTCCGGCACTCAATGCGGATACTTGGAATAAAAAATTTCTTCTTGTAGTCATGTTATCAATATGTTAGGTAGTACTTGTTTGCTCCTAATTTAGTCTAAAAAATCCATACGTCTATTAGTAGGGGATTTGTACTTTTGCCAAAAGCAAGCTTTTATGAAAAATAGGGAAGAAGAATTAAATGCATTCGATCGTTTGCTGACTATCATGGATGAGCTAAGAGAGCAGTGTCCCTGGGATAGAAAACAGACATTTGAAAGTCTAAGACACCTTACTATTGAAGAGACCTATGAATTAGGGGATGCTATCTTGGATAATAATTTAGATGAAATAAAAAAAGAGCTTGGAGACTTATTGCTTCATATTGTTTTTTACGCTAAGATTGGATCGGAAGATGGTCACTTTGATATGGCCGAGGTAGCCAATTCAATTTCAGAAAAACTTATTAATAGACATCCGCATATTTATGGTGATGTTAAGGTGAAAGATGAGGAAGATGTAAAGAGAAATTGGGAGAATTTAAAATTAAAAGAAGGTAAAAAAAGCGTCTTAGAGGGCGTGCCAAATAGTTTGCCTTCATTGGTAAAGGCGAATAGAATTCAGGATAAAGTAGCAGGTGTTGGTTTTGATTGGGAGGAACCGGCTCAGGTGTTTGAGAAAGTAAAAGAAGAACTAGCCGAACTCCAGACTGAGGTCGGATTAGCAAATGAAGATGGCATGGAAGCAGAGTTTGGAGATGTTCTGTTTTCTATGGTCAATTATGCACGATTTTTGGGGATAAACCCTGAAAACGCCCTGGAGAGAACAAATAAAAAATTTATCAAAAGATTCCAATATTTAGAAATCATGGCTAAGGAACAAAAAAAGCACTTAAAGGACATGACTTTGGCGGAAATGGATGTCTTCTGGGAGCAGGCAAAAAAGATTTAAATTTAAAGTATACTTCTCGCTTATACTCTTCCGAATTACTATTGCTAAATCTTACCTTTACCAAGGGTTAAAATCCAATCAAGCTTGACTAAACAATATACCAAAGAGTTCGCTTATAACATAAAACTGGCAGTTCCTGTGATCATGGGAATGCTAGGGCATACTTTTGTAGCCTTTGCCGACAATATCATGGTGGGTCAACTTGGGACTGCAGAATTGGCAGCAGTTTCTTTGGGAAATAGTTTTGTTTTCGTGGCTATGTCATTGGGAATTGGATTTTCTACAGCGATAACCCCTCTGGTAGCCGAAGCGGATGGGGCAGGTAATAAAGCTGCAGGAAAAAGTGCTTTAAAACATGGGATTGTTCTTTGTACCTTGATTGGACTAGCGCTCTTCGGATTAATTCAGTTGTCGAAACCAATACTCCAGTATATGCAGCAACCTCCTGAGGTAGTGGAGTTGTCGTTGCCTTATCTCGATTTAGTCGCATTCTCTTTGGTTCCTCTCATCATGTTTCAAGCCTTTAAACAGTTTTCCGAAGGCTTGTCTCAGACCAAATACCCGATGTATGCTACTATTGTTGCCAATGTGGTGAATATTATACTTAACTACCTTCTAATTTTTGGCTCATTTGGATTTCCTAAATTAGGTATCGTAGGGGCAGCTTTAGGAACTTTAATTTCACGTGTAATAATGCTTATTATGTTATGGTATCTTCTAAAGAAAAAGAAGAAATTCCATGATTACGTAACCGGATTCAATTTCAAAGAGATAGAAAAACGAGTGATGCGCAAAATTATTAACCTGGGATTTCCCTCTGCACTGCAAATGTTTTTTGAAGTAGCTATTTTTACTGCTGCTATTTGGTTAAGTGGGGTCTTGGGGAAGAATCCGCAGGCAGCAAATCAAATTGCTCTTAATCTCAGTAGTATGACTTTTATGTTTGGGATGGGTCTTGGTGTGGCAGCAATGATTCGTGTGGGAAACCAGAAGGGCTTGCACAATTATACGGAATTAAAAAGGATCGCAGAGTCTATTTTTCTACTCACCTTAATAATTGAAATTGTTTTTGCTGTTCTATTTTTGGTGGGTCGTCATTGGTTTCCTACTATTTATTTGGATACGGGTGATCTGGCAAATCAAATGGATAATATGGAAGTGATAGGGCTGGCAGCACAGTTACTTTTGGTAGCTGCTTTTTTTCAAATTTCTGATGGTTTACAGGTGGTTATTTTAGGTGCCTTAAGGGGACTCCAAGATGTTAAAATACCTACATTTATTACTTTTATTGCTTATTGGATTATCGGATTCCCTATCAGTTATTATCTTGGTTTACACACTTCTTTGAAAAGTACAGGGATTTGGATTGGGTTGTTATCCGGATTAACGGCATCGGCAATTATGTTGTATCTTCGATTCAATTACCTTACCAAAAGGTATATACAAGGATGAATTATTTGATCTTTAAAACAAAAATGATATTTATCTATGGCTAATGAAAACTTTCCTAAATTCTTATTAGGGGATAATACTGATTTCCCAAACGGGATTTTTGTAGTTCATACCGCGTTCCCCAGATTTATTATAAACCTTGAAGATGATGAGGTAGAATGGTTAGAAGACTTTTCTCAGGAGGATGAGAAAGAGCTTTCTGAAGAAGCCGAGAGTTTAATTGAAGCAGCAACCGCTTTTTACGATCGGGAAATTTCCAGATACGAAGAATAGAATGATAGAGGAGTTGGTTAAATTGGATAAGCAATTTTTTCTTTTTCTCAATGGATTGGGAAATGCCAATTGGGATGGCTTTTGGATGTTTCTCACAAATAAATGGAGCGCGATTCCACTTTACTTTTTTTTGGCCTTCATCTCGTACAAACAACTTGGGGTTAAAAAGTTCATCGTATTTCTTGTTATGATAGCTTTGATGATTTTAGCTACAGATCAATTATCTAATTTTTTCAAATACGGCGTTGCCCGCTTAAGACCTTGCCATGATCCTGAGGTCTCATCGATTATGCGATTGGTAAAATCATACTGTGGTGGAAAATATGGTTATTTTTCGGCTCATGCCGCCAATTCTTTTGCTATAGTCTCTTTTTTTACCCTTGTCCTTAAGACTCGTTTTAAATATCTCGGGATTATACTCTTTCTATGGGCCTCTTTAGTGGCTTACAGTCGTATTTATATTGGAGTTCATTATCCACTTGATATCATTACAGGTGTTTCGGTGGGACTGCTATTTGGTTGGTTGTTCTCTAAGTTATATTTCTTTTTTCTAATCAAGATTCAATCATGATCTCCAAATCTCAATTCAGTGTTTTATTTGTTTTGACTAGTCTTGTTTATTTGGCCGGAATGTTCGTGACCTTATTTGAGAATGATTCTGCTCAGTTTGCAGTTATGGCCATGCGAATGGTTCAGGAAGGGGATTTTTTAAGCCTTTTTAAGGGACCGGAAGAATATTTGGATAAACCCCATATGCATTATTGGCTGGCAGCTATTTCTTTTAAAATTTTTGGTTTACATGAATGGGCTTATCGTATTCCAGGAATATTAGCGACATTTTTGGCGGCTTACAGTTGTTTTGGTCTTGGTAAACTTCTCTATTCTAGAGAGGTAGGTAGATTATCTGCCCTAGTGTTTATGACAGCACAGACTATTGTTCTCGCCGCAATTGATGTTAGAACGGATGCCGTGTTAACCGGTTTCTCAGCTCTGGCTATCTGGCAATTGGCAACCTTTTTAGAAAAAAACGAACTCAAGAATTTGCTGGTGGGTGCTGTGGCAATGGGGTTGGCATTTTCTACTAAAGGACAGATTGCCGTTTTGGTAATTGGCTTACCCTTACTATGTCATACCATTTATAGAAATAAATGGGCCGTCTTGTGGAGTTGGAAATTGTTAGTGGCCATTATTGTTTTTGCTATAACCATAAGTCCGGTACTTTATGCCTATTACCTTCAGTTTGACCTTCATCCGGAAAAAGTAATTCGTGGGCGAGATCACCGAAGTGGTATACTTTTTATTTTATGGGAACAAAGTTTTGAGCGTTTAAGTGGAGAAGGGATAGGTAAGAACAGCAGTGATTATTTCTTCTTTTTTCATACTTTTTTATGGGTTTTTCTCCCATGGACCATCATTGGCCTTCTGGCTTATATAACTAGGCTGCGCAAGGGAATTAAGATGCAGTTTAAAAGAGTAGACGGGTATGAAGTTTTGACCCTGGGAGGCATCACCCTTATTTTCTTTATAATTAGTTTTGCCCAGTTTAAACTTCCGCATTACTTAAATATTACAATTCCTTTATTTGCCGTATTAACGGCCTCTTATATTTATGAACTAGCAGTATCTGGCGAAATAAGACTGAGAAAGTGGCTATTGGGATTTCAGTATTTCATCTTGGCTTTAGTAATACTATGCTGCAGTTTACTATTAGGTTTTGTTTTTCCTCTTTCGACAGGATGGTCCTACCTAGTTTACCTTCTGATAGGGATAATAGTGATAATTTATATTTTTAGGAATAAAGACTTCTTAAATAGGATGGTATTTATATCCGCCGGAAGCGCCCTAATATTAAATGCCGTTCTAAATACTCATTTTTATCCTTCCTTGTTAACGTATCAGGCCGGTTCTGAAATGGCAAAAGTTATTGCCGAAAACGATGTATCAGTAGATGAGATATATAAAATTAGTGAGCGTTACTCCTGGGCACTCGATTTTTATAACCAAAAACCTGTTAAGATGGTTTCTATCCTTGACTTAAAAGGAGATGAGGATTATTGGGTCTATGCAACAGAAGAAGATCTTGAGGAATTAAAGGAAGCGGGTCTTTATTGGGATGATTCCTTTGAGGTAAAACAGTTTAGAATAACAAGATTACAAGCTAAATTCCTAAACCCCGATTCAAGGCAAAAAATATTAAATCAAATGTTTTTAGTGCACCTTAAAAAATAGATACTCACTTATTAACTTCTAAGCGAGGTTTTTTAAAATGAAAAATCACGCCGCTAAAGGATATCAAAGCGGTTATTAGAAAGAAAAGCATGCTTATACTAATAGATGAACTTTCATCTAAGCCTAACCATAAGGCACCATAATAGAAAACTACTTCCCTACTTCCAATTCCGCCTATAGTTAAAGGTAATACAGAGACAATTGAGGAGACTAAAAAAATAAATAAATAGGCAATGGAATTAGAAGTAATGCTTAACGCTTTTAAAATAAGAAGAACGGATATAATCTGGGTTCCTTGGACCAAGAAAGAAAACCCAAGAGAACTCCAAAACACCTTATAGACGTAGGAAAAAAACCTTTTATTAATAAACCAAAAAACAAGCATGCTTAAAAGTAGCGCAACTAAAAATAGCCAGCGATAATCCATTAATAAGGATTGTCTAAGGATAAAAGCGAAGATACAGGCAAATTGAAAAATTAACAAAAGACCGCTTAATCTATCTAATAGTAAAATTGATACAACTCTTTTAGTTTTTATTTGGAACTCTTTTTTTAAAACATATCCTTTATAGGCATCTCCCCCAATTCCACCTGGAAGGAAAAGGTTGTAAAACATCCCCAGAAGATATAATTTGAAATTACTTCTATGGGTTAAAGGAATATCTAGTTGATGAATAAAAAGATTGAGTCTTAAGGCAGCAAACAATTTTGAGGCAATAAAAAATAGGGTAGCCAAAAGGATATAAAAAGGGTTTGCCTTTTGAATTAATTGCCAGACCTCGGCAAAGGCAATCTTATTAAAAACAAAGTAGAGTAAAGCAAAACTGAACAATACTTTGAGGAGGGTAATACCTTTTTTACGAAGTTTCTCCACCTCGGGTAATTTTTTTAATACGATAAGGTCTTTTGTTTTGTGATTCGTAGTAGGTTCTAATGAGTAATTCCATCACAATACCAATGGTAAAAAGTTGAATTCCTGCAAGTATAAACATCATACCAAATATTAACAGCGGTCTTGTACCTATATCCTGTCCAAAGCCCCATTTTACAATTAATAAATATATATTGATAAAAACCCCAAGGATTATTAGCAAGACCCCAAGAATTCCGAAAAGGTGGATAGGTCTTTGGAAATATTTTCTAATAAAAAGTAATAACATCATGTCTGCCACCACTTTAAATACACGTTCCAATCCATATTTTGAAACCCCGGCATTTCTGGCATGATGTCTTACAGGCACTTGCTTTATTTGCGCCCCTTCTAAAAAGGCCAATAAAGTAATAAAACGATGCATTTCCCCATATAAGTTAAGATCCTTGGCGATATCTTTGTTAAAAACTTTTAAGGCACAACCATTATCCTTAATGTCTAATTTGGTGACTCTTCGGACTAAAAAATTAGCAATTTTGGAAGGTATTTTTTTAATTAAAGAGTCTTTTCTTTTTTGCCTGATCCCGGTCACCACATCAAATTCCCCACTTAGTGCATAGGGTAACATCTCAGGAATATCCAGAGGGTCGTTCTGTAGATCTCCATCCATGGTAATAATATACTCCCCTTCGGCATAATCGATACCGGCAGCCAAAGCTAAACTTTGACCATAGTTCTTTTTAAGGGCAATAAGGTAAACCTTTGGATCATTCATTTCTATGATCCGTTTTCTGGTTCGGTCGCTTGAAAAATCATCAATATAAATTATCTGATAGTTGTAACCTTCAAGACTCTCTTTTATTTTTTCAGTAAGAAGTACGACATTTTCTTCTTCATTGTAGAGGGGAATTACTATAGAAAGTAGCGCGTTGGTTGTGGGAGTCATTTAGTTTGATATCGTTTTGGGCAAATTTATGTTTTTTATTTAAGTTCTTCCCGGTAGTATTCCAGGAGTTCTTCCGCAGCCCTAAAAGGTGAAATCTTATTTTGAGAAACCAGCGTCAAATAATTATTCAATTCTTTTTTGATAGAGGGGGTTAAATAGAAATGCTGTTTTAATAAATCGTCTACTGTTTGTCGAAACCAATATTGATTTTGCCTCTCCCTGTTTAGAGACCAAGAGCCATTATTTTTTACATTATCCGAAAATTTTTCAACCATTTCCCATACCTCCTTAATTCCTGATTTATCTAGGGCAGAACAGGTACTAACCTGGGGAAACCAATCATTCTCTTTGGGAGGATATAATTGTAATGCCCTTTCAAACTCAACTTGTGCTCGTAAGGCTCTTTTTAGATTCTCCCCTTCGGCTTTATTTATAACTATGGCATCTGCCATCTCCATGATACCCCTTTTTATTCCCTGAAGTTCATCTCCGGCACCGGCCAGTTTTAAAAGCAGAAAAAAATCGACCATACTATGAACAGCAACTTCACTTTGACCAACTCCAACTGTTTCTATAAGAATACAGTCGAAGCCTGCAGCTTCACATAGGATAATAGATTCCCTGGTTTTTCTTGCCACGCCTCCTAAAGAATTCCCGGAAGGGGAAGGTCTAATAAATACATTGGCTTCTTTCACCAATTCCTGCATTCTAGTTTTATCACCAAGGATACTGCCCTTGCTTAAACTGCTGGTAGGATCGACAGCCAAAACGGCTACTTTTTTACCTGCATCAAGAAGCGTGCGGCCAAGAGCTTCTATAAAGGTGCTTTTTCCCACCCCGGGTACCCCGGTGATTCCTATTCTAATGCTATCAGCACTAGCTCCAAGACAGTTCTCGACTAATATATAAGCTTTCTTTTGATCTTCTACTGCAGTACTTTCAACAAGCGTAATAGCTCTGGCCAAGGAAGTTTTATCTCCTGCAAGAACATTTTTTGTAAGTTCCTCTACAGATAACTTTCTTTTGCGATGTTTCCTGACCTTAGAAACACCTTTTTTTCCTGTATTTTTTAGGGTGCTCAATATTATTTACTAATAGGAATTCGGATTTTCGTTTTGTCCCAATCCAAACAAAGATATAAAGCCCCTGTTTCTTCAAAAGAGATCGTAAAACTTTCAACTTCTTCGATAAGTTTAATGGCTGGGAGAGTAATTTGTATGACATCATCCTTTGGATCCCTGGTGGTTTCTTTCCCACCGCTAAGAATTGTTACTCCCCAAGGCGGGATCCCTTTGTTAAAAATAACCTGCCATTCATCTTTACCGGGAATTGTCCATAAAGAATATTTCCCTTCTGGTAGTTCTTGTCCCATGATATTTACAGGAGAACCATTTATAACCACCGTAGGTTCGTTCGCCCCGGTTCGCCAAACTTGACCATAGGGAACTAGTTCTCCAAAAATGACCCTACCCTTTTTAGAGGGACTACTATAAGACACATGTAAGTCTATGCCGTTCATGTTATATACGGCTGTTTTTTGAGGGCTAATTTTTTTGGTTTGTTCTTTTAAATAAGGCATGGCAACAAAGTAAAATAACAAAGCTAGAGCGCCAATGACAATTAAAAACCACTTAAGAAATTTCATACTATTTAGGAATTTGTTTGTAGCCCTAAGGTACTAAATCGAAGATAAATTGAGCTTCATTTATATAGGTTTCTCCGGGATTTAATAAAGCTGAAGGAAAATTACTCTGATTGGGGGCATCAGGAAAGTTTTGCGTTTCAAAGCAAATAGCAGCTAACTGCGGAGGTGTATAAATAACCACCGCCGGTTGATTGGTTTTTACCTGCATTCGAATACCGGAAATAGTTGAGTAAATACTGGCTATTGGCTCATCTAATTTAGGACATATAAAAGGTGTATCTATGCCTTTGTCCTTGATGGACCTTTCTTCCTTAAAATCGTAAATTGTATTATTTACTGATAAAATCTTTCCCGTGGGAGCAGTATTGACGTCCGTTTCAAGAATCTCACTACATTTTAATTTCATAATGTGATGCGATATATCCCCGGAGTCATCCAATTGAAAATAAGAATGATTGGTAAGATTTATGACAGTTGTTTCATCGGTATAGGCTTCATGGATAATATGGAGCGAATTTTTAATAAGTCTATAAGTAACCATCGCTTTGAGGTTTCCAGGATAACCCTCTTCCATATGAGAACTAAAATAAACCAGCTTTACGAATGGTTCTTCCCCTTCACCAATAGTTTCAATTTTCCAATGTCTTTTACCAAAACCTCTTTTCCCACCATGTAGATGAATTCCGTTAATATTATCTAATTCATATCGATGGCCGTTGATAGTAAATCCCCCTTGGGTTATTCTCCCGGCAAACCTACCAACACATGCTCCCAGGAAGATTTCGTCCTTATAATAATCTTCAATTGGGTCTAAACCAACCACAATATTCTGTCTTTCACCTTTTTTGTTTTTTACTAGCAACTCTTTTATAATGGCACCATAGTTTAAGACGGTAAGCTCTGCATAGCTATTTTTAATTGTAACTTGTTCCAAGGTCTATGATATATTATTTCTTTAAAAATACTTGTTTTTTGCAACATGTAATTTTTTCTCTCGTCCTTTATATTAAACAACACAAATCAACAATTGAAGACTAGCCATAATTTGCAAGTAGAGCTGGTGAACAGGTGTAAAGCCAATGATCGCAAAGCGCAACTAACACTTTATAAAAAATATAGTGAAGGAATGTACTGCATTGCATGTCGGTATATAAAAGATCCTGATGACGCAGAAGATGTTTTGCAGGAATCATTTATTAAAGCCTTTCAGAAAATTGACCAATTTAAAGGCGAGGTTACTTTTGGTTCATGGCTAAAGCGAATAGTGATAAATAAATGCCTGGATTTTATAAAGGCTAGAAAACAGCATTTTATTGAACTTCAAGAGAGTTCAATGCATATAGTGGAAGATGATGATTGGTCTGTAGAGGAAGGAGTGAGCATGAAGGAAATAAAAAAGGCTATGGCACAATTATCAGAAAAATATCGCTTAGTGGTACAGCTGTTCTTATTAGAGGGTTACGATCATGGTGAGATAGCTCAAATTCTGGAGTTAACAGAAACAAGTTGTAGAACCCGATTGTTAAGGGGTAAAGGTTATTTAAGAGAATTACTAAAAAATAGACAATATGGCACAGGATCTTAGAGAAATGTTCAAGAAGGAAGCAGGCGAAAAGACACCCCTGAAGAGCGGGCATGAACAGCGATTTTTAAATCGATTGGAAAAAGAACTACCCACGACCAGTAAGTCATCTTATTATTATTTGAGAATAGCAGCTTCGGTCCTAATCTTGTTGAGCATTGGGATTTATACCTATAAGGCTCAAGAGAGGGAAATCCCAGAGCAGATAGTGGCTGTAGAAGAAGATAAAGTGGATGAGAAAGTGGGGATCTCTTTCGGCGATCTTTCCCCGGATTTAAAAAAAGTGGAAAACTATTACGTGAGCAATATCAATTTAGAATTATCTCGTTTAGAGGTTTCCGAAGAAAATAAGGCCATGGTAGATGACTTCATGAGCAGATTATCGGATTTAAATACGGAGTATAATAATCTGAATAAAGAATTAAATGAAGTGGGGCCTAATGATCAGACTATTGCGGCCCTTATTAAAAATCTTCAATTACGATTGCAATTACTACATAAATTAAAACAAAAGTTAAACGAATTAAAATCATCAAAAAATGAACAAATCACATCAAATACCGTTTAAAAAAATTGTCTTAGGTCTATGCCTAATTGGATCAATAGGCTACGGACAGAAGCAAACTAAGGAGTATCAGGAAACCTTCAATGCAGGGGATGAGACTGTAATAAATATTAATACCAGTTATGCCGATATAGAGTTTGAGACCTGGAACAAGAACCAAATTGTAGTAGAGGCGACTATAGAATTAGAAGGTGCTAGTGAGGAAGAAGCAGAAGCCTACTTCAGCAATGGAGGGATAGAGATTTTAGGAAACAGTAGGGAAATTAAAATTAGTACGGCAGGAAATCACGAAAGGTTTTTTAGCGCCCATACAAAAGATTTGGAGAATATGGTTATTGAAATACCAGACATGGAGCCTTTGTTTCTTGAGTTACAAATTCCGGATCTTCCAGAAATACCAGAGATAATCAGGCAAATGCCTATGCCTCCTATTCCTCCAATGAAATTTAATAATTTTGATTATGAGGCCTATAAAAGAGATGGTGAGAAGTACCTAGAAGAATGGACCAAAGAGTTTGAAAAGAGTTTTGATAAAGAGTATCAAGATGAATTAGAAGCCTGGAGTAAAGAAATGGAGTCCAGAATGCATGAGAGAGAACGAGCTCGGGAAGAAATGATGAGGGAAAGAGAGGAAATACGGGAAGAGCGCGAAGAACTAAAAAGGGAAGCACATGAGGCTAGGAGTGAGGCTCAAGAAGCCAGAAGAATGGCGATGGAAGCGCAAAGAGAAATAATGGAAGAACACGAGGATGCCCAGCATGAAGTAAGAGTCTATAAAGACATTAATGTGAGTCCAAATGTATTTTATAGGTCTTCTGATGGACAGAAGCGTAATTATAAAATAAAGAAAACCATAAAAGTAAAAATGCCCAAATCCACTAAATTAAAAATGAATGTGAGGCATGGAGAGGTTAAATTGGCCGAAAATACTAAGAATATAAATGCAACCTTGTCTTATGCAAGCTTGCTAGCTTCCACTATTGATGGAGATAAAACAAATATTGTTGCCTCCTATTCTCCCGTGGCTGTTCAAAATTGGAACTATGGGGAGCTTAGTACAAACTATTCCGAAGGGGTGGATTTAAAAGAAGTTCGGTCCCTTACCTTAAATGCAAATTCTTCTAATGTCACTATAGAAAGACTTACTAAGAGCGCCCTTATTAAAAATGACTTTGGGTTGTTAAAGATTATCACCATTAGCGATGATTTTAAAGATTTAAACATAAAAATTAAAAATGGGGAGTTGGTATGTAAACTCCCCATTACAGATTATGAAATAACAGTTGAACAGACTGAGTCAGAATTTGAAAGACCGGACAATTTAAATTTGGTGTCTACTAAACAAGGAAATTTATTTAGTTATAAAGGTTATAACTTACGAAAGGATTCTCAGAAATCAATCTATATAGATTCTGAGTATAGTGAAATTACGCTTCAAAATTAAAATAGTTAACTGCCTAAGCATTCTTATTCTCAAATTAGCCCAATGTCTTTGCAGGCCTACATCCTCCTTAGAAAACTCTTTCTTTCAACACATTTTGAAACTCTAGAAGTATTCATCTTCTTGTTTTTTAGGTTTTTATATTCTTATTCCAATAGACTATTTTATCTTCGTACATAGCATCTAAGCCCATTTGAACACATAAAGCAGTTCTTCCTCCTGTTACGATGTTGGAAACTGGAGAAGTGTTGTTCAGTATACTATCTTTAAAATCTATCAATGCCTGTTTGCTAGGGTCAGCATGCTCCACATTGAGAGGAATACCTTTTCCTTCATCCCAGCGTACTGTGGCACCTGAGACCCCGTCTACCTCTGCAATTTCTTTTTTATAATCTCCTTCAGGGTAGAACCACGCCTTTACATAGTCTAAAATAATGGTCCCTTTATCGCCCATTACTTTAATCTGGTAATCATCTTTAGAATTACTGGTTAAACAAGTAAAAGTAGCTTTGACCCCATTGGGATAGCTATAAATTAGATGGACATTATCAAATGTTTCTCGGCCATCTTTCCAATAATCAATACCGCCTATGCCCATAACCTTATCCGGGGTTGCTTCTAAAACCCAATTGGTAAAATCAATTTGATGCGAACAAAGTTCAGCTACCAATCCTCCCGAGAACTCTCTGTACATTCTCCAATTTATGGCTTTTTCAAGCGATGGATCGGGTAATGGACGCCGCCAATTTCCATTCCGGTTCCATTGGCATTCTATAGCCGTAATTTTACCAACTTTTCCCTCTCTGATTAAATCAACAACATGGGTGTATAGCCTGGAACTATGGTATTGATGTCCTGTTTGAATTATTTTATTAGATTCAGTAGCTTTTTGCAATAAGGCAGTAATACCCTTATAACCTTTGGCAAGGGTTTTTTCTGCGTATAAGTGTTTATTGGTATCTAATATGTCTATGCCTATTTCAGAATGCGTATTAAATGGGGTTGCGAGCAGTATGGCATCAATATTTTTTTGCTCTAAAAGCTTTCGGTAGTCTTTATATCCCTTTGCTGTTCCTCCACTATTTGCGATTCCTTTTTCTAGTCGAAAGGGCAAAACATCACAACAGGCTACCACATTTAATTCTGGAATATTATTCATAACCGAAATAAGGCCACCCCCGCGGTCTCCGGTACCAATCACTCCAATATTGATGGAAGTATCATTTAATCCATTGTAATTTAAAGCTGCATTTACAGAGGAGGCTGCCCCTATTGCTGCGGTTGCCATTCCTGTTTTTAATACGAATTCTCGTCTTTTCATCTATTTTTAAGGCTATAATTTAGGTTCCCATCCCGCTTCATATTCTCTTTTCCAGCTTGCCATGGCCTTTTCATTATTCAGGACTTTTCCAGTAGTGGTATCAATTTGTATTGTTTCACCTGCATCTTGTGCCATGTTTCCTAAATGGCATAGCATTGTAGTTACACTAGCATCTGCGATGGGTGAATTTTGAGGCTCATCTATCCGTATGGCGTTAAAAAAGTTTGCTATATGCATACCATCCAGATCTCCGGCACCCATGGTATCTATTGTTGCACTGGTTCCACCTTCTAGTTCTGTTTTAATGACTTTTCCGTCTAATCCATAAAGTTGGTAACTCTCTCTGCTTAGTTCAATGGTCCCTTTACTTCCATAGATGGTTGCCCCTCTGCCTGGTCGTTCTGGTTTCATAAGGCCTCGGCTATGCCCGGTCCACGTAATAAACTTGTTGCCGGAAAATGAATAAGTTACTTGTTGGTTATCTACAAATTCCCAATCGTCCTGAAAAGTATATTTTCCACCAAAAGAAGTCACGCTTTCGGGTAAATCAACCCCCAGTGCCCAACGGCATATATCAATTTCATGAGTCCCGTTATTGTGAATTTCTCCGGTTCCCCAATTGCGAAACCAGTGCCAATTATAAGGGTGAACATTATCTTTGTATGCTTCTCGCGGTGCTGGTCCTTGCCATAATTCCCAATCTAATGATGAGGGGACATCTATTATTTTCCCTTCACCAATACTTCCACGATTATTTGAATAATAAGCCTCTCCTTTATAAACCTCTCCAATAATCCCATTTCTAATATCCTGTACGGCCATAATTGAGGTCTTTGCAGAACGTTGTTGGTTCCCCATTTGGACCTTTTTACCATACTTTTTCTGTGCTTCTACAAGCAAACCATTTTCATATGGGTTATGACTGCAAGGTTTTTCAACATATACATGTTTTCCCGCCTGAAGGGCAAGAATAGCCATGGGGGCGTGCCAGTGCTCCGGGGTAGCAATAAAAACAGCATCTACATCTTTATCCTCTAACATTTTTCTGAAGTCTTTTTCTACTTTAGGCACATAACCTATAGTTTTCTGGCTCCAGGTATTATGGTCTTCAATTATGGTGTCGTCTACATCACAATTATATATTATTTTAACATTGGGACTTTTATTAATACCCATGGTCAAGGCTTTTGCCCTACTTCTAACCCCAATAACGGCCACTTGTAATTGGTCATTTGGTGATAATATGTTTGCCTTGGTTAAAATGGGCATACCCATGGCGCCTAAGGTGACCGCAGCACTACCTGCAGTGGTTTTCTTGATAAAATTGCGTCTAGTGGTCATTATTTTTTATTTAAAATGGGTTTTATTTTAATGTTTTTAAATGATACCCGGTCTCCATGATCTTGTAATAAAATATGTCCTTGTTTAGCTTCGCCAAAATTGGGCCATACCTTATATTTACTTTCGGAAACCAGTACTTTATAGGCTTCGCTCCCTCTTTCATATTCTAATACTTTCATGCCATTCAGCCAATGCTCAACATGCGTAGAATCTGATAAGATACGGGCATGATTCCAACTTCCTATTGGATTAACATGCTTATTTGGGTTTGCCTTAATAAGGTCATAAAGGGAGGATATTGTTCTACTTCCCTCATGATTCCCGAGCTTGGCATCCGGGTGAACGGCATCATCTAAGATTTGATATTCTAAACCAATGGAAGAACCTTCACCTTTGTTTAAATCGGTGTTTACATAATACTTAATACCACTATTCGCTCCTTTTGTCAGTTTGAAATCGACTTGTAGCTCAAAATTCTCGAATAATTCTTTGGTCACAATATCGCCTCCTGCAGAAGATTCACCTCCTCCTGAGGCTAAAACAGTAAGCTCGCCATTTTCAATTTCCCAGCCATTCTCCGGAAACTCATCTAAACGGGCGCCTCTCCAGCCTTCTGTAGAATTACCATCCCAGAGCATTTTATATCCGGATTTTGTCTCGTCTATGGTCAGTGCATTTTTAGTAATCACTGGAGTGAGGTTGCTTTTTCGACTGTATTTTTCAAGATTATCGGTTAGGATATTAATATTCTTCCATTGGATTTCAGTTCCTTCCTTCTTGTCTTTTCCTATACTATGTACCTGTAATCCAATAAAGCCTTTATCCGTTTTATCATCAATTAAATAAGCTGCAGCAACGCCGTTTATCCAGGTTTTTATAGTGTCTCCAATGGCTTCAATCCTATAATGATTCCATTCATTTTGCTTAAATGCTTTTTGGGCGGTAGGATTGTTATCTAGAGTATATAACCATCCTCTTCTTTGTTCATCATATATGCCAGCGCTCCAAGCCCTTGCAGATGGATCTATTTCTATTTGATAACCATGGACCGTTCCATTTCGGTAAGATGGAAGACTATTAGATCTTATTTGAATTCCGGAATTCATGGAAGAGTCTACCTTGTACTCTAATTCCATAATAAAATCGCTGTATAGTATATCTGTGGTAAGGAACGTATTAGGTGTATTAAAAACTGTTTTGCCCACAATTATATCATCGCGTATTTCGTAAGTTGCTTCTCCGCCTTTAATAGTCCAACCGTCAAAATTACTGCCATTAAAAAGTGATTTCCAAGGGGTAGTATCTTTTTCTTCACAAGCTCCTAGAAATAGGAGAAATGCAATAGCCAGTGTAATGTGGCCTAAATTTTTCTTTATGTTGTTCATTTAGTAAAGTTTTGTTGTTGCAATCCTTAAATATAGGAATAGTCTTATCAAATAAAAAAAGCGACTTAAAAAAGTCGCTTTTAACTACAGGAAATAAATCTTTAATTAATGAGAACCTTCTTTTAAGTACTCTGGAAAATTCTTTTTAAATCGGTTCAGTCTGGGAATAGAGACTTGCCTAACATAAGAGTTATTAGGATTTTTTCTCTCATAATCCTGATGGTAATCCTCGGCATCATAAAAAGTATCAAAAGCTACAACTTGCGTTACAATAGGTCTGTCATAGACCATACTTTCCTCTAAGGCAGCCATATAGGATTCTATTATTTTTTTCTCTTCTTCATTTTTATAAAAGGCGATAGATCTGTATTGTGGGCCGCGATCGGGGCCCTGTCTATTTAAGCTTGTGGGATCATGTGATCCAAAAAACACCTGGACTAATTTAATATAACTTATTACCTCAGGGTCGTAATAAACTTTTACGGCTTCAGCATGTGTGGTTCTTCCATATCCTACTTGCTCATAAGTTGGATTTTCTTCTACACCCCCCGAATAGCCTGAAACCACTTCTTTTACTCCCTTAACACTCTCAAAGATAGCCTCAACACACCAAAAACAGCCACTAGCAAAATAAGCTGTTTCAAAACTTTCCAGATCTTGTGAGGACCATTTTTCAGCTAAGGCCATTTCATTGATAGGCTCTTCATTGCTCTTTATTTTTGTTTGACAACCAATAGATGAAACAACTATCACCGCCATCAGAAGTACATAAATCCCTTTCATTACCTTTATTTTAATTCAAAATTCATTAAATCTTTCTTCAATCGTGGTTAAAAAGCTGTTAATTATGATTAGTGATTTTATTTTCGATCTTTGATAGATTGCTTTTATACTTATGACAAGATTTGAAAAAACACTTTATAAAGCCAACAAAGACCCACTTAACCTTCTAGATGCATCCTTTGGGTTAAGCACCTATGTCCCCTTAGATCTATCCATCCAAAACGAGGAAATTAGGAAAGTGGCAATATCAGATCCTTCTCAATGTCAAATGTATATTGATACCATTTTAAAGAAGAAGAAAGGCAAGGTGGCTTATGGTGGATATTTGGAAAAACGAAACCTATATAAAGATCATACGGGTTTTGATAATCGTGAGGGAAAAAGCCGAAATATTCATTTGGGGATCGACTTATGGGCCAAAGAGGGTACTGAGGTCATTACTCCCATAGATGGGAAACTTCATAGTTTTAAAAATAATGCCATAAAGGGAGATTATGGTCCTACCATGATTCTTGAGCATACCGTAGAAAATACGGTCTTTTACAGCTTATATGGGCACTTGTCCGTAAAATCTCTTAAAGGTTTATATGTTGGGAAAGTCTTTAAAAAGGGTGATGTATTAGCAAGTCTGGGTGATCCTTCTATCAATGTTCATTATGCGCCTCATTTGCATTTTCAAATAATAGGGGATATTGGAACTTATTATGGAGACTATCCAGGTGTCTGTTCGCTAGAAGAGGTAGCTTATTATGTCAAAAATTGTCCAAATCCGAATTATTTGCTAAAAGTGGATCCTATTAATACCGATTAACTACACATAATTTCGTTCAGTTGGACTAAAGAGTCATTCCTCTTATCGATAGAATCATACTTTTTGTCGGGCTTTGTGTCAATGACCGAGAATTTATGGATTTTACATGCTCTTAATATAAGATGAGGCACTAGGGGGCGTTTTATAAGATAAAACGTCCCCAAATGATGAAAACAAGTAAAATTTTACCAATCTTCCTTTTAATTGGTTTTATGACCTATGGAAAGGAAAAGAAGAAAGAAGTTAAAGTAGAAACAATTCAAATGGGCATTGTTCAGCCAATAGACAAGCAGCGATCAATCTCTCGTCTTTACAAGCATAAAAATAGCCGCACAAATCAGGCTTTATTTTTTATGACAAAAAAGGATAAGCCAAAATTGATTTAAAAGGTCCATTTTTATTTTTAAAAAAGAGAAGATCTTGGTCCGAGAAAGGGTCTGGGTCCATTTTGATATTTATTTTATACTACGGTCCATGTAAAAAGAAATATTATATATAATATTAAAAGCATGCCAAGCGGAATGCCAATGAATAAAAGGATATTTCCCCAGGTGGATTTCTTTTTATCCTGTAATAGCAGTTCTTCAATATTTTGTTCTTCTAATGGAAACTTCACCCAATTCCCGTTTTTCTTTTTAAGACCAAAATATTCCTGATTCTCAGAAAGAATCCTCTTGTATTTCAGCTTTTCTTCATCCTTCGAAATTACCTTGGCACGAAGCTCAGTTTGTGAAGCCTCTTCTAAACTCACGGATGTTTTATTATAGACCTGACAACTCTGCAAGAGAATAACTAGTGCTAAGTGACCAGGTAATAGAACTTTTTTTAAAGATCTTATACTCATAATGTATTCTTTCTAAGAGCAACGTTCTAATATATATTGGGCGCTACAAACTCCTCATTATTAATAAAAACAAAGACTAGAATTATAGTAATCCCTAAAAACATACCCACTGTGGCCCAAGTCGATTTCTTTTTATCCTTGAGAAATAGCTTTTCAATATTTTCCTGTTCTAATGGATATTTTACCCAATTTCCATTTTTATGATCAATGCCATAATATTCTTGATTTTCTAAAACGATTTTTCGATAGATAGACTTTTCTTTCGTTTTTGTAATCAACTTGACAGGTAGTTCGGCTTGTGAAGCCTTTTCTAAACTAACGGAAGTTTTGTTATAGATCTGACAACTCTGCAAGAGAACAAGCAAAGTTAAGAGGAAAGAGGTTCCTTTTTTTAGGGTACATATCATAATTGCGCTTTTATTAAAAGCCGGGGATAAGTATACTTAAATGAAGGGGATGATACTAAGTTATAAAATATTTTGATCGATTTTTATGATATCAACTAAATTATTAATTATAAGTATCTGAAAAACTTATGGTTAGCAATATAATTTCTAAGCGATTAAATACTTTTCTGCCAAAAGACAGCCAACATAAAAAGAGGCTATTAAAAGCCATATTATTTGAGGTAAAAGCAAGAAATATTTTTTAAATGGGAGTTTTTTAAGCTTTAGCATATAATAGATAGTTGCCCATAAGGTCAATAGATTTCCGGCCATACCTACTTCCAACTGATTAAAGAGAAACGTATATATTGGATAGAGCCAAACCAGAACCAATAGAAAGACACCAAACTTAAAAATGGGGTGCTGCTTGCCCTCTAATCCATAAAGCTGATAAAGAATCCAGAACATGATTACCGTTAGAAATATCCATACAGTAGCCGCGATTGTATCAATCCAGAATAAAGCTTCAATGATAGTTTCTAAAGTCATTTTCAAAGTGATTACACTTAATTAATATTCCTATTGCAATTTAGGTGCTAATACTTCCCAAACATTAGCAGCAACAATTTTATGTCCTTCAGCCGTGGGATGTATCCCATCTTCAAGGTTTAAACTTGTAATTCCCGCCACTCCATCTAATAAGAAAGGTATGAGAGTTGCCTCGTTTTTCAGAGCAATATCGGGAAAAATCTTTTTAAACTCCTGGGTGTATTCTTCACCCATATTAGGAGGAATTTGCATACCTGCCAGAATTATTTGAGTCTCCGGATTTTGCGCTTTTACAGCATCAATTATTGCTTGTAGGTTTTGCCTAGTTTCGTCTAAAGGAATACCCCTAAGTCCATCATTAGCGCCTAATTCTAAAATAAAAATATCTGCCTGCTGATTTAATATCCAGCTTAGTCTGTTTTTACCGCTTGCGGTAGTTTCACCGCTAAGACCTGCATTAATCACACTGTATTTTATTCCGACGGAGTCAATAATTTCCTGAATGATTGCCGGAAATGCCTCTTCGGTGCTTAATCCATAGCCCGCGGTCAGGCTATCGCCAAAAAAAACAATCACTTTTTCCTGGGAAATAGTTTCTTCTGTTTGTGAGGAATCATCCTCAGCATTCTTATTCTGAGTTTTGGAATCGGTCTTATCTCCACAACTAAGAAACAACAGGATGCTAAAAAAATAACGAAACTTTAAGATTCTCTTCATGTTTTTAAGGGCTATAAGTCAAAATCATTTCCTTATTTTGTTGGGCTTAATAAAAAAAATATTCTTGCCTATGCCAAAGATATTAAACGTTCATCAACTAGCGAAGACTTACCGCAGTGGATCTAAAGAACTTAAAGTTCTTGATGGAATTTCTTTTGATATTGAAACAGGGGATACTTTCTCTATAGTTGGACCTTCAGGGAGTGGAAAAACGACCTTGTTAGGACTATGTGCTGGCTTAGATACTGCAGATGATGGTTTTGTAGAGCTCTGCGGGAGTAATATCAGTGAATTAAATGAGGATGAACGCGCTTTATTGAGAAATAAGGAAGTAGGTTTTATATTTCAAGATTTTCAATTGCTTCCCACCTTAACAGCTTTAGAAAATGTTAGTGTGCCTCTGGAATTGCAAGGGGCTTCAAATGCTAAAGAGAGAAGCATGGAGCTACTTCAAAAAGTAGGCCTTAAAGAAAGACTTCACCATTATCCCTCACAGCTTTCTGGGGGAGAACAACAAAGAGTAGCTTTGGCAAGGGCCTTTAGTAACAGGCCTACCATACTGTTTGCAGACGAACCAACAGGAAATCTTGATGAAGAAACAGGGGAAAAGGTCATTAGACTTTTGTTCGAATTAAATAAAGAAGCAGGAACAACTTTAGTTATCGTTACGCACGACCTCGAACTAGCACAGAGGACACAACATATTTTGAGGCTTAAAGGAGGTAAAATAATGGCTAATGAGAAGGTAATTCTATCTTAAAAAAGCATGATAAATATTAAGGAAAAGGCGGGGGTAAAGTGGTTGTTTAAAATGGCTTGGCGCGATGGCAAGGCAAGTGGTGGCAGACTAATTTTGTTTATGGCTTCCATTATTCTGGGGATTGCGGCCTTAGTTTCTATTCAGTCTTTTAGCAATAACCTTACAGATAACATTGGGATACAGTCTAAGGCCTTGATGGGCGCCGATTTTATAATAGACACAAAACAACTGCCCAACGAACGCGTTTTACAAATTATGGATTCTTTGGGTGGTTCAGAAGCCAAAGAACTCAACTTTGCCTCCATGGCTATTTTTCCCAAGAATGGCAATACCAAACTAGTAAGAATAAGGGGGATAGAAGGCAGTTTTCCGCTTTATGGTAGTTTGGATACTGAACCTGAGGAGGCAGCTGAAAATTATTTAAAGGAAGAGGGAGCTTTGGTTGATGCTACCGTAATGCTTCAATTTGACCTTAGCATTGGAGATTCTATAAAAATTGGTGAAAGACTTTTCCCAATAAGTGGGACCTTGGTTTCAGCCCCTGGGAATAGTGCTTTTGCTAGTTCCGTGGCACCCCCGGTAATCATTCCTTATGGGTTGATTGAAGAAACGGGTTTAATACAAATTGGAAGTCGTTTAGATTATAACTATTATTTCCGGGCTGCTGAGGAAGTTGATCTTGATCAACTGGATAAGAAACTGGATCCTATTCTAGATAATGAGAAGGCCGATATGGACACTCATTTGTCTGGTAGCAGGAGGATGGGGCGTTCTTATGCCAATGTAGGAAAGTTTTTGAATTTGGTAGCTTTTATAGCCTTGCTCTTAGGATGCGTTGGTATTGCCAGTTCTATCCAAATATATATTCGTGAAAAATTAAGGGCCGTGGCTGTTTTAAAATGTTTGGGCGCCTCAAGACGTCAAACCTTTTCTATTTTTCTAATACAAATTACCGGGATGGGATTGTTAGGGGGCACCTTAGGGACCTTAGTAGGTGTTTTATTACAACTAAGTTTTCCTGCTTTGCTTCAAGGATTTTTGCCTTTTGAGATAGAAATATCCCTTGCCCCACAGCCCATAGCAATGGGGATGTTATTAGGGGTTTTTATGTCCGTGCTCTTCGCTTTGCTCCCCTTGTTAAATACTTGGTATGTCTCTCCTTTACAGGTCTTGCGAATTGAGGAAACCAGCGAAGCGAAAGGCTTAAAAGGTCGTATTATAGTGCTTGTGGTAATTGTTTTATCTATTTTCCTCTTTTCTCTTTGGCTGCTCAATAATACTAAATTTGCCATAGGCTTCGTCGTAGCCGTGGTAGTTACTTTTTCTATTTTGGTAGGTATTGCCAGTTTATTAATGAAGTTCATAAGAAAGTACTTTCCTAAGAACTGGAGTTTTACGTCTAGACAAAGTCTCTTAAACCTTTTTCGTCCAAATAATCAGACCGTGATCTTATTAGTAGCTATTGGGGTAGGGTCCTTTTTAATTAGTAACCTCTATTTTACCAAAGACATGTTGTTGGCTATGACCCAATTAGAAGCCAGTTCTGATAGTCCAAATATTATCCTTTTAGATATACAGAGTAGTCAAAAGGAGGATGTGAGAGACAATATTACCCCTCAGGGCCTCAAGGTAATTGACGATATTCCAATAGTGACTATGAGAATACAAAATTTGAAAGGACGATCGGCAAATGAATTAAGGCTAGACACTACAACCACAATGAATAAATGGGTCTTAAATCATGAGTTTAGAGTTACCTATCGCGATTCTTTGATTTCCTCAGAAATGCTGACTGAGGGTAATTGGGTAGGTAAGTTCTCTAATAAAGGTCCTGTTCCTATTTCTGTAGCGGATAATATTGCCAGAGATGCACAATTAAAAGTTGGGGATACCATTATATTTAATGTACAAGGAGTATTGATGGAAACGCAAGTGGCTAGTTTTAGAGACGTAGATTGGGTAAGAATGCAGCCTAATTTTTCTATCGTTTTTCCAACGGGCGTTTTAGAACAAGCTCCTCAGTTTCATGTTATGACGACCAATGCCCCGGATGTTAGCGCCTCTGCGAACTTGCAGCGAGGTTTGGTGAAAGAGTTTCCAAATATTTCTGTTCTGGATCTTAGACAAATAGTGAATCTAATTGAGAATATTCTGACTAAGATATCATGGGTAATTAATTTCATGGCCTTTTTCAGCATACTTACAGGAATTATTGTACTTATCGGGGCTGTCAGAACAAGCAAATACCAACGCATTAAAGAAAGTGTCTTGTTGAGGACTTTGGGTGCCAAAAGCAAACAAATTTTAAAGATTACGGCCTTGGAGTATTTTTATTTAGGTGTTTTAGGAAGTGCGATAGGTATTCTTCTTTCTTTGATAAGTAGTCAGTTATTGGCCAATTTTATATTTAAAACACCTTTTATTCCTTCCTGGATTCCATTTGTTGTTCTTTTACCAGGGATCACTTTGGTAGTATTATTTATTGGTCTTATCAATAGCCGCTCGGTTCTATTGAGTCCTCCGCTTCAAGTGCTTAGAAAGGAAGGCTAAGACATTATATTTTCTTTTTTAGCCCGTTCTAAGTTGATTTCTCCATTTAGGCTTCACATTTACTACGGCCAAAGGTATATTTTATCGATATGTGGTTTCTGACACTAATTCTCTTTATCGAGGAAAGATTACGTCTAAACGAGAAATGAGCAAAGTATCCGAATAATAAGGCCCTACAACGAATTATTGGACCCTCATCTTCCATTCTATCGTTATTTTAATGTACCCAATCTTGACATGATGAAAACATTAATACTCTTTGCATTTTTACTTTGTGTGGGCCTTTCGGCTCAGGCTCAAAATTCGGCGGCCTATGGAAAAGTTGAATCTATTAAAATGGATGTTGTTTTGGATAATAGCCTTTCTGATGCTCAATCTTTTAGGAAAGTTAAGACAACAAACGAAGACTCTTTCACGCGTCTATACAAGTTTAAAAATGCTAGAATAAAAAAGGCTTTGGCTTTTACTACTGCCAAGAACAGACCCAAATTAACCTAATCTCCCTACTTATGATACCATTTATAATTGCAGTGCTTGCGGCACTAGTATTTAGCTATCTTATGATTTTTCCAAAGACAAAAGGTATTCTAAGACCCTTGAAAGCTCCTGTGCTTAGAAAGGAAGGCTAAGACATTGTATTTTCTTTTTTAGCCCGTTCTAAGTTGATTTCTCCATTTAGGCTTCACATTTACTAAGGCCAAAGGTATATTTTATCGATATGTGGTTTCTGAAACGAATTCTCTTTATCGAGGAAAGATTACGCCAAAACGAGAAATGAGCAAAGTATCCTAATAATAAGGCCCTACAACGAATTATTGGGCCCTCATCTTCCATTCTATCGTTATTTTAAGGTACCCAATCTTGACATGATGAAAACATTAATACTCTTTGCATTTTTACTTTGCGTGGGCCTTTCTGCTCAGGCTCAAAATTCCGCGGCCTATGGAAAAGTTGAATCTATTAAAATGGATGTTGTTTTGGATAATAGCCTTTCTGATGCTCAATCTTTTAGGAAAGTTAAGACAACAAACGAAGACTCTTTCACGCGTCTATACAAGTTTAAAAATGCTAGAATAAAAAAGGCTTTGGCTTTTACTACTTCCAAGAACAGACCCAAATTAACCTAATCTCCCTACTTATGATACCATTTATAATTGCAGTGCTTGCGGCACTAGTATTTAGCTATCTTATGATTTTTCCAAAGACAAAAGGCATTCTAAGACCCTTGAAAGCTCCTGTAAAATAGATCCTTGGGAATACTTTATCGGTATTAGGGTTTCATCCCTGGTTGCTTGAATTGATAGTTAAGTTTATCTTTTTCGGCCTGGACCATCTCTTTTACTTCGCGAAGTAGGCCTTTGGCGTCATAAATAATTCCATCCTTAATGGTGTATTTCACGCCTCCAACACGCACGACTTCGTTATTATCAGTTAATTTAATGGCCCCTGTACCATAAAGGACTTTTAGGTTTTCCAGAGGGTTTTCCTCCACGATTACAAAGTCCGCGAGTTTTCCTTCAGTAACCGAACCGATCTCATCTTGCATGCCCAAAGCCTCCGCACCATTTAGGGTAGCCGATTTTATTATTTCCAAGGGATGAAATCCAGCTTCCCTTAGTAGCTCCATTTCCCGAATATAGGCGAAGCCGTAAAGCTGAAAAATAAAACCGGAATCGGAGCCGGTAGTTACCCTTCCTCCTCTATTCTTATATTCATTTACGAAAGTCATCCATAGCTGATAATTCTTTTTCCAGGCTACTTCTTGTTCGGTGCCCCAATAATGCCAGTAAGATCCGTGACTTACTTTGCTAGGTTGATAGAAATCCCACAAGGAAGGCAGGGTGTAAATTTCATGCCATTCAGCTCTTCTGGCTCTTTGAAGATCCCTGCTAGCTTCATAAATGTTAAAAGTAGGATCTAAGGTGAAATCAAGGGCAATGAGTTCGTCCATGACCTTATTCCAATGATCTGAATAGGGGCTTGCCGCCTGTTTCCAGAGCTTTCCAGCCTCTTCAAATCTATCTTGTTCATTATTGTAATTGTAGTCTAAGGGATAATTCTGTACGGTTCTGTCTTCAAATAAAGCTTCAGGAAGCCCATACCAATGCTCCATACTTGTTAATCCTGCTCTGGCGGAATTGAGTACATTCCAACGTGCTACACTTAGCTGTGCATGGTGACAAGCCGAACGTAACCCCAGTTTTTTATTTTCATCTAAAGCTGCGGCCATAATGGCTGGTTCAGCACCGAAAAATTTAACTCCATCGGCGCCTTTTTGAGCATTTTTTCGCACCCATTCTCTAGCTTTTTCAGGAGTATTGATAGGATCATCACTGCCCTGACCAAATCCTGTATAAGCCATAATACGTGGAGCAATGATTTCATTTTTTGCACTTTTTCGTTTTAAATCAAGTGCAAAATCAATTCCCCTTCCACTAGGTTCTCTTACGGTAGTAATGCCATGAGCCATCCAAAGTCGAAAAACATATTCAGGCTCCGCTCCTTGCGCAATTCCTCCAATATGCCCATGCATATCTACAAAGCCCGGAAGTAAATACATGCCCTCACAATTTAATTCTTTACCGCCTGCTTTAAGCTGTGGCCGGTCCGAGGTTTTAATTTCTACTCCGGGATAACCTACCACTTTAATACTTTTTATGCGATTGTTTACTACTTCAATGTCAACGGGGCCCAAAGGAGGAGCTCCATTTCCATTTATTAAAGTTACTCCTCTAATAATCAACTGCTCAAAAGGGCCCTCACTAAGGTTTTCTTGTGAAAACGCTTTAGAAAAAAGAATTAAAGTGAGCAGCAATGCTAAGTGGCATCTTTTTATTATCATATTATTTAGTTAGATATTAAACCTTCCTTAAAATATTGTACCCCTTTGGTGGCTTTTTTATACAAGGTTTATTGCTCCTTGTTTACTTAATGGGTATAATAAGGCCCATTATATTAAAATTTAATCCGCTTTGGGAACATTAATTTTGTCTCCTAAGAACAGGGCATTTAAGAACAACCTATTAGTACCATACCAAGAACCTCTAAAATTTGGGTTATCAGCAAAAAGAACAACTCTCCCGGCGCCCAAAGGACTTGTGATAAGGGAAGCAGATGACTTTAAAAAATTATCAGTATTGGCTTTGCTTATATAGCCATCAATATGGGCATTTTTTGAATACTGTAATACCGTTGAATATTCGTTTTTACTGGGTGATAGCCATACATTGTTGTTTTTGTAAACAGGAATACTCTTATCCCTATAGCCAAAACCTAAAGGATGAGAATTATCGAGATCGGCACTTAATATAATGCCACCTATTTCTTCTCTCCCAAGATTTTCTGAGGCATCAACATAAGGCAAACGTTTTACGTCAGTACTATCTTTGGAAAATACAGTTAACGTTTCCTTTACTATTTTTTTATCAATTACCCATTTGGATGCTGTTCCAATAGTAATAAGTGTATTCCCTTTTTTAACCCAATTGGTGATTTTTTCTTGTTCTTTTTCTGATAGTTCGTATTCACCTGAAACCATTACTAAGGTATTGTATCCATCAAGTTTTGAATCATCAAATCTGCGTAAAGGAAGTTTTGTGATAGGCATATTTACTCTGGTATCCAGTAAGTGCCATACCTCTCCTGCTTCATAAGAACGCGTGCCTTCACCAATAATCATAGCCGCCTTTGGCATCGTGACCGGTTTAATCAGTCTGCTTCCCAGATCAATGCCCTTTATAGTATATCCTGTGCTCACTCCATAAATAGGAACCTGATATTTTTCCTGCACCTTTTTTACTAATTGATAAACTTCCTCATCTGACTTCTTTTGAAGGCTTACAGCTAACACCAGCGCTCCATAATTAAAAGACCTCTCTTTTCCACCGCTACTAACACTTAAAGGCTTAAAGGAAGAGGAGATTACTAGTCCGTTTGATTGCAAATAATAAAGGGCCGCTACAGCATTATAATCATCCCAATCTATAATATAGGCATAAGGAGATTTTTCTACGGCATCCGGAGTAAATAGGCCTTCCGTTTTTGTTACTCGATCTCCTTTCGAATATTTCCGAAGGCCGCGATATTTCATATTGTAAAAGTTGGCGACAGACCATGCCGAGGCATCATAATAAACACTATCTCGATATTTATTATAAGTTTCAAAAAATGATTGTACCATTCTGTATTGTGGTTGAGAGGTAGGTACTACAAAGGCCTTGTCTCCAGACTTGTAAACTTCTACCTGATGTAATAAAAGCTTATCTATAAAGGCTTTGACTCGATTTTGATCATAAGAATCTCCAAACTGATAAGCTTTGATTCCTTTTATTGCCGAATTTAGCATGGCTGATTTGAAAAACTCCTTTTGATAGTCTCTTAAAATTTCTTTGTTTTCAACTGCGGCTCTTACGGTTGTTATGCTTGAGGTAAATTGATTCCTAATAGTAAAAGGAAAGGTAATCTCTCCAAAGGCCGTAGTTTGTTTATGACCTCTTGAACTTGCCTGTTCAAATAATAATCCGAGGCCACCTTGGATATCTGGATAAGATGAGCCATATCCTGGGTAGGTGCCATCAAAAGCTTCTCTTGTAAAATATAAAGAACCTATACTATCTAAAGCTTTGGCAAAATAGTCACCAAAAAGATTGTTGAGATCCTCATAATTTTCTTTTGGCATTATAGGATCTAAGGAACCATTGGGCTTCATAGGTTCAAAGAAATAAGTGCTCTGGCTACCCATTTCATGAAAATCTGTTACCACATTAGGATACCAGGTATGATACCATTTAACTTTTCCCCTACTTTCCGGATTAATTCCCAATAACCAATCCCGATTAAGATCGAACCAATAATGATTGGTTCTTCCTCTTGGCCAATACTCGTTGTGTTCGGCATCCTGAGGATCAGCAACTAAGGGATTACCTTGATAGCTGTTAGCATATTGCGTATGCCTATCTCTTCCATCAGGATTTATCGTTGGGTCCACAAAAATGACCGCATTCTCCAAATACTTTTTTATTTCTCCACTTTGGGAAGCAACTAAGGTATAGGCAGAAAGCAAAGCCGCCTCCGAACTAGAAGGTTCATTGCCATGAACATTATAGGCTAAATTGATTATGATCGGTAAGGACGGATCGTTTGAAGGAGATAAATTAGGATTTGTAAAGGCAAGATGTCTTTTCTTTATATCCTCTAAATTGGAAATATTTTCCGGAGTACTTATAGTGAGTAATACTAATTTTCTTCCCTCATGGGTCTTTCCATATTCAACTAAGGTTGCTTTGTTTGAAAGTTCAGCTAACTTTTCAAGGTAAGATACTATGAGATCGTGCCGGGTATGTCTGGCTCCAATTTCATAACCTAGAAATTCTGCAGGCGAGGGAATTGCCTCATCAAAAGGCTGGTATTTTTCATAAAAATAGTTTTGGGAGAATAGGGTATAGGAACACAAGATTGTGAACAAGAGTATTATTTTCTTCATGTAGGAGTTTTTTTTGAATTAGTCGCCTAAATATAGGGATAAAAAATAGGCCTTGAAATTTCTGTCCTTGCTTTTGAGTTTAAAAACGGGTAGCAGATTAATTAGACAGGATGGGATTTAAGCTACTGATGGATGAAAATCAGTCTGTCCAATTTCTTGAAAATTAATAATATAATTGGTGCCCTTTTTTGTCAGATCTCTTTTGATAGTTCCTTTAAGCTGTCTGGCAAGATTATGAATCAACTTTAACCCTAGAGAACGGGAATTTTTAAAATTAACCTCTTCAGGGAAGCCGACTCCATTATCACCAATATTTAAAATATAATTCTTCTCAGCGATTTTTTTAAGTTCGATATGTATTACCCCTTCATCATTATCCTGAATACCATATTTTAAGGCATTTGTTAAAGCCTCATTAATTAAAAGACCTAGGGGAATAGCCGTGTCTATGCCCAATTCAATCTGTGGAATATTGATATTGACCTGTACTTTGCTGTCAGCGCCCTTTACGGATTTAACTAAATATCCACTTAAATCTTCTACATAAGACTTGTATTCAATTTTTGAAAGGTCGTCCCTCATATAAAGCATCTCATGCACCATTGCCATAGAAATCACCCGATTCTGGCTACTTTTAATAAGGTTTTTAACTTTTTGATCTTCAATACCTCTGGATTGAAGACTTAACAAGCTAGATACAGTCTGTAAGTTGTTTTTTACTCTGTGATGAACTTCCTGAAGCAGGGTTTCTTTTTCTTTCACCCTTTCATCCACTAACACTTTTGCCTTAAATAAATCCGTATGAAGCTTCAATAGATTCTTTCCCAAAACACCACCCAAAAGATAGACAGCAAAAAGTACACTTATAAAACTAAAGATATTCTGAGAGGACTCTGGCACAACATTTCGAGTAATACTAAAATCAGAAATTCCTTGAACAAATATTAGGGCAATAATCAAAACGGCCAGATACAAATAAACCTTTCCATAGGATCTCGTGGTTACATAACCCGCAAAGACCACAATGGCAAGAACAAAAATAAAGGCACTATTAATGCCGCCGGAGTATAGGGTAATGATTGTTGCGCAAGTTAGTCCCAGAATAGAAATGATATTATAGGTAATGGCTAAATTCTTGTGCGAACGATAAAGTAAGTTATTCAATAGATTTAAGCCTCCAAAAAGAAAAAGTACCTGGGGAATAAGCTCGTAAATATCTAGAACGAAAAGGCAAATTAAGCCAAAGGCTATTGCAAATATCGAGCTAAACAAACTAATTTTTAAAGTAAGCCTAACCCTGTCTTCTTTGTTGAACTCATATTCAAGAAGTTTCTTCATGGTTTTGATGATTGGGTTAGATGGCTTAGAAAAGGCTCTAAATTGAATTGAACAACAGTCTTTTACTTTCTCGCTTGTAAAGCTAAATATGTTTTAGCACATAGTCAATAGCTAATTTCATAAAAACTAAAATGAAAGAAAATTTTAAAATTAACTTCTTATGGCCTTTGGATTGAGACTAGAAAGGTCTTTGATTTTTATGGCCTGTCCACTTTCAATGCTTTTACGAGCAGCTATCCCAATTAAGACAGACATGGCACCATCCCTGCTGCCTGCAGTCCTGCCATAAGGGTCTGCTATTTCTGATGTTCTGAACATCTTATCCTGCAAGCGCTGATCACCTCCTCCATGACCTCCTCGTTCCATCTCTACCTGGACTGTTTGAAAATCTTTCCAAAGATTATGAACTATTATCGGTTCATTCTGCATTATATCCTCTCCCGATTGATCCATTTCCTTGGCATGCATTTCGGCTTGACTAATGTCCATATCTTCATAATAGGGAATATCCATCCAGGCTTCTATACGTCCTTCTGTCCCATTAAAGGCAACACGCCAGCCTTCAAGCGGTGAATAGGTGGTAAGAGAATAATTTAACTGGACGTTATTGGCATATTTTACCTGTGCAGACATTTTATCATATATATTTATCTCTTTTCTAAAAAGGCAATTATCTCTGATATAACCATCATATTTTTCTTGGTCGGCATAAAGGTTTTTTAAAAAGGTATCTTTATTAATGTCCCAATAGAAATCACAACTTTTTTGATGCGTACAATTGCGACAGTTTTCTCCTCTAAAATCACTATTCTTTCCGTAGAATTCCAGATCTCCAAAGGCAAAAACCTCGGCAGGTTCCGAATTAATCCACCAATTTAAAAGATCAAAATGATGAGTGGCTTTATGTACCCACAAGGATCCACTACTTTCCATCTGCCCATGCCAACGTCTGAAATAACTCGCTCCGTGGTAGGTGTTTAGATACCAATGGAAGTCCACAGAAGTTAGTTTTCCGATGGTCTTATTTGCTAAAAGTTCCTTGATTTTTGTATTGTAAGGACTCCATCGATAGTTAAAACCGACTATTAGATTTTTCCCTGACTTTTTTTCTGCTTGCAGAATGGCTTCACATTTATCTTCGTCGGTTGTTAAGGGTTTTTCAGTGAGAACATCACAACCCATCTCCAAGGCTTTTATAATAAATTGATGATGATTAGAATCTTTGGTTGTTACAATAACCAAATTGGGTTTTGCTTCTTTAATCATTTTTTGAAAATCGGTATAGGTAGTACATTTTGCACCCGTATATTCTAATCCATACGCCAGCCTGCCCGGATTAATATCACAAAGACCCACAAACTCTAAGATATCGGCATATTCGTCAACCAATCGTTTCCCCCAAAAGGTGATACCCCTAATCCCTGTGCCAACCAGAGCAATTTTTAATTTTTCTTTGCTACCAAAATTAAATTGATTTATAGGCATCGCAGTAGCAGCTGCCAACATGCTAATAGAAGTGAGAAATTTTCGTCTACTTGCTTTCATAAAGAGTGGTTGTTACCCTTTAAAGATAGAAGTTTTCAAACAAAAAAGGCACCATTTATAGGTGCCTTTTTTTTGTTTATAGTGGTAAGTTAGTCTTCTATTAAGACCCACTCTCCCTTGTCAATAAGATGTTCGGCTTGTTTAAACTTTACATTTTTACTCTCACCGGACATCACATTTTTTATAGTAACACGTTCATTTCTTCCAATTTTAGGTTTTACTCGCGTGATAGTCTCTGTCACCTGAGGTCTGCCACCTTGATTCTGACCAACGGCTCTATTTTGTGCAGCCAGTTCATCACTATTAGGAATTTCTTCCTTGGTCGTTTGCAGGTTTTCTTTGCTGCGTTTTACATTACGTGCTTCCTGAATTTCACTAGTGTCAGAAGAAGGAAGTTCTCCTTTGAATAGAAAAGAAACAACTTCTTTATTTACTTTATCTATCATAGTCTTGAAGAGTTCAAATGCTTCAAACTTATAAATCAATAAAGGATCTTTCTGCTCGTGAACGGCTAGTTGGACAGATTGTTTTAATTCGTCCATCTTCCTTAAATGTGTTTTCCAGGAATCATCAATTATGGCCAAGGTAATATTTTTCTCAAAATCCGTTACCAGGTCTTTTCCATTAGACTCGTACGCATTTTTAAGATTGGTAACGACATTTAACGATTTGATCCCGTCTGTAAAGGGTACCACAATTCGCTCAAACTTATTGCTATTATCTTCATAAACTCTTTTTATGACAGGGAAGGCAGTGGCTGCACTTCTTTCCATCTTATTCTTGTAATAGATGTAGGCTGCATCATAGGTGATGTTAGCAATTTCCTGGAAGTTTAATTTAGCAAAGTCCTCCTCTGAAATAGGAGAAGTAATTGAAAAATATTTAATAAGTTCAAACTCAAAATTTTTGTAATCATTTGCTCCTTTATTTGTCTCGGCAATAACTTCACAAGTGTCATATACCATATTGGCAATATCCACCTTGAGCCTTTCGCCCTGAAGAGCGTGTCTTCTTCTTCTGTAGACTACTTCTCTTTGAGCGTTCATTACATCATCATATTCGAGGAGTCTTTTTCGTATTCCAAAGTTATTCTCTTCAACCTTCTTCTGTGCTCTTTCGATAGATTTGGTCATCATGGAGTGTTGTATAACTTCTCCTTCTTCCAGCCCCATTCGGTCCATCATTTTGGCCACCCTATCCGATCCAAATAGGCGCATCAGATTATCCTCAAGGGAAACGTAAAACTGAGAGCTTCCGGGATCTCCCTGTCTACCGGATCGACCTCTTAACTGACGGTCAACTCTTCGAGAATCATGTCTTTCAGTACCAACTATGGCCAGACCTCCTGCCTTTTTTACTTCTTCCGATAGCTTAATATCCGTACCTCTACCCGCCATGTTGGTGGCAATGGTAACTATCCCTGCATTCCCAGCCTCAGCGACAATGTCTGCTTCTTTTTTATGTAGTTTGGCGTTCAATACGTTATGAGGAATCTTTCGAATACCAAGCATGCGAGAGAGCAATTCGGAAATTTCAACAGAGGTGGTTCCGATAAGTACAGGTCTTTTCTGATGGGAAAGCTCTGTGACCTGTTCAATTATGGCATTGTATTTTTCCCTTTTAGTTTTATAGATTAGATCATTCTTATCATCTCTTGCGATAGGTCTGTTGGTAGGAATTTCCATTACGTCTAGTTTATAGATCTCCCAAAATTCACCCGCCTCGGTAACAGCAGTACCTGTCATACCAGCAAGTTTCTTATACATCCTGAAATAGTTTTGCAAAGTAACGGTGGCAAATGTTTGTGTCATGGCTTCAATCTTGACATTCTCTTTAGCTTCTATGGCTTGATGGAGACCATCAGAATACCTCCTGCCATCCATAATACGGCCGGTTTGTTCATCAACAATCATTACCTTGTTTTCCATCACCACATACTCAACATCCTTTTCAAAAAGAGTATAGGCTTTTAAGAGCTGACTCATGGTATGTATGCGCTCACTCTTGATTGCAAAATCTTTAAAAAGGGCTTCTTTTTCTGCAGCTTCTTTTTCAATTTCCAGATTTTGATTTTCAATTTTAGCAATCTCAAAACCAATGTCGGGCATCACAAAGAAATCGCTCTGTTGATTTCCGGAAATATGCTCTATACCCTTATCCGTAAGCTCTATTTGATTGTTTTTTTCATCGATTACAAATAGAAGCTCCGAGTCTACCTGCGGCATTTCACGGTTATTGTCTTGCATGTAGAAATTCTCTGTTTTCTGAAGAAGTTGTTTAATTCCTTCTTCACTTAAGAATTTAATCAATGCTTTATTTTTAGGCAAACCTCTATGTACCCGTAGAAGCAGAAAACCACCTTCTTTGGTATTACCTGCAGAAATTTCTTTTTTTGCCTCTGCTAAAACGCCGGTCAAATAGTTCTTTTGCTTTTGAACGATATCGGATACTTTAGGTCTTAATTCGTTAAATTCATGACGATCTCCTTCCGGAACCGGACCGGAAATTATGAGTGGTGTTCTTGCATCATCGATCAAAACAGAATCTACCTCATCAACAATGGCATAATGATGTGGTCTTTGCACCAGGTCCCCTGGTGTATGTGCCATATTATCTCTTAAATAATCAAAGCCAAATTCGTTATTGGTGCCATAGGTAATATCGGCATTATAGGCAGCTCTTCTTCCTTCAGAGTTAGGTTGGTGCCTGTCAATACAATCTACTGAAAGACCGTGAAATTCAAATATTGGGGCCATCCAGGTACTATCCCTTTTAGCGAGGTAATCGTTAACCGTTACCAAATGTGCACCTTTACCGGTTAAGGCATTCAGGTACATTGGAAGGGTAGCTACTAAAGTTTTTCCTTCTCCTGTTTGCATTTCGGCTATTTTACCTTGGTGCAGGGCAATCCCTCCAATTAATTGTACATCGTAATGTACCATATCCCAAGTCACTTCTTTACCGGCAGCATTCCAAGAGTTTTTCCATAGCGCATAATCCCCTTCTAAACTTACATATTCCTTACTTCCGGAAAGGGAACGGTCAAATTCAGAGGCCTTTACCTTTAAGGTGGTATTGTTTACAAAACGTTTCGCCGTTTCCTTAATTACCGCAAAAGCTTCAGGTAATATCTTGTTTAGAGTCTCTTGTGTTATTTTATAACTTTCTTCCTCTAGTTTATCTATTTCGGTGTAAATAGCCTCATTTCTGTCAATATCGTTTGAAGCTTTCACTTCATCCTTTAGGGTGTCTATTTGCTGGTTTATATCTGAGCAGGCCTCCTTAATTTCATTTTTAAAGCTTGTTGTTTTTTCCCTTAATTCATCAAGAGTTAAACCTTCCATAGAAGCTTCAAAGGATTTAATCTGTTTTAAAATGGGTTGTAATTCCTTTACATCTTTTTTAGCCTTGTCTCCTACAAATGCTTTGATGACCGTATTTAATATGCTCATATATTGTTTTATTTGTGCGAATAAGCCTTTTTACCCTAAATTATTGAGGTAAACCCTAGGCTTATGCGAAAGTAATTTCTTTTTATTTTGCAGCAAAAGCTGTTCCAGATTCAAAAAAGATTCTGAATCTTCAAAAACATGTCAAAATTACATAAAAAAAAAGCCCCTGACGAGACTTTTAGTGGGTATTTGGATATCTTTTATTTTAATATTCGTCCTCGTTCCAGAGGTAATCCTCCTCCGTAGGGTAGTCGGGCCAAATTTCTTCTATGGACTCGTAGATTTCGCCTCCTTCTTCTTCCATAGATTGTAAATTTTCGACGACCTCTAAGGGAGCACCAGTTCTAATAGCGTAATCTATTAATTCGTCTTTGGTAGCAGGCCAAGGTGCATCACTTAAATAAGATGCTAGTTCTAATGTCCAATACATGGCTTAATTATGATTTTAAAATTTTTGCAAAAATAATTTTTAAACCCAAACCCCCAAGAAAAAAGATCATAAAATCTCGTTATTTATTAACAATTTTTGGGATTCGATAATTTGATAACGGTGAAATCGAGAAATTATTAGTCTTTTTTCTCCGGGATCCACTTAATTTCTTTGGCTTGTAGATCATGGGATAATTTCCTTCCCAGTACAAAAAGGTAGTCGGACAAACGATTGAGATATTTCAGAACCCTTGGATCAAAAGGCTCATTTTCATCAAGTAGGGTAGCCATCCGTTCTGCTCTTCTGCAAATAGTTCTGGAAATATGACAGTATGACACGGTAGTATGGCCTCCCGGTAAAATAAAATTTGTCATTGGCGGAAGTGAATCATTCATCTGATCTATCTGATTTTCCAAAGCTTCAATATCTCCTTCATTAATTTTGGGAATATTTAATCGCTCTTTTCCATTTTTAAGAGTCCATTTTTCTGGATCAGTGGCTAATATGGCGCCCAAGGTAAAAAGTTTATCCTGTATGTTAATCAGTACTTCCTGATATGAAGGATCCATCTCTTGGCCGCGCAGTAAGCCTAACCAAGAATTTAATTCGTCAACAGTACCGTAGCTATTTATTCTAATATGATGCTTGGGAACTCTTGTTCCTCCAAAAAGAGATGTCTGACCCTCATCGCCAGTTTTGGTGTAAATTTTCATAAAATTATACTGCTATTTTAAGGGCAGGTTTTTGGGATTCATTAAATCAAGATTCTTCTTTGTCTTTTCGCTTGTAGCCGTCCATAAATTTTCTTGACTTTCTTTTTTTTGAATGTCTTTTGTTATAACTCGATATAAAGATATAAAGGATAGCTACCCCTGCTAAAACATATAATATGGTATTATTCATGATTAAAGTTTAACGGCTTAAAATTAAGTGTTTAAATTCTAATTCTAAAATGTTGTTTGGCCTGTGTTGGTTTAAAAAAGAGAATACCGCAATAATATAGATCAACACTAATAAAATGATCTTTGGTTTCTAAAATACTTTTCCAAATTTTTTTGGTTTTTTTATTTTGTCTGATTCGATCAAAAAAAAGTATTTTATTGTTTAGGTCTATATCTTCTAAGTGAAACATATGTTGGAGACTTTCTGAGGAGAGGTCAAAATAGATAGTCTCAGAGGAGGTACTAAATTCTAGAAAAGGGAACTCTTCTAAAAGTACCTTCTTTAGTGTTTCATTTGCCCCATTTAATTCAATAGTTTGAGGTGTAAAATAGGAAATATACCTCAGAAGAATATCCATAGATTTCCCGTGAGAATAACTAGAATTGGAGTACAATCCCTTGGTAACAAAATCATAGATAAAGGGGGAATGGATTCCATGCGCATTAGAAGCTGTAATGTAAAACTTTAAGTAGGACAATGGCTTAAACATGAAGTGCTATGTCGTAGAAGAGTTGAAGTTCAATCTTCTAATTAAGGTTATTTTGAATTGTTATTCCTCCATTTTCATAGATAATTCCAACCAACGATCGGTTTTGGTATCTAATTGTCTTTCCATTTCTTTTAGTTCTACTGATAATTCGTTGATTTGATCTCCCGTCAAGGAGCTATCCGTAAATTTGTTTTGTATCCGAACTTTTTGTTCTTCCAAAGTGGAAATGGTTTTTTCCAAACTGCGATATTCTTTTTGTTCATGATAGCTCAATTTTCCAGACTGCTGTTCCTCGCGCCAGCTATTTGATTTTTTGGGAATATTTGATTCCGGAGTAGCTACTTCTTTCTTATCTGTGCTATTTGAACCACTATTTTCATAAGCTCTGTAGTCGGAATAATTTCCCGGGAAGTCTTCTATAACTCCATCACCCCGGAAAACAAATAAATGATCTACAATCTTATCCATAAAATATCGGTCATGCGATACCACCAATAGACAACCGGGGAAGTCTAATAAAAAACTCTCCAGGATATTCAAGGTGATTATATCCAAATCATTGGTGGGCTCATCAAGAATGAGGAAATTAGGATTTTGTATGAGCACGGTACATAGGTAAAGCCTTTTGCGTTCACCACCACTGAGTTTCTCCACAAAATCATACTGTTTTTTTCTATCGAATAGAAATCGTTCCAGTAATTGTTGAGCAGAAATCTGTTTCCCCTTTTTTAAGGGGATATAATCTCCGAATTCTCTTATGACTTCAATAACCTTTTGCCCAGGTTTAGGATCAATCCCCATCTGACTATAATGGCCAAACTTTATTGTTTCACCAACAACTATTTTTCCATGGTCCGGAGGCATAGATCCTGTAATTAAATTAAGAAAGGTTGTTTTGCCGGTACCATTCTTTCCTATTATTCCAATCCGTTCCCCTTTTAGAAAATTATAATTGAACTGATCTAAAATTTTTAGATCTTTAAAACTTTTTGAAACCTTATGGAGCTCTACAATTTTACTTCCCATACGCTCCATGTTTATCTCTAATTGTACTTCATGGCTTTGTCTTCTTTGATGTGCTCTTTCTTTTATTACATGAAAATCATCAATTCTAGATTTTGACTTGGTTGTTCTGGCCTTAGGTTGTCTCCGCATCCAATCCAATTCTTTTTTGAAAAGTAATTTGGATTTATGCAATTCAGTAGCTTCTCTATCTTGTCTGGCTTCCTTTTGATCCAGATAATAAGCGTAATTACCTTTATAAGTATAAAGCTGTCCTTGATCTAATTCTAAAATTTCATTGCACACTCTTTCTAAAAAATAACGGTCGTGGGTAACCATGAAGAGCGTAACTTTTTTGTTTTTAAAATAGTCTTCTAACCATTCAATCATTTCAAGGTCTAAATGATTTGTTGGTTCGTCTAGAATTAAAAGGTCGGGTTCGTTTAGTAAAACTATAGCCAAAGCAAGGCGTTTTTTTTGCCCTCCTGATAACTGTCCTACTTTCACCTTTATGTCATCTAGTTTTAATTTTGAAAGTATTTGTTTGTATTGCGTTTCAAAATCCCATGCATTAAGGCGTTCCATCCCTTCAAAAGCTTTTTGAAAATGTTCTACTTTTTCTGGTTCCTGTAAAGCCTTTTCGTATTGGGCAATGGTTTTGAGAATAGGGTTATCTGAGGATAATATTGCTTGTTCTACCGTAAGAGCGATATCCATTTCAGGCTCTTGGTCCAGATAACCAATTTTTAGGTCATTGCGATAATTGACTTCCCCATTGTTCGGTTGATCTTTTCTCGCTAATATTTTTAATATGGATGTTTTTCCCTCGCCATTTCTGGCTACCAAGGCTATTTTTTGATCCTTGTTAATGCCAAAAGACAGATTCTCAAAGAGGACTAATTCTCCATAAGATTTGGAAATATTTTCTACGGAAATATAGTTCATAGAGTTTTTGCTTTCTTGTTAGTGTAAAACCTGTAAAGATAGCTGTATCTAATTGTTAAAAGAGCTAATAATATTGATGTTAAAGGAGAGAATACCTGAATACTGCTAATCCATAAGACTAAAACTATAAATATTAGAACAATTGCAACAATTAAATATGGCCTAAGCCACAAGGTGATGGCCTTTTCTTTAAGAAGCAAGAAGCTGACAAAGAAATTAAAAGGCAAGGCCCAAAAAATATTATAATTATTAGCTGTGGAAGAATGATCTGTCAAAAACCATAGAAAAAAGATAAGTAAGCCCGCGAAACCTGTAATCAGGAAAAGACTAAAATCGAACCATCTATTTCTGCTTTTTCTTTGATAATCTTTATAGGTAATCAAACAGGTGGCAATAAAGAGCAGTAGTAACCAAAAAAGTGGAGAAAGGAAAAAAAATGTTTTGTTCTTAGTCTCCGGATAAACTAAAATGTCTTTACTTTTTGTGACAAAAGCTTGCTTATCGAGAGTGCTATTATCAAATTGTAATCGCACATAGTTTGGGAGAAACATATACTCTAAAGGCTGGGCTTCTCTATCAATTACAGAACCTAAGGCGAGATCTATCCCAAAACTAGACCAGGTGTTGTAATATAAGTTTTGATGGATAAGGTCTCTAAATGTAAAATGAGTGGTAATTTGATCGGTAGAAAAGTGAAGACGGTCTTGCAGAACATCCTTAAGAACTTCTGGCAATTTCGTTGCGCAATTATCAAATAAAAAATCGTATTTGTAATCTCTATTTTCCGGAAGCCGATTTTTTTGTAAAAATTGATACAAGGCCTCTTTCTCTTCTTGTTGAAGATTTAATATTTGTTCTTTTACCCATCGGTTTTCAAGATCATAGGTATAAATAAAGCGCTTAAAATCAGATACGCTCAAGGAATATAAAAGTTTTCCGCTTGCAAACTTATAATAGAAATTTGGGGTATTGAAATTAAAGGTCCCGTAATTATATATTTCGTCTTTACCTTTGATAGGGTCCTCTACTCTTATGGCATTATGACCAAAGCTGGAGTATAGTTCTGCTCCCGGGCCACAGGTAAGAATACTTATTTGGGCTTGTTGAGAAAGCTCTTTTTCTTGAGCATGGGATGTTCCCGTAATTAACAGAACTAAAACAAAATTTAAAAAAAATAAATAAAAATCTGATATTTTGCGCACGGTTCAAAAGCTATATAAAGCAAATATCTGAATAAATTATCTTAGGTAAGACTTAGAACAAAAATTATCTTATTTTTACTAAAACAGAAATTTATGAAGAGGCACATTCCACAGTTTATAACCCTTTTAAACCTTTTGTGTGGGTGTATAGCTACTGTTTTTGCAGCTTTAAATAAATTAGAATGGGCTGCTTTTTTTGTTTTTCTTGGAATTGTTTTTGACTTTTTTGATGGCTTTGCTGCCCGCCTTCTTGATGCTCAAAGTGAGCTTGGGGTCCAATTAGATTCGCTGGCTGATATGGTTACAAGTGGTGTTGTCCCTGGCGTGGTTATGTTTCAGTTACTGGCCATGTCGCAGACCGGCGGATGGAATTTGGATATGGGTAACGTTTCAGCAGATTCTGCCCACCATGTGATAAGTATATCACTTCTTCCTTTTTTTGGGTTTCTAATTACCTTGGCTTCTGCCTACAGACTGGCCAAGTTTAATATTGATGAGGATCAGGTCAATACATTTATAGGATTACCGACCCCTGCAAATGCCCTTTTAATATTGTCTTTGCCCTTAATTTTATTGAATCAGGGGAATGATTATATCAATGCAATTTTATTAAATCCATGGTTTTTAATTGCCTTAACGGTATTAAGTAGTTATTTGTTAAATGCCAATATTCCTTTATTTGCTTTGAAGTTTAAAAACTGGAGTTTTAAGGAAAACGCTCATCGCTATATATTTTTAATAGTTAGCCTTGTGCTACTTTTGACTTTAAGTTATTTGGCGATTCCTGGAATTGTTCTCTTTTATATACTTGGCTCGGTAGTTTATAATATAGGCGCTAAAGATAAAAGTCAGGGATTATAGTCAAGGTTCATAGTAGGGTAAATTAAAAGTCGAGCTTCTTTTTTCTAAGTTCAAAGTTTTGCCCGAGGTATACTTTTCTGACCATTTCGTCTTCCGCCAGATCTTCAGGGATGCCTGACTTTAAAATACCTCCTTCAAACATAAGATAGGAACGTTCTGTTATGGCTAAGGTTTCCTGTACATTGTGATCCGTAATTAGAATGCCTATATTCTTATCTTTTAATTGTGCTACAATTCTTTGAATATCTTCAACGGCTACTGGGTCTACTCCTGCAAAAGGTTCATCCAGTAAAATAAATTTGGGATCTGTAGCCAAGGCTCTGGCAATCTCCGTTCTTCTTCTTTCTCCTCCTGATAACAAGTCGCCCCTATTCTTTCGAATATGCCCCAAACTAAATTCCTCAATAAGCGATTCCATTTTCATGTTTTGCTCTTTTTTACTCAATTTCGTGAGTTGCAAAACACTTAGTATGTTTTTTTCGATACTCAGTTTTCTAAAAACGGAAGCCTCCTGAGCCAAATATCCGATTCCGTTCTGCGCTCTCTTATACATCGGAAAATTAGTGATCTCGATTTCATCCAAGAAAATTTTTCCGCCATTAGGTTTTATGAGACCTACAATCATGTAGAAACACGTAGTTTTTCCAGCGCCATTAGGTCCTAAAAGGCCAACAATTTCTCCCTGATTGACTTCGAGGGAGATTCCTTTTACCACTTTTCTACCTCGATAGGATTTCATTATGTTGTCTGCTCTCAGTTTCATTTGGACTAATTATGTTTCAAATCTATAGTATTCTTAATGGGGCACCTTAGAATTATAATATATTTAACCTACTTCTGTCTCCAAGGCTTCCCAATATTCATAGGCTCTTCGCAGATGGGGAATCATAATAGTACCCCCTACCAAGGTAGCAACACTTAGAGACTCCATTATTTCTTTTTTGGTAGTGCCCAGCTTATAAGATTGTTCTAAGTGATATTTTACACAATCATCACAACGCAATACTGCTGAGGCTACAAGTCCCAATAATTCTTTAGTTTTAGAATCCAAGGCACCTTCGGCATAGGCGTTCGTATCCAAATTAAAAATCCTTTTGAGCACTTTGTTGTTGTCAGTAAGTAGTTTTTCGTTCATTTTTGAACGATAGTCATTAAAATCTTTAACGGGGTTTGACATGCTTTTTTGATTTTTTGGCTTCTCGCCCTAGAACTAATTTAGAAATATAGATGCTAACTTGATACAAGATCAGTACAGGTACTGCCACTATAATTTGACTGGCCACATCGGGAGGGGTAATGACAGCCGATAAAATTAGTACGATTACCAAGGCTATTTTTCTATACTTCTTTAAAATTTCTGGGGTTACAAGACCAACTTTTGTTAAAAAGAATATGATAATAGGTAGTTCAAAAAGAATTCCACAAGCAATTACCGAAGCTCGAACTGTTGAAATATAGGAACCTATATCGAATTCATTCAGGACTTCTTCACTAACTTGATATGTTCCTAAAAAATTAATGGATAATGGGGCTACAACATAATAGCCAAAAAGAACGCCCATGAAGAAAAGCAGTGAGGCAATCAAGATAAAACCACGAGAATTATTTCGTTCATTTTCCTTAAGCCCAGGACTTACAAATTTCCACATTTCGTAAAGAACATAGGGAAAGCCAATGATAAAACCAGCCCAAATGGAAGTCCAAATATGTGCTGAAAACTGTCCAGCCATCGTTCTACTCTGAATGGTAAAAGGAAGCTCATCTGCGCAAAAGGCAGATTCTAATCCGATGGAGGTGGCAATCCTACAAAAAAAGCGATAAGTTGGAAAATCCATTTTCTTAGGACCAAAAATGACAGTGTCGAAAATGAAGTCTTTCATTATAAAAGCTAAACAACCAATGAGCACTATAGCCAGAGTTGACCGTATAAGATGCCATCTAAGTTCTTCCAGATGATCCAAAAAGGACATTTCATTTGGATCCTTATTTACTTCTGCCATTATATTATTCCCTCGTTTATAAGATTATGAAGATGAACCACTCCTTTGTAAGACTTTCCATCTACCGCCAAGAGTTGTGATATTCCTCTGGCTCTCATGTCTTTTAAAGCTTTTATAGCCAGAACATCAACGTCTATTGTCTTTGGATTAGGGGTCATGATATCTTTAGCTTTTAAACCATTGATATTTTCATATTTATTAAGCATTCTTCTTATATCCCCGTCAGTTACAATTCCAACTAAATTATTGTTTTCGAGAACGGCGGTGACCCCTAACATTTTTTCAGAAATTTCAACGATTACTTTTTTAACATCCGTGTCTAAATTTACTTCTGGTTTTTGATTATTGCCAATAATATCGGCTACTCTTAGATACATTTTTTTTCCTAGGGTGCCGCCTGGATGATATTTTGCAAAGTCCTTACTGCTAAAACCTCTTTGATCTAATAGACAAATAGCCAAAGCATCCCCTAAAACTAATTGTGCCGTAGTACTAGTAGTAGGTGCAAGGTTATGAGGGCAGGCCTCTTTTTCGACATAGGTATTTAAGATAAAATCTGCATTTTTTCCCAGAAAAGAGTCGGGATTGCCGGTCATTGCAATTAATGGATTATCTCCCAATTTAATTAGGGGGACTAACATTTTTATCTCAGGAGTATTTCCACTTTTAGAAATACAGATTACGACATCGTTTTTTTGAATTGTTCCCAAATCTCCATGGATGGCATCTGCAGCATGCATAAAAATAGCAGGAGTACCTGTGGAATTTAAGGTGGCGACAATTTTGGAAGCTATGATAGCACTTTTGCCAATCCCCGTAATTACGACGCGGCCATCTCCTTTGTAAATGCAATTAACCGCGTTTGCAAAATCTTCATTTAAGAAAGCAGACAGACCAGCAATTGCTTTGCTTTCTGAAAGAATAGTACTTTTGGCCGTGGCCAAGATCGTTTTAGAATTGTTCAAATTAAACTTAAAATTTAGTGTTTACTACTAAAGATTTTATAATTTTTTTAGGAAACAGTTTTTAAAAGAATGTATTATATTTAAGAAAACAAAATTACATAAACTTATTTTATAGGGGTTCCTATACTTTAACAATATTATTTGACTTTATCACTTTCCTAAGAATTATAAATATTAATCTTCATGTTAATTAAAATGGTTATCTTAAAGACAAGAACCACATCTAAAACTAATAATGGATTTGAATGAAATGGAGCTGCATGCAGCATTAAAGAAGTATTTTGGTTTTACCAAATTTAAAGGGCTTCAAGAGCCTGTTATTAAGAATATACTGCAGGATAAAAATACTTTCGTTATCATGCCTACTGGTGGAGGGAAGTCCCTTTGTTATCAACTACCGGCTTTAATTAAGGAAGGTACAGCAATAGTGGTTTCTCCTTTGATTGCTTTAATGAAGAATCAGGTAGATGCCATCAGGGGTGTTTCATCACACCCGGGTGTTGCCCATGTATTAAATTCTTCATTGACAAAAACGCAAGTTAAAGAAGTAAAACAAGATATTTTAGATGGGATTACCAAACTGCTATATGTAGCTCCCGAATCCTTAAATAAGGAAGACTATATAGAATTTTTACAATCTGTTCCCTTATCATTTGTCGCAATAGATGAAGCTCACTGTATTTCCGAATGGGGTCATGATTTTAGGCCGGAATACAGAAATCTCAGAGCAATTATTAATCGCTTGGGAGAGAATATCCCTATAATAGGCTTAACCGCAACTGCAACACCTAAAGTACAGGAAGATATAATTAAGAATTTGGTAATTGGGGATGCCGCCGTGTTTAAAGCTTCATTTAATAGGCCCAATTTATTTTATGAAATTAGACCAAAAACCAAGAATGTAGATGCGGATATAATTCGTTTTGTAAAAAAGAATAGTGGTAAATCAGGAATTATATACTGTTTAAGTAGAAAAAGAGTAGAAGAGTTAGCTCAAGTTTTACAAGTTAATGGGGTAAGTGCCGTGCCATATCATGCCGGTTTTGATGCTAAAACGAGATCTAAATATCAGGATATGTTCCTTATGGAAGATGTTGATGTAGTTGTGGCGACTATAGCTTTTGGTATGGGAATCGATAAGCCAGATGTACGTTTTGTGATTCATCACGATATTCCTAAGAGTATTGAGAGTTATTATCAGGAAACAGGTAGGGCCGGTAGAGATGGAGGCGAAGGTCATTGCCTTGCTTTTTATTCTTATAAAGATATTGAAAAGCTCGAAAAATTTATGTCGGGTAAGCCGGTTGCTGAGCAAGAAATTGGGAACGCTCTTTTGCAGGAAATAGTGGCTTATGCCGAAACTTCTATGTCCAGACGAAAGTTTATTCTTCATTATTTTGGGGAGGAGTTTGATGGTGTTAATGGAGAGGGAGCCGATATGGATGATAACGCCAAAAATCCCAAACCCAGAGAAGAAGCAATGGAGAATGTAGTAAAGCTTCTTCAGGTTGTAAAGGGTACAATGGAAAAGTTTAAGGCTAAAGAAATTGTCCTGGCCCTAACAGGAGGGTCAAATGCCTTGATAGCTTCTCATAAGACCAATGAAAAACCATTTTTTGGAATAGGAGCGAAAAATGATAAGTCCTACTGGATGGCCTTAATAAGACAGGTACTTGTGGCGGGATATTTAAAAAAGGAAATTGAGCAATATGGAATCTTACATCTTACAAAAAATGGGCTAGAATATCTCGAAAACCCTACTTCTTTTATGATGACAAAAGATCATGTTTACAATGCTGAAAATGACGACGCTATTGTAACAGCAGCCAAAAATGCCGGAGGCTCGGCAGATGAGAAATTATTAAGGTTTTTAAAGGATTTGAGAAAACAACAAGCCAAAAAACTGGATATTCCTCCCTTTGTTATATTTCAGGACCCATCCCTAGATGACATGGCTTTAAAGTATCCTATTTCTATGGAAGAACTAGTGAATATCCATGGGGTAGGGGAAGGTAAAGCCAAGAAGTATGGAAAACCTTTTGTTGAATTAATAACACAATATGTAGAGGATAATGATATTATAAGGCCTGACGATTTGGTGGTTAAGAGTACAGGTGCTAACTCTGCCTTAAAGTTGTATATCATACAGAACGTTGATAGAAAACTTCCCTTAGATGATATCGCCTCCGCAAAAGGGTTGGCGATAGATGAATTGGTAAAAGAAATGGAACAAATTGTCTTTAGCGGGACCAAATTGAATATTGGTTATTGGATAGACGATATTTTGGACGAAGATCAACAAGAAGAGATTCACGAATATTTTTTGGAAGCAGAAACAGATGATATTGAAGATGCACAAAAAGAATTTGATGGTGAATACGAGGATGAAGAGCTTAGATTGTATCGTTTAAAATTTATGAGTGAAGTGGCAAATTAATAAGAAGATAGCCGTTTTAGATAAATAAAAAAGGATGCTTGTTGCATCCTTTTTTATTTATTTAAGCAGCATTGTTCTAAAAATTACCAGAACTAATAAATGCCATAATAACACCAAAATAAAGGATGGCAAAAACAAGATATATTATAGCTAAAGCCATCCCAACATAAGAAAGAATTCTTCCAGTTCTTACACTTTCGAAACCGGTATAATTTTGAGGATTCTCCTTATAAAGCTGTTCAGCATTTTTAGCATTCACCAGCCCAATGATACTAAATATAATAGCAAAAGGACCACAACAACTTATGGCTCCAATAATTGATATTATACCCATAATTAGGGCTGTATTTGCTCCAGGTAAGGCTTGCTGATTCATATAATTTTAATATATCATTATTCTTCAAACTGTTCTGTCATTACTCTTACCTGCTCCATATATGCTTCCCAGCCACCTATTTGATAAATATTATAGGCTGCAAATAAAAAGTATACAACTCCAACAACGATCCCGATAATAGCTAAAATTTTAGCTGTTTTAAGCTGACTATAATTAGAATATCCTTCAGGATTTTCAATGTACTTCTTTTCATCATTTTTAATGAGGAAAAAGGCAATACCAGCTATTATAGCTCCGGGGAGACCACCAAAACAGCAACAGATGTAAGAAAGAATTGCCAAGACAATTGCCAATGTAATATTAGGAAGTTTCTCTTGTTCCATGTTATAAAAGTTTAGATGAATTTTAGGATGTAATTTATTAAGATACTTGCTACACTGGTAACTGCCAAAATTATGATAATCTTATTCGCATATTTAAAACGCACCATTTGATCCAAAAAAATGAAAGTCATAAGAAGCATTAATGGATAAATAGCCGGGTACATCATAAATGCCTCAACAAAATCCCCATCTAACAAGAATACAAAAGCTCTTTGGAGACCACAGCCAGGACAATCAATTCCAAATAATTGTTTGTTTAAGCAAGGTAACATCTTCATTTCTGTAAATGCGAGGCTTAAAGAATGTAACATTTTAGGTAATACAGATTTAACAGTCGTAAAATACTATTATTTTTGACTACTGAAAATAAATAGGGCCATTTATTTTTAGTACTGTAGAAGGTTTTGCGTATAAATCGGAATTTTAAAATGGTTCGATGAAATGGGTTGAATAACCATATTTTAAATTAGAAGAATAATACCATGAGATTATTTAAGATAGGAGATGAGGTAGAAGTTTTGGATGAAAGACTTAGAGGAAGAATAAAAAACATTAACCAAAGCCAGGTATTGGTTCATACTTCTGATGGCTTTGATATTTTTTATAAGGCCGAAGAGCTTGTTCTTATTAATGAAAATAGGGCCTTGAATATTAGTAAAGAAGAAGTAAAAAAAGCTCTAAAGGAAAAAGAGCTTTCAAGAAAGAAAAGTGCTATTCGAATTAAGCCTAAGGAGAGAAATGCCCCGGCTATGGTAATTGATCTTCATATTGAAAAGTTAGTAAAGAAGACAAGTGGACTCAGTAATTACGAAATATTGAATATTCAGTTGGATGTTGCCAAAAGGCAATTAGAGTTCGCCATTTTTAAAAAAATTCCCAAATTGGTATTTATTCATGGGGTAGGTGAGGGTGTACTAAAAGAAGAACTGTACTATTTGTTGAGACGGTACGATCAAATAAATTATTACGATGCCGATTATAAACAATATGGGCTGGGAGCCACAGAGATTTATATAACTCAAAAAAAATAGACTTTCTTCTATTCCTTGGTAGTTATGGTACCAAAATTATTTATTCTTAAGTCCGTAATCCGCTCTCCTTTTTCATTTACCAAAGAAATGGCGCTAAGTTTTATATTGTGCTCAAATACCGTGGAGTCTGTAACACTTTGGGTTGTAAAAATTTTTACACTTCCACCTTGCGCATCTAATTCTTGCGTTACTAAAGGATCTAATGGAGGGAAAGCATCGCAAAAATAATCCTTTCCAACTGTTCCCGTAAAACTTCGGTAAGTGACCTGGGATTGTCCAGGGACGCCACTAGTGATAGTATCCTGAGAGGCTTCATTTTTAAGAACCCCACTTTGTAATTCCAAAATTAAAGCTTCAGTACTGTTAAGCTTAAAAAATAAGGTTGAATTAATGGTAGTGCTTGTTTCACAAAACATGATGGAAGCGTCATCAAAATCTATCGTTTCGATGGTAAGATCTCCATCATCACAAGAAAAAGAAATACATAGTATGAGAGACAAGAAAAGTTTTTTCATGCGTCAAATTTACATGAATTTAGTTTTTTAATCCTAGTTTATTAATGGGATTTTAAAGCGATTAGGTTTATTTGGAGTATTTTTGAAACCATTTTATAAATGAGTTTACAGACATGAGGAAAATTTATTTAGACAATGCCGCAACAACCCAAATAAGGGGGGAAGTTATTGCCAAAATGCAAGAGGCACTTGCTGATTGTTTTGGAAATCCTTCTTCTACTCATGCTTTTGGAAGGAGTGCAAAAACGCAGATTGAACAGGCTAGAAAGGTTATTGCAAAAATATTAAATGCACATCCTTCCGAAATTGTATTCACCTCCGGGGGTACTGAAGCGGATAATATGATTTTGAGATCAGCCGTAAAGGATTTAGGTGTTAAAACGATAATAACCTCAAAAATTGAACATCACGCAGTACTTCATACCGTAGAGAGTTTAAAAGAAGAATTTGGTATTTTAATAAAATACGTCCATCTTGATGCTCACGGCAATCCGGACCTGGAACATTTAAAAGAGTTGCTTTCAAAAGATGATTCCAAGAAACTTGTTTCTTTAATGCATGTGAATAATGAGATTGGTAATCTAATTGATATGGACACTATTGGTTTAATGTGTCGTGAATATAATGCGTTATTTCATTCAGATGCGGTGCAATCAATTGGGCATTTTCCTTGGGACGTCCAAAAAACGCCTATAGATTTTATGGCTGCAGCTGCCCATAAATTTCATGGTCCTAAAGGAGTTGGATTTGCTTATATTAGAAAAGAGCATCCTATAAGTCCATTAATTATTGGTGGATCTCAAGAGAGGGGGAGTCGTGCCGGAACAGAGGCTTTACATAATATTGTTGGACTTAGCGAAGCGCTTACAGCAGCCTATGAAAATCTAGAAGAAGAAAAGGCTTATATCCAAGGCTTAAAGCGTTATTTTATTGAAATACTTGAGGCAAAGATTCCCAGTTCAAAATTTAATGGGTACTCAGGAGATATGACAAAAAGTACTTATACATTAGTCAATGTTTGTCTAAATGTAAGCGAAGAACAAGCCTTGATGTTGCTTTTTCATTTAGATCTTAAAGGAATTGCTTGTTCAAAAGGAAGTGCTTGTCAGTCTGGGGCTTCGGGCGGATCCCACGTATTAAATGAGATTCTATCTGAGGAAGAATTAAAGAAACCTTCTTTGCGTTTTTCATTTTCGAAATACAATACTAAAGAAGAGTTAGATTATGTGATAGAAGTTTTAAATGAGTTTTGTAGCTAAGCCCCCTTTTTTGGGTTTATTCTTTCTTTGTCGTAAGGAAATTGTCGTATTAACTTTTTCATCATTTTATCAATTAGTTCATAGGTATTTTTACCGGATTTCTTATTGATTTTATTTTCATACTTCCAAAGCAATTTCCCTGTTTTGCCATCACTGATCTTTATTCCAATTCGGCCGTAGTCCGCGTTTCCTATTAAATAATCCAAAAAACTAAATTCGGTGGGTACCCCATTGGATAGAAGAATATTTAAATCCATATTACCACTAACAATGGCATCTACTCTTAGAATTTCACATAATTCGTGAATGGTGTAAGTGTCTATGTTGTCATAATTAATTTTTTCCTGTGCCAGAATAGCGTTGGTGTTTTTTATATTTTGGAAATCTACAGTGAATTTCTTTTTTTTCTTACCAAGACCAAAATAAGTTTCCAAGGCATTCTGAACGGCATAGCCTTCCTTTTCTTCTAATCTTTTTAGTTGACCTTTGGTCAGGTCTTCTTCCAAATCCAAATGTGTGAAAAAAGGAATAATTCCTAAGATTTGATGATCAGCACTAAGTTCATCAAATCTGTTGCTTTCGTATACATTCTTTTGGGCATTCATCAGAGAAATGAAAAATAAACTCCCAAGTAATAAAAATTTCTTCATTTTTTTTATTCTAAAAACGCATACCTAATTTTATATTAAAAACACGGGAGGTCATAAAATTGGGAACGGCAAACTCTTGTTTGCTATCCACCTCTCTGACCCAAGTATTGGTAATAGCATTTTGGTTATTAAAGAGGTTGTAAATCTCAAAACCTAAATTAAGGTCTTCAAAACTATGTAGCCAATGTCCTTTAGGATACGAATCTTTTATGCTTACAAAAATATACGAAATACCTAAATCTGCACGCCTATAATCTCTTAATCTATTTTGGTACTCATAGGGATCCGCATAATTAGGTGATCCACCGGGCACTCCTGTGTTATAAACTAGGTTTAAATACATCCTTAAACTAGGGATAGATGGAATATAATCTTGCCATAAAATACCTATTTGAAAGCGTTGATCAGAAGGCCTGGAAATATAACCTCGGTCTTCTATATTCTCTTCCGTTTTTAAGAAACCTAGACTTAACCACGATTCTGTTCCGGGTACAAATGCCCCATTTAATCGAAAATCGAAACCATATGCATAAGCAATAGCGTTATTTTCGGCCTCATAGCGTATGCGCACATCCTCTAAGGTATAAGGATTGACATTAGTAAGATCCTTATAATAAACCTCACTAACTAGTTTAAAGGGTCTTTTCCATAAATCAAAACTATATTCATTACCTAAAACTATTTGAATGGATTTTTGAGCTTCTACCTCTGGACGGATAGTGCCGGTTTCGTCTCTGAGTTCTCTGTAAAAAGGAGGTTGCTGATATATTCCTGCAGCCAATCTAAAAAGCATATCAGCCTTCCATGAAGGTTTTAGCGCAAATTGACCTCTGGGACTTAAAATGAATTGAGAATTACTATTAAAACCTTCCCCACTTAGTACCCAATACTGAGCTCTCAATCCAATATTGTAATAAATGTTAGTTGTATTCCAAAGTGTTCTTTGACTATACTGCAAATAGGCTGACAGTCTATCCGTATTTACAAAATTTATAGCAGAGATTGAGGAATATGGTTCTATGTCTGCTGAAAATGGTTCTTCAGGCTGATTGTTTTGAAATTCTTGTAGTGGTGGCCTAACAGAGAATCCAAGTGAATCAATAAATTCTGATTCTCTAATTTGATCGCGTATATCTTCATGTGTATATTTTAATCCCCATTCCCAAGTGACTTTATCTTTATTTAGTAGCCCCTTGTGAGCAACGTTTACAATAAGGGCGTCTAAGATATTTCTTGCACGGTTAAACTGAGAACCTATACCTCTTGAGGAACCGATATTACCAGCATTATCACTCCCTAACTCGGTGTCGATTTCACCCAATTCATACTGCGATATTACGTCGGAATATTCTTCTTCTGTAGTATGATACACTGAAGTAATCAAATTAAGCGAAAGATTATCCTTAGGGTTAAAATTGGCTTTAAAAGCCCCCATACTTGTAGTGTAAGTATTGTCTTCTTCCCCTTGGAAAAAGACAAGCAGGGTTTGAGGGTTGTTAATGGTTCCAAAATTAGTTTGTCTTGTCAAGGGCGTGTTCTTATAATCGTTTAAAGAAATATTGCCTAAGAAACTTAAGTTAAATTTGGAATTAAACTGATAAGTCAGGTATGTTTGTAAATCGGCAAAAATAGGGGTGAAACTTGCGTTGGTATCTTGGCTGTTTAGTAGCAAACTGTTATTGCGATATCTTGCACCGGTTACACTAGTAAAACTCTTGTTTTTTGAAATAGTTTCGGCCGTGACGGAAGCACCAAGAAAGCTAGCATCAATATTTAACGCAAATTCGGAAGGTCTTTTGTAGGTAATGTCCAAAACGGACGATAGTTTGTCTCCGTATATAGCCTGAAAGCCACCTGATGAAAATTCAATATTTTGTACCATATGGCTATTTACAAAACTAAGACCTTCTTGTTGTCCGGAGCGAATAAGAAAAGGACGATAAACTTCTATGTCGTTAATGTATACTAAGTTTTCATCGTAATTACCTCCTCTAACAGAGTACTGAGTACTTAACTCGTTATTAGAGGAGACCCCGGGGAGAAGTTTAAGTACGTTCTCTACTCCTGCATTGGCTCCGGGTATTTTTCGCACTAATTCGGCTGATATTGTGGTAATCCCTTCTGTGCTTTTCTCTCCGGTAGCGGTTACTTCAACACCATCAATTTGTTGAACCTTGGTTTTCATTACTGGGTTAAATTCGAAGGTTTCATTAGTGGTGAGGATAAGATTTTCTAAGACTATATTTTTATGCCCCAGATGAGAAAAAGTAATTGAAATTTCTGTATCCGCTAGTACCTCTAATAAATAAAAACCGGTATTATCTGTAAAAGTCCCCTCTCGGTTAGAACTAATGTTTACATTGTAGATGGGCTGCTCTTGTTCGTTGAGGACCACTCCTGTTATGGTTGCCTTTTGAGCCCATAAGGATGACGAATAGGTAAATAGAGTAAGAAGAAATAAGAGTTTAAGATAGTTCAAATGCTTACTTTCTGAAAAAATTACTACTAAAAGTAGTTGTATTTCCTACGTTATCAGTAACGAATAGTTTAAGATCGCATTGCGTTTGGCTCAATATTTTATCATCAAAGTTATAGGTAAGCGTATTGGTCTTTGGTTCATATTCCATCAATATCCATTCTCCATTTAAAGTAGCAGAATAATTATCAATACCACTCAAATCATCTGAAATTTGAATGGCAAGGTAACGATAGTTGTTAAGCCATTGTTTTTCTTTAAAATTCTTAGGCCTAATTTTAGGTGGAATAGTATCTTTTACAAGCGTATATTTTCCAAGATTTCTGGTCTTTACAGAAAAGGTTGTACCCCTTTTGTAAGTGTTTATATAATTTGGCCTGCCTTTAGCATCTAACCAGGCCACAAACATTTTTTTACGATCTTCCATCGAATAAGCAGCTGCATCAAAGGTGATTGTAAATCTTTTATGAGCCGGAACAACTCCTTTGTGAATTTGGACCGTATCTTTTCCTGTTTTTAGATCTATATAAAAGTTTTGGTAGAAAGTATTGGCAGGAAAATAGACTTCGGCTGCGTCTAAATCATAGTTATTGGGTTGTTTTGCAATTAAGAAATAATCTGTTTTTAAGGTCTCTGCTTCTTCTGTTTCCATTTCAGTCCTACCCTCTACCGGGATTATTAGTTTAACCGTATTATCGTTCAAATCCTTGACCAAGATTTGTACATCATAAGACAAACCTTCTCGAACGGTTATTAACCCATCATCAAATTTTTCATTATAGATATTAAGTTTATTACCCGGACCAAGGAAACAGTATTGAATTCTGCGGTTTGTTTTGCTGTAATACTCATAGTCTATAAGAGTATTGATATATCTCGTTTCACCAAAAGAAAACTCTGTAAAATCATATTTGCTGTAGGTTTTGCCATTGACGATCTGCTCAATAGAAAATATTCCATTTTTGTTTGCCGCTAAATCTTGTCTATCATAGGTTTCAATACCAAAACCTATTTTGCCAAGAGCAAACACCTTGTTAGCCAAGTAGGAGCCGTCCAATTGTTTATTAAATTTTATTTGTGTTCTTGTCTTTCTTTTATTCACATTAGCATCTTCTGAAAGAGGATAGGCATATAAACCAAGAAGCGTTGGGTTGGTGGCATCCCTAACCTCATATCCATAAAGAAGTGGATTTGTTGGTTTTTCTGAGATACTATTTCTAATTTCAAAATGAAGATGAGGCCCGGAAGATCCCCCTGTGTTTCCAGAATAAGCGATTAACTCATCTTTAGTAACGGTTAATTCACCATAGTCCGGAAATACTTCAATTTCATAAGCCTTTTTTTGATATTGTATTTCTTTGACATATTTTTCTATTTCAGGAGAGAACTTTTGAAGATGTCCATAAACTGAAGTAAAACCATTGGGATGAGCAATATATATTACTTTACCATAACCCCATAGGCCTACTTTTATACGTGTTACCGTTCCTTCATAAATAGCTTTTATTGGCAAGCCCTCGCGCTGTTGTGTTTTAATATCTATACCCGAATGAAAGTGATTAGACCTAAGTTCACCAAAGGTTCCGGCCAGAATTAAAGGTATTTCTAAAGGGGAACCAAAAACATTTTTAGGGTATTTTTCTTGTCCAAAAACCAAACATTGGGAAATCAACAAAAAACATACAAAAGTTATTCTCATAGCTGATAAGTTATTGCGAATTTAAAGAATAGCAGATAAACACGAAAAAAAGCAGGTCATACTTATGAATTTTTTGGATATAAATCTTGTTTAAAGATCTTTTTTCAATTATTTAAAGTTAAGCTTTAAGAATAATTGCTAAAACTATTGTGAAGTCGTTTTAGGAATGTTAACTTTGTGTAAATCGCATTGGATTGTCAGATGAGTGAATTGGTTGAAATCGTTGATTCCTTAGAAAACAAAATTAGTAAGCTTCTTCATAAAATTGAGTTGCTTAGTAATACTAAGTTAAAGTTGGAGGAGGAAGTAGAAAGCTTGAAAAAAGACAACGAAATTAGCAGAGATTCCGTTTTGGAATGGGAAGAGAGATATAATTCACTAAAACTTGCCAATTCTATGCTGGGCAGTGAGAACAATAAAACAGAAGCAAAGCTCAAAATAAACACATTAATTAGGGAATTGGACCATTGTATTACCCAGTTGGCCGAATAATGTTAAAATAATATGGGAGAAAGGCTTAAAATAAAACTTTCTATCGCAGATAGGGTATATCCTTTAACCATTGACCCCAGTCAGGAAGAGGGGTTGCGAAAGGCTGCTAAAAACATCGAGCAGCTTGCCAAAAAATTTGAGCAAAATTATGCCGTAAGAGATAAACAAGATGTATTGGCTATGTGCGCCTTACAGTTTGCCTCTAAGATTGAACAAAAAGGCATAGAAAGTAGTGAAGATACCAAAGAAGTCACAGAAAGGCTTAAAGCCCTAGATCAATTGGTTAATTCTAAGCTTAGCATTAAATAAGTTCTTTTACATAAAATAAAGTTACTGCCCACATTGGTATATAATTTTGACAAACTCAACATTAATTTGTTTGAAAAGGGTGAGTTTAGGTTGTAAAAGCAGGCCTTCTCGTAAAGGATCCTTGATCAACCTGTTAGCCCTAAACCTGTTTATAGGAGTTTGTACAGAACTTCAATCAATGTGGGTTTTTTTGTTTAAATAGGGTTCCTTTAGGGTGAAAACAGGGAGGGCATATCAGTACTTCACTTTTTATTCTTCGAGGAAATGAGTTCTATAAAGACATCATGTTTGAATTAAGTAAACCAATACTACCTAAGTAGTAAACAAGGAAGTACTAATTATTAGAATAAATTATGGATATTACTACAATCGCAATTGCAGCAATCGTAGGTTTGATAATTGGATTAGGAATAGCGAAGATTTTAGAAAAAGGAAAGGCCTCAAAAACCATTTCAAATGCTAAAAAAGAAGCGTTTTCTATAATTAAAGAAGCCAAAATTGAAGGTGAAAGCGTTAAGAAGGACAAAATATTTCAGGCAAAAGAAAAATTTCTTGAATTAAAGGCTGAACACGAAAAGGTAATTGTCAACAAGAATAAGAAAATTGCGGAGTCTGAAAAACGAACCAGAGATAAAGAATCTCAGGTCAGCGGTGAATTAGCAAAAAATAGAAAGCTCAATGAGCAATTAGAATTGAAGCTGAAGGATGTTCATCACAAATTGGACCTCTATGAGAAGAAGCAATCCGAACTTGAAAAACTTCATAGTAGTCAGGTTAAACAATTAGAAGTAATTTCTGGATTATCTGCAGAAGATGCTAAGAGTCAACTCTTGGAGTCTCTTAAAGAAACTGCGAAATCTGATGCCATGGCTTATTTGCAGGCTACCTTGGAAGAAACTAAGCTAACTGCCCAACAAGAAGCCAAGAAAATAGTAATCAACACCATCCAGAGAATTGGTACGGAGGAAGCCGTAGAGAATTGTGTTTCGGTATTTAATCTAGAATCAGACGATGTAAAAGGTAGGATAATTGGGCGAGAAGGACGTAATATCAGAGCTCTGGAATCTGCTACAGGAGTAGAGATTATTGTTGATGACACTCCAGAGGCTATTATACTTTCCTGTTTTGATTCCGTTCGAAGAGAAGTGGCGAGATTATCCCTTCACAAACTAGTTACTGATGGAAGAATACATCCTGCCCGAATTGAAGAAATAGTTAGGAAAACCGAAAAGCAAATTGAGCAGGAGATTGTTGAGGTGGGAAAACGCACTGTTATTGATTTAGGTATTCATGGCCTTCATCCGGAATTAATTAAAGCGGTAGGGAGAATGAAGTACCGTTCCTCTTATGGACAAAATCTACTTCAACATTCCAGAGAGGTAGCTAAACTATGTGGCGTAATGTCGGCAGAATTAGGTTTAAATCCTAAAATAGCAAAAAGGGCCGGACTTCTGCATGACATAGGAAAAGTGCCCAATACAGAGGCTGAGGTAGAAACTCCTCATGCAATTTTAGGTATGCAATGGGCAGAAAAGTATGGTGAGAAACCAGATGTTTGTAACGCCATTGGTGCTCACCATGATGAAATTGAAATGACGACGCTTATTTCACCAATTGTGCAAGTTTGTGATGCCATTAGTGGTGCCAGACCTGGGGCAAGAAGACAGGTCCTGGATTCTTATATCCAAAGACTTAAGGATCTTGAGGATATTGCCTTTGCTTTTACTGGCGTTCAAAAGGCTTATGCCATACAGGCAGGCCGAGAGTTGCGTGTTATTGTAGAGAGTGAAAAAGTTTCCGACGAAAAGTCTGCGCAGTTGTCGTTTGAAATTTCTCAGAAAATTCAGACAGATATGACTTATCCCGGACAGGTTAAGGTTACTGTTATAAGAGAAACTCGTTCTGTAAATGTTGCCAAATAAGCCGGTTTGGATAGTTGAATAGGGCAGTTATTGGCCTGTTATTTGAATTATTCGTGCTCTAGAGGTAGGTCCTAATTAATGATAAATTTAAAACCGCCAGAAATAATTCCTGCTTTTAAGCCTGTATTTCTTTGGTAATAATTATAGCTGAGATCAATACTTTTCAGGGCAATTTTCCAAACTTTCATCTGCGTAAAAATATCAGTATAGCTCAGACCAAGACCATATTGATTCGCATTGTACTTGGATAAATCAAAATCCGAAGTATAAAATTGTTGTTGAGAAAGATGCTCATTATAGGGAGCAAAATAGTCTGCTGCACCCTGATAATAAAAACGGTAAGATGGATATAAAGTCCATTTTTCTGCAATTTTTATTGGTATTTCAATACTTGCTGTTTGTGAAGTAATTCCCCAGTCATCATAATAAAAGCGATAATATGAACGCAATACTATAAATTCATTTATATAAAAATTCACTCTCAAACCTGCGGCTACCTTAAACCTTTGGTCTGGCAAGCGTTCGATATCATCTGCCAGATGAAAATTATCTATAAAGGAATCTGCAAAATCCTGAAAATATACTCGTTGAAAAGGTGTTGAAAGCAAACCTGATTGTTGAACAAAATCCAACAAAAGACTCCCCTGGATATTTTTAGAAAGAATTTGAGACAATCCTAGTCCTAATGCATACGAATTTCTTTTATCATTGGTTAAAATTGAAAAAGTAGGATCGTAATCAGGATTTCCTGTGATGGGATTTTCCAGGAATAGAAAATCATTTAAACCTGCGCCACCAGGGGCAAATGGACGAAGCTCGTAAGGATATATGACCTTCCATTGGTCTAAGAAAATATTTGCGTTTAAGGAGAGTTCTGTATTTTTTTCATTGAATAGTTTACTATAACTACCTCCAAAGCCGATGGAAGAATAATCATATTCTGTAGAAAAGGAAACTTTAGCGGACCAGTTTGAATTTCTGTCATCTGATGAATGACTATAATTAGCGGTAAGGTTGTACCATGTATCCTGTGAGGAAGCTCCTGTTGCCGCAGTAAATGGATCTGCAGGTCTTTTATCGAAAGGATTTATGTTACTCGAAGATGCCGAAGTATATGCCGAGATACCAGTATCTATCGTAAGCACGTCATCCTCATTTAAGGGTATGGCGATAACAAAGGCCGCGGTGAAATCCGTAAGTTCTTCCGTTCCTAATCCTCCGGTAACCGCTGCATTATTTCCATCTTGAGAATAGTAACTAGTTAAAAAATCGATCTCAACAGCTTCCAGTACTCTGCTTTTATAATTCCCTGATTCGAGAGGAGTATCTTGAGCGTAACCAACGCTTTCCAAAAGGAGAAATCCGATTAGGAATAGAATGCCAGGACTGGTTATTTTTAAAGACACCTTTTTCTTTTTTGAAAATTATTTTAATTGCAACCGCATCCTCCACCGGTCTTTCCTCCATTGGCGCCTGCGGCCCCTTCTCTATAGGAGTGGAAAACACTTATGTTTCTATCAGATAACTTTTCTGACAGAACCATGTCAGGATCATTTAAATTTACCTTTTCATACCCCTTAACAGCTACACAACTACTCAAGCAGATTGGGATGCAGCATAGGTAAAAGATTTTCTTTCTCATATCTTATCAATTTTAATGTGATTTGAGGTAGTTACCTCTCCTTCTTCATCCACAATAATACATTCAACTTGCGGTAATTGATTAATTCTGTCAATTCCGGCCTCCTTACCCATTACGAAGACAGAAGTCGCCAGCGCATCTGCTAATTCGGCCTTAGGGGCAAAAACAGTTACACTAAGTAAACCAGAAGAGGGATAACCACTTCTTGGGTCAATGATATGGGTGTATCGTTTTCCTGCTATATTGATATATTTCTCATAATTTCCAGAAGTAACTACGGCCCCATCAGTAATGGGTAGGGTAGCAAAAGCCTTATTTTTATTAAGTGGATTGGTAATAGCTACCGTCCATGGCTTTCCATTCAATTGTTTTCCCCAGGTGTTCATATCTCCGGAAGCATTGACAATCCCCGCGGGAACGCCCATTTCTCTCAAGAGTTCCTTGGCCTTATCTGCCGCATAACCTTTTCCAATGGCTCCAAAACCAATTTTCATTCCTTTTTCCGTCAAGAAGACTGATTTTTGCTTTGGATCTAAGAGTATTTTATGAAATCCAACTTTAGCTATAGAGGCTTTTATGGCGGCGTCGTTTGGCATTTCTTGCACACTGCCATCAAATTTCCAGATTTTATCCATGGAAGCATAGCTTATATCAAATGCCCCATCGGTTAGGGCTGAAAGTTTTGTAGCCCTTTCAATTAAAGAGAATAATTCTTCACTTACCACTACTGCTTCTATTCCGGCATTTCTATTTATGGCTGAAGTTTCCGAATTAATATCCCAGGATGAAATTAATTTTTCTATTCTTACTATTTCCTGCTTAGCTAAGTTTATAGCAGAAAATGCTTCTGAAGAATCTTTGGCTACAACAGTAATCTGAAAACCGCTGCCCATCGCTTTAAAGTCCTTTCTGTACGTTTTTTGAGCATAAATTGTTGTTGTAAAAACTCCAATCAACAAAAAGTATAGAAACGACCGAACCATCTAAAGTAAAAATGAATTAAGAAGGTTAATGTACTCTTTTGAAGTAATCTTCTTGTAAGCCGTTTGACCTAATACTTTCCCGGTCTTATCTAAGATAACGACTAATGGAAAATTACCTTCTCTGTTATAGGTTTCCGCCAGCTGATTGTTTTTTAACTGTTGTTCTTCTGCTAGCTTATTTTGTTTCTTGCGTGGAAAATCTGCCAGCAACATGATATAATTTTCTTTGGCATAGGATATAAAGTCTTCATTTTGCCATATTTCCCTATCAAGTTTTATACATGGGGCACACCAATCAGATCCTTGGAAAACTAAAATGATAGGTTTGTCTTCTGCTATGGCCATTTCCTTGGCTTCTGCAAAATCTGTCTGCCATTCTTGAGACCAGCTTGTAAAAGAGACAAATAGCAGTAATAAGGAAGCTATTTTCATATGAGAGTTAACGTTTTTGTATGCTATTTAAAGTAAACGTCATTTTCTGCGATTTTCGTATGCTATTTACTTACTTTTTAAGCTTGGATTTTAAAGAGTTAACAAGAAGGTTGTAACAGAAGAAAAAGTAGTTCATTATTCTAAAATTTCTTTTTTTAAAAAATATCGAATCAATTATTTATTGTTTCGAGATGATCTAATATTTCTTGAGCCTTTAAAACTTTTGCAAACTCCCCTTCCAGGCAAGCGAGACATATTTTATGAACTAAATCAGCACTAAATTGACTTCCTTCAGCATTGGTTTTATTAAAGCAAGCGGTAGCATCTGAGATAACAAAACAGCTGAAGCCTAGGTTAGCACCCATACGCACGGTACTGGACACACAGTGATCTGTAGTGAGACCCGCAATAACCAATTTTTCTATTTTATGATCGAGAAGTACTTTTTGAAGTGGCGTCCCAATAAAGGCACTATTTACTTCTTTTTCCATAAGGATTTCCTCGGGGAGAGGTTTAACAATTTCCTTAATATTATTTCCTTTTTTACCTTTTGCTAAAGGGGAATTAGGATTCGTTGAATTGTGTTTTATGTGAAAAACCGGGAAACCGCGTTTTCGCCAATATTCCAATAGATCTCTGGCCTTTTCTTCCGCTTGCGGGTTATTTCTCACCTCCCCGTAATAGGCTAATTCATCTAACCCATCTTGTATATCGACTAGCAGAAGTGCGGGCTTATTATTTATTGATATCGACATCTTACATTCAAAATTATTTGACTTTGTAGATCATAGGATTAAAAGCTTTGGAAACCACCACCACCTTATCACCCAATTTAATTTCCTTTATGTCACTTTCGGTTAAAACTACTTTAACGGTGTTTTCTTGGATAAGTACAGTAGCAATATATATAAAACCTTGTTTTTTTAGCTCTATGATCTCCCCGGTAAACTTAAATTTACCACTCATATTTTGATTAAAAAATAGTTCTTCGGGTTTACCTTGACGCACCAATTTTCCTTCTTCGAGCATCAGTACCTGATCTGAGAGCTTCATTATTTCTCCAAGATCGTGGCTAACCAGTACAGTAGTTATTTTTAGTTCTTTATGGATTTTAATAATATAATCTTGAAGTTTGACTCTGATTTTAAAATCCAAGGCAGACAAGGGTTCATCTAAGAGCAATAGCTCGGGTTTTCCCGCTAATGCTCTGGCCAAAGCTACTCTCTGTTGCTGTCCTCCTGATATTTCTGATGGTTTTCTATCTACTAATTTTCCCAGTTCCATCATGTCTACAAGATTAGCCAATTCATTTGGATGACCATTTTTATCAAAAGCGAACTTTAAATTTTCCATTATGGTCATGTTTGGAAATAGGGCATAATCCTGAAAGACAAATCCGATCTTTCTTTTTTGAGGAGGCAAGAAAGTGTTTTTGTTATACCACGTAATCCCGTCAAACACAATTGCCCCCTCATCTGGTTTTATCAAACCAGCTAAGATTCTAAGGGTAGTAGTTTTTCCTGAGCCGGAGGGTCCATAAAGGGTAACCAGGGAACCTTTCTTTATTTCACAATCAAGATTTAGGGTCATTTCCCCGGAAGCCGATTTTAGTTTTTTTTGGATTTGAATCTCAATCATTTCCAATAGCGTTTTAAATACCCACCGTTTATCAAATAAACAAAAAGAAGGATAATGAAAGTGATGACAAAGAGTATTAGAGCATAGAAATTAGCACTGCCATAGTTCATGGCTTCCACTTCATCATAGATAGCTATAGAGGCAACCCTGGTACTACCCGGAATATTACCACCGATCATTAGTACGACTCCAAATTCTCCCACGGTATGGGCAAAAGCCAAAACAATTCCCGTAAGAATGGAAGCCTTGCAATTAGGGAGAAGTACATAAAACAAGGTTGTCCATTTAGATTTCCCCATAACTAAAGAGGCCTCTGATAGGGAAGTAGGTAATGAAGCTAGCCCGGCTTGTATAGGGTGCACCATAAAAGGCAGGCTATAAAGTACCGATGCGAAAACAAGTCCGCCAAACGAAAAAATTAATTTTATACCGAGCCATTGTTCTATAAACTGCCCAAAACTGTTACCTGGGCTAAAAGCTAATAAGAAATAAAAACCTATAACTGTAGGAGGCAGAACCAAAGGCATACTGATAAAAGTTTCAATTACGGGTTTTATCTTGGCTTTTGTTTTCACCAACCAATAGGCAATGGGAATAGAAATAAGTAATAATACTATAGTAGTAACTAAGGCTAATTTAAAGGTCAAAAAAAGTGGATCCCAACTCATTATTCTGATAACATTATTTCATTGGTTTTTACCATGGCCCATACTAAATCATCTTTTTTAAGATCCAATTTTCTTCTGGACTTTGTTGAAATAATCGCAATGATGGTTCCAACTGAAGTGCTTATGGATATCTTGGACAAAAGGGGATCTTCTTCAATAGTTTCAATCTTTCCTTTTATTATATTTTCTATGCTCAATTCCGATTGATCCCCTTTTCCAATAATGACTTCCGTTTCCTTGAAATGGACCTGAATTTCATTGTTTTTTGTCAAGTAAGAATTAGTCTGCGGACTATCAATCACAATAGCATATAAATAGACTTCATCATTTAAGACAACAGTCACCAAAGAAAGCTCTCTGTCTACTTCAACATCCGTTATGGTTCCTCTTAAGCTATTCATTTACAAAATATCCATATTCCTTTA
>CALOAJ010000018.1:0-995380 GCA_942491255.1 uncultured Flavobacteriaceae bacterium | reverse complement strand
AATCAGGATAATCATTCCATTTACCACTGTTTCGTTTTTCTCGCCAATCCTCTGAATTCTTATCAAACTCAAGAATTTTTTTCCCATTTAACCAATGTTCAACATGGCCCTTATCGAAAATTATTCTACTAGAATTCCAATTGCCTACTGGATTTAAAACTTTTTCGGCATTGGGTGTATGCATAGCATAATTAGCTCCCGACTTTTGCCAATCCTCAACGGGACCGGAAAAACCTTCATCATCTAAAAGTTGAAATTCAGGTCCAGTTTCATAAGGAAACTTATATTTAGGGGATTCCACCACATGATAAAAAACCCCACTATTACCTCCGGCACTTATCTTCCACTCAAAAACTAATTCAAAATTATCATAGGGCAAAACACTAATAATGTCCCCTCCTTCTGCTCCTCCTTCTCCCATGCAGGATATTAGACCCTCTTCAATAGTCCATTTACTTGGAAGTTCATTCTGATTATAACCTTTCCAATCCGTCTTATTCATTAAAGAAGTCCAGGAATCTATTTCTACCTCGGCACTTTGATTAGCAGATGTTTGCTGACTTTTTTCTGCTTTATCCTTGCAACCTATTATTAGAGCAGTAGCACATAAAAAAATTGATAAATACTTCATATTTAAAAGTTTTATTTATTTCAAATCCATAAAAGGATTGGGTTAATGCAATCTTATTTTCAGTTTCCTGCCATGATCTAAACAAAAGAAAAAAGCATATCTAAATATATTTAATTTCCCGGAATACGAGCAAAACACCTACACTTATTGCTAAAGAAATATGAAAATTTCATTTTAATAAATAAAATTTAAGCTAACATTATGAAACGAACGATAAAAATAATGTAGATTTGTTTAAACATTATTATTAAATGATGAACAATGTAAAGAAGTCTTTTAGCATTAGAGACTTAGAAAATCTTTCAGGCATAAAAGCTCATACGATCAGGATTTGGGAAAAAAGATATGACCTACTCTCACCAGAACGAACCACAACCAATATTCGCACCTACAGTTTAGAGAGTCTACAGAAGCTATTGAATATCACCTTACTTTATAATAATGGTTATAAAATTTCAAAGATTTCTAAAATACCGGAAAATGAAATTCCACTGGTAGTAAGGGAAATTGTAGCCAGAAGCAGTGTCCAGAATCATGCGTTAAACGCTTTTAAGCTGTCCATGATAAATTTTGACATATCACTTTTCCAAAATACATACAATACGCTATTAGCTGAAAAATCGTTTAGAGAAATTTTCTGGGATGTTTTTATTCCATTGTTAAACGAGCTCGGCCTGCTTTGGCAGACAGACACCATAAGTCCGGCACATGAACATTTCATTACTAATCTAATCAAACAAAAAATTTATACCAGTACAGAAAAATTACAAGTGATAGAACCGACCAAAAAGGATAAGGTTTTTGTGCTTTTTCTTCCTGAAAATGAGATTCATGAAATAGGCTTATTGTTTATAAATTATGAGATTATCCTAAGGGGATATAAAACTATTTATTTAGGTCAAACTATGCCTCTGGAGAGTCTTACAGATTTAAAGAATTATTACGAGAACATTCATTTCGTATCTTATTTTACCGTAGTTCCAACAAAAGATAAGATGGAAAGTTATATTGTTGATTTCACGAAATACCTTGGAGATAATGGCAAATCATCTTTATGGGTCTTAGGTAGGCAAATTCAACACCTAAATAAGGAAAAACTTCCATCATACATTCGTACCTTTACCTCCGTAGAAGATCTATCTGCGGCCTTATAATTATAGATATAGAATATTGAAGATGGAAAATGTAAAGAAGAAAGTGGTCGTCATAGGATCTGGTTTTTCGTCTTTATCTGCAGCCTGCTATTTGGCCAAAAATGGTTTCAACGTAAGTCTTTATGAGAAGAATGACAGTGTTGGCGGAAGGGCCAGACAGTTATTAAAAGATGGTTTTACTTTCGATATTGGACCCAGTTGGTATTGGATGCCAGATATTTTTGATCGTTTTTTTGGAGATTTTGGAAAGAAAACATCGGACTATTATCAGTTGGATAAACTAAGTCCTGCCTACAAGATTTTTTTTAAGGACGATGTCATAACCATAGGGGACTGTCTCGATACTATCTGTGAGGAATTTGAAAGAATAGAGCCGGGAAGTTCAGTGGCTTTAAAAAAATTCATTCGTAAAGCACAGCGCAATTACGATATAGCCATAAATGAAATAGTTTACAGACCTGGTCTTTCTCCCTTAGAATTAGTAACTAAGGATACTATAATTCGGGTAGATCAATTTTTTAAGACTATTAGTCAAGAAGTCAGAAAAAATTTCAAGAACCCAAAATTAATTTCCACTTTAGAATTTCCGGTACTTTTCCTCGGAGCGAAACCGAGCAAAACTCCTGCTTTCTATAGTTTTATGAACTTCGCAGATTTCGGTTTGGGCACATGGCATCCCAAGGGAGGTATGTATCAAATCATATTGGCTATGAAAAGCTTGGCGGAAGAGCTGGGCGTAAACATACATACAGGAAATGCGGTAACAAAGATTTTAGTTAAGGATAAAAAAGCCTATGGGGTAGTAGTAAATGGCAATGAAGTATTTGCCGATATGGTACTAAGTGGTGCAGACTATCATCATACAGAAAGTCTTTTGGAAAAATCTCAAAGGCAATATTCAGAAAGTTATTGGGAGAAGAAAACTTTTGCTCCTTCTTCCCTGCTCTTTTTTATTGGTTTTGATAAAAAGTTAAAAAATATTGAGCATCATAATCTATTTTTTGACACCGATTTTGAACAACATGCTTCAGAAATTTATGACAATCCCAAATGGCCTTCTGGTCCCTTATTTTATGCGAATTTTCCTTCCGTAACAGACAGTACCATGGCCCCAAAAAATAATGAAACTGGTTTTTTTCTTATCCCAATTGCCCCGGGCTTGGAAGATACACCTGCCTTAAGAAGCAAGTATTTTAATATTGTACTAAAAAGATTCCAAGAGAGGACTGGAGAGAATGTAGAAAATAATATTATATTTAAAGAGTCATTTTGTGTTAATGATTTTGTTGAAGCATACAATTCTTATAAAGGAAATGCCTACGGAATGGCCAATACGCTATCACAAACTGCTTTTCTAAGACCTGGTCTAAAAAGCAAAAAGATAGAAGGGCTATTTTTTACTGGACAATTAACGGTTCCTGGCCCCGGAGTGCCACCATCGTTGATTTCAGGAAAGTTGGTATCAGAATTGATGAGTAAAAATTTAAATATTACTAAATGAAGGTGATTTTTGATCAAGTTTCTTTCGAATGCAGTAAAGTGGTGACTGAATCTTATAGTACATCCTTTTCTTTGGCTACCAAGATGCTTTCCTCTTCTATAAGAAGCGACATTTACAATATTTATGGTTTTGTTCGCTTTGCGGACGAAATTGTAGACTCCTTTCATGAGTATGAAAAAGAAAAGTTGTTCAATAGGTTTGAAGAAGACCTTAACCTGGCTCTAAAGGATAAGATAAGCTTAAACCCTATTCTTAACTCTTTTCAAAAGACCTATCATAAATATAATATTCCTTATCACTTAGTAGGCTCTTTTATGAAAAGTATGAGAATGGATCTTGACAAAACGATCTATAGTACTCAGGCAGAATTTAAAGAATACATCTATGGTTCTGCTGATGTAGTAGGACTGATGTGCCTGAAGGTTTTTGTAAAAGGAGATGACAAGAAATATGATGATTTAAAACTTTCAGCAATGGCCCTGGGATCGGCTTTTCAAAAGGTTAATTTTCTTAGAGATTTAAAGGCAGACTATGACCATTTAAATCGGTCATACTTCCCTAATACCAATCTATTGGAATTAGATGAGGCCTCCAAATATAGGATTGTAGAAGAAATAAAAGAAGATTTCAATACTGGCTATCAAGGGATAATTAGACTGCCTAACGAGGCTAAATTCGGGGTTTATACAGCCTATAAATACTATCATAAACTTTTATGCAAGTTGCAAAAAACTCCCTCTTTAGAAATAAAAAATACTAGAATAAGAGTGCCGAATTATCAAAAATTTGGTTTGATTGCCAAATCATATGTGAATTATAAATTGAATTTGTATTAGAATGAAGACTTTACTTTGGATTTTGATATTCTTAGGAACTTTTGGAGTTATGGAGTTCATGGCTTGGTTTACCCATAAATACATAATGCATGGCTTTTTTATGGAGTTTGCACAGTGACCACCATAAAAAAGATCATGGTTCATGGTTTGAACGCAATGATGCTTTCTTTATATTTTATGCAGTTGTTAGCATGACTTTCTTTTACTTTGCATCAGTTACTACCTTTTGGTATGGACTGGCCAATTAGGTTTCGGGAATTATGGCTTATGGAGCTACTTATTTTTTAGTTCCATGACATTTTTATTCACCAACGATTTAAAATGTTCAGAAATGCCAATAACTGGTACGCAAGGGGTGTAAGGAGGGCCCATAAAATGCATCATAAGCATCTAGGTAAAGGTGATGGTGAATGCTTTGGAATGCTGTTTGTTCCTTTCAAATATTTCAAAAAATAAAAGGGATTTATTGACCTGTAGACAAAAAAGGAAAAAAAAAAAAAGATTCCTTATTATAACTTTACAATTGCTCTTATTTTAAAAAAAAAAAAAAAAAAAAATAGGCCATCCAACAAGGCATGAATGCTTTGGTCATTCCAATTTGCAGATCCCGTTTGGGCAGTCACAATATTCCCATTTTTGCCTATAATAAAAGTAGTGGGCAAGGTCCCGGAATAAATAGCTTTAGGAGTAAAACTAGCTTCGAAATATACAGGTAAGACGTAGTTTGTCTTATTTAGGAATTTCGACACCTTGTCTTTTTTATCTCTTGCAATGAAAAAAAAGTTTACCCTATCGCTATAGGCATCATTTAAAAGCTGTAAATCTGGCATTTCTGCTACACAGGGGGGACACCATGAAGCCCAGAAGTTTATAAATAATACTTCCCCCTTATAATCATCGAGGTTTACAACATTTCCATTGATGTCCTCCAATTCAAAATCATAATCCTCCAAAACAAGATCTGTCCGCTTATCTACAGGTATTGAATTATGAGAAACTAATCGGTTAAGATATACTTTAGCGCGAAACCCTAACGGCGTAAAAAAATATAACGCCATCATTACGATAATGGCTATATTAAAAATATGAATCTTCTTTATTTTCACTTTAAATCTATTAATTCATTAAACAAATCATATACCTTTTGGTTGTCCCAGTCTGCAATATCATCTTGTTTTATTCTAATATAACCTTCGCTATCAATCAAATAAGATGCCGGAGGTTCCGGAATAACAAAAGGAGCCCTTTCTCCAATAATCAAATAAGTGACAGGGAAATTAAAGTCATTTTTCCTCATAAAAGCTATCACTTGTTCCCTTTCTTCATCGGTAATAATATAAAAAACTACCCTTCCCTTATACTTTTCATACAGTTTCTGGATTCCCTTTAATTCTGCTGAGCAAGGTAAGCGCCAGGAAGCCCAAAAATTGACAAAAACTGTTTTACCTTCAGCCTCTCTGAAGTTGAAAAGATTTCCGTCGGCATCTTTAAGCTTCCAATCATAGTTTTGAATTTGCAGTGACTCCTGAGGTTGTAAAATATCGGGCTTGGATGCAAAAATTTGATTTAATAATACCTTTCCATGAAATCCAAGTGGGGTCACAAAAAATGAAAGCACAAAAACTATTACAAGCAAATTCCAAACAGTCCTTTTGGAGATTTTCATTTTATACATTTAAACTAAAAACTCCCGAAAGCGGGAGTTAAAAGTATTGATTCAAAAGCCCTTAAGCTGCATTCTCCCTTTTTATAACATTTAAAGCCGAACCTTCTCTAAACCATTCTATTTGCTGAGCATTATAAGTATGCCTAGCAATTATATCATCCTTGGTCCCATCAGCATGAACTACTTCAATGGTAAGAGGTTTTTCCGGTGCAAAATCTGCAATATCAATAAAATTAAATGTGTCATCCTCTTGAATAAGATCGTAATCGGCCTCATTATCGAACGTAAGGGCCAACATACCTTGTTTCTTTAAATTGGTCTCATGGATACGGGCAAAAGATTTGACCAAAACTGCCGCAACACCTAAGTGTCTTGGTTGCATGGCGGCATGTTCTCTTGAAGATCCTTCCCCATAATTGTGATCACCTACAACTATTGTTTTAATGCCTTTAGCCTTATAAGCTCTTTGGGTGTCCGGAACACCTCCATATTCGCCTGTAAGCTGATTTTTTACAAAATTAGTTTTCTTATTAAAAGCATTTACAGCACCGATTAAAGTATTGTTGGAAATATTATCTAAATGCCCTCTATATCGAAGCCAAGGGCCTGCCATAGAAATATGATCCGTAGTACACTTCCCAAAGGCCTTTATAAGCAATTTCATATTTTGAAGACTCTCGTTTGAAAGTGGAACAAAAGGCTCTAAGACTTGTAGTCTTTCGGAATCTTTTGCCACTTTAACCTCAACGGTACTTCCGTCTTCTTGAGGAGCCAAATAACCCGCGTCATCTACATCAAATCCCTCTGGTGGCAACTCAATACCTCGAGGTTCTTTTAATTTTATTTCTTCTCCTTCTTGATTAATCAGGGTATCATTCATAGGGTCAAAATCCAATCTTCCGGACAAGGCAATGGCAGCTACCATTTCAGGTGAGCCAACAAATGCATGCGTATTGGGATTTCCATCCGCTCTTTTTGAGAAATTTCTATTAAAGGAGTGGACAATGGTATTCTTCTCTTCCCCCTTAAGATCACTTCTATCCCACTGACCAATACAAGGTCCACAGGCATTGGTAAAAATAGTAGCTCCTAAATTTTCAAATATCTGAAGCAAGCCATCTCTTTCAGCGGTAAATCTGATTTGCTCAGAACCCGGATTGATTCCAAAATCAGACTTAGGAATAATATTATTATCTACTGCTTGTTTGGCGATAGAGGCAGCTCTGGTTAAATCTTCATAAGAAGAATTGGTACAAGAACCAATAAGTCCCCAATCTACCTGAATAGGCCAACCATTTGCTTTTGCCTTAGGCCCAAGTTCTCCGACGGGAGTGGCGAGGTCCGGTGTAAAAGGTCCATTTAAATGAGGTCTAAGTTCATTAAGATTTATTTCAATTATTTCATCAAAATAGGCATCAGGATTTGCGTATACCTCTTCATCTGCTGTTAAATATTCTCTTACCTTATTGGCAGCATCGGCAACGTCACTTCTATCTGTTGCTCTCAAATACCTCTCCATAGAATCATCATAGCCGAAAGTAGAAGTTGTTGCTCCTATCTCCGCACCCATATTACAAATGGTACCCTTTCCTGTACAAGAAAGATTTTTAGCTCCTTCACCAAAATATTCTACTATAGCGCCAGTCCCACCTTTTACAGTAAGAATACCAGCCACTTTTAATATAACATCTTTAGCCGAAGTCCATCCGGAGATATTCCCCGTAAGCTTCACTCCTATAAGTTTAGGAAATTTTAGCTCCCAAGCCATTCCAGCCATAACATCAACCGCATCAGCTCCACCAACTCCAATGGCCAGCATCCCCAAGCCGCCTGCATTCACAGTATGGGAATCGGTTCCTATCATCATTCCTCCTGGAAAAGCATAATTTTCCAAAACCACCTGGTGAATTATTCCTGCACCGGGCTTCCAAAAACCTATTCCATATTTATTAGAAACCGACTCTAAGAAATTAAAAACCTCAGCGCTTGTACTATTCGCTGTCTTTAAATCCGCTACGGCTCCACTTTTGGCTTGAATCAAATGATCACAATGTACCGTAGTTGGAACAGCCACTTTAGGCTTCCCGGCTTGCATAAATTGCAACAACGCCATTTGTGCTGTAGCATCCTGACAAGCAACTCTATCCGGAGCAAAATCTACATAATCCTTTCCTCGTCTATAACTTTTAGTAGGATTTCCATCCCATAAATGAGCGTACAATATCTTCTCCGAAAGAGTCAATGGTCTGCCAACAATTTCCCGCGCTCTATCCACTCGATCAGCCATGCTGGAGTAGACCTTTTTTATCATGTCAATATCAAATGCCATTCTTTATTTTTTTCTGTTAATGCTAGTTAGCTAAAATAAGAAATTACCCAAGGGTAATGAAATTTTTGGATTAGATTAGTAAGGTTTATTCTAAAATATTTTATTTGATATTTTTACTTAATTGGAGATAGATGGGAAATTTTATTTCCTTAAGCTGATCTTTTGTCCAAAAAGGTTTTATTTCTTGAACTAAATCCTCCACCGGATCTTCCTTGGGATGCTCTATTTTATAGTTGCCAACTGCGGACCAGGTATTTAGATAACCCTTTAAATGCTCTAAACTCCACCTATAGGTAATATAACGATTCTTTGGTTGCTCTATTCGTTTTAATCCAAGTGCAATATTTTTATACTCCTTGTCTAAATGCTTTCTTTCGGGATTCCAATATGCCCCCATTTTTTTAACGTAAAACGCTTTAACAAAATCATTGATGGGAGATTCAATGGCTATTAAACCATAGCCCCAAATGGCTAAAGTTCCTTTTGGTTTTAACACCCGAATTACCTCCTTCCTAAAATCTTTTTGATTAAACCAATGTATTGCTTGGGCTACTGTAATTAAGTCAAACGAATTATTACTAAAAGAAGTTTTCTCCGCCAAACTCTTGCGATAAATAACATTTGAAATTAAAGGAGCTGCTGCAAGTTGATTTTCATTGATATCTGTTGCGAATACCTCTTTAAAATAATTGGCAAGTACTGAGGCCACTTGTCCATTTCCGGTTCCACAATCCCAAGCAGCGTCTCTGCAGGGAGTAACATTTAGTATTTCCTCATAAAGCTCTTTAGGATATTTAGGTCTAAATGTTCTGTATTCTTTTGAGGAGTCAGAAAAAAGATCTTTAGCATCGCGCATTATAAAACCTCCTCTATAATAACTTCGTAATTATTATTTCTTCAGATATTCCTTCGGCTTCTGCTTTATAATTTTTAATAATTCTGTGTCTTAATATCCCCATGGCTACGGCTTTTACATCTTCAATGTCCGGAGAATATTTACCATTTATTGCTGCATGTGCCTTAGCTGCAAGAATAAGGTTTTGAGAAGCTCTGGGACCCGCGCCCCAGTCCAAATATTTTTTCACATATTCCGAGCTGGTTTCTATGTTGGGTCTAGTATTACTTACTAAGTTCACCGCATAGTTCACTACATTGTTAGGAACAGGAATCCGTCTTATCAGATGCTGTATTTCTAATATACTCGCCGCATCTAATAAAGAATTTAATTCAGGAGTTTCATCATTCGTAGTAGTTTTTACTACCTCTATTTCTTCTTCAATGGAAGGATATTTTAATTCAATAGCAAACATAAACCTATCTAACTGGGCCTCTGGCAAAGGATATGTTCCTTCCTGCTCAATAGGGTTTTGAGTAGCCAAGACAAAGTATGGGTTTGGTAATTTGTGTTGTGCTCCTGCAATAGTAACAGCTCTTTCTTGCATAGCCTCCAGTAAGGCTGCTTGAGTCTTAGGTGGTGTTCTATTAATTTCGTCAGCTAAAATAATATTAGCAAATACCGGTCCTTTTATAAACTTAAAATTCCTGTCCTGATCTAGAATTTCACTTCCAAGAATATCGCTAGGCATTAAATCTGGTGTAAACTGAACTCTTTTAAAATCTAATCCGAGAGTTTTGGCAATGGTATTAACCATTAAGGTTTTGGCCAAGCCAGGGACACCGATAAGTAAAGAGTGGCCCCCTGTATATATGGATAAAAGAATTTGATTTATAACTTCGTTTTGCCCAATTATTGCCTTGGCAATTTCCTGTTTTAAGGCTTTGTGTTTTTCTACTAAATTATCTACGGCGGCTACATCAGACATCTGCTAATTCTTTTGCCAATCGTTCGTGAATTCACACTGCTTATTTTCCCCGGTAATACTGACATATGTGTCTTTAATATGTTCCTCCAACCATTTTTTTACCGCTCTATATTGCTTGTCTCTTAGGGCCAATTCTTGAATTTTGATATAGTCTCTGGCGAAATCTGCTTCATGTTCATCAAAACGATTACTTACCATTAATATTTTATACTGAGGAGGGCCTCCTCTTTGATCTGATTCTAAAGTAGGGCTGGAGACCTCATTATCCTTTAAATTTCTAACTTGATTATATAACGAAGGATCCATTTTAGTGAGTTCAAACTTCGAATCAAAATTCATGGGGTTTCTTAATAGACCCCCATCAAATTTTGTTTCTTTCTCGTCTGAAAAATTCAATGCTGCTTCGGCAAAGGTATACTTCCCTTCTTCTATGTGTTTTCGTATGGTATCTAACTCTATTCTGGCTTTTTCAAGAGCAGAGGGTGGTATTTCAGGTTGCATAAGTATATGTCGCAAATCTACTTCCTGCCCTCTAATTTTTTCTATATAAATAATGTGATATCCAAACATAGTTTCAAAAGGATCCGAAATCTCTCCTTCCCTCAAACTAAATGCCACATCCTTAAATTCCTTAACAAAAGGAGTCTCCCTGGTCATACTATAAAATCCACCATTAGATTTAGAACCGGGATCTTGAGAATACAATATCGCTTTTACACTAAAACTGGCTTGATTATCTTCAACATCAGCTTTAATTTCGTTCAACTTATCAACTACTTCTTGTTTCTCAGAATCTGGAACTTCAGGAATTTTGACAATTTGAGAAATCTCAAGTTCGGCTCCAAAAACTGGCTTTTCATCCTCCGGAATCTTATTAAAAAACTGTCTTACCTCTTCCGGAGTCACCTCAATATCGCTAACAATTTTTTGTTGCATCTTTTCTGATAACATCCTTAATTTATTGATATTGTATAACTCTTCTTTAAAATCCTCTACTGATTCTTTACTATAGAAATTAAGAACCTTTTCCATAGAACCTACCTGCTGCACCAATTGTTGCATCTGACGATCACTCGTACCATTTACTTCATCATCAGAAACCAAAATACTATCTTGTACCGCTTGATGCGCATAAAGTCGATCTTCCATCAATTTCCCTAAAAGCCCACAGTGGGTAACATCATCCATTGGCGCCCCTTGATTTTTAAGATCAATCATCGTTTTGTCTATATCGGAATCCAAAATAACGTAATCCCCAACAACTGCCGCTATTCCATCAATCTTAACTCTTTCTGACATACTTACCGTATCCCTCGCTGAACTTACATCAGCAATTAATACCGGCTCCTGAGGTTCAATTTGAGTGTCAGGAATTGAATCAATTACTTGGGCATTCACAAAAGAACTACCAAGAAGGAAAAACAATAAATAGGAAATGTTATTCTTTTGGAGTAAATACTTCAAATTCTTTTTTCTGAGTGGCTTCATCTATAATTTCGGTTTCTAATTTTCTAATATAATCCAGTTTCCTCCTGTTTAAGAGAATTTGTATAATACTGGGTTTGACATAGGCAAAAGGGGCTATTTCATTAGCATCCAATACCTCAATTACCTTGGTCAAATATACCCCCATTGCATCTTCCAATTCAAAAAATTGTGAGTTTTTTAAGTATTGACCCTCATTCTCCACTGTTAAGGGTGGAATTTCCTCTATTACTCTTGTTGAAGGAACCCAAAGTGAGTCATTAAAGTTTAATTTCTTGAATTGAACCCCAATGGAATCTAAATAAATAAAGTCTTGTTCCTCAAACCTTTTCAAACTTTCAATAACTTCATCTTTATTTAAAAATTGTAGTGGTAATTCTATAAAACGGAGCCTAACTATTTTTTCCTTAAGCCTAAAATTTTCCTTTTCAGCCTCGTAGAAAGTTTCCAGTTCATTCTCTGTTAGTAAGGTGTCATTAACCTGATTAACTAAGGCTTCCTTATATGCCCTGGTGTATAAATCCGTCCTATATTCCGAGACCATTTGTTCAAATTCAGACAATTTTTCTTCGGACAAATTTATCTTAGCTTTTTCTAGCAATATTTGTCTAGTGGCCCATTGATTGATATAGTTGGTGACTAGCGAAGCACTATCCTCACCTTGAAGATTATCCGATAAACTTGTAGCTATTTCATTCCAATAAAGATAGGAATCGCCTACCCTTGCTATGGGATCATTATTTCCACTGCGATTTATATAAGCATCGCAGGAACTGATTAAGGGTATCAGTGATATGAGCAGGAACCTAAAAAAATTCCTTACTGACAAGTGTTTCAAAAAAAGCATCCGACAAAAATAAGAATTCATTGCGGCTGGGCAAGCATTAATATTAGGGATTAACAGATTTTTAGTAAGATAATTTTCTTTATTTTTTGATTCTATTTTTTTATTCAAAACGGATGAAGTACCCTACAGAAATAATTATAGCCCTGCCTATTTCCAAATTTATATCAAATCAGATGAAATGCACAATAATAAACATTGGCAAAAAAGTCTTGAAAATTATAAACTACTGAGTAACGAATTCTATAAAGCAGGTTCCAGGATGGAACCGTATTCTATACAATGAGCACTCGATATGGCAATTACTGAGACTATCATAAAACAAAATTTACCAGATGTGTTTATCCCGAATTATGAACTCATTAGAGTTCAGAACAATCCACCAGACTTTATCGCAGAAATAGATAGAAATAAAACACAGTGTATTTCTAAATCTTGGTTTAAGTATACTAGCATTATTATGCCTACTATTGCCTTCTCAGTGCCTAATTCCTTAAAAAACAATCCTTGAAATACTTAAAGAATTTTAAGAACTTCGCTGAAGAAAGCAGATCTGTTTACAAATAGAAAAAGACTAAATGAATAGAAAAATTAAACTTATATGGGATTTTAGAGGACCCGACGCCCTGGAGATTGCAAAACATCACGATAAACATTTGCAAGAATATATAAAGTCAGAAGATTTAATACCGAAAATTAGTGGTCATCAGCCCATAAATGAAAACTATAGTATTGCTTTCATGGTAGTAGAAGAAGCAAATATGATTCCTGTGAGAGATGCACTTTTGCCACACAGGGCAGAAGTTTATACGGATTAATATAATTCTAAAGAAAATATGAAATATGAAAAAAATAATAACACTTCTCCTTCTATCGTTTGTTATTTCCTATTCCTGTGAAACCAAAAAATCGGAGAAAGACCCTCTTATAGTTGCCCTAGCTTCGCAAGACCCTGCCATTAAAAGAGTTATGGATAGTCTAGCTGCTTTTGAAATTCAAATTATTTATACTCAAATTGACAGAAAGGAAGATTCAATAATTTTAACGGATCATACTTTTCAGGTAAATAATGATAATTATTTCTATCCGGCAAGTACGGTGAAATTTCCAATTGCGGTTTTGGCTTTAGAAAAATTAAACAAGATAGATAGTCTCGATAGAAATGTTAAATATTATGTTGAAGGTGATAGTATTGAAAATACTTTTTCGGAAGATATAAGTAAGGTTTTTGCCGTTAGTGATAACCACGCTAATAATAGGTTATTCGAATTTCAAGGCCAGGATTCGATAAATACAAATTTGACTAATAAAGGGCTCTCTCCTGTTAGAATATCTCATAGACTAGGCGTTCATTCTTCTGATCTTCGGACCAAGCCCCTTATTCTTTATCTTAATGATAGTACTACTTACAGTTCAACTTCTATTTATAATAGGGAGGCTAAAAGTTTGGCTTTGAATAACATTAGAAAAGGTCAGGCTTATTATAAAGATGATTCCCTCTATAGAGAGCCTTTCGATTTTAGTTTTAAAAATTATTATCCCGTTAATACCCAACATAATGTTTTAAAGCGCGTAATCTTTCCGGAACTATTTGATATGGACGAAAGATTTGACATAAGCGAAGAACAGCGAAGATTTTTGCTGGAGGCAATGAACACCTTACCCAGAAACGCCGGATATGACCCTGAGGAATTCTATGATGGCTATTGTAAATTTTTTATTTACGGAGATACCCACGATGCCATTCCCGAACATATTAAAATATATAATAAAGTAGGCTTTGCTTATGGAACTCTAACGGACTGCGCTTATATTACGGATACTAAAAATGACGTGGAATTTATGTTAACTGCCACTATTCTTGTTAACAATGATCAGATATTTAACGATGACCAATATGAATATGATGAAATTGGAATTCCCTTTTTAGCAGCTTTGGGAAGAGAAATATATATTTTAGAACTTGCTAGAAATAAGAAATAGAAGCCTTGACCTATATTTGCTTAGATTCAAAATTCATTTGCTTTTAATTCAATAAAAAAAAAAACACCTCCAAAAATTGGAAGTGTTTTTTGTTATTAAATTCCTTGAATTAAGGCATAACCACATCGTTGATGACATGTATTACTCCGTTAGAAGCCATGACATCTGTCTTTGCAATCATACTATAGTTTCCTTTTTGATCCATTAAATAAATACCTCCATCTTTAGAAACGGCTGTAAGAGTAGCTCCATTTAAAGTGGTTAATTCAACCTTACCTTTACCTGCTTTCAAAGCTTTAGCTACATCAGCAGCTGTAAGTTTCCCGGCTACCACATGATAGGTTAAAATAGCAGATAATTGTTCTTTATTCTCAGGTTCTAATAAGGAATTAAGCGTTTTAGAATCAATTTTTGCAAATCCGGAATTTAAAGGGGCAAAAACAGTAAAAGGACCGTCTCCTTGAAGAGCTCCAACAAGATCTGCTGCTTGTAAGGCAGTAACCAAAGTTGAAAAGTCAGCTGTTGAAGAAGCTATTTCAACAATACTTTTGGAATTCATTTGTGCTTTTGTGTTTTGCACCGTAAAAATGGCGACTAGCGATAAAATAAAAATTACTTTTTTCATGATTTTTTTTCGTTAATTAGTTTATGATTAAAATAGTTGCATTATGCATTAATAAATACCCTGGGATAGAATGTTTGGATGAGCAAAATCAATTTTTATCATATCTTTAACAAAAGAATATGGCAGCTACTCAGGACGACTTACTAATAATTCATCAACTAAAGCAAGGAGATCAGCGTGCTCTGCTTTTCTTATACGACAAATATTCAGCTGCTCTTTATGGTGTTATTCTTAGAATATGTAAAAGAGAAGATTTAGCTCAAGACGTTTTACAGGACAGCTATCTTAAAATTTGGCAGAAAATTGACAAATATGATCCTTCAAAAGGCCGGTTCTATACCTGGGCCTATAGAATTGCCAAGAACACCGCACTAAATTCTCTTAGAAATTCAAAAAATCTCATCCAAACGGAAGATTTTAGTGTATATAATAAAGAAAGTGTAAATCCAGAAGAGAAAGATATTTCTTCTTTACAAGGGGTTTTGTCCAGCTTAGAAGCGCACCATTTAAGAGCTATTGAACTTGTATACTTTAGTGGTTTAACCCATCAAGAAGCACATAAAGAAATGGATGTGCCACTCGGGACTTTTAAGTCTTACATAAGACAAGCCCTTTTAAAACTTAAGGAAAGACGCGCGGAGCTTTATTTGCTCTTGGTTTTAATTGATGTTTTCGGATATGGATAGAAAGAAAATTATTGACGAAGGAATATTGGAACTTTATCTTCTTGGAGAACTATCCAAAGAGGATGAAATATTAGTGCGCTCTGCTATAAGCAGTGACCCGGATCTAAAAGCAATCTTTGATGAGCTTGAGTTAACATTTGAAAAAATGGGCATGGATAATGCTATTTCTCCGCCTGCAGAAATAAAATCAAAATTAAAAATTACCTTAGAAAAAAATCACAAGAGTATCGCAAAAGAACTTCCTCTATCCAAACAAAAGGCTGGCACAATTTCCCCTAATTTTCTGGTGGCTGCCAGTATTGCTGTTTTATTTGCGCTTTCCACTTTATGGTTTTATAATAGATGGAGACAATCCGTTGAATCGCTAATAACATTAGAGTCACAAACAGCTATCCTCGAGGAAAGGCTTTCGCAATTAGAAAATAACTATCTAGTGGCAAGTAATAAATATACCTCTATAAACAACCCTCAGGTATTACCAGTTGTCCTTCAAGGAAATGATAAGGCTCCGGGTTCCAGGGCAGTTATCTTTGTCAATCATAAAGACGAAAAAGTGATGGTAAATGCGCAGGGACTTCCTTCCTTTGAGGCCGAATGAAACCTATCAATTATGGGCCGATGTTGAAGGGGAAATGATAAATATGGGGTTATTATCTTCAGAAGAGGACCTAACACCGGCTATCTATATTAGCAAGGCAGAATCGTTTAATATAACCGTAGAACCTGCAGGTGGAAATGACCATCCAACAGTTTCAAATCTTATCGGAAATGTTTACTTATAAAGCTCCAGGGACAAATAATTAAACCTAAGCAGGTTCTCCATATAAGTCAAAGTCCGAGGCATCGGTAATTTTGATTATAGCAAAATCTCCCATTTTAAGATAATACTTGGTGGCGTCTATTAATACTTCGTTGTCAACATCTGGAGAATCAAACTCTGTTCTTCCCACAAAATACCCTCCTTCTTTACGATCAATTACACATCTAAACTCCTTGCCGATTTTTGTTTGATTTAATTCCCAGGAAATTTGTGACTGGATCTCCATTATGATATTTGCTCTTTCCTGTTTTACCATTTCAGGCACATCATCCTCTAGTTTAAAAGCATGTGTATTCTCTTCATGACTATAGGTAAAACATCCTAGTCTTTCAAATCGCATTTCCTGGACCCATTCTTTTAAAATCTCAAAGTCTTTCTCAGTCTCACCCGGATAACCCACTATTAAAGTTGTTCTAATTCCAATACCCGGCACCTCAGTCCTTATGTCATTCAATAACTTGGTTGTCTTTGCCTCGGTTGTACCTCGCCTCATACTTTTTAGAATTGGGTCGGAAATATGTTGCAGAGGTATATCCAGATAATTGCAAATTTTAGGCTCTTTTCGCATAACTTCTAAAACATCCATAGGAAAACCAGTGGGGAAAGCATAATGCAACCGAATCCATTCTATTCCATCCACTTTTACCAGTTCTTGTAATAGTGCTGCCAGGTTACGCTTTTTGTATAAATCCAAACCATAGTAAGTAAGATCCTGAGCAATAAGTATTAATTCTTTTACTCCTTTGGCCGCTAGCTTCGTGGCTTCTTCTACCAACTCCTCAATAGGCTTGCTTCTATGCTTGCCTCTCATTAGAGGTATTGCACAAAAAGAGCAAGGTCTATCACAGCCTTCTGCTATTTTTAAATATGCATAATTCTTAGGGGTAGTCGTTAGTCTTTCCCCTATTAACTCATGTTTATAGTCTGCTCCTAAGGCCTTTAAAAGATAGGGCATATCAGTAGTACCAAAGTAATCATCAACATCTGGAATTTCTTTTTGCAAATCGGGTTTGTAGCGTTCGCTCAGACAACCGGTAACAAAAACCTTATCTACTTTACCGGCCTTTTTCTGTTCTACGAAATCCAAAATTGTGTTGACACTTTCTTCTTTCGCATTGGCTATAAATCCACAAGTATTTATAACGACAATATTTCCTTTTTCTTCATGAACTACTTCTTTATCATTTGCACGAAGTTGTCCCATCAGCACTTCAGAATCATAAATATTCTTAGAGCAACCAAGAGTTACTACGTTTATCCTGTTTTTCTTAACCGATTTTGTTCGCATGGATTTTCTTTAGTCGTGCAAAAATACAATACAATGGAAGAAGGGCCATCTTTTAAGACTAATTCTTCACTTTCCACGTTAAACCTTTATCATTATTATCGGTCAAATTAGAAACCAATTCCAGATGAAATCAATTACTAGTGGACACATTTTTGTGTTCGTATTCCTCATTTGTTGGTCATGTTCCAATAACTCGGATGACTTAAACGGTGAAGAAATTGAAGAGAACACAGATGTATCCCTGTATTTTCCAAACACAGCTTCTGATGAATGGGCAACGGTAAGTCCCGAAGAATTGGGCTGGAATACAAACAACAAACAGGCACTGATAGCTTTCCTTGAAGAAAAGGATACTAAGGCATTTCTAATTTTAAAAGATGGTAAAATTGCCATGGAAGAATATTTCGGAACTTTTGAAAAGGACAGCCTATGGTATTGGGCATCGGCAGGCAAAACCCTAACCGCATTCACTGTTGGCATTGCCGCGGAAAAGCAGTTGCTGGATTTGAATCATAAAACTTCCGATTACCTGGGTGAAGGCTGGACTTCCGCTCCTACAGACAAAGAAAATTTGATAACGATTTGGAATCAATTGACCATGACAAGTGGCCTGAAGGATACTGCATTTGATTGTATTACCTCAGATTGCCTGGAATATGAAGCAGATGCAGGTAGCAGATGGGCATATCATAATGGGCCTTATACTTTATTAGAAAGTGTTGTAAGCGAAGCCACAGGTACTACTTTTAATGCTTTTTTCAATACCAATCTTAGAAATAAAATCGGTATGAATGGATTTTGGCTATCCACCAATGGTTTGAATAATGTCTACTTTAGTACCGCCCGAAGTATGGCCAGATTTGGTTTACTCAATTTAAATAATGGGGCTTGGAACGACGAAATTATATTAGGGGATTTGACTTTTATATCTGAAATGAAAAACACTTCCCAGGAACTGAATAAGTCCTATGGATATCTTTGGTGGCTCAATGGAAAAGAGAGCTATATGGGGCCCTCTTTACAAGTGGTATTTAATGGGTCCCTCACACCAAACGCACCAGCCGACATGTATTCCGGACTTGGTAAAAATGATCAAAAATTGTATGTCATACCCAGTAAAAATCTTGTCGTAGTCCGAATGGGGGAAGACGCGGGCGAGAGTCTATTAGGTCCGTCAAGTTTTGATAACGCCCTTTGGGAAAAAATCAGTAAACTTATAGATTAAGAATTATATTTTAATAATTGAGCGATTATTTAGTTTGTATACTGTTAATGCAATACATAGGATAACTGTAGGTTAACACCCAAGTCTACATTTCCAAATGATCCTTCCGGCGGATTACTATCATAGTTGTAATAAAATGAGAATCCAACCTTAAAATTACTATTCAAAATACTGATACTTGGATTAATGTTAGCATTCACTCTGGATCTTGAATCCCCCGTAATGTAAGGAATGTAACTGATATTGGTGTCAACCTGTATTTTTGGGCTTGTAAATTTATAAACTTGCCAACCCAGCTGTATGAGTCCTCCAAGATCCGTTGATACTTCAAAATCATCATATGGAGTTTCCTTAATACCACTAAGAGCGCCTCCTGCATACAATCTATTCCAATTATTGTACGTAATATCTTTAACCCCTCCCAGACTTACATTATATCTTCGTTTGATACCTAATTGCAAATTCTTACTTGTACCAACTGCAACTAAAGTAGACCATCTGTTCTTGAACAGTCTTTGCCACGAAAGATCAATTTCCGAGTTATTTGTAGTTACGCTATCTCCCTGATATGACAGGTTTACATTCCAGGTTAACTGAAAATACGTTTTCTTCTTCCTGTAATCCAAATTACCAGATAGGGCTAGTGTAGATACGTCGCTACTTTTTTGATAATTAGCGCCAAGACTTATATTTCCGCTTAATCGCATCCATAAATTACTTTTTATCGGATATGCTTCAACAATGTCATCAATGTTTATCAATTTCTTTTGGCCATCCACCATAATATAAGTCGAACGACCATTCTCAGAAGCGGTGAAAGAAGAATAATAAATCATACCATTTTTCAATTTTATTTCAAATTGCTTATCTGAAATAATGGTTTTTATAAAGGGTTCTTCCAAACTTATGGTTCCCATGCCCTCCATTTTCCAGGTAACCACTGCATACTCCAACTTTTTGAAATCTCCCTTTAATATATTTCCATTCACATGAACTATTGTGTCTGTTTTTTGAGCAAGACCCTTTATTTGTGGAAAGGTCATTAAAATTAAAAACAGAACAATATGTATAGTAGTCTTATTCAAATTTTACTTTTATAATATCATCTATTAAATTTTGATAGAGTCATTAATATTTTTTTAAAAAGATAAGCATTTATAGTAGCTATTTATATGCTTTTGGAGTTTTTCTCAAATTTGTGGCCGTTTCAAAGGCGCGTCCCAATTTAAGTAAGTTAGGCTCCTGAAATTGTTTTGAAATAAATGTAAGGCTTATCGGCTCCCCGGTTTCCTTGTATCCCATGGGAATGGTCAATGCCGGATATTTAGCTACTGCCGCATAACCTGCATGATAGTTGTTTATGGACAAAATAGCATCTAAATTTTCTCCATCCATTACAGTATCGAAAAATATTCTACCATTATTTTCTAATCTATTCTTTATTATTTCAAGCTCTTCCAAACTAGTTGAATCTTTTAGAATTCCTTCAAAAATTGATTGCCCGTAGGGGATACGCAACAAAGAATCAGCTAAATTAAATTTAACAATCTCCTCAAGAGTGCGCATTGGAATTTCTTTTTTATTTTGTACGTTGGCGTTGAGATATTCAGGAAGATCATTTTTCATATCAATGTTGAGCAGCGTTAGAAACCCATCCATGGATACATCCGGTGCAGTAAACTCAAATATTATGGCGCCCAGTTTTCTAAGTCTGTTTACCGTATTCTTATAAATAGAATCAGTTTCCAGCAGATCTTTAAATACCCCTAAACGCTTCCCTTTTAAAGTCCCTGCATTGAGAACCGCATTTAGATAATCTTCGTTAGTACCTGTAGATTTTTTATCAGCCTTATCCCTGCCCGTCATTGCCGACAATAAAATGGCATTATCCACAACATTCCTTGTCATTGGCCCTGGAGTATCAAGCGTACTTGAAATTGGCACAATCCCCGTTCTGCTGAGCAGACCAATGGTTGGTTTTAAACCAACTACAGAATTTTGACTTGAAGGAGAAAGAATAGAACCAGAAGTTTCAGTACCCACTGCGGCAACGGCATAGTTTGCTGCAACTGCAGCACCACTTCCCGAACTGGAACCACCACTTTCAAAAATTCCTCGCCCATAAGGATTAAGGGTTTGTCCTCCTATAGCGCTATAACCCACAGGGCAACCCCTGCACATATAATAAGCCCATTCACTAAGATTAACCTTCCCCAAAATAAGTGCACCTTTATTACGTAATTGTTTTACAATAAAAGCATCCTCTGTTTTGTTTCTCTGAAGTGCAACCGCCCCTGCTGTAGTATACATATCTTGGGTCCCAATATTGTCCTTAAGCAGTATAGGCATTCCATAAATTGGATGATTTATGCCATTAAAATTATTGCTCTTGGTACTGTCCAAAGCTCTGGCCTGCTCAACAACATTTTCATTTAAAGCAATAATAGTATAAAGTGTTTTTTGAGGATCAAGTTCATAGTGATATATGCGATACAAATAAAAGAGAACTAAATTTTCATAAGTCAAACTTCCCTCATTTATGTGTGTTTGCAAGCTTATAATATCCTGCTCTAAAATGAGTGGTTTTAGCCTTTGATATTCCTGTTCAGAAAGCTTTTTTACTTCCTCTGACAAGGGTTTAAATACTTCATTTCTATCTGTAACCCTAGAAGTTAAAAGCTTAAAATGCATTCTAGGGTTTTCATTTTCCAAACTCCTATTGATTTCTATTGAATCATTATAAGCTGGCCACAATAAAGGAGTGTCTTGTCCTCTTAGAGTGAATGCAATTAAGGATATGAATACAATCAGCGAAGAAAAATGTGCTAATCTTTTTTTAGCTCCAAGCTTTTCTTCCATTTTTTAATATTTTCATTATTCATTCTCACGAACTCATCTTTTCCCTGCTCATTGGCAAGATTCCTAGAAATTTGAGCCGAATGTATTGCCTGTTCATAAGCACCTAAAGAGGCTTCTGCTATAGATTTTACTCTAAAAAAATAGTAAGTAGAACCCCCTAACTCTATGGCCTCATTTACATATAATAAGGATGTTTCAGGATCCCGATTTTGCTCTTGCAAGTAACGAGCGGCTTCGTAATAGGTCTGCGCAGTTGGATTTAGTTGTAATTCTTTTTCTATTTTTTCACCTATATATTTATCAGTATCTACTTGTATGGGTATGGAAATCTGAGTTTCTTCCCATAACCATTTCATTATGGCACCATTATGCGTAATACTATCGAAGGAGATAAGAAAATTTTCTTGAAATATTTTAGATTTGGCAGGTGTTACACGGACTCTTAGAGCATCATTTTTAGGGTTATATTTATCTCTGCCATCTCCCCAAAGGGTTGTATCTCTGTGAAAAACAACATCCCAATGGGACTCATAAGGAAAAGCGTAAAGAGCATAGGTGCCTTTTTCTAGATACTTTTCTCCAATAGATATATCTGTATTAATCTTAAACTTGGTTGACTCATTGGCACCAACTCTCCAAATACGGTTATAGGGTACTAGACCCCCTATAATTTTTCTTCCTTTAACGGCAGGCCTGGAATAAGAAACCTCTATTTGAGTAATCCCAACTTGCTGCTCTATTTTTGAAAAAGGACTCACGGGAGGGAATTCTATTTGAGCTAAGGCACATGCAGAGAAAAAAAACAAAAAAAGGACGATGTTATTTTTCAATCGGATAGTTTAAAAAAAGAGTCTACAAATTCGAACTTATTAAAAACCTGTAAATCTTCAATACCTTCTCCCACGCCTATATATTTCACAGGAATTTGGAATTGATCGGAAATACCAATAACAACCCCTCCTTTAGCCGTACCATCGAGTTTGGTCACCGCCAAAGAAGACACCTCTGTTGCTTTGGTAAACTGTTTAGCTTGTTCAAAAGCATTCTGACCTGTAGATCCGTCAAGTACTAATAAAACTTCATGAGGAGCTTCTGGCACAACTTTTTGCATTACTCTTTTCACCTTCCCCAATTCATTCATCAGATTAACTTTATTATGAAGTCTTCCTGCTGTATCTATCAAAACTATGTCCGCCCCCTGTGTAACTGCAGAACTTAAAGTATCATACGCTACCGAAGCAGGGTCGCTTCCCATTTTCTGTTTAATCAACGGAACCTGAACCCGATCGGCCCATACTTGTAATTGATCAATAGCTGCCGCCCTAAAAGTATCAGCAGCTCCCAACACAACATTTAAACCTTGCTTTTTAAATTGATAGGCCAATTTACCAATGGTAGTCGTTTTACCAACCCCATTTACACCTACAACCATAATGACATAAGGCTTTTGATCAGTTGGTACAAGAAAATCAATCCCCTCACCAATATGCGTTTCCGATAGGAGTCCAGCTATTTCTTCACGAAGAATATCGTTTAACTCGTCGGTTCCCAAGTATTTATCTTTAGAAACTCTTGCTTCTATACGTTCAATAATTTTCAGAGTAGTGTCAACTCCAACATCTGAAGTAACCAAGACCTCCTCCAAATTATCCAAAACGTCGTCATCTACTTTTGATTTACCGGCGACCGCCTTGCTTAATTTTGAAAAAAAGGTTGTTTTCGACTTTTCTAATCCCTTGTCTAAAGACTCTTTTTTTTGTGAAGAAAATATTTTTTTAAACAAACTCATAATGCCGACTTAAGATGTTCAGCAAATATATGAAATTAAAAAAGCCGCTTTCAGAAGAAAGCGGCTTAGTATCTAATTTGAGTTAGTTTGTTATTTCGAATTTAACCATTCGTTCACCATTTCAGGTGGCATAACAGATTCTACAAAAGTGTAAGCTCCTGATTTAGGAGATTTTACCATTTTTATAGCTTTGGTTAGTCTTTTAGAACTAGATTGTAAGGTTGCTACCGTTTTCTTTGCCATGGTTCCTTATTTTATTTCTTTATGAACAGTCATTTTCTTTAGGATAGGATTAAATTTTTTAATTTCTAACCTATCAGGACTATTCTTTTTATTTTTAGTTGTAATATACCTGGATGTTCCTGGTTGCCCGGAATTCTTATGCTCCGTGCACTCTAATATAACTTGAACTCTATTCCCCTTTTTTGCCATTCTCTTGTATATTTAGAAGAATTATTTTACCAATCCTTTGGCTCTGGCCTCTTTTAATACAGCCGAAATACCTTTTTTATTAATCGCTTTTAGAGCTCTAGTTGAAACTTTAAGCGTTATCCATCTATCTTCCTCTGGAATATAGAACCTTTTTTTGGAAAGATTCACGTCAAATCTTCTCCTTGTCTTATTGATAGAGAAGGAAACGTTGTTCCCAAACATAGCTTTCTTTCCGGTAAGTTCACAAACTTTTGACATGATGCTACTTTTTACTTTATTTTAAACAGGGTGCAAATTTAATTTATTTTTACGGGACGCACAAAATTCTCCACTAGAATTTTAAAATTTCTTTTTGCAGCATTTGGAGTGCTCTGTGAACAGCTTTCTGAACTATTCTCGTTCTGTGATTTCCCATCATATTTTTTTCTGAAATGACACCCAAAGGAGTAGCTATAGCAATATAAACTGTTCCTATTGGAGCATCCGAATCTCCCTTGGTGGGGCCGGCATTTCCGGTAGTAGCAATCGCAAAATCAGCCTTCATAAGTGCTTTAACATGCAGTGCCATTGCTTCTGCAACTTCGGCACTCACAACGGAATGTTCTGCGACCAGTCGATCCGGAACTTTAAGAACATCAATTTTCACTTTAGTTGAATAGCTAACTACACTTCCAAGAAAAAAGGCAGAAGCCCCCGGAATGGCTGTTAGCTGCTCTGCAATTCTGCCACCAGTGAAACTTTCTGCAGTGGCTAAGGTATAGTTCTTTTCTGTTAATAGTTTAGAAACTACTGCCTCAATGGTTCCTGTTTCTTCTTCCCCGGAAATAATATCTCCTATAAGAACATAAAGTTTTTTCACCTCCTCATGCACCGCATTTTCAATAATAATTTTATCAGGTCCCTTAGCTGTTAACCGTAAACGTACTTTGCCCAGATTAGGTAAATACGCCAGTTTAATAAAAGAAGGAAGATTGTCTTCCCATTCCTCAATAATATTGGCTATTGAACTCTCCCCTACTCCATAAGTCATAATTGTTTTATGGTAAATATGGGGTCTATCAAAGGTTGAAATAATTAAAGGAATAACTTCCTTCGTGATTAAGCTCTTCATTTCAAACGGAACACCTGGCAAGGAAACTATGGTGGCCTTGTTTGTTTCTATCCACATCCCCGGAGCGGTTCCATATGCATTGTGCAAGACTATGGCTTTGGAAGGCACAAAGGCTTGTTGTCTGTTTACATTGGATATTGGAGTAGAAATATAGGAGCGAAATAATTCTTCTATATGATTTAATACTTCTTTGTTTTCCACCAGTATATCGTCGGTGAATTCACATAAAGTATGCTTGGTAATATCATCCTTAGTTGGACCTAATCCTCCTGTTATAATAATTAGATCTGCTCTTTCTTCTGCATCTGAAAGCGCATTCAATATGTGCTGACGATCATCCTGAATGGAGGTGATTTGGTAAACAGATACCCCAATTTTGTTTAATTCAGTAGCAATAAAGGCAGAATTGGTATCTATAATTTGGCCGATAAGTATCTCGTCACCAATAGTAATTATCTCTGCAAACATTAGAGAGTAAAATCCTTTTTTAATTCTGAAATTACTTGTAAAACATCCTTTTTCAAGAGAGGAAATCTACTTTCAATTTCAGGTAGTTTATCTGTCTTTTTTCCCAAAGTTTCAATTTCAAAAGCCGCAGCCCTGGCCTGTTCCATTCCCATTAGGTCCACATTGGGCTTAATTTTATGTGCCAACATATATATGTTTTGATGATCGGCAACGGCAATTGCCTTCTCAAGATCTTCTAAATCCTGCGGTACTTCCTCAAGAAAAACTGAAATAACAGAATTGATGAAATCCTCATCTCCATCAGCCATCTCATTAATTTTATGCAAACTGTATATCATCTACTTTATTTTTACATTTAGTAATTCCCTACCCTCCAGAATGCCTGTAAGGTAGTCATTTGGTTCAACCTTACCAACCCCCTCAGGAGTTCCAGTGAAAATTATATCTCCTTTCTTTAACATAAAAAACTTAGAAACATAGGCAATTATTTCGTCAATTTTCCATAACATTAATTGCGTATTTCCTTCTTGTACCGGAATACCATTTTTTAGCAGCGTAAAATCTAAATTTTGAATATCCTCTAAAGATTCTTTTTTAATCCATTTACCCAAAACGGCCGAACCGTCAAATCCCTTTGCCTTTTCCCAAGGCAGCCCTTTACTTTTCAAAAAAGATTGTAAGTCTCTGGCAGTAAAGTCGATCCCAAGTCCAACTTCATCGTAATACTCTGAGGCAAACTTTTGCTGAATGTGTTTCCCTACCTTTTTTATCTTAATGATGACTTCCAATTCATAGTGAATTTCTTGTGAAAATTCGGGAATATAAAAATCTTGCTCTTTTGGCAATACTGCTGAATCTGGTTTTATAAAAACTACCGGATCCTGTGTTTTCTCGTTATTTAATTCTTCAATATGTGCCGCATAATTTCTGCCAATACAGATTATCTTCATAGCGAAATCCTTTTATTTGCAATTAGTCTACTTTTGTATTTAAGGCACTTAGTTTTATTTGAGTAAGCACTTTTTTGGTATACAAAGGAAAATCAGCATTCAATAACCATCCAAAGTAGCCCGGTTCTTTTTCTAAAATCTCTCTAACTTTTTTTCCTTTGTGTTTACCAAAAGAAAATAGCTCTTCATTATTGTCATTTAAAACAATAAATCCGGCAAAATCTACCGATTGTCTTCTTCTACTAAACTCAGAAAGCTTTTTGACATTGTTTTCTAGTTCGGGATATTTCTCTAATTGTCCCAACAAAACTTCATAAGTTGCCATGGTATCGGCTTCTGCACTATGAGCATTATCTAAGTCTTTGCCACAATAAAATTTGTACGCTGCCGATAAATTCCTCTTTTCCATTTTATGAAAAATAGTTTGTATATCCACAGAATGCATGTTTTTCAAATCAAAATCTATTCCTGATCTAAGCATTTCCTCTGCTAATAAGGGAATGTCGAATCGATCAGAATTGAAACCCGCCAAATCCGAATCTTTGATCATCTGATATATCGATTTTGAAAGAGTCTTAAAGGTAGGCTCGTTTGCCACTTTCTCATTGGAAATACCATGTATAGCAATAACCTCTTCAGGAATTTCCATTTCCGGATTCACTAACCATGTCTTACTTTCTTTATTTCCGTTGGGATAGATCTTTAAAATCGATATTTCAACTATTCTATCCTGTGATACATTAGTACCTGTGGTCTCTAAATCAAAAAAACAAATAGGTTTGTTTAACTGTAACTCCATTCAATAAAAATTTAATAAATGATATTCTATTAGTACATTATGATTAAAGACCAAGAGCCTTCCTTTTCGAGATCTGGTCCATAACCAGGCACCTAAATTTAAGACGGAGATTTGACCCCTTTTGAAATTCTTAACTTAATAAATGTAAAGATTTAAATCAAATTTCCCGATTAACATCCCAAGCTTCCAGATAGTCAGCGACTGCTTTTACAAACATACCTCCCAAAGCACCATTAACTACCCGATGATCATAACTATGAGATAGAAACATTTTACTTCGTATTCCAATATAGTCACCTTCTGAAGTTTCTATTACAGCCGGAATTTTTCTTATCGCTCCGAGTGCTAAAATTCCTACCTGGGGTTGGTTTATTATTGGAGTCCCAAACACACTACCAAAAGAACCTACATTGGTCACGGTATAGGTGCCTTCCTTAATTTCGTCTGGTTTTAAAGCGTTGTTCCTAGCCCTATTAGCCAAGTCGTTTACAACCTTGGCCATCCCAACTAAATTTAGTTGATCTGCATTTTTTATAACTGGTACAATAAGATTACCATCGGGCAAGGCCGCAGCCATGCCAATATTAATATTTTTCTTCTTTATTACGGTATCCCCCTCTAAGGAAATATTTATCATTGGGAATTTCTTTAAAGCCTTTGCGATAGCTTCAATAAAAATAGGAGTAAAAGTCAATTTCTCTCCTTCTCGTTTCTCAAAGGAGTTTTTTACCCGGTTTCTCCACTCTACAACCTTAGTCACATCTACTTCAATAAAGCTTTGGACATGTGCCGAGGTATTTATGCTCTCCATCATATGATGCGCAATAAGTTTGCCCATTCTTGAAAGTGGAATCTTCTCATCACCATTTGTAGTGCTAACGCTCGATATTAGGTGTGGTCGGGGTTCTTCTGACTTTTTATATACTACCTCAGGCTGCACTGGGGTGTTTGTGGTATTTGCAAGGGCTTTTTCTTCCGGCTTGCTCTCCTTATTTATAAAGGATAAGATGTCATTCTTTGTAACCCTACCATCCTTTCCGGTTCCAACTATTGTGTCTAGGACTGCAACAGAAATACCTTCTTCTCTGGCAATATTTTTTACTAAAGGAGAATAAAATCGACTACTTTCTTCACTATAGGAAGTGGGTGATATAATTTGCTCCCTAATTTTTTCAACACTATCTTCAATGACTTCGGCCACCTCCTCGGCAGTATCTTCCTCATCTTTCTTAGGACTATTCTCCATTGATACTTCGGACCCTCCGACCTCTATTACAGCAACAGTTTGTCCTACCTTTATAACCTCATCAACTTCAAAAAGTCTCTCCAGTAAGACTCCTTCTACTTCCGAAGGTACCTCTGTATCTACTTTATCTGTTGCAATTTCAAATACAGCCTCATCTAATTCAATGGGGTCCCCTACCTCTTTTAGCCAAGTAGTTAATGTAGCCTCAGCCACACTTTCACCCATCTGAGGAAGTTTTAGTTCAAATTTTGCCATATTGTTATTTAAAATGCATTTTTGACTATATAATTTGCAAAAATACTAAAAAAACGTCCTTATCGTTACATTTATTATATGATTCACCTTTAAGAAGCCTTTAAAGAACTTTCAAAAGGGATTCTGTTCAAAATACTTCGCCCAAGTGTTACCTCATCTGCAAATTCCAATTCATCTCCTACAGAAATGCCTCGGGCAATTGTTGAAATCTTTATCCCATGAGGCTTTAGAAGTTTATAAATATAAAAGTTTGTCGTATCGCCTTCCATGGTAGAACTCAATGCAAAAATCAATTCTTTAATCCTTCCCTCTTTAGTCTTATTTACTAAAGAAGCAATAGTGAGATCATGAGGTCCAATCCCTTCCATAGGAGAAATTTTACCTCCCAAAACGTGATAGTGTCCCTTAAACTGCCCTGTATTTTCAATGGCCATTACATCTCTAATGTCCTCAACCACACAAACCAAATGCTCTTGGCGACTTGTATTAGCGCAAATCTGACAGCAATCTGAATCAGATATATTATGACAATTAGCACAATATTTAATTTGCTCCCTAACAGCTAAGATTGCCTTAGATAAAGCACTGCTCTGCTCTTTAGGCTGTTTTAATATATGCAATACCAATCGCAAGGCCGTTCTTTTACCAATTCCAGGTAACTGCGACATTTCATAAACGGCATTCTCTAATAGTTTGGATGAAAATTCCATAAAAGCAAAATTACATAATGTTTTAAGTTTTTGTACTTTGCGTTTGCAATTTATTTTTATGACGGCATCGCATATTCTGCTTCTAATTGGAGGATATTTTATCCTCTTATTGCTAATCTCTTATTTTACAGGTAAAAACGATTCTAATACTGATTTTTTTAAAGCAGGAAAACAATCGCCATGGTATTTAGTGGCCTTTGGTATGATTGGAGCTTCCCTTTCAGGAGTTACTTTTATTTCCGTTCCCGGATGGGTAGAAAGCTCAGAGTTTAGCTATATGCAGGTTGTTTTTGGCTACTTGGCAGGTTATTTTGTTATAGCCTTTGTCTTACTACCCATTTACTATCGCCTAAATGTGACATCAATTTATGAGTATTTGCAAAGTCGTTTCGGGCTGGTTAGTTACAAAGTCGGCGCGGTCTCTTTTTTTATCTCCCGTGTTTTAGGAGCATCTTTTCGACTCTTTCTAGTAGCCATTGTGCTGCAACAATTTGTATTTGATTCCTGGAATGTCCCTTTTGAACTGACTGTTGTTCTGTCTGTACTTTTGATATGGATTTATACTTTTCGAGGCGGTATCAAAACTATTGTCTGGACAGACACCTTACAAACACTTTTTATGTTGGTTTCTGTGGGCCTATCTATTTATTTTATAAATGATAAATTAGGGTGGACTTTTACAGAATTTATGGGTTCTGATGAACTTAAAGGAGTATAGCAAAGTTTTTTTTACTGAAGATTTTTATTCTAAGACTCATTTTATAAAATCCTTTTTGGGAGGAATGTTTATTACTATATGTATGACTGGTTTGGATCAGGATATGATGCAAAAAAATCTTACCTGTAAAAATCTGGGGGACGCGCAAAAAAATATGGTTTCTTTTAGTCTCATTTTGGTAGTGGTGAATTTTGTTTTCCTTTTATTAGGTGCCTTGCTTTTTATTTATGCAGATAAATTAGCGGTGGCTACCCCATTAATGGATGGAACACCAAAATCAGATCTTTTATTTCCTGAGATTGCCTTAAATAGTGGATTAGGTATTACGGTAGCAATTACTTTTATGTTAGGGCTAATTGCAGCTGCTTATAGCAGCGCTGATAGCGCTCTTACCTCTCTAACCACTTCTTTTTGTATAGACTTCTTAAATATTGAAAAAAAGCCCAATACTGATCAGATAAAAATTAGAAAAACCACTCACGTCTGGATGAGTGTTCTACTCATTATAGTGGTAATATTATTTAAATATGTGTTAGATAGAAATGTAATAGATGGTCTTCTAACAGTAGCCACTTATACTTATGGACCCCTATTGGGATTATTCGCCTTCGGTATTTTTACAAATCACCAAATAAAAGATCGTTATGTCTGGATAGTTGCTCTCGCTTCTGTCCTTCTAGTCCTGGGAATCGCTAAAATTCCGTCTGATTTTATTGGTGGTTATACAATAGGCTATGAACTCCTACCTATTAATGGCATAATCACATTTATAGGGCTATACGCAATTAGGGAGAAGGATTAAACAAGTAGCAGAAAAATAGAGGTAATTCTATAAATTATTTAAAGACACGAATTAGTATTGTCGAGTAGCTAGTAAAACGAGGGTACAAGCCTCCTCCACTTCTATATCTTGATCTTTCAACATTTGGTAGAAAGCCGGGTTTTCAGTTCCGGGATTAAAAATTATTCTCTTGGGCCGCAAAGCTATTAAATCCTGATAATACTGCTCTTGTCTTGAAGGATTTAAATATAGACTGATGGTGTGTATTTCGGAAAAGTGATCTAAACTGTTATGAATCTCTACCCCTGAAATATTACCTGTTTTAAGCCCAAAAGCTTCGGTTTCAACTTTGTGATCAACTAGCCTTTTTATTGCTCTATTACTATACCTACCCGGATTTAAAGAAGCTCCAAAAACAAGTGTTTTCTTCATTTGATACTTTATGCGTTAAATTGTGTTAATAAGTGTAACTATTGTAAAAGATGATCGTCTATACAACAGGTAACAATAATAAAAACATTGACTGCGTCATATTTTATAGTTAATGGTTAGTGTTTAGCATGACCAGTCGATGATAGAAACCCCGGCAAATTGCCGGGGTTTCTTATTTTGTCTGTCAAGCCTTTTAACTATCCCTTAATTTATTTTTTAAAGGACGAAAATACGATATTTTTAAAGTAATTCGCCTCACATAAGATCTTCACGTTACATTTCCAATCAATTTAAATAGTGTTAAAACCCAAAATACTGGTAACATACTATTGAATCTTTCGTCTACTCAATAACATCAATCAAATAATCAATCAAAAAACGAATAATCATGAGAACCGTGGTATTGCTTGCTGCACTCTTCATCTCTGCTCCAATCTGGGCTAATATACCTAGCAAAAAATCAGATATAAAAATAGGTAGTATCATCGGAAAAGTTGTCGATAGTAAAGACCAAAAACCTATAGCATATGCTGCAATAGTTATTAAATTAGCAAGTGATAACTCTACACTGACCGGAGGAATAACCCAAGAAGATGGGAGCTTTGAAGTGAAAAAATTACCAGACGGCGCTCTTATAGTAGAAGTACAATTCATTGGTTTTAAGACACATATCCAAAAAATCGATATTAAAGAAGATAAACGTGAGCTAAATATTGGGCTTATAAAACTTGAGGAGGAAGCACAAGAATTATCGGGAGTTGAAGTGGTCGCAGAAAGAACCACCATAGAACAGAGACTTGACCGCAAGGTGGTGAATGTGGGCAAAGACTTAACTACAGTTGGTGCCACGGCCTCTGATATCATGAATAATATTCCATCTGTTAATATTGACCAGCAAACCGGAGAACTATCGCTTAGAGGTAATACTAATGTTAGGGTAATGGTAGATGGAAAGCTTTCTAATGTACCCGTAGCTCAACTTCTAAAGCAAATACCGTCTACTTCTATTAAATCTATAGAATTAATAACAAATCCTTCCGCCAAGTATAATCCTGATGGGATGAGTGGGATAATAAATATCGTTTTACACAAAAACACCAATATAGGTTTTAATGGAAATATGAATATTGGGCTTACCGTTGGCGAAGAAGCCAAATTTAACAGCTCCCTTGACCTTAACTACCGACAAGGCAAAATGAACATCTATGGTAATTATGGCAACAATATTGGCAAATATGTAAATGATGGTTTTATCTACCGTTTTGAAGAAGATTCACAACAAGTCTTTGATATTTTAGATGATAGAAAATCGAACCTCTTGAAGGTAGGTGTTGACTTTTATTTAGATGACCGTAATACACTATCGTTTTTTACCAATCAAAATTATTTTGATGGCAAAACCAATGGAAAAACAGTAATTACTTATTTTCAGGATTTAACCAGAAATAATGATCAAGTTTTTAACAGCATCAATGAGAATCATAGTCAACAATACAATTTTGACTATAAACATCAATTTGTCAAAGAAGGACACACCATCGAATTGGAAGCTGATTACAACAAATACAATGAAGACGAAAATGCTGATTTTAAATCAACCGGGGACACTCCTTTTCCAGATTATAAAGACTTTGTTGATACGAAAAGAACACAGACCATTATTAATTTGGACTACGTAAATCCAATAGATTCAATTTCCAAATTAGAAGCCGGAATCGAATCCAGGGTCTTTGAAACAGATGTAAGATATTCCTCAACAGGCCAATCTTTTAATCCTGACGGAAACCTTATCTCTACGCCTGACACTGATTTTATTTATGGAATGGATATTTATTCTGCTTATGCTACTTTTGGTCAGCGATATGACAAATGGTCTTATCAGGTAGGTCTTAGAGTGGAAGATGTAGAAGTAAAAGCAGACACAAACCAAGTTAGAACATTTACAGACAAATACACGGAATTTTACCCCTCCGGTTTCGTAGCTTTTAATCCTTCCGAAAAAAATCAATTTCAAGTGAGTTTTAGCAGGAGAGTGGATAGACCTGGGCTCACACAGGTTAATCCAATACGTGAATGGTCTACACCATTAATTTCTTCATTTGGAAATCCCAATCTATTACCTCAATTTACTATGTCCTATGAAGCTAATTACACAAGAAGGTTTAAAAATGGAAGTCTCACCAGCGGTGTGTTTTACAGAAGTATAACGGATGAAATAAACAGGGCTGTTTATATTGATCGGCTGGACCTAAATCGGATCATTTTAAGTTTTGATAATTTTGACAACACATCTTCCTATGGTTTAGAAATAAGCGGCAATTACAAACTCACAAAATGGTGGAGCTTAAATGCCAGTTTCGATCTGTACCATCAAACACAAAGGGGACTTACGGAAAGTTTAGTCTTGGACAATGAAATACCTACTCCAGAGGATATTATTACGGAGGAAGTACAAGTAGAAAATACTGCTTACAACTTTAGAATAAATAATAGCTTTAAGGCAACTAAAAATCTAACCTTTCAATTATTTGGATTTTATAGGGGTCAGAATCGCACTATTCAATTTAATGTAGATCCTATGTATTTTGTCAACCTAGGTGCACGTTACGATTTTGCAAAAGGAAAAGGTACTTTTAGTGTCAATGTAAATGATATTTTTAATACCATGCAATTTGCTTTTGAAGCAGATCAGCCTTTCGCTCAAAAAGGTCATTTTAACCCAGAAAGTCCAACTATCTTTACCGGAATATCCTATAGATTTGGAAGTGGAAAAAACAAAGCTGCCCAACGTAAACGTCGAGATAGTAATACCAAACAAGGAGGCGGTGGAATATTATAAAAACTATTTGGTCCGGGAAGCGGAGTCTTGGTTGGTTAACTCCGGCAACTAGATCAATTTTTATACCCCGGTAATTATCGGGGTATTTTATTGCTTATCCTCAAAAATATCAGTGGGAAGGCCATCTAAAGTAATGGTGTTTTTTAAAGCCCAATAATCCTTAATACCCTCTTCACCTTTATCCTCAGCCCAGCTTTCTAGTAGTAGCCGTTCCTTTTTATAATCCATCAAAGGGACCCCCATACCACAGGAGGTTTGTACCATATTTATTTTTAAAAGAATTAACTGTCTACTACCAGGAATGTGCGGAAAAAGTCCAATATGATCTTTCCAAAAAGCATCCCTCTTATGATAAACAGAAGCTTCCCCATAAAGACGCAAAATAATGGGCTTACCCTCAAAAGCGCAAAACATAACCGTCATTCTTTTGTCGAACTTAAGATGTCCTGCAGTCTCGTTTCCGCTTCCTGTAAGATTCAACCAAATAGCTGTATTAGGATCAATAATTCTAAAGGCGTCCATACCTTTTGGAGAAAGGTTGATATATCCCTTATTCATGGCAGTGGCGACAAAAAATATTTTTTGATCTTCAATAAACCTTCGGTGAGTCGTCTTTAAGCCATCAAATTGTTTCCCCATTCTAGTATAGTACTACCATCTAATAATTGCACTTCCCCAAGTAAAACCACTTCCAAAGGCAGCGAGCACAACCAAATCTCCCTTTTTTATAAGTCCTTTTTCCCAAGCCTCTGTTAAGGCGATAGGGATAGAAGCCGCGGTAGTATTGCCGTAAGTCATTATATTATTATAAACCTGATTATCTTCTAGTCTAAATTTTTTCTGTATAAACTGAGCTATCCGGAGGTTTGCCTGATGTGGGATAAGCATGTCAATATCCTGGGGTTCTAAATTATTAGCTTTTAATCCTTCCATAATAACCTCACTAAATCTCACAACGGCATTTTTAAAAACAAACTGTCCGTTCATATAAGGGAAATAAGATTCATCATTTGGATCATTATCTTCTAAAATATCTGATACCCAGCGTTTACCCATACCCGGAGCAATGAGAGAAAGCTCTTCTGCGTGGGCTCCTTCTGAATGCAAGTGAGTAGACAAGATACCTTTATTATTATCTTCTTCTCTGGACAACACTGCTGCCCCTGCCCCATCACCGAAAATAACAGAAACTCCCCTCCCCCTTGTGGTCATATCCAAACCTGAAGAATGCAATTCGGAGCCAATAACCAGCACGTTCTTGTACATACCAGTCTTAATATATTGATCTGCCAATGAAATTCCATACACAAAACCAGAACACTGGTTACGAACATCAATTGCTCCAACAGTTTTTATCCCTAAATCTCTTTGAACGAGCACTCCCGGCCCGGGGAAATAATAATCTGGACTAAGTGTCGCAAAAACAATAAAATCAATATCGTTTTTGTCAATTCCTGCTCTCTCAATAGCAATTTTTGCAGCCTTAACCCCCATAGTAGAGGTAGTATCTTCTCCTTTAATTACGTGCCTTCTTTCCTTTATACCGGTTCTCTCTTGGATCCATGCATCGTCAGTATCCATTAATTTAGAAAGATCATCATTGGTAACCACATTCTCAGGTACAAAATACCCAAGGCCTAAAATTTTTGAATTGTACATTGTCAGGTTTCTTGAAAATAATCAGAAGTATGTAATCAGAAATTAATAAATACTGACTTCAGAAAATAGATTAGTAGTCTAAGATAAATAAAAAAAACAATCTTTAACCAAAGGATGGGTCAACTAGCCCAAATACTTATGAAAAGAATTAACTTCAACTTTCGCTTTTAAATCATGCAGTAAGTTAAATAAACCAAAGAATGTTCTATTCATGTATAAAAAGTGTTTGGAACCTCTATTCCCGTTCATTTTTCTTATATGTTCATCTTTTGCATAACGTTCTCCCAAAGAAGCAATTTTATACCAGAATTCATCGGCTCCAAAGTCGAACATTTCTTCATTAAAAGGGGAAGTAAATAGCGTGAGCATTTCCTTGAATAAGTCTTTGAAGAATATCAACTCTTTAGGAGAATCCTCAGGTCTTAATATTTCTAATTCATATAGTTTTTTCGTAAAAAATTCATCATCCTCAATATTCTCTTTCTTAGCAAGTTCAAAATAGGGTATGTAGAAATCATCCGGTATATGTTTAATACATCCAAAATCTATAGCCACCAAAGTATTGTTATCACTAACTAAGAAGTTTCCTGGATGAGGATCTGCGTGGACTTTTCTTAGACCATGCAGTTGAAACATATAAAAGTCCCATAGCGCCTGTCCTAAAGTATTTCCAAGTTCAGGTTTAAAATCAGTCTTAGTAAACTCGCTTAAATGCGTCCCATACATCCAGTCCATTGTTAATATTCTATCACTGGAAAATGCTTCGTAATATTCCGGAAATTCGATATTGGGAATATCCTTGCAGGCTAAAGTAATTTCTTTGCTATGTTTTAATTCTAAGTGATAATTTGTTTCTTCTACCAATTTGTTCTCTACTTCTTTAAAATACTTGTCAGAGTCCTTTCCCTGTAAATTAAACATGCGAATAGCAATAGGCTTAACAATTGACAAGTCACTACTTATACTTTCAGCTACTCCCGGATATTGTATTTTAACTGCCAATTGCTTGCCATCCTTTGATGCCTTGTGAACCTGTCCTATACTAGCTGCATTGATAGAATCTTTTTCAAAGGTATCAAAGACCTCATCTGGATATTTATTAAAGTATTTTTTGAAGGTTTTACGAACTAAAGGAGCTGATAATGGGGGAACAGAAAATTGGGCAAGAGAAAATTTCTCTACATAGGCAGAAGGCAACATATTCTTCTCCATGCTCAACATCTGGGCAACTTTTAAGGCACTACCCTTTAACGATTTTAGTCCGTCGTATATATCTGTTGCATTATCTTGATTTAATTCTTCTTTATCTAAATCGGGATTTACGAACTTTTTTCCATAATACTTCATATAGTTGCCTCCCACTTTGACACCTGTTTTAACCAGTTGTCCGGCTCTCTCTATTTTACCTGTGGGAATCCTATCCAGTGTTTTCATAAGCTTAAGGTGCGCTGTTAATAGATTTTATCGGAAATTCTCTTTAAATAGAAATTTTCCAAAATCAAGGATACTATCTAATGGAGTATTATCAAAAACATCAAAAATGGTTTTTACAGATTTTTCAATAGCTATATCAGTTTTTTCAAAGCCGGCCGAGTTATCTTCTTTCCAGAATTTTAATAAGAAAAGTAATTGCAGCCAGGCGCCTTCAGAAAAAACCATAGGATTATTCTTGGTTATTTTGGAGTGCTTTTCAGCATTATCATCTTCAATAAGCTCTGTAGCAAAATCCTTAACTTTATGTCTTAAACCTTTTAACTGACGTAAGTTCTTTAAACTGTTATTATTGTCTTCAAACACGAATAGAACATAACTTCTATTTAACTTAAGAAGTTCAAAAAAAGTAAAAAAGAAAGTCAACATTTTATCTTTACTGCTGAACTGCTCGTATTCTTTATTTTTCTCCGTTAACTGTTTAGTATTATCATAAAAAGCATTCCATATTCCTTCCTGAATGCCTTGGATAGATCCAAAATGTTCATAAAAGTCTTCCTCTGAAATTTTTGTTGTCTTACAAAAACGATAAATAGACTTTGGAACTTCTTCTTCCTCCAGAACTATATTCATAAAAGAGGATATAATTAAATCTTTAGTGATTTTCTTAGACGATGCCTTTGTAGCCATAATTCTAATTTAGTGTTTATTATTTTTTATTTAAATCTAAACATTTGTCTTGTTAATAAAGTGTAAATTCAAAAAAAGTGTGCTTCCAAGGAGGGAAACACACTTTCAAACAACCTAACCAATTAATAAACAAACTGATTACTTTCTCAATAAACTTTTTCATAGCAATTGATGTTTAGCAATCATGAGACAAATATACATAATGTTTAACCATAAATGATATTTTATTAAACAAATATTTTGTTAAAATTTAAATCAGGCTAAAAATTAAAAACTGTCTTAGTGTCAGTTTGTCACTCTTTATCAAAATGGTACTTTTTTTGACATACATGCATTGATTTAATTATTGTAAAATTTAAAACATATGGCTACAGGTAAAATTAATGTTTCGGTGGAAAATATTTTTCCACTTATAAAAAAGTTCTTATACAGTGATCACGAGATCTTCTTAAGAGAATTAATATCCAATGCTACGGACGCTACTTTAAAGCTTAAGCACCTAACTTCTATTGGAGAAGCAAAGGTAGATTATGGACAACCCATGATTGAAGTGAAAGTAGACAAGGAAGCTAAGAAAATTCACCTTATTGATCAGGGGATTGGAATGAGTGAAGAGGAGGTAAAAAAGTATATTAACGAAGTTGCCTTTTCAGGTGCAGAAGAATTTATTGATAAATATAAAGATGCTGACAAGGATACAGGAATCATTGGACATTTTGGCTTAGGGTTTTACTCGGCTTTTATGGTTGCTGAGAAGGTAGAAATAATTTCTAAAAGTTATACGGATGCCCCAGCAATTCATTGGAGCTGCGACGGGTCACCAAAATTTACTATCAAAAAATCGGATAAAACCGATAGAGGAACTGAAATCATCTTGAGTATCGCAGATGATTCTACGGAATTTCTGGAAGATAATAGGATTTCAGAACTTCTTCTTAAGTACAATAAGTTCATGCCAATTCCGATAAAGTTTGGCACTAAAACAGAAACACTTCCTAAACCGGAAGGTGCAAAGGAAGAGGATCCGGCTCCGACAAAGGAAGTAGATAACATTATTAATAATCCTAACCCGGCTTGGACTAAGAAACCTGCTGATTTAAAGGATGAGGATTACAAAAACTTTTACAGAGAGCTTTATCCAATGCAATTTGAAGAGCCCTTGTTTCATATTCATCTAAATGTAGACTATCCCTTTAATTTAACGGGAATTCTATATTTCCCTAAATTGACCAATGATTTAAGCATTCAAAAGGATAAAATACAATTATATCAAAATCAGGTTTTTGTAACAGACAATGTTGAAGGGATAGTTCCTGAATTCTTAACCATGCTAAGAGGAGTTATTGATTCCCCGGACATTCCTTTGAATGTTTCTAGGTCCTACCTACAAGCAGACGGAGCCGTTAAAAAAATATCTTCTTATATCACAAGAAAGGTAGGAGATAAACTTAGTTCTTTATTTAAAAATAATAGGGAAGAGTTTGAAGCAAAATGGAACGATATAAAGATTGTAATAGAATACGGAATGCTTTCCGAAGACAAATTTTTTGAGAAAGCAAATCAGTTTGCGCTTTATCCTACCGTTGATGGAAACTATTACACTTTTGAGGAGTTAGAAGAAAAAGTAAAAGACCTTCAAACGGATAAGGATGATAAATTAGTCTTATTATACGCTTCTAATAAGGAGCAACAGCACAGTTATATTGAAGCTGCTAAAGCAAAAGGATTCGAAGTACTCTTGTTAGACTCTCCTATTGTTTCCCATCTTATGCAAAAACTGGAAACTTCTAAGGAAAAAGTATCCTTTGCCCGAGTAGACGCGGATCACCTTGATAATTTAATTAAAAAGGAAGAAACCCAGATTAGTAAATTATCTGATGAGGAAAAAGAAAAACTAAAATCAAATATCGAGGAGGTATTAGCTGATAAGGGGTATACTATTCAAATGGAAGCTATGGATAGTAGTTCGTCACCGTTTATTATCACAGAGCCAGAGTTTATGAGGCGTATGAAAGAAATGCAGCAAAGTGGCGGTGGTGGTATGTTTGGCATGGGTTCTATGCCCGAGATGTACAACCTTATTGTGAAATACAAACCACGCTTTGGTCGGGGAAATATTAGGCACCAAAACAGCAAAAAAGAGGGAAAGATTAATAAATCAATCTCTTGATTTGGCTCGCCTGTCAAAAGGGCTTTTAAAAGGTGAAGAACTTACCAATTTCATTAATAGAAGCTATGAAATGATCAAATAATATGATGATCTAATAAATAATCCTAAAAAGGCTGTTCTAAAGAGCAGCCTTTTTATATTTATACTATGATATATCCCTGGCATCTGTATTTGATGGCTTTAATGTATATTCTGGCGGGAATCTTCCATTTTATTAAACCAAAAATATACATTAAAATTATTCCCTCATATTTACCCAATCCTGAGTTATTGGTGCTCCTTAGCGGATTGGCGGAAATAGTTTTAGGAATTGGCGTAATGATTCCAGTTTTGAAAACTTATGCTCTATATGGCATTATTCTTATGTTGATTTCTTTCTTTAGTGTACATTTTTATATGATAGAGCACAAAAAAGCCGCTTCAGGTATCCCCTTTTGGGTTTTAATTCTGCGTATTCCTTTACAATTTTTACTCATTTATTGGGCATATATATACCTTACCCTTTAAAACTAAAAATCACTTGATCGTCTTACTTCATTAAAATTTGATAAAAATCTATCCTTATAACTATGATATCTTTTTATGCTTTGTTTGGATTAAAGAGGAAGTTTATAGAACTTTAAATATAAATAATAAAGGTGGACAGTAATATCGTTTCTTTGGTACACGCCCTGGGCATACTTCAAGGTTTAGTCTTAGGGGTAATTCTGCTATTTACCAACAAAAAATATAAATCCACGCTCTTTTTAGGTTTATTCCTGATAGGCTTTGCAATCGAATTTTTACCGATTTTGTTGCATGACCTTAAAATCTTAGAACACAATCCGGGACTTATATTAATCCCCATTAATTTTACCTGGATCATATTTCCCCTATTTTTTATTTATGTTCAAAAAATATCGATTTTTTCTAATGAACGAATTACATATAGAGTCTTATATCCTGGAGCTATATCTATTTTATTCCAATTTCTCTTGTACTTTCTTCCCGACTCAGCCAAAGAATTTCTCAGAAACTCACATATTTTTGACGCCTATTTTATCTTGGGGTTATTGTATTCCGCTTATATCGTTTATCGCATAAATCTATATATTAAAAATCACATAGATGAAGTAAAGAATCAGTTTGCTTCGGTTAAAAACAGGCAATTACAATGGGTCCGCTTTTTTGCTGCGTTTTGTTTGGCATTAGTAGCAGTCCGTATTGGCACATTATTCATTGATGCCACTCCTTTTTTACATCTATTTATATCTTCTATTAACCTTATTTTTGTTTTTTCTATTGCTATAGTAGGTATTATACAATACAATGTTATTTCAGTGACCAATAAAAGTACTTCTCCGGAGAAAGAGAATATTCTTAAAAAAGAGATTTCAAATAATAAGATCTTAGAATTAATAAATCGAATTGATGACTACGTTATAGATTCGGAAATCTTTACTAAACTCGATCTTTCAGTGGTTGATATTGCCTCAGCCTTGGGCGAACACCCACGAGATATTTCCCTCGCTATCAATACTCATTACAATAAAAATTTTAATACCTACATAAATGAGTTTCGTGTTAATAAGGCAAAGAAACTTTTAAAAGAGAATGTACTTGGCAACTTAAGCGTAGAAGGTTTAAGTAAGGAAGTAGGGTTCCATAGCAAGGCATCATTTTATACAGCTTTTAAAAAATCTACCGGTACCACCCCTAAAAACTATATTGATAGATTCTTGATCAGTTAATTTCTATCATTTCATTAAAAACATTCAATTTTTAGTTTATAATTCAGAAATTAGAACTGTTAGCCTCTGAATATCAACATATCTACCAAAACTAGATGCGATATTTGCATTGTGATTTGACATGTTTACATGATTGATTGATGTTTAGTGTTCACTAATTGTAAATGTAATAAAGGTGTTGAATTTTTAGGTAGTTTCCTTAATAAAGGGTCATTTTATGGCCCTTTTTTTTTGCTAAAAAAAGATGTGGTATGAAATTTATTGAATTAAGTCCAAAAGGAAATTTTGAAAGTTGGGAAGCAAAAAGATTACAAGAGGTGAGGATAGGTAATTTCTCCAATGAAATAGGTCAAAAATTACTTTTTGAAAATACAGAATTTAGACTTTGGGAAGTTCAATTAAAACATAAAGATAGATTGACCTTCCGAAAAGCCGTTAGTGATTTTAGTATTACTTGTACAAACGATGGCTGTGGGGTTATCCATATTGGAGATGGGAGTATACTATTTTCACAATTCAAAAAAGGAGATGTACGCTATGTGGAAGTACCTATTAACGAACCGATGATATTAGATTTCGAGAATAGTGGACTTGAAATTTTAAAATTAATCCTTACTGAGATTAAGAGATCTTAGAAAAATCTTCTTTAAAACGATATTATTGTTTTAGTTATTTAGAGTACTATCCCAATCTAGGAAGAAAAAATCTTAATAATAACAAGGCAAAATATAAACTCCCTATATCTCTTATTCCATGAGAAATTAATGGGAATTACTAGTTTTAAACAAGCCCTTGTAATTGTGACTTAAGCACAATACCTTTAGAACATGCGTGTAATTTCAACAAATATTGGACCTTTAACCAAAGTAAATTGGCATGGCAAAGAAATCGTGACCGGGATATTTAAAAAACCTATTGATGAACCTCTCATACTTCAAACAGACTGTGTTGCTAAAGACACCATAGCAGATCGTCGAGTTCACGGTGGACAATTTAAAGCTTGTTATTTATTTTCTTCAAAATATTATAATTATTGGAAAAGGAAATATCCTCATTTGGAGTGGGGTTGGGGTATGTTTGGAGAAAACCTCACCATAGAGCATTTGGAAGAAAGTGAGTTGCGAATAGGAGATATTTATGAAATTGGCACGGCCCTGGTTCAAATAACACAACCCAGAGAGCCCTGTTTTAAACTAGGAATCAGGTTTGGAACACAAGAAATTCTTAAAGAATTTATAGCACACGGTCATCCCGGGACTTATGTGAAAGTTTTAAAAAAAGGAATAGTAAAGAAGGGGGATCTGCTTATTCTTAAGGAGAAATCCAAAAGCCCTTTAACTATTCAAGATTTTTATCGCTTGCTCTTTGAAGAGAAAAAAAATAAAGACCATCTTGCCTTGGCCATTGCAAATCCATGTATCCCGGAAAAGAAAAGAAATCGCCTTAAAAATTATGTATAAAAAAAGGAGGTCTTGCCGAACCTCCTTTTTAGCGAACTAAACTAAACAAACTTACTACTCTACTAAAATGCTTTCAGAATAGGTAAGAGTATCATCTTTAACCAATACTGTATATCGGTCATCATAAGCATTTTCAAAATTGAAAGCTTTTTCTACAAGACTTTCTCCCTTAATTACTTCTTGATAAAGGACACGATTCTCACTATCGATAACCTTGATTTCAACATCCTTAGTATCTAGGTTTAATAAATTCAAAAAGACTTTATCACCTTGCTTTCTAAAAACAGGTTTGGTCCGTTCAGTCTTTTTCAGAACTTCAAGCTCCTCAGACCCTACACCAATGGTATAAATCAAAGTCCTTAAACCATTCTCTACTTCCAAGACGTAATTGCCTTTTTCAAGTTTTGTTAAATCAAACTTCTTCGAATAAAGTGATTCTGAAATCTTCTCAGTATATATCACATTTTGCGCTCCATCCAAAATTCGAAGCTTTGTTGTATTCGATTGAGTTTCCAAAGAAAGAATCAGACTTTTGGTCTCACCATCCATCTTAACACTTAATTGAGGTTCTTTAGCCATTGTTACATTCATTGCTAACAAAAAGCTCATCACTACGGTAAATTTCATAATTGTTTTCATAACATTTAATTTTAGAGTTATTGAATAATTTACAGGACAAACTTAGTGCGAAACTCAAGCACCTACTACAGCTTAATTTTCCAATATATATACTATTTTAACTGCATTTAAGGGTATTTATGTTATGTAGGGTAATATTGCATATATATTGGGTAATTTTGTAGACATGTTAAGATTAATCATTTTATAATTTTATCCTATCAATCATAAAAAAATGAAACAGTATAAACCTGCTTTCGAAGCAATTGCTCCAAATTTTGGACATTCCTATACCTATCAGAAATTTGATGCCACAAAAAACAACAAAGACAATCTTTGGCATTATCATCCCGAAATTGAATTGGTATACGTTAATGGGGGTGCTGGAAAAAGGCAAATAGGTAGTCACGTCTCTTGCTATACTGAAGGAGATCTCATTTTAATAGGAAGTAATCTTCCACATTGTGGGTTTACTGACCAGTTTACAGGAAATAAAAGTGAGATTGTCATTCAAATGAAACAAGATTTTTTGGGAAGTTCGTTCTTTGATATCCCAGAAATGAAAAATATCCAGACTTTGTTCGAAGTTGCTAAGGATGGTATTGCATTTAAAGGTGAAACAAAAAATATTGTCGGAGATGAAATGGAAAAGCTGGAATCAGAATCAGAGTTTGGACAATTACTTTCTATTTTAGATATATTAAACAAGTTGGGTGCAAGTTCCGAATATACTGTTCTTAATGCCGAGGGATTTTCCTTTAAAACAGATATTGAAGATAACGATCGCATTAATATTGTCTTTAATTATGTTCGAAATCGATTTAAAGATGATTTGGCATTAACTGAAATTGCCGATACGGTTGGAATGACGGTTCCTTCGTTTTGCAGATACTTTAAAAAAATTACAAATAAGACTTTTATACAATTCGTTAATGAATACCGACTAGTACATGCATCTAAGTTATTAGCAGAAAAACCCATGAGCATCACAGATATTTGTTTTGAAAGTGGCTTTAATAATTTTTCCCATTTTAATAAATCTTTTAAATCCTTTACGGGCCAAAACCCATCAGAATATAGAAACAGTCTTAAAAAAGTAGTTAAATAATGCATGAACCTATACTGAATAAAGTAATTCTTCCACTAGAAGACGCAAAGGTTGTTTATTTTCCTGAATTCCTATCTGTCATTGAGGCAAACTCATTTTTTGAACTTTTAAAATCAAATATTGCCTGGCAACAAGAAGAAGTTAAGGTCTTTGGAAAACTTTATCCCCAACCTAGATTAACAGCTCTTTATGCCAATAATAATAGGAAGTACAGCTATTCAGGCTTAACCTTAGAACCAAAACCTTTTACTCCTTCCCTTATTAAGTTGAAACAAAGAATTGAAGAAATTAGCAATGCCAATTTCACCAGTTGTCTATTAAATCTTTATAGAAATGGAAAAGATAGTAATGGGTGGCATGCTGATGATGAAAAAGAACTAGGTCGAAACCCTATAATCGCCTCCGTTTCTTTAGGACAAGAAAGAATATTTCACTTTAAGCATAAAACAAAAAAGGAATTGAAATATAAATTACTTCTCGAGAATGGAAGTCTTTTATTAATGGAAGGCGAAACTCAGCATAATTGGTACCATCAAATACCTAAAACCAGAAAAATTATAAATGAAAGAATAAACCTGACATTTCGAATTATCCCATAAAAAAAACCGACTTGAGATCGGTTTTTTTTATACCTAAAATTTTCTTTCCGGCACACTATCTTTAACACCTCGGTATTAGGCACTAATTTCCTCATGTACTTTCAATATATTAAAAACTCTCATTTGCTGAATGCATTACATTAAATCGTTAAACCTGCAAAATAATTGGCTGTACCGCTAACTATTGATAAATACTATTAAGAACTTTGGCCAATCTAACACCTCCCTTTAACAGTTGATTCTCCACAATTTTCCAATATTTATAATTATATGCATATCCCAATTTTTCACCTATTTCGACCGATTCATATAGTTCATTAGCCAATTGCTGCGACTCTTCAACCCAATCTAGGACATCACCCTTTTGAAGCATACTAAGCTGGCTTTTGGATAGTCGAGGGAGCTTTTGTGTTAATTCTGAATAACTCATCCCATAATCATCAATCATATTGGAGTCCCATAACCTATGAAGATTGGTTCCCCTACCAAACCACTGTAATTGTATATCATTTCCCCCTTTATCTTCCAATCTACCTACATGCATTGGCTGATGTAAATCTCCTATTAAATGAATAAGCATTTTTAGGCCAAAGACCTTTTCGTCTTCTGAGCTGTTTTCATCTTTGAGTACTTCCTTACATTTTTCAATACCGATGACTAAATCACCTTGTTTACTTGGTGTTACCTCGGTATATTTTTTATCTGGCGGAAAATTGACATAATGCCAAGGAGAATATTTTTGATATTCTTTATCGGCCTTAATGAAATCCGCATAATTAGATACTGCCGCAAGACTCTGACCCTTCAGAATTTCATTAATGGCCTTTGTAGCTTTCTTAGTTAGATGATTCTGAGCTACTTCTCCAGTAACTCTATGTCCGGTTTTCGACCAAGGCGGCGTATTTGAAAATGCCAAATTAATATTTAAAAGAAAAATCAGAAGAAATACCCTCATATAAAAATATTTACCCAAAAGTAAAGAATCAAGTTTTAGTAAATGTTATGTGGAATTAATTTATAAAATATTTCATAAAATGGAAAGCTTTAAGACCGAGATAGAAGAAGTTTTGAAAAATCACCTCTAGCTAAATCTGTTTGGAGGAACTAAATAATTTGAATTTTATTAAAACCTTAATCTAAATCACCTTTTTCTCAATGCGGCCCAATAGCATTAAAATATCGATTTAAGTCTTTAGCAAAATGCTTCTGAAGAATTAAAAAAAGGTCAAAGAACTTTAAAAGCCCCGCTATGAAATAGTAGCAATACTCTAGACTAGTCCATAATTTGTGCTTTTCATAAGAATTTTGGGATATTTTTAACGTAATAAAGCGATAAATTTGCGGAATCCGGCTAATCCCTCTTTAATGCTTCAAAAATTAACAACTCTTGTTTTATTGCTTTGTTCAGCTTTATTTTATGCACAAAGTAAACCTAAATCATTTACCAACACAGGACAACCTCTGAACAAATCCTTTACTGTAAGACTTGTAGATCAAACAATAAATGCCGATGGAATTTTAGACGAAGCTGTTTGGGACAGCGCAGAAAGTGCTCATGATTTTTGGGAATATTTTCCTTTAGACTCCATTCAGGCTAGAGAACAAACGGAGATAAAAATGCTCTATGATGATAAATTCTTATACATAGGGATAACGGTTAAGTCTGCCGGAAAATCTTACGCAATTCAGTCCTTAAAAAGAGATTTTAGAGCGGGGAACAGTGATAATATTTCACTATTGTTTGACACGTTCAATGATGGGAACAATGCCTTTCTCTTTGGTATTAATCCTTATGGTGTTAGAAGAGAAGGGTTGGTCTCCGGAGGAGGCTTAGATTTAAGAGGATTTACCATTTCATGGGATGTTAAATGGAAAGGAAATGCAAAAATTTATGACAACTATTATACTGCCGAATTAGCAATCCCCCTAACATCTTTTAAATTCAAAGAGGGAGAAACCAAATGGCGTTTCAATAGTTATAAATTTGACACTCAATCTAATGAGACAAGTACCTGGATGAATATTCCTCAAAATCAGAATATTTATGGATTAACCTTTATGGGGGACATGATATTTGAAAAACCTCTGGGTAAGTCAAGAACTCCTATCGCACTTATCCCTTATGTAAATGGTCTTGTTCAAAAGGATTTTGAAAATGATGAAAGTAATAACAAGGTCAATGTAGGAGGGGATGCTAAATTATCTATTGGGAATAGCATGAATCTTGACATTACGGTAAATCCTGACTTTTCGCAGGTAGAAGTAGATGATCAAGTAACCAATCTTTCCAGGTTTGAAGTTTCCCTTCCCGAAAAAAGGCAGTTTTTCATTGACAATAATGACCTTTTTGGAAGCTTTGGAGATTCTAGAGATGCCAATCCATTTTTTTCAAGAAGAATAGGTATTGCCAAAGACACGGCAGATAATACCATAGAAAATAGAATCATCGGTGGGGTTCGACTAAGTGGAAAGCTTACTAAGGATTTCAGATTAGGATTTTTGAATATTCAGACGTCTGCTGATGAAACTAATGAAATCCCTTCAAATAACAATATGATGTTGGCCTTACAACATAGGGTTTTTGCGCGTTCCAATATCGGATTATTCTTTATAAACAGAGAAGCCATCGGAGACTATGATTTTGAACTTCCACAAGGTAAATATAATAGAGTCCTGGGACTGGATTACAATTTGATATCAACCAACAATGTCTGGAGTGGAAAATATTTCTTTCAAAAATCTTTTAGCCCCGACAGTAATGGAAAGGATATTACTACCGGTACAAGACTAGAATACAACACCCGCTTCTGGAACATTTCTGGCAAGGTAGTTTATCTTGGAGAGGATTTTGCTTCTGACCTTGGATTTGTAAGACGTACAGATATTCTAAAGTCTTTTGTGAATGTCGAACGGGTCTTTTGGCCCAATAGAGGAAGTATTCAGAACCATAGTGTCTCGTTCTTCCCTTTATATATTTGGAGCCCTAGTTTGGATTTGCAAAATACCGACTATGAATACAGAGGGCAATGGGAAGCCAGATTTACGGATCAATCTGCGGTAAGGGCAAGATTTTCAAACAAGTATACTTTTTTATTAGACGATTTTGATCCTACTAATACGGACGGGGGCGTCCCTTTACCGGGTAACCAGGGCTATCATTACAATAGTATGGAACTTGAATATCGTTCGGATAGACGTAAAATATTTGCCTATTCTGTTGAACCTAGCATAGGTCGTTTTTTTAATGGAAATCGATTTACTGTGCAAGGAGGAATGACCCTGCGGTTTCAGCCAAAAATATTTTTGACTATGTTCCTTAGATATGACAAAATAGAACTGCCAGATCCCTATCCCAGTGCGGATATTTGGTTAATTAGTCCAAAAGTTGAAGTCACATTTAGTAAGTCTATTTTCTGGTCAACCTTAATTCAATACAGTAATCAAAGAGATAATTTGGGTATAAACTCAAGACTTCAGTGGCGGTTCGCGCCTCTTTCAGATCTCTTCCTTGTCTATAATGACAATTATTTTGTTGATGGCTTTGCCCCAAAAAACAGATCTATAAATCTTAAAATAACTTACTGGTTAAATATTTGATCAAAATCATAGAATTCCATCCTTTTGTAATTTCCTTATATTTGACGAAACCATTTCCAAAGCTTTCTTTGAATGAACCAATTACCTATAACTGATGATACTGTAATTTTTGGATTGCTATGCCTTTGTCTTGGGTTTGTTTTTTACACTTCCTCTTTAAAGACTGGTTTCTGGAAAAAATTCTATAAGGTTATTCCTACCTTGCTAATGTGTTATATGCTTCCTGCTATACTATCTAGTAGCGGCTTAATATCTGAGGAGACCTCGAATCTTTATTTTATTGCGAGTAGGTACTTACTTCCGGCCGCCTTGGTGTTAATGACTCTAAGCATTGATTTAAAGGCTATTGCAAATTTAGGTTCTAAAGCCTTAATCATGTTTCTCACGGGTACTGCCGGCATCATAATCGGCGGACCTCTAGCTATTTTAATTGTTTCAATATTCTCCCCAGAGACCGTTGGAGGAAACGATTTTGATGCTGTCTGGAGAGGCTTATCAACAATAGCCGGAAGTTGGATTGGAGGCGGGGCAAATCAGGCCGCTATGTTAGAAGTCTTTCAGTATAATCCAAAGAAATTTGGTGATATGGTATTAATTGACATTGTTGTCGCCAATCTATGGATGGCAGTAATCCTTTTAGGAATTGGCAAATCAAATCAAATTGACAAGTGGCTTAAAGCTGATAATTCTTCCATTGAAACCTTAAAAACGAAAGTGTCTGAATACACTGCAAAAATTACTCGAGTAACAACACTCTATGATTATATTATCATGTTAAGCTTAGGCTTTACAGCTGTGGGAATAGCCCATTTTGCAGGATTTCATTTTTCTGAATTTTTACAAGAAAATTTTGAAGTCATTCGCAACAAAGAAAAGGCATTATCTTCTCTTGGATCAAAGTTTCTTTGGATGGTTGTCTTTTCAACTATCATAGGAATTGCTCTTTCCTTTACAAAAGCAAAAAATTATGAAGGAGCGGGTGCTAGTAAAATAGGCGGAGTGTTTATTTATATTTTGGTAGCTACCATCGGAATGAAAATGGATTTGAGTAGCTTTTTTGACAAACCAGGGTTAATTGCTGTGGGCTTAATTTGGATTTCTTTCCATGCTATTTTGTTAATCATTGTTGCCAAACTGATAAAAGCTCCATACTTCTTTTTGGCCGTTGGCAGTCAGGCAAATGTTGGAGGTGCTGCGTCTGCTCCGGTGGTGGCAGCAGAATTTCACCCTTCCCTTACTTCTGTAGGAATTTTACTTGCTGTCTTAGGCTATGTAGTTGGCACAGCCGGGGCCTATTTATGTGCTTTACTTATGGAAATAGCTTCAAAAGTTTAGAATTACAATAAACTTTACGCATATTTGCCGGACAAAATTGGAGATGATGAAAAACCTATTCTTATATTTATTGGTACTCACTTTTATGGTGGCTTGTAGCGAAAAAGAAACCAAAAATACCATGACCATAAGCGGACAAGTGAAAGGCCTTAAAAAAGGAAAATTATACTTACAACATATTCCAGATAGCGTATTAAAGGTTATTGATTCCCTTGAAATTGATGGTGACGGACATTTTGAGTTTAAAACAGAAATAGAAAGTCCCGAAATCTTCTACTTGTATTTGGACAAGAAAGATTTTAATGAGATTAATGATAGAATTACATTTTTTGGTGAACCAGGTGTTATAACTATAAACACCGTTTGGAACGCTTTTGATACCAAGGCCAAAATTGATGGATCGGAAAGCAATAAAAAATTAGAAGAGTATCGAAAAGTAATGTCTCGCTTTAATAAGACTAACTTAGAAATTCTTCAAGCGGCATATGATCCGGAAAACGTAAACGATTCCCTCAAAATGGACTCCATACAAAGAGCAAGCGACAAGAATATGAAAAGGGGATATGTCTTTGCATTGAACTTTGCACTTAACAATAGCAACTCACATATAGCACCTTATATAGCCGTAAAGGAGGTGAAAGATGCGAACAGGGTGTATCTAGATTCAATTATGAACACATTAAGCCCGGAAGTGGCCAATGGAAAATACGGAAAAGAGTTACAAACTTTTCTAGAAAACTAATATAAAGACGATGATATTATGCTAAGGCATTTAACCGATCAATTAAACCACGGGCTTTCTCCTCTAGTTCTTTTTTAATTCCGGTCATTTGAGCTTTTTTATCCTCTGCTCCTTTAGCATTTATTTTTGAAATTAGTTCATCGAATATGGCAATGGCATCATCTATAATCCCAGTACCTTCTTTTGAACCTTGCTTATTTAGGGATGCCTCAACAATATAAACTGCCTCAATTATATCTCCTAATACGTAGTTAATATCTTTTTTTAAATCTCTGATATTTGCCATCTCAATTAATTTTCTTCAAAAGTACACTTTTTCAAATAGTTATTTCAAGTAGTTCAGCGCCATTTGTAATTAATTCAACTTTCTTAGAGATGGCAGGAACAAGCGCTGTTTCTCCTCTCAAAATATCAACTTCTCCATTTTCATTAGAAATCCTTAAACTCCCTTTTACGCACATGTAAATAGTAAAACTGTCGTTTAAGGAAAGGTCCAGGGTAATGGTCTTGTCCAATCGTAAATACTTCGTAGTGAAATACGCACTATTAACCATTAAATTTCTTGTATTGGCTTCCTTGTTATAAGCTATTTTAAAATCATCTTTTCTTTCATAGTCAATGGCTGCCAAAGCCAAATCGGTATGTAATTGTCTTGAATTACCCTGCTCATCTTTTCTATTGTAATCAAATACTCTATAGGTTACATCAGAAGTCTGCTGAATTTCGGCAAGAAGTACTCCTTTCCCAATAGCATGTATTTTACCAGCATTTATAAAAAAAGTATCCCCTCCTTCTACTTTCTCAAAATGAAGTAAATCTAATAGGGAATTCTCCTCTAAACTTTTGGTATATATCTTTTCATCTACATCTTCATTAAAACCAATAATAAGTTCAGAATCTGGCTCTGAATCCATGATATACCACATTTCTGTTTTACCTAAGGAATTATGACGTTTTTTAGCAAGTGCGTCATTGGGGTGTAATTGTATGGAGAGATCTTTATTAGCATCAATAAATTTGATAAGTATAGGAAACTCTTTGCCAAATTCTTTCAGAACTTTCATTCCTAAAAGTTCCTCCGGAAATTTATCAATTAATTCCGTAAGTTTTAAACCCCTATAGTCACCATTTGCAATTACGGAAACATTACCTTTAACACCAGAAAGTTCCCAACTCTCCCCTGTTAAGTCATTTTCTATATTCTTCCCTAAAACGGCACCTAACTTATCGCCACCCCATAAGCGCTGCATGAATATTGGATAAAACTTTAGAGGATATAAACTCACTATTTTATATTTTTTTCAGAGCTTTTAATGCCTTTTCCATATGTCTTGAGGCATTAATACTATTAAACACCATTTCTACTGTACCTTCTTTATTGATCACATAGGTTTCTCTACCTGGGAGTAGGTTTAATAAATGACCTTCCACCTTAAACAATTTACGCACTTTACCGCCAAGATCTGATAAGAGTATAAATGGAAGTTTATGTTTCGAAGAAAAACGATTATGTGATGCCTTGGAATCAGAACTTATTCCTACTACTTCAGCACCTAGTTCTGTAAAAGCTTCATAATTATCTCTAAATGAACAAACCTCGGCAGTACATCCAGGGGTATTATCTTTAGGGTAAAAAAATAAAACAAACGACTTCTTACCTTTTAGATCTTCACTGTTGAAAAGTCTCCCTTGCTGATCTGGTAAAGAAAATTCTGGGATAGCCTGACCTACTTTAAGTCCCATAAAAATTTATCCTGAATATGTGACAAAATTACGAGGTGTTTCATATAAGACAATTTCCAATTCTTTGTCCATGGCAATTTTGGGTCTTAGTTTGTTGAATATTACTACAGCAATATTCTCAGCAGTGGGATTAAGACTTTTAAATTCCTCCACCTCTAGATTTAAGTTTCTATGATCGAAGGCATCTTCAACTTCACTGCGAATTAAATCTTTTAAAATCTTAACATCCATAACAAACCCCGTCTCTGGATCAATGGAACCCGTAACACTGACAATTAACTCGTAGTTATGCCCATGAAATTTTGGATTATTACACTTCCCAAATACTTCTTCATTTGTTTTATCGTCCCAATCTGGTCTATATAATCTATGAGCAGCGTTAAAATGTGCTCTTCTACTTACTTTCACCTTCATCTTGATGCTAAATTGGTTATCAAATGGTCATAAAATTTTTCAAAAATTATCTTAAACCAAACTGTATAGTTTTCCGGATATTCAATGATGTCCTGTTTTATTTTTTCAGGAAGCATCCATTTCCATTCGGATACTTCTTCTTTATTTATAATGGGTTCATCTTCATAAAAACCAAGCAAAACATGATCCAACTCGTGTTCTGTAAGGCCGTTGTCAAAAGGAGCCTTATAAATAAACCAAAACAGTTCCTTAAGTTCTGCAGTAAAGCCCATTTCTTCTTGAAGTCTTCTTCTCCCTGCCTCAAGGTTTGTCTCTCCTTTTCTCTGATGGCTACAACAAGTGTTCGTCCATAGAGAAGGTGAGTGATATTTATGATCAGCCCTTCTTTGGAGCATAGTTTCTCCATTTTTGTTCATAATAAAAACTGAAAATGCTCTGTGCAAGACGGCTTTTTCATGAGCTTCCATTTTAGGCATAGTGCCAATCTCCTGATCTTGCTCATTTACAAGTACAACTTGTTCTTCAATTTTGCTTTCCATTTCGTAAAAATACCATCTTTACCCAATAATTTGGGTAAATGGATGCAAAATAATTAATAAAAAAAGAAGTGACTTATAATAGTTAAAAGAAACGAGGGGACTTCAATGTTGTCTTTGATTTTATAAAATCATACCTCAGGATGACCTCAAATGAACCGTCATTGAAAATAGCCTGACCTAATTCTGTAATCTCCCTATCATAAGCTAACCCGACTAAAAAAGAAGGAGATATTTGAAACCCTACCATCCCACTTAAAAGCAGCATCCCATCTATAAGCTGCGCCCAGAATGAGTTTATCATTGAACATAAAGTTAGCAGAAACATCGACTTGTAAAGGTGCACCCTGAGCATGCTTTGATCAACAAAGTAGGTTTAAATTTCCAAAAAGCACTCATATCAAGGACATAACCCGTAATTAAATAGAAATTCATTTGTTCCTTAGCCGTCGAAAGAGAGGATTCATCAAAATGAGAGGTTTCCAAAAATCTTGGAACAGAAAGACCTGCATAAAAACGATCTGTATGATAGTATACACCCCCTCCTACATTTGGAGAAAAACGGTTCATAGATATCTTGTTGCAAAGTTGGATCAGATGTCCCAAATCCTGATTGAGTTCTGAAAATCTAATATCCAACAGCTGTCCACTTGCCTTTAGTCCAAAACTTAATCGTGACTTCCTTGCCAATTGCAAAGTATAGGAAAAATCAATATCAAAATTAGTTTCCGAAGTAGGGCCTATCTGATCATTAACAATAGAAAAACCCATTCCCATACCCCTATATCCTATGGGAGAATGAATATTGAAAGTCTGAGTTGTTGGTGCCCCATCTAGACCAACCCATTGGGACCGATATAAAGCTGCAATACTCAACTGTACCTCTAGAACCTGCGTAAGCCGGATTTACACTTACTGTATTGTACATATACTGGGTATACTGGGCATCTTGTTGAGCAAGAGCAAAACACTTAAAAACAAGGAAACCAATAAAAAGATACTTTATTTTACTGATGTGGTTTCTATGTATATTGTATAATGCATCATGCTTTATCTGTTTATATATAAATAACCCGAAAGTGATTTCATATTGCCGCTAGGCTCTTTGTAATCAATAATATAGAAATAGGTTCCAACTGGTAATTGGTTTATCTTGATTTACAGTAACTCTTCCTTGAGAAGACCATCGAATACATTACCATCCGTACCATAGGCCTTTGTGGTAAAGACCAAAACACCCCATCTGTTATATATTCGAACTGTATTATCCGGATAATTCTCCAAACCATCTATACGCAGCACATCATGTACGTTATCCCCATTAGGAGTTATTACATTAAATACTTCAACGGTTTCTTCTTGAACTTCAAGATCAGAATCTAGATAATTAGGTATTCCATCTGAATCACTATCATCATTAAGATAATTACCATCTTGGTCAAGGTCTTCATCTATTGTTGCAATACCATCATCGTCATCATCGGTATCCCTATAGTCGGATTCCTCGTCATTATCTGTGTTTGGCAAATCGTTAATTGGGTCTTCAATTTCATCGTTTACGTCAATATCATCTATATCATTACCTTCATAACCATTATCCAATCCATCTCCATCGGTATCGGAGCCAGTGAAAACGTTGTCCGCTATACCATCATGATCATAATCATGCGCCTCTATACTATCTGGTATGTTGTCATTATCACTATCCTCATCTAAATAATCCGGAAGGCTATCTCCATCCGTATCGACGGGGAATAGACCTTGCACTCCTGGTGTTTCATAAGCATCATCAAGACCATTACCATTACTATCGCTACCACTTGGTGGTAAGTAACCAACGGTAGTCTGTGCTTCGACATTATCAGGTATCCCATCATCATCACTATCAATATCTAAGTAATCCGCAATACCGTCACTATCCGTATCTGTTGGATCGGTAGCAGGATTATTGTCTCCATCTAAATTCAAATCCTCAAAACTGTTCAAGATACCATCGTTATCACTATCCAAATCTGCGCCTGCAGCACTAATTATGATAGTAACCGTTGCCGTACTGCAATTCCCTAGGGTATCACATACGGTATATTCAAATGTATCCGTGCCTACAAAGTCATTATTAGGGAAATAGTTTACAATATCATCCGAAGGATCAGTAGGCGTTCCGTTATCATCTATTGTTAAGGAACCACTGCTAGATTGTGTTGCACTGTATGTACCGTCTGTTGGTAGATCATTATCATTTATATGCCAATTATCTATATTTATGATTTGATTTACGTCAATCGTTATCACATCGTCGTTTGCATCAACAATAGGGAGTACATCTAGGGTAACCGTTGCCGTGCTACAGTCCCCTGAAGAATTGCATATGGTATAATCAAAACTATCCGTCCCATTATAATCTGGGTTTGGCGTATACGTTACCATATCATCGGTAGGGTCGTTCGGTGTTCCACCATTATCTATGGTTGCCGTTCCGTTTGCTGGATCAGTTGTTGTCAAGGTTCCCGTCGTTGGTAAATCTGAATCATTATCAAAAATATCTACTACTATAAAAGTATCCTCATCAACCGAGACGATATCATCTACCAAGGTTGCAGCCTGACTTAAACATACCACGGTGAAATTGGGTAGATTGCTATCATTTCCTGCCTTGGTTAATGTCGCCGTATATTTTACCACTGTTTGTGTTGCCGTTACTGTTGGTTGTAATTGATCCCCTGTAACGGCTGGAGTCCAACTTATGGTTGCTCCGGTAGGAACATTTGCTCTAATATCTAAGGTAACTTCATTATTGGGAGTATTACAATCTGTTACTATAAAATATCCAGTAGCGTTAGCACCGCATAAGGTACCGTCATATGTAGCAAAATAAATTCCAGGAGCTGTTACTTCCAAGAAAAAATCTGTCCCTATAACTGTCGCCGTGTCCGAAGCCTCATACCATTGGTAATTATTTTCGTCGGTACTATTTGGTGCCTGCAATAAAAATTGAGCATTGGAAGCAAGTGTCCCTAGCACGGTAAAAACAATGCTAAGGATTAAAGCTTTATATGTAGTGATATGTTTCAAATCGATTTACGGTCGTTTCTGTGAATACTTATTTTACTACAAATACTACATTAATCAATGAATTATAGTCAGCAGGTTGTCCGATAATATCATAAGTCATAACTCCTGTTGCACTTATAGAGACATTCGCAAATACCGCCGGATCGTAATAGGTTACATAGTAGTACAGCTCATTGGATGCATAGGTTGGAATAGCCGAGGGAGCACCAGCACTTGAAGCCGATGAGGGCAAGGTCATACCATATTGATCTAAGTATTGTTGATATAGGTTTTCAGTGAATCCAGTGCCATTTGCTGAAGCATTAATGGCGATGGATGGTGGATAGAATATCCTTGCTGCTTTTGAAGTAATTGGGGCAATTGCCTGGATTACTTCTTCCACAGTAGTCTCATTAGTTGGGGATAACACTCCACCTTCATTTACGTCAATTGGGGTTCTTAGAGATACTTCATCATCAAATTGGTCATCTGTTCCTAAGTCAGCCAAGGCTACCGAAAGCGTACCATCGCTATCGGTTAATTCTAAGTTGGCGCCGTTTACTGCAAAAGCAGTGTTCACCTCGTTGGAAGCATCCGCATCGGCATCATCTACGTTTAGATTTAAGGTATTTCCGTTTTCTATTTGAATATTTCCCGCTGCGCCACTGGTAGATAAAATCTGATCATCAGATCCTAAGTCAGCCAGGGCTACCGAAAGTGTACCATCGCTATCCGTTAATTCTAAGTTGGCGCCGTTTACTGCAAAAGCAGTGTTCACCTCGTTGGAAGCATCTGCATCGGCATCATCTACGTTTAGGTTTAAAGTACTACCATCTTCTATAGTGATATTACCTGCTGCTCCGGTCGTGCTGATATCCTGATCATCCGACCCTAAGTCAGCCAAGGCTACCGAAAGTGTACCATCGCTATCGGTTAATTCTAAGTTGGCGCCGTTTACTGCAAAAGCAGTGTTCACCTCGTTGGAAGCATCCGCATCCGCATCATCTACGTTTAGATTTAAGGTATTTCCGTTTTCTATTTGAATATTTCCGGCTGCACCACTAGTGGATAAAATCTGATCATCAGATCCTAAGTCAGCCAAGGCTACCGAAAGTGTACCATCGCTATCCGTTAATTCTAAGTTGGCGCCGTTTACTGCAAAAGCAGTGTTCACCTCGTTGGAAGCATCCGCATCCGCATCATCTACGTTTAAGTTCAAAGTACTACCATCTTCTATAGTAATATTACCCGCTGCTCCGGTCGTGCTGATATCCTGATCGTCTGTGCTTACACCACTAATATCAATGACTTGATTACCACCACCATCGGTAATGGTTAGATCCGTCCCGTCAAAGCTGATTCCGGTGTTATATTCGTTGGTTGCATCCGCATCCGCATCATCTACGTTTAGATTCAAAGTACTACCATCTTCTATAGTGATATTACCCGCAGCTCCGGTCGTGCTGATATCCTGATCGTCTGTGCTTAAGTCACTAAGGCTACCGATCAGTTGATTACCACCACCATCGGTATCGGTTAGTTCTAAGTTGGCGCCGTTTACTGCAAAGCTGATTCCGGTGTTATATTCGTTGGTTGCATCCGAATCCGCATCATCTACGTTTAGATTTAAGGTATTACCGTTTTCGATTTGAATATTACCCGCTGCACCACTGGTAGATAAAATCTGATCATCAGATCCTAAGTCAGCCAAGGCTACCGAAAGTGTACCATCGCTATCCGTTAATTCTAAGTTAGCGCCATTTACTGCAAAAGCAGTGTTCACCTCGTTGGAAGCATCCGCATCCGCATCGTCTACATTTAGATTCAAAGTACTACCATCTTCTATAGTAATATTACCAGCTGCTCCGGTCGTGCTGATATCCTGATCGTCTGTGCTTACACCACTAATATCAATGACTTGATTACCACCACCATCGGTAATGGTTAGATCAGTTCCGTCAAAGCTGATTCCTGTGTTATATTCGTTGGTTGCATCCGCATCCGCATCGTCTACATTTAAGTTTAACGTACTACCGTCTTCTATAGTGATATTACCCGCTGCTCCGGTTGTGCTGATATCCTGGTCATCAGATCCTAAGTCAGCCAAGGCTACCGAAAGTGTACCATCGCTATCGGTTAATTCTAAGTTAGCGCCGTTTACTGCAAAAGCAGTGTTCACCTCGTTGGAAGCATCCGCATCCGCATCGTCTACATTTAGGTTTAAAGTACTACCATCTTCTATAGTGATATTACCCGCAGCTCCGGTCGTGCTGATATCCTGATCGTCTGTGCTTACACCACTAATATCAATCACTTGATTACCACCACCATCGGTAATGGTTAGATCAGTTCCGTCAAAGCTGATTCCTGTGTTATATTCGTTGGTTGCATCCGCATCCGCATCATCTACATTTAGATTCAAAGTACTACCATCTTCTATAGTAATATTACCAGCTGCTCCGGTCGTGCTGATATCCTGATCATCTGTTCTTACAGTCACCAAGGCTACCGAATGACTTGATTACCATCACTATCGGTTAATTCTAAGTTAGCGCCGTTTACTGCAAAAGCAGTGTGTTCACCTATTGGTAGTGCATCCGCATCCGCATCATCTACATTTAGGTTTAAAGTACTACCGTCTTCTATAGTGATATTACCCGCTGCTCCGGTTGTGCTGATATCCTGATCATCTGATCCTAAGTCAGCCAAGGCTACCGAAAGTGTACCATCGCTATCCGTTAATTCTAAGTTAGCGCCGTTTACTGCAAAAGCAGTGTTCACCTCGTTGGAAGCATCCGCATCCGCATCGTCTACATTTAGATTTAAAGTACTACCATCTTCTATAGTGATATTACCCGCTGCTCCGGTTGTGCTGATATCCTGGTCGTCTGTGCTTACACCACTAATATCAATCACTTGATTACCACCACCATCGGTAATGGTTAGATCCGTCCCGTCAAAGCTGATTCCGGTGTTATATTCGTTGGTTGCATCCGCATCCGCATCATCTACGTTTAGATTTAAAGTACTACCATCTTCTATGGTAATATTACCCGCAGCTCCGGTTGTGCTGATATCCTGGTCATCCGATCCTAAGTCAGCCAAGGCTACCGAAAGTGTACCATCGCTATCCGTTAGTTCTAAGTTAGCGCCGTTTACTGCAAAAGCAGTGTTCACCTCGTTGGAAGCATCCGCATCCGCATCGTCTACATTTAAGTTCAAAGTACTACCATCTTCTATAGTGATATTACCCGCAGCTCCGGTTGTGCTGATATCCTGGTCATCTGTGCTTACACTACTAATATCAATCACTTGATTACCACCACCATCGGTAATGGTTAGATCCGTCCCGTCAAAGCTGATTCCGGTATTATATTCGTTGGTTGCATCCGCATCCGCATCGTCTACATTTAGATTTAAAGTACTACCATCTTCTATAGTGATATTACCCGCTGCTCCGGTTGTGCTGATATCCTGGTCATCTGTGCTTACACCACTAATATCAATCACTTGATTACCACCACCATCGGTAATGGTTAGATCCGTCCCGTCAAAGCTGATTCCGGTGTTATATTCGTTTGTTGCATCCGAATCCGCATCATCTACATTTAGATTTAAAGTACTACCATCTTCTATAGTGATATTACCCGCTGCTCCGGTTGTGCTGATATCTTGGTCGTCTGATCCTAAGTCAGCCAAGGCTACCGAAAGTGTACCATCGCTATCCGTTAATTCTAAGTTAGCGCCATTTACTGCAAAAGCAGTGTTCACCTCGTTGGAAGCATCCGCATCGGCATCGTCTACATTTAGATTTAAAGTACTACCATCTTCTATAGTGATATTACCCGCTGCTCCAGTTGTGCTGATATCCTGGTCATCTGTGCTTACACCACTAATATCAATCACTTGATTACCACCACTATCGGTAATGGTTAGATCCGTCGCCGTCAAAGCTGATTCCGGTGTTATATTCGTTTGAAGCATCCGCATCGGCATCATCTACATTTAGGTTCATAAAGTACTACCATCTTCTACCGTCTTCTATGGTGATATTACCGGCTGCTCCGGTCGTGCTGATATCCTGGTCGTCTGTGCTTACACCACTAATATCAATGACTTGATTACCACCACCATCGGTAATGGTTAGATCAGTTCCGTCAAAGCTGATTCCTGTGTTATATTCGTTGGTTGCATCCGCATCCGCATCATCTACATTTAGATTCAAAGTACTACCATCTTCTATAGTAATATTACCAGCTGCTCCGGTTGTGCTGATATCCTGATCGTCTGACCCTAAGTCAGCCAAGGCTACCGAAAGTGTACCATCGCTATCGGTTAATTCTAAGTTGGCGCCGTTTACTGCAAAAGCAGTGTTCACCTCGTTGGAAGCATCCGCATCGGCATCGTCTACATTTAGGTTTAAAGTACTACCATCTTCTATAGTGATATTACCCGCAGCGCCATTGGTGCTGATATCCTGGTCGTCTGTGCTTACACCACTAATATCAATCACTTGATTACCACCACCATCGGTAATGGTTAGATCCGTCCCGTCAAAGCTGATTCCGGTGTTATATTCGTTGGTTGCATCCGCATCCGCATCATCTACGTTTAGATTTAAGGTATTTCCGTTTTCTATTTGAATATTACCCGCTGCGCCACTGGTAGATAAAATCTGATCATCAGATCCTAAGTCAGCCAGGGCTACCGAAAGTGTACCATCGCTATCAGTTAGTTCCAAGTTAGCGCCGTTTACTGCAAAAGCAGTGTTCACCTCGTTGGAAGCATCCGCATCGGCATCATCTACATTTAGATTTAAAGTACTACCGTCTTCTATAGTGATATTACCCGCTGCTCCTGTTGTGCTGATATCCTGGTCATCTGTGCTTCCTGTGGCTACTTCATCAATCGCCGCTTGTACCGTTGAGGCTGTTAGTCCAGAAGTTGTATTGTCATATGGATTACTAGTTGCCCTGGTGTCCAGGGTCACATCGGTACCATCATTATTGGTAAAAGTATAGGTCCCATTTCCAACATCCGTTAAATCTGCTTTTGCCACTGTTTGGGTCGCCCCACTTTCATTCACATAAGTAACTAACCCATTTCCCGCATCTGACAAATTTGTAATTGTCTCAGAAATGGTTACAGAGGCTACATTAAGGTATAAAGCACCATCTGTGCCTGCAGCAATATCATTATTGACATCGGTACTTATTAAATTATCTGAAAGCGTTCCTCCTCCATCAGTAATCTCCAGACTACCGGCATTCATTGCAACTGCCGTGTTAAATTCATTAGACGCATCCGCATCGGCATCATCTACGTTTAAGTTCAAAGTACTACCGTCTTCTATAGTAATATTACCAGCTGCTCCGGTCGTGCTGATATCCTGATCGTCTGTTCCTAAGTCAGCCAAGGCTACCGAAAGTGTACCATCGCTATCGGTTAGTTCCAAGTTAGCGCCGTTTACTGCAAAAGCAGTGTTCACCTCGTTGGAAGCATCCGCATCCGCATCATCTACGTTTAGATTTAAAGTACTACCATCTTCTATAGTAATATTACCAGCTGCTCCGGTTGTGCTGATATCCTGATCGTCTGTGCTTACACCACTAATATCAATGACTTGATTACCACCACCATCGGTAATGGTTAGATCCGTTGACCGTCAAAGCTGATTCCGGTGTTATATTCGTTGGTTGCATCCGCATCCGCATCATCTACGTTTAGATTTAAGGTATTTCCGTTTTCTATTTGAATATTTCCGGCTGCACCACTAGTAGATAAAATCTGATCGTCAGATCCTAAGTCAGCCAAGGCTACCGAAAGTGTACCATCGCTATCCGTTAGTTCTAAGTTAGCGCCGTTTACTGCAAAAGCCGTGTTCACCTCGTTGGAAGCATCCGCATCGGCATCGTCTACATTTAAGTTTAAAGTACTACCATCTTCTATGGTAATGTTACCCGCAGCTCCGGTTGTGCTGATATCCTGATCATCCGTGCTTACACCACTAAGATCAATCACAGTGATTACCACCGCTATCCGTTAATGCAAGTTGGATCCGTTACCGTCAAAAGCTGATTCCGGTGTTAAATTCGTTTGTTGCATCCGAATCCGCATCATCTACGTTTAGATTTAAAGTACTACCGTCTTCTATAGTGATATTACCCGCAGCTCCGGTTGTGCTGATATCCTGGTCGTCTGTGCTTACGCCACTAATATCAATCACTTGATTACCACCACCATCGGTGATGGTTAGATCTTGACCATCAAAGCTGATTCCGGTGTTATATTCGTTGGTTGCATCCGCATCCGCATCATCTACGTTTAGATTTAAAGTACTACCATCTTCTATAGTGATATTACCCGCAGCTCCGGTCGTGCTGATATCTTGGTCGTCTGATCCTAAGTCAGCCAAGGCTACCGAAAGTGTACCATCGCTATCCGTTAATTCTAAGTTAGCGCCGTTTACTGCAAAAGCCGTGTTCACCTCGTTGGAAGCATCCGCATCGGCATCGTCTACATTTAAGTTTAAAGTACTACCATCCTCTATGGTAATATTACCCGCAGCCCCGGTCGTGCTGATATCCTGATCGTCTGTGCTTCCTGTGGCTACTTCATCAATCGCCGCTTGTACCGTTGAGGCTGTTAGTCCTGAAGTTGTATTGTCATATGGATTACTAGTTGCCCTGGTGTCCAGGGTCACATCGGTACCATCATTATTGGTAAAAGTATAGGTCCCATTTCCAACATCTGTTAAATCGGCCTTTGCCACTGTTTGGGTCGCCCCACTTTCATTCACATAAGTAACTAAGCCATTTCCCGCATCTGATAAATTTGTAATTGTCTCAGAAATGGTTACAGAGGCTACATTAAGGTATAAAGCACCATCTGTGCCTGCTACAATATCATTATTGACATCGGTACTTATTAAATTATCTGAAAGCGTTCCTCCTCCATCTGTGACTTCAAGATTTCCGGCATTCATTGCAACTACCGTGTTAAATTCATTAGCCGCATCCGCATCCGCATCGTCTACATTTAGGTTTAAGGTACTACCATCTTCTATAGTGATGTTACCCGCTGCTCCGGTCGTGCTGATATCTTGGTCGTCTGAACTTAAAGAATTGATCTCATCGATCGCATCCTGAACATTGATAGCTGTTAAGCCAGAAGTGGTATTGTCATAAGGGTTCGCACTCGCATTGGTATCAATGGTTTGGGTCGCCCCGCTCTCATCGGTATAAGTATAGGTACCATTGGTATTGTCTACCAAGGTAGAAATAGAGGTATCTGTAATTGTCGTGGTAAGTCCGCCTGCATCGGTAAAATCATACGTACCATCCCCATTATCAACTAAAGAAACAGTCCCCGCAGCTGCATTGATCTCATCGATCGCATCCTGAACATTGATAGCTGTTAAGCCAGAAGTGGTATTGTCATAAGGGTTCGCACTCGCATTGGTATCAATAGTTTGGGTCGCCCCGTTCTCATCGGTATAAGTATAGGTACCATTGGTATTGTCTACCAAAGTAGAAATAGAGGTATCTGTAATTGTCGTGGTAAGTCCGCCTGCATCGGTAAAATCATACGTACCATCCCCATTATCAACTAAAGAAACAGTCCCGGCAGCTGCATTGATCTCATCGATCGCATCCTGAACATTGATAGCTGTTAAGCCAGAAGTGGTATTGTCATAAGGGTTCGCACTCGCATTGGTATCAATGGTTTGGGTCGCCCCGCTCTCATCGGTATAAGTATAGGTACCATTGGTATTGTCTACCAAGGTAGAAATAGAGGTATCTGTAATTGTCGTGGTAAGTCCGCCTGCATCGGTAAAATCATAGGTACCATCCCCATTATCCACCAAGGAAACAGTCCCGGCAGCAGCATTGATCTCATCAATCGCATCCTGAACATTGATAGCTGTTAAACCAGAAGTGGTATTGTCATAAGGGTTCGCACTCGCATTGGTATCAATGGTTTGGGTCGCCCCGTTCTCATCGGTATAAGAATAGGTACCATTGGTATTGTCTACCAAGGTAGAAATAGAGGTATCTGTAATTGTCGTGGTAAGTCCGCCTGCATCGGTAAAATCATACGTACCATCCCCATTATCCACCAAAGAAACAGTCCCCGCAGCAGCATTGATCTCATCAATCGCATCCTGTACATTGATAGCTGTTAAGCCAGAAGTGGTATTGTCATAAGGGTTCGCACTCGCATTGGTATCAATGGTTTGGGTCGCCCCGCTCTCATCGGTATAAGTATAGGTACCATCGGTATTGTCTACCAAAGTAGAAATAGAGGTATCTGTAATTGTCGTGGTAAGTCCCCCTGCATCGGTAAAATCATACGTACCATCCCCATTATCTACCAAGGAAACAGTCCCCGCAGCAGCATTGATCTCATCAATCGCATCCTGAACATTGATAGCTGTTAAGCCAGAAGTGGTATTGTCATAAGGGTTCGCACTCGCATTGGTATCAATGGTTTGGGTCGCCCCGCTCTCATCGGTATAAGTATAGGTACCATCGGTATTGTCTACCAAAGTAGAAATAGAGGTATCTGTAATTGTCGTGGTAAGTCCCCCTGCATCGGTAAAATCATACGTACCATCCCCATTATCTACTAAAGAAACAGTCCCCGCAGCAGCATTGATCTCATCGATCGCATCCTGAACATTGATAGCTGTTAAGCCAGAAGTGGTATTGTCATAAGGGTTCGCACTCGCATTGGTATCAATGGTTTGGGTCGCCCCGCTCTCATCGGTATAAGTATAGGTACCATCGGTATTGTCTACCAAAGTAGAAATAGAGGTATCTGTAATTGTCGTGGTAAGTCCGCCTGCATCGGTAAAATCATACGTACCATCCCCATTATCCACCAAAGAAACAGTCCCCGCAGCTGCATTGATCTCATCGATCGCATCCTGAACATTGATAGCTGTTAAGCCAGAAGTGGTATTGTCATAAGGGTTCGCACTCGCATTGGTATCAATGGTTTGGGTCGCCCCGCTCTCATCGGTATAAGTATAGGTACCATCGGTATTGTCTACCAAAGTAGAAATAGAGGTATCTGTAATTGTCGTGGTAAGTCCGCCTGCATCGGTAAAATCATAGGTGCCATCCCCATTATCTACTAAGGAAACAGTCCCCGCAGCAGCATTGATCTCATCGATCGCATCCTGTACATTAATAGCTGTTAAGCCAGAAGTGGTATTGTCATAAGGGTTCGCACTCGCATTGGTATCAATGGTTTGGGTCGCCCCACTCTCATCGGTATAAGTATAGGTACCATCGGTATTGTCTACCAAAGTAGAAATAGAGGTATCTGTAATTGTCGTAGTAAGTCCCCCTGCATCGGTAAAATCATAGGTACCATCCCCATTATCAACTAAAGAAACGGTCCCCGCAGCTGCATTGATCTCATCAATCGCATCCTGAACATTAATAGCTGTTAAGCCAGAAGTGGTATTGTCATAAGGAACTTCTATTGCCAACTGATCATCTGTTCCCGCATTATTTAAAGCAGATAAATCGACCGAAACCGTATTTCCATTTTCTATTGTTAATTCAAGTGAATTAGTAGCTCCATTAAAATTAAAATTTTGTAATTGCTGATTATCCGATGAAGTCAGCTCCCAGCTATTTCCATCCCAAAAGTAAATTACCCCAGTATTTGTATTTACATATATATCCCCGATATCTGCCCCTGTAGGAGTAGTTCCTCCCGCCGCTGTTACAGCAGTTCCACTTAATACTTCACAATTGCATTGATCTTGTAAAGTAACTGTAGTTTGCGAAAAGGCAAATCCGGATATTAGAAATACTAAAATTAACAGTCTCTTATCCATGACTAGTTTTTTGTTTTTATTGCTTGACCTCATAATCTTAATGTGTAATGGTATTTGCTTGAAATCTATAAATCCAAGCAATTTTTAAATTCACGAGGTTGTAATGAACATTTTCAAATTGATTCAAAAAATTGACTTTATCTTTTGAAAAAGAAGAATAGACAAACTGAGATACCTCTTTAGAAAGTTCTAAGACTATTTCTTTTGCTTCTAGTTTTGTAGATTCGGTCAAGTTATTCATAATCTGGGGGTTGGATTAAACCTCAAATCAACTTTTGGTTCTTAAAATGGTTTAATTACACTTTACAAAATTAACCGTATGCTTACCTCTGAAAAATAATTGTTGTGTAAGTAGGTATTAGTAAGGTATAAGGGTAAAAAAGTGAGGTCACAGTAAATATTTTTCAATTTTTTAGGGTGTGACGTTAGTCGATTAGCCCAATAATACCAATACTTTACAGAGGGCTAATTGTAAGAAAAAACGTCAAAATAAATGAAGGATCATGAAGGTTTGGACAGTTTGAAACTCCTTAAGATTTATTAGTGCTTGAAGTAATTATTCTATTGGTATTAGAGATAATTATTGGACTAATCCCATAGAAATTTGGCGCCAAAACACAATATGAATAATCATTAAATATTGGGACTTTTGTTATGACTTTTAAGGTATTTGTTGCACTCCATATATACTTCTGTTCATTCGAAATTACAATATAGAAAGTACCTCCATCCGTAGTCCCCTACCATTAATTTGTATCTGTATGGGCAGTATTTAGGATAAAAAACCACAATAGTCTAAGAAAGGTGGGTGATACCAGAGGTATTCATACCTATAGCCAGGACTCTTATGGTTTTATTATGGTTTAGTGCTCCAGGCTATATTACTCAGGCGATAAGGAGTTTTCATTGCCTTTGAATTGTTCTCTATTTAGCTAATATGGAACAAATGACTAAGCTTAAGCTGTAACTAAATTAAATATTATCGCGGGCTTTTATGGGTAAGTATAAAATTATGATAACAAGCTATAAATAAGATCATTATAAATATTATCAGATTTACATTACTAAATACAATACTCTAATTCTTATTTACTCTATAGGTGATTTTCCTATTTGTTATTACAGAAGTAAGTGTGTTAATGGTTGCAGTGGCCACATCGCATAATATACTTGAATCTATAAATACTACTCTACATAAGGATGGATCTGGACCCCCTGCATTGTCCATAAATCTTCCTACTACTGGATCTACAACCAAAGAGGTGTCAAGAGGAGAATAATCTGGTGCTACATTAGCTAGAGTGGTTGTTACACCATTGGCGGTATAAATTATATCGCCCGTAAGCTCCTGATATTCTATGCTATATGTGATATTCCCCCCAAGAAAATTACCCAAGGTTCTTGTATAGGTCGTACTTAATCCAGTATTACCATTAATTACAGTTATCGAAATTCCTAATTCATTTCCTGTTATATGATATACCCTGGAAGTTGCCTGCAGTAATGATATCTGCAGTGGACTCATTGTCCTGATAATCGAATTCTATATTAAAGCTGGTAAAATTGAAAATACTCCCCGTATTAGGTATCACAAAATCTAATCCGGCACTACCTCCGGCACCCGTACCGATTCTAATTCCACAGGCAGTTTGTACCGCATTTGGGTTTACTGAGCTTGCATTAGGCCCTACGGTAGCTGTAGTCAACGCAGCTGTATCAAAATCGAATTGAGAAACTAACTCGTTCGCTATCCCGTCATCACATACTTGATAATCAAAAGTAACATCGGCAGCATTACCAATTAGTGGATTAAAGGTAAAACTACCGTCAGAATTAAGGTTAAGGGTTCCGCTTGTTGGACCACTGACCACCGTTGGGTTAACAGATAGTACTCCTCCGTCCGGGTCGTTATCATTTGCCAAAAGCCCTGTAGAAGCATCAACTATCAAGGTTTGGTTTAAAAAATTAGTATAGGAATCAGGTAGGGCTGTCGGGGCGATATTTTGACTATATCCAAGATAGCCCATTACCATAAATAGTAGTAAGAGTATACGCCCCACTATCCTTAATGACAAAATTTCAACATTATTCTTAAACATATAAACTTAATCAGGATTTATCAACTCTATAGGTTATTCTTCGGTTGGTAATAACACTTCTCAATCCTACTGTTAATAAGGCCGAAGCTGAAGTAATTTCCGGACAACTACCACTGGAATTTGATGCTAAAACACGATATAAATAACCATTTTTGATTAGTGTTGTTCCTATGACTGTAAGAGTATTTGTATTACTCCCTGAGTACTCCAAGCCATCAGAAATATCTGTAAAAAGAGTGCCTCCATCTATGCTCACTTGCCATTGATAGGTATCGGCATTGGTGGTGGCTGCGGTAAAAATACCATTGTCGTTTACAAAAACAGTCTGGGCTCCTGGAGGAGTATCTATGGTTACATCCAGTACAGTAATAATTTGTGTAACATCTGTTGTATTGCCTGCTGCGTCGCTCACCCTATAAGTACGGGTAATTAACTCAGGATTGCTACCACCATTGCTAACATCACTTATAAAGCTAACTGTTGGATTTACGGTGCAGTTATCAGCCTCGTCTAAGACTACATTGATATCAGCTGCAGGGATATCACTATTACAATAAACCGTTACTCCAGCCGGATCACTTGCCGTGGGGTCTTCGGTATCCATATTTAAAGTAGTCGTAGCTGTTATACTCAGAACAGGATCTCCGATGGTTCCTCCATATTCAACCACGTAACCCTGCGGAGCATAGGCGCCCCCACCACCTGCATTTGGGAGATCATTCCAGGAACCAGGCTGAGTGGTAACGGAGGGATCTGTAATATGTGCATAGTTTTCTTCACCAGGCGTGGTAGGGCCGTCCGGATAATCATTGGGTTCATTATTATTCCAAAAGGCAAAGGTTAGCTCTGTTCCTCCTACGCCACCACTCCAAAAAGATGTTCCAGCTTCAGGGCCCGTGACCCATTGCCAGTCTCCTTCCGTTGCAGCATCGGAGGCACCAATCCAACCAACACCCGTAGTCTGGGAACCTGAAAAATCGGCCTCAACCTGTGTTGTCAGCGTAGCTAAATAACCTTGTAATCCATAATAATTGCTTAGGGCAGCAGCATCTCTGGCAGCTGTCCAAGTAATACCCGGCATAGATACAAATTCGTAATAATGACCTGTTGGCGGCAAATAATTAGCTTCCCCAACTGTGATAGAAAATTGTCTTATCCCGGATGGGTTTAATGAACTACTAGAAAACTCAACATCGGACACAGCCGCTTCAAACTCTGTGTAAAGAGCTGGCCCTGTTAAAGATAATTCTCCTTGAACAGCATCCCATGAAGCAGTAATATTTGGATGACTCCCTGTAAGGGTAAGTAAGTCTTCCCCATTGACATATCCGTTGGAAACCTGAATAAATACTGAACTGGTTGTCGTATCATCCGTATCCGTTATACTAACAGTTTCTACTATAGGCTGAGAAGTCCCTATGCAATAGGTTTGATTCCCGGTAGCCAACAATACGGGAGGATCATTTGGCGCTAACAGAGTAGCGTTAAACTGAACATTATCCACCAATATTATCTCGCCACCACCCCAATTCGAATCAGCACCTCGAAATCTAATAGCTGAGTTTGCCGATATTTGGTCTGCAGTAAGAATATGCGTTATGGAACCTGTACTGGTATTAGAATCAATTGTATAAACTGTTTCAAAAGATGATGTATTATCATTCCAAAGCTGTACCAATAATCTTTCATTACCTCTTGAAGAGCCATCAAAGTCTAATGTTAAAATAACTGATATGCTACTAGACAAATCCAAAGGTCTTTCTATTCGATCTCCATCGATGTTATTAAATTCTAATTCGCCTCCTGTAATTTCTATTGTCCCTGAGCTAGGATCATCATTGTCTCCAAATTCGTCCCAATCATCTGCAAAGTTCAGCGTTCCATCATTGCGGGAATAGTCTTCCGTACTAAAATTATCAATAAAAGTTTCCTGGCTTTGGAGTAGAAAACCAAAACCAAAAAGACAAATAATAAATAGATATAATTTTAAATTCCCAAGCCCCCTCATTAATTCAGAAAATATAGTTTTTAATGTTTATCAGAACCGATTGAAGCGTTCTGACAACATAATCAAATATACTTCTATGTAGAGGCTTAGTTAAATATTTGTTGTGTAGTGCAAAAATATAGGCATAAAGGAGAGATAAACCGAGGTTTATAAAAAATATGACACCCATAATCAATTGTTAGATTTGTAAAAGTCTAAATAACTGATTATTAAGTTTAAAGATATATTCCACTATATCCGGAAAGGCCATTATTCCAAAATGATAAACTCAGACCTTCTATTTAATTGGTGTTCTTCAGATGAGCAGCGAACTCCGTCATCACATTGATTTACTAAACGAGTTTCCCCATATCCTTCTCCCTTTAGTCGATCAGCTTGTATTCCCTGAGAGATCATATAAGCCACTGTAGCTTCGGCTCTTTTTTGAGATAACCAAAGATTAAACGAATCTTTACCTCTGCTATCGGTATGAGAATTTGCTTTAATTTTTAGGCTGGGATACTTTTCCATAGCCACAATTACTTTTTGAATTTCAACTTCTGCATCTGGTCGAATATTATATTTTCCAAAATCGAAATAGATTGTGCTTAACTGTAATAATTTAGCTAAATCATCGCCAAATCCGGCCTTTATAATCTCTCTCTCCAAGTAAAAATCTACAATCTGTGGCTTGCCGGTAGAACTAGGTAAATATTCTTCTGCAGGCAGATAACCCTGAGTTTGTGCTCTAACAAAATTCCCCTTATTGCAATCGCAGCTCAAGATGTAATTACCATTCTCATATGTGATGGTGATTAGTTCCTCTTCGTTTTGTTCATTTATAATTTTAACGGTAGCTCCAACAAGTACTTCATTTGTTATTTTATCCCTCACAGTACCCGTAATAGGCTGTATGCATTCAAAATTTAAAGGAACTAACTCCAAAAATTCATATATATCATCAGCTCCCAGTCCTTCAGGTCTGTTGGATGCAAAATATCCTCTTCTTGTGCTATCATTGATTATATATGAAAAATCGTCCCAACTGCTATTTACTGTTTCCCCAACATTGAGAACTTTTTCTGAATAGCCGTTGTCCAATATTTTAATGGCAAAAATATCTAGACCACCCAAACCAGGATGACCTTCGGAAGAAAAATAAAGTATATTTTCTTCTGAAACGAAGGGAAATGTCTCTCTTGATTCGGTATTCACAGGATATCCCAAATTCTTGGGTGTACCAAAGCTGCCATTTTCATTTATCGATACTTTAAAAATATCAGACTCACCGATAGATTGATCCATGTCCGATGTAAAATACAAGGTTTTTTCATCAGGACTCAAAGCCGGATGTGCCACTGAATAGTTATCACTATTAAAAGGTAATTGTTCTGGTTCTGACCAAATACTATCTTTCAATACAATTCTGTATATCTTCAATCGTATAACGCCGGCTGTATCCCTTTTAATTTTTCCATCTACGTAATTGTTCCTTGTAAAATAAATTGTTTTCCCGTCTTTTGTGGAAACCGATGAAGATTCATGAAGTCTAGTATTTAAGACATCCATTTTAGTTACAGCACTTACTCTTGAACTATCTAGATTAACTTTATAGATGTCCAAAAAATCTTTGGCATTCCAAGTATGCCTATAACGTGCTACGTTACCTGTATCTCTATCAGACGAAAAAATTAAACCTTGCTTGTAAAAAGAAGGTGCAAAATCGGAGTATTCTGAATTATAATTAAAAGTATCGAGTGAATATCGACCCGAATTTTCTGCAATCTCCTTCTTGTAATCCCTAGAGTTTGAAAGAAACTCAGACCGCATATCATTTTGGGTCATCTCTGTAAATTTCATCAATATAGAATCGGCCTTCTCGTACTTATTTAAAGTTCTAAGGGTTTGTCCATATTTAAAATAATACTCAGCTCCTACCTCAGAGCCATAATTATTGAGCAGTCTCTCGTAAATATTTTCAGCTTGTTTATAATCGGCATTGAAATAATAGGAATTTCCCAATTTCTGCAAGAGATCTTTATTTTCAAAGCCTTTGTCAATTACCTTTTTATAAATATCAATGGCCGGACTAAAAGAATATTCGGCATATTTGATATCACCCTCAGCAGCATATTTTTCCTGTTTTTCCTGAGCATTTACCAAAACTAGTAGGAAACAAGAAATTATTGTCGTTATAAACTGTTTGATTGACATACAAATGACATTTAAAAGAATCTAGGAGATACTAGACGTTGATATGATTTTAAGAGTTCAAAACGCAAAAACACTTCAAATGAACCATCGTTAAAGCGAGTACTCCCTAATTCTGTTGTTTCCTTATCATAGGCCAGACCAAGCATTAATTGATCAGAAATCTGAAATCCTATTAATCCACTAAAAGCGGCATCCCATCTATAGGCAACGCCAAAGGAAAATTTTTCGCTTAACAAAAAACTAGCCGATAAATCGACTTGTAAGGGAGCTCCCGAGACTACTTTCGTTAATAAAGCAGGTTTAAATTGCAAATTATAACTTAAATCCAGTACCAATCCGGTGATAAAATAGAAATTGATTTTTTCAGTAGATAAAAACTGAACACTCTCAGCGTCTTGTTGAGAATTATCAAAATAATTAGACTCTACCAAATTTGGTGCGGATATTCCAGCATAGAATTTATTGGTGTGATAGTAAACGCCTAATCCAAAATTTGGAGAAAATTTATTATCAATATTATCTCCTTGAATTGGCTCTTGGTCAAAATTGTTTAATCCATTAAAATCCAAGTTTAGCAAATTACCGCCGACTTTTAAACCAAATGACAATTTACCCTCACGTGAAACATCAATAGTGTATGATAGAATTCCATCTAAATAGGTTTCTTGTACCACGCCGTCCCCTATATTATCATTAACAATAGAAACACCATATCCCAATTTACTATTTCGAATGGGGGATTGTAAATTAAAGGTAAATGTCTCAGGAGAACCTTCTAAACCTACCCATTGCGATCGATACATCCCCAAAATACTTAGTTGACCTCTAGATCCTGCATAGGCCGGGTTTACGCTCATAGTATTATACATATACTGCGTATACTGTGCGTCTTGTTGGGCAAAAGCACCGCCTACCATGGCTATAAATAAGGCCAGAGTAATTAAATATTGGTTTTTATTTTCTTTAATATTAAACATATTCTATTTACTTATGTAGAGATAACCGCTATCCGTAATACCTTCCTGATCTTTTTGATATTCAAAAATATAGAAATATACTCCCGCAGGCAGAATGTCTTCTGCATTGATAGTTGATCTCCCTTTAGATCTTCCATCAAAAACATTGTTCTGATTATTGTAATCTCTTCCCTCATAAACAGACACACCCCATCTATTAAAAATCTGAAGGGAGTTGTTTTCTGCATTCTCTACTCCATTTATAAAGAAAAAATCATTTCTACCATCCCCATTTGGCGTTACTAATTGATTAACTTCTACCTCACCAATTTCCGGGGTATCATCAATAGGATCTAGATAATCTGGTGTATTGTCTCCATCCATATCATCATTGGTAGGATCCATATTACCGTCTCCATCTTCATCCGGGGTATCTATCCCATCTCCATCATCATCTAAATCACGATAGTTTACATCTTCTGTACCATCGGTATCCGGAAGATCATTCGCCGGATCATCAATCTCGTCATTGACATCAAAGCCATCGTCTACATCGCTGCCCTCATAACCATCATCCAAACCATCCCCATCGGTATCGATACCTGTATAGGTTTGATCGGGTTGTCCATCAAAATTAAAGTCGTTCCCCTCATTGTTATCAGGCACCAAATCGTTGTCCGTATCATCGTCCAGATAATCCAGCTCATCAGTATTGTCTGTATTGACAGGAGTAATCCCTTCATCACCGCTGCCTTCATAGGCATCGTCTAATCCGTCCCCATCCGCATCATTTCCCGAAGGAGCAATATAACCCGCAGTAGTTTGGGCCTCAACATTATCAGGAAGTCCATCGTCATCAGAATCTATATCCAAATGATTTGGGATACCATCTGCATCTAAATCTAATGCATCTGTTAGGGGATTGTTGTCGTTATCGAGATTAGGGTCTTCTGTGGTATCTAAAAGACCATCATTATCATCATCTATATCGACGTTGTCCATAACCCCATCACCATCCGTATCGGGAATCATATCCGGATCTAGATAATCTGGTGTATTGTCTCCATCCATATCATCATTGGTAGGATCCATATTACCGTCTCCATCTTCATCCGGGGTATCCATCCCATCACCATCATCATCCAAATCACGATAGTTTACATCTTCTGTGCCATCGGTATCGGGAAGATCATTCGCCGGATCATCAATCTCGTCATTGACATCAAAGCCATCGTTTACATCGCTGCCCTCATATCCATCATCCAAACCATCCCCATCGGTATCGATACCTGTATAGGTTTGATCGGGTTGTCCATCAAAATTAAAGTCGTTCCCCTCATTGTTATCAGGTACCAAATCGTTGTCCGTATCATCGTCCAGATAATCCAGCTCATCCGTACCGTCTGTATTTACAGGAGTAATCCCTTCATCGCCACTGCCTTCATAGGCATCGTCTAATCCGTCCCCATCCGCATCATTTCCCGAAGGAGCAATATAACCCGCAGTAGTTTGGGCCTCAACATTATCAGGAAGTCCATCGTCATCAGAATCTATATCCAAATAATTTGGAATCCCATCCCCATCACTATCCAATGGATCGGTCAAAGGATCATTATCATTGTCCAGGTTGGGGTCTTCTTCTGTATCTAAAAGACCATCATTGTCAGAGTCTAAATCAACACTATCCATTACCCCATCCCCATCGGTATCAGGATTCATATCCGGATCTAAGTAATCTGGGGTGCTATCTCCATCGGTATCGTCATTGGTCGGGTCGCCGTCACCATCGACATCCTCGTCAGGCGTATCAATACCGTCTCCATCGTCGTCAAAATCTCGATAGTTTACATCTTCGGTACCATCGGTATCAGGAAGATCGTTCGCGGGATCGTCGATTTCGTCGTTGACATCGAAACCATCATTAATGTCACTGCCTTCATAACCATCGTCCAAGCCATCTCCATCGGCATCGGTTCCTAAAAATGTCTGATCTGGAATTCCGTCGAAATTAAAGTCGTTGCCCTCATTGTTATCGGGTACCAAATCGTTGTCACTATCTAAATCAATATAATCCAGGCGTGTCCTCACCATCATGTATTGTACTGGAGTCAATCCCTTCAGGATATGCCGTATTCAAACCATCTAATCCGTCGTAAGTCGCCTCATCGTCATCGTTTGGAGCAATATAACCTTCAGTAGTTTGGGCCTCAACATTATCAGGAATTCCATCGTCATCAGAATCGATATCCAAATGATTTGGAATACCATCTCCATCAGTATCCAATGGATCGGTCAATGGATCATTGTCACCATCTAGATTCGGATCTTCGTCCATATCCAAAATACCATCGTTATCGTCATCTAAATCTGTCATATCCGGAACCCCGTCACCGTCAGTGTCTACATCCATATCGGGATCTAAATAATCTGGAGTACCGTCGCCATCGGTATCGTCATTGGTCGGGTCGCCATCCTACCATCGTGCATCTTCATCAGGGGTATCGATACCATCACCATCATCATCTAGGTCACGGTAGTTTACATCCTCAGTGCCATCGGTATCAGGAAGATCGTTCGCTGGATCATCGATTTCATCGTTGACATCGAAACCATCGTTAACATCACTTCCTTCATAACCATCGTCCAAACCATCGCCATCGGTATCGATTCCTGAAAATGTTTGATCTGGAAGACCATCAAAGTTAAAGTCGTTCCCCTCGTTATTATCAGGAACCAAATCGTTATCACTGTCCAAATCGATATAATCCGGATTATCCTCACCATCGTATTGTCCGGAGTAATCCCTTCAGGATAAGCCTTCATACGCATCGTCCAATCCATAGGTGGCCTCATCATCATCATTTGGAGCAATATAACCTGCTGTAGTCTGGGCCTCAACATTATCGGGAATACCATCGTCATCGGAATCGATATCCAAATGATTCGGAATACCATCACCATCTGTATCCAATGGATCGGTCAAAGGATCATTATCACCATCCAGGTTGGGGTCTTCTTCCGTATCTAAAAGACCATCATTGTCAGAGTCTAAATCAACACTATCCATTACCCCATCCCCATCGGTATCAGGATTCATATCCGGATCTAAGTAATCAGGGGTGCTATCTCCATCGGTATCATCATTGGTGGGGTCCCCATCCTGATTGGTGTCTTCATCAGGGGTATCCATCCCATCACCATCATCATCCAAATCACGATAGTTTACATCTTCTGTGCCATCGGTATCGGGAAGATCATTCGCCGGATCATCAATCTCGTCATTAACATCAAAGCCATCGTCTACATCGCTGCCCTCATATCCATCATCCAAACCATCCCCATCGGTATCGATACCTGTAAGGTTTGATCGGGAATTCCATCAAAATTAAAATCGTTGCCCTCATTGTTATCAGGCACCAAATCGTTGTCAGTATCATCGTCCAGATAATCCAGCTCATCCGTACCGTCTGTATTTACAGGAGTAATCCCTTCATCACCACTGCCTTCATAGGCATCGTCCAATCCGTCCCCATCCGCATCATTGCCCGAAGGAGCAATATAACCCGCAGTAGTTTGGGCCTCAATATTATCAGGAAGTCCATCGTCATCAGAATCTATATCTCTAAAATCGGGTAATTCATCTGTATCATTATTAACTGGGGTAATACCATTCCCTGAACCGGGGGTATCTTCATAATGATCATCAAGGCCATTACCATCAGCATCCATACCACAGGGGGCTTGAAAACTATTGGTTGGTTGTGCTTCTAAGTTGTCTGTAAGCCCATCATTGTCCGAATCAATATCTCTAAAGTCAGGATTTCCATCGTATTCTGAATCTATTGGTACTAATCCACCGCAACTTCCAGGTGTTTCTTCATAGTGATCATCCAAGCCATTACCATCGGAGTCTAAACCACAAGGAGCAATAAAATCGATTGAAGTTTGGGCCTCAACATTATCTAGGATGCCATCATTGTCAGAATCAATATCCAAATAGTCAGGATGGCCATCATTGTCTGAATCTACAGCCATAATACCTCCACAACTTCCTGGAGACTCTTCGTAAATATCGTCTAGGCCATTACCATCTGTGTCTGCACCGCTAGGAGCTAAAAAACCTACGGTAGATTGGGATTCTCTATTATCAATAATTCCATCATTATCGGAATCTACGTCTAAATAATTGGGAATACCATCATTATCAAAGTCAGTTGGATTTGTTTTTGGGTCGTCATCTCCATCTGAATTAAGATCCTCTTGGGTATCTATGATTCCGTCATTGTCATTATCAATATCAGCTGAATCAGGCACCCCGTCATTATCAACATCAGTATAAATCTCATTTATATCAAAAGAAGTTGATTCACCAGCAAAGGTGGTAGAAAGAACAAGTAAAAGACTAATAAAAGTCAGGCACTTACTGTAAGAGTACATCTTGGAACAATGGGGTAAAAATATTTCCATAAATGATTGTTTTAATAATAAACAAATCACCATTGCCAGTAGGAAAAAGTAAGAGTTTGGGACTCTCTAATTTCGAGCGCAAGATATAGCTAATATATAAAGCGAACAACGAAAGTTTATTCACATCTTCCTATTATTCTTTAAAGGTTAAACAAAACTCGTTTAAAAGTGTTAAAACAAAATAAATACTAGATCATAAATAGTAATTATTTATAAATGAGCACTTTATTTAACAACGGTAAACCAAGTTATTAACAATTCATCGATAGCATTTAACTAAAAAATTCAAAAAACATAGGTCATTAGCATTTGTAAAAAGCAGCTTTAGAAAAGTACATAGAGTAAAAAGACTTATGAGTCTAAGTCCTCTCTATTATTTGATGTATTTTTGCTCAAATTTTTTAATGTGAGTTTTACAAAAGAAATCGAACGCAGGAGAACCTTTGGAATTATTTCGCATCCAGATGCCGGTAAGACAACTTTAACAGAGAAGTTATTATTGTTTGGAGGTGCCATTCAAGAAGCCGGAGCTGTAAAGAATAATAAGATAAAGAAGACAGCCACCAGTGATTTTATGGAAATAGAAAGACAAAGAGGAATTTCTGTTGCGACCTCAGTTTTGGCTTTTTTATACAAAGACAAAAAGATAAATATTCTTGACACTCCCGGGCACAAAGATTTTGCAGAAGACACTTTTAGAACACTAACAGCTGTTGACAGTGTTATTGTGGTGATTGATGTAGCCAAGGGCGTAGAGGAACAGACCAAAAAATTGGTAGAGGTATGTAGAATGCGTAATATCCCAATTATTGTTTTTATAAACAAATTGGACCGCGAGGGAAAGGACGCTTTTGATTTGTTAGATGAGGTAGAGCAAGAGTTAGGACTTAAAGTAACTCCTTTGAGTTTTCCCATTGGCATGGGATATGATTTTAAAGGGATCTACAATATTTATGAGAAGAATATTAATCTCTTTAGTGGAGATAATAAAAAAAATATTTCAGAAACAATAGCTTTTGAAGATGTGCATAGTCCTGAGCTTGAGAATTATATAGGAACAAAAGCCGCGGCAGACCTAAGAGAGAATTTGGATCTGGTAGAAGGTGTTTATCCCCCTTTTAACAAAGACCAATATTTAGAAGGGAAGTTACAACCCGTCTTTTTTGGTTCGGCCTTAAATAATTTTGGAGTTCGCGAATTATTAGATTGCTTTATAGATATTGCCCCAGCGCCAAGATCCAAAAAAGCAGAAGAAAGGTTGGTGCATGCAAATGAAAAAAAACTTTCTGGCTTTGTTTTTAAAATTCATGCGAACATGGACCCAAAACACAGGGATCGTTTGGCTTTTGTAAAAATAGTTTCAGGTACATTTGAAAGAAACAAGCCCTATTTACATGTGCGAAATAATAAGACTTTGAAGTTTTCCAGTCCGAATGCTTTTTTTGCCGAGAAAAAAGAAATTGTAGATATTTCCTATCCCGGTGACATTGTTGGACTACACGATACAGGAAATTTTAAAATAGGGGATACTCTAACGGAAGGAGAAATATTACATTATAAAGGAATTCCAAGTTTTTCTCCAGAGCACTTTAGATATATCAACAATGCCGATCCCATGAAGTCAAAACAATTAACTAAAGGAATTGATCAACTTATGGACGAAGGTGTAGCACAATTATTTACACTTGAACTCAATGGCCGCAAAATAATTGGTACAGTTGGAGCGCTACAATATGAGGTAATACAGTATAGGTTAGAACATGAATATGGTGCCAAGTGTAGCTATGAAAATTTCCCGGTCTATAAGGCTTGTTGGATTGATCCGAAGGATCCTACAAATGAGGAATACAAAGAATTTATAAGAGTAAAACAAAGGTATCTAGCCAAAGACAAGAGAGGTCGTTTAGTATTTTTAGCTGACTCTGCCTTTTCATTGCAGATGGCACAACAAAAATACCCTAGTGTTAAACTACACTTCGTTTCCGAATTTGAATAAATAAGACTCCTTTCTGGATAAAAGCAAATTAAGACTTATGCTTCGCCTGTTGGTCCAAAATTTAAAGGGATTGGAGGTTGCTCATAATCTTTTATGGGACCATGGGCTTTCTCAAAACGATTGACATTATCATTTAGCGCCTTTAAAAACTTCTTAGCATGTTGCGGTGTAAGTATGATTCTACTTTTCACTTTAGCCTTAGGGGCTCCAGGCATCATAGCGATAAAATCTACTACAAATTCAGAAACAGAATGATTTATAATTGCCAGATTGGAATAGATTCCTTCTGCCATTTTTTCATCTAATTCTATATTAATCTGTTGTTGTTTTGTAGTTTTTTCTGACATAATATTTTAAAAAAATAAAAAAACCCTCAATTAGAAAAATTGAGGGTTTTCAAAATATTAAAATTTCAATTCTTCTTTGCGTGCCATAATCTCGTCATACTCTTGTTTGGAACCTACGATAATATTTTCGTAATCCCTCATACCAGTACCTGCCGGAATCTTATGACCTACAATAACATTCTCTTTTAATCCTTCTAGATAATCAATTTTACCACTAACTGCAGCCTCGTTCAATACTTTTGTAGTTTCTTGGAATGAAGCAGCTGAAATAAATGACTTAGTCTGAAGTGATGCTCTGGTAATACCTTGTAAGATTGGAGTAGCTGTTGCAGCAACTGCATCCCTGGCACTAACCAATGTCTTATCGGTTCGCCTTAAGATGGAGTTTTCATCGCGTAATTCTCTAGCAGTAATAATCTGTCCTGCTTTAAGATTCTCTGATTCTCCTGGTTCTTCTACAACCTTCTTACCAAATATTTCATCATTTTCTTTGATAAAATCATCTTTATGGACTAATTGATTCTCCAGGAAGGTAGTATCTCCAGAATCCTGGATACGAACTTTCCTCATCATCTGGCGCACAACAACTTCAAAATGTTTATCATTGATCTTTACACCCTGTAAACGATATACTTCTTGTACTTCATTAACCAGGTATTGTTGTACCGCTGATGGTCCTTTTATTGCTAAAATATCTTCCGGAGTTATAGAACCATCTGACAATGGCATTCCTGCTCTAACATAATCATTCTCTTGAACGAGTATTTGATTAGAAAGTTTAACTAAGTATTTCTTTATTTCCCCTAGTTTAGATTCTATAATGATCTCACGATTTCCTCTTTTGATTTTTCCAAAGGAAACAACCCCATCGATCTCAGTTACTACTGCAGGATTCGAAGGGTTTCTGGCTTCAAAAAGCTCGGTAACTCTAGGTAAACCACCCGTAATATCACCTGCTTTAGCAGATTTACGCGGAATCTTTACTAAAATTTTACCTTCTTTAATCTTATCACCATCGTCTACCATAATATGAGAACCTACAGGTAGGTTATATGATCTCAGAACCTCATCCTTTGTGTTTTTGATCAAAAGCGTAGGAATCAGTTTTTTATTTCTTGATTCCGAAATTACTTTCTCCTGGAAACCGGTTTGCTCATCTATTTCTACCTGATATGTAATACCTTGTTCTATATTCTCATAGGCTATCTTACCTGGAAATTCTGAAACGATCACTCCATTGTATGGATCCCACTGACAAACAATATCTCCCTTGCTTATCTTTCCACCATTTTTTATAAAGATCTGTGAACCATAAGGAATGTTGTTTGTACTTAAGGTAATCCCTGTTTTTGAATCTACAATTTTAATCTCAGAAGTTCTGGAAATAACAATATTTACAGATTTACCCTCACTATTTTCTCCTTTTACTAACCTAAGATCTTCGATCTCTGCAACACCATCAAATTTAGCTTCTAGTTTACTATCTTCTGAAATGTTACCTGCAATACCACCTACGTGGAAGGTTCTTAAGGTAAGCTGTGTTCCAGGTTCACCAATAGATTGTGCTGCCACAACTCCTACGGCCTCTCCTCTTTGTACCATTTTATTGGTAGATAAATTTCTACCATAACATTTGGCACAAATTCCTTTTTGAGCTTCACAAGTTAAAGCAGATCTCACTTCTACTCTCTCGACTGGAGAAGCTTCCACCTTTTTAACATCAGCTTCCATTATTTGCTGACCAGCTTCTAATAAAAGTTCTTCTGTTAAAGGATTGTATACATCATGTAATGAAACACGTCCAAGAATTCTTTCTCCTAGTGTTTCAACAATTTCTTCATTCTTCTTTAAAGGCGATACCTCTATACCCCTTAGCGTACCACAATCTTCAATATTAACGATTACATCTTGTGATACATCAACCAGACGTCTTGTTAAATATCCAGCATCGGCCGTTTTAAGTGCAGTATCTGCTAGACCTTTACGAGCTCCGTGTGTTGATATAAAATATTCAAGAATTGAAAGTCCTTCTTTAAAGTTAGAGAGAATTGGATTCTCAATAATCTCACCACCTCCTGCAGTAGATTTCTTTGGCTTAGCCATTAATCCACGCATTCCGGTAAGCTGTCTTATTTGTTCTTTTGATCCCCTTGCTCCAGAATCTAACATCATATATACTGAGTTAAATCCTTGTTGATCTTCTCGAATACGTTTCATGGCCAACTCGGTCAACATGGCATTCGTAGATGTCCAAACATCAATTACCTGATTATAGCGCTCATTGTTGGTGATAAGACCCATATTATAGTTCGCCATTATCCCATCTACCTGCTCATTTGCGTCAGCAATCATAGCGTGCTTTTCCTGAGGAATTATAATATCTCCAAGACTAAATGAAAGTCCTCCTTTAAAGGCGAATTCATAACCCATGGTTTTTATCAAGTCAAGAAAGGCAGCCGTAGTAGGTACATCTGTTACCGCTAAGATTTTTCCAATAATGTCTCTTAAAGATTTTTTATTAAGTACATCATTGATATATCCTGCTTGTTCTGGAACTACTTGATTAAAAAGTACTCTACCAACTGTGGTCTGAATTATCTGGTTTACTAATTCTCCTTCCTCATTAAAATCCTTGGCTCTTACTTTAATTCCTGCATTTAGTTCTACTACCCCTTCGTTAAAAGCGATAACCACTTCTTCGTAAGAATAGAAAGTCAAACCTTCTCCTTTTACAGCTACTTCCGGAGTAGATTTTCTCTCTTTGGTCATATAATATAAGCCCAAAACCATATCCTGAGAAGGAACTGTTATTGGAGATCCGTTAGCCGGATTTAAAATATTATGTGATGCCAGCATTAACAACTGAGACTCCAAAATGGCCTCTGGTCCTAAAGGCAGGTGAACAGCCATTTGGTCACCATCAAAATCTGCATTAAAGGCTGTACATACCAATGGGTGAAGCCGGATGGCCTTTCCTTCTATTAATTTAGGCTGAAATGCTTGTATCCCCAAACGGTGAAGTGTGGGAGCCCTATTCAATAATACGGGATGTCCTTTTAAAACATTTTCTAAAATATCCCAAACTACTGGTTCTTTTTTATCTATGATCTTCTTGGCCGACTTAACTGTTTTTACAATTCCTCTTTCAATTAACTTTCTAATGATAAAAGGTTTGTAAAGTTCTGCTGCCATATCTTTTGGCAAACCACATTCGTAAAGATTCATTTCTGGACCTACCACAATTACTGATCTAGCCGAATAATCCACCCTTTTACCAAGCAAGTTTTGACGGAATCTACCTTGTTTCCCTTTCAATGAATCTGAAAGAGATTTTAAGGGTCTGTTTGATTCTGTTTTAACAGCAGAGGCTTTTCTTGTATTATCAAAAAGAGAATCTACTGCTTCCTGAAGCATCCTCTTTTCGTTACGCAAAATCACTTCAGGAGCTTTGATCTCCATCAATCTCTTAAGACGATTATTTCTAATGATTACTCTTCTGTATAAGTCATTTAAATCTGAAGTTGCAAAACGTCCTCCATCCAATGGCACCAAAGGCCTAAGTTCTGGTGGGATAACTGGCACTACCTTCATGATCATCCATTCTGGTCTGTTATCTCTATTATCTTGAGATTCTCTTAATGCTTCAACAACCTGTAGCCTTTTTAAGGCCTCTGTCTTCCGCTGTTTAGAGGTTTCGGTGTTTGCTTTATGTCTTAATTCATAAGAAAGCTCTTTTAAATCGATTCTCTTCAAAAGATCAATTAAACATTCAGCTCCCATTTTAGCAATAAACTTATTTGGATCTGAATCTTCCAAATATTGATTTTCTGCCGGGATGGTTTCTAAAATATTTAAATATTCTTCTTCAGTTAAGAAATCTAATTTTTGGATTTCTTCTCCTTCAGGACCTTTAGCAATACCTGGTTGAATAACTACATACCTTTCATAGTATATAATCATATCAAGCTTTTTAGAAGGCAGTCCTAGCAGGTAACCAATCTTATTTGGTAAAGAACGGAAATACCAGATATGAGCTACTGGTACCACTAAATTGATGTGACCAACACGATCTCTCCTTACTTTCTTCTCCGTTACTTCAACGCCACATCTATCGCAAACAATTCCGCGATATCGGATTCGTTTGTATTTTCCACAAGCACATTCATAATCCTTTACAGGACCAAAAATACGTTCACAGAACAAACCATCTCGCTCTGGTTTATGTGTTCTATAGTTAATAGTTTCTGGTTTTAAAACTTCCCCTCTAGACTCCCCTAAAATAGATTCGGGTGAAGCCAAGCCGATTGAAATTTTATCAAACCTTTTAATTGCAGTATTATCTTTTAGTCTAGCCATTTTAATATGGTGATAGTAAATTTAATATGTATAAAACTATTATTCTTCCAATCTGATATCCAAACCTAATCCCTTAAGTTCGTGCATCAATACATTGAATGATTCTGGCAAGCCAGGTTCTGGCATTGTTTCTCCTTTAACGATAGATTCATAGGTTTTAGCCCTTCCGATTACATCATCAGATTTTACCGTTAATATCTCTCTAAGTGTCGCTGAAGCTCCATAAGCTTCTAGTGCCCAAACTTCCATTTCCCCAAAACGTTGTCCACCGAACTGAGCTTTACCTCCAAGCGGCTGTTGCGTTATTAAAGAATATGGTCCTATGGATCTCGCATGCATTTTATCGTCAACCATGTGACCTAATTTAAGCATGTAAATAACACCTACTGTGGCAGCCTGATCAAAACGTTGTCCTGTACCACCGTCATAAAGGTAAGTATGTCCAAACCTAGGAATACCCGCTTCATCTGTAAAGGAATTAATCTCATCCAAAGTTGCCCCATCAAAAATTGGGGTAGCAAACTTCTTATCGAGCTTTTGGCCTGCCCATCCTAATACGGTTTCGTAAATTTGTCCAATATTCATACGAGAAGGTACACCCAGAGGATTTAATACAATATCAACTGGAGTTCCGTCTTCCAAGAAAGGCATATCTTCCTGTCTTACAATTCTGGCAACAATACCTTTATTTCCATGTCGACCGGCCATCTTATCCCCTACTTTAAGCTTACGTTTCTTAGCGATATAAACCTTAGCAAGTTTCATAATTCCAGCGGGAAGTTCATCTCCAACTGAAATAGTAAACTTATCTCTTCTCAAATTCCCTTGCAGGTCGTTTAGCTTGATCTTATAGTTGTGTAAAAGATCGGCAACCAAGGTATTTGAGTCCTTATCGGTAGTCCAACTTCCGCCAACTAAATGTGCAAAATCATCAACAGAGTTAAGCATTTTCATGGTATACTTTTTCCCCTTCGGAAGAACTTCTTCTCCAAGGTCATTAAGTACTCCCTGGGAAGTTTTACCATTTATAAGCTTAAATAGTTTATCAATTAAAACATCTTTCAGCTCTTGAAATTTAACTTCATACTCCAATTCCAAGCTAGAAATAGCCTCTTTATCTTCAGAGCGTTTGCGTTTATCTTTAATAGAGCGAGAAAATAGTTTCTTATCAATAACTACACCTCTAAGCGATGGAGAAGCTTTAAGGGATGCATCTTTAACATCACCTGCCTTATCTCCAAAGATAGCGCGAAGTAATTTCTCTTCCGGAGTTGGATCTGATTCTCCTTTTGGAGTAATCTTACCAATTAATATATCCCCAGGCTTTACTTCTGCTCCAATTCTAATCATACCGTATTCATCCAAATCCTTTGTGGCTTCTTCAGAAACGTTTGGAATATCATTGGTTAATTCTTCGGCACCAAGTTTGGTATCTCTAACCTCCAAAGCATATTCATCTATGTGAATGGAAGTGAAAATATCTTCTCTAACTACTTTTTCCGAGATTACAATTGCATCCTCAAAGTTATATCCTTTCCATGGCATAAAAGCCACTTTTAAGTTTCTACCCAAGGCAAGTTCTCCGCTTTCAGTAGCATATCCCTCACAAAGAACCTGACCTTTCTTAACTTTATCACCTTTTTGAACAATTGGCTTTAAGTTAATACTGGTACCTTGATTGGTTTTTCTGAACTTAACTAAGTTGTACGATCTAGAGTCTTCTTCAAAACTGACAAGTTTCTCCTCTTCAGATCGTTTATAGTTTATAGTGATGCGTTGAGAATCTACATACTCTATAACCCCATCACCTTCTGCATTTATTAATACCCTTGAATCGGAAGCTACTTGTCTCTCTAGCCCTGTCCCAACAATTGGAGACTGTGGTTTTAACAAGGGAACTGCTTGCCTCATCATATTCGATCCCATCAAAGCCCTGTTTGCATCATCATGCTCTAGGAATGGTATTAGAGACGCCGATATAGACGCTATCTGATTTGGTGCAACATCTGTGTAATTAACTTCTTTTGGATCTACAACAGGAAAATCTCCTTCTTCCCTTGCAATTACCTTCTCTTGATCAATCGACCCGTTATCTTTTAAAGGAATATTGGCTTGAGAAATCTTCATACCCTCTTCTTCCTCTGCACTCAGGTAGATATAATTCTTAGTATCTACTTTCCCATTATCTACTTTACGGTAAGGAGTTTCTAGGAATCCCATTGGATTTACCTTTGCAAAAACAGCTAAAGAAGATATTAAACCAATATTAGGTCCTTCCGGAGTTTCAATTGGACAAAGTCGTCCGTAATGCGTATAATGCACATCCCTCACCTCGAAACCTGCACGCTCTCTTGAAAGTCCTCCAGGTCCTAGGGCTGAAAGTCTTCTTTTATGTGTAATCTCCGCTAGTGGATTCGTCTGATCCATAAATTGAGACAACTGGTTTGTCCCAAAAAAGGAGTTAATAACTGAAGATAATGTTTTGGCATTAATTAAATCAATTGGTGTAAATACCTCATTATCTCTAACATTCATTCTTTCTCTGATGGTTCTAGCCATACGAGCAAGTCCAACTCCAAACTGAGAAGATAATTGTTCTCCTACAGTTCGTACCCTTCTATTTGAAAGGTGATCAATATCATCAATCTCTGCTTTAGAATTAATTAATTCTATCAAATATTTAATGATGGTGATGATATCTTCTTTCGTAAGCACTTGCTTATCCATTCCAATATCAAGACCTAGTTTTTTATTCATTCTATATCGTCCAACTTCTCCAAGATTGTAACGTTGGTCAGAAAAGAATAATTTGTCAATAATACCTCGTGCCGTTTCCTCATCGGGCGGCTCAGCATTACGAAGTTGACGATAAATGTGTTCTACTGCTTCTTTTTCAGAGTTAGTAGGGTCTTTTTGCAAAGTATTGTGAATAATGGCGTAGTCACTTTGCGCATTATTTTCTTTGTGAAGCAAGATAGTTTTTACATCTGCTTCCATAATTTCATCGATATGTTCCTTTTCAAGAACGGTATCTCTATCTAGGATAATTTCATTTCGTTCAATAGAAACAACCTCTCCAGTATCCTCGTCAACAAAATCTTCATGCCAAGTATTCAAAACCCTAGCTGCCAATTTCCGCCCTAATACTTTTTTTAGTCCTGTTTTGGATACCTTGACTTCTTCCGAAAGGTCAAAAATCTCTAAAATATCTTTATCTCTTTCAAAACCAATAGCTCTAAATAAAGTAGTAACAGGTAATTTCTTTTTTCGGTCGATATAAGCATACATAACACTGTTAATGTCTGTTGCGAACTCTATCCAAGAGCCTTTGAAAGGAATTACTCTTGCCGAATATAGTTTTGTACCGTTTGCATGGAAAGACTGACCAAAGAAAACTCCAGGTGATCTATGCAATTGAGATACTACAACGCGTTCTGCGCCGTTAATAACAAAAGTCCCACTTGGTGTCATATACGGGATAGTACCCAAATAAACATCTTGGACTATAGTCTCAAAATCTTCATGTTCCGGATCGGTACAATAAAGTTTAAGTCGAGCTTTAAGAGGTACGCTGTAGGTAAGACCTCTTTCAATACATTCCTGAATGGAATATCTTGGTGGATCAATAAAATAGTCAAGAAACTCAAGTACAAATTGGTTTCTTGTATCAGTGATTGGAAAGTTTTCCATGAAAGTGTTGTACAAACCTTCATTGCCCCTTTCGTCAGATTTGGTCTCAAGCTGAAAAAAATCTTGAAAGGACTTAATCTGAATGTCCAGGAAATCCGGATAACTTGGAATGTTCTTTGCGGATGCGAAGTTTACTCTTTCAGTCTGTTTTGTGAACATCTATGGACAAAATTTTGAACGTGAATATTTAGAACGGGCTGTATATGACTTCATATACTACATATAAAGGGTTTAGGTCTAGCCACCAAAAAGGCAGAAAGACCTAAACAAAACCATTTGGTTATCGCTATTATTTAAGCTCAACTTCTGCTCCAGCTTCTTCTAATGATTTTTTGATTCCTTCTGCTTCGTCTTTAGAAACACCTTCTTTAACAGCTTTTGGTGCGCTATCAACTATGTCTTTAGCATCTTTCAATCCTAGACCAGTTAATTCTTTAACCAATTTAACAACTGCTAATTTAGATCCTCCCGGAGCTTTCAAAATTACGTCGAATTCTGATTTTTCCTCAACTGCCTCAGCATCACCACCACCAGCTCCACCAGCAGCAACAGCTACCGCAGCAGCAGCAGGCTCAATACCGTATTCTTCTTTTAAAATATCAGCTAACTCATTTACTTCTTTTACAGTAAGGTTAACTAGTTGTTCTGCGAAATCTTTTAAATCTGCCATTTTTCTATCGTTTAATAAAATTCTTAAATTATTCTTGTTTTTAGTGCGTACAAATTATTTTTCGGATAATGTTTTAAGGATACCAGCCAATTTGCCTCCGCCTGACTTTAAGCCAGAGATTACATTTTTAGCAGGTGATTGTAATAGGGTAATTATTTCTCCTATCATCTCTTCTTTGGATTTGATATTTACCAAAGTATCCAGATTTTCATCCCCAACATATACAGCTTCCTCTACAAAGGCTCCTTTTAGGAGAGGCTTTTTAGATTTTTTACGGAAAGTCTTTATAAGTTTTGCAGGACCATTGCCCGTTTCTGAAAACATCAATGATGTATTTCCTTTTAATGTTTCAGGAAGTTCACCAAATTCTTTATCAGATGCCTCCATGGCCTTAGCCAATAAGGTATTCTTTACTACAGACAACCTAATATCTGCCTTAAAGCAGGCTCTTCTCAAAGCTGAAGTAGCTACTGCGTCTAAGCCTGAAATGTCTGTCAAATAGATAGTTGAATTATCAGCTAACTGAGCGGTCAAATCCTCTATAACGGTTGCTTTTTCTTCTCTTGTCATGATTTTAAAACGTTATCAGTTAAACTGCTTTAGGATCTAATTGAAGACTAGGACTCATAGTACTGGACATATATATGCTTCTCATATAAATACCCTTGGCTGCTGCTGGCTTTAATTTATTTAAAGTATCAAGAAGCTCTTTTGCATTTCCAGCAATTTTATCAGCTGAAAATGATGCTTTCCCTATGGCAGCATGAACAATACCTGCCTTATCTACTTTAAAATCAATTTTACCTGCTTTCACCTCAGTTACTGCTTTCGCAACATCCATGGTAACAGTTCCTGTCTTTGGGTTAGGCATTAAACCTCTAGGTCCTAAAACTCGTCCTAAGGGGCCCAATTTACCCATTACGCTTGGCATAGTGATGATCACATCAACATCTGTCCAACCGCCTTTAATTTTTTCCAAATATTCATCAAGACCAACAAAATCGGCTCCAGCCTCTTTTGCTTCTGCCTCTTTATCTGGAGTAACCAAAGCCAAAACTTTTACATCCTTCCCAGTCCCATAAGGAAGCGTTACAACCCCACGAACCATTTGATTAGCTTTACGAGGATCTACTCCTAATCTAACTGCAAGGTCAATGCTGGCATCGAACTTGGTATTAGTTATTTCTTTTACAAGCGCAGAAGCCTCATCAATTGAATAGAGTTTGTCTTTCTCTATTTTAGCTTGAGACTCTTTTTGCTTTTTTGTTAATTTTGCCATGTTAAAAGTGCTTTAAGATTTTAGAAAGGTCTTTTACCTGAAACTTTTAAACCCATGGATCTTGCTGTTCCTGCAACCATCGACATTGCCGATTCTACAGTAAAAGCATTAAGGTCGACCATTTTTTCTTCTGCTATGGTTTTCACTTGATCCCAGTTTACGCTTCCTGATTTTACTCTGTTAGGTTCGCCAGATCCTTTTTTAATCTTTGCCGCTTCCAAAAGTTGCACTGCCGCTGGTGGTGTCTTAACGACAAAATCGAATGATTTGTCCTTATAAACGGTGATAACTACGGGCAAGATTTTTCCTTGCTTGTCTTGTGTACGAGCATTAAACTGTTTACAAAACTCCATGATGTTAACGCCGGCAGCACCTAAAGCGGGTCCAACCGGTGGCGACGGATTCGCTGCACCTCCCCTAACTTGTAGTTTAACTACTTTACCTACTTCTTTTGCCATTGTTTTAAATTAAATTTAAAGTGTGTTTATATTGGAAGCAACACCACTTTTATATATATGTAACAATAAATTATACTTTTTCGACTTGCATATAGCTAAGTTCCAGAGGAGTCTTTCTTCCAAAAATCTTCACCATTACCTCTAGTTTTCTTTTCTCTTCATTAATTTTCTCAACAGTTCCGTTGAAGCCATTAAATGGACCATCTATAACCTTAACTGTTTCACCAAGAATAAAAGGAATGGCGACACTATCTGTATTTACAGCCAATTCATCTACTTTTCCTAACATTCTATTAACTTCAGCTTTCCTTAAAGGTACTGGGTCTCCTCCTTTTGTTTCTCCTAAAAAACCAATGACATTGGTGATGGATCTGATGATATGAATCATCTCTCCTCCAAGATTGGCCTTAACCATTATATATCCGGGAAAATAAACCCGTTCTTTATTAATCTTTTTCCCGTTTCTTATTTGAACTACCTTTTCAGTAGGAACCAAAACTTCTTCTAAATAATCAGCAAATCCATGTCGCTCAACTTCACTCTCGATATAGCCGCGGATCTTGTTCTCCTGACCGCTAACCGCTCTTACCACATACCATTTCTTTTCTAATACTTCTGACATAAATCGATTATTAATTAATTAGAGTATTAAAGTAGAATTGAATAAACTTACTAAATACAGTATCCACACCCCAAGTAGCTAAAGCAAACAGAATTGAAAATACCGCTACAATAACCATAAGATTAGAAGATTCTGATCTGGATGGTAATGTAACATTATGTCTTAATTCCTCTATAGATTCCTTTATATATGTAAACATGCTGCTAACTTTTTATTCCTTAATTAAAATTCGTTTATTCTATTCCTTAAGTCAAAAAATCGAATTTATAATATATGGCCTTACTTTATATTTGCACGGGAGGAGAGGCTCGAACTCCCGACACCTGGTTTTGGAGACCAGTGCTCTACCAACTGAGCTACACCCGTTTATATTTACACTGAAAGGTATCCCGCCATAGCAGGACACCCCTTAGTGTAATCAATTGTATAGATATTAATCTAAAATCTTAGTAACCTGTCCAGCTCCAACTGTTCTACCACCTTCACGAATCGCAAATCTAAGTCCTTCGCTAAGGGCGATGGGCTGAATTAACTCTACTGTTATCGTTAAGTTATCCCCAGGCATAACCATTTCAACTCCACTTGGAAGATTAATAGTCCCAGTTACGTCAGTTGTTCTTACGTAGAATTGTGGACGGTAGTTGTTATGGAATGGTGTGTGACGACCACCTTCTTCTTTTTTAAGAATATATACTTCTGCTTCAAATTTTGCATGAGGCTTAACAGAACCTGGCTTACAGATTACCATTCCTCTACTTATTTGAGATTTTTCAATACCTCTTAAAAGAATTCCAACGTTATCACCAGCTTCTCCTCTATCCAATATTTTACGGAACATTTCTACACCAGTAATAGTTGAGTTTAATTTCTCAGCACCCATACCGATAATTTCAACAGGATCACCAGTATTTGCAATACCTGTCTCGATACGACCTGTTGCAACAGTACCACGACCTGTAATTGTAAATACATCTTCAACAGGCATTAAGAAATCTTTTTCTACATCTCTTTTAGGTAATTCGATCCACTCATCAACAGCTGTCATCAATTCCATTACAGTATCAACCCACTTTTGCTCGCCATTAAGGGCTCCTAAAGCTGATCCAGAGATAACTGGTCCATTATCACCATCATACTCATAGAAAGATAATAACTCTCTTACTTCCATTTCAACAAGCTCTAAAAGCTCATCATCATCAACCATATCAACTTTGTTCAAGAATACAACGATTCTTGGAATACCAACCTGACGTCCTAAAAGGATGTGCTCTCTCGTTTGAGGCATTGGACCATCCGTCGCAGCTACAACAAGAATAGCGCCGTCCATTTGAGCAGCACCAGTTACCATGTTCTTTACGTAATCCGCGTGACCAGGACAATCAACATGCGCATAGTGACGATTGGCCGTAGAATATTCAACGTGTGAAGTATTAATTGTAATACCTCTTTCTTTTTCCTCAGGAGCGTTATCGATAGAATCGAAGCTTCTCATTTCAGATAATCCTGCGTTTGCCAAAACAGAAGTAATAGCAGCAGTTAATGTAGTTTTACCGTGATCTACGTGTCCAATAGTACCAATATTTAAGTGCGGTTTGGAACGATCAAAAGTTTCCTTTGCCATTTTTTAATGAATTTAATCTTAGTTTATATTAGTGTGTATTCAATGCTATAGTTTGAGCCAACGACGGGAATTGAACCCGTGACCTCTTCCTTACCAAGGAAACGCTCTACCCCTGAGCTACGTCGGCTTTTGCGTCTCAGGTGTTATATTTTGAAAATTTTGGGCATCTTACCCAAATCAAAACAACGAACGCTTAATCTAATTCTTTGAGCGGGAGACCGGGTTCGAACCGGCGACATTCAGCTTGGAAGGCTGACGCTCTACCAACTGAGCTACTCCCGCAATTATTCAAATCAATATTTCAATGTTCTTTTACTCTCGTTGCTTAATCTAATTTCATTTTTTTCTATTAAAATGAAACTTTTAAGCTTTCAACTATTACTTCCTCAACATTCTTCTTACCACTTTAAACACCTAAATGTTTTGTGGGGAGAGCAGGATTCGAACCTGCGAAGGTAAAACCAACAGATTTACAGTCTGTCCTCGTTGGCCGCTTGAGTATCTCCCCCCTTTTATCTTAAAACGAACTTCGAGCCGATGGAGGGACTCGAACCCACGACCTGCTGATTACAAATCAGCTGCTCTAGCCAGCTGAGCTACATCGGCTTTTTATCGCCGTTTAACGCATAAAAAAGTCCGCTATTTCTAACGGACTGCAAATGTAGATAAATATTTTTTTATTCAAAACTATTTTACAAAAATTTTAAAGAGGGTTGAAACCTTGGTTTTTTCTTCTTTTTCGCTAATTTTCGCTCTAAAGAACTACAGCAAGAATCAATAGCTTCTTCAAATGATTTGCATTGCTTTTTAACTACAAAGGTGTCTTTGGGTATATGCAGCTTGATTTCCACTATTTTATTCTCCTTCGCACTTGTATTTTCTACCTTCAAATAGATGTCTGAGCTAATGATTTTATCATAAAAAACTTCTAGTTTACCCAAACGCGTTTGAATAAAATCAAGAAGTTTTCCATCGGCATTAAAATTTACTGCTTGTGTATTTACCTTCATACATTAGGTTTTAAGGTTAAACATTAGAATACAATATGGCACTATTTATTTCTTCTGGGATGAGCCGCTGCATGAACTTTTTTTAACTCGGCAATACTATTATGCGTATAAACTTGCGTTGATGCCAAGCTTGAATGACCTAACAGTTCCTTTACTGAATTTAAATCTGCGCCTTTATTTAACAAATGCGTAGCAAAGGTATGTCTAAGAACATGTGGACTCTTTTTTACCTTAGAGGAAACCTTACTAAAATACCCCTTTATTATTCTATAAACAAGTATTTCATAAATTTTAACCCCAGATTTTGTCAAAAAAACATAGTCTTTATCCCTGACAAAATCTAATGATTCTCGTGCGCTCAAATAAGAGTTAAAAAGCAAAGTAGTGGATTCTAACAGTGGAACAATACGCTCTTTTTCTCTCTTACCAAGGACCTTTAAAGTTTTCTCTCTTAAATTGAGATTTGAGAGTTCTATATTTATAAGTTCTGAACGACGAATTCCTGTAGTATAAAAAAGATCTATTATTAATTGGTCTCTCCTGCCTTCAAAATCATCTCCAAAAGAAGTCTCAGAAAATAGCCGATTCATTTCATCTACAGAAAATGGCACTTCTACTTTTGTTGGGGTTTTTAATGCCTTATGATTCGCCAACGGATTAATCTGAATAGTTTCTGTTTTTAGTAAAAATTTATAGAATGCCTTTAAAGAAGATACTTTCCGATTAACACTTCTGTTAATAACTCCTTGATCAATGAGATGAATAATCCAATTACGGATATAATTATAAGGAATACGTTCTATATTCTCCTCACCCATTTCTTCCTTACAAAACAGTGCGAAGTCCCCAATGTCTTTTTCATAAGCTTTTACAGTATTCTTGGAATACTTTTTTTCCAGAGAGAGATATTCAATAAATGCAGCTAAAGACATAAGACTAAGTTAGCGCTACTTTTTTGCATAAAAAAATCCCGCTACGGAAACCATAACGGGATTATAAGAATTTATTATCAGAACTAAATTTCTTCTTGGTCTCTTAGTCCTTGAATATATTGCGCTTTTTGGATCTGTTGTCTTCTTTCAACGGATGGTTTTGTAAACTGCTGACGCTTTCTAAGCTGACGCATAGTACCTGTTCTATCAAACTTTCGCTTAAATCGCTTTAAAGCTCTATCTATGTTTTCTCCTTCTTTTACTGGTATAATTAACATAAGCTACTACCTCCCTTCTTTTAAGATTTTAAGTGCGCAAATATAAAAGGAATAAATGAAAACCCAATACTTATTTTAAAATTTTCTTGGCAATTACAACTTTTTGTATTTCAGTGGTCCCCTCCCCTATTGTACATAATTTAGAATCTCTGTAGAACTTCTCTACCGGAAAATCTTTTGTATATCCATAGCCTCCATGAATTTGAACTGCCTCATTAGCCACTCGAACACATACTTCCGAGGAAAACATTTTGGACATGGCGCTTAATTTGCTCATTTCTCTTCCTTCGTTCTTTAAAAAGGCTGCCTTATGTAATAATAATTCCGAAGCTTCTATTTCCGTAGCCATATCAGCTAGTTTAAAAGAAATACCTTGAAAAGAACTTATGGGTTTACCGAACTGTATCCTTTCTTTTGAATATTTCAAAGCAGCTTCATAAGCCCCTTTAGCTATACCTAACGATAAGGCTCCAATAGAAATTCTGCCTCCATCCAATATTTTCATTGATTGTATAAACCCTTCTCCTACATCTCCAAGTCTATTAGCATCGGGCACCTTACAATCCTGGAAAACTAGTTCTGCTGTTTCACTAGCTCTCATCCCTAATTTATCTTCTTTTTTACCACTGCTGAAGCCTGGAGTTCCTTTTTCAATAACAAAAGCGGTCATTCCCCGACTATCTCCTTTCTCTCCTGTTCTTACAACGACTACTGCGATATCTCCACTTTTCCCATGGGTAATAAAATTTTTAGAGCCATTTATTATCCAACTATCCCCTTCCCTTACTGCCGTGGTACTCATTCCTCCTGCATCAGATCCCGTATTGTGTTCCGTCAGTCCCCAGGCACCAATCCATTCACCAGAAGCGAGTTTAGGAATCCACTTTTGTTTTTGAGACTCATCTCCAAAACTTAATATATGATTTGTGCACAAAGAATTATGCGCTGCAATGGACAAACCAATAGATGGATCTACCTTAGAAATTTCTTCAATTATCGCAATATATTCATGATATCCAAGACCACTACCTCCATATTCCTGTGGCACCAAAATACCCATAAAGCCAAATTGTCCGGCTTGATGCATTACTTCTACGGGAAAATATTGTGCCTCGTCCCACTCCATAATATGCGGCCTTATATATTGCTCAGCAAACTTCTTAGCCGACTGAGCAGCCAATATTTGTGTTTCTGAATAGTCAAAACTTATACTAGACATAGTGTCTGTTATCATTAATGCAATTTTTTAGAGGGACAAATATAATTTAATTATCTCAATCTTGTCCAATGGAAAATTTTCTATTTTTTCTAATTCCGACCAAGATTTAATAATACCTGCACTATCTCTATATCGCAAAATACCATTCGCGGTTTCCCTATCAAAATATATAAATTCCCTTATTACCTTAGATGAAGCTGTATTAATATCTATTAAAGATATGTTAGTTGTTCCTTTTACTTCATATTGAGCAAGTAAGTTCTTTACAACATTATCCTCTAAACCATAGACGTGAAAAAGTTGCTGATTGCTTACAAAACCCCCAAGTCTCGTTCGAAATCTAATTATTCGATTAGAAAGCTTTTCGCCAATACCATACACTCTCTGTAATTCCGTTTCAGTTGCCAGATTTATGTCGTTTAAGTTTTCCTTCTCAGAAAATTGCTGCTGTTTTGTTTTAGTACCAATGACTTTTTGCTTATTTGCCCATTCGGGAAATTTAAACAAAGGGGAAAGTTTCATTAACAAAGAATCAGAAACCAGCGTTATCTTTTGAAATTCATGGGCTGAATATATCCATTTCTTAGCTTTTCTATATTGATGCAATCTATCAATTTCTTCATTACTTAAACCCAGGGCATAACCTTTATAATCACTTATGAAGTTTGGATTGAAAAAAGCTGGTTCTTGCGACTTTTTAATTTCATGCAAGTCAATTGCCTCACTTAATTTGTCCTGAAACTCTAAATCTTCAATAAACAAACTAGCATCATTATTTATATCAAAATACTTTAAAGACCAATAAAGAATTTGAAATAAAAAGATAAATAACAGCAAAAAGAAAATCCCTCTGCGTTCTTGTCTGTTGAACGAAAAGAGGGATTTCATAATTATTATATTTTAAGTTTTTAATCCAAGGCTTTTATAGCTTCTAAATACTTATTCAGTTCTTCTTTAACCTTTGGAAACAGTATTAAAAGACCAATCATATTTGGAAAAACCAGCGCCAATACCATAGCATCTGAAAATGCAAATACAGCACCCATTGAAGCGGAAGCACCAATAATTATGAAGGCAATAAATAAAATTTTATAGCAAATGTCGGCTAGTTTACTCCTGCCGAAAAGATATTTCCAAGACTGTAGACCATAATAAGACCACGAAATCATTGTTGAAACAGCAAATAGTACAACGGCTAGGGTAAGGACATATGGAAACCATGGTATTACTGACTCAAATGCCATAGAAGTTAAATTTACGCCTCCTAAGCTTACCCCATCAACGACAACAGTCCCAAGTCCATCACCTCCATATGCAAAAGCTCCGCTACTATTGAAGAAAATAATTACCAGAGCAGTCATAGTACAAATAACGACCGTATCAATAAATGGTTCTAGCAGAGCGACAATACCTTCACTTGCCGGGTATTTTGTCTTAACCGCGGAGTGTGCTATAGCCGCAGAACCTGCTCCTGCTTCATTAGAAAAGACAGCCCTTCTGAAGCCAACAATTAACACCCCAAATAGTCCCCCAAGTCCAGCTTCCGGAGTAAATGCTCCCTGTATAATTAACCCAAAGGCATCATCAATATATGAGAAGTTAGCAAAGATCACGATAAGACAGGCAATCATATAAATTACCGCCATAAAGGGTACAATTTTCTCTGTTACCGAAGCGATACGCTTGATACCGCCAATGATGACAATTCCGACTACTATTGCTAAAATAACTCCAATAATAAAACCAGTAGATCCTCCTTGAAGTCCCATCATAGCTGCCAACTGTTCCGCAGCCTGATTTGATTGCACTGCATTTCCACCTCCAAATGAGGCCCCCACACAAAGTACAGAAAAAGTAATAGCAAGTACTTTTCCAAGTCTTACATATCCTCTCTCTTTTAAGCCCCTTGAAAGATAATACATGGGACCCCCATAAACGGTTCCATTTTTATCAACGTCCCTATATTTTACGCCTAGAGTACATTCAACAAATTTGGTAGACATACTTAAAAGACCACATAGAATCATCCAAAATGTTGCACCTGGCCCCCCAATAGCAATTGCCAAAGCAACTCCCGCAATATTACCCAAACCAACTGTACCAGAAACAGCTGTGGCCAACGCCTGGAAATGACTTACTTCTCCTTGTTGACTTTCATCTCTTATAGTATCAGGAAGATCTCCATCTACAATATTCACCTCAGCCTTTTCCACTCCGTGACCTTCAGGGCCCTCAACGGCATCATATTTTCCTCTTACTACATTAATAGCTAAAGGGAATCTCCTAATATTAATAAATCCAAAATATAAAGTAAAAAAAGTGGCTCCAATCACTAATATGAAAACAACAAGAGGCACTCCTGTACCTGGAACTTGCCAGAAAACAATTCCCTCCCAAACGGCAGTAATCGGCTCAAACCAAGCATTTATTTGCTCGTCTATCCCCATTGATTGGGTTTCTTGTGCAAAATTGAAAAAAGGCAATAAAACAGCTATTATAGAAAGAAATCTATACTTCATAATGATAGTTTTGGTTTATTTGGTGCTTAAAAAAGAGCAATATCCTAAAAAATACTATTACAAAAAAATTATATCTTATAAAGGAGTCATTACACTAAATGGAACATCTCATTTAGTTTTTTAATTTGCTCTGGCCTTCCTAAAACAATTACTTTACTATTAGGTTCTAAAGGTAAATCGGCCTCGGGATTAATGATGTAATTTCCATTAGGTTCAATATATCCTATTATGGTACAGCCGGTTTTCCTTCTTAGATCTAAGTCTCTTAAAGAGTTGCAGTCCATTTTATCTGCAAAACTCTCGATAGCTACTTCTTCTAAATTAGTCGTATTTTCTCCTTCAGTAGACAATTTGTCCATAAAAGTTATCAAATCCGGAATTACTACTAATGAAGCCATATGGTCTCCTCCAATTTTATCAGGCATGATAACACTATCTGCACCAGCTAATTTCAATTTATGTTGGGAGGTAACCTGAGAAGCCCTACTAATGATAAATAACTTTTTATTCAATTGACGAGCTGACAACACAACAAATAAATTATCTGCATCGTCCGGTAAGGTAACAATAAGATATTGAGCATCTTTTACCCCAGCTGTTAACAAGGTTTCATCCTCATTGGCATCACCCTCCACAAACAAGACTTCCGCTTCATATTTTTCAATAATATCTTTGTCCCTTTCAATAACTACAAAAGGTTTTTTGTATGCTTTAAGTCGTTCTACCGCTTGCATTCCATTTCGTCCGTATCCACAAATAATAACATGATTGGATAAACTGTTGATCATTTTTTTCACCTTTTTTGTTTTTAGAAGCTGTAATTGATTTTTGCTGAATAAATATTCTGTAATCACAGAAATGGCATAAGCAAAAATAAAAACACTGGATGTTATTAAAAAAATTGTAAATATTTTACCTTCCGTTTTCAAAGGTCCAACTTCACTAAATCCAACGGTTGTGACCGTAATTATGGTCATATAAATGGCATTCAACCAAGATAATTCGGATATAAAATGATATCCCAAGGTCCCTGCCAGTAATACTGACAGCATCAATGCAATTGCAATGTATATTTTAGAGCGAAAAAGTCTAATCATAATCAGAGATCAAAAACCGAATTCCTTTTGGTGTAAACCAAATCCTTTATTCCTAACCAAAAAGCCAAGAACAAATATAGTGCGAATCCGAACCCTAATGTTACAAAGGTTAAATAAATAAAGGTTGTTCTCACCACTCTAGCCCTTATGCCAAGTCTTTCTGCAATTCTACGACATACTTCAAAACCTCGCTTTTGAAAATAATACAATATTTGATAAAACCATTTCATTTGTTAAAAATACTATTTTCCGTTTAATATACTATCTCCAATAACACACTCCAGACATCTGTGTTTTGCACAATAATTATTATAAAGATGGATTAAAGCTTGACTTGTTAATGCGCTCTTAGAATGAACTCCGCAAGCCCTGTAGCCTCTTGTAATTTTATTTTCCTCCGATTTTATTTCATTAATTATTTCATGAAACCCCTTTTCAAGAGGCTCCCCCAACCATTTACTATAACAAAAAACCAAAGGGATTATTGAATTAATAAGTAAGGAGTCTATAAACCTTCTGGATAGTTTATGTTCATTTTTTGCTGGACTTTTTTTCCCAAATACATAGTGCGTTTTCCAATATTCCCCCGGTGAAATAGAAAATAATTTATAAAGGTCGTTTTTGTTATCAATTGATATGATTCTAGAAAAAAGTTTGGGATTGGTATGGTATAAATGTGCAAATTGTGAGAGTCTTACAGTCGGAAAACTCGCTGGTCTAAGTCTAAAGAAGTAAGGCTTTTGAATAATCCTTTCGGGAAAATCAAATTTCTTTTTTAGAAAAGTAAATTCATCATTTAAAGATTTCCAATAAAAATCCTTGGCGAAAGGTTTCTCCAAAAGACCTGAATAGCCAAAAAGAGCGCTTTCCATTTTAATTACATTGTCTTGGAGTCGGATTATTAAAGTATAACTAATAACCTTGGACAATTGATAGAAAATTTCTTTATTCTGGTAAAGACCAAAGTTTCTCAACAATAAAATAAATAATACAGCTTCCCAATCATATTTTGTATTTAATAATAGTTCGTTTATCAATCTGCACTTTTCCTCTAGTCTTTCATAGTACAGTCTATTTAGCCAACTTAAAATTTTAAATGGCTCTATCAATGCAATATCATTTTGGCAAACTATAAAATGATCTCTTTTGGATTTAAAAAAAGTACTTTTCTTTAAAATCTCATTTAATGAAATGAAATTTTTAAGCTCAACAGTAGGAATAGATTTGCCATTCAGATAATTGATTTCGACATCCTCGTTCCACACCAAATGTAAAATCACATTATTATATCTATGATCTTTATGATGATTATGTAAGTTCCAATCAGATGATTTTATGTGGATCTCAATACTTCCAACCCAGGCTTGTTCATTAATGACTAGATGCGCTTCTAGAAAATCTGGTCCGGCATGTTCATTGTAATAACCAGGTGAAATTATGTCCACAGCTTCCCCACTGGTTGTGGTTAAATTAAGTAGTGGAGGTGAAATGTTCTTCCAGAGATGATGCAATAATTCTTCACGCATAGCCACAAAATAAAACGGCTAGCTGTAAAGAAGATGCAGGACTAATAGTTTTATATTACTAAATCAATTCTCCCTGCCATTCTAAAACCCCACCCATCAAATTATAGGCATTTGTGATTCCGACGGAGTTCATTAAGGAACAAGCCTGTCTGCTTCTTTGTCCCGATCTACAGTAGACATAATAGTTTTTGGATTTGTCTAATTTCTCTATGGCTTCCATGAATTCCTGTCCTAAATAAATATTGATATTATGAGCATTGGCTATCTGTCCTTGCTCTATTTCTTCGGGAGTTCTTACATCTAAAACAAAGCATTGGTATCGTTATTGAGTTGACCAGTCCATTCTTCCTGAGATAAATCGGCCATTGAATTCGATTTTATTGTTAATTGGAATTTCGAAGTTACGAACATGGTAGCACAGATACCAACAGAAAAATTTGGGAGACAATATATGAAATACCAATTTTTCTTATATATGACCTTAAATTAATTAACACAAATTTAGTTAAGTCAATCTAGCCAGCTGTGAAATAAAATATTACATTTGTATGTACAATTGTTGTAAATACATGAATGTAGAGAAGAAATCATAAAGACAGATCAGAAATTGCCGATTGTAAGGAGATCAATAATTCACCTTATTCTCGTCACTAATATGATCAATGAGGAAATGGCTAATGTCCTAAAGCCATTTGGGGTTTCCATACAACAATTTAATGTCTTACGAATTTTACGCGGCCAGGCTAAACATCCTGCCAACCTAAATACCTTAAATGAAAGAATGGTTAGTAAAATGAGTAATACCAGTCGTCTAGTTGACAAACTTATTTTAAAAGGATTTGTGGCAAGAGAAGTATGTGAAACGAATCGACGTAAAATTGAAATAACTATTACTCAAAGTGGTAGTGAGGCTCTTGTTGAAATGGATAAAATTATTTCTCAAAAAGAGATTGAATTGACATCTAAATTAACAGATAACGATTTAAAAGAATTAAACATTTTATTAGATAAATTTTAAAAAGCTATGAACGATTATATTGAAAATCTAAATTGGCGATATGCCACTAAAAAGTTTAACAGTGAACATCATATTTCCGATGCTGATATCGAAAAATTACTAGAAGCTATAAGGCTTAGTGCCTCATCATATGGCCTGCAACCCTATCATGTTTTTGTAATTACAGATGGCGAATTGCGTCAAAAACTAAAACCGTCCTCATGGGGCCAAGGTCAGATTACCGATGCCTCTCACTTAATTGTTTTTGCCAATCAAACCGATTTTGATGCCCAATTAATTGACGGTTATATCAATAATGTCAGTGAAACACGCAATATTCCTGAGGATGGATTAAAAGGATATGGCGATTTTATGAAGTCAAAACTATTAGAATTACCTAAAGATATTAAGGCAGAGTGGACGGCCAAACAAACCTATTTAGCCGTTGGAAACTTACTTTCTGCCGCAGCTTCCCTGAAAATAGATACTTGCCCAATGGAGGGCTTTGAACCTGAGGCATACAACGAGGCCTTAGGATTAACTGAGAAAGGATTAAATGCTGCGGTCGTTGTAGCTCTTGGGTATCGATCTGAGGAAGATGAAACTCAGTATTATAAAAAAGTAAGACAATCAAAAGAAGAATTATTTACGCATATATAAACCTTAACAAATTTAAAAACAATTAAAACAAGTAAAATGAAAAAAAACGTATTAAGTATTGCGATGACTATCGTTTTTGGTGCCCTGGCAGTAGCCAATAATCCTGTAAACGATGAAAAGAAAGAAGTAAAGACAGAAGAAAGTACAGTTGCCTGGAAAGCCTACAAAGTTACGGGTTCACATACAGGAACCGTAAATCTTAAATCAGGAGCTTTAATGTTTGATAACGGACAATTGAGCGGAGGAGAATTTGAAGTGGATATGACGTCTCTAGTTTCTACAGATCTTGAAGGCGAGTACAAAGGGAAATTGGAAGGACATTTAAAATCAGATGATTTCTTTGGAGTTGAAACATTTCCTACTTCGTCTATTGTCTTTAAAAATGTAAAATCAACAGGTAAAAATTCTTATGAAGTAACAGGGGACTTAACTGTTAAAGGGATCACTAAACCGGTAACCTTCGACGTTTCAGTTTATGGAAGTAAAGCAACGGCTACCTTAAAAATTGACAGAGCTCAATACGATGTAAAGTATGGATCTGGAAGTTTCTTTGATGATTTAGGAGACAAGACAATTTATGATGAATTTGATCTTGTGGTTGATTTAGAATTCTAAAACATCCAAATACAAGTCTTAATCCTGAATATACCGCAGTATATTCAGGATTTTTTGTTTAAAACAAAATCTAGATGGATTCTGTTTTACACTACAAAAATTTCATTGACTCAAAAAAAGTAAGCTGTATAAAGAGCTCCAGAATTCTTCTGCAATTTTCAAAAGAAAAATTGGGGCAAAATCGAGCGTAAACTATTATTTTTAAAAAAAATTAAAATGTCAATAAAAATATTTCCTCGTTCTTTTTTTATTTGGGTTCTAACGGTACTTCTTTTTAGCAGTTGCGGTACTGATCTAAAGTACAGTATGGAAACAACTTTGAACCCCAATAAAATTGCACCCTTAACAGCATTAGTAAAAATTGAAACAGACAAGCCTTGTAATGCTACTATTAAAGTACTGGGTAAAACGCCTGTTGAACAATCTTTTAGTTTAAATTCCACTAATCTTGAAATTCCAATAGTAGGCCTATATGCCAATACTTTAAATAAGGTAGTAGTTATTCTAGACTACGAAGGTGGCCAAACTATAGATACCCTTGAAATAAAAACCGAAAATATACCCAGTTATTTCCCCGACATTACTATAAACAAGCTCAATCGAACTAAAATGGCATCCGGATTGCACGCATGTGATATACATTTTGCTAACAATGGCAAATTTAAATCAGGGCCCTTAATTTTTGACGATGAAGGTCAGGTAAGATGGTATTTGGACTTGAGTTTTGCCGGTAAAATGGTTAGCCCGTTTCAACGGCTTAAAGATGGCACCATTTTAATGGTTACCAGGCACATCATTTATGAATTTGATATGCTAGGGAAATTATTAAAGGAAACCAAGATAGACACAAATTTTGGCATGCATCATGACGTTGTTGAACTACCTGATGGTAATTTGCTCATATGTGTTGGGGTTAGGGGACAATTCATCAGGTTGGATGACAAGTTAGTTCAATCTGATAGCGATTTTATAATGGTATTTGACCGAGAAAATTCCAAAATTTTAAGAGTATGGGATATGGCCAAACACCTCGATGTTAGTAGAAATGAACTAAATTTCTTTAGACCCGGCGATTGGCTTCATATGAATGCCTTAGCTTTTGATGAAAGGGATAATTCAATTATAGTATCTGGCAAAAACCAAGGCTTAATCAAAATTTCTTTGACAGATTCACTGCAATGGATAATGGCTCCAAAAAGGAACTGGGGCAAGTCCGGAAGAGATGGTAAAGGTTTTGAAATCGAACCCTTCCTATTAACAGCGGTTGACTCTAAGGGGAAACCTTATCCAAAGGCAGTCCAAGAAGGTGTTCAAATTGAAGATGAATTTGAATTTCCATGGGGAATGCACGCCCCATATATACTTCCTAATGGTAATCTACTGGTATTTGATAACGGAGCCTTTAGAAATTATGAAAATAATATTCATTATTCACGCGCTGTTGAGTATAAAGTAAATGAGGAAAACCAAAGTGTTGAACAGGTTTGGCAATATGGCAAGGAAAGGGGGAGGGAGTTTTTCTCTTCTATCATAGGCGATGTAGATTATTTGGCGGAGCCTGAAAACGTCTTAATTACATCTGGATATCTCACCAATGGAGGCAATCTTCATGGAAAGATTGTAGAGGTTGAATATAAGACCGGGGAGGAAGTTTTTGAAGCTACCTTGAATTATAAGAATGAGACAAGTAGCGATCCGGGAAATTACGGCCAAACTGGAAATTGGGGACAAACTGATATTTTATATAGGTCTGAAAGATTAGAGCTACAGTATTAATTCTCTATCCCTATAAAAGAGGTCTTTTTTGGTGATTGGTTTCTGCTGATTTATATTTCCTCTAATTTCATTTGTATATATCAAATTCCTTTATATATTTGAATCAATGAAAAATAATATAGTAAATACTTGGTGGTGGAGAAAATTACGTCAAACGTCGTGATCTAAGCACCCATATAGTTATACTATTTAAAAAGGCTTGTCTATCACGACAAGCCTTTTTAATTTATAATCAAAGTAGATAAGATTCAAAATGCCCAATTATGACTTACAAACTAAAAACGCATTATAAAAAGATACTTGCAGATACTATCACTCCGGTAAGTGTTTATCTAAAAATCAGAGATAGATTTCCCAACAGTATCTTATTGGAAAGTAGTGATTACAGGGCAAATGATAATACCTTTTCCTATATCTGCTGCAATCCTATCGCTTCTATCAAAATACAAAATGAAACGATTATAACTAAGTACCCGGATAATTCAAGCTCAGAGGTAAGTATTAAAGAGGACACGGATGTTGTCAAAGTTCTTGACGAGTTTAGTCGACAATTTGAATCATCCGCTAATGAATTTAAATTTATAAATAATGGATTATTTGGCTATTTGTCCTACGACGCCGTGCGCTATTTTGAAGATATTAAAATCACTAAAAAGGAAGGTGGTATTTTAATTCCTGACATTTACTATGCCGTTTACCAAAATATAATAGCCATAAACCATTTCAAGAATGAAGCTTATATTTTTGCTCATTGTTATAAAGCTGAAAATAACATCACAGAAATAGAACAATTGCTGAGTATCAGAAATTTTGCTACATTTTCTTTTGAAAGAGAAGGAAAGGTAATATCTAACCTAGAAGATGATGAATACAAGGAACATGTGGCCTTGGCTAAAAAGCATTGTAAAAGAGGAGATGTCTTTCAACTAGTTCTTTCTAGAAGATTTACCCAAGGTTTTAAAGGAGATGAATTCAACGTATACAGAGCCCTGAGATCTATTAATCCATCACCCTATCTTTTCTATTTTGACTACGGGGATTTTAAAATTTTTGGAAGCTCTCCTGAAGCCCAATTAATTGTGAAAGATAACAGAGCGGAAATTCATCCTATTGCTGGTACTTTTAAAAGAACAGGGAATGATGAAGAAGATGCCCAATTAGCCAAAAAACTAACAGAAGATGCCAAAGAGAATAGTGAACACGTTATGCTGGTGGACCTTGCAAGAAACGACCTTAGCAGACATGGGAATATGGTAAAAGTAGAGAACTATAGAGAAGTCCAATACTTTTCACATGTAATTCATTTAGTGTCAAAAGTAACTGGCCAAAAGAAAAAAGAAACTCCTACCATGAAGGTTGTTGCCGATACTTTTCCTGCTGGTACTCTAAGTGGAGCGCCAAAGCATATGGCTATGCAACTTATTGAAAAATATGAAACTACCAACAGAGCATATTATGGCGGAGCTATAGGTTTTATGGACTTTGAAGGGAATTTTAACCATGCTATTATGATCAGGACATTTCTCAGCAAAGATCATCTACTCTTTTTTCAAGCAGGTGCCGGTTTAGTGGCCGCATCTGATCCTGAAAAAGAATTAGAAGAAACCTATAATAAACTGGGGGCACTTAATAAAGCCCTAGAATTAGCGGAAACTATTTAAGCGAACTTGAATTATGAAGAAAGTATTTGTAATAGATAATTATGATAGTTTCACTTACAACCTGGTTCATTATTTAGAAGATCTAAATTGCGAAGTGGTAGTAAAGAGGAACGATCAATTAGATCTAGAAGATATTGAAGAATTTGACTATTTAGTTTTATCTCCGGGCCCTGGTATCCCGGATGAAGCAGGTTTGCTAAAAGAAATTATTAAAAAATATTTCAAAACCAAGAAAATATTTGGCGTTTGCTTAGGACAGCAGGCCATTGGAGAAGTTTTTGGGGCTAAATTGATCAATCTTGATAAAGTATACCACGGGGAAGCTACCAAAATAAAAATTGTCAAAGAAGATCCTATTTTTAAAGGAATGCCCAATGAAATTGTTGTCGGGAGATATCATTCATGGGTGGTGGATCCGAATCTTCCAAAAGATTTGATCGCAACTTCTTTTGACGAGAATGGTCAACTAATGTCGATAAGACACGCCTCTTATGATGTTTGCGCTGTTCAATTTCACCCTGAATCCGTTTTGACGCCTCATGGAAAGCAACTATTAAAAAATTGGTTAGACTCTTGATTTAACATCAATAGTTTAAAAATATAATTATGAAAAACGTACTAAATAAATTAATTAACCATGACCTTCTTTCCAAAGAAGACGCTAAAATGGTCCTGGTTAACATTGCCAAAGGGAATTATAACAATAGTCAGATAGCAGCCTTTCTTACCGTTTATATGATGCGTAGTATTACCATCGAAGAACTGGAAGGATTTAGAGATGCATTATTAGAACTCTGTCTTGCTGTAGATCTCTCAGATTATAACCCCATAGACCTTTGCGGCACAGGGGGGGATGGAAAAGATACTTTTAATATTTCTACCTTGGCTTCCTTTGTTACGGCAGGCACAGGAATTAAAGTAACTAAACACGGGAATTACGGTGTTTCCTCAGCATGCGGAAGTAGCAACGTTATGGAGTTTTTGGGGATTAGATTCAGTAATGAGCAGGACTTCCTTAAAAAATCGATTGAAGAGGCGGGCATTTGTGTATTACATGCTCCTCTTTTTCACCCGGCCATGAAAAATGTAGCCCCTATAAGAAGAGAATTGGGTGTAAAAACTTTTTTTAATATGTTAGGGCCCATGGTAAATCCAGCCTTTCCCAAAAATCAAATTGTAGGAGTTTTTAATTTGGAGCTCGCTCGTATATACGGCTATTTATATCAAAATACTGATAAGAATTTCACCATATTACATGCTCTCGATGGCTATGATGAAATTTCTCTTACTGGGAGTACAAAAACTATATCAAATAATTCAGAAAGCATTCTGGAGCCTTCAGACTTTGGAGTAAATAAAGTAAGTTTTAAAGATATTGAGGGAGGCAATAGCATTGATACCTCAGCCCAGATATTCGTCAATATATTACAAGGAAGAGGCACAGAAGAACAAAATAATGTAGTTTGTGCAAATGCGGGGATAGCCATAGCCACAGTAGAGGGAATAAGCCCATTGGAAGGTTTTGAAAAAGCAAAAGAATCACTGCAAAGCGGGAATGCTTTAAAAGCATTGAGAAAATTACAAGAAATAAGTGTCTAATGGATATTTTAGAGAAGATTGTAAAGAGTAAAAAACAAGAACTACACCTAAAAAAGAGCGTAGTTTCGGTTAATTCCTTAGAAAATTCGGAACTTTTTCAAAGAAAAACAGTATCCATGGTCCGGGCCTTAAAAAATAGTACGAGTGGTATTATAGCCGAGCATAAAAGAAGGTCCCCATCCAAGGCTGTAATTAATCAGAATTTAAGTGTTTCTGAAATTGTAAAGGCATATGAAAATGCCGGTGTCTCAGGGATATCCGTGCTTACTGATGGACAATATTTTGGAGGTTCTTTAGACGATTTATTATTGGCAAGAGCTTCTGTAACTACTCCGCTTCTTAGAAAAGAGTTTATAATAGATGAATATCAATTGATTGAAGCCAGGTCCTATGGAGCAGATACTATTTTACTAATTGCTGCCATTCTGGAGAGAGAAGAAATTAAAAATCTATCAGAATTGGCCAAAAGTTTAGAAATGGAAGTATTGCTGGAGGTGCACAATCGGGAGGAACTAAATAAGTCCATAATGCCCAGCTTAGATATGATAGGCGTTAATAATAGAAATCTAAAATCTTTTGAAGTAGATCTAAAGACCAGCTATGATCTATCTAAGGAAATCCCCTCCGAATTTATTAAAGTCTCTGAAAGTGGTATTAGTTCTATTAATGCCATAAAAAATCTAAAAACTGCCGGTTTTGAAGGTTTTTTAATAGGAGAAAATTTTATGCGGACAACCAATCCGGGAGAAAGTGCCCTAGAATTCATTAAAAACTTGAGCAAATGAAATTAAAGGTTTGCGGTATGGGGGTGAATGTTTCGGAAGTAGCCGAACTACGACCTGATTATCTTGGCTTTATATTCTGGGAACCTTCCGCAAGATTTTTTGATAAAACTATTCCGGATATTGCGGAAAATATACCTAAAGTAGGAGTTTTTGTGGATGCAAGTATTTCAGAAATACAATCGAAGGTGAAAAGTTATGACTTACAAGCAATACAATTGCATGGTAAAGAATCCCCAGCTTATTGCGCGTCTCTAAAGGAGAAGTTAAATGAAGATCAACCGCTTGTCAAATTAATTAAAGTGTTCAGTGTAAATAAAGATTTTGATTTTGATGAACTTCTACCATTTGAGGAGCTGTGCGATTTCTTCCTTTTTGATACTAAAGGAAAGCTTCCCGGTGGTAATGGATACCATTTTGACTGGACAATGCTCAAAAATTATCCATCTCAAAAGTCCTTTTTCCTGAGCGGGGGAATTGGCCCTGACGACTTTGATAAGATATCTGAGTTTTTAAAATCCCCTCAAGCAAAATACTGTCACGCCTTAGATATTAACAGTAAGTTCGAAGAACAACCAGGAATGAAACGAATACCTGAAATAAAAGAATTTTTAAAAAAAATATTATCTATAAATTAAAAAAAGAACTATGAGTTATAATGCAGACGAAAGGGGTTATTATGGGGAGTTTGGCGGTGCCTATATCCCTGAAATGCTTTATCCCAATACGGAAGAATTAAGAGAGAACTATCTTCAAATTATGAATGAGGCCTCTTTTAAGTCAGACTTTGAAGCCCTTTTAAAAGATTATGTGGGAAGGCCCACACCGCTTTATTTTGCGAAAAGACTTTCGGAGAAATATCAAACAAAAATATATCTGAAAAGAGAAGATCTTTGTCATACCGGAGCCCATAAAGTTAACAATACCATCGGCCAGATACTTATGGCAAAGCGCCTTGGAAAAACCAGAATTATTGCAGAAACAGGAGCGGGTCAGCATGGCGTGGCCACCGCAACCGTTTGCGCTCTAATGGGCATCCAATGTGTTGTTTATATGGGTGAAATTGATATTAAAAGACAAGCACCTAATGTGGCTAGAATGAAAATGTTGGGAGCGGAAGTAAGGCCGGCCTTATCCGGAAGTAAAACTTTAAAAGATGCTACCAATGAAGCCATCAGGGATTGGATTAACAATCCGGAAGACACACACTATATTATTGGATCTGTGGTTGGACCTCATCCCTATCCGGATATGGTTGCACGATTTCAGTCTGTAATTTCAGAGGAGATTAAATGGCAGTTACAAGAAAAAGAAGGCAGGTCTAATCCAGACTATGTTATTGCATGTGTTGGCGGAGGAAGTAATGCGGCAGGTGCCTTCTATCATTATTTAGATAATGAGAAGGTGGGTATTATCGCCGTAGAAGCGGCAGGAAAAGGAATTCATTCAGGAGAAAGTGCGGCGACTTCTGCCTTGGGGAAAATTGGAATTATCCACGGAAGTAAAACCCTTCTTATGCAAACTTCTGATGGTCAAATTACAGAACCCTACTCCATTTCAGCAGGCTTGGATTATCCTGGTGTTGGTCCTATGCATGCTCATCTGTATGCTTCTGGAAGAGGAGAATTTATTTCAATAACAGATGATGAAGCAATGACAGCCGGACTGATGGTTTCTCAGTTGGAAGGTATTATTCCCGCCATTGAAACCTCTCATGCCTTTGCTATTTTTGATCATAGATCTTTTAATCCTAATGATATTTTAGTAATTAATCTTTCAGGACGAGGAGATAAAGATCTTCAAACCTATATTGATTATTTTAAATTATAATTTTTGATGAATAACAGAATCCAACAAAAACTTCAAGAAAAGCAAAAACTTCTATCCATCTATTTTACAGCAGGATTTCCTAAACTTGATGATACCGTTACCATCATTGAAGGTTTAGAGGAAGCAGGAGTTGATATGATTGAAATTGGTCTGCCATTTAGTGATCCTCTCGCAGACGGTCCCACCATCCAGGAAAGCTCCACCCAGGCTTTAGTGAATGGTATGAATACCGAACTATTATTTGATCAACTCGAGCATATCAGAAAAAGTATTTCTATCCCTTTAATAATTATGGGTTATTTTAATCCAGTTTTACAGTACGGAGTAGAAGCCTTTTGCAAAAAATGTTCAGAAATAGGGATTGATGGACTCATCCTACCCGATTTACCTTTGGATGTTTATCAAGATGAATATCAATCTATTTTCAAGAAATACAATCTACTCAATATGTTTCTGATTACACCACAAACCAGCGATAAACGTATTAAGGAAATAGATGCTGCTTCAGATGGATTTATTTATATGGTAAGTTCGGCAAGCACCACAGGAGCCAAAGTAGGTTTTGGTGAAAAACAGGAAGCATATTTTAATCGTATCGCCAGTATGAATCTAAAAAACCCTCAAATTGTTGGGTTTGGTATCAGCAACGAAAAAACTTTTAATCAGGCTACTAAGAAGGCAAAAGGTGCCATAATAGGTTCCGCTTTTATAAAAATGATAAAAAAAGATGGTATTAAGGGTATTTCGAAGTTTGTTAACAACATTAGAGGAGCACAATGAAATTATTTAATAATGGCAAAATAATTCTAATTCTATGTCTTACTCTAGGATTAGCACCCTATTTTCCAGAACCTCATATAATAGGCAAGTTAAAATGGGTAGCCGGAGGCGCTACTGGAATGAAACTTATGGATTGGTTTGATTTACTTTTTCATGGCTTTCCCTTCGTTTTACTTTTGCTTTATATCTTTTTAAAACTTAAGAGAGTTTCCAAAAAATAGAATCCCTACTTTTAGCACCCAACAAATCATAAATATGAAATATCTAAATACTATTTTTTTCCTTCTAATAATGGGAAGTATTGTAGCCCAGGAAACAGATCTTAAATCATATGTTAAACATACTATTGATGAACTTGTAGAATTTGTTGCTATCCCAAATGATGCCTTACAGCACGCAGACATCAATAGAAATTTGTCATGGCTTACTGAAAAATTTAATGAACGGGGCTTCAATTCCTCTATTCTTCCTACTTCAGGAGAATCACTTTTCTTTGCCTCTTTACCTATAGAAGATAAGAAACCAACTATTTTATTCTATATGCATTTTGATGGTCAATCAGTGGATCCGTCAAAATGGGATCAACCAAATCCCTATGAGGTAGTTCTTAAAACGGAAGATGAGGATGGCCTTTGGAAGACCATACCCTTTGAAAGTCTTAACGAGGATATTAATTATGAATGGCGGCTGTTTGGAAGATCAACTTCAGATGATAAAGGCCCTATAGTAATGTTCCTGAACGCGATCGATTTACTTAAGAAGAATGAGGTAGAATTACCCTTTAATATTAAGGTAATCCTCGATAGTGAGGAAGAAAGAAGCAGTGCTCCCCTACCACAGGCAGTAAAAGATTATAGAGAACTTCTTAAAGCCGACTTTTTAGTGATCTCAGACGGCCCTGTCCACCCCTCAGGGAAACCTACCATTGCCTATGGCTGTAGAGGTATAACTACTTTAACATTAACAACTTATGGCCCCATATTACCTCAGCATAGTGGCCATTATGGAAATTATGCCCCTAATCCAGGTTTTGAATTATCCCAAATTCTTGCAAGTATGAAAGACCCACAAGGACGGGTAATAATTGATGGCTATTACGATGGAATAGAAATAAATGGGCCTATCCTTAAAGTTTTGCAAGAGGTACCTGAAAGTGCAGCTGTGATAAATGAAAAGTTGCAGATTAAAAAACCAGAAGAAGTTGGGAGTTTTTATCAAGAATCCTTGCAGTATCCTTCCTTAAATATTCGTGGTCTTTCCTCTGGTTGGGTTGGAGAGAAAGCCCGAACCATTGTCCCGGCAAGCGCCACGGCTGAAATAGACATCCGATTAGTCCCCGAAACAGATGGAGATCGCTTAAAAGGGCTGGTAAAAACCCATATAAAAAAGCAAGGATATACGGTAATGGATCGAATTCCGGAAAAAGAGGATCGTCTAAAATATGATCGAATAGTGACTATTACAGAAGGTTCTGTGACAAAAGCATTTAGGACTGCTTTAGACGATCCCTATTCTATATTTTTAGTAAACACCCTAGAAAAGAAGTTTTCTGATAAGGTTGTCCAAATTCGTATAATGGGAGGAACAGTACCCATAGCTCCTTTTATAAATGAACTTAAAATTCCTGCCTTTTTGGTTCCAATGGTAAACCCGGACAACAATCAACATAGTCCAAATGAAAATCTAAAAATTGGCCAAATAGCCTATGGAATTGAAGTTTTTTATGAAATACTAAGTACCAAAATGGAATAACATCATTATGACCATAGGAGCTTAGTGGTTGGTATGTGTATAAATTGGCGAGAAACCAAAAAATATTTCTTTTTTAAGAAATAACTCAATAACTTTAGTTGTAAACTAATCTAAGACCTTACTATTAAATGGAGGAAATCTGGGCTGAATCTGAAATCACAGAAATAATAATAGAGCCGAAAGAGTCTTACCTTTTGGTTCAATCCAATGGAAATAAAGATTTTAGATTTGCCAAAGCCTTATGGACGGAAATTGCAAAGACCTTTAAACAAAGGAAATGTTATAATATTTTGGGGGTAGCCTTCACGACTTCTCCACCGAGCGCCAATGAGGCCTACCAATACGGTCAATTATTTAAGGATCTCGGAATCGGTGAAACCTATAGAATTGCCTGGGTTGAGCTTAATCCTTCCACTTTTAAAACTAGTTATTTTATAGAGACCACATTACTTAATGAAGGTCAAAATGTCCGATTATTCAATAATATTCCTCAGGCCCAAAAATGGTTAAATAAAGGAGGGAATTTATACTAAGTAGTAGGAAATTTCACTCTTAAGCCGAGTTTCTACTAGCATTAATATTCCCATATAACGACCTAGTTACGATTTTCTCATAGAGCTCTTTATGAGTAGAATTCTGACTTATTTGAAAAAGTGCATATTGCTGAATTACCAATAAGGGGAGGACAATACTTTCTCTTATTTTTATGGATTCTCTAGATACAGCTTCATTCTCCATTAGGATTTTTGAATTGCTAATCTCCAGAAGCATTTTTTTAGAGAGTAAATATTCATCATGAAGAATATTCCAGAAATCTCCATATTCAGGATCATCCTTCATATAACTAGTAAGTTCAAAATAACATTTGGACAAAGACATCATACTGTTTAACATAAGCGTTTCAAAAAAGGGCACCTCTTTATAAAGCTTTTTAACTTCCTTTATCCTTCCCTCGTTTTTAAGGGTTTGTATGGCCGTTCCAAGACCAAAATAACCCGGCACATTCTGTTTTAATTGGCTCCAAGAGCCAACAAAAGATATGGCACGCAAATCGGTAAGTTCTAACTTTTCCTTTTTACCCCTTTTACCCGGTCTACTTCCAATATTAGCTTTGGTATAATACTTCAGTGTACTGCGGTTTTCAAGATAGGATATAAACATCTCATGTTGCTTTAAAGCGTCGTATTTTTGAAAACTTAGGTCAGATAATTCTTCCATCAATTTCCTAGATTCCTTTGAAATAATATTTTCTTTCCCAAAAAGATTATTAGATAATCCAGCAGTTAATAATTGCTCAGAGTTATGCATAAACTGTTCTTTTGTGCCATAAGTACTGGTAATGGTCTGACCTTGAATAGTCAATTGAATTTCGTTATTGGCAATATCTTTGGTTTGTGCAGCGTAAAAACGGTGTGTTTTTCCACCTCCCCTTGCAGGAGGACCTCCACGACCATCAAAAAACAATGCTTGTACCCCATTTTTACTACAGACTTTTGATAACACTTCTTTGGTTTTTAGAATAGACCAATTGGCTTTAAGATATCCACCATCCTTGGTTCCATCTGAAAAGCCAAGCATCATAGTCTGTTTATTTCCTCTTCGTTCTACATGAGCACGGTATTCTGGCAAATCAAAAAGAGTTTGCATAACGCTTTCAGCTTGCTCCATCCCCGTCATAGTTTCAAATAATGGAATTATATCAAATGTAATAGCATCACTTTTCCATCCACACCATCTAAACAGTCCATAAACGATAAGCACTGAAAAAACATCCTCAGAATTACTGATAATATATCGATTGCAGCCCTCTTCGCCATTCTTTAGCTGTATCTCTTTCAATTGCGTAACATTGACCAAAGTATCTCTGACAAGTTCATCCTCAAAGTCATTGGGAGAAAGCCTAAAATTTTTATGAAGTAAAATTTCAATCAATTCTTGTTGCGACTTTTCGCCTAAGTCCTCCTTAATAATACCCTTGGCTTTTAAAATCTCTTGAAAAACCAATACATGCTTACTATGATCCTGTCGAATATCTAGGGTAGCAAAATGAGTCCTGAAAATTCGGACCTTATCAATAAGTTGGTCCAGGTCATGGAGATATAAACTATTATATTTTTCCTGAAGTAAAACTCGGACCTCCAAAAGTGGTTCAATGATATCCGTATAATGAATAATTTTCTTCGGATCGAACATAGCAATATATAAACGGTCTCTTAAACTATTTAAGCTTGGTCTTAATTCTTTAAAAGACAGTTTTTTACGTAAACTTTTTAGATCATTATAATAACATTTCATCAAGTTTATTCGAAGTTCATCGGCTACCTGTTCTGTTATTTCTGCAGTGACAAAAGGATTTCCATCCCTGTCACCACCTGGCCAAAATCCTAGTTTAATGATGTTGTAGTTATTGAACGAATCATCCTCAATATTACTCTTTATATAGGAAAAAAGACTTCCCATGGCATCGTAATAGACATTTCTAAGGATATAAATTATATTTTTTGCCTCATCTAAAGGGGTCGGTTTTTTAGTATTAATTAAGGAGGTAAGACCCAACTGTTGAAGAACTACATCTATTTCATTTATGCTATCCTTTAAGATCAAGTTCTTTAACTCCTCAATAATATCCAATATAGGAGGTGTATAAAATTGAGTTGGATGAGCGGTTAATACTATTCGTGCACTAAAAGAGGAGAGTTTTTTGGCTATTTTATCCCAACTCTTATTCTTATTCACCAGTTGAAAATAGTCTTTTACAGATAAAGAATTTGTATGTTCATGGAGTTTAGGAAAGGCCGCGTCTTCTACACTGTCATAAAGAACTACCTGTCTTTCCACATATTGAATGATACGAAACATAAAGTCTATTTGTTCCTCTTCTGTTTGTATGTTGGCGTATTTGTGAAAAAATATATCTAATATCTGTTGAGGATTCTTACCTGATTTTAATCCCTCCTCACATTGATTTAAAAGCAAGGGAATTAAAATTCCAACATTTTCAACATTGCGATAGGGTAGATTTAGGAATAAGCTATTGTAGATATTAAACTTATTAGTTACCGATTTTTTAAATTCTTCTAGTCTTTCAATTTGATGCATAAAACATTGTCCTTATGGCTAAAAAATACCGTATTAATTCCTTGTGATACTTTGTTCAGAATATCTCAAAGATCATCATAAATAAGAAAATATGCATAGAAAACTAATCAAATAACAAAATAAGTGATCCTCATAAGAATATTAACAAGAAGTGTCATGTTTCAAGTATCATCGAATTGACCTATTAAGCTATACAACAAAGTACAATACTCAACAGCTAATTATGTGTTGATAAAAAAGGGTCTATACTGATCCACTCTAAAATCGAAGGTATTGTAAAAGGGGTTTTTGCTTTTGATCTTTTTATAGCTATTGAGACTCCCTACAGCTCTATTTGCAGCACCAGAAGGAGCTGTTAAGGAAATAGTTTGTATTACTCTTAACTCATCATCGAACTGAAATTCGTGTTCGCGAGGCACCTTATCGCTCTTAACTGTAAGTGAATACCCATGCTCCTTTAGAAGTTTTCTAAAAAAATACTCCGGTCCGTTTTTGCTATTTCCTCCCGTGAATAAGAGTGTTTTTACTTTTGGATATTCTTTTAAATAGCCTAAAATATTTCTCATTTTCACACTGTTCATTCCCAGATCAGAAGCATCTATTTTTTGTCTGGTGGCACTTTCAACAATATCGCATATACCAATTTTTTCTCTTATCAGAAACTCTTTTCTTTGGACAATGGCCTCATCTGTAGTTGCATAAACTAAGTTCAAGTTATATATTCGATCAAGAATGCGCCACAATTGGCCATCTCTACTCCCATAACAAAAATCAACATCACCCTCCTTTAAAAGTCCCATTGAAAAACGCGGAGGGGGTAAAGTGCCTACAATAAGTCTTGTAGAGTTATTATTTATAAATGGTGGATATGGATGTGAATGTAAAAACAAAAGTCTTATAACTTGAATAGATATTATTCGTTTTACGAAAGGTAAAGCACAGATGTATTATTGAAAAATAAAATGGAAGATTCTTTTCATCTATCAATAAAACTTGAAATAATTTTTATGTGTTAAATACAAAGGTTGTTTTAAAATCCTATGATAAGTTTAAGAATTTGCCAGAAGCTTTAGTAGAAATGACCTTAGTCTTAGTCTATAACAAATTCTAATAGAACTTCTCCTTCCTCATCCAGACTTAATTTATACGTGTATAAGCCAATAGGGAGTTGCATTTCTTCTTCCATGTTTTCCGGTGTAAATTGATAAGTTTCTTCTCCGGCAATAATTGAAATACTATTGGAAGTAAATCCTTCTAGGTAAATGAGATAGTCTGAGTATTTGTCAGGTCCGACATTTTCGTAGAATTCTTCGTTATCCCCTATTTGAACTTCATCAAAGTTTAGACTACTCTCATTTTTAATCCTGATATTAACTGTATCTACCTTGTCGTCCCTATCTGTACAACCAACTATAAGAGTAATATACACTATGATTAAAAGACTAATTCTTTTCATTTATACGGGATTTTTAATAGGTATCCTTACTGTATAAACGGAGCAAAGCTCAATTTATTCTATCTAACAAAAACAGGTTCATTTTCTTTTAGAGTATGTTCTTTACTGTAGGAATAGCCATCTAGATCAAAGTTTTTCAGATCTTCTATGGACTTTACCTTGGATGTAACTATATATCGCACCATAGAGCCTCTGGCCTTCTTGGCAAAAAAGCTAATTACTTTGAGTTTATCATTCTTCCAGTCTTTAAAAACAGGTGTAATGACCGGCACTTTTAGTTGTTTCTTATCTATTGCAGAAAAATACTCATTACTGGCTAAGTTGATGAACATTTCACCTTCCTTTAATTGACTATTAATAAAGGAAGTAAGGGTAGGTTTCCAAAATTCATAAAGATTCTTTGATCTTCCTACTTTTAAAGAGGTCCCCATCTCAAGGCGATAGGGTTGAATTAAATCTAAGGGTCTTAAAGCTCCATAAAGACCTGATAGTATTAATAATTTTTCATTTAATGATGCTAGCTCATTTACGTCCAAACTATACGCATCCAACCCCTGATATACATCCCCGTTAAAAGCGAAAACGGCCTGTCTCGAATTATCAGGATTGAAGGGAAGAGAAAACTTCTGATTTCGCGTCCAATTCAATTCAGCAAGATCATTAGAAATTCCCATAAGATTGGACAAAGCTTTAGGACTCTTTTTTTTCAGAATCTTATTAAGTTTCAAGGATTTATCCAAAAACTCTGGTAAAGAATACTTTTCAAAAGGAACTTCTTTCTCAAAATCTAGGGATTTTGCCGGCGATATAACAATCTTCATAACTCCATTATTTTAGCATAAAAATAATATGGATTTATCAGATACCACCTTAATTTATGCAAAGAGTTTTCAATACTCCTATCAAATAAATTTATGACTGTAATGAATGCTTAGAATAATGTTTCCATTTCTCAATACAATCGGTCATATCTTGAGGAAGTTCAGAATTAAATCGCATCATTTTACCGGTAACTGGATGCTTAAAGCCTAGAGTTTTAGCATGGAGGGCCTGCCTTGGAAGTATTTTAAAACAATTATCTACAAACTGTTTATACTTTGTAAATGAAGTCCCTTTTAGTATTTTATCTCCTCCGTAGCGTTCATCATTAAAAAGTGTATGTCCAATATACTTCATATGAACCCTTATTTGATGGGTTCTTCCTGTCTCCAGTCTGCATGAAACAAGCGTAACATAACCCAGTCTTTCCATGACTTTGAAATGGGTTACGGCCTCTTTGCCTTGTTCTCCTTCCGGAAATACTTGCATTTGCAATCGATTCTTAGGGTTTCTGCCGATAGCACCGACAACGGTACCTTCATCTTCCTCTACATTTCCCCAAACCAAAGCCAAGTATTCCCTTTCACTTGTTTTGTCATAAAATTGTTTTGCCAAATGAGTCATCGCTGCCTCTGTTTTAGCTATGACCAATAAGCCTGAAGTATCTTTATCGATTCGATGTACAAGTCCAGGCCTTTCATTAGAATTTGCGGGTAAATTTTCGATATGAAAAAGGAGGGCATTAATTAAGGTGCCAGAATAATTACCATGCCCGGGATGTACCACCATACCTGCTGGCTTATTTACAATTAAAAGAGCATCATCTTCATATGTAATGTCTAATGGAATATTTTCTGGTGTGAGAAGCATTTCATAGGGAGGATGTTCAAAAAGTACCCTCACCTCATCCCCTGCCTTTACCTTATAATTTTGCTTTACAACACTATCGTTTACCCAAATATGGCCGTCTTTGGCGGCTTGTTGTATTTTATTTCGAGTTGCATTTTCAATGAAATTCATTAAATATTTATCAACTCTTAAAGGATCCTGGCCTTTTGAAGCAGTAAAACTAAAATGTTCAAAAAGTTCTTCTTCGTTAGCTTCTATATTTTTTTCCGACATGTTTAGTTTTCTGATTGGGCCTTAACTTTAGCCTGCCCTGGAATAGTTCCATTACCACAAACAAGTTCTACTCTGGAAGTTTTAGGCAACTTATCTCCCGGATTAATTGTTTTCCCTTTAAATTTAATATAGTATACCATGTCTTTGCCCAATTCATCTATATAGGAAACACGTTCTACGTCTAAGCCAACGGCTTTAAGCATGGAACCGGCATTACGCTGGGTAACTTGTATTATTTTAGGTACGGTAACCTTCTTATAACCAGAAGGGTTTACTGTAATATAAATTTTTCGATTCTCTTTTACCTTATTTCCCGCAGGAGGTTCCTGCTCAATAATGGAAAATCTTGGGTAGTTAGGGTTAAAATTGGCTGAATCCAAAACTTCATAACGCAAATTAGCATCCTTTATCACATCACGCATTTCCTGTACAGACATTTTTGAGAGATCCGGTACTTCAACAAATTCCCCATGATTTGTTGAATCTTTTAGCCATTGTAAGACCCCAAAAGTGATCAAAATTATGGCTATAAGGGCTAGTCCCAAATTAATCAAGAAGGTCTTACTTCTTAGAAAGTTTATAAAATTCTTCATTTTTGATGCTTATATTTTACAAAGATAGAAAACAGTATCGTTTTATATTTACGTTAAAATCTTGATATTTGTCTTTTATGGACATCGGTTTCCAAAGCATAACTTATTATGAAAAAAAATATTGCTATTCTCATGGGTGGCTTTTCCAGTGAATATAAGATTTCCATTAAAAGTGGCAATGTCGTTTCTAAGCATTTGGATAAGAACAAATACAATGTATATAGAATACTCATATCCAAAGAGAAATGGGTCTATTTAGATAATGAGGAAAAAGAATTTCCAATTAATAAGGAGAATTTTTCAATCAGTTATAGAGGCAAAGAAATAATTTTTGATTGTGTTTTCAATGCCATTCATGGTTCCCCGGGAGAAGATGGCCTTTTACAAGCTTATTTCAAATTATTGAATATCCCTCAAACCGCTTGTGAACATTACCAGGCAGCACTTACTTTTAATAAGAGAGACCTTTTAAGCACCTTAAAACCTTATGGAATAAAAATGGCAGAATCTTACTACCTGAATTTAGGAGATGCTATAGAGGAAGAGGCAATTATTAAAAAAGTGGGACTTCCATGTTTTGTAAAAGCTAATAAAGCTGGAAGTAGCTTTGGAATATCTAAAGTTTATGAAAAAGACAAATTAAAATCAGCTATCGACATTGCTTTTAAAGAGGACGATGAAATCATTATTGAATCTTATTTAGACGGTATTGAAGTTTCTGTTGGTGTGATAACTTATCAGGGAGCTATAAAGGTTTTGCCTGTTACCGAAATTGTCACTGAAAATGATTTTTTTGACTACGAGGCGAAATATGAAGGAAAGTCCAAAGAAATCACCCCCGCTCGTATATCTGCTATACAAGAAGAAAATGTAAAGACTTGTGCTAAACGAGTTTATGAACTTTTAAAAATGAAGGGTTACTCCAGAAGTGAATTTATTTTTATTGGGGACGTCCCTTATATGTTGGAAATGAATACTACTCCTGGCCTTACAGAAGAAAGTATCCTTCCACAGCAAGCACAGGAGGCCGGACTAAATCTTTCTGAACTCTTTGAAAGTGCTATTGAAGAGGCTTTGCGTTAAATTGAGTACTTTTAATAAATAAACTCGCATTAAATGAAACGCGCCATATTTCCAGGATCTTTCGATCCTATTACCCTAGGACATTACGATATTATTGAGAGAGGAATATCCCTTTTTGACGAGCTAATTATTGCTATTGGTGTTAATGCCGAGAAGAAATATATGTTTTCCCTGAAAGATAGAATACGTTTTCTTAAGGAAGCCTTTGTGGACGAACCTAAGGTGAAAATTGGAACATATGAAGGTCTTACGATAGATTTCTGCAAAAAGGTTAATGCTGACTATATATTAAGAGGCCTGAGAAATCCTGCTGATTTTGAGTTTGAAAAAGCGATCGCCCACACAAACAGAAAGTTGTCAGAAATAGAAACTGTATTTCTATTAACCTCCTCAGGTAAATCTTATATTAGTTCCTCCATTGTTAGGGATGTCATAAGAAACGGTGGAGATTATACTGTCTTAGTCCCTCCTACTGTAAGAATTAAGAAATAGTCTTCTATAATAAAGAAACTAGTCTGAAAAAAGCATTCTTATATTTGTATAGGAGTTTTCCAAAGCCTTTTGAATTTTCTGAGGCCCTTTCCACTTTACTTTTTCAATACCTTCACTTTTCTGTCCCTTTAATTTCCCTTTATAAGAACTTCGCATGGCATACCAGTGTACTTCTTTAAGCTTATATTCTCCATTCTTTTTAAAGATATGATAGGTAATTTTAAGAAGATTCTCCAGTTTTAAGAATTTAACCCCGGTTTCTTCTTCAACTTCCCGTAAAGCACATTCTTCTATAGTCTCACCTTTTTCCAGTTTACCCTTCGGTAAATCCCATTTATCATTTCTATAGATAAATAAAACTTTACCTTCCTTGTTGGTAACCACTCCTCCGGCAGCAATTTCCTTGGGAATTTTTTTGGTAAATTTCTTTAGTAGTTCTTCACTATTAGGATGATATATGTAGGCCTTATCAATCTTTTTTTTGATCAAAGAATCTATGGCAATCCCTATAGCCTCGCTATTCAGCATAAAGTATTCTCCGTTTACATTATCTGCAAGCTTGTTAGTTAAAATCAAGGGAGCGTCTTTGACAAAAACTTTATACATTTGTGAGATGGTTTTAGACAAGCACACCGCATCACAAACGGCTGAACTTCTTTTGCAAATTAATGCAATTAAGTTGAAACCAGAAAATCCATTTACATGGGCTTCTGGATGGAAATCTCCAATATATTGTGACAACAGAATTATTCTATCATATCCCACCATCCGAAATTATGTTCGTGAACAAATGGCAAAGCAGGTATTACACCTCTATGGAAAACCCGATGTTATCGCTGGAGTTGCTACTGGGGCGATAGGAATTGGAATCTTAGTTGCAGATTATTTAGGATTGCCTTTTATATATGTTAGACCAGAGGCTAAATCACACGGAAGGCAAAACCAAATTGAAGGTCAACTAGAACCTAATCAAACAGTGGTTGTTATTGAAGACTTAATTAGCACTGGAAAGAGTAGTTTAAATGCCGTAAAGGCTTTAAAAGAAAATGGAGCAACGATCAAAGGAATGATTGCCATTTTTACATATGGTTTTGAAGTAGCGAAAGAAAATTTTTTAAATGAGCAAATAGAACTTCATACCCTAAGTAATTATGATGCCTTAATAGAAAAAGCCTCCGAACAAAATCAAATTAAAGAAGACCAAATGAACACGCTTATATCATGGCGTAATAACCCCTCAAAATGGGAATCCAATTAGTATGAATATAGAATCCGAAAAAAGAATAGTCTCCAAGAGTATTAAAGAAGTATACGCCTTCATTACGGAATTAAAAAACTTTGAAAAATTAATGCCTGAAAGCATTGACAAATTTGAGGTAATAGATGAAAACACTTTTTTATTCGCCTTAAAGGGAATGCCGCAAATTGTTCTAAAACGAAAAGAAGAACAAGCTTATAATAAATTGGTTTTAGGCGCAGCCAGCGATAAATTGCCTTTTACTTTAACAGCAAACTTATTAGAAATCAGTGAAAGTGAAACTGAGGTAGGATTAACTTTTGAAGGTGAATTTAATGCCATGATGGCTATGATGATTAAGAACCCTATTACAAATTTTATAGGAGCTCTTACGGAAAATTTAGGTAAAATTTAAGTTTCTAAAAATACCTAAATCTACTCCCCTTCCTTATCGTTGTTAATAAAGTAATTCTATTTCCTTAAAAGCAAACTCCTTTAAGATTTCATCCTCAATCTCTATACTTATCTTTCCTGTTTCGGTTATACCTCTAATAATTCCTGTAAATGTCTCCTCATTTAGCTTTTTAAAGGTTGAGGCCTTGTCCTTTCTAAATAAGCTGGATTCATAGTTTTTATTTAGAATATCTATGGCCCCGGATTCATAAAGCTCAAAACCTTTTCTTAATTGCCATACAATAGAATTCATAATCGTCTCCGTACTATAATCTGATCCCATTATGTTTTTTAAGGAAGTGGCTAATGGCAGATTTACAAAGTCAGTTTGATTTACATTTAGTCCAATTCCTATGACAGAAGATTTAATAAGGTCATTTTTTATAATGTTTTCTGGTAATATTCCACAAATTTTTTGAGAGCCTGACAGAATGTCGTTTGGCCATTTAACCTTTAAATTAGGTATTTTTAAAGCTTCCAAGGAACTGTAAACAGCGAGTGAAGTAATTATATTAAGGACAAAATGATCCTTTATTTTAAAATTATTAAAGTTTCTCAAAATGCTAAATGTCAGGTTTTTACCTGGTTCCGATTGCCAATTTGTGCCCATCTGCCCACGGCCATTTAGCTGCTCCTCAGCAACTACAACGGTGTAATCTTTTTGCGACTCTGAGAAAATTAGATTTTTCAGAAAAGCATTTGTTGACTCCGTGGCATCAAGTTTGATTATTTGCATATGGGAAAGTTGTATTCTTAACTACAATGTTATATTAAAAACAATAGCTAAGAAAACAAAAAAACAATAACTTTGTAGAAATTAAATTAATTGAATGCAGAAAGGGAAAGCCAGTGCGGATGAGTTAATCACCTCAATCTTAGATGGCATAGAAGAAGTTAAAGGTTTAGAAATAAATGTACTTGACCTTAGAGAAATAGAAAACACAGTATGCGACTACTTCATTATTTGCAATGGCACTTCTAACACTCATGTGAATGCTATTGTTAATTCAATTCAGAAAATGGTTAGCAAAACTACCAAAGATAAACCTTGGCATATAGAGGGTTCTGAAAATGCTGAATGGGTACTTTTAGATTATGTAAATATTGTAGTTCACGTATTTCAAAAGCACATACGTGAGTTTTATGACGTGGAAGGATTATGGGGAGACGCGAAAGTAACTCCCGTAGTTCAAAGCTTTAATCAGTAAAAATAAACTATGGCAAAAGATAATAATACCTCACCAAAAAAACCAAAATTCAGTTCTTGGTGGATTTACGGTTTAATTGCAGTTTTTTTAATTGCCTTTCAATTTTTCGGAAGTGGCAATCTCAATTCAACCAAAAAAACAACTACTTCAGAATTACAGGAGTATCTTCGTAACGGAGATATCACCAAAATATTGATCATAACCAATACAAACCAAGCAAAGGTTTTTCTATCGGATGAGGCATTGGCAAAAGATGTACACAAAGATGTTTCAGAGAAGCCATTATTTCCCTCCACGGGAATGGTTCCACAATATGTTTTGGATTATGGGGATCTCCAAATATTTCAAAATGAAATCACCGAAATAAAAAAGGAAAGTAACCTAGATACCATTGTAGAATTTGACAAGGAATCTAATATGTTTATGGAACTATTGTTTTCCATATTACCCTTTGTTTTAATAATTGGTATTTGGATTTATCTGATGAGAAGAATGTCGGGAGGCGCGGGTGGTGGAGCCGGAGGACAAATTTTCAATATCGGTAAATCAAAGGCGAAACTTTTCGATGAAAAAACAGATACCCGTACTTCCTTTAAAGATGTCGCTGGTCTGGAAGGTGCTAAAGAAGAGGTAGAAGAAATTGTTGAATTTCTAAAACATCCGGATAAATATACTTCTTTGGGGGGCAAGATCCCGAAAGGAGCTCTTTTGGTAGGACCTCCGGGAACTGGAAAAACTCTTTTGGCCAAGGCTGTAGCTGGAGAAGCTAAAGTTCCATTCTTTTCTCTATCTGGTTCTGATTTTGTTGAAATGTTTGTGGGTGTTGGGGCCTCAAGAGTAAGAGACTTATTTAAACAGGCCAAGGATAAATCTCCTGCGATAATATTTATTGACGAAATTGACGCAATAGGTAGGGCCCGTGGTAAGAATAATTTTACCGGATCCAATGATGAGCGTGAGAATACCCTAAACCAGTTATTAACTGAAATGGATGGCTTTGGCACAAACACCAACGTAATTGTCCTAGCTGCTACTAACCGTGCCGACGTTCTGGATAAGGCTTTAATGCGTGCTGGTAGATTTGACCGACAGATATATGTAGACCTTCCGGATATAAGAGAAAGGAAAGAAATTTTTGAAGTCCATTTGCGCCCCATTAAAACGGCGGAGACTCTTGATTTAGATTTCTTAGCGAGACAAACACCAGGCTTCTCGGGAGCGGACATAGCCAATGTTTGTAATGAAGCAGCACTAATTGCTGCAAGAAAAGAAAAAAAGGCAGTCAACAAACAGGATTTTCTGGATGCTGTAGATCGAATAGTTGGAGGTCTTGAGAAAAAGAATAAAATCATAACCCCCGAGGAGAAAAAAACAATTGCCTACCACGAAGCAGGTCACGCCACCGTAAGCTGGATGCTAGAGCATGCTGCTCCTCTTGTCAAAGTTACCATTGTTCCAAGGGGTCAATCCTTAGGTTCAGCTTGGTATCTTCCAGAAGAAAGACTAATAGTTCGACCAGAACAAATGAAAGATGAAATGTGCGCCACTTTAGGGGGAAGAGCTGCCGAAAAGGTAATCTTTAATAAAATTTCTACCGGCGCCTTAAGTGATCTGGAAAAAGTTACTAAACAAGCGAGGGCAATGGTCACTATCTATGGTCTTAATGAAGAAATAGGCAATCTAACTTATTATGATTCCGGTCAAAACGAATATGGGTTCACAAAACCATATAGCGAGGAAACAGCTCAAGTAATTGACCAAGAAATTTCTAAACTCATTGAAGAACAGTATAGAAGAGCCATTGACGTTTTAACGGAGAACGAAGATAAACTTACGGAACTAGCAGAGCGCTTATTGGAAAAAGAAGTTATCTTTAAGGAAGATTTACAAAAAATCTTTGGGAAACGTCCTCATGAGAAAGAATTTGACAAAAAAGGTCAAGAAATAATCTCTGATGATGATCTTATCAGTGATGATGAAAAAATCTCTGATGATGCAAAAATCTCTGATGACAAAATGACTCCTGAGGAGTCTACTGAAGAAAATAAATAGTAACACAAAACGTTGTTTTAAAAAAGCACTACTTAGGAGCTATTATTGAATGGGCATATTTGACAAGCTTTTTGGAGGAGGAAAAAAAAAGGTTTCCAAAGATACCGCAGAAACGCGGGGAATGCACATGCCCGATTTAAACATTCCTGTAGATGAAAAATTCACCATTCATTTTAAAAAGAATGGTGGAAAATTTATTTATTGTGATTCATTCACTGAAGTATCTGAAGCTTTGAGAAATATTATTCAAGAAAATTCTTGGCAAGATCACCCTTTCTACTTTTTAGATCCAAGACTTAAAGATAAATTCTCCAAAGATCAACTCACATTTACCGATAATTCTCATAAGAGTGAAGTTTTTTTTACAACCTGTGAGCATTTAGTCGCCCAAAATGGTTCTATTTTAGTATGCTCCAATCAATTAAATGAAAAAAAACTACATGAACTTCCGGCGAACGTTGTGGTTTTTGCTACTACGAGCCAGTTAGTTGATACAATAGGAGAAGGCTTAAAAAAGATTAAAAAGAATTATAAACAAGGAATCCCCACCAATATCACGACTATAAAACATTTTCAGAGTACTGAGGAAAATGCTGATGACTACCTCACTTACGGTAGCAGTACAAAACATTTGTACTTATTACTGATGGAAGATTTATAGTATGAGGGAATTGCTTAGGAGATTATTAACCGGTGCCGTTTATGTAATTCTACTCCTTTCTGCCGTTTTTTTAAGTTCCGATGCCTTCGATTTTCTATTTATGGTCTTTGGCTTAGCTTGTTTATATGAATACAAAAGGCTAGTAAACCTTAAGGGCTACTATATTTTTCTCGCATATTTAGGACTGTGGTGGGCCTATATCTATCTGATTCACGACAAGGTCCTCATAAACATGCTTATGTTTTTGACCATTTTTGTTGATGGAATGTTGCTTTATTATCTTTTTTCTAAAACGAAAAAAATCCATTACGCTTACGAAAAGTTTATTATTGGTTTGTTTTATGTGGGTGGGGGATGTATCTTCCTTACCATGATTCCGTATAAAGATAATGAGTTTGCAAAATACCTAATAATGGGTATTTTTATCCTAATTTGGGTGAACGACTCTTTTGCTTATTTAGTAGGAAAGACGATTGGAAGAACAAAACTCTTTCCTTCAGTTTCCCCAAAAAAGACAATTGAAGGAACTTTGGGAGGATTATTTGCTACTTTAATTGCTGCCTATATAATGGCAATATATGAACCGATAGTTAATCCTAAACAATGGGTTATTTTAGCTGCAGTAATAGTTCTTATGGGGAGTTTAGGAGATTTAATTGAGTCTAAATTAAAGCGTCAGGCAGGTGTAAAAGATAGTGGTGCCATTCTTCCTGGACATGGTGGTATGCTAGATAGATTAGATAGTCTTATTTTTGCAGCACCATTTGCTTATTTAACTTTAATGTTGTTTACCTATGTTTCATAAAGAAGGACAAAGAATAGTTTTAGCTAGCTTTTTTATTTGTTGTTCAATCATCTTATTGGCTCATTTTTTTATTGAACTTCCTTTGATAAAAATTTCATTACAAATTACGGTTTTGCTGTTACTTGTATTAATACTACAGTTTTTCAGAAATCCAAAAAGAATTGTAAAAAGAGATTTCGATGATATTCTTTCTCCTGTCGATGGAAAAGTAGTAGTTATAGAAGAGGTTGAAGAAACTGAATATTTCCATGATCGACGTATTCAGGTTTCTGTTTTTATGTCACCTATAAATGTTCATGTAACAAGATATCCTGTAAGTGGTGTTGTTAATTACTCTAAATATCATCCCGGAAAATATTTAGTGGCGTGGCACCCTAAAAGTAGTGAACTGAATGAAAGAACTTCTGTCGTAGTACATACTCCAAAATTCGGAGATATACTCTATCGTCAAATAGCTGGGGCTATGGCAAGAAGAATAGTCAATTATGCAGAGGTAGGAGAACATGTACATCAGGGAGAAGATGCCGGATTTATTAAGTTTGGATCTCGGGTGGATTTATTTTTACCTTTAGACTGTGGAATAACTGTAAAACTTAACCAAAATGTAATTGGAGCCAAAACCTGTATTGCTACGGCTTTGGATAAAAATGAAGAAAACTAAATTACATACAGACTTTATAAAATCGGTAGAATTTGTAAATAGTTATACAGATCCGCTACCTGCCGACCTGCTTTTAAAACTTTACGCCTATTTTAAGATCGCCAATAAAAACTATAACAACCCCGGAAGCAAGACCCCTTTGATTAATGCTTTTAAGTCAAATGCCCTTATACAGGCTCAAAATATTGATCGGGAGGAAGCAATGAAATTATATATTCGTTTGGTCGCCAAAGAATTAAAAGAGAAATAAAATAAAACTACTTTATTCGTAAAGGTCTTCGGTGTCTGCCTTACAAAGATCAAAGAATAAATTCCCCATCTTTAAACACACATCATCAAAAAACTTTTGACCTTTTTCAGCGCTTGCCAAGGCAGGATCACCAATACCGGTATCTTCAGAAACAGCTGACCATTTACGCTCGGCCCACAGCCATCCTTCTGAAAAGGCTTTTATTTTAAATTTTTTCGAAGATCCTGTACCCCAAAAAGTTTTCGGAAGAACTAATTCTGGCTTTAAATAAAGCATTAAACTAGTCTCCATTTCCTCAGCATGATCTCCATCATTTGTAAAATATTCTTCTCTTTTCATTGATTGAAACCAATTAGCAAAACAAATAAACATTTTAGGGAATCTTAAACCTAACTCCCTAACCAAGGGTTTAAAATTATTTCCTCCATGACTATTGAAAATCAATAACTTATTAATTCCTTGTCTATTTAAAGTTGTCAGTACATCGTCAAGTATTGCCAGCTGGGTGGTAGGATTAATATTTATATCCAGATAAATATCTGATTGTCCCGTATTGACTCCAAAAGGAATAGTTGGCAATACTATAGGTTTTGCACCGCGTTCCCAAGCAATTTTCGCTGCTTCAGCAGACAAATAATCAGCTTCATAAATATCTGTTGCATAGGGAAGATGATAGTTATGTGCTTCAGTTGCCCCCCATGGCAAAATAGCAAGTTCAAATTGGGCGTTTTTTAGGGTTTGCCAATTGGCTTCCGCAAGAATATAAGGCCTGCCTTTATTCATTTAAGTTTATGTTAGATAACCTTTTTGAAATTTCTGATTTTCAATAAAGGTAAAATATATCGCTCCAATAATACTAGTAATAAGGTAAAAAACAATGAGATACATGGGGATAAAAGAATGTGTAATTAAAACTAGCCAGTCCCCATAGAAATATACAAACCCCAATGCTACAAGGGATCTTGTTATTTCTATCCAAAAAGCACTTTTAGCACGATCCATCAAAGAAGTATAACCGTAAATAGTCAAAAAAATAAATATCCCAACAAAAAGAAGTCCTTTATATCCCATTTCTCCATAATGATAAAACATAAATAAGGTCAATATCAAAGTCGATATTAGTTGATATATTACATAGCCTTTAAAAGTCTTAGATCCTTTGGTTTGATACTTTTCAAAGGAATAGACATCCTCAATGGTCTTGATCGGATATTTGTCTGATACGTCAGGTGGACGCCAGCCAGTGGGCATAAACCAGATTCGAATCTTATCCCAATAATTCTGTGTATGCCATGCATCCTTTATCAAAGACCATAGATGCTGAAAGTTTATAAGTATAGGATTCCATGTACGTACAGGCTTTATCACTCCATATTGAGGTGGAATACTGACAAGTTCTTTTTGAAATGTTCCAAAAATCCTGTCCCATATACACAAAACCTGTCCTAAATTCTTGTCTATGTATTCCGGGTTAATAGCATGATGTACACGATGCTGTGAGGGGGTAATAATGATATATTCTAACCAGCCCATTTTACCTATATGCTGGGTATGATACCAGAACTGAGCAAAGAGATGGATTGGGGCCAAGACGGCGATCACCTTAGTAGGAACTCCAACTATAGCAGCGGGAATAAGAAACAAAGGGAAATATCCAATTATGTTAGAAATAGATTGTCGGAGTGCACAAGCAAGGTTAAACTCCTCACTACTATGATGAATAATATGTTGATTCCAAAAAAAATTTACTCGATGACTTAACCTGTGATTCCAATATCCGGCAAAATCAATGGCTATAAAAGCGGCAAACCATACAAAAGCGGTGGACTGAAATTTATAAATTGCCAAATGTTCTAAAAGGAAAGGATAACTAATTACAAGTACACTTAAACCAAGTACATCCTTCAAAATGTTAGTTAAGCCGGAACTAATACTACTAACGGTATCCAGAACCTGATACTTCTGATTCTTTACCAAATAACCATACATCATCTCTATTGCTAGTAAAAGAACAAAAAAGGGAATCGCGTAAAGAAGCGTAGTTGCGTAAGTTTCCATATTTACCTAGCTATTCTCTCAAAAATAGAAAAAACTAATATAAAACTATTCCATATTTTGAAATAGGTTCATTAACTGAATATTGAATTTACTTTCCAATGAGGAGTTTCAATTAAAATAATGGCAAATTCTATTAGGGCAACTAAGAATTCTAATCACAGATAAATTGTAAACTAAGATTTGCCATGAAATAAAAAAATTATCAATAGAAAAGGCCCGTTGGGATGAATTTTATTACTTAAAAGGACCAACCATAATATGCGCTCTATGAGTACCCGGATCCATGAGCCAAGGCATTCCTTTTGCATGCGGCTTGTCTGGCAAGCCAGTAGATTCTGTAGTCGCAAAAGGAGTATAAATCACATATCGAAAATTACCATCTTCCAGTTCTCCTGTCTGGGGATTATAATTTTTATCTTCTCCAAAATAGATATACATCATACTAGGTTCAGAAGGCATTAATAATTTACCTGAAGCAACTTCCTGACCTCGAATTTCTCTCTTTTCTTTGGCGTCTTTTCCTTCTGCAGTCAATTGTCTTCCGCGAGCCATAAAAGGCTCTAATTTCTTCGAATAACAGCTAACACTGATCCCTTCTTTATTGGGATCATCAGCTAAGCAAACCAAATTATTACTACCTTCTCGCAGAACCACAAGCATGCCATCTTCATTGAAGCCATACACCATGGCACCGTCTTTGTCTTCTTCAGGAGCCGGTAAAACTGCTGTTTTTATTTGTACTTCTGGAGAAAGAATAACGAGCTCTCGTTCCTGAGCATATCCTAATAAGGGAATAACAAATGCAAATGCAATTAATTTTAATTTCATGGCTTGTGATTTATCTAAAGATAAGAATCAAATCTATTAATTCAAATATTTGACCTTAGATAATCACAGCATCTCTTTTTGAAATAAAACAGGCAAAAAAAGTTTCCTAATTGCAGCTTAAGGAATATAAAGGGGTTTCATCCTTACTCCATGCAATGGGAATATCAAACAATTACAGCGAACTAAGCTGAATAAATTTTCCCGGATTCCCTTCAATTGAGAAGATATTCAATTGAGCATTTTTTGAAACATCAATCTTTTCAAACTGAGAAAAGTTTCGAATATTAATTCGTCTCAGCATATTGTTATCATCAAAGACAAACTTTAAAATTGAATTTTGACTTACATCTATTTCAGTATGACTGTTATCATTTAGCACAAGCCTACCACATTTGCAATACGAAAGCTAAGTACTGAACCATCCAATTCGTCATCAAATCCAAATCAATTGGGGCCTGCTCAAAATTTTATCCTTTATCTCAGTAAGCAGGATAACAGTTTCTTCCTTAAGTTTCATCATATCCATCTGCCGCTCAGGACTGTCATCTGAGGAGTAAGAAATAAGTACGGTTAAAAACAAGGCGATAAAGACAGATAATTATTGAAATTTCAAATATTTAATAACGGAAACATTCATTTGTTAATACTATTAAATTGATATGATAACTGTTCGTAGTTAGCCTATTTCAAATTTAGCAAGCTCTGTTCCAAGGTGGCAATTTTAGCTTGGGCATCAGCGGCTTTCTTTTGCTCAATAGACACAACTTTCTCCGGGGCGTTTGCTACAAATCGCTCATTTGCAAGCTTCTTATTTACCGAATTCAAAAAGCCTCTTGTATAGCTTAATTCCTCTTCAATTTTCTTTACTTCGCTGGCGACATCAAGGGTTTCCAAAGCAGGGATAAAGTACTCATTACTCTTTATCCTAAAAGTCAGAGAAGCAGGAATAGATTCTTGAGTCTCCTTAATTGTTGAAATGTTTGTAAGCTTTTTGATGACAACATTTAGGGTATTAGGTGTAGCCTCCTTGTTAAGCAAAAAGAGTTCCAGAGTTTCTTTAAAAGGTATATTTTTCTCTTTTCGAATATTTCTTACACCTCCTATTACTTCTTTGGCAAATGAAAATTCTTCAATAAGCGTTGAATTAAAAGCTTCCTTTAGAGGCCATTTTGAAACAATCAAGGCCTGATCTGGTTTTCTTTCAGCAATACGTTGCCAAATCTCCTCGGAAAGAAAAGGCATAAAAGGGTGTAAAAGTTTAAGATTCTTTTCAAAAATTGTCAGTATTTCAGTATAAGTCGTTCTATCAATAGGCTTTTGATAGGCGGGTTTAACAATTTCCAGTAACCAGGAACAAAAATCATCCCAAACAAGCTTATAGATTGCCATTAAGGCATCTGATATCCTGTATTTATCAAAGTGATCTTCAATTTCAAGCAGTACTTCTTGAAACCGTGCATTATACCAAGATAAACCCATTTTGGCCGCCTCCGCTTGGGAGCCATCAACTACTTCCCAACCTTTTACTAAACGGAATGCATTCCATATCTTATTGGCAAAATTCTTTCCTTGTTGACAGAGCGATTCGTCGAAAAGCAGATCATTACCGGCAGCTGAACTTAAAAGAAGTCCAACCCTTACAGCATCTGCTCCATAATCTTTCATCAATGCTAAAGCATCTGGAGAATTCCCCAATGATTTGGACATTTTGCGCCCCATCTTATCCCTGACCAAGCCGGTTAGATAAACATTATTAAAAGGACGCTCATCCCTAAACTCATATCCGGCAACAATCATTCTGGCAACCCAGAAGAATAAAATATCTGGACCGGTAACTAAGTCACTCGTTGGATAATAATAACTTACCTCTTCATTTTCTGGCTCTAAAATACCGCCAAAAACACTTATTGGCCATAACCAGGAAGAAAACCATGTATCCAGAACATCTTCGTCCTGTCTTAAATCTGAAACTACTAAATAATCCTTGCCAGATTTCTGCTTTGCTTTTATTAAAGCAGCTTCTGAGGTTTCGGCAACGACAAAATCATTTTCTCCATCACCAAAATAATAAGCGGGGATTCTCTGACCCCACCACAATTGGCGAGAAATATTCCAATCCCGAATATTCTCCATCCAGTGCCTATAGGTGTTTTCAAACTTTTTAGGAAATAGCCTTACCTCTCCATTTTCAAGAACCGCATCTATGGCAGGCTTTGCTAAATCTTCCATCTTTAAAAACCATTGATCAGAAAGCCTAGGTTCAATTACGGCACCAGTCCGTTCAGATGTACCAACTTTATTGGCATAAGGCTCTACTTTAGTGAGGAAACCCTTTTCTTTGAGTTCTTTAGAAATTTCCTTTCTCACCTCAAATCGATCTTTCCCTTCGTAATGCAAACCAAAAGAATTCAGGCTTGCATCTTCATTGAAAATATCGATGGTTTCCAAGTTATGCTTCTCTCCTAAAAGCTTATCATTTTCATCATGAGCTGGTGTAACCTTTAGACAACCAGTTCCAAAATCCATCGCAACATACTCGTCTTCTATAATTGGAATTAGCCTATTAGATATGGGAACAATGGCCTTTTTGCCTTTTAAATGAAAATAACGCTCATCATTGGGGTTTATACAGATGGCGGTATCTCCCAAGATAGTTTCCGGTCTTGTTGTAGCTATAGTGACTTTTTCATCAGATCCATCTATAGCATAAGACAAATAATATAACTTCCCATTGCGTTCTTCATAAATTACTTCTTCATCCGAAAGGGTGGTTTTAGCCTCCGGATCCCAATTCACCATTCTATAACCTCTGTATATTAAACCTTTGTCATATAATTGAGTAAAAACTTTAATCACAGAAGCGGACATATCGTCATCCATGGTAAATTTCGTTCTGGACCAATCACAAGAACAACCTAACTTCTTTAATTGTTCCAAAATTACTCCTCCATATTCATCTGTCCAATCCCAGGCATGTTTCATGAAGGCATCGCGACCGATATCCTTTTTATGAATCCCTTTCTCTTTAAGCTTATTTACAACTTTGGCCTCCGTAGCTATGGAAGCATGGTCCATGCCCGGCACCCAGCAAGCATTAAAACCAAGAAGACGTGCACGTCTAATAAGGACATCCTGAATGGTATTATTAAGCATATGTCCCATATGGAGTATCCCGGTAACATTAGGAGGTGGAATAACGATAGTATAAGGGGTACGATTATCGGGCTTTGACTCAAAAAAAGCATGTTCTGTCCAATACTGGTACCATTGTTCTTCAACTACTTGAGGCTCATATTTAGAGGGGATATTCATCTTTTGGTATAGTTTTTGCCAATATTAATAAAGGGCTAAAGAAGTGTATTTTAAGATTCTGTTAAATCTTTGAAATCGATCTTTTTTTGCCTATGCATAAATACGAAACAAAAATAAGTAACGTTAGTAGATAACAAAAGAATTTTGGATGTTGATGACAAAACATTTACATTTGAGGTTCACCCAAAACCAGAAAAGATGAAAAAAGTAGTATTATTAATGTTTGTAGGCCTACTTGCTTTTAATGTTATTGCGCAAGATAAAACCGCAAAAATTGAGTTTAAAACGGAAACAGTAGATTATGGTGTAATTGAAGCTGGAAGTGATGGTGTTCGTGTATTTGAATTTACCAATACTGGATCTGCACCTTTAATTATAAGTAAAGTTAGTTCTAGCTGCGGTTGTACGATTCCAAAAAAACCAGAAGAAGCTATTTTACCCGGGAAAACAGGTGAAATACAAGTAAAATATGACACCAAAAGAGTCGGACCTATAAGAAAGGCTATTACTGTTATATCAAATGCGGACACTCCCACCAAGATTTTGAAAATTAAAGGAGAGGTCAAGGCTGTTGAAGGAAAATAAATAATTATCATTATATAATAAAAAACCCGATTCAAATGAATCGGGTTTTTTTATTCAAAGACTTTTTTAAGAACAAAAGAAAACAACAGATCTTTATTATAACGTTCTATAAGAACTCGTATTTTCTTTCCCTCTTTGTCATTTATCATCTTTAAAACCTCCTGTAGTTTATAGCTATGGACTTTTTTTCCATTAACCGCCAGAATAATATCTCCTTCTTTTAATCCAGCTTGCTCAGCCGGACTCCCTAATCTTATAGCAGAAACGACTATTTCTGGAACTAAACTCAGTCTAGTAGAACCTTCCATTAAGATCTGAACATCGCCAAAAGACTTTCGACTACCATAAACCACTCCCCTATTATCAGCAATTCTATCGGCAATATATCTTAAACCATTATGTCTTATTTGCAAACCACTCATGTTATATTGAAAAGGCTTTTTAAAATAGGCATTTTTCCTTAAACGAATTTCATTTGAAGAGTAGTTGACAATAACATTAAAACGTTTGAGAATTTCACCCCCAAGACTACCATTTCTATTCCCCAAATTAGCATCTAATCCAAAGGTGTTCATATCTGGAAATGCCGCTTTGGCATCTTTTAAGGTATGTGACCCCAATCGGATGCTCTTAACCATTGTACGCTTTCCAAAAATGGTCCCGTTTAATCCTTTTCCCAGAAAATCGTCGTAGAACTTATCAGGAACTTCCAAACCTTTATATTTATCTGGAAAAAGCCAGACCGCATCGCTACTCCCAGTATCTATCAATAAGTTTACAGGGACATCTTTTTTATCATTCAAATCAACATTTCCCTGTACATAAGCCTTATTTTTTCTTATGACCAAAGGCAGTAATTCTTCATCCTTATATGACTTAGGGACATAGTGTTCAGGATCGTAAAACTTAATCTGACGTGAACTATAATTGATATCTACCACAAAATCACGAAAAAGATCGTACCCAATAATACCATGAATGGGGATTCCCAAGGTAGGGGAGAAATTCATTTCCCTATCCAAAACAACATAAAGATGTTGGTTTAGATTTCTAATGTTTTTCAGTTTAAAAAAATTGCCTTTAGAACTCAGGGCCTTTATGGGTTCTCCATCTCCTAGACCCCTGATAGTAATTTCTGAGACATTTTTTAAATGGATAGAGTCTTTATCAGAAACATTGAAAAGTATCGGTTTACTAACTCCAGAATCTAAAATGAAGGATAATTCGGCTCCATTTACTTTGATGGGAATTATGATGAGGTTATTAATCAATTGAAAACTTACCTTTTCATACTTCTTACCTTTAGGCAAATTAAATCCTTGCCCTATTCCCATAAGGGGCAAACATAGCATAAAGACAATAAATAATTTAAAAAAGGCTTTCAACTTACTCTTAATTAGGCGTTTCTATCTTAAAGATATTAAAAAAACTAGTAGGGAGATAGGACTTTAACATTCAATCCGATTAAAAGATAATAAGGTACTTTATGTTGTTTTGTCGTTATGATTTACCATTTTTGCTAAAATTTTCTTTTATGCCTACCATTTCAAGAAAGGGACAAAACATGCCCCAATCTCCTATTCGGAAATTGGTTCCTTATGCTGAAGAAGCCAAAAAAAAAGGAATTGATGTTATCCATTTAAATATTGGCCAGCCAGATATCAAAACACCCAAACAAGCTTTGGATGCGGTCAAAAATAACCAACTGGAAGTATTAGCCTATAGCAGAACGGAAGGCTCTGATACTTATAGAGAAAAGCTCAGCGATTATTACAAGTCACAGGGAATATATGTGAGTCTTCACGATATAATCGTAACTACAGGAGGCTCTGAAGCCTTATCATTTGCCATGGGTAGTATCGCTGATCCCGGGGATGAAATTATCATTCCTGAGCCTTTTTATGCAAATTATAACGGCTTTGCTACGGCTATGGGATTAAAAGTGGTTCCGGTATTATCGAAAATTGAAGATAATTTCGGGCTTCCTCCCATAGAAGAGTTTGAAAAATTAATAAGCCCAAAAACCAAGGCTATTCTCATCTGCAATCCCGGAAATCCAACAGGTTATTTGTATACCCATGAAGAAATTCAAAAATTAGCCTTACTGGTAAAGAAGCATAATCTTTTTTTAGTAGCCGATGAAGTTTACCGAGAATTTGCCTATGAAGGCCTCAAGCATCATTCTATTTTAAAAGAAGTAGGAATTGAAGAACATGCTATAATAATAGATTCTGTTTCAAAAAGGTACAGTATGTGCGGTGCCAGAATAGGATGTTTGGTTAGTAAAAATAAGGACGTTATTAGCACAGCCTTAAAATTTGCACAAGCCCGACTTTCCCCACCCACTTATGCCCAAATAGCAAGTGAAGCCGCTTTGGATACGCCTAAAGAGTATTTTCAGAATGTTATTGAGGAATATGTTGGGAGGCGCGATTTGATTCTGGAAGAGCTCAATAAAATTCCGGGGGTCCTTGTTGGAAAACCTCAGGGAGCTTTTTATTGTATAGCCCAACTTCCCGTGGAAGATGCTGATCATTTCGCCCAATGGCTTTTAGAGCATTTCCATGTGGATGGTAAAACCGTTATGGTGGCACCGGCCGGAGGTTTTTATGCTACTGAAGGAGCTGGTAAAAATCAGATTAGAATAGCATATGTTTTAAAGAAAGATAGTTTAAAAACAGCTGTTAATATTCTTAGAGAAGGTCTTAGAACCTATTTAGAGCTTTGAAAATAGAAGAAAATATATCGCTTAAAAAGTATAATACTTTTGGAATTGAAGCTAAAGCCCGTTTCTTTATTCAAGTCAATACTGTTATTGAACTTGTAGAAGTATTAAAACTTCCAGGTTTTCCGAAAAAATTAATACTTGGTGGTGGAAGTAATTTATTGTTTACCAGGGATATAGATGCTTTGGTAATTCTTATCAAACTGAAAGGAATTGATATTGTTGAAGAAGATAAGAGCCATATCCAAATAAGGGTAATGGCCGGAGAAAACTGGCATAATTTTGTATTATGGGCCGTAAATAAAGGCTATGGAGGCTTAGAAAATCTTTCACTTATTCCAGGCAATACAGGAACTGCTCCGATTCAAAACATAGGGGCTTATGGGGTAGAATTAAAAGATTGTTTCGTAAAATGTGAAGTGATAGATATAAATACACAAGAAAGATATACATATGATCATAAAGCCTGCGATTTTGGCTATCGAAATTCAATTTTTAAATCAAAAGAAAAAGGCAGGTTTATAATCACTTCTGTTGATTTTAGATTAAGTAAAAATCCTAGGCAATTAAATACTTCTTATGGTGCTATAGAAAGTGAATTAGCACTTAAAGGGATAAAAAAACCTACAATAAAGGATGTTTCCGATGCTGTGATAAGTATTAGAAGACAAAAACTTCCAGACCCGTCAGAACTAGGCAATAGCGGCAGCTTTTTTAAAAACCCAGAAATTAATAAAAAGCAATTCCAGTTATTTCATAAAACCAATCCACAGGCACCATATTATCAGATTTCTGAAGATTTATTTAAGATTCCGGCAGGATGGCTAATTGAGCAATGTGGTTTTAAAGGCAAAAGATTTGGGGATGCAGGTGTTCACAAAAATCAGGCCTTGGTTCTAGTAAATTATGGAGAAGCTAGTGGTATAGAGATTCTTAACTTGGCAGAGAGAATACAGCGAGCTGTTTCTAAACAATATGGTATCACCATTATTCCAGAAGTTAATATAATCGGATAAAAAAATAACCCCTGTTATTACTACAGGGGTTATACCAAACCAAACTAACCAAAATTAAATATGCAATAACCAGTTGCATATTTTTCTAATTTAAATTGAGAAAACGCTTACTTAACAATCAATTTTATAATTTAGCGTTTAGCGTATATACGATTCTAATTAGCAAATTGGATGCTTTAAATGGCCCTTTTTTGATGCTATCAATCTTTTATGAGCATACTCCTTGAGAAACATATTGTAGAATTACTTCAAGAGCGAAATGATAAGGCCATCTCTCTGCTTTATGAGCACTATGGAGATACTTTATATGGAGTTGCTTTCAAAGTTGTAAGGGATTCTGAACTCGCCCAGGACGTACTGCAGGAAAGTTTTGTCAAAATTTGGAAAAAGGCTGATACTTACGATTCTTCAAAAGCCAAATTATTTACCTGGCTTTTTAGAATTACCAGGAACACGGCCATAGATAAACTTCGAAGTGTGCACACAAAAACTGATAAGGAAATCCAAATCGATGTTTCAGACGTATATAATTTAGGTGTCAGCAGTATCAATCCGGACTTCATAGATGTGAAGGAGAATATGGAAAAGATTGATCAAAAGTATCATGTTGTGCTCGATGCCCTTTTTTTTCAAGGCATGACACAACAAGAAGCAAGTGATGAATTAAACATTCCTTTAGGAACCATTAAATCCAGATTAAAAATTGGATTAAGGGAACTTAAGAAGATTTATGGAGAAACTTTAATCCTGCTGCCAATTTTAAGTTTATTAACATGAAAGATAAAATAAGAATATTTTTAGACACAGATCTACTTGAAAAATATCTAATTGGCTCTACTTCTAAAGAAGAGACCTTACAAGTAGAACGTTACATTGCTTTATACCCGGAAGTAAGAAAGTCTTATGACGAGTTACAAAGCAATCTTCAGGCCTATGCCAACCTATATGCTTTAAAAACTCCCGAAGGTTTAAAAGATAGAATCCTATATAAAATTAAAGCGCAAAACACTGGTAAAAGAAAATTCAGAAGATATGCCATTGCTGCTAGTATAACGGCCTTTATGTTTGCTGGCTCTTCTTATTTTTTCTGGAATCAAAATCAGAGTTTACAGGATGAAAATGTTCTTGTTAATGCCAAGATTAAGACCTTGGAAGAAGACATGAAAGAGCAGTTAGAGGATGTAAGGAACCAATTTATTGTCCTCAACAATCCGCAAACAAAGAAATTTTTAGTAAACGGAAATAAAAAAGCCAAGGATCTAAAAGCAGTTGCTTACGTAAATCCGGTAAAAAAGCTTTCCTACCTCAATGTAAGAAATCTACCTAATTTACCAGAACATCAATGCTATCAAATGTGGGCAGAAGTTAATGGGGAAATGGTGAATTTAGGGGTTATTAATCATTTAGATGATAAAGATAAACTAAGGCCTTTACCTTATGCAAAAAATGCCATAAGTTATATTACCATCGAATCCGAAGGTGGTACGGATACCCCCACTGTAAAAAACATTGTTGCAAATATTTCTTATTAAATAGAAATTTGAATAGCTAATCTAATGCAAAAGCCCCTTTATTGGGGCTTTATTTTTATATCTTTGCATAAACTTTTCATATGAAGTTGCTTTTAGTTACAATTGGACTTTTGGCTCTAGCATTTGCAGGGATAGCCATAAAAATTTGGTCAAAAAAAGATGGAAAATTTGCGGGTACTTGCGCCAGTCAGAATCCATATCTTAATTCAAACGGAGAAGCCTGTGGGTTTTGCGGTAAAATGCCAGATGAGCAAGATTGCTTAAAAGAAGACGCTCGGGTCTGATTAGATAAATCTACTTCTTGAATTCACATTAAAGCCCCCGATTTGAATAAATCTCAGGAGAAACTTAAAACCAATATAAGCCTCGCAAAAAAGGGTAATCAAATTGCTTTTAGTAATTTATTGGACACTTTTTGGAATGATGTATATGGTTTTCAGCTAGTGAGAACAAAAAATGAAAATGATGCTGAGGACATTACCATACAGACCTTTTCCAAGGCTTTTGACAAGTTACATACCTACGATGACACTTATGAGTTTAAGACATGGCTCATTACTATCTCAAAAAATATTCACGTAGATCTTATTCGCAAAAGAAAGAGAAATGTATTGGATAGCCCCGATATTGGTAGTCACGATGCCATCAAAAAAGTTCTTGATGATACCCCATCTGCAGAAGATCAACTGATTACTGATCAAAACTTGGCTAAACTTTTACAAGATATAAAGCAGCTAAAGCCGCATTATCAAAAAGTAATCAACTTGCGATATTTTAATGAACTATCCTATTTGGAAATGGCCACGGAATTAGGAGAACCTATAAACAATATTAAGGTAAAACTTTTAAGAGCTAAAAAGCTATTAGCAGAGATTATTCGCCAGAGCTCAGAATATAAATAATTAAAGAAAGTGATGATGAGCTCGCAATCTATTTATTATCATTAGCCCTTAAGGTCGTATATTTGCACAAAAAAAATATGTCGCTGGAAACACTTAGCCCAACAGGGACCTTAAAAAACAAACCAAAATGGCTTAGGGTTAAATTGCCCACGGGCAAAAAATATACCCAGTTACGAGGTTTGGTCGACAAATACAATTTAAATACAATATGTACCTCAGGTAGCTGTCCTAATATGGGCGAATGCTGGGGAGAAGGAACGGCCACCTTTATGATTTTAGGAAATATTTGTACTCGTTCTTGCGGATTTTGTGGTGTTCAGACGGGGAGACCTGAAACGGTTGATTGGGAAGAACCCGAAAAGGTAGCGCGCTCTATAAAAATAATGGATATAAAGCATGCCGTTTTAACTTCTGTTGATAGAGATGATTTAAAAGATATGGGATCTATAATTTGGTCGGAAACGGTAAGAGCCGTCCGCCGGATGAATCCCCAAACAACACTTGAAACACTTATTCCTGATTTTCAAGGAATAGAGAGCCATTTAGATAGAATTCTAGAGGTGGCCCCAGAAGTGATATCTCATAATATGGAAACTGTTAGGCGTCTCACGCGAGAAGTGCGGATACAGGCTAAATATGAGCGTAGCCTTGGGGTCTTGGAATACTTAAAAGAGAATGGCGCCAACAGAACAAAATCTGGCATCATGCTTGGTCTAGGCGAGCATGAAGAGGAAGTGATTCAGACTATGCAAGATTTAAGAAATGCCAAGGTTGATGTTGTGACAATTGGACAGTACTTGCAACCCTCTAAAAAACATCTTCCGGTAAAAGAATTTATCACGCCGGACCAATTTAAGAAGTACGAACTTCTTGGACTTGAAATGGGTTTTAGACATGTAGAAAGTGGTGCCCTAGTGAGATCTTCCTACAAAGCTCATAAGCACATTAAATAAATTGACGAGTTAATTAAAGCAGGTTTTAAAGAAATTAGATTTAGGGAATTTTACCTAAAACCCTTAATTCAACGAGAAGAAATGACACTTCAACCTATCAAAAGCAATAGTTATATGGATAAAGCGTTTTATAATCGGCTAATAAATGAGGGCCGGAAAGTCCATAAATACAATTTATATTGGTTGTAATATTAGGTAAGTATTCAACATAAGCATTTGAAAAATAAACTATTACATACAACAATCTTTAAAATACCCTTTTTCTGGGTAGCATTAGTCTTTTGCAGCAGTGTCCTGTCCCAGGAAAGAAGCAATCAACAAAATGGTCTAGAAACCTATTTTACTGAAACAAGGGATTTTAAGAATCAAAATAAGATTAATCTCGCTTTGGAATCCTTGGACAAGGCAGCTGCCTTAGCTGAGGATACACAAAACTCTAAAGCCTTAGTTGATTGTTATCATAAATTTGCCCTTCTCTATTTGGAACTAGACAAGCGGGAGACAACCATTTTTTATTGGGATCGAGCAGATGTTATTCTTAAGGAATTGGCCTATCCTTATGGTAATGCCGTCCATAAGTATATAGAAGCAACTTTGCTTTACGATAGCGGTCTTTTCTTTCAGGGAATTTTTATGCTCAATGAAGCAAAAAGACTCTCCAACGATAGAAACCTCCTTAATAATATCCTGCTCTTAGAAGCAAAGATATTTGTTAGCATAGAAAAATTTGAAAACGCCGAAGTAAGCTATAATTCCCTTATTGTTAATCAGGATGTATTTGAAAAAGAGTATTTACAAACACAAGCCTATCTAGGACTTACCAGCTTAAATCTTCAAAATGAGGATCTAGAAGAAAGTGTGAAAAATGGTCTAATGGCCTTAGAGGTGGCTGAGGCCAATCAATTTACAAAAGAGATTTTTGAAGCTAATGAATTACTGGGTAAGGCATATGAGAAACTAGAAAAATACGATCTTTCCCTGGTTTATAATAGAAACTTACTTTTTTTGAAAGACTCGGTATTTACTATTGAAAAGGTCAAGGCAGAATCCAAGGCAGCTGATAAAATACAATTTGAGTTCATGGCGGATGAAATTAGCAGACAGGATGCTAAAATTGAAGATTTAAATGAATCTGCCAACAGGTCTGAAATTACAGCTATATTAACGTCTGCATTTTTAACCATTATCTCTTTACTTGCCGTTTCGCTTTTTAGAAATAATCAGATAAAACTCAAAACCAACGACCTTCTTCAAACTAAAAACAGGGAACTTCAATCTGCTCGTGACGCTGCAATTCAGGCTATGGAAGCCAAAACCAATTTCTTATCAACGGTTAGCCATGAATTGAGAACACCGTTATATGCTGTTACAGGATTAGCCCATTTACTTTTAGAAGAGAACCCTAGCCAACATCAAAAAGAGCATTTAAAATCCTTAAAGTTCTCCGGAGATTATTTATTGAATTTTATCAATGATATTCTTCAAATTAATAAAATTGATGCCGACAAGCTAGAACCTTTAAGTATGGAGTTTAGCCTTAAAAAAGTATTGGCAGATGTTATCAGTTCCTTACACCAAAGTGCAAAGGAAAATAAGACAAAGTTAATTCTGGATTACGACGAGGACATTCCAAAACACCTTATGAGTGATCCCTTAAAGATTTCACAGATCTTTATGAACTTGGTAGGTAACGCTATTAAGTTCACCAGAGGTGGCCAAGTAGAAGTAATTGCCAAATTATTAAACCGAGAGGAAGAAGATGTCAAAATATACTTTGAAGTAAAGGATAACGGAATTGGGATATCAAATGAGCAACAACAAAACATATTTGATAGTTTCGAACAAGGTTCTATTCAAATAAACAGAGAATACGGAGGCACTGGTCTTGGACTTACCATTGTAAAAAGTCTATTAGGTCTCTTTAATAGTAAAATTCAATTAAAAAGTATTTTAGGAAAAGGTAGTTCATTCTTTTTTGAACTGGATCTAAAATCAAAAGATAGCATCGTTGATGATCTTACTTTTGAAATTACTGAAAAGAATTACGACCTAAATGATTTACATGTTCTCGTTGTAGAGGATAATAAGATTAATCAGGTAATCACCAAGAAAATGCTCTCTAAAAGGGGTATTAGTTGCGACCTTGCGGATAATGGTACTCTTGCGGTTGAAATGACCGCTGAGAACGACTATGATGGAATATTAATGGATATCCATATGCCTGGAATAAGTGGTGTTGAAGCTACTATAGAAATAAGAAAGTTTGATAAAGACATACCAATTATTGCCCTAACCGCTATATCATTAGACGATAGTTTAGAAGGGTTTTATGCCGCTGGCTGCAACGATGTTGTGACAAAGCCCTTTAAGCCTGATGTATTCTATCAAAAAATAGGGGAAAACATCCTGGAACATAAAATTAAAAAGTCAGTTTCTTAGACTGAGAAGTAGCTCTCTAAAAGAGTTTGCACCATCTCCTATAAAACGGTGTTGAACACCCAGATAATATAAATTTGCAACCTTCCCCTTTAAACGCATAAAATCTTTTTCTGTGGTTACCACCAGATCTTTTCCATTAAATAAAGCTAGCTCTTTTGCTGTAAAAAAATGGTGATCCCTATAAGGCAAGTGCTCAAAAGATATCTCTTTAGAAGTTAAATAATCTAATAAAGGTGTCGGGTTGGCAATTCCTGTTACCAGAGTTACTTCTTTATTCCTTAGCAACTCTAGAGGCATATTGCCTATTTCATTTTGTATTATTGAGTCGTATGACAAGGTGCAAAACAATATTTTTTGGTGTTTAGAAGTATTTAAAGAGTTCTCTATCGAATTAATAGTTTTAGCATCAAGATCAGATGGACATTTAGTGACTATTATTAGATCAGCCCGTTTTGAGGCACTTTTGCTGTCTCTTAGATTCCCTGTGGGTAAATAATTGTCGTCAATATAAAGATTGCCATAAGAAGTTAGTAATACAGATACAGAAGGTTCTACTTTGCGATGCTGATACGCATCATCCAGTAAAATAAGTTGGGGCTTTAGAAGTTCTTCTATTCTTTTTATTCCATTAACTCTGTCTTCATCTACAGCTACTGCGACTTCAGGAAACTTAGAAAATATTTGAAGAGGCTCGTCTCCAATATCTTCCGCCGTACTAGAAGTGTTTGCCAAAAGAAAACCTTTGGTTCTGCGTTTGTATCCCCTGCTAAGAACTACCACTTCATTTTTATCTGAAATTTGTTTTAAAACCCATTCTATCATGGGAGTTTTACCCGTCCCTCCTACTGATAAATTTCCAATACATAAGGTGGTTGTAGAAAATGAGTTTGACTTAAAATACCCCTTATCGTATAGCCAATTGCGTAAATAAACAATTGCCCCATAAATTAGAGAGATTGGCCATGCCAAATTTCGAAGAAGTTGCATAAGAACGAAAATATAATATTTTATCTTTGATGAAACCCTTGTCAGAACAAACATCACAAATATTTTTTAAATATGACTATTAAAGATATCGCTAATGTCCTGGAAGAACTTGCCCCTTTGTCATTTGCCGAGGATTTTGACAACGTTGGTTTGCTCGTTGGGGATATAAACAAAACTGTCAACGGAATTCTGGTTACACTAGATTCATTAGAAAATGTAATTGAGGAAGCCATTGCCAAAAAATGTAATTTAATAATAAGTTTTCATCCCATAGTTTTCAAGGGAATAAAAAAACTAACAGGAAAAAGTTATGTGGAGCGTAGCATAATTAAGGCTATTCAAAACGATATTGCCATATATTGCTTGCATACCGCTCTAGATAATGCAATAGAGGGAGTTAATGCCAAAATATGTGACATTTTGGAACTCAACAAAAAGAGAATTCTTATTCCCAAACCCGGAACTTTGAAAAAATTAGTGACTTATGTCCCGCAAGAAAAGTCCGATGACATCTTGGAAAAGCTTTTTGCTGCGGGGGCGGGAAAGATCGGTGCTTATAGGAATTGTAGTTTTACTGTCGAAGGGATTGGCAGCTATCAGGCAGATGAAAAGGCAAGACCTTACAAGGGAACTATTGGGGAATTACATTTGGAGAAAGAGAATCAAATTAGCGTTGTTTTTACGAAGGATAGAGAGCATGACATTATTAGGACTTTATTAAAACATCACCCTTATGAAGAGGTTGCCTATGAAATTAGCACCCTAGATAATCCCCTATCCTCAATCGGGATGGGAATGATTGGAGAACTTTCGGAACCAATAGATGAAAAAACCTTTTTTGAAATATTAAAAAAGAAAATGAATGTTTCGGTTATTCGTCATAGTGCCTTTTTAAATAAAAAAATTAAAAATGTGGCGGTTTTAGGCGGTAGTGGTGCCTTTGCCATAAAGAGTGCTAAACAAGCGGGAGCAGACGTTCTCGTTACTTCAGATTTAAAATATCATCAATTTTTTGAAGCAGAAAGTGAAATTCTATTAGCAGATATTGGACACTATGAAACAGAGCAGTTTACAAAAAATCTCTTGGTTGACTATCTTACAAAAAAATTGCCTAATTTTGCAATCTCTTTATCGGAGAGTATAACAAATCCTATCAAGTATTATTAAATATGGCAGCAAAATCAGAAATCACCGTTGAGGATAAATTACGAGCATTGTATGATTTACAATTAATTGATTCAAGGGTAGATGAAATAAGAAATGTTAGAGGCGAATTACCTCTTGAAGTGGAAGACCTTGAAGATGATGTACTTGGTCTCAAAACTAGATTGGACAAGCTTAAAACCGATTTGGAAACTATTAATTATGAGATTAGTGCTAAAAAGAATCTTATAGAAGAGTCCAAGGTTTTAATTAAGAAGTATGCGGAACAGCAGAAAAATGTTAGAAATAGTAGAGAATTCAATTCTCTTGCAAAAGAAGTAGAGTTCCAAGAACTAGAGATTCAATTAGCTGAGAAAAACATAAAAGAATTTAAAGTTCAAATAGATCAAAAGAAAGAAGTCATAAGTGAAACAAAAGAGCGTTTAAGCGAACGTGATGCTCACTTAAAGCACAAGAAAAGTGAACTTGATGCTATCCTTGCAGAAACAGACAAGGAAGAAAAAGCTCTTTTGGCTAAGTCTGAAGACTATGAAAAGCAAATTGAAGAAAGACTTGTATTAGCCTATAAAAGGATTAGAAACAATGTTAAAAATGGCTTAGCAGTTGTGCCTATAGAAAGAGGTGCCTCCGGGGGTTCATTTTTTACTATTCCTCCTCAGGTTCAAGTAGAAATTGCTTCGAGAAAAAAGATTATTACCGATGAGCACAGTGGTCGTATTTTAGTTGATCCAGTGCTGGCAGAGGAAGAACAAGTAAAAATGCATAAACTGTTTGCAAAAATTTAATCTTATTACAATTAATTTAAGAGCCACCTTTTAGGTGGCTTTTTTATTTATTTTTGTTAGAATGACTTATAAATTATTAATTACATTTTTTCTAATTACAATGTCCTTTATGGGAAATGGCCAGGAACTCTCCTCTTTTAGATGGGAAAAAAGATTAGTAATAATTGTTGATACTATCCAAAAAAACGCTTATTCCAATCAAATAAAATTATTTACAAAATCCCCCGAAGAACTTGAAGAACGTGATATCCTTCTTTTCTATTACGATGGAAAAAATCTTTTAGACACTTCTGGCAAAAACACAGATCTTCATCTCCCTGAAGGAATGTTTCAAAAAGATTCTGAGTTAATTTTAATTGGAAAAGATGGTTCAATTAAAATGCGTAGTCCACTTCCTATTGATCCAAAAGAAGTATTTCAAACCATAGACCAAATGCCTATGAGAAGGTCCGAGATAAAAAAAGGACAGCCTTAAATCTTTGTATTGTTTTTTACAATTAACTCAAGAAGTCTTTTTTCCACTTCATCACTATCCCATTTTAAGCTAATATCAGGTATGGCCATAATTTCTTGCATAATCTTCTCCTGCTTATCTCCAATGGCCAAAGCTTCTGAATAAGGCTGGTCAGAAAAAGTAACTCTGGAGTAAACAGGGATCCATTTATCCGGATGTTTTTGAGCAAAGTGTTTTTCAATTTTCTTCTGAAGTAAAAATTTGGGGTCAGCTGTCTTACTACTCATTTCCACAAAATTTCTATAACTCAATTCTGCTATAGCATCGGCATTGGGCTTTCTACTTCGCTGATAATTATCAAAGATAGTTTCCCATTCATCTCCATGTTCCGAAATCAATTGATTCAATACGAATATATCTTCAAAACCAGCATTCATGCCTTGTCCATAAAATGGAACGATCGCGTGAGCTGAGTCGCCTACTAAAGCTACTTTATCCCAATAAGTCCAAGGAAAACATTTCATAGTAACCATTGCACTTGTAGGGTTTTTAAAGAAATCGTCCGTTAGGTTACCAATATCCTCTATAACATCGGGGAAATAGGATTTAAAAAAATCGATTACTTCTTTTTTAGTGCCTAATTTTTGAAAACTAACATCTCCTTCGAAGGGTAAAAAAAGTGTACAAGTAAAACTCCCATCTAAATTAGGCATGGCAATGAACATAAAGGTCTCTCTTGGCCATATATGAAATGAATTTTTATCCAATTTATGAGAACCATCGGCATTTGCCGGGATCGTTAGTTCTTTATAACCGACATCAATAAAATCTTGTGAATAATCAAACCGACTTCTTCTTTGCATTTTATGACGAATTCTTGAAAAGGCTCCATCACATCCAAAAACAATGTCAAAATCATACTCTTTCCAGGCACCTTTCTCAGATGTGCCGGTAAAAATTTGTGCCTTCGGTAGATCTATATCCCAGACCTTTTCATTAAACCGAAATTCTACTCCTTCGGCTTCTGAAAGCTCAATCATTCTTTTGTTTAACAAACCTCTGGAGATAGACCAAATAGCCTCATCTTCTTTACCATAATTTTGAAAATATAGAGGCTTGTCCTCAACATGCATGGCCCTTCTGTATAAAGGGATAGCAATTTCCTTAATCTCCTCTTCAAGACCTACTTGCCTTAGGGTGTTCCATCCCCTATTACTCATAGCCAAATTTATTGAACGCCCGGAAAATTTAATGGTTCTAATATCGGGCCTCCTATCAAAGACTGTAATTTTATGGCCGTGTCTCCTCAAAAAAATGGCCAAAAGAGAGCCAATAAGTCCTGAGCCCGTGATGGCAATGTTTTTTGATGTTTGAGTCATAATCAAATAGCGTAAACCTGGGGAATAATAGTAAATGTACTAAAATTAAATTTCGGGTAGTCTACTACCTTTATAAAGCCTTTAAGTAAAAAATAAAAATATAAGAACCAAACTCAATAAAATCTAAAAGGACTAATAAATATGCAAAAAAATCATCCGCTTTGGCGTCTATATATAAAAAAGACCTTCTTTACAAATTAAGAAGGCCTTCTTATTATTTACTTTTGGAAGCTTATTCTAAAACACCATCTACTATTCCATAGGCAACTGATTCCTCAGCATCCATCCAATAATCTCTGTTGAAATCTTTCATAATTTTATCAAAAGACTGACCACAATTATCCGCCAAAATTTGGGCTCCAATTTCCTTGGTTTTAATTATTTCTTTCGCTTGTATTTCAATATTTGAAGCCTGACCTCTAGCTCCTCCACTGGGCTGATGTATCATCACTCTAGCATGTGGTTGAATAAAACGTCGACCTTTCTTACCGACAGATAATAAAATAGATCCCATAGAAGCGGCTAAGCCAGAACATACGGTTGACACCGGGCTTTTTAAAGAAGTAATGGTATCATAAATAGCAAACCCAGAAGTTACATACCCTCCAGGGCTATTAATAATCAATTGAATTTCTTCATTATTTTGGGATTCCAAATAGAGAAGTCGATCAATTACATGTTTGGCCGAATCATCGTCCACCATACCCCATAAGAAGACCTTTCGTTCTTTTAGAAGTTTATCATCAATTGCTTCTTGCACTTTTCCTTTTTTCGAACTCATTTTATTTAATTTGATAAAAATCAAAATTAATCATTTTATTGGGATTTTAAACCCTCATTATTCCTTGTATTAAGCTTCTTTTAAATTCTAAAACCGCTTATCTTTGAAAAAAACACTCCTATGAAAATTTATCAGATCTCCTTGATTCTTTTTAGTTTCTGCTTTTTGAGTTGTAAAACCGAACCAAAGAAAGAAAATATAGCCAGTGAACCAGAAAGAAGTATTCCAGAAAAAATTGCCTATGCCCATGGGATAGAGCATTGGAATAGTGTAAATAAAATAGAATTTACCTTTAATGTGGATAGGGATACTACCCATTTCCAAAGAACGTGGATGTGGGATGTGAGGAATAACGAAGTAACCCGTATAATGGGAGCCGACACAACCGTATATGATAGAGCAGTCATTGACTCTATCACGGCAAAAGTTGATGCTGGTTTTATTAATGATAAATATTGGCTTTTGGCACCTTTTAATCTAAAATGGGATCAAAATTCTTATACTTATGAGCATAGTACGTCTCAAATTTCACCCATAAGTAAAACTCCAATGCAAAAACTTACCATAGTTTATGGTAATACAGGAGGATATACTCCCGGTGATGCCTATGATTTTTATTTTGAAGATGATTATCTGCTTAAGGAATGGGTGTTTAGAAAAGGAAATCAAAAAGATATTTCTTTAGCCACTACCTGGGAAGACTATGAAACAATCTCAGAATTACAAATTGGTAAAAGGCATAAAAATGAAGATGGATCTTTTGCTTTATACTTTACGGAAATAAGCGCAAATTAGCCTTACTCTTTTCTCTTACTTTTTTTTCTAAGTAGCAGGGTAGTTAATAAGATTGCTACCGTTAAAAATAACAAAGACACAAAGCTAGAACTAAGTGTAAATTCCTCAGCAATAAATCCCAGTATTACCGGTCCTACCAAAAATCCTGAGTAGCCTGTACCAGCAATAAAGGCAACTCCCTGAGAGGATTCTACACCTTTTACATGACCCCCAATTCGGAATAATTCAGGTACTATTACCGAAAATCCTAAACCAGTTAGTGCGAATCCAATGATCGCAAATGCTATACTAGATGTTAAAACTAGTCCATATCCTACAATAGCAATTATAGCTCCTAAGGCAACGATTTTAACGGAGCCTATTCTCGCACTAATCGCATCTCCTAAAAATCGACCCAGAGTCATAAAAACCTGAAAACCTAAAAAACCTGCTCCCCAAAGAGCCTCTGGTGCCAAAGTCACTTCTTTTAAAAACAACCCGCTCCAATCTACAATTGCGCCTTCACTTCCCATAACAACGAAGGATATAATACCTAACAAAAAGAGGGGTTTAAAATTTTTAAAACTGAAAGCTTCTTTTTCAATGGGGGCGGCAACTACTTTGTTATAGTGCTTAAAAAAAATCAAATTAACTAAAAAGACCAGGCTTACGGCCAAGGTCATATGTACAAACCTGTTTTCTATGATCGGAATAAGAAAACTACCCAAACCAGCCAAAACACCTCCGAGACTAAAAAACCCATGGGAGGCCGACATAAAATTTTGTTTGTCCTCCTTCTCAATTTCAGTAACTAAAGTATTCATGGAAATATCGGTAAATCCATTGGTCGCCCCAAACACAAAAAGTGCGATAGCTAAACTTAAAAAACCAGGTGCAATCAAGGGAAATAGAGCAGCAATACAGCTCAAAAGAAGCCCAATTACTGTAGCCCGGCCGACACCTAATCGGTTGATAATTTTAGAAGCAATCGGAAAGATTGTAAATACCCCTAGGGAAAGAAAGAAAATAGCAATTCCCAGTGTAGCCTTATTTATATCCAAATCCTCTTTCACCGACGGGATATAGATAGCCCAGGTTCCAAATAAAATATTAAGACTGGCAAAAACCCATGCCGGGCCAAAATATCTGGGATTAGAGAGAATAAGTCTTAACGATCTCATAACTTTTTACTAGGAAAAGGCCAAATATAAAGTATTACCTAAAAAGTGTAGTAATTTCCAATCTATTATTATCAGGGTCCAAAGTTTCAAATTCATAATAACCATCTCCCGTTTTTCTTGGCCCCCGAAGAATTGAAAAACCGGCCTGTTCCATTCTAATAGCCAGACGATCTACCTCAGCCATAGTATCAACCCCAAAAGCCATATGGATAAGTCCTAAATGTTGTGATTCGGAAGTGGCTCTACTTTTATCGGTAATTCCTTCCATTTGCATTAGTTCCAATCTACTCCCGGATTTGAACTTTAGAAAATAACTTTGAAAACCAGTTTTATTATTGTGATACTTCTCATTAGCTACTCCGGCAAACCAAGTACAATAGAAATCTTTTAATTCCTCTAATTGATACGTCCAAATAGCTACATGTTCAATTTTCATACAGTTAGTTAATTAAAAAAACTATTCTCAGAACTTTAAGTAGTATTTATTTGAGTATCCCCTCCTTTAAGATTTGTCCAAATCGATACATATCTTCATAACTGCAGTAGAAAGGTGCAGGAGCGAGTCTAATGACATTTGGCTCTCTCCAATCGGTAATAACGCCATTCTCCAGTAAATAGTTATGTAAAGACTTCCCTTCTCCATGGAGAAAAACAGATAATTGACAACCTCGTTCCTCTGGGGTAATAATCTCAAAGGAGGCATTAAGCTCCTGACTGATCTCTTTAAGGATAAACTCCAAATAAGCAACAATTAACGCTCTTTTCTTTATTAGTTGCGGCATTCCCACTTCCTCAAACATAAGCAAGGAGGCTAAATATGGCGCTAGTGCAAGAACAGGCGGATTGCTATTCTGCCAAGAATCTGCAGTTCCTATAGATTCAAAATATGGTTTCATTTTAAATCTTGATTCCTTTTTAGTTCCCCACCATCCCTCAAATCTGGGGATGTTATTATCATTTAAGTGATTCTCATGAACAAAAATAGCCGAGGCATTTCCCGGTCCACTATTCATATATTTATAACTACACCAAGCTGCAAAATCTACCTTCCAATCATGAAGCTCTAAATGAATATTTCCCGCAGCATGGGCAAGATCCCAACCAACAAAAGCTCCCTGAGCATGTCCTGCAGCGGTAATCGATTCCATGTCAAAAACCTGGCCATTATAATAGTTTACCCCTCCCATTAAAACAAGTGCTAACTCATCCCCTACTTCCTCAATTTTGGCAATAACATCTTCCATTCTCCAATGGTGCTCTCCTGGTCGCTTTTTAACTTCAATGATAGCATCGTCAGGATTATAGCCATGAAAACGCACCTGACTCTGAAGCATGTACTGGTCTGATGGAAAAGCTTTCTCTTCACATAAGATCTTATATCTCTTCCCATTAGGTCTATAAAAGCTAACCATTAGAAGATGTAAATTTATGGTTAGACTATTCATAACAGAAATCTCCTCAACGCTTGCCCCAACTACTTTTGAAAGAGGAGCTGCCAGGAGTTCATGATAGTCCCACCATGATTTCTCTGCATAAAAATGACCATCAACAGCAAGATTCTTCCAATCCTCCATTATTTCATCAACAAATTTCTTGGTGCTTTTAGGTTGTAAACCCAAGGAATTACCTGTAAAATAGATTACCTCTTTGTTGTTTACTATAGGAAAATAAAAATCATCTCTATACTTTTTTAATGGGTCCTCAGCATCTAGAACCAAGGCAAATTCAAGAGAATTTTGAAATATCATAGTAGATTTTTATTCAAAAATACAACATCTAAACATATCAAAAAGTGATATGATCCTGTTAAAAGTTCTAAGTTAACGGTAATCTCATTTGTATTATATGCTTCTTAAAACCCACTTTTTCATAAGCCCAAATGGCAGCCTGATTATCGGTGTAAACTGTTAAACGCATTTCTTTAAAACCTCTGGATAATGACCATTCTTTACATTGTTCCATAATTCTTTTATTTATGCCCCTTCCTCGATATTCGGGAACGGTATACATAAAGCCAAAATTGGCAAATTCCTTATGATCTAAATAAGGTCTGGCGGGTCTTATCGTTACACTCCCACAGCTTACTATTTTATTTGTCCATTCTGCTACATAAACAACAGCATTAGAATTTACCAGAATTTTATGAAGCTCATAATAGCAAACCGGATCGGACTTAATTGTAGGGTCGAAAGGTCGCTCTGCCTTGATTAGCTCCTGTTCAAAATTCAAGAGTGTTTCAAGATCCTCGATGTTCGCCTTTCTAATTATTATATTATCCATTTTCTACTAATTCATTTTAATTCAAGATAATATTTTAATCCATATTTTTACAAAAAGGATATATGCACTTTCTTCCAGACACCTTAGAAGCTTATATAACAGACCACAGCGAAAATGAACCGGAGGTACTCCAAAAGCTAAGGAGAGAAACTCATTTAAAGGTAATACAGCCTAGGATGATTACTGGGCATTATCAGGGACGAGTCCTTAGTATGCTGGCTAAGTTAATTAGACCTCAGAAGATATTAGAAATAGGAACTTATACCGGGTATTCTGCTATTTGTTTGGCAGAGGGCCTAGAAGAGAATGGCATTGTTCATACAATTGACATTAACAAAGAGCTGTACGATATCCAACGAAAATATTTTGATCAAAGTGGTTATGGACATCAAATTATTCAACATACAGGAGATGCCTTGTCGATTATACCTCAACTAGAAGAATCCTTCGACTTGGTATTTATAGATGCAGAAAAAAAGAAATACAGGGATTATTATGAGTCTGCAATATTAAAAACAACAAAAGGAGCAGTCATTATAAGCGATAATGTTTTATGGTCCGGAAAGGTGATTGAACCCCTGGGTAAAAAAGACATAACTACAAGAGCCGTACTTGAGTACAATAAACATCTCAAAGATGATCCGCGTGTAGATACTCTTTTGCTATCTGTAAGGGATGGACTTACTCTTTGTAGAGTTCGCTAAATCTCTTGTATAGTTGATAGATTAAGTAGGCTAAAATAGTTCCAACCGCTGCTCCACATATGATATCTAAGGGGTAATGCACGCCAACATAAATTCTGCTATAAGCGAAAATTAATGGCCATAAAAGTAATACCCAGACCCATTTATAACTTCTTTTAAAAACTAATATAGCCAGAGAGGTCATAGCAAAAGAAGAAGAAGCATGTCCAGAAAAAAAACTAAACCCCTGTGCATTCTTTAAAACTCTAATTAATGGATTAATGGCTAAATCATTACTAGGCCGTAGTCTTACAAAAAATTCTTTAGTTAAATGAGTAATTCCCAATGTGATAAGAAGAAGAAATACAAAAGAAGCAATTATTATCCATGCTTCTTTTTTTGGAAATGTAAAAAAAACGAGAACTACTAAAGATATTATTAAGGGAATCCAAGAGGTAATGTCTGTAACATTAACCCAGAAAAAATCGAACTTCTCTGACCCAAGATTATTTAGGTAAATAAATATATTCTTGTCCCAATTGAGAAGATCGTTGAGCATAGACCCATTTATTTCCGCTTAATAGTGCCAGTTACATCATCAACATTCTTCTTAACCTTATCAATTTCATTTTTAATATCATCGGTAAAGCTGGTATCTATTCCTTGTTTCTCAGCGCTCTTTTGTATTTCCTTTTTAATATCATCCGTAGCATCTCGCAACTGTCTCATTCCTTTGCCGAGACCCTTTGCTATTCCAGGAATTTTATCCGCACCGAAAACCATTACCACTATAAACATGATAAAAAATATCTCAGCGCCACTTATAAACAATACCATTATTGATTGCATAAAGCAAATATAGTTAAGTTGAATCCTTTTTAAAAAAATAAGATAACAAAACAATTAAGGTAACGCATAGAATCTTCCCTAAGGACATAAAAGTCTTTTTAATTGGTTATTTAGCTACTATATCTGCCATAACAAATATTTATTGGCTCCAATGTTAAAACAAAAAATGAATCAACCTCTATCAGCCTTAATTTACTAACCTTTAACACAAATAATTCAAACATTAACCATGATTTTTTCATTATTTAAAACTTCTTTGTATTTTGGATTTTTGTATAAATAATCATCATGAAAAAATCATATATACTTTTAATCTTATCATTTTTTATTGCTTTTTACGTTAGTGCTCAGAGCAGCGCTCCTGGTTCCATAAGAGCTCAAGGTAGCCCTCTTGAAAGAGATATGGCTCTAAGATGGCTTAATAATGCCAATAACATGAATCGGGCTAGAGGGACCAAATTAGATCTTAATGATATTGAAGGATCTATATATTACAACGACCAATTTATTAAAGGGGATGTGTTTTATCTGGACAAATTGTTTGATAGTTATCCCATGCGTTATAACGCCTATAGTGATGAAATAGAAATAAGAAGAACGGAAGCTAGTGCTTTAGAATCGGTTTATAAGAGCACCTCTTTGACCTGCATTATTGATAATGAACGTTATATTTACGCCAAATACTTTGATAATAGTGGAGAAGTTAAAGAGGGTTATATAATTCGTCTGAATGAAGGGCCAAAATATGTTCTTTTCGAAAAAAAATCTAAAGTCTATAAAGAAGGCAAAAAAGCCACTACATCCATGCACCCTACTTATCCGCCTAAATTTGAGGATAAACATGATTACTATATCTCAACAGATGGTGAGTATCCTTTACATTTCAAAGGTTCTAAAAAGGAATTAACCGCTATTTTTGGAAGTGATATGGCTTCAGAATTAAAGTCTTTTATAAAAGAGAATAAAATTAAGCTAAACAATGAGCAAGATTTAATTAAACTCATGGATTTTGTAAACTCCAATGCCTAATTATTGAAAATCATACAAACGGTAAAGAAGGTTCTTTAAATTAGAACCAAAAAACCAATGGAAGTACTTATTTAAGTTGGCTTTAAGAACCCCTTAAACAACTAGGATAATGGAAGTTTGATAACCCATATCGGTGTTATTGCGGGAAGTTTTTATTTCCCTTTGATATCTTTCTTAAACTGATCAAATTCAGATGATTGCACTTTCTTTGGCCAGGAATTATTGGTGACATCAATATCCGCTGTTTCCAAGTTTGGATCTAATGTAAAGGCTACAATTTCTTTCTCCGAAGCAATGAATCTTTGAACTTGATTATCATTTAATCTCCATATCTGTGGTGGATAAGATACTTTTTCTTTAGAACCATCAGCATAGGTATACTCTACTATGATGGGCATCGGAATACCACCGGGCTTCTCAAAAATTACATTATAAAAGAATTTAGGATTCTTTATAGAGGAACGTTCCTCTGCCGACATATTGTCCATTAAGAACTCATTTAGCGTTGGTACTATCTCTGTTGGCTTCTTTCCTTTTAAGCTTTCATCAAAATCCGCGCTTTCTTCGTCTATCAAATATATCAAAGGAGGATAATTACTTTCATTATAACCTCTTGAAGCAAGATACTCTTTCATCTTCTCTCCAGGTTGATCAGTTACATAGTACTTTTTAACCGACTTAATACCTATATCAACATAATCAGTCGTGTAGAACCAACCTCTCCAATACCAGTCCAAATCAACGGCAGAGGCATCCTCCATAGTCCTAAAGAAATCCTCAGGAGATGGATGTTTAAACTTCCACCGGTTAGCATAAGTCCTGAAGGCATGATCAAATAATTCTTCTCCCATAATTGTCTCTCTTAAGATATTCAGAGCTGTTGCCGGTTTACCATAAGCATTTGGTCCAAGTTGGTAAACATTTTCAGGATTGGACATAATAGGAGAAAGCATAGCTTGATCTCCTTTCATATAGGGAACAATCTTTGCAGGAGCACCTCTTCTTGAAGGATAAGCTTCATTTGGAGCGATAACTTCAGGATACTTTTCTCCGAACTCCTGCTCAGCCATATATTGCATAAAGGTATCAAAACCTTCATCCATCCATGCCCATTGACGTTCGTCAGAATTGACAATCATTGGGAAAAAATTATGTCCCACTTCATGTATTATTACGCTTATCATGCCAAACTTCACTCTGTCGGAATAACTTCCATCTTTCTCCGGTCTCCCGTAATTCCAACAAATCATTGGATATTCCATACCCTGATTCTTGGCATGTACAGATATGGCCTTATGATAGGGGTAATCAAATGTATGGTCTGAATAAGACCTAAGGGTATGGGCAACAGCTTTGGTTGAATAATCTTCCCACAAAGGATTTCCTTCCTTTGGATAGAGGGATACAGCCATTACATCCCTATCCCCGATTTTTACAGCTTGCATATCCCAAATGAATTTTCGTGAGCTGGCAAATCCAAAATCTCTAACATTTTCCGCTTTAAACTTCCATGTTTTTTTATCTTCAGAGAAACTTTTCTCAGCTACCCTGGCCTCTTCTTCTGTCACTATTAAAACAGGTGCATCATAAGACTTTTTAGCTTGCTCAAAGCGCGCCATCATCTCTTTAGAAAAAACATCTTTTCTGTTTGTTAACAATCCGGTTGCATCTAAAATATGATCAGAGGGAACCGTAATTTCTACTTCATAATTACCAAAAGGCAAGGCAAATTCACCTTTTCCCCAAAACTGAAAATTCTGCCATCCTTCAACATCATTATAGACAGCCATTCTTGGAAAGAATTGGGCAATCACATAAGACCTATTTCCATCTTCTTCAAAATATTCATAACCCGATCTTGCCCTGTCTACAGTATGATTTGGAATATTGTACCACCACTTTATAGAAAAACTAAGCTGATCGCCACTTTTTAAAACCTCCGGCAGGTCTATACGCATCATGGTTTGATTAATGATATAGGGCAAATCCTTTCCTGATGCATTCTTTACATATTCTATATTGAATCCTCCGTCAAAGGGTTCTTCCATCAGACTTTTCACATACTTATCCGAGTTATAAACCATAGCAAGGCTATTTGAATCTCGTAAAGGTGATTTGGAATCCTTCGCTCTTCTATTCTGATCTAATTGAAGCCATAAATACTCCAAATTATCTGGAGAATTATTAAAATATGTTATAGTTTCTTCCCCGTAAATACGCGCATTTTTATCGTCTAGTTCAATAGCAATTTTGTAATCTGCTTGTTGTTGATAATAATCCGGACCCGGGGCACCTGAAGCAGATCTATAATTATTGGGAGTCGCAAACTCTGTATATAACTGCTTAAATTTACTAGTATTACTGTGTCCTTGGTTATTAGGAAGCTGGTTTTCTTGAGCGGCAATAGTACTTAGACAAAGCACACTTATTAAGAAAAGGAGGATTTTTTCTTTCAACATCTGATCAAATTTTGTGAGCGAAAATATGACAAATGTATATTTTGAAAGCCAAGACTTAGAAGTTTAACATTCCTTTATTACTTTCTTTATTAAACACAAAACTCTTTTTTAAGGTGTTGAGCGTTATATGGGTAATGTTTTGTTGATCGTCAAAAACATCCGTTAGAAGTTGGTTTTCCACATCAAACTGATTTGTTTCTTTTAGGCTAATATTTTCAATTTCTAGAAAGCATATGACCAAATCATTGTCATACTTCTTGCCTAGGAAAGTCAATTTTTGCGCCTTCCCGTTTAGTGAAAATTTCAGCCTGCTATTTAAATATTTTTCAACCCAATAATCTGCTTTTTCAATTTCTTTATCTGTGCCTAAATAAACTTCCATATCATATCGCTGATTTAAGGCCTTCTCCAAATCGTCAATAAAAACCCTACTTGTTATTTGTATAGCCCTATTACTCTCAGAATATTCAATTTGGGTAACGCTTACATAAAATTTATGGTTGAAATTAAAAGATGAGCATAAAAATAACAGCAAGACAGCTGTAATAATATTTCCTTTTCTATAAGATAACCTTACTTTCATCATAGATGTTTTAACAAAAAGAGAATCTTAAACCCAAGGTATAAACAAGGAACAAATATTCTCTAATTTTCTTTCAATACTTCCAGATATTGATCACTTCTTTTTTTAAGGTATTCCCAAATTCTCAAGCGATCTCGAGTATCCACGACACTATCAAAGGAAGAATCGACCTCACAGAAGTACATAAAATCTTCAATTTTCTCTTCAGGTATGCCAAGGTTTTTTACAAATAATGAATCCGCATAAAAATCTCGAACCCTATTGGTTCTGGCATATTTCTCTTGGTAAGCTAGTACTTTTTTTAAATATTTCGTCCTCCCCGAAATTGCATTCATCAGAGGATTTAAAGGTATTAATCCCCCACCGGTAGTAGCTTCATTTAATTTTCTTTCTGCCTGTGTAATTGGTTTAACATAAGCATTTGGCAAACCAAGGGTTGTGGCCACAACAACCTTCTCCGTTTTCATTTGATTCATATCCCTGCTTAAATCTCCTGTAAGATTGAATGGCATTAGGATAACTTCATCCAATTCATTTACAAATTCGCCTATAGGGACAATAATATATCCGCTTTTCAGCATAGCCTCAGAAATAATAAGACTTTTATTTTGCAACTGAATGGAAGAAAAAAACAAGGTATCATTTACAAAAACCGTTATTTGGAATTCACCATCGGCATTGGTGATAGTCGCTCTTTTTTGGGTTGTATTAAGCACATGAACATCGGCTACACCCTCCCCCTTATTTGTGACTTTACCCGATAAGTCCGAATAAATATTTGTCTGAGCGAATGATTTAAAGCAGATTAATGATAATAGTAGGATAGAATACTTAATCCTTGGCATCCTCCAATAAAATTAAAAAAGAATTACTCTGGTTTACTAAGAAATCGATTAATTCGAACTCATTGTCTTTTTTTAATAATGATTTTGGCGGTAGTTGCTCATCACAATAGTATAAGAACGCATCTATTTTATCTTGAGGTATATTGAGATCTTCTACAAAAAACTCATCGTCATAAACCAATCTTAAAACTTCGCTGGTCTTTAAAGGCTCTGCAGTTTTATCCTTTCTAGTTCCATCAGTATTTACAAGGGCCTTAAAAATATTGACAAAATTAATTCCATCTTGCATTATACCCCGGGTAATTTTGTCTTCTGCAATATTCACCACTTCCGAAGATTGATCTGTTTCATATTCAAACCCTTTAAACTCTTCATTTTGCAGTTCCAAAAATTTTGCCTGATTTTCTGGACTTACCACCACTTCATCTAAGGCGGTAACCTTTTCGTTAACCTCAATTACAAGTCTATTGTTATCTAAAATCTCTTGGGTTATTTTAACCATTTCTATCTGGTAATTAATTGAAGTAAAAACCAATTCATCATTTAACTTTACCCTTATAGCAAACTCACCATTATCATTTGTTATGGTGGCTCTTTGTGAAGTACTATTTATAACATTTTCATTAGGTACGTTTACATTTCTGTAGAGAACCTGACCCCTTAACATCGTCCTATCGTCCTGTTGAGCTACTCCGGAAAAAATACTCAGAGTAACGATCATAATAAAAATAACAGAATTCATAGCAGGGTTCTTCATTGTAAAAGATATCAGTTTATAAAGAAAATGTTTGTTTTGCTGAAAAAAAAATTTGCGGCCTTAAAACTTATGTTAATTTCCTCTCTTCATCCTCCCCAAATATTCACAATTTGCATTTTTATTTCAGCCCTATAGGCTATTATTGAGATTATTAAAGACATATGGTCCTTTCAACTACAATTTATGTATTTTGGAGTATATTATTAGTAATGACGGGAGATAATTCTATTTTTGTTAATCCCATTGATCACATTACATAACCAATTGGATTTCAGGATAAAAGACTTGTCAGAACAGATTTAATTATTCTTCCTAGATTCATTAAAAGCAATTACCCTAAATATCAAAACATACCTCCATGAAAATGAAAAACATCATAGCCCTGGTAAGTTTTTGCCTCTGTAACATCGTTACAAGCCAAATTAAAATTGGAGACAATCCACAAAATATAGATCCAACTTCCGTTTTGGAGTTGGAAAGTAGCAATCGGGTGTTAGTTATAACCAGAATAAATTCTAACCAAATGAACGCTATTATACCCTCAGCCGGGGCGCTTGTGTACAATACAGATGTAGGTTGTGTTTTTTTCTATGATGGGACTACCTGGCTAAACTTATGTGAGACTTTTGGCTTATCGTTTTCGGCAGACCCATTGGTTAATCCTATACCTACTATTATCATAACTGAGGATGGTAATAATAGAAATTTCGAGGTAGGTGAAATAACGGGAAACAACATAGTTAATTTTAGTATTAGCAGTATTGACATTCAAAACAATTCTATCACAGCAGAAAAACTAGCTCCTGATTCGGTTGGCAGTGAAGAACTTCAGGACAATACCGTAGGGGATGATGAAATTGATTACAACGTGGTAACCTTAAATGACTTTACGAATGATGCAGGGTATATCATTGGTGCAGATATTGTTAGTCAAGATCCCAACAATAACATAACGGATGTAAATGGAGCTTTTTATGACGATACGTCTTTACAAAACGATATAGCAAATAATACAGCAGCCATAGCGGCTGATGGGGATACGGATTCAACAAATGAAATTCAAAATTTAAACGACGTTTTAACTGTAGATAATGCAGCAAATGACAAAATTATTAACCTGACAAATCCAACAGACCCACAAGATGCGGCAACCAAAATCTATGTAGACAATGCTGTTTCAGGTTCAATTCAAACAATTGTAAGTGGAAATACGCCCAATTCTATAACACCAGGCACAGATGGTGGAGCTCTGTTCAACGCCGCTCCTTTACAGAGATGGAATTGACGCAAATTCTGCTGGATTGTTGTTAAAAGAAGATCTTACAAACAAATCCCCAGATGTAAATTTGGGTAATTCTAACATACTTTATCCCAGCCAAAATGCCGTTAAGACATATGTTGATAGTCAGATAGGGGGTTCTGTTCAAACTATTGTAAGTACCGATGCTAATAATTCTATTAGTGCCAGTCTTATAGATGGCGGAGCTTTTTATGATGATACTTCTTTACAGAATAATATAACTAGTAATACAGCGGCCATTGCCGCAGATGGAGATACGGATGCTGCAAATGAAATTCAAGATATAGGTGAAGTATTGGCCGAGGGAAATGATGGTGGCGGCTTACTAATAAAAAATATTCTCGATCCGGTTGACCCGCAGGACGCTGCAACCAGAGCCTTTGTTCTTGCAAATGCGGGTACCGGAACCACAGAGATGGCTGATCAAGTTACAATTGTTGGAGATGGAACCTCAGGCAATGAATTTGAAGTGGCAGATGGGGCAATAAATTCGGCAAAAATTGAAGATGGTTCCGTTACAGCCGTAGATTTAATGAATAACGGAATAATCAACTCCACCAAGATCATAGACGGAACCATCACATCTATTGATATGGAGAATGGTGCTGTGGAGACGGCTAATATCTTGGATGCCAATGTTACGCCTATTAAAATTGCTCCTTCAGCGACCAATGACCAATTTTTGAGTACAGATGCAGGAGGAAATGTTGTATGGGCCGATTTACCTCCTTCGGCAGTAAATCAGAATTTATCAGACGTTTTGATCTTAGGAAATGATGCCGGTGGAGCCTTGATAAGGAATATTGCCGAACCTATTTTACCCCAAGATGTGGCCACAAAACAATATGTGGACGATATTGCGATAGGAGGCCGGCAGTGGAGTCCCAACGGATTGAAATTATAACCAGTTTTGACGTAACATTACAAGTTTTAAATTAATGAGAAGAAGGGACTTTAGGCATATTCTACCTCCTGTAGATTTTAACAACACACCAACGTTAGTTTACAGACAGATAGTAGAATTAGCATTCAGACTATAGTACGGTGGCTCAGGTTACCATTGAATTAACACGTAGTGATGCTGCAAAATGACTTACTCAATGCAGCATTAACTAGGCAGGAAATTTAATTCAATTATCATGGTGGGAGAGATTACTATTCCTTGAACCGCTATTAATACAGGAACAGATACCAATACAACCAATGTAGATCTAACTGAAGATGGATTAATGATGCCGACGCGGATCCGGTCCAGTCCCCCCCCCCCTCAATGAGATACAGAAACAATTTCAATCTTAGGCACGGATTTAACGCTGTCTAACGGAGGAGGAACAGTAGCCTTACCATCTACTGCCGACGGTGTCGTTTCCAACTCGTACCGCTCCTAGGAACCAGTCTTAATATCACTGGAGCAAATGGAGGATTTAATGGAAACATAGATCTGGAACCATTAGTAGATGCCACAGTAGCCAATAACGGGTATTTGACTGCTGAAGTGGACGAGGACATAAATAATGAACTGGAGACAATTTCAATCTTAGACTCAGATTTAGCGCTGTCTAACGGAGGAGGAACAGTAGCCGTACCCCATCTCTACTGCCGACGGTGTCGTTTTCCAATATCCCTACCGCCTCTGGAACAAGTCTTAATATCACTGGGAGCAAATGGAGGATTCAATGAACCATGATCCGGAACCATTGTAGATACCGCAGTAGCCAATAACGGGTAGTAGTACTGCTGAAGTGGACGGGGACATAAATAATGAACTGCAAACATGTCAATCTTCCCATTGGCACAGATCTTAGACGCTGTCTCTAACGGAGGAGGAACAGTAGCCACTACCATCTCACTGCCCCGACGGTGTCGTTATCCAATATTACTGCTCCCTAGGAACCAGTCTTAATATCAACTGGAGCAAATGGAGGATTCAATGGAAAACGATCTTGAACCATTAGTAGATACCGCAGTAGCTAATAACGGATACTTGAAAACTGCTGAAGTGGACGGGGACATAAATAATGAACTGCAGACAATTTCAATCTTAGGCACAGATTTAACGCTGTCTAACGGAGGAGGAACAGTAGCCATACCATCTACTGCCGACGGTGTCGTTTCCCATGTTACCGCTCTAGGAACCAGTCTTAATATCCACTGGAGCAAATGGAGGGTTTAACGGGAACGTCGACTTAGAACCAATCGTTGACGCAGCAGCCTCCAATAATGGATATTTACTTACTGAAGTGGATGGAGATATTACAAATAAAATTCAAACTCTCTCTCTTGTCGGTGCAGATCTAACTCTCTCTAACGGAGGTGGTACCGTGGCTATACCGGGAGGTGTAAACGATGGGGTGGTTTCTAACATTGCAGTTGCAGGAACAAGTTTAAATGTAACGGGAGCAAATGGAGGGTTTAACGGGAACGTCGACTTAGAACCAATCGTTGACGCAGCGGCCTCCAATAATGGATATTTACTTGCTGAAGTGGATGGAGATATTACAAATGAAATTCAAACTCTCTCTCTTGTCGGTGCAGATCTAACTCTCTCTAACGGAGGTGGTACCGTGGCTATTCCAGGAGGTGTAAACGATGGGGTGGTTTCTAATATTGCCGTTGCAGGAACAAGTTTAAATGTAACGGGAGCAAATGGAGGGTTTAACGGGAACGTCGACTTAGAACCAATCGTTGACGCAGCAGCCTCCAATAATGGATATTTTACTTGCTGAAGTGGATGGAGATATTACAAATGAAATTCAAACTCTCTCTCTTGTCGGTGCAGGTCTAACTCTCTAACGCTATTGGTACCGATGATCAAAACGCCGCTCAGGTGAGCTATGACCCCACTACATCAGGACTATTACTACTGACACTCAAGCAGCAATTGATGACGGGAGCGGGTGGTGGAAATCCTACGGACGAACTCAATACATCTTCGTTGTTAACGGAGCCAACCTTGAATAACGGATAGTGGGACTTGCTGCAGGTTCCTTTGAGATGTCTACTGATACCGATGATCAAACTCAACGCTCAGGTGAGATCTGTGCCCCACTACATCAGGACTAACTGCTACTGACACTCAAGCAGCAATTGATGAGATTGCAGGAGCTGGTGGTGGAAATCCTACGGACGAACTCAATACATCTTTCGTTGTTAACGGAGCCAACCTTGAATTAACAGATGCAGCGGGAACGCTGCAGGTTCCTTTGAATGCTAACGGATGAGCAAAACGCCGGAGGTGACTTAACCACCACATGACTAAACTCAATCATTGACACTCAAGCAGCAAATAATGGATATTTACTTACTGGAGCGGTTAGATATTTTTCAAATGTAATCTAACGTACTAACGATAATAATGTGCACTGTTACTATAGAACAGACTTTAAATGATTATGGGATCTGTAATATAAATCCTTTAAATAAATTACATGTAACTGGTGCCATTAGATCTGAAATTTTAATTACTCAAGGTGAAATGCAGGGGTAACCCAGCTATCGGTTCAGTGGAGATGCAACAGGAATGTATTGGCCTGCAGGTGATGAACTTGGACCTGCTGCCGGAGGGCAGCTGAAATTCTTAAGATGGCAGAATCAGTGAAGCAATGGGCTAGAAATAATTGCAGTAGTTCAGAACTTGATGATGAACTTAGAGATATCAAAAATACCTCGTAATGCTGGACAAATTCTTTCTTCAACGGGTACTGGTGTTGATTGGATAGACCCACCTGCCGGGGGACGTGCCACTGTAAATGTCGATGGAAGCACCATACAAGGAAATGGTGACACCTCCCCTTTGTTTGTGCCAGATGACGGGATTGATACCAATCAACTGGCTGATGATGCAGTTAATGAAGATAAAATACAGCCTAGTGCGAGTAGTGAATTTCAAGTATTGACTTCCCAAGGGACTTTTGTTCAATGGGAACAACCTGATGTTGTAATTTCCGGTATTCGAGGTCCGACACAACCTCCAAAAATATACAGCATTGTTATGGTGATGAAAATGTAATCAGGTAGTAAAGTGAAATCAACCAATTACATACAAAAAATGAAGACTGATCTACTGAATTTTAACTGGTAAGAAAATGAGATCTCGGGAGAACATTAAAGAGCTACTACTAAATATGCAGAATGGCATTTAAATGTACGGAAACGGACTTTTAACTTAAATCTTAGGTTACTAAAAATTGATAAAATAAAGCGATTAGTAAAATCCTCATTCTTCTATTTCTCATTGGACTGAATCTAAGTGCCCAAACCGCCCTATACAACAGCGGAAACCTGCGCATCCACGAAGACGCGCAGCTGGGCTTCCACACCAACCTAATTAATGATTCAGCCTTTGATGAAAACCTTGGTTTGGCGGGATTTTATGGCAACCCGACTTTATCGATTTCCGGTGCTTTTGCTCCAATTTTTAATGATCTAGAGATAGCAAACGAAGGGGGGGTCCAATTAAATACCTCACTAAATGTTTTAAACAATACCAATTTTATTATTGGGGACTTTATTTCTTCCAAAAACAACGCTCAAACGCACTTTAACTTTCTGCAAGATGCCTTTTATGTTGGAGATAGTGATCTGTCCAAAATAGATGGTTACGCACTGCTTACCAACCAACAAAATTTTACTTTTCCGGTAGGCGATGCCAGTTTTGTAAGACCTCTCTCTATCAACTCTGAGAGCCCTAACCTACTTGTAAAGTGCGCCTATTTTTTCGAGAATCCTAACAATCCGTCTGCCTTTCCCGGTTTTAATACGGATTTAAAGCCCAGATCCATTGAAACAATTAGCACCCTAGAGTTTTGGCGATTGGAGGGAAGTATCCCGTCCACAGTTACTTTGAGCTGGAATAGCAGAAGTTCAATTGGGGGCTTCGCAAATGATATTAACGAAGTCACCGTGGTAGGATGGAATAAGATTGCCAATAGATGGCTGCCTCTTGGAAATACGCTTACAACAGGTGATCTTGATAATGGTCTGGTAAGTTCGGAAGTGTTTCTTCCCAATGATTACGAGATTATTACCCTGGGCAGTTTGGCGGTGCCGGAAGAAATTCTCATGCTGGATAATTATTTATTAACCCCAAACAACGATGGTATCAATGATGTTTTGGTGATTGAAGAACTTGAATTAAGTCCAAACAATACGATTCAAATCTATGATAGAAATGGGCTAAAAGTTTTTGAATTAAATAATTATACTGATGAATTTAATGGATTCTCTAACATAGACAATTTAGTCATAAACAGAGAACAAGGTCTCCCCCAGAGGGGTATATTTTTACCTGATCAATATGATAGATTTAGGACTTAATTATCAGGGCTTCCTTGTCATTGAACGCTAAAGAAAAAGAGGATAATGCCCTTTATTTTGTATAAAAACTCCGATTATCGGACACTAAGATTCTATTTCACAACAACCTTCGCGGCCTACACAACAATTTATTAGCCAGACCTTACTCTTACAGTATTTTTACTCTGAATTAAGTTTTATCCCAATCTTAATAAAATGAGAATAAAAAAAGTACTCTTTCCCCTATTCCTTTTTGCCATGTTTTTGGCATCGGCCCAGGTAAAAATAGGCGAAAATCCAAATAGCATTGATGCAGCTTCAATTCTTGAACTCGAAAGCACAAACAAGGCGTTTGTCTTAACGAGACTTACCAATAATCAAATGTTGGCTTTAAGTCCACTAAGGGGAGCGATGGTTTACAATACCGAAGCCGGTTGTGTTTTTATGTATGATGGAACGCAATGGATTAATTTATGTTCGGATCAACTAACATTTACAATTACCGATAATGGAGATGGTACTTTCACCATAAACTACTCAGACGGAACCTCTTTTACCACCTCAGATCTTACTGGGCCACAAGGGGATCCGGGACCGCAAGGAATACAAGGACTTCCAGGAGCTGACGGTGCAATCGGACCTCAGGGACCCATAGGGCCCATAGGATTAACTGGACCCGCAGGAGCTGACGGAGTAGACGGAGCCATTGGACCTCAGGGAATACAAGGAGATCCAGGACCTCAGGGACCACAAGGAATACCAGGAACAAACGGATTAAATGGAGCTGACGGAGTAGACGGTGCCATCGGACCACAGGGACCCATAGGATTAACAGGACCTCCGGGACCGCAGGTATAACGGAGAATCGGAATTGACTGACGGAATAGACGGAGCAATCGGACCTCAGGGACCCAAGGAATAGCCAGGAACAAACGGATTAAATGGAGCCGCAGGAGTTGACGGAGCAATTGGACCTCAAGGACCTATAGGACTAACCGGACCAGCAGGTGCTGAGGTATTGATGGAGCCATTGGACCTCAGGGACCCACAGGACTTAACTGGACCGGCAGGTGCTGACGGCATTGACGGTGCCATCGGACCTCAGGGACCCATAGGATTAACAGGACCTGCAGGTGACGGATGGAATTGACGGAATAGACGGAGCAATCGGACCTCAGGGACCCATAGGACTAACTGGACCCGCAGGAGCTGACGGCGTAGACGGAGCAATAGGACCTCAGGGACCCATAGGACTAACAGGACCGGCTGGTGCTGACGGCGTTGATGGGGCAATCGGGCCGCAAGGACCCATAGGATTAACAGGACCTGCAGGTGCGGATGGAATTGACGGAATAGACGGAATAATCGGAATAGACGGAGCAATCGGACCTCAAGGACCCGCAGGAGCTGACTGGACCCGACGGAGCAATCGGACCTCAGGGACCACAAGGAATACCAGGAACAAACGGATTAGATGGAGCTGACGGAGTAGACGGTGCAATTGGACCTCAGGGAATACAAGGAGATCCAGGACCTCAGGGACCACAAGGAATACCAGGAACAAACGGATTAGATGGAGCTGACGGAGTAGACGGAGCAATTGGACCTCAAGGAGATCCAGGACCACAAGGACTAACTGGACCAGCAGGACGGCCATCGGACCACAGGGACCCATAGGACTAACTGGACCGGCAGGACTGACGGAGTAACGGAGCAGGACCTCAGGGACCACATAGGACTAACAGGACCAGCGGGAGCTGACGGAACGGTATGACGGTGCCATCGGACCGCAAGGACCCATAGGATTAACAGGACCGGCAGGGCGGAACGGATTAGACGGTACTGACGGGTGCAATCTGGACCGCAAGGAATACAAGGAGATCCAGGACCTCGGGGACCCATAGGACTAACAGGACCAGCAGGTGCTGACGGCGTTGACGGTAGCTGGACCCGAATCGGACCACAAGGGACCCATAGGATTAACAGGACCCGCAGGTACTGACGGAGCCAATGGTGCTGATGGTGAAGTTCAGGGACCACAAGGGCCCATAGGATTAACAGGACCAGCAGGAGCTGACGGCGTTAGACAGGAGCCATCGGACCGCAAGGACCCATAGGACTAACAGGACCAGCAGGAGCCGGACGGCCTTGACGGTGCAATCGGACCTCAGGGACCAAGGACTACATAGGACTAACAGGACCGCTGGAGCTGACGGTGACGGGTAGACGGAGCAATCGGACCGCAAGGACCCACAGGATTACACAGGAGCAATCGGACCTCAGGGACCGATCGGAACCGGTGCGATGGAACTGACGGACGCAATAGGACCACAGGGACCCCAAGGACCCAGGATTAACTGGACCCGCAGGAGCTGACGGAGTAGACGGTGCAATTGGACCTCAGGGAATACAAGGAGATCCAGGACCTCAGGGACCCATAGGATTAACTGGACCAGCAGGAGCTGACGGAGTAGACGGTGCAATCGGACCGCAAGGACCCATAGGACTAACAGGACCCAGCATCGGACCGCCCATACCGAGCCGACGGGCCTGGACGGTGCCAATCGGGACCGCAGAGGGACCCATAGGATTAACAGGACCCGCAGGAGCTGACGGTGTAGACGGTGCCATCGGACCGCAAGGACCCATAGGACTAACAGGACCGGCAGGTGCTGACGGCGTTGACGGTGCCATCGGGCCACAAGGACCCATAGGATTAACAGGACCTGCAGGTGCGGATGGAATTGACGGTATTGACGGTGCAATAGGACCTCAGGGACCCGTAGGGCCCATAGGATTAACTGGACCCGCAGGAGCTGACGGAGTAGACGGAGCAATCGGACCGCAAGGACCTATAGGTCTAACCGGACCAGCAGGAGCTGACGGCGTTGACGGTGCCATCGGGCCACAAGGACCCATAGGATTAACAGGACCCGCAGGAGCTGACGGAGTAGACGGTGCCATCGGACCGCAAGGACCCATAGGATTAACAGGAGCAATCGGACCTCAGGGAATACAAGGAGGGACCACAAGGAATACCAGGAACAAACGGATTAGATAGGACTAACTGGACCGGCAGTAGACGGTGCAATTGGACCTCAGGGAATACAAGGAGATCCAGGACCTCAGGGACCACAAGGAATACCAGGAACAAACGGATTAAATGGAGCTGACGGAGTAGACGGTGCCAATTGGACCTCAGGGACCCATAGGGCCCATAGGATTAACTGGACCCGCAGGAGCTGACGGAGTAGACGGAGCCATTGGACCTCAGGGACCCATAGGACTAACAGGACCAGCAGGTGCGGATGGCGTTGATGGTGCCATCGGACCTCAGGGACCCATAGGATTAACTGGACCAGCAGGAGCGGATGGTATAGACGGTGCAATAGGACCTCAGGGACCCATAGGATTAACAGGACCCGCAGGAGCTGACGGAGTAGACGGTGCCATCGGACCGCAAGGACCCATAGGATTAACAGGAGCAATCGGACCTCAGGGAATACATGGAGATCCATCGGACCTCAGGGACCCATAGGATTAACTGGACCCGCAGGAGCTGACGGTATAGACGGAGCAATCGGACCTCAGGGACCCATAGGACTAACTGGACCCGCAGGAGCTGATGGCGTTGACGGTGCAATCGGACCTCAGGGACCACAAGGAATACCAGGAACAAACGGATTAGATGGAGCTGACGGAGTAGACGGAGCAATCGGACCTCAAGGACCCATAGGTTTAACCGGACCAGCAGGTGCTGATGGTATAGATGGTGCCATTGGACCGCAAGGACCTCATACAAGGAGATCCAGGACCTCAGGGACCCATAGGATTAACTGGACCCGCAGCCGCCGGCCCCGCGCAGGATTGACGGTGCTATTGGACCGCAAGGACCAATAGGACTAACGGAGCAATCGGACCTCGCGGAGGGAATACAAGGAGGATCCAGGACCTCAGGGACCCATAGGATTAACTGGACCCGCAGGTGCGGATGGCGTTGATGGTGCCATCGGACCTCAGGGACCCATAGGATTAACAGGACCCGCAGGAGCTGACGGAATTGACGGTGCAATTGGACCGCAAGGACCTATTGGACCCGCAGGAGCTGACGGAGTAGACGGAGCAATCGGACCTCAGGGTCCACAAGGTGATCCTGCTACTAACATAACAACTAATTTGGCTCAAAACACAACTACAGGATTAATAACATATACAAACGAAACTGCAACTGACCAGACCGCAAATGTGGTTGGTTCTGAAACAAACAACAGTATTACCGTTGGATCAAATGGAGGGGCATTTTATGAAAGTCCTATTAAGGCATTTGGTAAGATTGCTGCTAATGGAAGTATCACCAGGGCTACCACCGGAATTACCGTTACAAAATTATCAGGCAATGGGCATTACCGGGTAAATCTCCCCGCAGGACTAGTAGCAGATGCCAATTATATCATCCAACTAACTCAGCCGGGAAGAGGGGGAGCCGGTAATGATGATCCGGGTATTTCATATAATACCCAAACCTCTACAAGTTTTGAGGTAATAATAGGTGATAACGACAATGGCGGCACTAACAGAAGCCGATATAATTCAGAGTTTATGTTTACAATCCTTGATCTGTAAAACTATGAAAAAGATAAAATTTGCAATTATCACAATTATTAGCTGTTGGAGTTCATATTCTCAAATAGAAGCTGGTCTATTACTCGGTTTAACAAATGCAACAACCACGGAAATGAATGCTATAACCGGAACAATCACCGGGTCCTTAATATATAATACTACCGATCAAAGTGTTTATCAGTATAATGGTTCTAACTGGCTTGCAGTTGGCAGTTCCTCAGGTGGATGGAATATAAATGGTAATGCAGGGACATTGTCCTCAAGTAATTATTTAGGCACTTCTGATGCTCAGGATTTAATTTTGAAATCTAATAATACTGAAAAACTCAGATTGGTACAGGACCGTGGACAGATTTTAATTAATCAGGCGTCTGTATTTAACAATCATCCTCTGGTAATACAAGCAAATGGCGTAGATGTCCTTGCTTTTGAAGACAATACGGGTACTCCCAGATGGCATTGGAATCTTTTGGCTGGGGGTTTAAATTTTGTAGAATCTAATGTCGCAGATTATAGATTGTTTTTGCAAAATGGAGGAAATGTAGGTGTAAACACTAACAGTCCGACCGAACAATTGGATGTAAATGGCAATGCCAGAATTAGGACTCTTGGTGATGCCAGTGAATCAGATGATATTCTGGCCGTAGATGGTTCAGGTGTACTTCAAAGATCAAAAGTAAATTATGGTGGGCGTTGGACAAATACTGATACAACAACCGATTTAAACATAAACAATACTATTGCACCAATCTTTGGAAATGAAGATTACAAAGATGATGGAAACAATTTATATACTACAACAACTACCAGTTTAACAGTTGTAGAAGCCGGAAGGTATGATATAAGAGCAAATTTATCCTTAGAAGGAATTAATAGCGGTGGTAATAGAGCAAGAACTAACGTCAATGCAAGAATAGCGGTTAATGCTATCCCAGTGGGAGCTATTGCAGCTTCCGCATATATTCGCTGGGACAACAACAGTCTTCATAATCATTCTAGCCTTCATGTAAGTGAAATTCTAGATTTACCGGCCAACGCAACTATTACAATTATTACTTTCAGAGAAGCAAATAGCGGGACAGTTAGGTTTAGCGGGGTCAATGAGTCTAGTTTTATGATAAACAAGCTACGATAAGTATGAAAGTTCATTTTTCCATTTTAGCAATTTTTTTAGCTTCGACCATAGTAAATGGCCAGGAGGCACTGCACAATTATGGAAATATTCAAATACATGAGACCGCAGAGGTCGGTCTCCATTTAGATCTAATCAATGATGGGGTATTTGATCAAAATCTAGGTTTACTGGGACTTTATGGACAAGGAAAATCTTTAACGGTTTCAGGTTCTGCTATCGCAATATTCTATGATACCGAAATCATCATGGATGAGAACTTAATTTTAGAAACTTCTTTAGGGGTTGAAAATAATGCAAATTTTATTAGCGGTAATATCATAACGCCAAAGTCCATTTCAGATACTTCCATGGATTTTTTTAATAATGCATTCTATACCGGAGCTAGCCTTCTTACCATGGTAGATGGATTTGCTGGGATTGTTAACAAAGAAAATTTTGTTTTTCCTGTTGGTGATGGAGATCGCTATAGTCCTTTAAGCATTAGTTCAATTGCCATAAATTCATTAGCCAAATGTGCATACTATTATGAAGATCCTAATAATTCAACAAGCTTAGGTGCGCAATTTGACACACAAATTACAGCAACAGACTATCTTACGGTAAGCAGAAATGAATTTTGGAAACTGGAAGGAAATATACCCTCTTATATAACTCTAACTTGGGACGCCTTTAGCAATATTGAAGTTCTGGGTGAATTATTAACGGATTTAAAAGTGGTTGGTTGGAGTAAAACGGAGAATCTTTGGGTTAATTTAGGCAATACGGATGTGAACGGTAGTATTGGAGGTGGTTCTATTACCTCTGATTTGTTTATACCTGATGACTATGATATTATTACCATTGGCGGTAACAGAGATAATGATGAAAATATTGATTTACTAGAATTAGGAAATTACTATGTTAATCCTAATGGAGACGGGGAAAATGATTTCCTTGTAATAGAAGGTATAGAAGAATATCCAAACAATAATATTCAAATTTTTAACAGATATGGGGTTTTAGTTTATCAACTGGATAATTACGATAATCAATTTTTTGGACGGGCAAACGTCGATAATACTATAAATAGGAATTCGGGTCTTGAATCTGGTGTTTATTTTTATATTCTAACGCTAAATGACCTTAATAAAAAACATCAGGGTTATTTGTACTTAGCCAATCCAGAATAAGTTCATCCAAATAAAACCGTCAAGTTTCTTTATAATCAATAAATAAAAAAAGGTCGAGGCCTTTGTAATTTATATCGTATTGAAATACTTAGTAACTTTGATAAGAGATAAATTAGGATTCAGAAAGTCCAACTAAGTTGGTCGTTATTTGTGAATTTATTAATGGAAAGCAAGTGGTGCAGTTTTGTCTAATTAGAATTATATCATGAAGAGAAGATCGTTTATAAAAAATAGTGGTTTAGCTTCCTTGGCAATTACTACAACTCCTTTTTCCCTATTTTCGAATTACCCTGATTATACTATGGAAGAACTAATGGGGAAGGAAGATATAGAATTATTTGGTAAGGATATCAACTTACGGGAGCAGGCCTATGAGGCTTTTGTTGAAATGCAAAATGCGGCGATGGATAGTGGAATTGATATTAAAATTGTTTCGAGTTATAGAAGTTTTGACAGACAGGCGGCAATATTTGAACGCAAATATTTGAGGTATACAGATGAAGAAAATATGCTGCCTCTTGATGCCATTGATAAAATTATTGAATACTCAACAGTCCCTGGCACTAGCCGTCATCATTGGGGCACAGATATAGACATCACTGATGGAAAGGTAAAAGCAGATGGGGATGTTTTGGTCACGGAAAAATTTGAAGATGGTGGCCCCTATTCAACACTTAAGAATTGGATGGATAATTATTCTGAAAGTTTTGGTTTTTATCTCGTCTACACCAATGACCCCAAAAGAAGAGGCTTTAAATATGAACCATGGCATTATAGCTACGCCCCTTTGTCCAGACCAATGCTTACCGCTTTTCGCAAAAAAAATATAATGAAACAACTTGAGAAGGAAGATTTTATTGGTAGTGATCAAATGACATCTGGTTTTATAAAGAACTATATTGAGAATAATATTCTTGACATTAATCCTGTTCTTTTATAAAGTTAGTTTAAAGATATTTTCATCCGCCATTCACACTTTTTTTTAAAATACCACCTTCACTATTCCACTCTTTCGTAAAACTGACTATCTAAAAGACTCACGTCTTATATTCTGTAAACAATTTGTCTACAACAGATTCAAAAGTGAAAACATTTGAATAGGTCATAGACGAAAAGCATACGTTAAACAGATTTCTAAAGCCACTTTGTCATTTTTTTGTATATTTGATTTTACTCCCAATCTTATTTTTACCCATTATTTAACCCTTATAGCTTTGATTTGTCACTATAAAATGAAACTATATGGGAACGCTATTGCATTTGAAAAGTCTTTATCTTGAAGCCTTTGATGATTGCAAACCAGAATTCGTAGTTATTCTTTTAAAGATTTACTCCATGTTCTGTGTTATACTCTTATCAATGGCCATTTACGCCTTTATGTATAGGGCTTTTACTGGATTTGAATTTTAATTTGTTTTTATTGTTTACTCTTTTGCCAGAACACTATAAAAAGTAAACTTCATTTAATTAAAAAACCCTGGATATTGCTACCAGGGTTTTTTTGATTGATGAATAAACGTTTTTTTAAACACTGGCCTCTAAGACTTCTAAGGCTTCAGTTGCATTTGATAGTTCTGCAATTTTTTTAACAGTATATCCCTTATCACTTTTAATTTTTAAATTGGCTCCATTTGCAATTAATAATTCTAAAATTTCAGCCTTATTATATCTGGCTGCGAACATTGCGGGAGTCATTCCTAAAGATTTTTGATTTACGTCCTCTCCCAGATCAATTAACTTCTGAACTGTTTCAATGTCTCCTTGTAGAATTGCTTTACAAAATGAACTAATAGTTAATTCTTTAACATTCGTAGGGACTGTTAAATACGTTTCAGTATTAAAAGTTTCGGCTTGCACGGCAGATACCACAAATAAGAAAGCAGCAGACATTGTTAGGATTGTTTTTTTCATGATGATTGTTTTTTAAATTGATGAATAGATTTTTGTTATGTCTTAATAGACGTCTTCAATCAGGAATTGTTTCAGTTTTAACACTTAAATAACTTAATTTTAACATTTTGGGTATTTTAAAAAATTTATTTATTCTTCCCTGAATGGCCAAAAAATATAGAAAATCTCCAATACTTTGCTGGTATAACACGGTAAATCACTGTATTTTAGCAGTCAGATAAATTTACAAAATGAATAAAAAAGTGATTCTAATGATTCTGGACGGCTGGGGTAAATCACCAGATCCTAAAGTTTCTGCAATTGAAAATGCCAACACACCATTTATTGATTCACTCTATCAGAAATATCCAAACGCTAATCTCCTTACAGATGGCATGAATGTTGGACTTCCAGAAGGACAAATGGGAAATAGTGAGGTAGGACATATGAATTTAGGTGCAGGCAGAATTGTTTATCAGGATCTGGCAAAAATTAACCTGGCCGTCGAAAAAAATACTTTGAAAAACGAAAAAGTTCTTCAGGAAGCCTTTGAATATGCCAAAAAGAATAATAAAGATGTACACTTTCTAGGATTGCTTAGTAATGGTGGCGTGCATAGTCATATTAATCACCTTAAAGGATTGATAGAGGTAAGCGAAGACTTCGGTATTAAAAATGCCTATGTCCACGCATTTACCGATGGCAGAGATGTTGACCCTAGAAGTGGCAAAATCTTTATTGAAGATCTCACCCACTTTTGCGAAGATAAAAACACAAAACTGGCATCTATTGTTGGAAGATATTACGCTATGGACCGTGATAAGAGATGGGAGCGAGTGAAAATAGCCTATGACCTTTTGGTGAATGCAAAAGGGGAAAAGTCGACCAATGCAGTTTCAGCTTTACAAAAAAGTTATGATGCAGACGTAACAGATGAATTTATCAAGCCAATATCCATGGTTGATGATAAAGGAAATCCAATGGCCAAAATAAAGGAGGACGACGTAGTCATCTTCTTTAATTTTAGAACTGATAGAGGAAGAGAGTTAACGGAAGTTTTAAGTCAGTACGACTTACATGAACAAAATATGCATAAACTCAATTTGTATTATGTTACTTTAACTAATTATGACGATTCTTATCAAAATATTCATGTGGTTTATGATAAGGAAAACATTAAGGAAACCTTGGGAGAAGTGTTGGCAAAAGCCAATAAAAAACAAATTAGGATAGCAGAAACAGAAAAGTATCCTCATGTTACGTTTTTCTTCAATGGAGGTAGAGAGGTGCCTTTTGAAGGGGAAGAACGAATTTTATGTCCTTCACCAAAGGTTGCGACCTATGATTTAAAACCTGAAATGAGTGCCTATGAAATTAGGGATGCCATTATTCCGGAGCTTCAAAAAGGGGAAGTTGATTTCGTTTGTCTGAATTTTGCTAATCCTGATATGGTAGGACATACAGGAGATATGAAGGCTGCAATAAAAGCTTGTGAAACAGTTGACACCTGTGCCAAAGAAGTTATTGAGGCGGGAATCGAAAATAATTATACAACCATTGTAATTGCAGATCACGGAAATTGTGAAACTATGATAAATCCGGATGGCTCGCCTAATACTGCACATACTACAAACCCAGTGCCCTTAATTTTGGTTGACTCTGACATCACCGAAATCAAAGATGGTGTTTTAGGGGATATTGCTCCAACAATATTAAAATTGCTGGGGGTAGAAAAACCTGCGGCCATGACACAGAATTCGTTAATTTAAACCTCATACTTAAAAGGCCAAAGCGATGGTGGTATTAAAAACTTTAGAAGAAATTGAGTTAATGCGAGAAAGTGCTTTGATAGTTTCAAAGACATTGGGAATGCTCGCTTCAGAAATCAAACCTGGGGTGGATGGTCTATATCTGGATAAATTGGCAGAAACTTTTATTAGAGATCACGGTGCTGAGCCAGGCTTTTTAGGAATGTACGATTTTCCAAATACCTTAAACCTAAGTCCTAATGCTCAGGTGGTTCACGGCATCCCAAATAATGAACCCCTTAAAGAAGGTGATATTATTTCAGTAGATTGTGGAGCTCTTAAAAATAGCTTTTATGGGGATCATGCTTATACCTTTGCTGTGGGTGAAATTGCTCCTGAAATTAATCAACTATTGCAGGTTACAAAAACTTCACTTTATAAGGGTATCGCAGAGTTTAAGGCAGGAAACCGGGTTGGGGACGTAGGTTTTGCGATTCAGAATTATTGTGAAAGTCACGGTTATGGAGTTGTCCGGGAGTTAGTAGGACATGGCCTTGGCAAAAAATTACATGAAAGTCCGGAAATGCCGAATTATGGCAAAAGGGGGCGTGGTAAAAAATTTGTTGATGGTATGGTTGTTGCCATTGAACCTATGATAAACATGGGTACCAGAAGGATTAAGCAACTAAGGGATGGCTGGACTATTTTGACGGCTGATAAAAAACCAAGTGCTCATTTTGAACATGATGTAGCACTTATTGACGGTAAGCCTGAATTATTATCGACCTTTGATTATATCTATGAGGCATTAGGAATTCAGTCAGACGAAGAAACTCCTTTTAAATCAATAAAAACCCCGCTATAAGGAACTATAATCTTTGAAAAATCTCCTTAAAATTGCACTAAATACCTTACCCAGACCACTATTGATTAAACTCAGTTATCTGGCCAGACCTGTTCTTGAACAATTCTTAAAAGGCAAAAAATATACGGACCCTATTGATGGTAAACAGTTTAAAACCTTTTTACCTTATGGTTATGAATTTCCTAGAGAAAATGTACTATCTCCCTCTACCCTTTCATTAGAAAGACATAGACTTTTGTGGCTTTACTTAGAACGCGAAACCGATTTCTTTACAAGTCCTTACAAGGTTTTACACTTTGCACCTGAACAGGCTTTTTACAAGAGGTTTAAAAAATTACCTTTTAAATCATATATAACAACTGATTTAAATTCTCCCTTGGCAGAAGTCAAGGCCGATATATGTTCTCTCCCTTTTGAGGATAACTCTTTTGATATTATTTTATGTAATCATGTTTTGGAACATATTCCAGATGATAGAAAGGCAATGTCTGAACTATATAGAGTAATGAAACCAGGAGGTTGGGGAATCTTACAGATACCGCAGGATTTAAAAAGAGAAATTACTTTCGAAGATGATTCTATTACCGATAAAAAAGAAAGAGCCAAAATTTTTGGCCAATATGACCACGTACGAATATACGGTCTCGACTTTTTTGACCGACTAAGAGAGGTAGGCTTTAAGGTAAAGGAAGTAGATTACACGAATGTTTTGACTCCATCAGAAGTGGATAATTACAGATTGGCTCAAGGAGAAATTATTCCCGTAATTATAAAATAGCTAAGGCAACACCAACTGCCTAAATCCATCCGTCATAAATTCCTCTGTGTCATTGTCATCGTTCAGATAAATAATGTAGACTTCTAATTCCTTTTGGGCACTAATTACTTCCTTAGACTGCTTCAAACTCATGGCCATAAAAGCCGTGGCATAGGCATCTGCCTCGGCACAAGTACTTGCAATAACACTCACTGCTAGTATTTTCGCATTTTTAGTATAGCCTGTTTTAGGATCAATAGTATGTACATATTTAAGTCCTGTAAGAGAATCAATTCGGAACTTGCGATAATTACCTGAAGAAGCCATAGCCCTATCCTGCAGTTCTAAAGTGATCATAAGTCTTCTCCCCTCCTCTGCCTGAGGATCATCTATCCCAAGAACCCAAGGTTTTTCTTTTATTCTGTTACTTCCTTTGGTTACAATCTCACCCCCTACTTCTATAAGATAATTATCTATATCACGCTCATCCATCATATGTGCTATTTGATCAATAGAATAACCCTTGGCGATTGCATTAAAATCTAAATAGACCCGCGGATCAGCTTTGACTAGCTTTCCATTCTTTTTTAACTCTACCTTACTAAAACCAACTATTTCCAGAAGGCTGTCGACTTTAGTGCTATCCATTTGAAGAGAAGGTCCTGGTCCAAATCCCCAAGCATTCACCAAGGTGCCGACAGTTGGGTCAAAGTAGCCATTTGTTTTTTCGTATATTTTCTTAGAAAGAAGAAATACTTCACCAAATAGTTGATCAACTACCACAGTTGAATCACCCGCATTTATTTTGGATATATCCGAGTCAGGGATATAGGTCGACATTGATTTATTAATTATATTAAAAACAGAATCAATTTCAGGTTGGAGATTAATCTCCTCGTCTGTCAGATAGGTGATACTATAAGAAGTTCCAAGCGCGCCCCCTGCAACTACATTCTTCACAAAAGCAGATGGATCTGCTTTACAAGATTCTACTAACAGGATTAATATTAATAATACTAACCCAATAGAACTAAATTTCGATAAGACCTTCATAATCTACAATATAAGGCTGATTTAAAAAAACTGGAGAATTTTGATCTTGAGCATTTGACAAACCCACGCCTGCATAGTAGGTAAGTGCTTCAAATTTCATTGCTTGTTTTTTAACTTTCAACATCAATTCAAGATCATATTCTTTTGGATTATTTGGATACGCTACATTTCTCACTACAATAAAGTGTAAAACCTTATCCTTTAGACAAACAAATTGCGGGTTCTTTTTTGGCTTGCTATTAACACCCATAAACTCATAGCCTTCTGCCTCTAACTTTTTCCCAACAATATTCATTGCCAAATTATGCAATTCTTGTGCTGATAATGCCTTCATTAATATAACATAGATCAAAAAAACCGATATATGCTATATCGGTTTTTTTAAATATTAATACGTTTAAATATATTTTAGCCTCCGAAATCATCAAAACGAATATGTTCATCCGGAATTCCGTAATCTTCGCCCATTTTTTGGACAGCTTTATTCATTAATGGTGGACCACAAAAGTATAATTCGATATCCTCTGGAGATTCATGACTGTCTAAATAGTTGTCAATAACGCAATTGTGAATAAATCCAACAAAACCATCTCCAGGACCATCCAAAGTCTCTTTAACTTTCCAATTGTCTTCCTCCATAGGCTCTGAAAGAGCCATATAGAATTTAAAATTAGGGAAGTCCTTTTCCAGTCTTTTAAAATGATCTATATAAAAAAGCTCTCTTTTCGAACGTCCTCCATACCAGTAAGTAACTTTTCTATTGGTCTTCAGGGTTTTGAACAGATGATATAAATGAGATCTCATCGGTGCCATTCCTGCTCCTCCTCCGACATATAACATTTCCGAATCTGATTCATTGATAAAGAATTCACCATAAGGTCCGGAAATGATAACCTTATCCCCGGGTTTTTGAGCAAAAATAAAAGAAGAAGCCACTCCCGGATTTACATCCATCCAACCATTTTTAGACCTGTCCCAAGGTGGCGTAGCTATTCTAACATTCAACATTATTTCTCTTCCTTCGGCAGGATACGAAGCCATAGAATAAGCACGCTCTACTACTTCCGTGTTTTTCATAACCAAGGGCCAAAGATTAAACTTGTCCCATTCGTTTTGAAATTTATCCGGCGTCTCGTGTTCTTCAGGATGTGCTGTTATATCAATATCAGCATACTTAATCTCACAAGCAGGAATTTCTATTTGAATATAACCACCAGCTTTATATCCCATATCTTCTGGGATTTCAACAACAAATTCCTTTATAAAAGAGGCAACATTATAATTTCGTACTACAGTTCCCTCCCATTTTTTAATTCCAAAAACTTCTTCAGGAATGGTTATAACCATGTCCTGTTTTACTTTAACCTGACAAGCTAAACGGGCTCCTTCCGTTAATTCTCTTTTAGAGAAATGTGGGGTTTCTGTTGGCAAAGCCTCACCCCCGCCAGAAAGCACATGGCACTCACATTGAATACATGTACCGCCACCACCGCAAGCAGATGGAAGAAATACTTTTTGATTTCCCAAAGTGGAAAGCAAAGAACTTCCCGATGCTACTTCTATTTTTTTCTCACCATTTATGGTAATTGTAACAGGCCCTGAAGGGGAAAGCTTTTCCTTAGTAAAAAGCAATAGCGCCACTAATAATAGTAATAATACCATAAAAGCGATAACTGTTATGGTAATTGTCCCAAAAGTGCTGGTAGCTAAAATCATTCCTTATCTTTTAATATATTGTTATAAGACACCTCTTTCTCATCTGGCTTCTCCCCAGCTTTTTTATCCTTTGTCTCAGCTTTTATTGCCGTGGTAGGTAATTCCTCTTCTACAGATTCTTCTCCTCCTCCTGTAAGCATACCTCCAAAACTTTGGAATCCTATCCCCATCAACCCGGTAATAATAAAAGTTATACCCAGACCTCTTAAAGGGGGCGGAACATTGGAATATCTTATTTTTTCTCTAATGGCAGCAATTGCCAGAATGGCCAAGAACCATCCAATCCCTGAACTAATCCCATAATTTAAGGCCAATCCTAAAGTTTCAATTTCTCTGGACTGCATAAAAAGTGAACCCCCTAATATTGCGCAATTCACGGCTATCAAGGGCAAAAATATTCCAAGAGAGTTATATAAAGAAGGTGAAAATTTTTCAACAACAATTTCCACTAATTGCACCATAGTAGCAATGGTGGCGATAAAAAGGATAAATGATAAAAAACTTAAATTATAATCGGCATATTCAGGTCCGAGCCATACTAGGGCTCCATCTTGCAATAAATACTTATCCAAAAGCCAATTAAGAGGCACAGTTACTGCTAAAACAAAAATAACTGCTGCTCCCAGGCCAACTGCTGTAGCCACTTTCTTAGAGACCGCAAGATAAGAACACATCCCCAAAAAGACGGCAAATACCATGTTGTCGATAAAAATTGATTTAAAAAATAATTCTATATGTTCTAACATAATTCTAAACGAATTGGAGATTAATTTTCTTCTATAAGTGCTTTATTTTTTGATCGCTGTACCCATATTATGATCCCTACAACAATAAGTGCTGCGGGAGGTATTATCATAAAACCGTTATTTTCATAACCCGTAGCATACAATCCGGTTTTTGTAACAGGGTCGCCCAAAACCTTATATCCAAACAAGGTTCCCGAACCTAATAATTCTCGAAAAAATCCAACAATTATTAGAATTACACCGTATCCCAGAGCATTCCCAATACCATCTAAAAAAGATCTCCATGGGCCGTTACCTAGAGCAAACGCTTCAAAACGTCCCATAATAATACAGTTGGTTATGATAAGTCCAACAAAAACAGAAAGAGTCTTACTTAACTCATAAGCAAAAGCTTTTAAGACCTGATCAACAATAATAACCAAAGTGGCTACCACTATCAGCTGTACAATAATTCTTATTTTGGAAGGGATAATGTTTCTCATTAAAGATATTACCACATTACCAACGCCTAAAACAAAAAGCACTGAAATAGCCATCACCACTGAGGCTTTAAGCTCTGCCGTAATTGCCAAAGCAGAACAAATTCCCAGTACCTGAATAGTAATAGGGTTATTATCGGCCAGTGGGTCTAAAATAAGACTGGTATCTTTTTTTGTAAGTAGTGCCATATTATTTTACTCTAATAGATTCTAAATAACCTTTATACAAATTAATGCTTTCACTTATCATGGCAGACACTCCGTTACCGGTAATAGTCGCACCAGCCAAAGCATCTACTTCATTATCATCTTTGGTGTTGTTTGCAGGATCATTGTTTCCCTTAGCAACAGCAACACCTACTATCCTGTCATTATCCAATACTGATTCACCAATAAAATCATCCATAAAATATCTTTGTTTGATATTGGCGCCAAGGCCTGGTGTTTCACCCTTATGGTCAAAATAAACCCCTTGGATAGTTAAATCTTCGTCTAAGGCCATAAAACCCCAAATGGCATCCCATAACCCTTTACCATACATTGGAAGAATATAAAACTTCTTACCTTCCTTTTCTCCTATAAAAACTGGAAGCTGAGCAGTTTCTCCTTTTTTTATGGCAGCAATCTGCTTTTTTAAATCAATTAAATAGGCCTCATCATTTTGGGTAATTTGATCTCCATCTATAACCAATTGTTCTGTGATATATTCTGAAAAGACGTTTTCAACCTTATCAGCAGGAATGAAATTAACACTTCCTTCATCGGAATTTTCATTCACTCCCATGGCATATAGAATGTTCTGCTGTTTTTCAAAACGTTCGTTTTCTTTGATCTTACCACTTAGACTAGAAGCAAGATAGGCCAGAATGGATCCTACTACTATTACCATTACTGCGGCAAATACTACAGTATAAGTGTTATTATCTTTATTAATTCCCATATCTAAATAGTTTCTACCTTAAGTTCCTTAGCTTCTTCTCCTGTATTTTTTGGAAGTATAGTAGCATTTTTCATTCGATTCATCCTTCTTCTAATATTACCTCTTACAACATAATGATCTATGGTAGGAGCAAAAACGTTCATTAGTAATATGGCAAGAAAAACACCTTCCGGATAGGCTGGGTTAAAGACTCTTATCATGACCGAAATGAAGCCAATAAAAAAGCCATAGATCCATTTACCTGTATTGGTTTGCGATCCTGTAACGGGATCAGTAGCCATATATACGATCCCAAAGGCGAGTCCACCAACTAGCAAATGTTTCCAGAATTCAAAACTCATCAAACCGTAAAAACTACTTCCGGCACCAATCCAGCCAGCTTCAACAACACCATTAAAGACCAAGCCCATTACTAAAGCTCCGGCTACAGCTGAAACCATTATTCTCCAACTAGCTATTTTTGAAAAAATTAGAAATAAACCTCCTAAAAGAATCAAAAGCACGGATGTTTCACCAACTGATCCGGGAATAAATCCATAAAACATATCTGAAACAGAAAATGCCATCTCACTTCCTTTATTCTGAGCTAAATAACCTAAAACTGTTTCACCTGAAATAGCATCGGGAGTACCGGCAAGATCTACTGCTCCATGTACCCAAACCTTATCACCACTCATCCATGTAGGGTAAGCAAAAAATAAAAAGGCTCGTATAGTTAAAGCCGGATTTAAAATATTCATTCCGGTTCCGCCAAATACTTCTTTACCAATGACTACCCCAAAAACAACTGCTATAGACAACATCCATAATGGAGTATCTACAGGAATGATAAGAGGGACAAGCATCCCAGTCACCAGGTAGCCTTCTTCCACCTCATGACCCTTAATAACTGCAAAAATAAATTCAACAAGTAATCCAATTCCATAGGATACCACTACCAAGGGTAGCACTTGAACCAAACCTAACCAAAAATTATCCCATGTAAGGAAATCATTCATTAGAGAAAAGTTTTCAGGAAATCCGTTAATGGCAGAATAATGCTGATACCCTGTATTAAAAAATGAAAATATCAAAATGGGAATTAAGGCCATAATGACAGTATTCATTGTTCTTTTTAAGTCATCAGCTGCTCTAATATGCGATCCTGAATGTGTTGTTTCATCCGGCGCAAATAAAAAGGTATGGAAAGCATTAAATGCCGGAGCCATTTTTTTTCCGCGGTAACGATGCTTAAGAATATGAAGTCTTTTCTTGAAGGTTAATCTTTTATCGCTCATATTATCCTATTTCTTTTTGTAATAAATCTAGTCCTTCACGAATTATTTTCTGATGTGGTTGTTTGGAAATACAAACAAATTCTGTGAGTGAAAAATCTTCTGGAATAACTTCGTATAAGCCTAGTTGCTCCATTTCATCTAAATCCTTTACCATACACGCTTTAAGTAATTGCATCGGATAGATGTCTAATGGGAATACTTGTTCATACAAACCTGTGACTACAAAGGCTCTATGCTCCCCATTCGTATTCGTTGTTAAATCATACTTCTTTTTAGGCTGAAGCCAAGAAAATGTTAAGGCTCTCGTAATGGAAATCTTATCGAAAACAGGTTTATTCCATCCAAAAAACTCATAATCATCACCTTCTGGAATAACACTGACTGTATTATTATAAAACCCTAAATAACCATCAGGGGTAGTTTTTTTTCCAGTGAGGACATCCCCATTTATCACGCGAATTTTCTCTTCCTTTACTCCACTTGCGTACAAAAAGGTGGCTATTTCGGCACCAATTTTAGCCTTGTAGTACCTGGGCTTTTTCACTGAAGAACCTACCAAAGCTAAGGTACGTTCAGAGTTAAACTTGCCTGTCAAGATGTAATCACCTATAATTACAAGGTCTTGTGGAGCAAGTGTCCAAACAACTTCTCCTTTATTTATTGGATCTATTTTATTTATTTGAGTGCCCACTAACCCCGCAGGATGCGGGCCACTAACTTTATGCAATTCTATTCCATCCATCTTATCAAACATAGATGGGGCAGATTTTCCTACAGAAACATGTATTTTCCCAGGGGTAAGTTTAGCCAATGCTTTAAGGGCCGTTTGAATTTCCTTTTCTTTTCCAACAAGAGAATATGTAATGTCAGCCGCAAGAGGAGCCGTAATGTATGCGGAAATAAATATCGCTTTAGGAGTTGCTTCGGGATCCGCTATTCTGTCGTATGGCCTCTGTTTAATAAACGGCCAACATCCAGATTGCAACAAAGTTTTCCTAATCTCATCAGCATCTGCATTCTCAGGTAGTGGAGAATTCTCCTCGCTTTCCTGAGTTTTATCAGCTAAAATTTTGAGGGTTAAAATTTTTCTTCTGGCCCCTCTCACAATCTCAACTAACTCTCCACTAACTGGCGAAACAAATATCATTTCAGGATGGTCCTTACTAAAGAACAAAGGTTCTCCAGTCTTTAGTTCGGCTCCTTGTTTCACCATCATCTTTGGTGTTATTCCATGAAAATCCACAAGATTTATAGCGTAGACATTACTTATGACAGCTTTGGAAGTGGTTTGCTCTGCGGCACCAACAAGATTGATGTTTAAGCCTTTATTGATACGGATGTCTTTTGACATAAATTATAAACCTTTAGTTCATCAAAATTTCGAGCAAAAATAGTACTTATGACACTGTTTTCATAATTATTAACCATAATTTTAGGCTTTATACCGAATGGAATTTCCTCACTATTGATTTTGTTTACCTTTACTGGAAAAACATGCTATAAATGCGATTATTCATTAAACATTTCTTGTTGTTCCTTTTTGCCTTACCAATTAATGCCCAAGTGCAAGAAGAAGTTAATCCTCCTGATAATATCAAGACAATTATTTTCAAGGGTCCCACAGATGATCAATTTCCGGTAATTAAACTTGGCGATCCAATTCAATTGCAATTTGATGACCTAACAGCTAGTGAGCAAGATTATTATTACAAGATTGTTCATTGCGACTATGATTGGACTCCTTCTCAGCTTTTAAAGTCACAATATCTTAGAGGTACGGACAATCAGAGAATAATTAATTATGAGAATAGCTTCAACACCTTGGCTGCCTATTCTACCTATAGTTTAAAGATTCCCAACAAGGCGCTGAGTCTAAGAGTTAGTGGAAACTATATAATTGAAATTTACAACGACATAAATGAACTTCAGTTTTCTAGACGCTTTGTGATCTTTGATGATTTGGTAACGGTTGGAGCTACCTCGAAAAATGCCAGAGATTTTAACTATATAAACAAAAAACAGTCTATTCAGTTTAACATAAACGGGGGTAGTTTTCAGCTTATAAATCCTAAGCAGGAAGTAAAAGTGGCTATTTTACAAAACTATCAATGGTCCAATGTTATTACCAATGTTCCTCCACAATTTACAGTTGGTAATACTCTGGGCTACAAATATGATGCAGAAACTAGTTTTTTTGGGGGAAACGAATTTTTAAATTTTGACACCAGTGATCTAAGAGCTCCAACAGCAGCGATTTCAAGAATTGAGTATGAAGAACTATATCACCATTACTTATTCACAGACAAGTATAGATACGATAGAGAATATACCTATTTCCCAGACATCAATGGGGATTTTGTGATTCGAACGCTTCAAGGGGAGGATCCTAATCGGGAATCTGAGTATACCATGATCCACTTTAGCCTTCCATTAACAGAAGAAGTGGGACTTGATGAAGTTTATGTATATGGAAAGTTCAATAATTATGCGTTAGAAGAGCAAAATCGAATGACTTATAATGAAAGAAACGGCAATTTGGAGGCTGTGATTAAATTAAAACAAGGCTTTTATAATTATAAATATGTTCTTAAGTCATCGGATGGCATTATTGACTTAAATGCCGTTGGAGGTAATTTTCACTTTACAGAAAATCAATATCTCATTCTTGTTTATTATAGGAATTTTGGTGATTTATACGATAGCATTATTGGCATAGGAACCACAAACTCTGAAAATATAACCAACTAGGCTAAACAAATACTAGTAAAGCGCTAGTTATAGGTTTTATAGCCCCCTTTTAATTTAGCCCAGAATCGTTAAATAGTTGAAAAGGAGTTTCAGATACTGGAAATCTTATACCCAAGTCATATTTACATCAGAAAAATTAGGGCCTACAACGAAATTTGACCCTAAAGTTTTCGAAATCAAATGCTTTGCAATATCTTGCCCAGATTACTCCCTTGAAAAAGAGAGTTTAATGGAAGAATTAAATAGCGAAATATAATTTTTTAGATATTTAATTTACAACAATCATTGTGTTTGGACAAGTGTTTAAAAGTATTGTTAAATAAATTCTTTTGTAGACCTTTTTATTTATTTTAGCTGGCAAGATGGGTAATTCGCGCCAAGGTGATAAACGCCGTTTTTATGAGTACAAAAAAGATGATAACACAAGTTACCAAGGGAATAAAAATCTCAGTAAATACTAGTTTTGAGGGTACCTTCTTCAAGAACTATAAAATGCACTTTGCCTTTGGTTATACAATCACTATTGAAAATCAAAGTAAAGACTCTGTCCAGTTAACCTCTAGACATTGGCAAATATATGATGCCTTAAATGACTTTGAAGTTCTAGATGGAGAAGGAGTAATAGGTAAAAAACCTGTTATTAGACCTGGAGAATCTCACACCTATAGCTCGGGATGTTTGCTAGCTTCTCCAATTGGGGCCATGAAAGGTCATTATAATATGGTGAATTTTAGTACTACTGAAAAATTCAGAGTATATATCCCTTCCTTTAAATTCAGTGCTCCTTTTGCACTAAACTAAACTTTCTTTTTATTTTTTTTTAATATTATTTGGCTAGGGCTTTTAGTACCTTTGAACTTATTTTTAATATAAGTTTAGTATTATGAGCAAAGGTTTTTTCGAAGTGCCAATGGCTATTAACGAGCCTATCAAAAGTTATGCTCCCGGATCTCCCGAGAGATCGGCAGTTTTAACCCAATACAAGGAATATTTTAATGGATCTCTTGAAGTTCCATTATATATTGGAAGTGAAGAAATAAAGACCGGTGAAACAAGAACAATGGCACCCCCTCACGACCATCAACATGTGATTGGTCACTATCATTTAGCCACGAAACAAGAAGTAGTTTTGGCTATTAAAAATGCTTTAGAAGCAAAAGAAAAATGGGAGTCTTTGCCCTGGGAACAAAGGGCCGCCATTTTTCTAAAAGCAGCAGATCTTATAGCCGGCCCTTATAGGGCTAAAATAAACGCGGCCACTATGTTGGCCCAATCAAAAACAATTCATCAGGCAGAAATTGATGCAGCATGCGAATTGATAGATTTTCTTCGTTTTAATGTATCCTATATGACTCAAATATATGCAGAGCAACCGGAATCTGCCGAAGGAATATGGAACCGCGTAGAATATAGACCTTTAGAAGGTTTTGTATATGCGGTCACCCCCTTTAACTTTACCGCAATTGCTGGAAACCTTCCTGCCAGTGCTGCTTTAATGGGAAATGTAGTCGTTTGGAAACCAAGTGATAGCCAAATATTTTCAACAAAAATACTTGTAGATATTTTTAAAGAAGCGGGTGTCCCCGATGGTGTAATTAATGTGATCTATGGAGATCCTGTTATGATTACATCCACGGTATTAGAAAGTCCGGATTTCGCAGGAATTCATTTTACAGGAAGTACTCATGTTTTTAAATCTCTTTGGAAACAGATAGGAAACAATATTGATCGCTACAGGACTTACCCAAGAATTGTAGGTGAAACGGGAGGGAAAGACTTTATAATTGCTCATCCAACAGCCAATTCTAAACAGGTGGCAACTGCCATTACTAGAGGAGCTTTTGAGTTTCAAGGTCAAAAATGCAGTGCTGCTTCCAGAGTATATTTACCGGAATCAAACGCAAAAGAAATACTTAATTTTGTTAAAGAAGATTTGGCCTCGTTTAAACAACCGGGATCTCCGGAAGAAATGGGTAATTTTATTACTGCCGTGATTCATGAAGCTTCTTTTGATAAGTTGGCCTCCTTTATTGATAAGGCAAAGGAGGATAAGGATGCTTCAATTATAGCAGGTGGTGGTTATGATAAGTCTAAAGGTTATTTTATAGAACCGACAGTAATTTTAACCACAGATCCGCACTACGCTACCATGGAAACTGAGTTATTTGGACCAGTTGTTACCGTTTATATTTATGCCGATAAGGATTGGACTAAAACACTTAAATTGGTAGATTCAACTTCCGAATATGCCCTTACAGGAGCTGTATTATCCGCGGATAGATATGCTATTGAGGAGGCTACTAAAGCACTTAGAAATTGTGCTGGTAATTTTTATGTAAATGACAAACCAACGGGTGCCGTTGTTGGGCAACAACCTTTTGGTGGTGCAAGAGCTTCTGGTACAAATGACAAGGCCGGTTCAGCTCAAAATTTACTAAGATGGGTATCACCAAGATTGATTAAAGAAACCTTTGTAACTCCAGAAGATTACCGCTATCCCTTTCTAGGGTAGTTTCTTCATGGAATTTTTACAATAATTGAGAATAACCCCGGACTATTATATAGTTTGGGGTTTACTTTTTCAAATAATTTCAGACCGCAATTTAATTTATGCAAATAAAGCCTTATCTTTTATGACTGATTGTAAATGAAGGGAAATGAGAAATACGATTTATTGTGTAATACTCTTATCTTATTTTTTTGCTAATGCACAAAAAATTGATTTGGAGCTAGCTTCTGACGTTTTTCCTCCTTTTACAAATATTTCTTCCGAAAAATCTTTTGCCATAGAATTAGTAAATGAAGCTTTAAAGAGAGGAAACGTAAAAGCAAATACCTCTATTAACAGTTTTGAAGCGGTCCTTGATGGGATTAATTCTAAAAAATATGATGGCAGTGCAGCTCTGTGGAAAACTACAGATAGGGAGGATTATATGATATTTTCCGATCCTTATTTAGAAAATAGGTTAGTCTTAGTTGGTAGAAAAGGGAGCGATGTAAGTGCCAAGACTTTTAGTGATTTAAAAAATAAAAAGATCGCTATTATCGGAGGATATGCTTATGGTGCTTCAGTTTATACTTCCTTGGACATTGTGATCGTACAAGGGAAAAACGACCAAGAAAACTTGGAAAAACTGTTGAGTTTTAAAACCGATTATATGTTGGTTGATGAACTTCTAATTTCATATCTGCTGACCTATCAATTAAATGACGTAACGAAATTCTTAGAAATAGGAAAGAATCCACTTATTACAAAGCCTTTGCATTTGGCTATTCTTAAAAGTAAAGAAGGAGCTGAAAAAATTATTCAGGACTTCAACCTGAATATTAAAGAAATGATAAAAGACGGTAGCTATCATGATATTTTAGAACTTAATTGGATTCAGTATGACGTAGATGGGGATGGCACCTTGGAATTGGTTTCAAACAATAGCAATTCAGGACAGGAAGCACCTGTTAATTATTACCGACTTATGTCCGAAAATTCTCTTGTAAATGAAACAGAACGATATTTAATAGATGGAGAAATTTACAATAGTTGGCAAGGAATACCGGAGAAGTATAAGCAAAATATATTAGACGCGGCAAAATTAAATAGTAATGGCGACAGTGGTTTACGACTTAAGTTTTAAATCAGCCTCTTATAAACGTAAAAACTTTTAAGCCTATTTTTTAAATTTAATTGGCAAATAAACAAGCTTCTTTGTTTCAAAAAAATCTTCTTCAAAATAATCGGAAAGATTTATGACCTCTGCATTCTTATAGCTCTTTAGTTCTTCCTTCAAATCGCCCCCCTTTAAATACAGAATACCATTTTTTCTTTTGTAGTTTGATTTTTTTTTTACTTTACCTTGAATCCAATGCACAAAAGTGGGCATAGCAGCCACCGCTCTACTTACAATAAAATCATACTGCTGATTCAACTCTTCTACTCTGCCATGTATCGCCGTGACATTATCAAGTTCAAGTTCCGAGATTACTTCTTCCACCACTTTAATTTTTTTTCCTATTGCGTCAATCAGGGTAAAAGAACTATTGGGAAATAATATGGCCAAAGGTATTCCCGGAAAACCTCCTCCTGTACCAACATCTAATATTTTTGAACCTTCTTCAAAGGGGTATATCTTGGCGATTCCCAAGGAATGTAATACATGTCTTAAATATAATTCATCTATATCCTTTCTTGAAACCACATTAATTTTTGTGTTCCAATCTTTATACAAAAACTCTAATTTTCTAAATTGATCTTTTTGAATATCAGTTAAATTAGGAAAATATTTAAATACTATCTCGGCTTGCATACGTATCTTTGTATTTTGTCAAAAGTAGTACATTAGATATAACATCCCTTTAGTTTGTATAATTACGATATATTTTTATTTAATTTTAATCGTTCTTAGTTAAAAGCATATTATTAATATGGAAGCACCAACAATAAAATTCTCCCGAAAAGATTCGGCTCAATTTTTTAAAACTCTGAATAAAAGGGTAAATGATTATTTTAAAGAAAATAACATAAAAAAAACAGGGAACTGGAAGCTTTATCTAAAGTCGGCGGTCATGTTCACTATGTTTTTAGCGCCTTATTTTTTAATATTAACCCTAAACCTACCCAATTGGGCCAACTTGTTATTAACTATAACCATGGGCGTTGGGATGGCTGGTGTTGGCATGAATGTGATGCATGATGGTAATCATGGATCTTATTCTACCAAAAAATGGGTAAATAAATTAATGGGGAGTAGTATTTATATCTTGGCCGGTAATGTTTATAACTGGCAGGTACAGCATAATGTGCTGCATCATACTTACACCAACATCCCCGAACACGACGAGGATCTTGAAGCTGGTAGGATATTAAGATTTTCCAAACACGCCAAATGGCATAGGTTCCATAAATTCCAACATTATTACTCCATTTTTCTTTACGGGCTTTTGACTTTTAATTGGGCTATTACAACAGATTTCCAACAAATGTATCGGTATACCAAAAGAAAATTATCTTACGGTAAATTTCCAAACCCCTTTTTAAATTGGAGTGTTTTGGTGGCTACTAAATTAACTTATATTACTATTTGGATAATTATTCCTATGGTGTTTCTGGATATCGCCTGGTGGAAAATTCTCCTGGGCTTTTTTGTAATGCACTATGTCGCCGGAGTTATTTTAAGTGTTGTTTTCCAATTAGCGCATGTCGTTGATGAAGCCGAAACACCGCTTCCCGAGAAAGATGGAACCATGAAAAATACATGGGCTATTCATCAATTGGCTACAACGGTAAATTTCGGAACAAAAAATCGATTGGTAAATTGGTTTACCGGAGGTCTTAATCATCAGGTTGAGCACCATATCTTTCCAAATATAAGTCATGTCCATTACACAAAAATCTCTCAAATTGTTAAACAAACAGCAAAAGAGTTTAATTTGCCATATAATGAATATAAAACGACAAGAAAAGCTATAATTTCGCATTTTCAACATTTAAAAGAACTAGGCAAAAAACCTGCCTTCCAATACCAATAAATTTTCTCACATAATGAGCGACTTTTTATCTGATAGAATTAAAAATATGTCTACTTCGGCCACCTTGGCTATGGCGGCAAAAGCAAGAGAATTAAGAAACGAAGGCAAAGATATTATTGGGCTTAGCTTGGGAGAACCGGATTTTAATATTCCAGATTTTATAAAAGATGCCGCCAAACAGGCCATAGATGATAATTATAGCAGTTATTCTCCTGTTGATGGGTATGCCGATTTAAAACAGGCCATCTCAGATAAATTTAGAAGAGACAATAATCTTAACTATGCCTTAAATCAAATTGTAGTTTCCACAGGAGCCAAGCAGTCTTTAGCAAATGTGGCTATGGTCATTTTGAACAAAGGAGATGAAGTAATTTTACCGGCTCCTTATTGGGTAAGTTATAGTGACATTGTAAAGTTAGCGGAGGGCATCCCGGTTGAAGTTCCTACCAGCATTGATTCGGACTTTAAAATAACTCCGGATCAATTAGAAAATGCCATAACACCTAAGACCAAAATGTTGTGGTTTAGTTCTCCTTGTAATCCAAGTGGTTCTGTTTATAGTCAGCAAGAGTTAGAAGATATAGCGGATGTACTTAAAAAACACCCTGGGATTTTGGTTGTCTCTGATGAGATATATGAACACATAAATTTTAGAGAAAAACACGCCAGTATTGCATCCATAGACGGGATGTATGAGCGCACAGTTACGGTGAATGGTGTGTCTAAAGCATTTGCAATGACGGGTTGGAGAATTGGATATATCGGAGGGCCTGAATGGCTTGCCAAAGCCTGTACTAAATTTCAAGGACAAATTACCAGTGGTGCCAATGCCATTGCACAACGGGCCACTATTGAAGCCTTAAAGGCTCCCGTAAGTAAGATCCAGTACATGATTGATGAATTTCATCACAGACGAGATTTATTATTAGAGCTACTAGGCTCTATTGAAGGATTTAAGCTAAATATTCCCGAGGGCGCATTCTATGTGTTTCCTGATATTTCCTGGTTTTTCGGAAAAACAATCAAAGATAAAACAATAAATAATGCTTCTGACTTTGCATTATTCCTCCTGGAAAAAGCACATGTGGCAACAGTAACGGGGGAGGCATTTGGCAATCCCAATTGTATCCGTATTTCCTATGCAGCTTCTGAGAAAGAATTGCGCGAAGCGGTTAATAGAATTAAAGAAGCTTTAAGTTAATAAATAGAAGAGTTTCTTTATTTGGTCCTTATATTCTTTTCCAGAAATAGGGATTAAACAAAATTAGGACCGTGAAGAGTTCCAGTCTTCCCGCAAGCATCAGAAAGCCACACCACCATTTTCCCAAGGCTGGTAAAGTACTAAAATTGCTAACCGGATTTAAATCCCCAAAAGCCGGACCTACATTCCCGAGAGAAGATGCTGCTCCACCAATGGCCGTCACAAAATCGAGCCCCATGGCACTCAATACTAAAGCGCCAATAATAAAAAGCAACATATATAAAACAAAAAAAGCGATGACATTATATACAATATGTTCACTAACTGTTTTATTATTAAATCGTACAGGGATAATAGCACTTGGATGAAGCGTTCTCTTAAACTCCAATAAGCCATTTTTAATAATTAAAATATGACGCATCACTTTAATACCTCCAGCGGTAGAACCGGCGGACCCTCCCATAAACATTAATCCAAAAAAGAATACCGTTAAAAAAGAGGTCCATGCTGTAAAATCTGCGGTAACAAATCCAGTTGTAGTTATTACAGCAATAACCTGAAACAAACCATGTCTAAATGCACTTTCTCCGGCTCCAAATGGCATGGGGTGAAAATCTGATACTTCAACATTTGCGTTAAAGTATATTACCAAGCTTGTTAACCAACCGCAAAAACAAATATAAATCCGGCATAGAACTTAAATTCTTCATCTTGGAGAATTCGTTGAACTTTTCCTTTAAAAGCAAAATAACTTAACACAAAATTGGCACCGGCCAAAAACATAAAAAATATAACAATATATTGTATCAGCGGCTGGTTGTTCCAATAAGCCAAGCTACTATTTTTGGTAGAGAAACCGCCAGTTGACAGCGTGGCCATTGAGTGGTTAATAGCGTCAAAAAACGACATCCCGGCAATACTTAAAAGAAGTGTCTCTGCCGCTGTATAGCCAACATAAATTAACCAAAGTCTTTTAGCTGTATCGGTAATTCTAGGATGAAGCTTATCCGCACTGGGGCCCGGTGCTTCCGCGGAAAACAATTGCATACCTCCAATTCCCAATAAGGGTAGAATGGCAATGGCAAGAACTATAATTCCCATCCCTCCTATCCAATGCGTTAGGCTTCTCCAAAATAAAATTCCTTTTGGCAAAGCTTCAATATCATTTAGGATAGAGGCTCCAGTGGTCGTATAGCCAGAAATGGTTTCAAAAAAAGCATTGGTAAAATCAGGAATAGCACCGCTAAGAAGATAAGGTAAAACACCCGAAGCGGACATTACAATCCACCCCAAAGCAACAATAACATAACCCTCCCTTCTTTTCACCTCTTTCTTATGGCCTCTTGTGTAAAACATGCCAAAAATACCAAAAAGCAGAGTTATTATAGCTGAAAGTGTAATTTCAAGAGTAACCCCATCAGCATAAATCCCGCTAACCAAAGCTGCAATTAACATGAAACTCCCATTAAATAAGAACAGTAATAGGCCCATCAAATGGATTATAATCCTGTAATTAAAACCCATTCTTGTCTAAATTAATGCCAGGCAATTCTCCTATATTTTGCATATAATGATCTAAAAAAGACATCATTAAATAAAAGAGTCTTTCAATTTTGCTAATTGAGTCGGGTAAACAGCATACTACAACTCTGTCTCCCTCCAGAATTCTAAAATCCCCCAAGGCTATATTACCCTCACCATTTCTTACAACCCCCCCAATTATAGCTGCTCTTGGAAATGTAATCTCCTTAATTAATTGACCATTTACTTTAGAAGTCTCTTTAACTTCAAATTCTAATATTTCAGCATTGAGATTATTCAGTCTGGTCAAAGCTACAACCTCACCTCTGCGGATATATCTAAAAATATTATTCGCTGCTAACAGTTTTTTGTTAATCAAAGTATCTACTCCTATAGATTGAGATAATTGAAAGTAATCCATGTTCTCAACCAAAGCAATGGTCTTTTTAATATTCTTGGATCTTGCCATCAGACAAGACATAATATTAGTCTCCGAATTTCCGGTAACAGCAATAAACGCATCCATTGATTCCAGACTTTCTTCCTCTAACAATTCCACATTTCTGCCGTCACCATTTATTACCAGGGCATTAGGAAGTCTGTCTGCGAGATCAAAGGCTTTCTCTTTATTTTTCTCCAACAATTTTACATTAAATTTCTTGGCACAAAGATCTCTGGCAGCATTAAAACCAACTTTACTACCCCCTAAAATCATTATATTTCGTATTTCCTCTTTCTTCTTACCGGTAAGCTTATATAATTCATCTACCCCTTTTCTATCTGTTACAAAATAAACCTGGTCCTTATCCTTAAATACAGTATCACCCCTTGGAATTAAGGTAAACTGAGTGCCCCCCCGCTGCATTGCTATAGGCATAAAATGTAATTCAGGAAATATCTTAGCAGCATCCTTAACCGTATTCCCAATAAAGGGAGCTCCCTTAGGTAAAGTAACCCCTACCATAATTAAGGCACCATCTTCAAATTCATAAGTATCAAAGAAAGCCGATTGATTTAATAGAAGTTGAATTTCACTGGCCGCCAGTTCTTCTGGAGAAATTAACTCATCTATTCCTAATTCTTTAAAATTAAGGAGCTCTTTATTTAAAATAAATTCAGTGTTTGATATTCTAGCAATGGTTTGTTTACAACCCAATTGTTTCGCTAATAGACAAAGGGTGATATTTGTGGTCTCAGAAGAGGTAACCCCAATTACCAGATCTGATTCTTCTACCTTGGCGTCCCTTAATACGGAAATAGAAGTGGCATCTCCCTTTAAGACCTTTATATCTAAATGATTGTCAGCATAGGTTAAACTTTCCTTCTTTGAATCAATAAGAATAATATTCTGTGATTCATAAGATAAAAGCTTCGCCAAATGAAATCCAACTTCACCAGCCCCGGCAATGATTATCCTCATCTGTAATATTTATAAAATAAGCCCAAAAATGACGTAAAGGAGAAATGCATCTAAAAAATAAGCCATCAAAGCTCATATTTGTTTTTTTTGCAAAGTTTGCAGGGACAAAATTACACAATTTTATTGGGAAAGATCCGGAGAGCCCAAGCTAAATTAAAATTCAAAATAAGGGAATAACTTATTAACAGTAATATTCTGAACGGGCATTGTGCTATCTTTGCCCGAAAATTAATGCCATGCCTAAAAAAGTCAAACCTTATAAATCTTCAACCCTAGGAAAAAAGGAACAAGTGACTAAAATGTTTGACAACATTTCCTCAAATTACGATGATTTAAATCGAGTAATTTCTTTTGGTATTGATATTAAATGGAGAAAGCGTGTGGTGAACCTTTTAAAAGCTAAAAAACCTCAACGCATTCTTGACATAGCCACAGGAACAGGAGATTTAGCCATACAATTAGTAGAAACCGGCGCAAAAGAAATCATCGGTTTGGATATTTCTCAAGGAATGTTAGAAATTGGAAAGAAGAAAGTAGCCGAAAAAGAGTTAAGTCCTCAAATTCAAATGGTTATTGGCGATAGTGAAGATCTGCCATTTTCAGATAATCACTTTGATGCTATCACAGTAGCTTTTGGGGTACGTAATTTTGAAAATCTCGAAAAAGGACTCTCAGAAATCTACCGTGTATTGAAACCCAAAGGAACTTTGGCGATCCTTGAAACTTCTATTCCCACAAAATTCCCCTATAAACAAGGTTATTCAATCTATTCAAAATATTTGCTGCCAAATATTGGTCGACTCTTTTCCAAAGATCGTTCGGCTTACTCTTATCTATCAGAATCTGCTGCAGCATTCCCATATGGCCAAGACTTCAACAATATTTTAGGCAAAATAGGGTTTATAGCTATGGAGAACAGGCCACAGACATTTGGAGTGGCATCTATATATATAGCTACAAAATAGAAAAATGAAGTATATCTTAGTTTTTTTGATAGGTATAGTGATGCTGTTCACAATACCGGCACTTTACATGCTCAATTTAATGAAAAACCTATTATTAATCTCGAAAATGAAGACAAGGCGTTTTTGAATTGGGGTTATTATTTAGGTTTTAACCAATTCGATTTCAAATTTGAATATAAAAATGATCTGGATGATATTCTAGTAGAAAAGTCGATAGGATTTAATGTAGGGCTAATTGGAGAAATGCGAATTAACGAATTTTTTGACCTGCGTTTTGAACCCGGCTTGTTTTATACAACTAGGACCCTTGGTTATAAGGGTTTTGCAGATACTAATGATGCCATAAGAGAAATCAAATCGACCTATATTAGTTTTCCCCTTCTAATAAAAGCCAGCGCTAAACGACTAGGTAACTGGAAACCCTTTGTTATTGGAGGTGTTTCTGCTTCCTTAAACTTAGGAAGTAATGAAAGAAGTCTAGATGATAATAGCAGTGGAACTTTTAGAATGAAGCAAACAGTTTACAATTGGGAAATTGGATTTGGTATTGACTTTCTATACGGAATATTTTAAATTTTCTCCTTCTATACGGGGAGTCTTTGCCATAACTGATGAATTGGTGCCTGACAATGATCCAAACAGTCCCTGGACAGGAAATATTGATGCTTTAAAAACCAGAGGATTTTTCGTGAATTTTACATTCGAATAAGCGAAAACTTCTAAATGGTTTTTGAATTTTTCTGCCTCCGGCTCTAACAATATAAACCGCTTAACTTTTGCCTCTTCTTATTTCACTTAAGAAAATTGCTGTAGCTGTTGCTACATTTAAACTTTCAGCGGAAGTATTTTCCATATTGAGGAATAGAAATTCGGTTTTTGACATTTATCCAATGCCTACTTCTTCAGATATTCCATGACCTTCATTTCCTAAAATTAAAACCCCTCTATCAGGAAGATCCTTTCAGAATACACTGACTCCCTTTCATAAAAGTCCCAAAGGCAACATTTTTGTTTTCTGATGCAAATTAAGGAGATAGATCGCCATAGACAAATATTAACTCTGGCAATAGAACCCATAGTAGCTTGCAGGACTTTAGAGTTATAACAATCTACCGTATTCTGAGAACAGATGATATTTTTGATATCAAACCAATCACAAAGCCTAATTATAGTGCCCAAATTGCCTGGATCCTGAATATCCTCCAAGGCAATCACCCAATCGGAAAAATCAATGGATTTGATTTTTGGCATCTGAAAAACCCCTATGATATCACTAGGATTCTTAAGAGAGCTCATTATATTTAGTTCCTTTTGGTTTACAAGAAAATTAGGAAGATCTTTATCCAATATAAGATCAGGATTTGTGCTATAAATAGAATGTGCGATAAAATGGGAACTTAAAAGTTCGAAAACCAACTTTTTACCTTCAACAGTAAATAGCCTATTTTCTAATCTATTTTTTTTTTGCTGTAGGCTTTTTATAAATTTTAATTGACTTTTAACAACCATTCAAATAATGTATTTTTGGTTCTTATGAAGACCCTTCGGTGTTGTGACAATAGTTATGCAAAAATAGGCTTATTCTTGCTTATTGCTGCATTTACTTCTTGTAACACCTTGAAAAGAGTAGACGAAGACGAACTTTTACTTACTAAGAATAACATTTACGTCAATATGAGAAAGTAAATTCAGAGTGAAGATATTGAAAGTCTCTGTACTACAAGAACCTAACAGTACCATATTAAGGTATCCATTACGACTAAACCTCTATAATCTCGCCAAAGAAAATCCAGATTCAACTTATCAGGTATGGTTGCACAAAAAACCGAATAGAGAGAAAAATTGGGCCAAAGTTTTATCCCAAAAACAAGTGAATAGATTAGGAGAATCTTTCCTTGTTAAAGGATATAGTGACTGGTTAAAAAAAATTGGAGAACCACCCTCAATTGTAGATACAACCAAGGCCGTTAGATCTTTAGAGAGATTGAGTCTTTACTACGGCAGCAAGGGCTATTTTAATAATAATACCAATTATAAAATAGACAGTTCTGGCAAAAAGCAGCGGGCGGAAATAAATTACAATATTTACCTTGGAAAACCTTTTATAGTAGACACTCTTACCAAGAAAATTACTTCCAAAGCCATTGATTCCTTATATAAAATTCATGAATCTGAATCCTTCATACTAGAAAAAAAACAGTTTGACCTTGTTGACTTTAACAATGAAAGAGAACGATTGGCAGATCTTTTTAGGGAATCCGGAGTTTATAACTTCCAAGAGAGTTCCATTTCTTATGACATCCTAAGAGATACAACTATCAGACTCTCGATGATCAAAAAAATGAAAGTTGAGCTCAATATTGGTAGATTTTAAGAAGACGAGGCGATAGCGTTATAACTACCTCCGAATATCGAGTTTTTAAAATGGGTAAGATTAATATTTATGCTGACTATGCATTTGATGATAATAAGGATAGTTTAAATTCCATTGAGTATGATAATTATACCATATTTTACAAGAATAAATTACGCTATAAGCCAAAGGCCCTAACAGATGCTATCTTTCTGGAAAAAGATAGTCTCTATCGAGAAATAGACAAAACAAGGACTTATAGGCAGATCACTAATCTAAATACATTTAAATATCCAAATATTCTTTTTTCTGAAGATAGTACCCGAACAAAATTAAACACGGAGATTTATCTGGCTACTAGACCTAAATTTTCATGGGCTTTCGATTTCGACCTTACACATTCTAATATTCAGACTCTAGGTGTTGGATTTAGCACTTCTTTAATTTCTAGAAATATTTTTGGAGGAGCAGAAACGCTTAGCTTATCCGCCGGGGGTACGTTTGGACTTTTGAGCGATGACAGTTCTACAGAGGACTTTTTTACCGAAATTGGAGCGGACATTAACATAACCTTTCCTAGAATCTGGTTTCCTTTTGTTAATTGGAAGAAAGTTATTCCTTATTATATGCTTCCCCAAACCAGGGCTTCAGTGGGAACTAGTTTTCAAAAAAATATTGGTTTAGACAAACAAACTTTCAATGCAATACTTGGTTATAATTGGACTTCTAATGTCTCCAATAAAAACTCTTTCGAGTTATTGAACATACAATTTGTGAATAATCTGAATCCTGAGCGCTATTACAATGTTTACCAAAGCAGTTATGAACAGCTAAATGACGTTGCCTCCCAACCTCTTTACACAGGCAACCCAGAATTGGAAGATTTTTATGTTACGCCTGAAGGATCAGAGGGCCCCGCTTTAGAAATCCCTGATGGAACTGCTGGTTTTACCGATGCCATTTTAAATGATCAGGTTCCCACGGATCCTGAAGATCAAAGCGACGTGGCAAGTATTGAAGAAAGAAGAATAAGGTTAACAGAGAACAACTTAATCTTTGCCAGTAACTATACTTTTAATAAGAACAATCGATTAAATATCACGGATGAAAATTTTTATTCATTGCGTTTTAAAGTTGAAAGTGCCGGGGCGTTCCTAGCAGCAATTTCCAATTTAATTGAGTTCGATAAAAATGATAATGGAGATCGAACTATTTTTAATGTTCCTTATTCGCAATATGTTAAGACAGAAGTTGAATATATTAAACATTGGGATCTTTCTAGATCTAATGTACTGGCTTTTAGAGGCTTTTACAGGTATTGCTGTCCCTTATGGAAATTCTAATAGTATCCCTTTTGTACGTAGTTATTTTGCGGGCGGGTCCAATGATAATAGAGCTTGGTTTCCTTACTCACTAGGACCAGGTTCTACCAATAACATAAATGATTTTAACGAAGCTAATTTTAAAATTGCACTAAATCTAGAATATAGATTTCCTATAGTTGGAGACTTTAAAGGAGCCATTTTTGCAGATGCCGGTAACATTTGGAATGTGTGGGATAATATTACGGATCCTGCGGCAGTATTTGAAGGATTTAAATCCTTTTCTGAAATTGCCTTGGGCACGGGTGCAGGAGTAAGATATGATTTTACCTATTTTGTTTTTAGGGTAGACATGGGATTCAAAACCTATAACCCAGCTAACTTACCTTCCCAAAGATGGTTCGCTGAATACAACTTTTCCAATGCCGTAATACAAATTGGTATAAATTATCCTTTTTAGTCCTTTAATTAATTTACTACATTTGCCACATCTCATATAAAAATAAGACGATAATTATGTCCCACAATATCAAAGCAGGAGTTGCAACAGGCGACCAAGTACAAGTAATCTTTAATTATGCTAAAGAGAAGGGCTTTGCGCTTCCGGCAGTTAATGTAACTGGTTCTAACACCATAAATGCAGTCTTGGAGACAGCCGCAACATTAAACTCTCCGGTGATTATTCAATTTTCTAATGGAGGTGCTCAATTTAACGCAGGTAAAGGATTAGCGAACACAAATCAAATAGCCGCCATAGAAGGGGCTATCGCAGGAGCTAAACACATATCCATCAATTAGCCGAGGCTTATGGCGCCACTGTAATACTTCACACAGATCATTGTGCAAAAAAATTATTACCCTGGATAGACGGTCTATTAGACGCAAGTGAAAAGCATTATTCCGAAACTGGAAAATCCCTTTTTAGTTCTCATATGATTGACTTATCAGAAGAGCCAATAGAGGAGAACATCGCTATTTGTAAGGAATATCTGGAAAGAATGAGTAAAATGGAAATGACTCTGGAAATTGAATTGGGTATTACAGGTGGTGAAGAAGATGGGGTTGACAATACAGACGTGGATGACTCTAAATTGTATACCCAACCAGAAGAGGTAGCCTATGCTTACGAAGAATTATCGAAGGTAAGTCACAGGTTTACCATAGCGGCAGCCTTTGGAAACGTGCATGGGGTGTACAAACCGGGAAATGTGAAACTTACTCCAAAAATATTAAGGAATTCTCAAGATTATATTACTAAAAAGTATGGCGTAGAACACAATCATATCGATTTTGTTTTTCACGGTGGATCGGGCTCTACTGTTGAAGAAATAAGAGAAGGTATAGGTTATGGGGTAATAAAAATGAACATCGATACTGATTTGCAGTATGCCTTCATGGAGGGTATTAGAGATTATTTTAGCAGTAAAGCTGACTATTTGAAAGGGCAAATCGGAAATCCAGAAGGATCTGATCAACCTAATAAAAAATATTACGATCCAAGGGTTTGGTTACGAGAAGGAGAAAAAACCTTTGTAACAAGACTAAAACAAGCTTTTGAAGATTTAAACAACGTTAATACCCTATAAAATTAGCTTTTAGAATTTAAACAAATTCCTATGACAGCTTGGTTTAAGAGAAAAGAAAAAGGTATTCAAACTGCTACTGATCAGAAAAAAGATACCCCTAGGGGTCTTTGGTATAAATCACCTACGGGTAAGATCGTTGAGTCAGAAGAACTTGCAAAAAACTTTTACGTAAGTCCGGAGGATGATTACCACGTTCGGATTGGAAGCAAAGAGTATTTTGAAATACTTTTTGATGACAATAAATTTGTTGAACTAGACGCCAAATTAACTTCTAAAGATCCTTTGAAGTTTGAGGATACCAAAAAATACAGCGATAGATTAAAAGCAGCTCAAAAAAAGACAGGATTAAAGGATGCTGTGAGAACAGGGGTTGGTAAATCAATTGGAAAAGAGCTTGTAATTTGCTGTATGGACTTTAGTTTTATTGGTGGTTCAATGGGCAGTGTGGTAGGTGAAAAGATTGCCCGAGGTATCGATTATGCAATTAAAAAAGGGATTCCTTTTGTCATGATTTCCAAATCAGGAGGAGCCAGAATGATGGAAGCCGCCTTATCCTTAATGCAACTTGCCAAAACATCCGCAAAGCTAGCTCAGTTGGCTGAAGCTAAAATCCCTTACATCTCTCTTTGTACAGACCCTACAACAGGTGGGACAACGGCTTCATATGCCATGTTAGGTGATATAAATATTTCTGAACCGGGAGCATTAATAGGCTTTGCCGGGCCAAGAGTAGTGAAGGAGGCCACAGGGAAAGATTTACCCCAAGGATTTCAAACTGCCGAATTTGTTCTTGAAAATGGATTTCTGGATTTTATTTCACATAGAAGAAATCTCAAGAAAAAAATAAATCTCTATATAGATCTTATTCAAAATAACCCAATAAGAAAATAAAAAAAACCTGCTTTAAATGCAGGTTTTTGGTTTAGTTATCTTCTGAATCTTATCAGGGCTATTTCTTCTGAAGTGCCATCTGGTTTTGTCAGGATTCCTTTTGAATCACAACTGCCATTTCCAAAATCAAGACTATAATTAAGGCCTTCAAAAACCACCTCTAACTTTCCGCTTACTATGAATCTGCAAGACCATTCCCTTCTCAAGGGGGTAGTAATCTTTTTATTTAGAATTTCATTATTAGCTGTGGTAAAATTACTTTCTCCATTAATCAAAATTACATTATCTCCCCAATCTCCGCTGCCATAACCTTCAATCCATTCGCGGGTTCTATTGCCCTCTATATTTCTTACAATATCATTTGGCCATATCCCTTTAAAAGAGAAATTAATCTCTGAGTTAGGATTACCTGCCGTATTGGATCTGTTTCTTACAATAGTTGCTCCCCCTTCTATTTGAACCGAATTAAAGCTAAAATTTTTCATTGTTAAAAGGACCGTTTTAGTAGCCAGATCTGTGTCCTTTACAGAATTAAAAATCAGAATTCCTCCCAATACATTTCCATTGGGCAACTCACAACCAGTTCCAAAATCTATTTTAGTTTCTTTTGAATTACCGTCTATTATACTAGTTACTAAGGCACAGGATGGAAGAAATCCCGTATTATATGATTTTCCATTAGTAAAAGACAATTCATCTGCGGCATAGATATCATCTCCAATATTGATCATTTCTTCCAGAATCAGTTCTGATTCATCACTCGCCTGGAGTTGTGAGGCATTTACGCTTGTTGAGTCGTCCAAAACCTCCACTTGTTCTCTATCACATCCAATTAAAGTAAACAACAACAGACTGATAGACAATCCGGTAATTTGCATATTTCTTACATAGCTTTTCATAATCTTTATATTTAAATTTACCCATCTAAGACTATTGAAGTGGGCAATGGTTTAATTCAGCTTTAAAAAAACCTATTCTCCTAAGAGCAATACAAAATAATTACTATCTTTGCGCTCGATTGAAAATCAATCACATACATAAAAATCATTTAATATAATATTGGAATGTATTTAACAAAAGAAGTGAAGACGGAAATCTTCAAAAAACATGGAGGTTCTGAGACTAATACCGGTTCTACTGAAGGGCAGATTGCTTTATTTACGCACCGTATTAATCATTTAACAGGACATCTTAAAAAAAATCATAAAGACTACAATACTGAAAGATCTTTGGTAAGATTAGTAGGTAAAAGAAGAAGTTTACTTGATTATCTAAAGAAAACGGATATTGAAAAATATCGAATCTTGATAAAAGAATTAAATATTAGAAAGTAATTTTTTGGGGAAGCTATGCTTCCCCTTTTTTTTAATGCGAAGTCCCTGAATGGGCAAACAAAAAGCTTACACATAGTTTTTCATTGGTCAACAACACAACAACACAAGTCATTTTTCATGACTGACCATTGTTTAACAGCCTGATAGTAAGTCAGGTATAATAAAATTTTATGATTCCAAAAACTTTTAGAGAGGTCATTGACCTAGGAGACGGTAGAGAGATTTCTATTGAAACCGGAAAACTTGCAAAACAGGCGCATGGTTCTGTTGTTGTACAATCGGGTAACTGTATGCTATTGTGTACAGTTGTATCTAACTACAAATCTAGCGATGTAGATTTTTTACCCTTAACAGTAGATTACAGAGAAAAATTTGCCGCATCAGGAAGATATCCTGGTGGATTTTTTAAGAGAGAAGCCAGACCTAGTGATGGAGAAGTATTAACCATGCGTTTGGTTGACCGTGTCCTTAGACCACTTTTTCCTAAAGATTATCACTCTGAGACTCAAGTGATGATTCAATTGATGTCGCACGATGAAAATGTAATGCCAGATGCCATGGCAGGATTAGCAGCTTCGGCAGCTATTCAATTATCAGATTTTCCGTTTGAATGTGCTATTTCTGAAGTTCGTGTTGGCCGCGTAGATGGGGAGTTTATTATAAACCCTACAAGAGCTCAATTAGCAGATTCTGATATTGATATGATTATAGGTGCCTCTATGGATTCAGTGATGATGGTAGAAGGTGAAATGAGTGAAATTTCTGAAGAAGAAATGGTGGAAGCCATTAAATTCGCTCATGAAGCAGTTAAGGTACAATGTCAGGCACAAATGAAACTGGCCGAAGCCTTTGGAAGAAAAGAAGTAAGAGAATATCAAGGCGAAGCTGTAGATGCAACTTTGGAAAAGAAAGTTCATGACGCTGTTTATGATAAAGTCTATGAAATAGCGAAAGCTGGATCAGCTAAGCACGAGCGCAGTGAGGCCTTTAGTAACATTAAAGAAGAAGTATTAGCCTCCTACGGGGAAGAAGAAACTCAGGAGATAGGAGATTTAGTTAAAAAGTATTATTACAAAGCAGAAAAAGCTGCTGTCAGAGATCTAACACTAAATGAAGGATTGAGACTGGATGGACGTAAGACTGATGAAATTCGCCCTATTTGGTGTGAAGTAGATTATCTGCCTTCTACCCACGGTTCTGCAATTTTTACCAGAGGAGAAACACAGGCTTTAGCAACAGTAACCTTAGGAACTTCAAGAGAAGCAAACCAGATAGACATGCCTTCTTTTGAAGGAGAAGAAACATTCTATTTGCATTATAATTTTCCTCCATTTTCAACCGGGGAAGCAAGGCCAATTCGTGGAACTTCCAGACGTGAAGTTGGACATGGAAATCTTGCACAAAGAGCTCTAAAAGGGATGATTCCTGAAGATTGCCCTTATACTGTTAGAGTAGTTTCTGAAGTATTAGAAAGCAACGGTTCTTCCTCTATGGCTACCGTTTGTTCGGGTACTATGGCTTTAATGGATGCCGGGGTACAACTTAAAAAGCCAGTTTCAGGAATAGCTATGGGGTTAATCTCCGATGCAGATTCTGGAAAATATGCTGTATTATCTGATATTCTAGGCGATGAAGATCACTTGGGAGATATGGATTTTAAAGTAACAGGTACCGCTGATGGTATCACTGCTTGTCAAATGGATATTAAAGTAAAAGGTCTTTCATATGAAATTTTAGTGAAGGCATTAATGCAGGCAAGAGCCGGAAGACTTCATATCCTTGAAAAACTGACTGAAACAATTGCTGCCCCTAATGAATCTGTAAAAGGTCATGCTCCTAAAATGGTTACTGCTACTATTCCTGGAGAATTTATTGGAGCCCTTATTGGACCAGGAGGAAAAGTGATACAAGAACTTCAGAAAACAACAGGAACAACAATTGTAATTAACGAAGATCCTATAACTGAAGAAGGACTTGTGGAAATCCTTGGCACAAATCAGGATGGTATAGATGCCGTTTTAGCTAAAATAGATTCTATTACCTTCAAGCCAGTTGTAGGGAATGTATATGAGGTGAAAGTTATCAAAATGTTAGATTTTGGTGCCGTTGTAGAATATATCGAGGCTCCTGGAAATGAAGTACTCTTACATGTATCTGAATTGGCATGGGAAAGAACCGAGAACGTTTCTGATGTGGTGAATATGGGAGACGTCTTTGATGTTAAATACTTTGGTATTGACTCAAGAACCAGAAAAGAAAAGGTCTCAAGAAAGGCTCTTTTAGAAAAACCGGAAGGCTATAAAGAAAGACCTCCAAGAGAGAATAGAGATCGTGATAGAGGTAGAAACGACCGAAATCGAGATAGAAAACCAAGAAGAGACTAATTCTCTCTTATTGCTACAAACCCCCTAAATATAGGGGGTTTTTTTATGAATCCCCCCCTAATGTTAAAATTCTAGGTATATATTGTAACATTTGAGTGATTTTTACGTATAAGTATATGCAGTCTATGCATTTTGAACTTAATTAAAAGCAAAGAACCCAAATGAGACAGCTTAAGATCACAAAACAGGTTACCAATAGGGAAACCGCATCATTAGACAAGTACTTACAAGAAATTGGCAAGGTTGACCTGATAACAGCAGATGAAGAAGTAGAGCTGGCGCAGCGCATTAAAGCTGGAGATCAGATCGCCTTGGAAAAACTGACCAAAGCCAACCTTCGTTTTGTGGTATCTGTGGCCAAACAATACCAAAATCAAGGTCTTACACTACCCGATTTAATTAATGAGGGTAATTTAGGACTTATTAAAGCAGCACAACGTTTTGACGAAACAAGGGGTTTTAAATTTATTTCCTACGCTGTATGGTGGATTCGCCAATCTATCTTACAAGCACTAGCTGAACAATCCCGTATTGTTAGGCTACCCTTAAATAAGATTGGTTCTATCAATAAAATAAACAAGACTTTTGCTTTCTTAGAGCAAGCCCACGAGAGAATTCCTTCTGCAGAAGAAATTGCCAAAGAGCTTGATATGACCGTTGAAGATGTAAAGCAATCTTTAAAGAATTCTGGACGTCATGTATCTATGGATGCGCCCTTAATTGATGGAGAAGATTCTAACTTATATGATGTTTTGCGAAGTGGGGAATCACCCAATCCAGATAAAGAACTCTTACACGAATCTTTGCGTACGGAGATTGAAAGAGCCTTGGAGACATTAACACCTCGAGAGGCTGATGTCATCAGATTATATTTTGGTCTGGCAGGACAGCATTCAATGACCCTAGAGGAAATTGGTGAGACTTTTGATCTAACCAGAGAAAGAGTTAGACAAATTAAAGAAAAAGCTATTAGAAGACTAAAACACACTTCTAGAAGTAAGATTTTAAAGACCTATCTCGGCTAAAAAGCAGAGTAACAAATTACATTGAATTTATTTTCATTATTGGATTTTAATTTTAAAAATTGTAATTTGTGACAGTTAACAACAGTTTATCATGACTGTTCGTTTTTTGATTGATGAATAAACTCCGGCTGATTACCGGAGTTTTTCATTTTATAGAATTAACACCCGTCCGACAATAGCAAAACACCTTTCCACACTTCCTTTTAAGCCCTTATTTTTTATATTCTTTTGATTACTACAACACCCCTATTGCTTTTATTTTTATAATAAAGTGCCAAAACTATTCTGTATATTTATAAGATCTTATCTCATTACCAATCACTAAATAACCTCTTCAATGAAGCTAAAATTTAACCATCAACTTTTACTTGTTGCCTTTATCCTTTTAATAATTTCCTGTAGCCAGAAAAAAACGGCCGACTTATCCGGGGATTCGGATGATGTAAAATTTAATGTTCCAAAAGATTTCACCTTAACAGAAATATATCACCAAAGTTCGGAGAAGCAGGGCTCTTGGGTAGCTCTTGCAGAAGATGACAAAGGCACTCTCTATGCCTGTGACCAACGTGGAAAGATCTATTATTTTCAAAGACCTGAAAATGAGGGGGTGGTGAAAAGAAATCAGGTCGACAGTTTGGACTTAAATATAGGAGAAGCGCATGGACTTCTATGGGCCTTTAACAGCCTTTATGTCGCAGTTAATAAAAATTGGGAGGATGATTCAGAAGACAAGACTATTAGAGGCAGTGGTGTTTATCGTATAACTGACAGTAACGGGGATGGCGAATTAAACGATGTACAAATGCTATTGAGATTGGAAGGTTCCGGAGAACACGGACCTCATAGCTTTGTATTGAGCCCCGATGGAGAATCCATATATTTTATTGCCGGGAATCATGTTTTAGTTCCGGAAAGTTTAAAAGAGAACAGTAAATTACCCACAAATTGGGGCGAGGATAATTTATTTACACCTTATTTGGATGCCCGAGGTCATGCCAACGACATAAAAGCCCCTGGAGGCTGGATTGCCAAATTTGATCAATTAGGGGAGAACTGGGAATTAATTTCAGCCGGATATAGAAATCCTTTTGATATCGCCTTTAATTCAGATGGTGAATTATTCACTTATGATGCCGATATGGAATGGGATATAGGAATGCCGTGGTATAGGCCTACACGTATTTGCCATGTAACAGCAGCAAGTGAATATGGATGGAGAACAGGCTCAGGAAAATGGCCAGCCTATTATCCCGATAATTTACCGGCAGTTCATAACCTCGAGCAGGGCTCACCTACAGCCGTCATCTCCGGCAATGGCTTAAGGTTTCCAGAACAACTAACAACCGGACTTTTTATAATGGACTGGAGTTTTGGAACTATTTATCATATTAACTTAATTCCTCAAGGAAGTAGTTACACTGGCGTACGTGAAGAATTTCTCTCCGGCACTCCCCTACCTCTGACTGACATGATTGCTGGAAAAGATGGGAATATTTATTTTGCAACAGGAGGAAGAGGTCTTGATTCCAGGCTTTATCGCCTTAGCTATAATGGTAATATCGGCGAAAAAGTAGCCAAAAATGAAGATCCAAAAGCAGAGGAGCTAAGAGCTCTAAGACATAAGATAGAAAACTTTGCTGCCTATGATGATAATGAAGCTTTAGAACTTGCTTGGGCCAATCTGGATCATCAAGATCGTTTTATTAGATATGCCTCCAGGATTACGCTGGAACATCTGCCAACGGAAGTTTGGAAATCTTCTTTTGCCAATGAAAAGAATCCCATAAAAATAATTGGATCCGGGATTGCCATGGCCAGACAAGGGAGCCCTAAGGATGAAAATATTATTTTAAACAAATTAAATAGTATTAATTGGGAAGGTCTAAGTGAATCGCAAAAAGTAGATCTTCTTAGAAATTATGCCTTAGTTTTTATTAGAATGGGTCCTCCTGAAACAAAACAAGCTCAAAGCATTAAGAATAGATTTAAGGGTTACTTTCCTTCAGAAAGTGATATGCTAAATAGAGAACTAGCTTCCATTTTAATCTATTTAAATGAAAAAAATGCCGTGAAAAATACAGTTGCTTTATTAGAAAAACATACTAAAGAAAAAACAACAATTAAAAGTGGTATGCTTTCCGAGGAAGCTACTCTGAGAAGCGAACAATATGGCCCGCTCATCCGCGAAGTAATCGCAAAAATGCCTCCGGGAGAAGCAATCTATTACGGGGCGTTACTGAGTCATGCCAAAGAAGGATGGACCAAAGATTTACGAGAAAAATATTTTATGTGGTTCTATGATGTGCTAAGTGCCAAAGGTGGGATGAGCTTTAAAGCTTACATGGAAAATATGCGAATACAAGCTATCGCAAATATACCGGAGCAAGAGAGGGCATATTATGAAGAATTATCGGGGGTATATTCACCTAACACAGTGGTAGAGGAGCTACCTCAGCCTATTGGTCCCGGGAGTAATTATAGTGGAAGCACTTTAAATAGCTTCCTTAGAGGTGATAAGACAGCTAGTTTTGAAGGGGGCGAAAGAGCCTATCAAGCTGCCTTGTGCGTTTTATGTCATAGGATGAATGGGGAAGGTGGAGCAACGGGACCAGACCTCACACAGATACGATCCAAATTCAACAAATATGACCTTACATTTTCCATCTATAGTCCAAACGATGATATTTCAGATCAATATGCGTTTACCCTATTTCATTTAGACTCTGAGAAGAAAATTGCAGGAAGAATACTTTCTGAAACGGCAGATTCGGTGAAGATCATGCCAAACCCACTTAATACAACTTATACCGTTCAGTTGGCAAAATCCTCCATAATTAAGCAAGAATTATCTCCTATTTCACCCATGCCCTCCGGCCTTTTAAACAGATTAAACGAGCAAGAAATTGTAGATCTTTTCGCTTATTTACTTTCAGGAGGAAATGAAAATGATGAAGTTTATAATGGAAATATCAATCAATAAAGAACTTGGACCAAAAATCACGGGCTTAAAAAGTATTTGTTAGTAGAGCACGAGGTTTCAAATTAAAGAGCTGATATAACCTATGGAATATGTATTTTTGCTTATTAAATTTTAGGTTTTAGGATGAATAAAGTTCGAATAGCCCCTTCATTGCTCGCAGCTGATTTTGGGAATTTACAAAGGGATGTTGAAATGGTCAATTCAAGTGCCGCTGACTGGCACCATATAGATGTCATGGATGGTGTTTTTGTTCCCAACATATCGTTTGGTATGCCAGTTGTAAAAAGTATTGCGGCGGCGGCAAAAAAACCTTTGGACGTGCATCTAATGATCATTGAACCTGACCGGTATATTAAGGAATTTGTACAATTAGGCGCCAGTGTACTTACGGTGCATTATGAAGCCTGTGCGCATTTGCATAGAACCATTCAATTAATAAAGGCCGAGGGAATTAAGGCAGGTGTTGCTATCAATCCACACACTCCTATTCATCTTCTGGAGGATATTATTTCTGAAGTAGATCTAGTATGCATTATGAGCGTCAATCCGGGCTATGGTGGACAAAAATTTATTGAGAACACCTATGCCAAAGTCAAAGCACTTAAGAAACTCATTATCAATAAGAAGTCAAAGGCGCTTATCGAAATTGATGGTGGTGTAAATGCAGATAATACTCCGTTATTAGTTGAGGCCGGGGCAGATGTATTAGTTGCCGGAAGTTTTGTATTTAATGCTTCTGACCCTCTTGCCGTTATTGGCAATATCGCTGCAATAGCTAATCCTTAATTAATACTTAAGAAAAATTTTATAATATCGGTTGTAGTGACCATTCCTTTAAGATCCCCTTTATCAACGACCGGTAGGGAATGATATTCTCTTTTTACCAAAATCTCTGCCACTTCCCTTATGGTAGTTTCAGAACTTACCGTCTCAAGATTCCCAATCATAAGCTGTTGTATTGTAAACATCTCATATATAGAGGAGGAAATGTCTTCTTCTTCCCTATAAGCCCCATCGGCGAAACTAATTCTCAAAATATCGTTCATACTTAAAAGACCCACTATTTTTCCCTTTTTCAAAACAGGTATATGCCTAATCTTATGTTTCTTAAAAAGATACTCGGCCTGCGCCAAATCCTCTTTAATATCGAGAGTGATAAGATTTTTAGTCATTATTTTTGAAACCGGAACTTCTATTTGGACATTCATGATATTGTATTTAATGATTATAGTTTAAAGTTCAGTTAAAGAAATCTTCAAAAGAATGATAAAAATCATGTAAAAACTTGGTGTTTTTTTATATTTTATTCTTCATCTCCTATGGTGACCAAATATATCTTCTAGGATTACTTTCACAAAAAGGCTTTGGATAATAGCCAAATTGGTATCAATAAATTACATAGTTTTGTTAAGTGAAAAATGGATTATAAATTGCTAAAAAAGGGCTCAATTTAATGAATGTATTAGATCTATTAATTGTTGGCGGAGGACCCATTGGAATAGCATGCGGGCTAGAAGCAAAAAACAAGGGCCTTACCTACCAAATTATTGAAAAGGGCCCAATAGTAAATTCCCTCTTTAACTATCCTGTAAATATGCAGTTTTTCTCTTCCTCAGAAAGATTGGAAATTGATGATATTCCTTTTATAAGTAATGAAGCCAAACCAAAAAGAAACGAGGCCTTAGAATATTACAGAAGAATTGTTACTTCAAACGATATTCAAATAAAACTTTTTGAAGAAGTCAAAGAGATTTCAAAAAAGGAAGGTGTTTTTACTATTGAAACTTCTAAAAATAATTATCTCTCCAAGAATGTTGTTATAGCGACCGGATTCTATGACCTTCCCAACCTACTTAATGTTCCGGGGGAAGAATTAGGAAAAGTTTCTCATTATTATAAAGATCCTCATTTCTATGCTGGCCAAAAACTAGCCGTTATTGGTGCCAGTAATTCTTCCATAGATGCCGCCCTAGAATGTTGGAGAAAAGGAGCTGAAGTATCCCTGATAATCAGAGGTGCTGAGGTGGGAAAAAGAGTAAAATATTGGGTTAGACCCGATATAATAAATCGTATTGAAGAAGGCAGTATTAAGGCATATTACCAAAGTGAAGTCTTGAAAATAGAGGAAGACAAGATTATTATTAATACGCCTGAAGGGAAAAAATCTTAGAAAATGACTTTGTCTTAGCACTTACCGGATATATGCCAAACTTTGAATTTTTAGAAAAAGTGGGTATAACTCTTTCTCAAGATGACAAAAGACTACCTACCTATGATGCGGATACTATGGAAACGAATATAGGCGGACTTTATCTGGCAGGGGTAATCTGCGGGGGGATGGAGACTCACAAATGGTTTATAGAAAACTCCCGAATTCATGCAAAAATTATCGTGAATTCTATCATCGAAAAAACGAAGCATTAAGAACCCAAATATAGCAATTCGCAAAATGAATAAAATCGCTTTGGCCATCCATGGAGGTGCCGGGACTCTAGTAAAGGGGATGATGACCCCTGAGTTGGAGAAAAGATATAAGGAAGATTTAAATACAGCTCTTCAGGAAGGATATATAATACTAGCGAAAGGTGGATCATCAATTGATGCTGTTGAAAGAAGTGTAAATTGCCTGGAAGATTCACCCTTATTTAACGCTGGTAAAGGAAGTGTCTTTACGGCTACAGGAGATCATGAAATGGATGCCTCCATTATGGATGGAAAAAGCAGAAACGCCGGAGCTATTTCTCTTGTGAGCGGTATTCGAAATCCTATTAGCCTTGCCAGAGATGTCATGGAAAAAAGTGAGCATGTATTTTTGGCTGGTGAAGGAGCCATAGAATTTGCTAAAAAACTTAATTATGTTTTTGAAGATAAAAGCTATTTCTACGATTCCCTTCGCTATAATCAATGGCAGGAATTAAAAGGAACAGAGGATTTTAAGCTGGATCATTCCCATAAAAAAGATTCCAAATTCGGGACAGTGGGAGCTGTGGCCTGTGATTTAGATGGAAACTTAGCAGCAGCTACCTCAACCGGCGGGATGACCAATAAACGCTTTGGAAGAATAGGAGATAGTTCTTTAATAGGTGTTGGCAATTATGCAAATAATAATACCTGTGCAGTTTCATGTACCGGAAGTGGCGAATTCTTTATAAGAGCCGTTGTGGCCTATGACGTCTCTTGTTTGATGGAATACAAAGGTTTATCCTTAAAAGAAGCAGCAGATATAGTAATCAATAAAAGATTGCTAGACTTAGGAGGAGATGGGGGCTTAATAGCGGTAGATAAACAAGGAAATATAACCATGCCCTTCAATACAGAAGGAATGTACCGTGCTTCCAAAGTATCAGACGAAAAAGAATTAATTGCTATTTATGGCACTTAAGAGGTCGTAAAAGGAGCATCAAGGGGCAATACCTTCACTTTTCCTTTTTTAAGATTAAATCGATCTCCATTTGCCAAGACATGTGTTTTTAAATTTACCAGGGACATAGGCGTACCCTCACTTAAAATACTCTCGTTATTGTGTTTTAATTTTCTAGGATCAAAGATGATAATCATTCCCGAACCAATCACTTCAAAAGTAGTTCCATCCTTAATTACTATACCGGTATCTTCCGCAAGGCCCACACCCATCATCTTTGGATACTTAGCCACTGCTTCTGCCAATCTGCCAAATCGCCCTCTTCTAATAAAATGAGAATCAATAATCAAATTAGAAATAAAATTCATCCCTTGTCCCATTTTAACAGCTCCCTTAATAAAGGACTCTGCACTGCTTCCGCCGGAAATCATTTCATGAGACATACACATGGCTCCTGCACTTGTACCCGCGATCACCAAATTCTCTTTTTCGTAACGGTCCGTCAGCACCTGATGGAGCTTCGTTTTTCCAATTCTTGAGGTGATTTTAGACTGATCTCCTCCAGAAAACATTACGCATTGAGCATTGGAAACAAGATCAATAGCTTCTTCACTTTCGGCCTCATTTCTTTCCCTAATATCCAGGAGATGAACATTCTTACATCCTAATTTCCCAAAAGCATCGAAATAATTATTACTTACCTCTTTAGGAATACTGGAAGCTGTCGGAATTACAACAATCTTTGACTCTACACCTCCACTTTCCCTTACTACTCTGGAAAGAATACCTTCCTCAATAAATTCCAGACTAAACTGCTCATCATTTTCTCTTCCCTTATCCTCATTTCCACCTATTGGAATTAAAGTTCCATTTACTGCCATAATTGAGTTTTTCTAACAGGCAAAAATAAAGCTATTGTACTAAAAAATGTCATATATTTATGAAATTAGCACTATAAATAAACTCCTGAATGACCAATAGCAGGAAATTTATTGTTTTTATTTTTAATATCCATTTTAAAGTTTTTAGAACAAATAAGTAAAAGCCTATGAAGATCAGGGAGATAAATGCCATGAGAGGACCAAATTACTGGTCTATTAGAAGACACAAACTAATTGTAATGGTGCTCGATTTGGAAGATATGGAGGAGAAGCCCACCAATAAAGTGGAAGGTTTTTCAAAGCGAATCAAGGCCATGTTCCCAAGTATGTATTCTCATCGCTGTAGTGAAGGATGTGAAGGTGGCTTTTTTATGCGGGTTGATGAAGGAACCTGGATGGGACATGTTATAGAACATATTGCCCTAGAAATACAAACCCTGGCAGATATGGACACTGGCTTTGGCAGAACCAGAGGCTATGGGGAAGAAGGAGTCTATCATGTTGTCTTTTCATACATAGAAGAATCTGTTGGCAGATACGCTGCAAGGGCCGCTGTAAGGATTTGTGAAGCTCTAATATCAGGAGAAGATTACAATCTGGAAGAGGATATTCAAAAAATGAGAGAATTAAGGGAGTCTGAACGTTTAGGTCCCAGCACAGGTTCTATTGTAGAAGAAGCCGAAAGCAGAGGTATCCCATGGATTCGACTTAATAAATATTCTCTGGTACAATTGGGGTATGGTGCTAATCAAAAAAGGATTCAGGCAACGGTTACTAGTGAAACCAGCAGTATAGGGGTAGAATTGGCTTGCGATAAGGAAGACACCAAATATCTTTTAGAACAAGCAGAGGTTGAAGTTCCAAAAGGAGATATTATAAGTCGGGAAAGCAGTCTGGAAGAAGCCTGCAGATACATAGGCTATCCATTGGTAATTAAACCTGTTGATGGAAATCATGGCAGAGGAATTACCGTGGATATTAATTCCTATGAGCATGCCCTTGAAGGTTTTAAAGCTGCCAAGGAAGTCTCAAGAAGAGTTATTGTAGAGAAATATATTACGGGCGAGGACTATCGACTACTAGTTATTAATAATAGGTTTGTCGCTGCCGCCAAAAGAACACCGGCCCACGTCGTTGGAGATGGAAAATCTACCATTGAAGAATTAGTGGCAGAAGTAAACACAGATCCAAGAAGGGGCTATGGCCATGAAAAAGTGCTCACGGCCATTACTATAAACGACCTTACCAAAACCATTATTTCTGATGCTGGCTATACCCCCACTTCTATTTTAAATAAGGATGAAAGGCTAATCCTAAAGGACACAGCTAACCTTAGTACAGGGGGTACGGCCGAAGATGTAACGGATATTGTGCATCCGGCCAACGTTTCCATGGCAGAAAGAATCTCCAAGATTATTGATCTGGACATTTGTGGCATCGATATTATGACTACTGACATAAGTAAACCCCTATCAGAAACCGGGGGAGCTGTTTTAGAAGTGAATGCAGGACCTGGCTTTAGAATGCATTTAGCCCCGACCACAGGATTACCAAGAAATGTAGCAGCTCCTGTGGTGGATAAATTATTTCCCCAAAAAGGAGATACCGGAAGAATCCCTATCATAGCCATTACAGGAACCAATGGAAAAACTACTACAAGCAGACTTATTGCCCATATTGCTAAAATGAATGGACATAGAGTAGGTTATACGACTAGTGACGGGGTATACATACAGAACAGAATGTTGATGAAAGGAGATTGTACCGGACCTGCCAGTGCGGAATTTGTTTTAAAAGATCCTACAGTAAATTTTGCTGTCTTAGAATGCGCCAGAGGTGGGCTTCTAAGAGCCGGATTGGGCTTTAAGAAATGTGATATTGCCATTGTTACCAATGTCTCAGCAGATCACTTAGGATTAAAAGGAATTCATACGGTAGAACAGCTCGCAAAAGTTAAAGCTGTGGTTCCAGAAACAGTTTTGCCGGATGGATATGCCATCTTAAATGCGGATGACGACTTGGTATACGATATGAAAAGAAACCTAGAATGTAATTTGGCTCTATTTTCTATGGACGAAAATAACCCTAGAATTAAAGCCTTACAACGCATTGGCGGAATCACAGCCATCTATGAAAATGGTTATGTTACTATTTGCAGAGGTATTTGGAAGATGCGTATTATGAAAGCAGAAAACATTCCCCTAACTTATGGTGGCAAGGCCAGGTTTATGATTCAAAACATTCTCCCAGCCGTTATTGCCGCTAATATTCAGGGTATTAGTATTGAGGACACAAAGGCAGCTTTAGAGACCTTTATTCCATCAGCTTCGAGTACTCCGGGCAGATTGAATCTTTTTAAGTTTAATAATTTCAATATTCTTTTGGATTATGCGCACAATCCTGCCGGGATGAGGGCCTTACAGAAGTTTACCGATAGTTTAGAAGCTACTGTAAAAGTGGGGATTATTGCGGGAATTGGAGATCGACGAGAAGAAGACAATAATGAAATGGGCAGTATTGCTGCCGAAATGTTTGATGAAATTATTATCCGACAGGATAAAAACTTAAGGGGTCAATCCGAAGAAGCTCTTATAAATATGCTTGATGTGGGGATTAAAAAGAAAGATCCTAACAAGAAAACTACTATCATTCCATCAGAAAGAGAGGCTATTACACATGCCGTAGCCAATGCCCAAAAAGGATCTCTTATTGTCTTATGCAGCGACGTAGTTCCGGATGCCTTAGAATTAGTAAAAGAACTAAAAAACAAAGAGGGACTAGCTTAGAATACAACCCTTATACACATTTTTACTTCCAGAATGGGAACGGTCCTTGTTTTGAAAAAAAGTCACTCCTTTGATTCATAAAATGTTGGATTAATTTGGTGTGCTGCTGCCCCTGCTTCATCCTAAACATTCAGGTCATTGCCTTTTACCTTTTGAAAGGTTTTACAAGATAGCGCGACTCATAATAGTATAATCTCATACATTCAATTTCTAACATAAACAATATTCCATGTCAAAACAACTCAACCAAATTACAGAGCAACAGTGCTCCAATCCTCCAGCAACTTATAAAGATTTGAAAGTGCTTTTCCTTAACTGTACCCTCAACCGAACGCCTGTACTTTCACATACAGAAGGATTAATTGGGGTCGCCCAAAGGGTGTTTGAGGCAAATGGCGTAGAAACAAAAGTTATTAGACCTGTAGATTATGTTCTCCCGGCCGGCTTAGGTTTGGATATGTCCAAAACTCCCGAGTGGGATAGAGATGATTGGCCAACTTTACAAAAAGAAGTTGACGCGTGTGACATCTTAATTCTTTGCACCTCTGTTTGGCTGGGTGAGAAATCGTCTGTTTGTAACCGAGTTCTTGAACGCATGTATGGCTATACACATCAATTTAATAAAAAAGGGCAGTATCGGGATTATGGAAAAGTAGGCGCTACTCTAATTACGGGTAATGAGGATGGTGTAAAACATTGTGCTATGAATATTCTGTTTTCTCTTTCCCACATAGGTTATACGATTCCACCGCAAGCAGATGCCGGATGGATGGGAGAAGCCGGACCCGGACCCTCCTATAGAGATGAAGGATCTGGGGGACCAGAAAATGATTTCACTAATAGAAACACTACTTTTTTAGTGTGGAATTGTCTACATCTCGCCAGGATGCTAAAAGATCAAGGTGGTATTCCGGCACATGGGAACCAACCCGATGAATGGGCAGCAGGATGCAAGGCCGGTTTTGATAGTCCGGAACATAAAAGATAAACGACAAAAGGAATTATTAAATAAAAACACGCCTTAAGGGATTTTAAAAGGATAATAAGAATACTTATAGAACGTAAGAATAAGGTCATAATACTCTTTATTTGAAGGCTGATTACCCCTTAAAATATTTCTATTTCATTATCTTTGTATAAATTCCCGGCGCCTTGAGAAAAGCGTTTTCCATATTACTGATAACTGCTTTATTGCTGCCCAATCTAACAAAGCTTGGGATACTAATAGACTTTACAATTAACCAAGATTTTATAGCCACGGTACTTTGTATCAATAAAGATGAGCCAATAAAAACATGTAATGGAAAATGTTTCCTTTCAGAACAACTCAAAAAGGCAGAAGAACAAGAAGAAAAACAAACTCCTACAAATAATAGCGAAAGGCTAGAAATAGTTTTTTGTTATTCCACAAATTCTCTCGATTTTTTACATTTTACAGATAATACGGTCCCCAAACCAAAGGCTGCCTATAAAAGTGAAATTTACAACTCTTCTTTTGTTGTTGATATTTTCCACCCTCCAAAATACCAGCTGATTTAATGCTCTTCGAGGCACTATACCTCATTTTTAATCTAAAGCACTACTAAATTTTCTAGTTGTGCTTAAAGGGCATGCTTTGCACTTGTGCTAAACTTTTTTTTACACTAAATCAGGATAAAGAATGACTATCAAAAATAATTTGGTAATAGCATTATGTTTGCTGTTTACCAACCTTTTTGCTCAATCTGAGCAAAAACAAATTAGACTATTAGACCTTGAAACGGCCTTGCCCATAGTACAATCTACCTTCGTATATGGCGAACAAACCGGTCTTTCAGACGAAAGAGGAATTATTTCCTTCCTCCCAGAAGAAGAGATAAATATGACTATTTCACATATAAATTACGGCTCTTGGAGTATTGATGCAGAAACCCTATTAAAAGCAATTCAGGAAGAAGTCTATTATAGAAAGAGCGTTACCATGAACCTTTACCCGGTAACTGTAATCGGTATAAAGTCTCAAAAGGAACAACCCAATGAGTCCCTAAAAATTGAATATTCCGATAGAATGGAGCACGATGGGGCTCAAATCCTCAATCAATTGCCGGCCTTTAATAGTATTAGAAAAGGTGGCAACTATGGTTTTGATCCTGTGTTTCGAGGCTTTAAATATGATCAATTGAATGTGGTGTTGAATGGGGCACAAAGTGCCACGGCAGCTTGTCCCAACAGAATGGACCCACCCACAAGCCAGATGGCACCTAATATGATGGACAGAATTGAAATTTTAAAAGGTCCTTATGCACTTAGATATGGAACAGGTTTTGGAGCTACCATCAACTTCATTCCTACCAAGCTACGCTTTACTAGTGAACCAGATATTTACGGAAGAGCTTCAGCGGGTTACGAAACTAACGGAGACCTCGTAAGAGGAGAGACTCAAATCGGTTTCACTGGAGCATTGCATGATATCAATATATTTGGTTCATGGTCACAGGGGAATGATTATACCACGGGTAATGGAGAAACTGTCCAAGCGGATTTTCAACGTGCTAGTTTTGGTACAGATATGGGATTTAAGATTGCCTCAAATCAACAAATTCGTGTTTCAGCCGTGTACAATCGAGCTAGAGATGCAGATTTCCCAGCCTTGCCTATGGATTTGAGAAAGGACGACACTTGGCTGTTTAACCTAAGACACGACATTCAGATCAATCATGATAAGCTACAAAGTTGGAATACTACCATATTTGGTTCCTTTGTAGATCATCTTATGAATAACCTTCTAAAGCCTTTAGACCCTCGCATGTTGAATGCAGAAACTTCTGCCAAAACCTATAATTATGGAGGTAGAACGGAAGGTCTGTGGCGGTTTAATAAAGGAATACTTTATGCAGGTGCAGATTTAAGAATAGAAGGTGCCGACGGCACAAGAGTCAGAGAATTTTTAATGGGACCAAATGCGGGGAATACTTTTGAGGACAATGCCTGGCAAGACGGACGAATAAGTAAGACAGGTGCTTTTGCCGAATATCAAATTAAAGGAGCATCTCTTAATTATATTCTTTCAGGGCGTTTAGAACTAAATAATGCCAATATAAACGACCCATCTGATGAGTTTACACAAGTAAATGAAGAGTCTAAGATAACCCAACTAAACCCTAGTCTAAGTGTTGGAATACTAAAAGATTTTGGCACGTCCATAAAAACAGGACTATGGTTGGGCAGAGCACAAAGAAGTGGAAGCCTTACAGAAAGATTTATAAATTTTTTCCCGGTAGGACAAGATCCTTATGAGATGCTAGGAAACCCACAACTTAAGCCCGCGGCGAACAATCAGGTAGATGTTACTCTTCAATGGATGATTACTAAAGGCACTACAATAAATGTAGATGTATTTGCATCCTATATTCAAGATTATATTTCCTCAGTCATTGATGCTGATCTTGAGCCAAGGCTTCCAATGAGTCCAGGTGTAAGACAGTTCATTAACATTGATGCTGCTTTTAGAACTGGTTTTGAGATAAGTTGGTCTCAACAACTATTTGCTGGATTACAACATCAATTTGGTATTGCCTATACTTATGGTCAGGACTTGGAACGAGACGAGCCTCTTCCTGAGATAGCACCCTTAGACCTCAGATATTTCCTATATGGAAGTTATTTAAAGAACAAATTATTTCCAGAGCTCTTGTTTCGATACGTGTCTGAGCAATCTAGAGTATCCAATGAATTTGGTGAAACGGTGTCACCATCTTTTGTGCTGATGGACTTTAAACTTGGCTATCAAATAACGGACAATATGAAAGTCAATGCAGGAGTGAACAATCTATGGAATGCGAATTATTACGAACATCTCAACCGCTCCGTAAGAGGTACAAATGAACCTATTTTTGCTCCCGGAAGGAACCTGTTTGTAAATTTGAACTTCACATTTTAAATATACCGAGATAGTCGGTCCCAACAAAGGGCTGAAGGTTCTGAGAACTATCGATCTAGAAAAATTGATACAAAATTAAATGCTCTTATAAATGTTTTCAAAAGCACAGGAAACAAAACTTGTGCTTTTTTAATAAATTTATACGGATGGAAAACTAGTTTTTATCAAAACACCATATTTGACATTCAAGAACAATAGCTTATGATCAGATAGAAACAACTCTCATATACAACCAACCTCTAAAATAGACCCAATGAAGCCTTCAATTTATTTCTTATTGCTTTTAGTTTTTGCATTTATTTCCTGTGAAGAACACAAGTCGGACAATCAAATCCCGTTATCCGAGGAGTCAACTAAAAAACTACCTTATTTAACCTTTAAAAAAGAGAATTTGTTTCCAGGAGATGGCAGCTTACTTCGGGCCGAAGACGGCGTTTTTTTGGAAGATGAACGTATTGTGGTAGTAGACCAGGCCTATGGACTCCGATTAATTGAAAAAGACGGTTCCAATCGTCCATTTGGGAATTTCGCAGATGCTGGTTTTGTTCACAATCCACCTGAAAACATTGCGGGCCCTAATGGAATAGTTTTAGAACACGACGGTAAGCATATACTAATGTCCGATGTTGCAGATGGTAAGATTTATCGCGTCAATACAACTTCTGAGGAGGTAGAAATGATTTATGATCATCCTTATGGAGTGAATACGATTTACAGGGATAATACCGGAGCTATTTGGTTTTCCCAATCTACAGAAAGCACTAATTTGGATGAAATGTTTCGCGATGTGAATATACCAGTGCCCCATGGAGCTCTTTTTAGAATGGCCGACTTAAAAAGCGCCCCCACTAAAATTATGGATAGCTTATACTTTGCTAATGGCATTACTATGGATAGGGATGAAAAACACCTTTTTATTTCGGAAACTATGATGGATAGAGTTCATACATTGGAAGTGGATGTCAAAAATGGAACAACCAAATATTTAGGTGTGGCCGCAAACGTGGTGTCACCAGATAATATATTAATAGATCAGGAAGGTCGTTTAATTGTAGCGTCCCCTCTTAACAATCAAGTGGTTGCAGTCGATTTTAAAAATCATTCACAACATATAATTTTTGATGGTTCTACTACAGATAATTTAAAGATTTCTAATGAATATACTAGAATAAGTCGTTTAGGGATGGAGAGACTTCAATTACTTTCTCCGGACTTGTTTCGTCCCCTCCCGGGATTACTCACAGGCATGTTCTTTTCTAATGATGGGCAAACACTCTATATAAGTAATTTAGGAAACGATCTTATAAAATTGGAGTATAAGTAACTGTTCTTATCAACTTATCTAAATATAATGGCAGTAACTATCTACATCAATGTCTATAACATTTTGGAGAAGTTACCAAATTCTAAAATTTGACACTGCACCTATAGATCTGAACAATAAAGTATAAACAAATGATAAAACTTTTTAGATTATATATTACCAGCTTCCTAACAGTCTTGTTCTTTATAAGCTGTAATTCATCAACTGAAAAAAAAGAAAACAAGAAAGACCCTGAGAATATAAATTCCAAAGTGGATAACAGTCCGAGAGTAACCGGAATTGGCGGTATTTTTTTCCTGTCTGATAACCCGGAAACAACCACTTCATGGTATAAAGATAATTTAGGACTAGTAATGGACGACTACGGCTCGGCCTTTGAATTTAGAAACGCTAACAGACCTAATGAAATCAATTATCTGAGATGGAGCATAAGCAATAAAGAAGAATATTATAAACCCTCAAAGAAAGGATTTATGATTAACTACAGAGTTCAGAATATCGAAGCCATGGTAGACAATCTCAAGAAAAATGGAGTAACCGTTCTTGACAGCATAACTACTTATCCTTACGGAAAATTTGTCCATCTGCTAGACCCAGAGGGTAATAAAATAGAATTATGGGAGCCCATTGATAGTTTCTTGACTGAAATGGGTGGCCCAACAACCAAGTGATTTTTAAACTAAAAAATAAAAACATGAAATTAGGCGCATTTTCTATAAGCCTTAGTGTAAAAGACATTAATGCTTCCAAACAATTTTACGAAAATCTGGGATTTAATGTTTTTGCAGGGGAACTTGAGAAAAACTATCTCATTATGAAAAATGAAGATTCACTAATTGGTTTATTTCAGGGGATGTTCGAAAACAATATTCTGACTTTTAATCCCGGATGGGATTCAAATGCCAATAAACTTGAAAAATATGACGATGTCAGGAAAATTCAACAACAATTAAAAACTAAAGGTGTAAAGTTAGAGAGTGGCGCAGATGAGAATACAACGGGGCCTGCCAGTATTATGTTTTTTGATCCTGATGGCAATGCCATACTGATAGACCAGCATGTATAGCTTTTTTAAGCTATGATAAATTTTTTTAAGTGTATAAGACAACAGCTTCTCTCTCAAAATAAAGTATATTTCACCTTGCCTAAAGGAAACATTTACAAAACTCGCAAAACCGAATCAAATAGTAAAAACAATACCATGAAAAACCGATTATGCAATACCCTATTTATCTTTTTTACCCTTATTTTATTTGCCCAAGAGAAATCTGAAGAAAAAGAATTGCCGGAAGGTGAAATATTTACCTCTACTCAAACCGTAACCATTAATGGTAAAACAATAACGCTCAATACGGAAACAGGGACGGTACAATTGCGCGATGAAAATGACAAGCCCATAGCTTTATTTGGATTCACATATTACAAGAAATCCAATTCAAATAAAAACAGGCCTATTGTATTTGCTTTTAATGGTGGTCCTCTATCCGCTTCATTTTGGCTACACTTTGGTGTTTTAGGCCCAAAAAGGATTGATATAAATGATCCTAATTACACAAAACCTGCTCCTTACCAAGTGGTCAACAACGAGTTTTCAATTCTTGACAAGGCCGACCTGGTGATGATAGATCCTGTGGGGGTCGGTTTTAGCAAACCTATAGGTGACGCTAAATGGGAAGATTTTTGGGGTGTAGATCAGGATATAAGAAGCATTGGCTTATTCATCGAGCAATTTATTATTCGATCTGAAAAATACAATGCCCCTAAATATTTGTTAGGGGAGAGTTACGGTACTTTTAGAAATGCCGGATTAGTAAAACACCTTCAAGATAAGGGAGTGGCCATGAATGGCGTTATCATGGTTTCTGCAGTTTTTGAACTACAGCATTTGCTATTTGGCCCGGGAGATGATATTTCTTATCTAGTCCATTTTCCTACCTATGCAGCAACGGCATGGTATCACAATAAAGTAAAAGATAAAGGAGAAAACTTAGAATCCTTTTTACAAACAGTAAGAAATTTTACCGAAAATGAGTATGCCCCGGCCCTGCTTAAAGGGGATCAATTGTCTGCATCTGAAAGAGAAACTATTGCCCAAAAATTAGCAGACTTATCCGGTTTAAGTCAAGGCTTTTGGTTAAAAGCTGATTTACGTGTTACAAATTCTGAATATTTTCAAGAATTATTGCGTGATAAAGCACTAACAGTCGGTCGACTTGATTCACGATTTACTGGTATAAACGAGGATTTATTATCTCAGTCAGCCTTTACAGACCCACAAAGTGATGCTATTTCCGCCCCATATATCTCGGCCTTTAAAGATTATTTGTACAATGACTTAAACGTTCGAAAAGATTTGAGTTATACTACAACTGCAGGTTCAAGAAAGGGCTTTAAATGGGATTGGAATCATAGTGGTAACATTGCCTGGAATGCGCAGGTGGCAGTTAGTACCTTGCCGGATATGACTTCTGCCATGAAAAGAAATCCGAATTTAAAAATTCTAATCCTCAATGGATACTTTGATATAGCAACGGTCTTTTACGGGGTGGAGTATTCTATCAATCATATGGGACTAGATGCTGAATTGAAAAAGAACATCATTATGAAATATTATGAAGCAGGCCATATGATGTATACACATAAACCTTCTATGGAAAAATTCAAAAAGGATGTAGATGAGTTTATAGATCAAACATCCAATTAATCTAAGAGCGAAGCACCCGGGCCCTCCGAAATAAGAATTGATAATCCTTTTGCCGGGATTAACTAACGTTCTTCCCTACAAGACTCCGCCTTAATCAAAACGGGATTAACTGACGTTTTTCCCTACAAGGCTCCGCCTTAATCAAAACGGGATTAACTAACGTTCTTCCCTACAAGGCTCCGCCTTAAAAAATACTACGCTTTGTTTCAAAAAAAAGCGAGCTTCTTTTGTGAAACTCGCTCGTATACCACTTTTTTGTGGTTTATTCGTGACCCCGGAGGGATTCAAACCCCCAACCCTCAGAGCCGAAATCTGATGCGCTATTCAGTTGCGCCACGGGGCCGTAAATTATACTCAATCTATTATTAGAACTTAACTTCTACTCCTCCAATCTTGATGCGCCCCGACATAGTCGGGCTCGTATTCAACCTGTCCGCCTCAGGCGGATTGCGCCACGGGGCCGTTAATTATAATCAATTATTATTAGAACTTACTTATAAATAAGCGAGCGCAATTTACACAAAAAGACCTTGCTACAATCAAAAATATTTAACTTAGATGTTGTCTGACAATCGTTGATATAGTTTTTCCATCCGCCTGTCCTGCGAGTTCTTTAGAAACCATACCCATTACTTTGCCCATATCTTTCATCCCATCAGCTCCGGTTTTAGCTATGGTAGCTAGCACTACTTTTTCTATTTCCTCAGCCGACAATTGTTCCGGTAAAAATTTTTCTATTACGGCAGCTTGCGCCAACTCTGGAGCGGCTAGATCTTCCCTTCCTTGTTCCGTGTATATAGCCGCACTATCTTTTCTTTGTTTTACTAGTTTTTGGACCAATTTTATTTCATCCTCTTCAGAAATACCCCCTTCTGCAGCACCTTTATCTGTCTGCAGGAGTAAGAGAGATGATTTGATTGCTCTTAAGGATTCCAAGGTTAAAGTATCCTTGGCCTTCATGGCCACTTTCATCTCCTCCATTACTTGTTTTTGTAAGCTCATCGTTTTGTGATATTTTGCCCCAAGATAAAAAATAAACCCGAAAATGTTAATCATCTCCGGGTTTCATTTATTTAAGGTTATAACTTATGGTGCGGACTAGTCCACATTATCATGTAAAAACGAATTGTTTGATCTTAATTGAATTTCATCATTACTATCTTCTCCAAGCGTTGTTCTTGACACTTTTCCTTGATTTGGTCTTTCATTTAAATCAATTCCTTGCCTTTTATAAGCAGGCTCCTTCTCAATTTCATCAATATTGCTGACATTGTTCTGGAATTTATAATTGAAATCTTTCAATTTTCTTCTTCTTTCATCTGCTCTAGACTTTAGAATGTCTTCGATAGGGGAATTAACAGGATCCTCCACTGATTCGTTTGGTTTCGCAACTTCAGTCTCCTGTTTACTAATCGTTTTCTTTTCAAAGACCAGTTCATCTTCCATTAACTTTGGCTCAAATTCCTCTGCCTTTGATTTTGCCCCTGTTAATTTATTCTCCAAATCCATGTAGTCATCCAAGCTATATCTGGTTTCTCCCTCTTTCTTATACTCAAGAACTGGAACAACTTCAATGTGCTCTTCTACTTCTATTTCATTAACCTCCTCATCCAAATTAAAGGTGATCACATTTTCAGAATCTTCATTTTCATTTTTATCGGCTAAAGGAAGGTCAAATAGCAGGGCTGTTTGTTCTTTCTCTGATTTAGAGGAAAGTACTTCCGGTTCAATGACATCAATATCCCTCAGGTCCTTTTTAGTATCGACTATAATAAAGTCTTCTTCTATATCTTCGGCAATTACCTCCTCATAAAAAACATTAAAATTTCTTATATAATTGGTAGTAGGGATTAGATCAATGGTCTCTTCCATTTGAAGCGTATGCTTTATAATGGGCTCTGCCTCCTCCACCTCAACAGGTGTTTCTTCAATAAAATCTATCTCCTCCATTAAATTTTGCTCGGCTTTTTGTTCATCTTCAAGCGTATGAATTATCTTTTTTGTTTCGGTATTTACTATTTCATCTTGCTGATCTATATTAAATCCGGTCGCAATTACTGTCACGGCAATGGCCTCACCAAGATTTTCATCTTCCCCAACTCCCATAATAATATTAGCACCATGACCTGCTTCAATTTGAATATGATCGTTTATCTCACCTATTTCATCAATAGTAATTTCCTGTGATCCGGAAACTATCAATAATAGCACATTTTTAGCTCCTGTTATCTTATTGTCATTTAATAAAGGAGAATCTAGGGCATTCATAATTGCTTCCTGTGCCCTGGCCGATCCAGAAGCTGTTGAAGACCCCATGATAGCAGTTCCGCTATTAGACAAAACAGTTTTTGCATCTCGTAAATCTATGTTTTGTGTATAGTGATGTGTAATAACTTCCGCTATTCCCCTGGCCGCTGTTGCAAGAACTTCATCAGCTTTGGAGAAACCAGCTTTAAAACCTAAATTTCCATATACCTCACGTAGTTTATTATTATTAATAACAATAAGAGAATCTACGCTAGCTCTGAGCTTTTCAATACCTTTTTGAGCTTGCTGACATCGCATTTTTCCCTCAAATTGAAAGGGCATCGTAACAATTCCCACCGTCAGAACATCCATTTCTTTAGCCTGCTTAGCAATAACAGGAGCTGCACCAGTTCCGGTTCCTCCTCCCATACCGGCAGTAATAAAGACCATTTTAGTAGACGTATCCATCATTCTTTTGATCTCTTCCATACTTTCAAGGGCGGCTTGCTCTCCGACCTCCGGGTTTGCACCTGCACCAAGGCCTTCTGTAAGGGATACCCCCAGCTGAATTTTGTTAGGAACTGAACTATTTTGCAAGGCTTGGGCATCTGTATTGCAAATCACAAAATCCACCCCATTAATGCCGGCCTGAAACATATGGTTAATAGCATTACTGCCACCTCCCCCTACGCCTATAACTTTTATTACATTACTTTGATTTTTGGGTAAATCAAAGGCGATACTATCAAATTCCGTGTTCTTGTTCATGTTTGTTTGTATTACTTATTAGTACGAGCTTTTTATTTAGGTATATTTTATTCAGCATTATCTAGAAAATCTTTTAGTTTTTCTGACCATAAATCAAATACAGATTTTCTCTCTTTTTTTACATTCGACTGTTGTACCATATCTGCCTCACCATCCAAAACTAGTTCTCTATCCTGTTCTTTCTCCTTTACCAGAATTTTGGCATTGTTTGCGATAGCATTCATTAATAATCCCACTGCTGTAGCATATAGTGGGCTGGCTATTTCTTCCTCAGAATCCCCGGCTAAGTGTTCATTCGGGTATCCAATTCTTGTATCCATCCCGGTAATATATTCAACAAGTTGCTTTAGGTGCTTTAATTGACTGCCTCCGCCTGTTAAAACGATACCCGCAATCAATTTTTTCTTCTGCTCCTCATGGCCATAGTTTTTAATCTCCACATATACTTGCTCTACAATTTCCACGACCCTGGCGTGAATTATTTTGGACAAATTCTTTAAGGTGATTTCCTTCGGTTCCCTTCCTCTTAAACCTGGAATGGAGACGATTTCATTATCTTTATTTTCGCCGGGCCAGGCAGAACCGAACTTCATTTTTAATAATTCTGCTTGTTTCTCAATAATAGAACAACCTTCTTTTATATCCTCTGTGATCACATTCCCACCAAAAGGAATAACAGCCGTATGTCTTATGATGCCATCTTTAAAAATAGCCAGGTCCGTAGTACCCCCTCCTATATCGATTAAGGCAACTCCTGCTTCCTTCTCTTCCTGGCTTAGGACCGCATCGGAAGAAGCTAAAGGTTCTAAAGTGATATTTCCCAGATCCAGCCCGGCACTTTTAATACACCTTCCAATATTTTTAATAGAGGATACCTGCCCCACTACTACATGAAAGTTGGCTTCCAGTCTACCTCCATACATCCCGATTGGCAGTTTGATCTCGGCCTGACCATCTACTTTATACTCCTGAGGTAGGACGTGTATTATTTCTTCCCCCGGAAGCATTACCAATTTATAAACCTGATTACAAAGTTTATCCAAATCCTCCTCATTAATAACCTCTTCAGAGTTTGCTCTGGTAATGTAGTCACTGTGTTGTAAGCTCCTGATGTGTTGACCGGCAATACCAACCACAACGGATCCAATCTTAAGACCAGCATTTGCCTCTGCTTGTTCTACAGCTTGTTGAATAGATTTAATAGTTTGTGTGATATTATTAACTACACCCCTATGGACTCCAAGACTTTTGGATCTTCCGATTCCTAAAACCTCAATTTTGCCATATTCATTTTCTTTACCAATGATGGCCACGATTTTGGTTGTTCCAATATCTAATCCAACTGAATAATTACCTTGTTCCATATTATTTAAATTTTGGTGCACACTACTTGATTATTAAACTCTAAGCTAACGATGTTATAATTTTCCAATGTTTTATCCTTTGCCGCTTTGGTATAGAAAGCTTTAAAATTGTTAAACTTTTGTTTTAAATCGGAGATGTTCCCCAAATTCACCACAAAATTCTCCATGCGGAATTTTAATTGATAGCTTCCTTCCTCTTCAATATGAATTCCGATGACGTTCTTTCGCAAAAAGTCATCTTCATTGATAAAATCCAAAATCACATACGCATCTTCCAGACCTTTACCAGTAATTTTGCCCGTAATAATGGGAACCCTAGCTGAGTAATTATTAGATAAGGGCATTTTTTTACCCTCCTCATCCAAATAATATTTTTGATCGCCTTCTATACGACCTATAGGTTGCCTTTGGCTAATTTTTGATATAAGCTCACCGTCTACAGTAAGATAAACTTGGGCACTTTTTACCATATCGTTGGCCTCGATGACCTTTTCTATAGTATTCAAAACTAATTTTTCTTTAGGCATGTTTTTGAGGACCCCATAATTTTGTATTAACAATTTATTAACCATGCTGTTTGTTATGTAAAGATTGTTATCTCCCACAAACTGTACGGATATCCCATCTATTTTTCTCTCTTGATTTCTATGACTGGAGAAAGCATAAAGACTTGTTATACAGATGATTAATCCAATTAATTTTAAATAATTCCAATTAAATTTCATAAGCCAACCTTTTTGATAATTCATTTATTTCCAGGCCAATATCACCCGCCCCAAGGGTGATTAACACTTCTGGATTCTGTTTTTTTATTTCGTCAAACAACTCATGTTTTTCTACAATTTTTTTTGCCGGATTGGAGATTTGATCTAGCAACCATCTGGCGTTTATCCCTTTTATAGGCTCCTCTCTGGCGGGGTAGATCTCTAGAAGTAGGACACTATTAAATCTTGCCAAACTTTTGGCAAAATCTGCTCCAAAATCTTTTGTTCTTGAAAACAAATGAGGTTGAAAAACAACTAAACTCTTTTTATGAGGATGCATTTCAGAAATAGCCTCAAACACCGCTTGAATTTCTGTTGGATGATGGGCATAATCATCGATAAAAATAAAATTCTCCGTTTTAATCTGATAAGAAAATCTCCTTTTCACACCCTTAAAGGTAGCTAAGGCCTTCGCCAATTCTTCCGGGGAAGTTCCAATTTGCATTGCCATAGAAAAGGCAGCCAAGCCATTTAACAGGTTATGTCTTCCCGGCTTACAAAACTTTACTTCCTTAAGGGTGATGAATGGAGTCTCCAAATCAAAAATGTAGGTGCCATGTTCTATTTTTAAATTCTTTATACAATAATCCGAATTGTCTTCAATACCATAAGTAATACCATCCAGTGGAAGCCCACTTTTAATAAATAAAGACCCCCCCTGCTTTATCTTACCAACGAATTCCTTAAAAGAATTTACCAGTTCGGAAGATGTCCCATAAATATCCAAATGATCTGCATCCATAGAAGTTATGCAGGCTATATTAGGGGAAAGGCGCAAAAATGACCTATCATATTCATCTGCTTCAACTACGGAGTATTTATCTCCACCGAACCAAAAATTACTATTAAAATCTTCTGAAATACCCCCTAAAAAAGCAGTCATTGGGGTATTTGTTTCCCTTAGTAGATGGGCCAAGATACTAGAGGTAGTAGTTTTACCATGCGTACCCGCTACAGCAAAACAAAAGGTGTCACGAGTTATTAATCCTAAAACCTCTGAGCGTTTAAAAATATTAAACCCATTTTCTTGAAAATAATTAAGCTGTCTATGGGTATTAGGAACAGCCGGGGTATATATTACAAGGGTGTTTTCCGGATCTTTAAAGCTCTCTGAAATGTTTGATAGCTTGTCCTCATAATGTATAGAAATTCCTAGTTCTGTTAACTCTATTGTTAAAGGGGTTTCTGTTTTGTCATAACCCGAAACTTCTTTGTCTAATAACTTAAAATATCTTGCTAGGGCAGACATACCAATACCTCCTATACCTATAAAGTATACTCGTTGTATGTCTGTTAGTTTCATAATTATCTTCTTCTTATAATATTTTTACAATTTCATCCACAATGTCTTTTGTAGCATTGGGTAAGGCCATTTGCTTTATATTTCCTCCCAACTCATTTCGCAATTGGGGTTGACTTAATAAATCAGAAAAACAGTTCTCGAACTTATTATCCAAATCTTCTTCAGAAATCATAATAGCCGCATTTTCCTTTACCAAGCTCATAGCGTTCTTAGTCTGATGATCTTCGGCCACATTGGGGGATGGAATAAAAATTACCGGTTTTCCCACAAGACAAAGCTCAGAGACAGAACTAGCCCCGGCTCTTGAAATAATAATATCAGCAGCCGCAAAAGCATAGCTCATCTTATTTAAAAAAGGCCTAACTCTAATATTTTCACTTTCATAGGTCTTATAAGTTTCATAATATCTCTTCCCACATTGCCATATTAGTTGAACCTCATTTTCTTTAAAAAAAGTCAACTCTTTTTCAATAAGTTGATTTACTCTTAGAGCTCCAAGACTACCCTCTATAATAAGTAAAGTGGTCTTGTTTGCATTAAGTTCAAATTCCTCAATTCCAAAATTCCTTTCTGGAAGCTGCTTACTTAAATCGGCTCTTACGGGGTTCCCTGTTTTAACCACTTTTTCCTTTGGAAAAAAACGTTCCATATTATTGTAAGCAACACATATTTTTACTGCTTTCTTTGCTAATAATTTATTGGTTATTCCCGCGTATGAATTTTGCTCTTGTAATAGACAAGGTATCCCCATATCCGATGCTACTTTAAGCACTGGACCACTGGCGAAGCCACCTGTGCCAATGGCTACATTAGGTTGAAACTCCTTTACTATTTTTCTTGCATTTATCAAACTACTTATCAGTTTTATGGGAAACAGCATGTTTTTTAATGTCAGTTTTCTTTGCAACCCACTTATCCATAAACCCTTTATATTATATCCCGCTTGCGGTACTTTTTCCATCTCCATTTTATCCTTAGCACCAACAAATAAAAACTCTGCCTTAGGAAATCGACTTTTCAACTCATCAGCAATGGCTATTGCAGGATATATATGACCACCTGTACCCCCGCCGGATAATATGAACTTATAATTGCCCACTCAACACTTCTAAAGGGTTCATTTCGTCTGTTTCAATTTTATCAATATCCCTTTTCTCAAACTTTCTACTTGCACTTAATACTATTCCAATAGCGAGACAAGTCGTCCAAATAGAGGTGCCTCCACTACTAATTAGGGGTAGAGTCTGACCCGTTACCGGAAACAATTCTACCGCCACCGCCATATTAATAAAAGCCTGAAATACTATTGGAAGGCCTACTCCTACCACCAACAACTTTCCAAAGACAGATTCGTTGGCATTGGCCACTACCACAATTCTAAATAGCAATAAGAGATAGAAAAACATCAATAGAAATCCCCCTACCAAACCATATTCTTCTATAATGATGGCATATATGAAATCCGATGAGCTCTGCGGTAAAAAGTTTTTCATAACACTTTTACCAGCTCCATTCCCAACTATTCCACCACTTGCGATGGCAATTTTTGCCTTTTCTATCTGATAATCCGATTCTGTATCTGCCGGATCCCAAAAGCTTTCAACCCTGTTCATCCAGGTATCTACACGATTAGGAAACAAATCAGGATATGCTTTTGCCAGTAATATAAAAATGGTGAGCATTAAAAAACCTACTCCAATGATTCCAAATAAATATTTTAAAGGATATCCTCCTAAAAAACAAAGGATAAGAATCATCATGAACAGTATAGCTGCGGTCGAAAAGTTAGCTGGTAATATGAGTACTACTACGGCAAAAACAGGAAGCCAAAGTGGTAAAATACTTTCCTTAAAAGTAATGGTCTTATCTTTTATTTTTGATAGATATCGGGCTATGTATACAAGTAAAACAACGGCGGCAAGGTTTGATGTCTGAAATGTAATCCCAACTAGAGGAAGACGAATCCAACGGCTTGCGTTTGCACCATCAATAGTGGTTCCTTGTGCCAAAGTATAAGCTAGAAGTACTAAGACAATTGGCAAGGCAATAATTGAAAGTCCTTTAAAAAAATGAGTGGGTATTCTGTGGATGCCATAAATAATACCGAAACCTAAAATTAGCAGCATTCCATGCTTAAGTAAATGTCCCATGGTGGTTCCATTACCAACCACATAAACCAAATTACTACTGGCACTGTAAACGGGTAAAAATGAGAATAAAGCCAGAATAGCCACAACGCCCCAAATGGCCTTGTCTCCTTTTATATTCATTAAAAATTCCGGCATTTTCATTATAAATTCTTTATTGCTTCTTTAAACTGATTTCCTCTGTCTTCATAATTCTTAAAAAGATCAAAACTTGCACAAGCAGGGGATAACAGCACTGAATCTCCTCGCTCCGCTATTTTGTAAGCTACTTTTACTGCTTCTGACATGGCATATGTCTCTACAAATAACTCCACCACCGAACCAAAAACCTCCTTTAGTTTCTCATTATCCAGACCTAAGCATATTATCGCTTTTACTTTCTCTCTTACCAAGGGCATTAACGCTCTATAATCGTTGCCCTTATCTACACCGCCGACAATCCATACAGTTGGTGTATTCATGCTGTCCAAGGCATAATAAGTTGCATTTACATTAGTTGCCTTAGAATCATTTATATATTGAACATGATGAATTTTTAAAACCTTTTCTAAGCGATGCTCTGCTCCTTGAAAGTTCTGTATACTATTGCGAATACTTTCCTTCCTAATTCCGACTAACTTTGCAACCGTAGCAGCAGCCATAGTGTTTTTTAGGTTATGTATACCTTCAAGTGCCAGAGAATCTTTTTTCATTTTAAATGTTTTATTAAATGTCTTTATATAAATCTTATCCCCTTCTATCCAGGCACCTTCCTCTAAGGGGCCCTTTATTGAAAAGGGTATTTTTTTTGAATTAATGGGATGTTTTTTTAATCCTTCATTTATAGCATTATCTTCCTCGTCGTAGATAAAATAATCCGAAGTCTGCTGATTTTTAGTTATTCTAAATTTTGCATCAGCATACTTTTCAAAGGAATTGTCATATCGATCTAAATGATCGGGCGTAATATTGGTGATGACAGAAATATGCGGCCTAAACTCACTAATACCATCTAATTGAAAACTACTTAATTCCAATACGTAATATTTGTGATTGGTCTCTGTTAGCATTTTTGCAAAACTATCTCCGATATTACCTGCCATTCCTACATCCATACCTCCCTCTTTTAAAAGGTGGTAGGTTAGCATCGTGGTGGTTGTCTTTCCATTGCTTCCAGTAATTCCTATTAGCACAGCATATGTAAACCTTGCTGCGAACTCTATTTCGGATAATACCGGTATCCCGAATTCAACGAGTTTTTTTACCAACGGTATATTATCCGGAATTCCAGGACTTTTAACTACCAGATCAGCTTTAAGGATTTCCTCTTCATTATGCTTTTCTTCTTCCCAAATAATTTCAAAATGTTCAAGAACGTCTTTATACTTTTTCTGTACTTTACCTTTATCAGATACAAATACTTTATACCCTTTTTGCTTTCCCAGCAATGCCGTACCAACACCACTTTCTCCCGCTCCTAAGACCACCAAATATTCCATCTACCTTACTTTCAGGGTCACAATTGTAACTATGGCCAATAAGATCCCGATAATCAAAAAACGAGTCACAATTTTACTCTCGTGATAACCCTTTTTTTGATAGTGATGATGCAATGGTGCCATTAGGAAAATTCGTTTCCCTTCTCCTTGTGTTTTCCTTGTATACTTGAAATAACTCACTTGCAGCATGACGGAAATAGACTCGGCGAAAAAGATTCCACACAATAGAGGAATTAGTAATTCCTTTCTAACTATAATAGCGATAACCGCAATAACTCCTCCTATTGTAAGGCTACCCGTATCCCCCATAAAGACTTGAGCTGGATAGGCATTGTACCATAAAAATCCAACCAAGGCACCAACAAAAGCAGCAATAAAAACCACTAGCTCTCCTGCGTTAGGAATAAAAAATATGTCTAAATAATCTGAGAAGATGATATTACCTGAAACCCAGGCAAAAATCCCCAATGTTAAAACAATAATAGCAGAGGTCCCTGCAGCTAATCCATCTATCCCATCCGTTAGATTCGCCCCATTGGAAACCGCCGTTACTATGAAAATTACAACGGGAATAAATATTAACCAGGCATATTCGGAGGCTCCATCACCCATCCAACCAATAAAGTCGGCATAGTCCAATTCATTATTTTTAAAGAAAGGGATGTTTGTTTTGGTTGACTTAACTTCTTTTCCGTCAATCTCTTCTACCTTATATTGTCTGGTAATAATGGTTTTATTCTTTTCCTTCATGGTAACCTCAGGATGGAAAAATAAGGTAGCTCCAACCATTAAACCGAGTACCACCTGTCCCATTATTTTAAAGCGTCCTTTGAGCCCTTGTTTGTTCTTTTTGAAGATTTTTATGTAATCATCTATAAAGCCAATGATGCCCATCCATATTGTCGTAACGATTAGTAAGATGACATATATATTATCTAATCGCGCAAAAAGTAAAACCGGAATCAGGGTAGACATTATTATGATTAAGCCCCCCATGGTAGGGGTTCCTGATTTTTGCTTTTGCCCTTCCAACCCAAGATCCCTAATTGTTTCGCCAATTTGTTTTTTCCTTAGGAAAACAATTATTTGTTTACCATAAACAGTGGCCAGAATAAGAGAAAACAAAACAGCCATAGACGCCCTAAAGGATAAAAACCTAAAAAGGGTAGCTCCGGGAAACTGATATTCATTTTCTAAAAATTCAAACAAATAATACAACATTGCACCAGTTCTATTTTGACTTATTTACTCAAATCAATTAATATTTCTTTTACTATTTTATAATCATCAAATTCATCTCTTATACCATTCTTCTCCTGATAAGTTTCATGTCCTTTTCCGGCAACAAGAATTATATCATTAGGATCTGCCATCTGGCAAGCCGCCTTTATTGCCTGTTTGCGATTTTCTATGGATAGAACTTTCTTAACGTTCTGAGCCTCTACCCCAGCTTCCATTTCTTCTATGATTATTTCCGGCGCTTCTGACCGGGGATTGTCTGAAGTAAAAATGGCTTTGGCACTATACTCTGAGGCGATATGACCCATAACCGGACGCTTAGACTTGTCGCGATCACCACCACACCCCACTACGGTGATGACGCTTTCATTTCCAGTCCTCAATGTATTGATTGTATCAAGTACATTTTTTAGTGCATCCGGCGTATGGGCATAATCAACAATAGCCGTTATTTTCTTTGGCGAAATAAAATATTGAAATCTGCCATCAACATTTTCCAATTCGCTTAATATTCTTAGTGTTTCAAACTTTTCAAGGCCCAGAAGATTAGCAGTTGCGTAGATTGCCAAAATATTATAGGCATTAAAATTTCCAATTAAACGCGTCCAAAGCTCGTTCTCTTCAATTTTCAACAACTGCCCGCTAAATTGATTCTCAAGGATTTGAGCCCGATAATCAGCATAGGTCTTTAAGGCATAAGTAAATTTTCTGGCAGAAGTGTTCTGCAGCATTATTAAACCATTTTTATCATCGATATTGGTTAAAGCAAAGGCTTTCCTACCTAGGTTATCAAATAGAATTTTTTTGGTATCCCTATATTCTGCGAAGGTTTTATGATAGTCCAGATGATCATGAGATAAATTTGTGAAAATAGCTCCCTCGAAGTGTAAACCCTCGATTCTCTTTTGATGAATACCATGAGAGCTAACTTCCATAAAACAATATTCCACTCCAGCCTCATTCATTAATGCCAGACTTCTATTGATAGTGATCGCATCAGGAGTAGTATGAGTTGCGGGATACTCCTCTTCATCAATCATTATTTTGATGGTCGATAAGAGGCCTACTTTGTACCCTGCCTTTTTAAATAGTTGATAGAGTAGGCTGCCAACAGTTGTTTTACCATTAGTCCCCGTTACACCAATCAGTTTTAAATTCTTTGAAGGAATTTCATAATAATTGGACGCCATAATTGCCAAAGCCTGATTGGAATCAGCAACCTCTACATAACAAATCCCTTCTTTTAGGTCTTCAGGCATTTCTTCACAGACAATTGCGATTGCTCCAAGAGAAATTGCTTTAGGGATATACTTATGGCCATCAGTAAGTGTTCCTCGAACGGCAACAAAAACATTATCTTTTTCTACCTCTCTTGAATCAAAAGATATAGCATTGATAGGTGTTGCTGTAGATCCACTTACCGCTCTTAAACTTACCCCAAAAAGAATATCCCTTAGTGGTTTCATGAAAGTTCCAATATTATTTTACTCCCCTTTTTTATGGCTGCTCCTTTGGCAACTGATTGTCTTTTTACTTTACCGTTTCCTATCACCTCAACCTTTAATCCCAGGTTTTCAAGAATAGAAATCGCATCCATACCACTCATACCCTTGACATTAGGTACGTGCTTATAATTCTTTTGTGATTCGGCATAATACTCCTCAAAACTTTTGTCCAGTGCTTCGTTTGGAGGGTTTAAACCATCGATCTCATCAATTAAAGGGTTATTGGCATAAATTTTTCTTGCGATAGATTTAAAAACAGGCCCAGAAACATCTGCACCGTAATAGCCTACACTTTTATCTGGTTCGTGAATAACAACAATACAAGAGTACTTAGGATTATCTGCTGGAAAATAACCTGCAAAAGTGGAAATGTATTTTAGTTTGTCCGGATCCTTGCTTACATAATTCTTCTGAGCTGTACCGGTTTTTCCAGCCATAGAAAAGTTTGCTGAGTAAAGGCGATGACCTGTTCCATGCTCTTGCTCAACGACATTTTTAAGTAGATTTTGAACCTGCCTGGCGGTTTCCTTAGAACATATTGATTCGTTAATAACCTCTTTATCAAACTTATATATAGTCTTATTCCATTCTCTCACTTCCTTTATAAGCCTGGGCCTAAGGAGTTCACCGTCATTTGCTATGGCGTTGTAGAAGGCAAGGGTCTGTAATGGCGTCAAGGAAACCTCATAACCATGAGACATCCAAGCCAGCGATATGCCCGACCATCCTTTATCACCCGGGTATCTAATAACCGGGACCCCTTCTCCTTTAATAGACATTCCTAATTCTTCATGGAGGCCCATGGACATTAGTCGATCTACAAATTCATTTGGATTGTCCTTGTATGCATTGTGTATCATTTTGGCAAAAGCTGTATTGGACGATACCTCAAAAGCCTTCGCCATAGATATTTTTCCATATCCTCCATGTTTGGAATCTCTCACCCATCTGTCATAAATACGCCATCTGCCTTTTTCCGTATCTATAACAGTACTGGTATCTATCTTCTTATCTTCCAAAGCGGCTACTAATGACATAAGTTTAAAAGTAGAGCCTGGCTCATGTGATTCCCCTATGGCATAATTTAGTCTCTCATAATACTTACCCTCGTCGGTTCTCCCTAAATTAGAAATAGCTTTTATTTCACCGGTAGCTGTCTCCATGACAATTACGCAACCATGGTCTGCCTTATACTTTTCTAGCTGTATCAATAAGCCATGATGGGCTATGTCTTGAATATTGATGTCTATGGTTGATTCTACATCATAACCGTCTTTAGGTTCGATAATATTATCCAATCCAAGAGGTTTCCACTGACCTTTTGCTATTTTTTGCTTAAGTCTTTTACCTTCAACCCCTCTAAGATATTTTCCGAAAGCACCCTCTAATCCAACGCGCGTGGCATAGCCATTGTCATCAAAACGTTCATAGCCAATAGAGCGTTCTGCTATTTTACCTAAAGGATGTTCTCGTACTGTTTTTTGTTCTACTATTATACCGCCTTTATTGGGACCTTTTCTGAACAAAGGAAACTCCCTGATTGCCATATATTCAGAGTAATCTAGATTACGGGCAATAAGGGTGTATCTATTTTTATTAACTCTGGCCTTGCGAAGAATTCCTTCATAATAGGCAGCAGATTTATCGAGTAAATTCGCAAGAGACTCACTTAGAGGTCCAATATTTTCTTCAAAATCTTTGTTTTTTACGGTAACTGCATCGAAGCGAATGGTATATTTAGACACAGAAGTTGCCAATAAACTACCATCATCAGAATAAAGGTTTCCACGGTTTGGAGCAATAGTAAAAAGCTTTTCTGTACGCTGCAAAGCCATTTCCTTATACTTATCACCTTGCACCATTTGGATTGAAACCAATTTAACAGCAACGGCTATTGCAAACAGAAACAAACCCCCTGAAATAATATAAAGCCTTGTTAAAATTTTCTTTTCAGTTGTTGCCATTTAATCCTTAATGCTATTTACTTTTATTTTTCTCGGTGGAGCTTCTGAAGGAAACAGACCTTTCTCCTCAACAGTTGCCCCTATGGTAGATTCTAATTTCAGAGTTTGAACATCCGATCTCATATCCACAAATTCATTTTTCAGTTCCTTTATTTCCTCATTCAAAGCCGCTAATTGATGTACCTTTCTGTCGGCACTGTGAGAACTGGCAATCATAATAGTGGCAAGAGCGGAAATAAAAATGATAAACATCCAGTTCTTAGGTGCATCTCCGCTTACTAAAAATTTACCTTTAAGAATACCTATTAAACTATTTCGCATTTCTCTTAATATTTAGAAATTTGTATTAATTCAAATTCTTTCTGCAATTCTCAATTTCCCACTACGTGCCCTACTATTGCTCTTAATTTCAGTGGCATCCGGAACAATTAATTTTCCAACCTTCTTAAATGGTAGTGCCGTATTACCATAAAAATCCTTCTCTATCTCTCCCCTAAACTTTCCTGTCTGTATAAACCTTTTTGCTAATCTATCTTCTAAAGAATGATAACTTATCAAACTTAGTCGCCCTCCCTTTTTTAAAAGTTGTGGAGTTTGTGCTAGAAACTCCTCTAAGGCAACTAATTCCTCATTTACCTCAATTCGGATGGCCTGATATATTTGTGCCAAAATCTTATTCTCTTTAAAGGCAGGGAGAAATTTCTTAATTACCTTTTTTAAATCTGCACTCGTTTTTATAGGTTCCAAACTCCTAGCTTCAACAATTGTAGCAGCAATGGCATCCGCTCTTTTTACTTCCCCATAAGCGTATAAAACCCTTCTAAGATCATCATAGGAATAAGTGTTTATAACGTGATACGCACTTTTGGAATTCCTTTTACTCATTCTCATATCTAAGTCGGCGTCAAAACGGATTGAAAACCCTCTTTCTGCCGTATCAAACTGATGAGAAGAAACCCCAAAGTCTGCCAGGATTCCATCAACTTGCTTTATGCCATAGAACTTCAAAAACTGCCTTAGAAACCTAAAATTTTCATTAATCAGCGTAAACCTTTCATCTTCCAACGAATTATTCAAAGCTTCTTCATCCTGGTCGAAGGCAAATAATTTTCCTTTAGGACCTAAGCGCTGAAGAATCTCTCTTGAATGTCCACCACCTCCAAAGGTTGCATCTACATATATTCCACCTTCAACTATATTGAGCCCATCTACGGACTCTTTCAATAAAACCGGCCTATGATAATTCGTCTCCATCATCTCCCATTACCTCCTCAGCCAATTCAGCAAAATTCTCTGCTGTCTCATCAAGTACTTTCTCGTAGCTATCCTTGTCCCAGATCTCAATAATGTTAATAGCAGAGCTTAGTACTACTTCTTTATTTATTCCTGCAACTGCCATGAGATTTTTTGGTATCAATAAGCGTCCAGTACCGTCAATTTCTAAAGGTTTTACCCCAGCCGAAAATCTTCTTATAAAATCATTATTCTTCTTCTTAAATCGATTTTTCTTATTCATTTTCTGCATAAGAAGATTCCACTCCTCCATTGGGTATAATTCCAGACAGGGCTGAAAAACAGATCGCTTAATAACAAAGCCCTTGTTGAGAACAGGGGCCAATTGATTTTTTAAAGTCACGGGAATCATTACCCGGCCCTTTACATCTGCCTTACAATCATATGTTCCTATGAAATTTATCACCTATAAAATGGTTGGCTTTATATTATAAACTCAAATATATAGAATTTATTACCACAATTTACCACAATTTACCACTTTATTGATAAAAAGTTTCTATTTTAACTCATGAAGAATATGAAGTAGTGTAAAATAAAACGGCAGAATTAGAATACAGCGGTAGTATTTAATATAAAATTAATGATTTACCACTACGCTGGCTGTTTTCTACAAAAGTATTGGTATTCTTTGGAATTGCCTATATTTGCGCACTAATGCAAGATGCGTTTGTACATGAGACCGGAGATTAAAAAAGAAGGAAAGTTCAGGTTTATTGAAGCGGGAGAAGGAACTCCAATGATTATACTACATGGCCTGATGGGAGGCCTTAGTAATTTTCATGGCGTTACCGATTACTTTCCTAAAAAGGGATACAAGGTACTGGTCCCTGAGCTGCCCATTTACGACATGCCCATGTTAAAAACCAATGTCAAAAACTTTGCAAAATTTCTTGAAAAATTCATTGAATTCAAAGATCTAAAAGATGTAATCCTTCTTGGGAACTCTTTAGGTGGACATATTGGTCTTTTGCATACCAAACTATATCCCCAAATGGTAAAAGCTCTTGTAATTACGGGAAGCTCCGGGCTTTATGAAAGTGCTATGGGTGACGGCTATCCAAAACGTGGAGATTACGAGTTTATCAAGAAAAAAGCGCAGGACGTATTTTATGATCCGGAAGTAGCCACCAAAGAAATAGTGGATGAAGTCTTTAAGACCGTAAATGATAGAATGAAACTGGTAAAAACACTGGCCATTGCCAAAAGCGCCATCAGGCACAATATGTCCAAGGATTTACCCAAAATGAAAACCCCAACTTGTATAATTTGGGGAGAAAACGACTCGGTGACCCCCCCTAACGTAGCGCGCGAATTTCATGAGTTACTACCCGATTCTGAGCTTTTTTGGATAGAGAAATGCGGTCACGCCCCTATGATGGAGCATCCAGAAGAATTTAATCACATTCTTGAAGCTTGGTTGAAGAAAAGAAACTTCTAACTAGCTATGAAAATAAAGTCGGCCGACTTCCTAATGAGTAATTCCAGTGTGGATAAATGTCCGACTGCCCCTTTTCCTGAATATGCCTTTATAGGAAGATCCAATGTCGGCAAATCTTCTTTGATCAATATGCTGACCGGCAGAAAAAGTTTAGCTAAAACTTCGGGAAGACCTGGTAAAACTCAATTAATAAATCACTTTATAATTAACAAACAATGGTATTTGGTGGACTTACCAGGCTATGGTTATGCGAGAGTTTCTAAGAAATCGAAAAAAACCTTCCAAAAGTACATAACTGATTACTTTCTAAAAAGAGAACAATTAATCGCGGCCTTTTTATTGATAGACATAAGACACGAACCTCAAACAATAGATTTGGACTTTATGGAATGGATGGGAGAAAATGGTATTCCATTTGCCATAATATTTACAAAAGCAGACAAACTAAAGCCTCTGGCTATCCAGAGAAAGGTTGAAGAGTATTTAGCAAAATTAATTGAAGGAGTATGGGAGGAGGCTCCTAAACATTTTATTACTTCTTCTTCCTCAGGCTTAGGTAGAGACGAGGTATTGAATTACATAGATAATATCAATAAAAATCTAAATAATACTATTTAATCATTTCCCTTTCCGATCTGAAATCTAGATCCCTTTCTTTAATTAAGGCGATTAATGCTTCTTGATTTTCAATTCCATTAAGTTCCTTTGTTGATATAAAAAGTTGTAAATCGTTATCGACACTTATAAGTACTACCGGGAAGTCGAACTTATATCCAAATTTAGAAGCGTATTGTTTTTTAAATTCATCACGATGTAAAAATTCCATCTTTCTGGGATACGTCTCAATAAAACCTTTCCATTTTTTCTTCTCTGTAAAATAGCCATGGGTTATTTCACAAAGCTGGCATTGGTAAGTTTTAGGAGATAGTATTTTATGCGCAGAATCGATTATAGCATTTTGCCATCCTGTATCTGCATTATAAATAAAAAGTAAAGATGTGTTATTTAGCCATTCCATAATTAGTTTATCTCATTTAAGATAAGCCTTAATTGTACTTTCTTTTCCTTAATTTAATCTTTAGATAGTTCTAACTTTTCAGCAAAATAAGAGCAAAAATCTTTCATGGTAGCAGTCATTTTTTCATCTTGAGTTGCCTTCATAAACGTATCCGATAGCGCTAATAAAGTTTGATGAAAAAATATTTTCATTTCATCTACCGGCATGTCTTTAGTCCATAGATCTATTTTAAGAGATTCCTGGTTTTTACTATCCCAAACGGATAATAACATAGCCTTTGCTTCTTCATTCTCTATTCCTCCATCTTGGGCCGACCAATTCAATTTTTCCGGAACTCGATTTTCATCCAATCCTACTCTAAGCGTAATTTCTGATGTATGTAATTTTTTCATTTTTATTTCCTTGGTTTATACTTGGACCTTTTAAAAATATCATCCGCTGGAAGGGCGATTAACTGAGACAAACTAAGCTCGTTGTTTTCCATAAAAGAGCGCACTATTTGCCAACCCATATATCGCCCGATTTTACCAGGTGACTCATTATCCAACTCGAGTCCAAATTTCGAAAAGGGTGCAGGATCCAAAAATCTTGGAGCCAATTTATAGTCTGTACTATACAGCAACTCATTTTCTATAAAATACCTCCAAATCTGCTCTTCATTGGCTTCCGCCCAAAGGAGATCTTCTTCTGAGTATCCTATTTTTATTGCATCACTTACTAGTGGAATTAGCATATCCTTTAAATATAGTTCTTTACCGTAATAAATCATCTGGGCCAAGAAAACTCGATCTTTTGGGTAGCTTATTAGCTTATTGCTAAAGGCGCTTGTAACATCACTTATTAAATTATTTTTATCCAATCCAGCAGCTATATATCTATCAATACCGCCATAAAATCTGTGATCCTCTCCTAAATAGTTATCCAACCCTATCAATAATATAGAATCTGTTAGAATAACCCTATTCTGATAGTCAACATCAGATATTAAAGTAATAACCCAGGGTACTTGATACTTTGGAAAGTAATATTGTATATGCTTAAACAGAAGCTCCAATTCCTGTGTCTCTGATTCCAAATCAGAAAATACCGCCATGACTTCCTTATAAAGTTCCATTTGCAGACTATCTTGTTGTTTGGAATACCAGACACTATCGGGATATTGCTCCGGAAAAAGAAAAGAATATTTTTGTTTTAAATCTGGTAATTCTTTTGGTGTGGATTCTGCAAACTCCCGATCAAAACGAGAAACTCTCAGGTTTAGTTCTTTCTCACTTATGTCCTTAGAAATTTTTACCTCGTTTTTGCAAGAGCTAATGGTCAAAATACCTACTAATATGATAATTATCTCTTTTTTCATGTAAAGAATTTGTGCTCGTATTTCATTATTAACAGTTCAGGCTTTATTTTTAACCCAGCAAAGTTAATATTTCCAAATACAAATCAGTCCTATGCAAGCAGAAAAGGTTATAGATCATATTGTCAATTGGCTAAAAGCATATGCCACAGAAGCTAAATGTAAAGGATTTGTCATTGGTGTTTCGGGAGGGATTGACTCTGCCCTTACTTCGACCTTATGTGCAAAAACGGGGTTGGATTTACTCTGCGTGGAAATGCCAATCCACCAAAGTAAAAATCAAATCACCCGGGCATCTAATCATATAAGTTGGTTAAAAGAGGGCTTTAGTAATGTTTCGACTATAGAGGTGAACTTAACCCCTGTTTTTGATAACCTAATAGACGAGTTACCCACTGTAAATGAGGAAGAAAGCCGAATGATGTCCTTAGCAAATACCAGAGCACGTCTTAGGATGACTACTCTTTATTATTTTGCAGCGCTCAAAGGTTACTTAGTAGCCGGCACGGGTAACAAAGTAGAAGATTTTGGAATAGGATTCTACACTAAATATGGAGACGGAGGAGTAGACCTTAGTCCTATCGCTGATCTCTTAAAAACCGAGGTATATGAATTAGCAAGCGTTTTGGGTATTAATCAGGAAATTTTAATTGCTCCTCCTACAGATGGTCTTTGGGGTGACTCCCGAACAGATGAGGATCAAATTGGAGCTTCTTACCCGGAACTAGAATGGGCGATGAAAATGAAAGATGAGGGTAAAAGCGAAAAAGATTTTGAAGGTAGAGATAAAGAAGTGTTTACCATTTATACCCGATTTAATACCGCTAATCGACACAAAATGATTCCCATCCCGGTTTGTGAAATACCAGAAGAGCTAAAATAACCTCTTGACTAAGAATCAGTTAATTAAAACGAATAAAAGGCTCATTATTCGCATTTTTACTGAAAAAAAGTAGATTTTTGTTTAAGAAATTAGATTTTTTAACCTTACATTGCATGTCAGTATTTTTGGACAATGCTTCACGTTAAATTCTAGAAACCAATCAATATGATCAAAGTTTTAATTGCAGATAATCACCCAATAGTTCGATTGGGTATTAAACAAGTTCTTGAGAATAGTTCTCAGTTTGAAATCATAGGTGATGCTGCAACAACCAATGAATTATTTAGAAAACTAGAAAAGCTAAGTCCGGATGTAGTTATCTTGGAAATGGATATTCCGGAGATTAATGGAATTGCAACCTTAAGAAAATTAAAACAAGATTATCCTAATGTTAAAGTTCTGATCTATAGCGGTCAATCAGAAGACGTATATGCCTTAAGTACAATTAGAGCCGGCGCTTTTGGATATCTATCCAAAACGGCAGACTTAGACTATATTATATCCGCAGTTAAGAAAGTTAGTGAAGGGAATATGTTTATTACAAATGAATTAGCTCAAAGGCTAGCATTTGACGAAGGAACACAAAAACCAAGAAGATTTTTTAGAAAGCTTTCAACTAGAGAAATTGAAGTTTTAAAATTGTTGGCCAGTGGTAAAAGAAACAAAGATGTTGCCATGGGTCTCAACCTTAACGAAAAAACAGTTAGCACTTATAAAGCTAGGTTAATGAAAAAACTAAATGTAGACAATTTGGTAGATCTTTTACAACAAGCTAAAGCTTTAGAATTGTATTAGATAACAATTCAGTCAATATTAAAAATGCCCTTGTAATAATGAGGGCATTTTTTATTTATACAACTAATCAAGCTTACTAGGAAAGTACCCTATTCAGTTTTTTATTTAGCAACTTATTGAGCTGGAGGTAATTCATTATCTCCTCCAAAACTTCATTATTATGGTCTTCGGTCTGTTGCGTATCCTCTTGTAAAGAAGTAATTCTCTTTTTGATTAAATAACAGCGAAGCGTTAAAATAGTTTCACTAACTAATTGAGAAATACTTTTCTCTTTATCTTTTGGATAAATATCTTTTCTTTCCCATTGATGTAACTCATATTTCTCTTCTTCCATTAAAATAGAAGATACCTGCTCTCCCATCTCCCTGTCTAGGTCGTTTAAAAAGACTTGAATTGAAAAATCTTCTTTCTGATTTAGGCCTTCTATCAGTTTATAATAAATAGCTCTAAACTTATCATGGGTGAGTTCTATCTCATCTTCTTGTAAATCCAAATACACCTTCTCATAAACTTTAACCTTCATATGTTCTGGTTCCAACACCAATTCTCCCGCTTCATTTTCTTTTAGCACAAGATCTTCAAATTCTTGCATTAGATCTCCATATAACAGAAGCATCTCAATTATCTTTTTCTCCAATTCATACTGCAAATCGAGCTTCTCTTGTTTTGGACTGTGTTTAACTACATCAAAGGCCCTAGACTCTCTTGAAGCACTCTTTTTTGATTCATCCTTTATATTCTTACTTGATATCTGTGCCAGAGTATTGAACAAGACCTCCTCAGAAATATTCATGATATGTGCACACTCCTGCACATATACCTCCCGCTTAATTCTATCCGGAATTTTTGAAATACTTTGAACAATTTCCCGAATAGTATCAGCCCTTTTTATTGGGTCATTAGCTGCATCATTAGCAAGAAGAGATGTTTTAAACTGAATAAAATCTTTAGAATTCTCTCTTAGATAATTCTCAATTTCTTCTTTGCTATTCTTTCTGGCAAAACTATCCGGATCCTCCCCTTCTGGAAAAGTACAAACCCTAACGTTCATACCCTGTTCAAGAATCAAATCTATCCCTCTTAAGGAAGCTCTGAGGCCGGCCGCATCTCCATCAAATAATACTGTGATGTTAGCACTTAATCTATTAATAAGTCTAATCTGTTCAGGAGTAAGGGCGGTACCACTAGAGGAAACGACATTATGTATGCCGCTTTGATATAATTGGATCACATCAGTGTATCCTTCGACCAAATAGCAGTTATCTTCTTTAGCGATAGCTTGTTTAGCAAAATATATTCCATATAAGACTTTGCTCTTGTGATATATATCGCTTTCGGGAGAATTTAGATACTTAGCTGCTTTTTTATCATTAACAAGAATACGACCACCAAAACCTAACACCCTACCGCTCATAGAATGAATAGGAAACATAACCCTTCCTTTAAACCTATCAAAACGCTTGGATAAAGATGGATTCTCTCTATTTTCCTTTAAAATCGTCAGGCCTGTTTTTACTAAAAACTCTTCTTTATAACCATCACCTAAAGCCTTTGTAGTAAAAGCCTCCCACTGATCAAGACAATAGCCTAATCCAAACTTCCTTATGATTTCTTCCGTAAATCCCCTTTCTTTGAAATAGCTTAGTCCAATGGCCTTCCCAAGCTCTTCCCTCCAAAGAATGTTTTCAAAATACTTTTGGGCGTATTCCGAAACCAAGTACATGCTTTCGCGTTCATCCGCTAACTCTTTTTCAGCATCAGTTCTTTCGGTTTCTTCAATTTCGATATTGTATTTTCTTGCTAAATATTTAATAGCTTCAGGATAGGTAAAGTGCTCATGTTCCATTAAAAAAGCCACTACATTCCCTCCCTTACCGCTACTAAAATCCTTCCATATTTGTTTTACTGGAGAGACCATAAAACTTGGTGAACGCTCGTCAGTAAAAGGACTTAGACCTTTAAAGTTGGATCCTGACTTTTTTAATTGCACAAAATCGCCAATGACCTCCTCCAGGCGAGCGGTTTCATATACTTGATCTATGGTTAATTTTGAAATCAAATTCTTAAGATAATCCTTTAAAAATACAAAAATTGACTACTGCAAAGTACAGTAAATTTTAAAGGCTTTTAGTGCTTAATGATTAAAATTTAAATGATTTATTCCAAAAATAAACTAAACAAGAAAGCGCAATATTTATTGTAAACCTTTTCAACTATGGCTAAAGGATGAAATCACAGTTTTGTAGGGGTCATAAGCTTATAAAGTAAAGCGTAAACCAAAGGATATATTCCTTTGTTCAGGGAGTAATTCCGTAAAAATTGGATTGAGATCGTATTTCACATAAAGAAGAAAACAATCTACACCCATATAACCGGCAAGGCCATATATAAATTGACTACTGTTAATACCTCCCTTAATTTTTTCTTTTACATTTTGTCCATCTCTATTGTACTTCAATTTTTGGCGTGTTCCCATATTAAACCCACCGTAGCCTCCAAGGCCTATTCTAAATTGATTATTCAAAGAATATCTCACACTGTGGGGGCCTACTTTTTTCTTAGAAGGACCAAATTCAAAATAAACAGGAAAAACAAGATTATCTATTTTTAGTTTTGACTTACTCAGGTCAAAAGGAAATTGCTCATAGACCGTTTCGCCTTCATCATTTGTTGTATAATAAAAATTATTTTTTGATTTAAGTCCATTAAATTGAAATGAAAATCCATAATGAAATCGTAAAAAATTACTATTATTAAAAACACGAGTTCTCCAATTCCAACCAATTTCAAAAAAACGACTTCCTCCTACTTTATATGGAGTATCCTCCAAAGACTGTCCATCAATTATAGCATTGTTTAATCCAAAGGCCACAACAAAGTCAGAATAGGTACGACGATCATATTTTTTCCAATCATTTTCGCTATAAAAGAAATCCCAATCCCCTTTATCTATTTTAATAACCGTAGTGTTTTCCTCTTTATCCTTTTCTTCTTCCTCTTCCACAACAATAACTTCATCTCCATTTCGCTCCAAAATAGCAATTTTATTATCAATTATTGTCAGTCGGTTTTCGATATTAAGAGCGCGCTTCTTTGCTTCTTCCTCTTTCAAAGCATTAGCCTCTTCTTGCGATATGGTCCCTTTTTCCAATCTATTATTAATAGCCTCAACTTCTACTTTTAAGGCATTTTTCTCCTGAAGAGTAACTCTTTCTCTTTCTAGCTTAAGTTCCTGTATCTGTTGATCAGCTGTTTCCTGTGCCATCAGGGTAGAGGCCTGCGCGCACAATAAAAAAACGAATAAATAATGTACAAATGATTTCATGATTGATGTGATTTTAAAATGATGAATAAACTCCTAGTGGTTTCTCATGGTCTTTACCGATGAAAAAGCACTTAATAATATTGTTGATTAATTATTACGATCCGCGAGGGCAGTCCTGGCTTTATTAAAACCTGTTCTAAGCCTATCAAAAATCTGATCTCTAAAAGACTGATTTAATTCACTCTCTACCTGTGACAAAAGGGCATTAGCATCTATAGAATTATCCGGTCTAAAAAGCTCATCTTCCAAAACTTCATTTTGAGCTTGTACTAATAATGCTTCTACTTCCTGATCCGATAATGCCTCATCACCAACTTCTAACCTATTAACCTGTGCGATTACTTCATTTATCTTTTTATCAATTAACCGTTCAGTTTCATCTTTTTCAAGCTCCTCTTTTAGTAATAACTCCGTCTTAGTTTTCACATTTGTTGAGCTTGCTACCATAGATTCCATCTCGGGTTTCATTAGACTCTCATCCTCTTTAACTTTGGGCTTACTTGCCAACACATCTTGCTTTTTAGACAAAACTATTTCATCTTCCTGGGCGGCGTCTGACTGTCCTTCTTTTTGAATCCTATCTGAAGTTGTTGGTTCAGAAATAACGATTGTTTCATTAAGAGGTCCATTTGTGGGAGGCATCACTAGGTCTTTAGTGGAGTCATTACTCCTAAAATAGATTACCAATCCAAAAAGCATCAAAATCATTGCAGCTACACCGGCATATCTTATCCATGGAGAATTAGTAGGACCTTCATTCTTCTTAAGTTCCTTTTTTAGCACTTTCCAAGCCTTTTTAGAGGGTTGTATCTCTCTGGTCTTGAAGGATTCTCTCATATGATTTTCTAGCTTATTCCGTTCCATAACCCAATACTCTTTGTTTAACTAACTGTTCTTGTAAAATTCGCCTAGCCTTAAATAATTGAGACTTTGACGTATTTTCTGAAATACTTAAAATAGAGGCGATCTCACTATGCTTATAACCTTCAATAGCGTGTAAAATAAAGACCATTCTATATCCTTCGGGTAATCTATCGATCATCCTTTGCAAATAATCTACATCTAACTCGGTTGACAAGGTAACTTGAGATGCCGTTTGGTAATCAAATAGTTCATCATCAAAGACAACGAATTGCTTTTTTCTTAAAAATGATATACATTCTCTCACCATTATTCTCCTTATCCATCCTTCAAAACTTCCTTCATGTCTAAAGGATTCTAGATGACTAAAAACCTTTACAAAACTCTTGATCATAACGTCTTCAGCAAAATGAATATCCTTTATGTACTGTCTACATACTCCCAGCATTTTAGGAGCATATTGCTCATATATAGTCCTCTGAGCATTGCTGTGTCCTGCTGCTGCTTTGCGGATTAATACTTTCTCGTTTTTGTAAAATGATATAATTTTCAAAGCTTTCATTATAGTCTTCTATAAGAATAGACGCTTCAGCTTTATAAAAGGTTGCCTGAGGAGAAAAAAAATAAAATTATTTTACAGACAATTTATTTTTGTCTGTCCACAACGTAATTAACCATTAAGCTTAATGCCTCTTTATATGGGGAGTCCGGATATGTATTTAATAATTCTAAAGCTTGATTTTTAAACTCATTCATTTTAGTTTCAGCATATTTGAGACCGCCTCTTTCTTTTACTAAGGCAATAACCTGTTTAACCCTCTTCTTATCTTTATTATAATTCTTTACTGAATTGATAAGCCATTTCTTTTCTTTAGCCGAACAATTATTAAGGACATATATCAAGGGTAAGGTCATTTTCTGTTCTTTGATATCAATCCCCGTAGGTTTCCCTATTTTTTCAGTTCCATAATCAAAAAGGTCGTCCTTGATTTGAAAGGCCATCCCACATAGCTCTCCAAACTTACGAAAAGAGGCTACTTCCTCACTGCCCGGTTTAACGGAGCAAGCCCCTAAACTGCAACATGCAGCAATTAAGGTAGCCGTTTTTTGCCGGATGATTTCGTAATATACTTCCTCCGTAATATCCAACCTTCTGGCCTTTTCTATTTGAAGTAACTCTCCTTCACTTATCTCTCTTATAGCTACAGAAATAATCTTCAAAAGGTCATAATCTTCATACTCTACAGAAAGTAACATCCCCTTAGAGAGTAAGTAGTCCCCAACTAAGACCGCTATTTTATTCTTCCAAAGAGCATTTATAGAAAAGAAACCCCTTCGTTTATAACTATCGTCTACCACATCATCATGAACTAAGGAAGCTGTATGAATCAATTCAATTACAGAGGCCCCTCTATAGGTTCGTTCATTTACCTCTCCATTATTTACCAACTTTGCCGTGAGAAAAACAAACATGGGGCGCATCTGCTTTCCCTTTCTGTTTACTATATAATAGGTGATACGGTTTAATAGGGCGACTTTAGTCGACATGGAATCTCGGAACTTCCTTTCAAAAAGTTCCATTTCCGCATTGATCGGTTCTGTAATTTGCGCTACTATTTTCAAAAGGCTTGTTCTTTCTGCTTTTCTTGCTAAAATTAGTCAAAATATAAAGGGGAAAGAAGCCTAATACACTAAATAAAGTTATTCAGCAGCTATCGGTGAAAAAGGGAAAGTTCCTGTTAAAAATAAAGATTTTAAACTAATTATTTTTATTTGCCAATTGACCACATGCTGCGTCAATATCTTTACCTCTAGACCTTCTTACTGTTACAGTTATTCCTTCTCCTTCAAGGGCCTTAACATATTCATCTATGGCTTTATTGGAAGCCTGACGAAACCTATCATCGTCAATAGGGTTGTATTCTATAAGATTGACTTTGGCAGGGGCAAATTTACAGAAGTCGATTAAAGCCTTTATATCCTTTTCTTTATCATTTATGCCCTCCCAAACCACATATTCATAGGTAATTCTACTCTTAGTATGTTTATACCAATAAATTAATGAATCTCTTAATTCACTTAAAGTAAAAGTCGCATTAAAAGGCATTATGGATGTCCTGACCTCATCAATTGCAGAGTGTAAGGAAACAGCCAATTTAAATCTGACCTTATCATCTGCTAATTTTCGTATCATTTTAGGCACTCCTGAGGTAGATACTGTGATTCTTTTAGGTGACATTCCCAAGCCTTCCGGAGATGTTATTTTTTCAATCGCTTGGAGCACATTCTTATAATTCATTAAGGGTTCTCCCATCCCCATAAAAACGATATTAGTAAGTGGTCTATTAAAATATAAGAGGCTTTCATTATGTATGGCAACTACCTGATCATAAATTTCATCCGGGTTAAGGTTTCGCATTCGTTTTAACCTTGCCGTGGCACAGAATTGACAATCTAAGCTACATCCAACCTGACTAGACACACAAGCAGTGGTTCTATCCTTCACCGGGATAAGGACAGATTCTACAACCAAGTCATCATGTAATCTAACCGCATTCTTTATAGTACCATCTGCACTTCGTTGCATAAGGTCTACCTTAATGTGGTTAATAACAAAGTGTTCTTGGAGCTTAGAGCGAGTCACTTTGGAAATATTAGTCATAGCATCAAACGAATGAGCTGATTTTTGCCACAACCATTCATATACCTGATTTCCTCTAAACGCAGGCTCCCCCATTTCTACGAAAAAGTCTCTCAACTGCTCCTTGGTAAGTGCCCGAATATCCTTCTTCTCGCTCATTATTAAAAAAAAATCCTGTCTAAACACAAAAGAAAAGACAGGATATAAAAATAGTTTATGTTTTAATTATATGATCAACATGGCATCCCCGTAGGAATAAAACCTGTAACCCTCAATAATTGCCTCTTTATAAGCTCTTTTCATTAAGTCATGCCCCATAAAAGCGGAAACCATCATTAATAGGGTTGACTTAGGTAAATGAAAATTGGTAACCATCGCATTGGCAATACTAAATTCATAGGGTGGAAAAACAAATTTATTAGTCCAACCATCAAAAGTATTCAAAGTGTGTTGCGAAGATACTGCGCTTTCCAATCCGCGCATGGCGGTAGTACCAACCGCGCATATTCTGCGTTTATTTTTTTGGGCAGCATTAACAATTTCTGTCGCTTTTTCTTCGATAACTAATTCTTCACTATCCATTTTATGCTTGGATAGGTCTTCTACCTCCACAGGACTAAAAGTACCAAGACCAACATGCAATGTAAGCTCGGCAAAATCAATTCCTTTAATCTCAAGGCGTTTTAAAAGATGTCTGGAAAAATGCAATCCAGCTGTAGGAGCCGCAACAGCTCCTTCGTATTTTGCATAAATGGTTTGATATCTAGATTCATCTTCAGGCTCTACCTCTCGCTTGATATACTTTGGTAATGGCGTTTCACCTAGTTCTCTTAATTTTCTTCGAAAATCAGTGTAAGAGCCATCATATAAAAAACGTAAAGTTCTCCCTCTGGAAGTAGTATTATCAATCACCTCTGCCACCAAGGTTTCGTCCTCGCCAAAATATAGCTTATTGCCAATACGTATCTTTCTGGCAGGATCTACCAATACATCCCAAAGTCTTTGTTCTTCGTTTAGTTCTCGCAACAAAAACACTTCTATTCTCGCTCCTGTTTTTTCCTTATTTCCATACAATCTAGCCGGAAAAACTTTGGTGTTATTAAGCACCATAACGTCTCCTTCATCGAAGTAGTTTATAAGGTCTTTGAACATTTTATGCTCAATTTTCCCAGTTTCTCTGTGAACCACCATTAACTTAGATTCATCTCTGTTCTCTGAGGGGTATTCTGCCAATAATTCATCTGGCAATTCAAAATTAAAATGCGATAATTTCATATATGGATTTTAGTAAACCTTTTTGCAGTGGCAAATATACGATGATGCTATAGCCGTTGTCAAGTAAATATCGTTTTAAATCTATTCTAGAGCACTTTTGTTGTAAATCCAATCTTTTCAAAGTCTTTCCAAAAATTGGGGTACGATTTAGAAACAACCTCTGCACTGTTAATTATTAAGGGCCGTTTTAAGGCTAAAGGCCCAAATGCCATTGCCATTCTATGGTCATTATAAGTATCAATGCGAACCTCTTTCGCACTAATTTCGGAGGGACTGAGAGTAAGAGAATGATCCGTAATCGAGACTAGGGCACCAAGTTTTTTTAATTCATTTTCCATAGCCACTAATCTATCCGTCTCTTTAATTTTCAGCGTATGCAAGCCACTAAGATGACAAGACATCCCTAAACCAAAGCAAGTAACTACGACGGTTTGTGCTAAGTCGGGTGCATTCGTAAGATCATATTCAAGAGCGTCATTTTTTGGAGGCCCTATTTTGGAAATATGAACAAAGTTTCCATCAAAAGTCGTTTCTACCCCAAAGTTTAAATAGAGTTCTTTCAATATACTATCTCCCTGCAAACTATTTTTTTTATAAGAAGAAAGTGTTATGCTGCTTCCAGGTTCACTCATAGCTACCAAACTAAAAAAATAAGAAGCAGAGCTCCAGTCAGATTCTACGGTGACCTTAATATCTTTGACTTGGGTAGCCCCAAATACTTTTATGGTATTTTCTTTGAAATGATTTTTAATCCCTATCTGATCTAAAAGGGACAAGGTCATTTTTATATAAGGAACCGAGGTAATAGAACCAATTAACTCTAATTCTAAACCATTTTTAAGACTGGGAGCAATTAATAACAAAGCAGAAATGTATTGACTACTAATATTTGCCGGTAGGCTTACTTTATTAAAAGTTAACTCCTTTCCTTTTATCTGAATCGGTGGAAAGTCTTCATTCTTTAAATAAGAAATCTCCGCCCCCAAATCACGTAGCGCATTAACCAATACTTTTATGGGTCTTTCCTGCATTCGCTCTGAACCGGTAAGGGTTATATTTTTTCCATTTTGCGAAGCAAAATAAGCAGTTAAAAAGCGCATGGCCGTGCCTGCATGATGAATATCAACCACTCCTTCTTTTATTTTTAAGCCCTTTGCCATGGCCGAACCATCATCAGATTCGGATAGGTTTTCAAGAACTATATTAGGAAAAATTGCTTGAAGCAAAAGCAATCGATTGGTTTCGCTTTTAGATCCAGTAACGCTAAGTTTGGATTCAAGTTTTTTATTGGTTGGACCGGTAAGTAATATATTCAAAGGTGCTTTTTTTGTAGAAGAAGCTCAAAGATACAAACTATTTCAATTTTGCATTATTCTGATGTCTATCGTGATCCCTTTTTGTTTTCAAAGTCAATTTCTTGTCAAAAGCTTCCTGTAAATCAATTCCCGTCTGATTGGCCAAACAAAGAACAACAAAAAGCACATCGGCCAATTCTTCACCTAAATCCTTTGTTTTATCTGAAGGTTTTTCACTTTGTTCCCCATATCTTCTGGCAATTATTCTAGCTACTTCACCCACCTCTTCAGTGAGCTGTGCCATATTGGTTAATTCATTAAAATAACGAACGCCGTGCTCCTGTATCCATTCGTCAACAGCTTTTTGTGAATTCTCAATATTCATAATTCCCTATTTTTTGTGTCAATAATTATAGTGACGGGGCCGTCATTTAATAAACTTACTTTCATATCTGCTCCAAATATCCCTGCGCCTATTTTCTTTCCTAAATCCTTTGCCATCTGAGTCAAAAAAGATTCATATAAAGGCGTGGCTATTGATGGCTTTGCAGCCTTTATATAAGAAGGCCTATTACCCTTTTTAGTGGCCGCATGCAAGGTGAATTGGCTTATTACAATAGCATCTCCTCCTGAATCCAGCAAGGATATATTCATAATTCCTTTAGTATCGTTAAACAGTCTTAAATTAACTATTTTCCTTGACAGCCAGGTAATATCCTCCATCGAATCTTCCTCTTCAATCCCTAATAGAACCAGCAAGCCAGCCCCTATATCAGCAACTTGTTCACCATCTACTTCTACCGAGCAATATGAGACTCTTTGAATAACTGCTCTCATTGACCTTCGTAATTATCCATTCTATAAGTATCTTCATCCCCATTGAGGATTTGAAGATAGCTTTGATATCTGCTCCAGGAAACCTCATCATTGTCTAAGGCTTCTTTAACTGCACATTTTGGTTCATCAACGTGCAAACAATTATTAAACTTGCAATCAACCTTTAAAGCAAAAAATTCCGGAAAATAATCTCCTATTTCATACTTATCCATGTCTACAACGCCGAATCCTTTGATGCCAGGAGTATCTATTATTTTTGCTCCAAATTCTAAGTCGTACATTTCTGCGAAAGTAGTGGTATGTTGGCCCTGATAATGTTGTGAAGAAATTTCGGTTGTTTTTATTTGAAACTCCGGAGCAATGGCGTTCACTAGGGTGGACTTACCTACTCCAGAATGTCCGGAAAATATATTGACTTTATTTTTCATTAGTTCACTAACTTTTGAAACATTCTTTCCCGTTTTCGCCGATATGCCTATACAACTATAGCCTATTTTTCTGTAGATGCTTGCCAAATATTTGATCTCATCTAACTCTTCCTGAGTATAAATATCTATTTTGTTAAAAAGAAGTACTGTTTTAATATCATATGCTTCACAGGTAACAAGAAACCTATCAATAAAGACTGTGGATGTCCGCGGATTTCGCAAAGTGACCAACAAAAAGACTTGATCAATATTTGCTGCGAGAATATGTGTTTGCTTAGAAAGGTTAACAGACTTTCGGATTATATAATTCTTCCTTTCTTCAATATCTGAAATAACCCCATAGGCCTCATCCCCATTTGTTTCAAGTTGGAAGATAACATGGTCGCCAACAGCAATAGGGTTGGTGCTCTTTATTCCCTGTATCCTAAACTTACCCTTAATTCTGCATTCATGGGTATTGCCCTCCTGGGTTTTTACGGTATACCAACTTCCAGTAGATTTATAAACCGTGCCTTTCATTAAAAATTTATTTCATTGCAAAGAAACAATATTAGTTTTATTCGGGAGAGAAGGACCTAAAAAATCCCGAACATAAAACTATGTTCAGGATTAATAATATTAGACTAAAGGATAAACTACTAATCTTTAAAGACAATTCTACCACCAGCCATGGTCTTTTTGTTTACATTTTTAGGGTTTCCATATACCTGTACTTCTCCTCCCGCCTTTACGCTAACATCTATTTTTTCTGACGCAAAAATTTCGGCTTCTCCTCCAGCTGATAATTTAATACTAGCCACCTCAGACTTTAGCTCCCTTCCTTCATAGACACCTCCTGTATTTATTGAAACAGATTGGTTTTTTACTAAACCTGAAACCTCAACAATTCCGCCGGTGACAGCTTTAACCTCTAAATCTCTTACTTCCATACCAACAACTATCCTTGCTCCCTCCTGAGTTCTTAGTATTAAATTATCTTTTTCAATAATTTCATTGCAGACTATCTTTGCTCCTTCATTTCCATCAATGATACCAAAGGAGGTATAATATACTTCAACAAAAGTATCTTCTCCTTGAAACTTACTATCAGTATCCATTCTTAATTTTAAGACACCATTTTTATTGACAAACTTAACGTCATATATGTTATCTCCTTTAACAATAATCTTATTTATATCAGACTTAATTAGGTTGACCTCTATAAGATCATATACCTTGATTTCATTGAATGACCCTACTTCTTTATCCACTGTATTCTGTGCAAATCCGGCTGCGGTCATAAGAACCAGCGAAAGTTTAATTAATTTTTTCATTTTATTAATCTTTTGTTTGAATTAATGACTCATTTTAGATTAAAACGTTACACTTTTAAAAGCTAAAATTGGCAATTTAATTATTTACTCATGGCCGCATTAATAATCTTTTCCTGATGATTAATTGATTCTTGATGGATTGCCTTAAAAAGTTTAAGAACGAATTCTTCACTTAGTCCTTTTGACTCCCCTTCCAAAATCATTTTCCCCAGTATTGCATTCCATCTATTGGTCTGTAAAACCGCTACATTTCGCTGTTTTTTTAAGTTCCCCAATACCATCAGACACCTTCATTCTTTTGCCCAAAAAATCAAGTAATTGATTATCAATAATATCAATTTGAGTTCTAAGGTTACTTATTTTTTGATTGTATTCAGCTTCCTCATCAGTTTCCTTTCTGATTTTTAAATCTTCCATAATTTGTACTAATTTTTTAGGAGTTACCTGCTGGGCCGCATCACTCCAAGCATTATCAGGGTCATGATGTGTTTCTATCATTAAACCATCAAAATTTAAATCTAGGGCAGTCTGAGAGATATCGAAAATTAAGTCCCTGTTTCCACTTATATGCGAAGGATCATTGATTAAAGGTAAATCAGGAAATTTAGTCTGTAATTCAATGGCCATTTGCCACTCAGGGATATTTCTATATTTGGTCTTTTCATAACTTGAAAAACCACGGTGAATAACACCTAATTTTTTGATATTAGCCGTATATAGTCTTTCAATAGCTCCAAGCCACAGGGATAGGTCTGGATTAACAGGATTCTTTACCAGTACAATTTTGTCCGTTCCCTCTAAAGCATCTGCAATTTCTTGAACGATAAAAGGACTCACGGTAGAACGGGCTCCAATCCACAACAAATCTATATCGTGCTCTAAAGCTAAATCGACATGAGCGCGATTAGCAACTTCAGTGGCGGTTTTTAGTCCAGTTTCAGCCTTTACTTTTTGTAACCATTTTAAACCTATAGCCCCAACCCCTTCAAAATTTCCTGGTCTTGTACGCGGTTTCCATATACCGGCTCTGTAATAATTTACATCTGTATCTTTTAAATCATGAGCAATGCCTAAAACCTGTTCTTCTGTTTCAGCACTACATGGCCCTGCAATAACCAATGGATGAGATAATTCCATTTCATCTAACCACGATCTTAATTCTTTTTTATTTTCCATCCTTATTTCTCTTTGTTTTGTTGAGGTATTCCGTTTAATATTTCTTTTATTTTATTAGTGGTTGCCATTTCTTCATAAACGGCTTTATAATTGTCATGGACAAGCAATTGCTTAAAGTCCTCTAAATTTTTAATATACGACTCCAAAATTTCTACGATATTTTCTTTGTTCTGTTCAAAAATAGGAGTCCACATGGCGGGAGAACTTTTTGCAAGCCTAACGGTGCTTTCAAATCCACTTCCGGCCATATCAAAAATATCTCTTTCATTTTTCTCCTTTTCAATCACCGTTTTTCCAAGCATAAAGGAGCTAATATGAGATAGATGTGAGACATAAGCAATATGTTTATCATGCGAATCGGGATTCATATATCTTATGCGCATCCCCATTTTAGCGAATAAATCCAAAGCCTTTTCCTGCAATCGAAAAGCAGTTTTTTCTACTTCACAAATGATATTGGTCTTCCCTTTATACAGTCCCACAATAGCAGCAGCAGGACCTGAATATTCTGTACCGGCTATTGGATGACAAGCCAAAAAATTTCGTCTTTTAGGATGATTTTCTACCGTTCTACAAATCTCAGCTTTGGTAGACCCGGCATCAAAAACCAAGGTATCCTCACCAACTAGATCCATAATCCCTGGTAGTTCACTTGCTATGGCATTAACAGGTATACAAACAATAACTATGTCTGCATCTTGTAAATCATCATCCTTGGCAACATCATCAATTAATCCAAGTTCTATTGCTTCTTCCAAGTTTAATCTGCTAAGATCTACCCCTTTTATAGAAATGTCAGCGTAAGCAGTTCTGAGATCCTTTGCCATAGAACCCCCAATTAGTCCGATACCGATAACTACTACTTTCATTATAATTTACTTTATCCGCATTTCAAATTTCTAACTCAATCATCACTCGTTTTAAGAAGCTGCGAAACGTTGAATTGCCTCTTCTATTTTATCTTCTGTTACGCAAAGTGAAAACCGAATATATCCTTCTCCATTAGTTCCAAATATAGTCCCCGGAGCAATAAAGATATTTTTCTCATATAATACCTTGTCTACAAACTCTTCCGAAGACATATCCTTGTTTGGCAACTTAGCCCAAACAAACATCCCTGCGGAATTGGTATCATATGAACAGCCCAATTGGTCTGCCAATTGAAACATTTTATTTCTTCTTCTATTATAAAGGGTATTTAAGGAATGGAACCAGCTTTCGTCACTTTTAAGGGCGACGATAGCTCCTTTTTGAACACCATAGAACATTCCTGAATCCATATTGCTCTTTACTTTTAATATTGATTTTATATTTTCTTCACTTCCCAGGACCATCCCTACGCGCCACCCGGCCATGTTAAAAGTCTTACTCAGAGAGTTGAGTTCTAAAATATTTTCCTTAGCACCTGCTATGCTCAATAGACTTACTGGATGTTCACACAATACAAAACTGTAGGGATTATCATTAACGAGCAAAATATTATGCCTCTTTGCGAAATCTACTATGGCCTTGAGTTCACTCAAATCAGCCATGGCACCTGTCGGCATATGCGGATAACTAATCCACATTAATTTAACTTTTGACAAATCCTGTTTCTCTAAAGCAGCCAAATCAGGCAACCAATTATTCTTTTCCTCAAGATCGTAGAGCCGTATTTCGGCACCCACTAATCTTGAAACGGAGGAATAAGTAGGGTAGCCGGGATTTGGTATTAGGACTTCATCGCCTTCGTTTAGAAAAGCCATACTTATATGCATAATCCCCTCTTTAGATCCCATTAAGGGTAGTATTTCATTATTTGGATCTAGTGTAACAGCATATTTCTCCCCGTAAAACTGAGCAATAGTTTCTCTCAACTCCAATAACCCCTGATAACTTTGATATTGATGAGCATTCGGTTCACTTAATGCATCTCTTAAAGCTTCTATAACTGCCTGAGAAGGAGGCAAGTCAGGACTCCCAATACCCATATTAATAATGGGTTTTCCTTCCATAATTAAACCTCTCACTTCTCTTAATTTCTTAGAGAAATAGTACTCTTCAACAGTCTCCAATCTTTTTGCCTGTTCTATCATAATCGGGCATTTTTATACTCCCCTAATACCTTAAAATCTTCAAGCATTATTACCAATAAGGCCTTTGCCTTTGCAAAAGCTGCATAATTTTCAAAAGTTACATCCACAAAAAAAGCATACTTCCATGGGGTTTCTATAATTGGTAAAGATTGAATTTTAGTCAGATTTAAATTACAATCGCTCATTACGTTCAAAGCGGTAGCCAAACTTCCCCTTTTATGATCCGTAATAAAGCGCAAAGAAGCCTTATTAATTTCCTCTAGAGGTAATTCTTTGTTTTGTGTTTTTACAATAATAAAACGAGTAGAATTATTCCTGATAGTTTGTATATCCTCCTTAACTATTCTTAGGTTGTATAAATCAGCTGCTACTCTTGGCGCAATTGCCCCTACCCCTTTAAGATGATTCTTCTGAATATTTCGAGCGGTTTCTGCCGTATCTACATCCTCTATCATCTTTATTTGCGGCTGTGTTTTTAAAAACTCTCTACATTGTAACAAGGCCATAGGATGCGATCTCACTTCAAATATATCGGAAAGATCTTGTCCTTCTAAAGCCATTAGATGATGATGAATATTTAAATAATACTCCCCAATAATGTGTAAATTATTTTCGTAGACCAAGGCATAATTAGGAATAATAGAACCGGCAATAGAGTTTTCTATGGCCATAATTCCTTTATCTGCTTCTTTGTTAATCAATTGATCTACCAAATCGTGGAATGACATACATTCTACCAGGTTAATGGTATCTCCAAAATAATCCAAAGCCACCTGATGATGGTTAGATCCTTTTATTCCTTGAATGGCGATTTTAAGACTCATCGTCAAAATTTATTGCTAAAAAAAAGTCCCGTATTTTACGGGACTCTACTTAATATCTTGTTAGTAACAATCTAAAATAGTCCCCTTACTTCTTTAAAAAAGAAGTAAAAATAAAAACCATTCCAGAAATAGTTACGTGTCATAATTCTATAAATGTCCGGCTAAGGTAAATATTAATATCAAAAATCAAAGACAATCCCGATCTTTTTGAGAATATTTATGTAATAATTTAATTCATTGCATATTCTTTTTAAAAAGATGTGAATTTGTGAGGATTCACTATTGTTTTATTCTCTGATGGATATTAATTTGTAAAATTAAAAAGTTTATATCACAGGGATAAAGACCTCATTGTTTATTTTTACAAAAAAAACCAATGTCCTTACAAGTTCAAAATATTTGCAAAAATTATGGGGAGCAAAAAGCATTAAATGATATATCCTTTAAAGTTGGAAAAGGTGAAATTGTGGGTTTTTTAGGGCCAAATGGAGCAGGCAAATCTACTATGATGAAAATTCTCACTACTTATCTAACAGCCGATAGTGGGAAGGCCTATGTTAATGAATTTGATGTAAATACCAGCCCAATTGAAGTAAGAAAAAGTATTGGTTATGTTGCCGAACATAATCCCTTATATAGAGAAATGTATGTAAAAGAATACTTGTCCTTTAACGCTGAAATCTACGGAGTTTCAAAAAATAGAGTTTCCGTAGTCATAGAACAAATTGGCCTAAGCTCCCAGTCTCACAAGATAATTGGGACACTCTCAAAAGGCTATCAACAAAGGGTAGGTTTGGCAGCGGCACTTTTACATGATCCGGAAGTGCTAATTTTGGATGAACCCACTACCGGACTCGACCCGAATCAACTAATAGACATCCGTAAACTCATTAAAACCATTAGTTATAACAAAACAATTTTACTTTCCACACATATAATGAAGGAGGTAGAAGCAATCTGTGATAGGGTTATCATCATAAACGAAGGTATTCTAGTGGCGGATAAGGCTTTAAAAGAATTAAGAACTGAGGAAGAACAAATTATAGAAGTAGAGTTTGATTATAGAGTGGAGGAAGCCTTTTTGTTGAAACTACCTCATGCTTCAAAGGCAGTGAATACCGTAGGATTCTTATACGAAATAACCTTTCTCACAAGTAAAGATATGCGGCCCACTGTTTTTGATTTTGCCCATGACAACAAATTAAAGACTTTGCAATTAAGTCGAAAAAATAAAAATCTAGAATCGCTGTTTACAGAACTTACTGGAAAATAAATAATACTTTGAGAGATTCTTAAAAGAATTCCATAATTGCTTTGTCAAGAATAGATTGGACTTTGGGGTCGGTACAATTTATTAGCACAGCTATCACCATATTTTCATCGGGATAAACAAAAAAATTCGAATATCCGCCCACACCATTTCCTTGATGGCCGAAGTATCTTCTTTTATTTTTATCCATACTCACCTGCCACCCCAGGCCATAGTACGTTGGCATTTTATTGATCGTCTGAGATTTTACAAAAACATTTAAAATCTCTTTCGAAACCAGGCTGGGATTCAAAGTCTCCTGACCTAATTTAATTAAATCCGTTACGGTAGATAAATATCCTCCGCCTGCCAACTTAAACCTATTGTTCACAGGGGTCGCTTTGGTGAACCCGGATTTTTTTTTGGTATAGAAAGTGACCTCATTTTTATTAATAGCATCTACATACTCCGGAAATGTCTGCTTCATTTCCAACGGGTCTAAAACATTTTGCTTTACAAAATCTTCAAAAGAAATCCCAGTGACTTCTTGTATGGCCAGGGAAATCATTACCCAGTCATAGCTATTGTACAAATAGGATGTTCCAGGAACAAATAATAGTGGATCGTTCTGAAACAAGGCTAAACTATCCTTAATTCCAAAGGGCTTATTAAGAGCATATTCTTTTCCCTTATATCCTCTTATCCCAGCTGTATGGCCCGCCAATTGTTTTATGGTAAAGTCATGTTTTTTCTCGGGAAAATAAGGTACATAGTCATAAAAAGAAGCATCTAAGTCAATCAGACCTTCCTGCACGGCATAGGCCAAAGACATAGCTGCTATTGGTTTTGAAACGCTGGCTATTCTGAAAATACTTTTTGTAGGATCAATGGGTATTCTCTGCTCAATATTTCCAAGGCCATAACCCTTATTAAAACAAATGTTTTCATCCTTACTGACACATATCGCTAATCCCGGAACCTTATCCTCATAGATTAAAGACTGGAAAATAGCATCGGCCCGGGGAAAATCTTTGAACTTATCCTTTGAATCCATGCTAACTGTATTTCTCTAAACAATAAATGATTTTAGTGCTTTCAATCAATATAGAGTAGTTTTCCCCTATAGATTTCTTCTACTTCCACCAGTCCGGGCAAATTAAAACTTATTACATCACCTGTCCCTGATATTTTTCCTCTCAAGGATTCTTGAGGGTTAACAAGCATATCATTGCTCCCTCTGTGATTTACTACCAATTCTTGTACAATAAAGGTGTCTGCCTCTATTCTGGAATCTCCGGCAGCAATGGTAAAAGTGGCGTTTTGGGCATTGCCACTAATTATAAAATATGCAATTCCATTGACAACAATTTCCAAATTCTCTAAATCTACTTGTAAATCAAAAGAACCATCCGTGGTAAGATTATCGGGATCATTAAAACTTTCTGAAATGAGTTTTAGATTTGGGAAGCTTAATACACCATCGCTCCGAATAGAAAAACCTGTATTGCTCCTTATTTCGTTTAATTGAGGGGTGGTGATATAAAAAGTAGTTTGCCCATAAGGGCGAACAAAATTGCAATTGTTTGTATCGAAAAGAGAAAGTTTTCCGTCTTCCACTGCGACACTAACATCCTTTCTTAAATTTTTACCTGTCTCCACCTCTACTATTTGAGAAGAACCTTCTTTGATTACCAGATTGATATTTTCATTTACCAGAATTCTATCAAAGCTCTCTACGGATATAACTTCACGGATCAATTCCCCACTGGTTTGAAAACAATCCGGGGCATTTTCACCATTGCATCCACCTAAAAAAAGAACTGATAAAATCCCAAAACCTAAAAAGAGAATACCTCCTATCCTATTCATTAAGAATATGTTTAATTTTCTAACCCTCATAACCTAATTCCTATTCCAAATTCAACAGCTTCTGCAGCAGCACCATGGGATTTTAGGGTAATGGCACCATGCAAGTTCTTGCCGAAATAATATTTAAACCCGACTCTATTGTATACTCTTCCTTCAAAATCAAAAGGATAATAAACGTAATAACCCAATTGAGCAATAATACTCAGTTTGGATATATAAAGCTCATAGCCCGCAAACATTCCAACCCTTTTATAATCTGCGTTTGGATCCACACTCAGTTCAGGAAAAGAAATAGATTGATATCGAATAAGTTCTTTTAAAAAATTAGAAAAAAACAAATCCGCTCCTATTTGCAGTCCACTTTTGCGAGAAATTCTTTTATCGGCATAAGCAGACAAAATATAAAATGCGTACTGTCCTGAATTAATAACATCGCTCTCATTAACACCTGCTCTAAAAACGGCATTGAATTTTACTGGCTCTGAAATCTTTACTTTATCCGGGTTGTATATATAATTTACTTCCTCTTCCCAATTCAAGTCATAAACGAGTCCCGCATTGAAAGCAAAAGTATTGGTTGAGGTATTTGGGGCCTTCACATTAGCGTTGGAATAGTGAATTAAAGAAATTCCGGCCTTAATGCCCAGCCCTTTAAATAATCGATCTTTTTGATAGTTAAGCATAAGAAATGTAGAACTCATGATACTGGTTCCATAGGCGTTATTTCTAAAATTATCATACTTATCATAAGGATTCGTATTGTAGGCAAGGCCTTGCCCTATCCTAAATTGCATATTTCTCTTAAAAAAATAGAAATTATAATGCGCATACAAGCTATAATTTTCCCCTAGAGTCTGATTTCTCATATCCTGATAAACAAAAGATATTCCGGTATCCGGATAATTATACCTTTGATGCCACTCTTTCTGTCCATAATTACGCTTATTAAAACCAAGAATAAGACCCGATGGATGTTCCGTTATTAAATGTGAAATATCTGAATTATGTAAAAGAATAGATCCATAATACACATTAGCATCTATGGTATACATATTTGATTTTTCCTTTTCCTGGGAAAAACAGTAGCATGTAAGAAGTAAGAAAACAACAAGAATTTTGTAGTTCATGGGATGCAAAAATAGCAAAATAAAGCTGTAAAAAAACAGCTATTATTTAGCAGTAAAAAGACCATTTCACTTAAATATAAATCTATTCGACATAACTCAAAATTGAGTGTCACCAAGAAAGCGAATCAAAATAAATTTTCAAAAAACTGCCTCGGCTATAGCCTTAATATTATCAGATTTTCCCATTGAATAATAATGTAGAACGGGAACGCCGGCTTCCTTCAATTCTTTTGATTGTTCAATAGCCCATTCTATACCCACCTGTCTTACTTCCTTATTGCTTTTGCAAGAATCCACCGAATCAATCAGGTCTTGGGGTAAATCTATTCTAAACACTTGTGGCAATAAATGCAAATGCCGTTTTACTGCAATGGGTTTAATCCCCGGGATAATAGGGACATTAATATCCATCGCTCTGGCAGCTTCCACAAATTCAAAGTATTTATTATTATCGAAGAACATCTGAGTAACCACATAATGTGCTCCCTCATCAACCTTTTTCTTCAACCATTTAAGATCTGTTTTTAAAGAGGGGGCCTCCATGTGTTTTTCAGGATATCCGGCGACCCCAATACAAAAATCAGCACAATTATCGGTTTCAATAACCTCATGCAAATATTGTCCTGTATTTAAATGGTGGATTTGTTTTACTAGGTCCGAAGCGTAAATATGCCCTCCTTTGGAAGGTTCAAAATATTTCTCTTCTTTCATGGCATCTCCCCTTAGGGCCATAATATTATCGATCCCTAAGTAATGACAATCCACCAATAGGTATTCTGTTTCTTCTTTTGTAAAACCTCCGCATAAAACATGTGGAATAGTGTCAACATCGTACTTGTGTTTAATAGATGCGCAGATACCAACAGTACCTGGTCTCATTCTAGTTAGTTTTTTATCTAAAAGTCCGTTTCTATCAATATACACATACTCTTCACGGGATGTTGTTACGTCGATAAAAGGAGGTTTGAATTCCATTAATGGATCTATGTTATTGTAGAGTTCATTAATATTTCTACCTTTTAAAGGAGGAATAATTTCAAAAGAAAAAAGCGTATCTCCCTTAGCTTTTATTATGTGATCTGTAACTTTCATTTAAAATAAATTAAACCAATAAGGCCTGTTTTTATACTTCTGTAAATCTAGGTCGCTTCTTAAAATATTTCTTATTCTTCTGCCAAGTTTGGAGCTAACCATCTTTCAGCTTCTTCTACTGCTACATCTTTTCTAGCAGCATAATCTTCTAACTGATCCTTTTTGATTTTGCCCAATCCAAAGTACTTTGCCCGGGGGTGAGCAAAGTAATATCCGCTTACACTGGCGGCCGGATACATAGCCAGACTTTCGGTTAATTCTACTCCAATTCTTTCCTTTACTTGCAGCAAATTCCATATTGTCTTTTTTTCGGTATGATCCGGGCAAGCCGGATACCCCGGAGCGGGTCGTATGCCCCGATAGCCTTCCTCTATGAGGGATTTATTCGATAATACCTCTTTTGGTGCATACCCCCAATAATTAATTCTGACTTCTCTATGCAGGTATTCTGCAAAAGCCTCTGCAAGTCGATCCGCCAAGGCCTTGATCATAATAGCATTGTAATCATCCAACTCTTTTTCAAAACTCTCCGCTTTTTCTTGTACTCCAAAACCGGCGGTAACACAAAAACATCCCATATAATCCTGAAAACCAGTATTCTTTGGAGCAATAAAATCTGAAAGAGCAATATTCGCAACACCACTTCTCTTTTTAGATTGTTGTCTCAAGGTTCTAAAAATAGTTGTTGTTTCCATTTTATGGGCCTCTCCCCTTTCCATTGAATCTTCGTAGCGCAATTCTATATCGTCCTTTTCAATAGAATTCGCCTCAAAAAGACCGAAGACGGCTTTCGCTGTAAACCATTTTTCATCAATAATCTGTTCCAGTAAATTTTGTGCATCCGCAAACAACTCACTAGCCTGAATACCAACAACATCATCGTTTAAAATAGCCGGATACTTCCCATGTAAATCCCAGCTTCTAAAGAAGGGAGTCCAATCAATATAATCTATTAAAGCCTCTAAATCTTGGGAAGATATTTCTTGAATACCGAGTTTATTTGGTTTTATGATATCACCTTCAGACCATTCAATTTTAAATTTATTCTCCCGGGCCCCTTTTATGCTTAGGTATTCTTTCTGCCGACCGCGGTTTAAAAACTTCTCTCTAAACAGTTCGTAATCTTGTTTTAAGGTGGCCTTATAATCTTTTGAGGTCTCCTTTTGCAAAAGGTTTCCCAGAACAGTGACGGCTCTAGAAGCATCGTTTACATGTACTACAGCAGATTTATATTTAGGATCAATTTTTACCGCAGTATGGGCCTTGCTTGTGGTAGCCCCACCAATTAAAAGGGGAATAACAAAACCCTCGCGTTGCATTTCATTTGCTAAATGAACCATCTCATCCAAAGAAGGGGTAATTAGCCCACTTAATCCTATAATATCTACCTGTTCTTCTTTGGCTTTTGCAATTATTTTCTCTGGGGGCACCATGACACCCATATCTATAATTTCATAATTATTACAAGCCAGGACTACTCCTACAATATTTTTACCAATATCGTGAACATCTCCTTTTACCGTCGCCATCAATACCTTTCCTGCAGATTGGTTTGTACTCCCTTTATCCTCTTCTATAAAAGGCAATAAATAGGCAACTGCTTTTTTCATTACCCGAGCAGATTTTACTACCTGCGGTAAGAACATTTTACCGCTACCAAAAAGATCGCCTACAACATTCATCCCATTCATTAGATGACCTTCAATAACTTCTATCGGCTTATTTACTGAAAGACGGGCTTCTTCAACATCCATTAAGATATATTGATCTATCCCTTTTACCAGGGCTCGGGTAATTCTATCTTGAAGTGAGCCCTCCCTCCATGATTCATCTGCCTTAGCACTCTTGGTTGTAGCTACGACTGTTTCAGCAAAATCGAGTAAGCGTTCCGTGGCATCTTCCCTTCTATTCAAAATTACATCTTCTACTCTCTCCAATAAATCTTTGGGTATATCATCATAAATCTCCAGCATAGCCGGATTTACAATTCCCATATTCATGCCCGCCTTTATTCCGTGGAATAAGAAAACAGAGTGCATGGCTTCACGTACCGTATTATTACCTCTAAAAGAAAATGATACATTACTTACCCCTCCGCTAACATTTGAAAAGGGCAAATTCTTTCGTACCCAAGAAGTGGCCTCAAAAAAATCTACTGCATTTTTCTTATGTTCATCCATCCCCGTGGCAACAGGAAAAATATTAAGATCAAAAATTATATCCTCAGGAGGAAAATTTACCTTTTCTAGTAAAATATTATAAGATCTTTCCGCTATTTCTATTCTTCTTTGAAACGAATCTGCCTGCCCAACTTCATCAAAAGCCATTATAATCACGGCCGCTCCATATCGTCTGATCAATTTAGCTTGTCTTATAAATTCTTCCTCCCCTTCTTTTAGGCTTATAGAATTAACCACACATTTCCCTTGAATCAATTGAAGTCCGGCTTCAATAATCTCCCATTTAGAGCTATCGATCATAATGGGTACTCTGGCGATATCTGGTTCGGCCATGATAAGATTCACAAATTTTATCATCGCTTCTTTTCCATCAATAAGGCCGTCATCCATATTGATATCAATTATTTGAGCCCCACCTTCAACTTGATGACGGGCTATATCCAGGGCTTCCTCGAACTTCTCTTCTTTGATAAGTCGCAGAAATTTTCGAGACCCGGCAACATTGGTTCTTTCACCAACATTTATAAAATTACTCTCCGGAGTAACCACCAAGGGTTCTAAGCCTGCTAATTTTAATACTCGCTTAAATTGATTGGAAGGATTTCCCTTCTCTTTTAAGGTGATATTGATTTCTGATGAGTTTGAATTCTGCTCCATAGCTACAATATGGGTTGTTTGCTACCTTGATAATAAAACTTTCTTGGAACATAGTCTTTTGCTGCTATGGATATGGCCTTAATATGCTCTGGGGTAGAACCACAACATCCACCAACAATATTTACCAAACCTTTATCCAAATATTCTCGTATTTGCTCCGCCATATTTTCTGGACTTTGATCGTATTCGCCAAAGGCGTTGGGTAATCCCGCATTGGGATGAGCAGAAATGGCCATATCTGTTTTTTTAGCAATAGTCTCCAAATATGGAACCAATTGTTTTGCCCCAAGAGCACAATTAAAACCTATGGTTAATAACGGAATATGATCAATAGAGATTAAAAAGGCTTCTGCTGTTTGCCCTGATAAGGTTCGGCCGGAAGCATCTGTAATGGTACCACTTACCATTACCGGCACTTCAGAATTTCTCTCTTCCTTTACTTCGGCTATGGCAAATAAAGCAGCCTTCGCATTTAAGGTGTCGAAAACGGTTTCTACTAATAATAGATCAACTCCTCCATCAATTAAAGCCTCTACTTGTTCTTTATACGATATTCGCAAGGTTTCAAACGACACAGCTCTAAAGCCAGGATCGTTTACATCCGGGGACATACTGGCTGTCTTATTAGTTGGACCAATACTTCCTGCGACAAATCTGGGTTTCTCTGGTTCTTTAGCTGTAAAATCCTCAGCCACTTTTTTGGCTATTCTAGCCGATTCATAATTTAGTTCATAGACCAATCCTTCCATATGGTAGTCGGCCATGGCTATCGAAGTTCCTGAAAAAGTATTCGTCTCAACAATATCCGCACCGGCCTCAAAATACTTAGCGTGTACTTCAGCGATGGCCTCCGGTTGAGTGAGGGTTAAAAGATCATTATTTCCCTGAAGAGGGTACTCCCAGTCTTTAAAGCGTTCACCCCTGAAGTCTGTTTCAGTAAATTTGTAACGCTGTAACATGGTCCCCATGGCCCCGTCTAAGACTAGTATTTTTTTCTTTAACAACTCCTGAATCATAATTCCTTTTTTTCCTTCTTTAAGAATGAAATCTCTTATTTTAATTCCCCATTTATTAATACAAACAAGAGATAAGGCTTGCTTTAAATAAGGCTTAATAAACGAACATCTAATAGTAAAGCATCAAGAATTGTTGACTAAAAACAAGTTGTTTTTAGTTTGTGTTATCTAGCCTGTGTCTAATAAAATTAGAATAATGGTAGAATGTAGCACCTTCTTTAAGGTAAAGGGTTGCTAAGGTTTCAACGGGTCTATTCCCTCAACCTTTCTTGATAACAATAACAGTTTATAAATGAACTGACGCAAAGTAACGCCACGAACCATTTATAAACAAGGAAAAAGTCGTTTTTTTAGTTGTAATAGTAGTTGGTCCTAAGTAGTTATTGGACTTATTTCCCTATAGATCAACTACCTTAATTCAAAGATTAAGCTAAAATACTTTGAATTACCTCTTTTTTAGCTTCTTTTTTACTTCCGTCAAAACCAGTAACTCCGCCAACGGTTGTATACTTCATCATATATCTTTTACCAGGATTTACTATTTGGTAAGCACTCTGACACATGACAGCCGCCTCATGAAAACCTGAAAGTATTAACTTCAATTTTCCGGGATAGGTATTAACGTCACCTATGGCATAAACACCTTTTATATTGGTTTGATAATCATAAGAGTTATCTACCTTAATGGCATTTTTTTCTATTTCTAGTCCCCATTCTCCAATTGGACCTAGTTTGGGTGATAACCCGAATAAGGGAATAAAATGATCTGTTTCCAAGTAAAACTCTTCTTTAGAAGGGTCCGTAAAAGCAATTCCTACGGCAGTCAATTGATTCTCGCCATATAAGTTCTTGACCTCAGCTTGTGTAAAAAGTTTTATTTTTCCTTTTTTGGCTAGTTCGGCAGCCTTTTCAACTGAATCCAGTGCCCCACGGAATTCATTTCTTCTATGGACCAAAGTCACCTCTGAGGCAACTTCAGTTAAATAGATTGCCCAATCTAAAGCAGAATCTCCTCCACCGGCAATTACAACCTTTTTATTTCGATATTGCTCAGGATCTTTGATTATATAGACAACCCCATTATTTTCATATTGATCTATATTGGATATCAAGGGTTTCCTAGGCTCAAAAGATCCAAGGCCTCCGGCTATAACAACTACCGGTGCATGATGCTTAGTGCCTAGATTTGTAGTAACTATAAATGATCCATCTTCTAATTTTTCCAAAGCTTCAGCTCTTTCTCCCAGGGTAAAGCCAGGTTCAAAAGGCCTTATCTGCTCCATCAATCGATCTACTAAATCTCCTGCTAAAATTTCCGGATAGGCCGGAATATCATAAATAGGTTTTTTAGGATAGATTTCAGAACACTGTCCCCCCGGCATAGGAAGCGCATCAATTAAGTGAGCTTTCATTTTTAACAAGCCCGCTTCGAAAACAGTGAAAAGTCCGGTTGGACCTGCGCCAATTATTAATATATCAGTTTTAATCATCTTTATAGCTTTTTTTTTAAGGAGGTCGATTTCCTTTAAGTTTGCAAATTTATTGTATTTCTTTTTATTTCGGCTTTGTAATTAAAGATTTCGTCATTTCGTTCATCTGATCTACTTTGCTTTCAAAGTCTCCTTTTATAGTTCTGCGGTAGGCATGCAGATTTTCTACCATTTTATTGATATCCTCTGGAATAATATCCTCAAAAAATTGCCTTAACCGTTTGGCAGTTGTCGGCGACTTTCCATTGGTGGAGATGGCAATTTTTACATGTCCTTTACTTACAATTCCACCCATATAAAAATCACAAAAAGGTGGGTTATCAGCCACATTTACCAATTTATCCAAATCTCTGCAATCCTTGTATATTTCCATATTGACCTTAGGTTGATCTGTTGTTGCTACCACTATATGTTTTCCTTTTAAAAAATCTTTTTGATAATTACTATAAATCAAATCCGCCTGATACTTTTGGGCCAAAGCGAATGTTCCTTCACGGAACATTGGAGAAACCAAAGTAACTTTTGCATCGGGACTTGATTTGGTAAGAAAATTTAATTTCTCTTCTGCCACATTCCCTCCACCAACAATTAAAATATGAAGCTGACTGGTTTTTAGAAAAATAGGGTATAGATTGTTTCTTTCCATAATTACACACTAAGTGATGCTACTTCCCGATTAATACTGCTTAAAGCATTGTGATGGCTTACTACTTCCCCTATGATAATGATAGCCGGATTTGCTAAATTTTTATCTTCCACAATCTTTTCAATCGTTGTTATTGTGCCGACTCCAACTTTTTCATCTTTGGTCGTTCCGTTTTGAATAATCGCTACCGGAATATTGGCTTTACCCGCATTTCTATAAAGTGAAACAATAGAGGATAATTTTGACATCCCCATTAAAATAACCACCGTAGCATTAGATTTAGCCGCAAGCTTAATATCTTCAGATATTCTATGATCCCTAGTCGTTCCGGTAATAACCCAAAAACTTTCTGCGGCCCCTCTTTTGGTCACGGGAATATTTTGTGAAGCAGGAACTGAAATACAAGAGGAGATCCCCGGTACCATATTTACTTTTATACCATATCTAGAAGCATATTCCATTTCTTCCGCGCCACGCCCAAAAACAAAGGGATCTCCTCCTTTTAGGCGTACTACATTTCCTTTTGTCTTGGCTCTTTGTACAATTAACTCATTAATTTGATCTTGTTGATAAGCATAGCAACCCCTGCGTTTGCCTACAAAAATATGCTCTGCATCCGCTGCATATTTCAATAAATCAGAATTAACCAAGGCATCATATAATACTACCTTAGCCTCCTTTAAGACTCTGATCGCCTTTAAAGTAATTAGTTCGGGATCTCCTGGCCCAGCTCCAACGACGGTAAGTTTTGTTTCTTTAAGCATGAGCTAGTTCTTTATTTCTATATTGATCAACCGTCTTTAAAAACAATTTAGCCTCGCCCAAATATTCTTTTGCAAAAGACTCCGTAGGTTCTTTTTTGTTTAATTGTAAAACTATTTCCAGAAATGATTTTCCTAGTATAATCTTATTGGTTTCCACAAAAAAAGTCTGAAAATCCTTAATTATACTGTTATGGGTATTGGTCTTCGTATTTTCTGAAGTTAACATAGCCTTCGCTGTATTAACCATTGAAGCATAGGAATAGTATACGGCTGCAGCCCACTTCTGTTCGGTTATGGCCTCCTGTGCATTTTGTATTTTTTCTTCACTTTCAAATAAAAGTGTTGCGATCAAGTCGATTACGACTCCGGCACACTCGCCAACGCCAATAGCCTTTTTATATTGTTTATCACTTCCCCAGTCAATAAAGTCATCCTTGCCTAAATTATCTATAGAAGCCAAGGGTTTAAGAAGGCTATAAAAATAGTGTTCTCCCTTTTCCGCATAATAGATATGATAAGGTTTGTTATTACCATTTTCTTGATAATCATCAAGAATATAGCGAAGTGCCTGTGGCCCTCTTTTACTTGGAATTTTAATTACTTTATCCGCAAAAACAGCCTTGCCATTTCCAATGTTTCCACCTCCGAGAAGGACTTGTAGAGCTGGTGCTACTAATTTCTCTTTGGTTCTTATGGACATCCCCTGGAACCCAATATTGGCCATGGAATGCTGTCCGCAAGCATTCATACATCCACTTATTTTAATAACCAAATCCGGATTGTCTATAAAGTGGGGATAGTCTTCTGAAATTAGTTTCTCTAGTTCCAAAGCAATACCTGTACTACTAGAAATCCCTAAATTACAGGTATCCGTCCCCGGACAGGCCGTAATATCGGCGACTTTGTTATAGCCTATTTCTGTAAATCCAAGTTTATGTAACTCATTATAAAACAAAGGAAGCAGTGATTCTTTAACAAAAGGGATTAAAATATTCTGCCTCAAACTAAGTCTAATTTCACTTGCTGCATACTTTTCGACTAAATCAGCAAGAAGTCGAGCTTTATCCGTATAGAAATCTCCAAGTCTAACTTTAATTCCAATAGCAAAAAAACCTTTTTGTTTTTGTGCGATCACATTGATCTTTTTCCATTTTTCAAAAGCGGCCAAATCTTTAGGTGTATGGTTTTCCTCCTCTACCTTCGTAATCTGAGGCAAGGGATATCCACTAATATCAATAGGATACTTTTGGTATGGTAATGCCTTTCGCTCTGCTGCCAAAAGGTCCTTAAAACTATCTAATCCGAGATCTTTAAGTAAAAATTTAAGACGGGCTTTTGCTCTGCTCTTTCTTTCCCCATACCGATCAAAAACTCGAATTACTGTTTCCATTAAAGGAATTATCTCTTCCACTTTCAGGAAATCATATAAGACATCGGCATGCCTTGGTTGAGATCCTAAACCTCCCCCAAGCATTACTTTAAATCCTTTTTTGTTGTTTTGAATTTTAGCGATAAAGCCAAGATCGTGCATATAAGAAAGTCCTGTATCCGCGTTAGTCCCAGAAAAAGAAACTTTAAATTTCCTTCCCATTTCTTGTCCAATCGGATTTCTTAAGAAATACTCAAAAATAGCTTGTGCATAAGGCGAAACATCAAAGGGTTCGTTGGGATCTATCCCAGCCGTTTCACTGGCAGTAACATTGCGAACCGTATTGCCACAAGCTTCTCTCAAAGTAACCTTATCCTGCTCCAATTTTGCCCATAGCTCAGGAGTTCTTTCCAAATCGACATAATGTATTTGAATATCTTGTCTTGTAGTTATATGTAGTCTTCCTGTGGAGTATTCATCCGCCACTTCCGAAATTCGATGTAATTGATTAGAACTGACTTTCCCATAGGGAAGTTTTATACGAATCATTTGTACGCCTGGTTGTCGTTGACCATATACTCCTCTGGCCAAACGAAGACTCCTAAATTTTTCCTCATCAATAGTACCTCCTTTAAAAGCCCTGATCTTCCTCTCCAATTCCAGGATATCCTTCTCTACTATGGGATTTTCTATTTCTGTTCTAAAACTTTGCATATTTTATCTCTATTTAACCTATATGGTATATAGGTTATTATAATTTAAATATCATGGCCCTGAGGCCTTGGAAATTTTTAATTCACTTTGGGGAAGTTTTAAGCTCCTACTGCGCCTGCCTCTTTAGGTGTGAATCCCACATTCTCTGTTTTCTAGCACCTTGGTAGGATCATAATAATTGTGTTCATTGGGAAGGCCTCTTTGATTTAGATAAGCATCTAACCTTGTATCGCTCCAATGGTAAAAAGGACTTACTTTTAGAACTCCCGCGTCACTTAAACTTAAAATATTTAACGTGTCTCTAAGTGCTGTCTGTCCTTTTCTAAGATTCGTAAACCATACATCCGGACGGTATTCCGACATAGCTCTTCTAAAAGGCTCTAATTTAACCTGTTCCGTAAATAATTTATGTCGTGAATCATCTATGTCTGGAATACCCATCACCGCATCTCTATGTGCTGAAGTCTGTTTGGGAACGAATAATTTAATGTTTAAGTTTAAACGATCAATTAAGTCCTGGGCATGTTTATAGGTATGGGGGGTATTGTAACCAGTATCGCACCAAATAACCGGTATATCTGATTTAACCTCCCTAACAGCATTAAGAATTGCCACCTCATAGGGTCTAAAATTTGTTGTCACTATGGATCTGGAACCATAATCCACAGCCCAAGAAATAATTTCTACAGGTGGAATACCCTTAAAATGGTGGTTCAAATGATCTATGTCCAGTTTTGTCAAACTCATAATAATAAACTTTTTAATTAAACTACCTCCCCCACTTTATGGCATTCCACATACGTTCATGTGCAAAATAAAGTACCATCTTTGTAACCAATTCTACCAATCCAATAGAAAAGGCTAAGCTCAAAGTACCCGTAATTAGCCATGAGATTAATACCGTATCCAAAGTGCCAATAGCCCTCCAACTTATAGACTTGGCAATACTTCGTTTGGGGTGTTCTGAAATACTATCTGTAGCATAATTGCTTCTCTTCTCTACCTTTGAATTTATTAGCTGCTCCGTAATCATGATTTACATTTTTACCCTATAGACTTAGTAGGATATTCAAAAATAATATAATTATCCAATCTAAGACGTTAATTACATCTCAATATTACATTTACCCTATAGTTTTAGTAGATTAATTAAAAAAGGGAGTGTTTTTTATGAATGATTTAATAAAAGATCGACTTTACTGGAAGAATTTTATCAAGAAATGAGGTCGGCAAGTGTATTTCGACCATAAACTTTTAGAGCACTATCCCGTACCTGGATCATTAGCTTATGAACAGCACATTTGTTTTCATCAGGGCAGTCATCACATTTCTCATAAAAATTTAGACTTACACAGGGTACCATAGCAATTGGACCCTCGAGTACTCTTATAACAGAAGTCATTACAATTTCCGATGGGTCTTTAATAAGGTAATAACCTCCTCCCTTTCCTTTTTTGGATCCCAAAAAACCTGTTTTTCTAAGGCTCAAAAGAATGCTTTCTAAAAATTTCTGAGAAATATTTTCTTGTTCGGCAATTTCAGAGATTTGGACGGGCTCCCCTTTTGGACTAGAGGCGAGATAAGTCAGAGCTTTGAGCCCGTATTTGGTCTTTTTTGAGAGCATAAAACGAAGATAATCAAAATCACTTTATTTAAACTGCTCAAACTTCACCTAAAGCCTTAAGAATATCCTCAAGAATATCATCAATATGCTCTAATCCTACAGAAATTCTTACCATCCCATCGCTAATACCACAATCTGCCCTTTCTTTGGGCGATAACTTACTGTGGGTAGTTGACGCAGGATGTGTCACAATGCTTCGTGTATCCCCTAAGTTGGCAGAAAGGGATAATAGACTTATGCTATTAAAAAACTTGCGCCCGGCAGCCAGACCTCCCTTTATTTCGAAGGATAGCACACAACCCCCTGCTTTCATTTGTTTTTTAGCCAATTCAAACTGTGGATGAGATTTAAGAAAAGGATATTTTACCCAATTTATTTTAGGATGTATTTCTAATTCCTCAGCTACTTTTAGTGCATTCGAGCAATGCCTGTCTACCCTAACCCCTAGCGTTTCCAAACTCTTCGACAACACCCAGGCGTTGAAAGGTGATAAGGCAGGTCCTGTTATTCTGGCGTGCCTGTATATTTTATCGACTAATTCCTTATTGCCTACGGTGAGTCCACCAAGCACCCTTCCTTGGCCATCCATCAATTTGGTCCCGGAGTGTATTACCAGATCTGCCCCGAATTTTATAGGCTGCTGTAGATAAGGGGTTGCAAAGCAATTGTCAATAATAAGAATTAAATGGTGCTTTTTGGCAAATTTACCTAAGGCCTCCAAATCTAAAATATCCACCCCGGGATTGGTAGGTGATTCTGCATAGAGAACCTTTGTATTGGGTTGGACAAACTCTTGGAGTTTATCTAATTCATCAAATGGAAAATAGCTATGAGTAATATTCCATTTAGGAAATATCTGGGTAAAAAGACTGTGGGTAGAACCAAATATACTCCTGGCGGAGAGAATATGATCCCCACTATCCAAAAGGGCTGCAAATGTTGAAAAAACGGCTGACATTCCAGAAGCAAAGGCAAATCCATCTTCAGCACCCTCCATCTTACAGACTTTTTCAATAAATTCGGAAGAATTCGGATTAGAGTATCTTGAATAAATATTGCGATCTTTTTCTTCCGCAAAAGAAGCTCTCATGTCTTCTGCATCTTCAAAGACAAAGCTTGATGTAAGGTATAGAGGACTAGAATGTTCTAAAAATTCTGTTCTCTTTATTTGAGTTCGGATGGCCTCCGTTTCAAACTTTCTTTTCATGTTGCAAACCATTAATTAATTACTGCCTAAATCTTCTCGGCGATCCTTAAAATATCTCCAAACACCCCTCTTGCGGTAACAGCTGCCCCTGCTCCTGCTCCTTGAATAACAATTGGATGTTCTCCATAAGACTCTGTATAAATCTCTACAATAGAATCTGATCCCTTTACCTGCCCTAAAGCACTTTCTTTAGGTACGGAAACCAACTCGACATCTAACAAACCCTTGTCCATTTGTAAATCTCCGTGCAGATCCCCAACATAACGCAATACATGATTAGGTTTTTGTTCTTCTTTAATTTTTTGAAAAACAGGATCTAATTTCTCCGCATTCTCTAAAAAAAATGAAACATCCCCTTTTCTTAGATCAGGATGAATGAGGTTTTGAATTCGAATATCACTAAACTCATTCTTCAACTCTAATTCTCTGGCTAAAATCAGCAACTTCCTTCCAACATCATTTCCTGAAAGATCTTCCCTTGGATCGGGTTCTGTAAAACCTTTTGCTATTGCCTGCTTTAAGATAGATGAAAATGATGCATCACTTTCAGAAAAACTATTAAATAAAAAACTTAAAGATCCTGAAAAAATACCTTTTATCCGAGTAATATTCTCTCCAGAAAGATGCAACAGCTTAATAGTATCAATAAGAGGTAAGCCGGCACCTACATTTGTTTCGTAGAGATATTGTTTTTGATTTTTAGCCAGTTCTTCCCTTAAGAGAGCGTAGTAATCATATCTCAATGTATTGGCTATTTTATTTGAAGATATAAGATCGTAGCCATTCTCTATGAAGTCGAAATAATGAACCACAAAATCTTGATTTGCAGTATTATCAACTGCAATTAAATTTTCCAAATGATGAATTTTTCCAAAATCAAAAACATCCTGCATAGTATAAGAAACACCTCTCTCGGCTATGTCAGATCGCCATGTTTTCTGAACACCTTTTTTACTTAACAATACTTTCTTGGAGTTGGCCAGGGCAAATACATTTAGATGTATACCTTTTCTTTCTTCAATATTTTTATTAGAATTTAATATTTGATCAACCAAGGTGCCTCCAACATTCCCATGTCCAAAAATGGCTAAATTAATCTTTTTGCTAATCCCAAAAATTTGCCCATGCATTACGTTTAGCGCCTTATGTAAATCGGATTTTTTGACCACCAAACTTACATTCTTTCCAGAAACAGTATTATTAAATAACAAGGGAATAATTTGATTTTTAATAAGGGCATTGTAGGGTTTATGAAACGTACTTAAATCCTGGCCTACAATAGAAATTACAGAAACGTCATTTACAATATTTATAGTGTTAATGTCTTTTGATTTAAAATCACTTTCAAACTCCATTTGAAGAGCCCTTTTCGCCAGGATGGCCTTATCCGAATTCACTACCAATCCTATCCCTCTTTCGGAAGAACCTTGTGAAATAATACTAACCGAAATATTATTTTGACTAAGGGTTCTAAAAATTCTGGCATCTATTCCAACTTTACCCAACAAGCCTCTGCCCTCTAAATTAATAAGAGCTTCATTTTCGATTACCGATAAAGATTTAATTCCTTCCTTGCTTGTTTTTGCACTTATCAAAGTTCCCTCATTGTCCCCATTAAATGTATTTAAAATACGAAGGGGTATATTCTTTTCAATTAAAGGGATAATCGTTTTGGCATGTAAAATAGTAGCTCCAAAATTAGCCAATTCATTAGCCTCACTATAGGAAAGCTCTGTAATCCTTTGGGCGTCAGTAACCATATCCGGATTTGCTGTAAAGATGCCATCTACATGGGTATAATTTTGAAGTTCTTCAGCATCTAAAAAATTAGCGATCAGTGCAGCGGTATAATTACTACCATTCCTCCCTAAAGTTGTAGTTTCCCCTTCAACTGTAGAAGCTATAAAACCTGTAATAATTGGCACTTGATGCGACTTCAATAAGGCAAATTGTTTAACTACATTTTCTCTGGAAACTTCTTCCAAGACCTTTGCATCTCCAAAAGTATCATCTGTCTTTATGAGCTTTCGACTATCCAATAGTATAGCCTCCATCCCTTTCCCGATTAATAATTTGGAAATTAATTTCCCAGAAATAAGTTCTCCATAAGCAAGTACTTGATCTTGTATTTTAGGACTATAATCCCCCAGAAGAGCGACTCCTTCAAAGAGTTTGGCCAAAGACTTGAATTCCTCTGAAAGGTTTATATTTTTAAAAGTGTGCTTTTGATAGCGTTCAAAAGCTTCAAAATCCTCATAATAGTCCTTCCCAAGAGCTGCTTTGTTTAAAATATTTTGGAGTTGATCGGTACCCTTCTCTCTTGCTGATAATACTACAGCGATGTTCTCATCATTCTGAAACTTGGTAGTGATTATGTCTAGTACATGGCCTATACCTTCTCCGTTTGAAAGTGATTTTCCTCCAAATTTTAATATTTTAATCCTAGTCGACTTACTATTTTCATCAAATATTCCCTTTAAGAGCTGCTTCATTTGCTCGAACTCTATAAGAAAGGCATCATGACCGTGGAGTGATTTAATCTCTCCGTAAGTGACATTACTGTTCGCTTGGGCAATTTGCTTAAACGTATCTTTATTTTCGGTGGCTGTAAAAAACAAGTCAGAATCAACGCCGATTATATGGATATTTGTAGAGCTATTTTGAAGATTTAGAAAAGCCTCTTCTCCTCCTCTTGTTATATCTATGGTCTTAAGCAGTTGGTTAGTAAGTTTATAAGCCGAAACCTGAAAACGCTCTCTAAGTTTTTCCCCATGATGGGTTAGCCAACTTTCCACATTAAAAACCTGAAGTTCCTCGTTGGTACTCCGTTGAAACCTGGCTTTAAAAGACTGAGGCGTTCTATAACAAAGCATGGCATGCATGCGAGCGTCGTGCACAGGTTGACTAGAATTAACTAGAAATTGTTCTTGAATCTGACAATTTGCAATAAGCCAATCTGTTGACTTCCAATCTGCGGCCACCGGTATAAGATGTTCCGTTAGCAGAGGATTAATTGCAGCCATCTCCCATGCAATTCCTCCTCCTAAAGAACCCCCAATTAAGGCAAATATTCTATTAATATGAAGCTGTCTAAGACCTTCAAGGAAAATTCTTGCCATATCCCCTGCAACAAATTCCTTGTAATTTTCAATTACAAAACCATCAAATCCATTGCCCGGAATATTAAAGGCCAAAACAGTATACTTGTTGGTATCAATACATTTTCCATCACCAATTAAAGATGCCCACCAGCCATCTTCTCCGCAAACATTTGAATTACCTGTTAGTGCATGATTCACCACAACTATAGGTGCAGTGTGCAATTCTTGACCAAATAACTGGTAGGAAAGTTCGATATAATGCTCAACACCACCTATGGACTTATACTTATTGATTTTTAGATGATGAAGTTTATTTTGCACCTCTTTCATTCCAATTCCTTTACTTGTTAGTAGGGCAGTATTTTATTAAAAAATAAAATACTGCCCATTCGTTACGCCTTTTTTATACCAGAACAGATTTATCAATGGTGGAAAATGCCTGCTCCAAATCATCTTTTAAGTCGTCCAAATTCTCTAAACCAACTGAAAGTCTTATTAAATCTTTTGTAACTCCGGTAGCTTCTTGCGAAGCCTCATCCAATTGTTGATGTGTTGTACTAGATGGATGTATAATTAGTGATTTGGTATCTCCAATATTCGCTAAAAGTGAAAATATTTTTGTGTTATCGGCAATTTTCTTAGCGGATTCATAGCCTCCTTTTACCCCGAAAGTAACCAGTCCGCTCTGCCCATTGGGTAAATAAGCTTCTGCCTCCGCATAATACTCACTATTCTTAAGACCCGGATAATTTACCCAAGTAACTTCTGATCGTCCTTCTAACCATTTTGCTAATGCCAGGGCATTTTCGCTATGCTTTTTCATACGAATCTCCAAAGTCTCTAAACCCTGAATGATTTGAAATGCGTTAAAAGGGCTTAAACAAGCTCCATGGTCTCTTAATCCTTCGATACGTACTTTGGCAATAAAAGCTGCCGGTCCTAAAGCCTCGTGATAAACCAAACCATGATACCCAGCAGAAGGTTCTGTAAATTCAGGGAATTTACCATTTGCCCAGTCGAAGGTGCCTGCATCAATAATAACACCTCCAAGAGCAGTACCATTTCCATTGATATATTTTGTGAGGGAGTGAATAACAATGTTAGCGCCGTGTTCAATTGGATTAAGAAGTGCGGGGGTTGCTACTGTATTATCAACAATGAAGGGTACTTTTGCCGTTTTAGCTTCGGCAGATATAGCTTTTAAATCTAATACATCAAGCTTGGGATTTCCCAAAGACTCTACAAAAAAAGCTCTTGTATTTTCTTGTACCGCCTTCCCAAAATTAGAGGGATCTGCAGGGTCTACAAATGTAGTGGTAATCCCTAGGCGAGGTAAAGTAACACTTAAAAGATTGTATGTGCCTCCATATAAACTGTTAGAAGCCACTATATGATCCCCTGATTTCAATAGTACCAAAAGTGCGGTATTAATTGCTCCCGTTCCTGAAGCAGTAACCACAGAAGCGATTCCTCCTTCCAAAGCTGCCAAACGTTGTTCTAAAACATCATTGGTTGGATTGTTAATCCTTGAATATATATTTCCAAACTCCGCCAAGGAAAATAAATTGGCTGCATGTTCAGAATTGTTAAAAACATAGGCTGTACTTTGATATATTGGTACTGCTCTGGTTCCTCCGTGGGCGGTAGTGTCATGCCCTGCGTGAAGGGCATTGGTCGAAAATTTGTGTTCACTCATGATATTCCTTTTTGTGCATTCTACTAAAATGCTGATTCCTATTTATAAATGGTAAAACAATTGTTTACTAAACTTACAAATACAATACATCAGATAGTGATGATTTGTATTTGAGCTAAATCATATGTATAAAAAGTTAAAAAGAAAAACAGATTACCGAAGTAATATCCGAGGGTTATCTTTCACTCATTAAGGGTGATAGAATGTAGCACCTTCTTTACTACAGGAGTAAAGGGTTGCTAAGGCTTCATAGGGTCTATTCCCTCCACCTTTCTTGATAACTTTGCAATAAATGATTGAACTTATTAAAAACAAATATAGGGATGGAAAACTAAAAATCCCTAGTAAATATATAAAAAATTATATCCCAAAGGCAGATTTCACCTCTTCTAAGCAGTCCAGTTTCTCCCAGGTAAATAATTCAACTTCCTTTGTAACCTTACCATTATATGGGGATTCGAAGACTTTAGTAATCTTTTGAGGATTACGCCCCATATGACCATAAGCTGCCGTTTCAAAATAAATAGGATTTCTTAATTTCAATCTAGATTCAATCGCGAAAGGTCTCATATCAAAAATCTTAGCAACCTTTTCAGCAATTTGTCCGTCAGTCAAATCCACTTTTGAAGTCCCATAAGTATTTACATTTATAGAAGTGGGTTCTACAATGCCAATCGCATAACTAACCTGTACCAAAATCTCGGTGGCTACCCCTGCAGCCACTAAATTTTTTGCTGCGTGTCTGGCAGCATAAGCTGCACTTCTATCTACCTTACTTGGATCTTTTCCACTAAAAGCCCCTCCTCCATGAGCTCCTTTGCCTCCGTAGGTGTCCACTATTATTTTTCTCCCTGTTAATCCAGTATCACCATGCGGGCCTCCAATGACAAACTTGCCTGTGGGATTTATATGGTAAATAATATCTTTATCAAAAAGATTTTGTGCTTTTGCAGGTAGCTTCTTTAATACTCTGGGGATAAGAATATGAACAAGATCTTCCTTAATTTTAGCAAGCATCTCCCCGTCATTCAACATAAATTGGTCGTGTTGTGTTGAAATAACTATGGTGTCAATCCTTTGGGGTATATTGTCTTCTGAATATGCTATTGTAACCTGAGCCTTGGCATCCGGTCTCAGGTATTGAATTTCCTTATTCTCTTTTCTTAAAAGGGACAACTCCCGAAGGATACGATGTGAAATATCAAGAGCAAGCGGCATATAATTTTCACTTTCATAGGTTGCATAGCCAAACATCATACCTTGATCTCCTGCTCCCTGTTCTTCTTTTTTTCCACGATCTACTCCTTGATTAATTTCCTTTGATTGTTCGTGTATCAAGGAAATTACCCCACAAGAGTCTCCACTAAATTGATAGGCACCTTTGGTATAGCCAATTTTGTTTATAACATCTCTTGCGATTTGTTGAAGGTCTAAATAAGTATGACTTTTAACTTCTCCGGCTAAAATAACCTGCCCCGTTGTGACTAAAGTCTCACAGGCAACCTTACTTTCTGGATCAAAAGCCAAAAAATTATCTAAAAGCGCATCACTAATCTGATCTGCAATTTTATCTGGATGTCCTTCACTTACGGATTCGGAGGTAAACAAATACGCCATAAATTTTCCTATTTATTGAGTTTTGGCCGAAATGCTATAAAAAAAGTAAAGTGCTAGACAGAAAAATCCTTAGAAACTGGTTTAGCATTTTACTTTGGTAGAACGTTTTAAGCTGTATTCTAATTACTAGTTATACTTCTGTTCCACACAAGAGGTTGCAATCAGCCAAATCCCTCCTCTTGTTTTATGGATGCAAAAATACATAATTGTGGATGAAATAAAAATTTTGAAAAAAGTAAATTAACTTCTGCATTTCAACAACTATTTTTTCTACACAACTATATACTTTGTATATTGTATCCCTTTGAAATGTCAAAACCAACCATAAATTTTATTACCCTATGCATATTGCTGTTGCAGGAAATATCGGAGCAGGTAAAACTACCCTTACAAGACTCTTGGCAAAACACTACCGATGGGAAGCTCATTTTGAAGATGTAGTGGACAATCCTTATTTAGACGATTTTTATAATCAAATGGAACGCTGGAGTTTTAACCTTCAGATTTACTTTTTGAATAGTAGATATCGTCAAATTCTAAAATTCAGAAAAACAGGAAAAGATATTATTCAGGATAGAACGATTTATGAAGATGCACATATTTTTGCTCCAAATTTACATGCCATGGGATTAATGACTAATAGGGACTTTAGTAATTATACCAGTTTATTTGAGCTCATGGAAACTCTTGTACAACCCCCCGACCTGCTTATCTATCTAAGAAGTTCTATCCCAAATTTGGTAAATCAAATCCACAAAAGAGGGAGAGACTACGAAAATTCTATTTCTATAGATTATTTAAGTCGGTTGAACGAGCGCTATGAAGCATGGGTGCACAGCTACGAAAAAGGCAAATTACTGGTAGTTGACGTAGATCAATTAGATTTTGTTGACAACCCGGAACACCTGGGAGAGGTTATAAATAAAATTGATGCTGAAATAAATGGGTTATTCTAATTTCAGAATGAATGTCATAATAAAAATCCCGCTAGATTAGCGGGATTTTTTATTTAATAATTTTTGATCATTTAATGGACCAATTCGTATTATTCGTTTACCTTCTCACTTACTTCAGAGAATGCAGCAACTTGCTCTTTTACCTCGGCTTCAGTTCCTTCGTAAACTACTTCTTCAGTATTTACTACACCATCCGTTTCTGTAGTCGTCTTAACTGTAGCCATAACCAAACCATTATCGGTCTTAGCCATTTCAACAACTATTTCTTTCTTTACTTCCTTTTTGGCTACCTCATCAGCATAAGCCGTTAAAGAATCAGATGAAAGAGCGATACTTGGTGCTATAACCAAAGCAACAACAGACATTAACTTTAAAAGAATATTCAAAGAAGGACCTGAAGTATCTTTAAAAGGATCTCCCACTGTATCACCTACAACGGCCGCTTTATGAGCATCGGTTCCTTTTCCACCTTCAGATTCAATCATCTTTTTGGCATTATCCCAGGCGCCTCCGGCATTTGATTGGAAAATAGCCATCAAAACACCACAAGTAGTAACTCCTGCGAGAAGACCTCCTAACATTTCAGCTCCACCAATAAAACCAACGGCAACAGGTACTGCAATAGCAAGTAGGCCTGGAAGAACCATTTCTTTTATGGAAGCCTTTGTTGAGATATCAACACATTTATCGTATTCTGCCACCCCATCGGCTGCATCAAATATTTTTCTATCCTCTTCTGAAGCCTTAGACATATCAGAATCATATTTACGCATAACTTTCAAAGCTGCATTCAATTCCGGGATATCTCTAAATTGTCTTCTTACTTCCTCTATCATGGCCATGGCAGCTCTACCAACAGCATTCATTGATAAGGCTGAAAATACAAAAGGAAGCATTCCACCTACCAAAAGACCTGCCATAATTTCTGGCTGTGATACGTCGATAGCATCTACTTTAGCTACCTTCATAAATGCTGCAAACAAAGCCAAAGCCGTTAAGGCAGCAGAAGCTATTGCAAATCCTTTTCCAATGGCGGCAGTTGTATTTCCTACTGCATCCAGCATATCCGTACGTTCACGAACTTCTTTTGGCAATTCGGCCATTTCTGCAATCCCTCCAGCGTTATCAGAGATAGGGCCATAAGCATCAACAGCTAATTGTATCCCCGTATTAGCTAACATTCCCACGGCAGCAATTGCAATTCCATATAGGCCTGCAAAATGATGAGAAACAAGAATAGCTGCAGCAATTAAAAGGATTGGAATAGCAGTAGACATCATTCCTACACCTAGACCTGCAATAATATTAGTTGCGGCACCTGTGTTAGATTGTCTTACAATTGAAAGAACCGGCTTTGTACCAGTTCCTGTATAATATTCTGTTATCTTTCCTACACCAAAACCGGCAATTAAACCAGCAAGCGTTGCATAAAATACACCCATGGCACCTGAAGGTAAACCTTCTATAGACTCTGGGAGCATCCCGGTGATCACAAAATAAGAGGCGATAATCATTAAAGCACCTGATCCAAATTCTCCAAGGTTTAATGCTTTATGAGGACTCCCACCATCTTTTACTTTTACAAAGAAAGTTCCTATAATGGACATAACGATCCCTATTGCCGCTAAGACCAAAGGAAGATAAACTGCACCAAGACCTCCGAATTCCGGGGTGAAAATAAAAGCTCCCAAAACCATGGTTCCAATGATGGAACCTACAAATGATTCAAATAAATCAGCTCCCATTCCCGCAACATCTCCAACGTTATCTCCAACATTATCTGCTATGGTAGCCGGATTTAGTGGATGATCTTCAGGTATACCTGCTTCCACTTTTCCAACTAAATCGGCTCCTACATCAGCAGCCTTTGTATAAATTCCACCTCCAACACGTGCAAATAGGGCAATAGAGGAAGCCCCTAAAGAAAATCCTGAAAGTACATTAAGTACAAGAGGTATATTATCAGCTCCGGGCCAAATCATTTGATAACCCCAGAACAATCCACTAAGTCCTAAAACACCTAAACCAACAACTCCTAATCCCATTACAGATCCTCCAGCAAAAGCCACTTCTAAGGCCTTACCTAATGATTGTTTCGCCGCTTGTGTAGTTCTTACATTTGCCTTGGTAGCCACACGCATCCCGATAAATCCTGCTAAGGCAGAACATACAGCTCCTACAATAAAGGAAACAGCAACCATGCCATGTGAGCCTTCTTCATTTGAACCTTTGAAATACAATAAAATGGCTACTGCTAAAACAAAGATGGCTAAGATTTTATACTCGGCCTTCAAAAAAGACATGGCTCCGTCGGAAATATTCTTGGCAATTCGTGCCATTTTTGCATCTCCTCCATCTTGCTTAGAAACCCATGCATTTTTTACAAATACAAATAGAAGAGCCAAAACTCCAAATGCGGGCAAAAAATTTACTATTAATTCCATATTAGTTAGTTATTTACAATTTAAAACGGCTGCAAAAGTAGTAAAATGAAATAGAATAAAAAAGTAGAATTTCACACATCCCAAAAGAAGTCAATATCCGTCTTTTTACAACATCTTTAATGCGGTTAGATACTAGGACACCCCTGTCTTCAATATTTAGCATGCCTTACAGCAAGAGATAAAGAGAAAATCTGTAGAAGTTCATTGAAGCTATCATTAAAAACTAAAAGCAAATGTCCCTTTTACGCTAAACGAATTTGCACCTGGAATTTCCAGATAGTTTCCTCTAAAATTAAAGTCAATTCTAAAAATCTTAAAGATATTCCCTATTCCAAAAGAGTACTCCCAATATATTTGATCTGTTGGTGCTCTAAGTGGAATATTAGAAGGGCTACTTATCGCCTTATTCTCATCGGATAGTTCTCCCCAAGCAGCTCTTAAACCGACAATTTCTCTTAAATTTAAATCCCTTATAAGAGGGATTCTTGAAAAAAAGCGTCCGTTGAAATTTTGTTCTAAATGCACTGTGGCATAAGTATCAGTTACAAATTCATAAAAATCCAAATTAGAGAAGGTATTATAAATAGTAAAATACGTCTGGTTACCTGGAATAACGCTAAGTAAACTTAGAGGAACTACCCCAAATGTTTTTCCTACCTCCACGGTACTCAATAATCTTCCATAGCCACCTAATTGCCATGGTTGGGAATATGAAAATTGAATCTTTTCAAAATCAAAATCGCTATTAAAGAAACCTTTTAAACCCCTGGTATAATTGAATAAAAAAGTACTGTAATCATCATTTACACTTCTTCTTTCTACTCCATTTCCGATAGTAGTCTTTCCGGGCGTAAATAACAAAACAGTATTTAATTCAAATTGTTTCGTCTCTGATGAAATCCCCCCAGGAGCTTCCGGATCAATATAATCTAGGCTAAAGGCATCTGGTAAAGCAGAACTTAAAGTACGAAAAGAGCTGCCAAAACGAATACGAAAATTAGTTAATGGTTCTATGTCAACATTAAAGGTAGTTAGGTTAATGTTGGTCAATCTATCATTATTTCCCACGGTAAAGATAGCAGATGATGCCACACTTCTACCTAGCACGTCGGTGGTTTGTGTTAGATTAATTCCTAATTGCTCAATATCTCGTCGGTTTCCGCCAGATAATATGATTCTCTTTTTCCTATCTAATAACCACTTGCCCGAAATCCCGTGCTTAAACTTTTTATCCTTAAAGCCATAAGCCAAGTACCCTTCAATTCGCCAAGGGTCATTTTGACCAAAATAAGTTCTTGCCCCACCACGCAATCGAATACCCTCCGCATCATTAAATCCCACGCCACTATAAATATTTCCAAGATCAATATTCCATCGATCTATTTCAACATAACCCGAGGCTAATATACTTACGACATTGTAAGCGGTCTTAAAGCGAGGGACTGTTTTTAGAGTATCCAAAAGTGCATAAATACCTTGTTCATCTTTATTTAAAGACTCCAGCCGGCTATTTTTCCAAAAAATACTATCTCTTTGAAAAGTGACAGGATTAAAAGGATCTGTTTTGGTCTTATAAAACTTTGCAGCCCTTTCCTTGTCAAACTCATAATTCCCATAAACTGTGGTCCTTTTACCATATACTCCTTTAGATTCTTCTTTCTTAAAAAGACTAAAATCACTGAGCATGTAATCCCTTTCAAGTAGAAATACAGAATCATTAAGTACCTCAAATTCTTGTTCAATATAGATTTCTTTTACCCAATTTATATTGGCACTTTTAGTTACTTCTAGGCTTATTTTTTTTACGGCGTAAGTGGTGTCATTTACCCAGAAGTCTCCTTTAAATGTAAGCTCATTTTTACGCCTTGGATAATATATAATATGATAGCACCATTTATCTTCTATAAAAGCACTATCGGATAATACATAATTATAGGCGTCAATACCAGGTTTTCCCAGAGGACTGGGAAAACTTTTATCAAAGAATTTCAAATAATTATCATAAACATCGTACTCATTGTAAAGGTCCTTAACAAATCCAATGATAGCCTGATTATTACTAAAGCCGGAGTTCTTATTTCCTAGAACGTCTTCTCTTGTTTGATTAAGATTATTATCCCCATAAACTTTAGTAAAGGTTTCATTTAAAAAAATAGGGAGATATGTTTTACCCGAGATTCTCGAAGTGTCCAAATCTTGAAAAACAAACTCCATGCCTTTGAAAAGTTTACTTTTCATCATAGCGCTATCTATTGAGTTTAGATCAAACTCAACCTTTTCATACTTATCGTACTGATATTGCTTAAATTGACGAAGTCCGTTAATTCTTTTTTTTGCCCAAATCTTTTTTAAGATATCAATTGCCGGGTTATTCTTTTTTGACTGTTTTCCAACGTATACTATAACTTCATCTAGTTGTTCTCCTTGAACAAGAATCACCTTAAGGTCGTAGTTAACAGCTTTATTTAATGGTAATTCTTCTTTTTGATAACCGATGAATGAAATAAGTAGAGCTTCAAAAGTTTCATCGGATTCTAAATAAAACAGTCCGTCTTCATTTGTAATTGTGCCTTGTGTTGATCCTTTAAAGACCACATTGGCAAAGGCAACGGGCTCGCCCTCTTCGTCTACCACTATACCTCCAGCTTTTGTCTGTGAAAACAAAAGGATAGGAATCACAAATAAAAAAGATAAAAGAATTCTTCTCATAAGTATTATACCAAATAACTTATACCTAATAAGTAAACGTAAAACTATAAATAACTTGTCTGCTATCGGGTAAATTGACTTCGAATAGAATTTTTTTAATAGAAAAGCTTCGCCTACAATGGGTCGACGAAGCTAAAATAACTTTACAAAACCAGTTTACTTATTTATATAACACTTTCTTAACAGCTTTTATCACGTCCTCGTGGTTTGGAAGCCATTCTGCTAATAATACAGGAGAATAAGGTGCTGGTGTATCGGCCGTATTAATTTTGACGATTGGAGCATCCAAATAATCAAATATTTTGGATTGAACTAAATAAGTTATTTCAGTAGCGACGTTGCCAAAGGGCCAGGCCTCTTCTAAAACTACTAGCCTATTGGTCTTCTTCACAGAATCAAGGATAGCCTTTTGATCCAAGGGTTTTACCGTTCTCAAATCTATGATTTCGCAGCTTATACCTTCCTTCTCTAGTTCGTCTGCCGCTTTATATGCCTCTTTAATAATTTTACCAAAAGAAACTATTGTAACATCGGTTCCTTCCCTTTTTATATCCGCAACACCCAATGGGATGGTAAACTCTCCCTCTACTACTTCTCCTTTATCACCATACATCTGCTCTGATTCCATAAAAATCACAGGATCATCATCTCTAATAGCCGCTTTTAAAAGCCCCTTAGCGTCATTAGGGTTAGAAGGTACTACAACCTTTAAACCAGGGCAATTGGCATACCAACTCTCAAAGGCTTGTGAATGAGTGGCAGCTAACTGTCCGGCTGAACCCGTAGGGCCACGAAATACGATAGGACAATTAAACTGACCGCCAGACATTTGTCTTATTTTGGCTGCATTATTAATAATTTGATCTATCCCTACTAAAGCAAAATTGAATGTCATAAACTCAATTATAGGACGGTTACCAATCATGGCAGAACCAACCCCTATCCCAGCAAAACCTAACTCCGATATGGGAGTATCTATGACTCTTTCCGGCCCAAACTCGTCTAACATTCCTTTAGATGCTTTGTAAGCGCCATTGTATTCAGCTACTTCTTCCCCCATCAAATATACAGAGTCGTCCTTTCGCATCTCTTCCGACATGGCTTCAGCAATTGCTTGTCTAAACTGTAGAGTTTTCATTTACTAGTGTTTATGTTTTAATATTATATATCAAAATGCCCACAAAAATAGGAAAATATCTAGCAATTAAAGCGGGATAAAGAGTAAAAAAAGATACAATATTTATTATGCATGCATAGTATTTTTGAGATTTATTGGCTATCTTAGCCCACAAATTTGTAAAAAAACAAAGCCGTATGAAAATATTAGTTTGTATCAGCAATGTCCCAGATACTACATCAAAAATAAACTTTGCTGAAGGAGATACTAAGTTTGATTCAAATGGGGTGCAATTTGTTATCAACCCAAACGACGAATTTGGTCTTACCAGGGCCATGTGGTTTAAGGAGAAACAGGCCGCCACTGTGCATGTTGCAACGGTAGGTTTAGCCTCTTCGGAGTCGACCATAAGAAAAGCTCTGGCCATTGGGGCAGATGAAGCTACTAGGGTCGACATGGAACCAACCAATGGATTAGCTGTGGCCACACAATTGGCCAAGATAATTAAGGATGGAGCCTATGATCTGGTTATTGCCGGTAGGGAGTCCATAGACTATAATGGAGGAATGGTTCCGGGAATAATAGCGGCTCAGCTTAATTATAACTTTGTAAATACTTGTATTGGTCTTGAAATTGAAGGCGAGAAAGTCACCGCAACCAGAGAAATTGATGGAGGAAAAGAAACTCTTAGTACTGAATTGCCTCTAATTATTGGGGGACAAAAAGGGCTTGTTGAAGAGAGTGATCTTAGAATACCGAACATGAGAGGAATCATGATGGCTCGACAAAAAAAGTTAAATGTAGTCCCAGTTCAGGAGATGACAAACGGTAGTGAGGATCTCAAATTTGAAAAACCTGCACCCAAAGGTGCCGTAAAATTAGTTGATGCGAATAATCTATCCGAATTAATTGATCTATTACATAACGAAGCAAAAGCTATTTAATCATAACAAAAATAGGGTCTGATTGTTTCTGAAAAGAACCCATTTAAAATATAACATATGTCAGTACTAGTATATACAGAATCTGAAAACGGTAAGTTTAAAAAGAATGCTTTTGAGGTAGCTTCTTATGGTTATTTGTTAGCCCAAGAATTAAATACTGAACTCACTGCTATTTGTATTAACGCTGAAAACCCTAAGGAGTTAGAGAATTTTGGGGTTGGCAAAGTGTTAAATGTCAAAGAAGCTAAACTTCCCAGTTTTAATGCAATGGCCTATGCCAATGTAATATCGCAGGCCTTAGAACAAGAAAATAGTAGTCAAATTGTATTGAGCTCTAGTACCGATACAAAATATATGGCCGGTATTCTATCCGGTAAATTAGATGCTGGATATTGCCCTAATGTGGTGGCTGCGCCAATAAATATCAATCCTCTTACCTTAAAAAGAGCTGTTTTTAGTAATAAAGGATTTGCAAATACTGAGGTAAAAACACCTATCGCCATTATAGGGGTCTCTAGCAATGCTTTTGGAGTAATAGAGAACAAGGTAGACACAGAGGTTTTAGATTTTGTACCTAAAATAGAAGATTCGGATTTAGGAGTTGTCTCTTTAGCAATAGATAAAGTTACTGGAAAAGCTACGATAGCGGATGCCGATATTGTAGTTTCTGGGGGCAGAGGTTTAAAAGGTCCTGAAAATTGGGGAATGATAGAAGATCTAGCCGATGTTTTAGGTGCGGCTACCGCCTGTTCAAAACCAGTTTCAGATTTAGGATGGAGACCACATAGTGAACATGTTGGACAAACAGGGAAACCCGTAGCCAGTAATTTATATATCGCCATCGGAATTTCCGGGGCTATTCAACATTTGGCAGGTGTAAACTCATCCAAGGTAAAGCTCGTAATAAATACTGATCCCGAAGCACCATTTTTTAAAGCCGCTGATTATGGCGTAGTTGGAGATGCCTTTGAAGTAGTACCGGAACTCATCGAAAAATTAAAGGAATTTAAGGCCCAAAACGCTTAATTTTTGTTAATTTGTGCCCTTGAATGATTGTTGAATAATATCAGCAATTTACTTTATAACGCCTACAAGGCAAGCTTGACTATGAGTTTAGTACGTTTGAAAATAAAAGGGATTTCCTACAGCCAAACACAAAATGGGGCCTATGCCCTCATCTTAAATGAAGTGGAAGGAGACAGAAAGTTACCTATAGTAATAGGAGCTTTTGAAGCCCAATCTATAGCAATTGCTCTTGAAAAAGAGATAAAACCTCCTAGACCTTTAACACATGATCTTTTTAAGAATTTTTCTGATCGTTTTGATATTGTTGTAAAACAAGTTATCATTCACAAACTCGTGGATGGTGTGTTCTACTCCAGTATTATTTGTGAAAGAGATAAAATTGAAGAAATTATTGATGCCAGAACCAGTGATGCTATTGCACTCGCACTTCGCTTTAATGCGCCTATTTTTACTTATAAAACCATTTTAGACAAAGCGGGAATCTTTCTGAAGTTTTCAACTAAGGAAAAAGACAAAGAAGAAAATGATGATAGCATTGTTGTGGATGAAATTTTACAGGAAGGTGAGACGGTAGAAATAGATCCCGGAATGGCAGCTCCTTATAAAGAATTAAGTCTGGAGGAATTACACAAAGAGTTGGACAAGGCTGTTACCAATGAGGATTATGAAAAAGCAGCTAAACTTAGGGATGAAATATCCAAGCGCAATTGATCCCAAGTACGTCCATTATGAAAAGTAGGATTTGGGTTCTTTGTTTTTTTCTATTCACTTTACCCATTCTAGTTCAGGCGGCTGTTCCTGTTGATTTGAAAACTTTGGCATTTGTTCCAAACTCAATAAATCCTGTTTCACAGGACAATCTTGATAGCATTATCCCTAATGGTGGATTCTCAATAAACTCCTTAGTTAGAGGTATATTAGGAATGATGTTCCTGATTTTGGTGTCCTTCCTTTTTAGTGCCAATAGAAAGGGCATAAACTGGAAAACTGTAGGTATTGGTCTTGGCTTGCAGTTGGTTATCGCTATCGGAGTACTCAAAATATCCTTTATCCAGATTGTTTTTGAATCAGTGGGTAAAATTTTTGTAAATATTCTAGATTATACTAAAGCAGGAAGTCAATTTTTATTTGAAGGACTCATTGTAGACATGGACACCTTTGGTTATATTTTTGCCTTTCAGGTGCTACCTACCATCATCTTTTTTTCTGCCCTTACTTCTGTACTTTTTTATCTAGGTATCATTCAAAAAGTGGTAAAAGGATTTGCTTGGTTACTTTCTAAAACTTTAGGTATCTCAGGGGCCGAAAGCTTAAGTGTGGCGGGAAACATTTTCTTGGGACAGACAGAAGCGCCCTTACTGATAAAAGCCTATTTAGAAAAAATGACCCGTTCTGAAATCCTACTGGTTATGATTGGAGGCATGGCAACGGTAGCAGGTGCTGTTTTGGCTGCTTATATCGGTTTTCTAGGAGGTGATGATCCCGTGATTCAGCTTCAATTCGCCAAACATCTATTAGCGGCTTCGGTTATGGCTGCTCCCGGAGCGATCGTTGTCTCAAAGATATTATATCCCCAGACCGAAGAAGTAAATAGCGAACTGGAAATCTCAGCAGATAAAATTGGGACGAATATTTTAGATGCTATAGCTAATGGCACTTCCGAAGGTTTAAAATTAGCCGTAAATGTAGGCGCAATGCTGTTAGTATTTCTGGCATTTATAGCGATGATCAATGGGATATTAGATTGGGTAGGAGATTTAACATCCCTAAATAACTGGATAGCCTCGCATTCTGTTTATAGCAAACTTTCTCTTGAGGCCATTTTAGGAACTATCTTTGCCCCCTTAATGTGGATTATCGGAGTGAATTCTCAGGATATTCTTATCATGGGGCAACTACTGGGAATTAAACTGGCTGCCAGCGAGTTTGTGGGATACCTTCAATTAGCTGAATTAAAGAATGTATTAAATGATCCACATTTTGCTTATAATAAGTCAGTAATAATGGGAACCTATATGCTCTGTGGTTTTGCTAATTTCGCTTCTATAGGCATTCAAATTGGAGGAATTGGATCTTTAGCACCAGGGCAGCGAAAAACACTTTCTGAATTTGGCATGCGGGCGGTATTAGGAGGCACTCTGGCATCTTTACTTTCAGCCACTATTGCCGGGATGATTTTAGGATAGGGTTTATTTTTCATTCATTATTTTTAGTTAATAAGTTTTTAAAACTCAGAAAGGAAGTAGTGTTCTTCTTTGCTTATTTTCGTGTTTGAAAGTATTTGACTATGAAACAATATCATGATTTATTAAAATATGTTCTTGAAAATGGTGCACAAAAAGCAGACAGAACAGGAACGGGAACCTATAGTGTTTTTGGATACCAAATGCGATTTGATCTAAGCGAGGGTTTTCCTATGGTTACTACCAAAAAGCTCCATTTAAAATCTATAATTTATGAATTGTTATGGTTCCTCCAAGGAGACACCAATATAGGATACTTACAGGAAAATGGCGTTCGAATCTGGAACGAATGGGCTGATGAAAATGGTGAATTAGGTCCTGTATACGGGCATCAGTGGAGAAACTGGAATAGTGAAAATATAGATCAGATTAAAGAAGTTATCCATACTTTAAAAAATAATCCTGACAGCAGAAGAATGCTTGTTTCGGCCTGGAACCCGAGTGTTTTGCCAGATACAGAGAAGTCTTTTTCTGAAAATGTTGCCGCCGGAAAAGCTGCATTACCCCCATGCCATGCTTTTTTTCAATTCTATGTTTCGGATGGAAAACTTTCATGCCAATTATATCAGCGCAGTGCAGATATTTTCTTAGGCGTACCCTTTAACATTGCTTCCTATGCCTTATTTACAATGATGATGGCACAGGTATGCGGTTATAAAGCAGGAGAGTTCATTCACACTTTTGGAGATGCTCATATTTATAAGAATCATTTGGAGCAAATAGAACTTCAGTTAAGTCGAGAACCAAGACCCTTACCTAAAATGGTACTTAACCCAGAGGTAAAAGATATATTTGACTTTAAATTTGAAGATTTCAGTCTCTTATACTACGAGCCCTATCCTCATATTAAGGGTGCAGTAGCAGTCTAAGCATTTTGTTTTTCTCTACATAGATAAATCCTTATATTTAAAGGAAAAATTGATATGCTCTTAACCGAAACAATAGTAGATTCCTTTATAGATACTCGGAGAGAAACTGAAATACGTTGTAAACCGCTACAAACAGAAGATTATGTAGTTCAACCAATTGAAGATGTATCCCCTCCCAAATGGCATCTTGGACATACGACATGGTTTTTTGAAGAATTCTTACTTCAAAAATTTAGTCCAAATTACGTTCCGTACAACGCTGATTTTTCGTTTGTTTTTAACAGCTACTATGAATCTGTAGGAAAAAGAGTTATCAGAGCAAATCGAGGGAATCTATCCAGACCGTCTGTTTCGGAAATCTATAAATATCGCGCCTATGTCACTGATAAAATAATCCATTTGTTTTCGGGTCAAACTACCGAAGAAATGAATAAACTTCTTGAGATCGGTATACATCACGAAAAACAGCATCAAGAATTATTACTTACGGACATCAAATTCATTTTAGGAAATAATCCATTATTTCCCGTTTATTCTAAGGACTATGAAGAGAATCCGATTATAAACCCCACTCCAGAGTGGGTTAGGATTAGCGAAGGACTTTATCCCATAGGACACCGTGGAAATGACTTTTGTTTTGATAATGAATTAGGGAGTCATAAAGTGTTCCTTACTTCATTTCAAATTTCTAAGGTTTTGGTTACCAATTCAGAATTTATTGAGTTCATTGAGGACGGCGGTTATACCTCTTTTAATTACTGGCATGCCGAAGGTTGGGATTGGGTTTCCAAACAAAAAATAGATGCCCCGCTATACTGGTATATTATTGATGGAAAATGGCACCATTATACCTTAAAAGGTTTTAAAGAAGTAGCGCCAAATCATCCTATAACTCACCTCTCCTATTATGAAGCCTTTGCTTATGCACAATGGAAGGGTTTTAGACTTCCTACGGAGTTTGAGTGGGAAGTAGCTCAAAATCAATTTAAATGGGGGCAGCGATGGGAATGGACTGAGAGTGCGTATTTACCTTATCCAAATTACAAAAAGGCAGAAGGAGCCTTAGGAGAATACAATGGAAAATTCATGGTAAATCAAAAAGTATTAAGAGGAGGATCAATTGCCACTCCTAAAGAACATACACGACCTACCTATAGAAACTTTTTTCATCCAACTCTAAGATGGCAATATACCGGATTAAGGTTAGCCAAATAATTGCGACAATACTATTATGCGTGAAAAATCAACTCTACTGTTTACCTCTCAATTTGAAAAAGATGTCTACGAGGGCCTAACACAATTTCCAAAACACTTATCATCCAAATATTTCTATGATTCAAAGGGTGATGCCTTATTCCAAGAGATTATGGAAATGCCCACTTACTACTTAACAAATTGTGAGTTTGACATTCTAGAAACTTTTAAGAATGAGATTTGCAATTATTTCAAGTCGGACTTTAATGGTTTTGATTTAATTGAATTAGGAGCCGGGGATGGCAAAAAGACCAAAATCCTTTTGGAACACTTAGTTAATCTTAATACCTCCTTCACCTACCTACCTATTGATATAAGTGAAAATGCCTTGGAACAACTAAAAACCTCGTTGCATAATGAATTACCTGATGTTTCGGTAAATCCAATGCAGGGTACATATTTTGAAAGTATAGAGTCATTGTGCAGGACACATCAGAGAAAGAAAGTTATTTTATTTCTTGGTTCCAATATTGGAAATTTACTTCATCCTCAAGCTATTGAATTTTTATTGGGCATTCAGAATTTGATGAACAAAGAAGATCTTTTTCTTATTGGCTTTGATCAGAAAAAACATCCTCAAACTATTTTGGAGGCCTATAACGACCGCGAAGGAATTACAGAAAAGTTTAATAAAAATCTTCTTACCAGGATTAACAGAGAATTAGACGGAGACTTTAACCCCGATAAATTTATTCATTGGGAAGTATATGACCCGGAATCTGGTACGGCTAAAAGTTATTTGGTTTCTAAAGAAAAACAAGAAGTAAGGATTAATCATTTAGGAATGAACATTAGTTTTGGTGCTTGGGAGACTATTCATACCGAAATCTCACAAAAATATAATCCCGAGACTGTAAGATGGCTCTGTAAGAAAGCCGGTTTAGAAATTGTGGATGAGTTTGGGGATACTAAAAAGATGTATAAAAACTATCTCTTAAAAAAGAATTTAAAATAATCTAAAAACTTCTTATTTCTAAGTAGCATTTCTTGTATAAACCTCACTAATCATTTCCCCAATTTTCAAAAGAGCACTTACCTCTTCCTTCTTAAAATCGTAAGGAACAGTCTTTCCAATTCCAAGGGTGCCGTAGAGTTGTCCATCATATAGCATCGGTGCGGCAATAGAACCCTCCACCTTGGTTTCCTTTGCGGCTGGACGGGCAATACCAGAATCATCCGTTTGTAAATTACACATTTCAACAGCTTCCTCTCTTTCAGCGGCAATACCGGCCATCCCCTTACCTATTGGAATCTTTGAAAGTTTTGGAACGAGAAAATTTGGAATGCCAATATGAGCTTCTATCGTTAACAAATTAGTACTAGGGTCCAAAAAATGAAGCGTACCTGTGGTACATTCAAAAACAGAAACTATTTCAGAAAGTACTTCTTGCCAATTTACATCGGTTCGATTTTTAAGGTTGTCAATGGTCTCTAAAATAGCCTTGAGATTCTTCATATTTAAATTTATTTAAAGTAGTGGCAAGAATTTTCACAATCATCAACTAAGTAACAATTACTGTAAAACTATAGTAATTGCACATTTCAAACAAAAAAAAACCGGAACACTTTGAGTATCCCGGTTAAATTAAAAAGCTGTGTTTTAAACTACAAGTCCAAAACTGCATTTTCTGAACCTGCAAAATCATTCCATTGGTAACGATCTGCTTCAGTTTCATTGATGTAATTCCCATCAACTAAATACTTGAACTCAAAAGTGTTTTCTTTTGGAAGATCAAAAGTGCCTTTAAAAGTTCCGTTTTTTAATTTTTTAAGCATACTGCCTTTAGGGTTCCAATTGTTGAAATCTCCAACAACAGCTACTTTTTTTGCATCTTCAGCCGGTACTGTAAAAGTAACTTTACATACTGGTTTTGTTTTTAAATATTGTTTTGCAATTGCCATAATTCTAAATTTTCTTATTTAAGGTGCAAAAATAATGTATTAAAACCCTCATTTACAATGATTAATGTCATATTTATCAATTTAATAAAATAAACTTGGCATTTAATTCACATTGATAAAATATCCTTCTATGATTTTGTAAATAAGCAATATCTATTAATGAGTTTTAAGAATAAACAATAGCTCTTTCACCTCATTTAGGGTATTATAGTAGTGAAAACTAAGGCGAATACCCTTTCCACGTCGGGAACATACTACATCATTCTGTAATAAATAATTATATAAGTCACGATTTCCCTCAATGTTAAAGATAGAGCTAAGGACCTTTCTTTTACTATAGGAAGGTTCAAGCAAGCCCAATTCCAACAAACCTTCTAAAGCATAAGTTGACAAAATATGATTGTGTTTTTCAATTAGATCCATCCCTAGAGAATTCAATCCTATCAGTGCTTGTTGCAAACTTCCAAAAGCAAGACTATCCAAATGACCCGGTTCAAAATATTTATTAAAGGTCCATTTCTTATAAAGTGAAAGATTGGCCCCTGAAGCGTTAAACCCGGTAGTTTTTGCATTACATCTTTCTTTGAGTTGATGTTTAAACAACATAAATCCATTTCCTGTTCCTGCCAACATCCATTTATACCCACTCCCTCCCAAAACATCAATACCTGAATTCTGAAAATCTAACTTAAATGCTCCGCAGAATTGCGTGCCGTCTGCAATGATTAGAAGTTCAGGAAATTCCATTTTAAGTCTCTTTAGAAAATCCAAATCAATCATAAAACCATCTAGCCATTGCACAAGGCTTAAGGCGAAAACACTAATGCAGTTTGTCTTAATTGTCTCTATAACAAGTTCTTCATGATTTTCCGTAATTGGGATTTCATAGGTGGCAAACCCTCTACTTTTAAAAGGCCAGCTTAGAGAGGGATACTCATTATCTAGCAATAAGATTTTTTCTCTTTTGGGATCCAAACCTTCCACAAGTATATTGATGCCTAAAGAGAGATTTGGAACTAAGGCCACCTCTTCTTTTTGCCAATTAAAAAAGTTGGCTAACTCTAACCTGGTTTCTTCCATTATTCCAAGACTCTCAATTTTATGATTGCTTCCTCCAACCAAATAATCCAAATCATGTTCGTGCCGCCATTCCATTAATCGATCACTCATAAGACCATATGCCGCCGTATTCGCATAAATTCCCTGGCCCAATACAGGAAAGGATGTCCTAGCTTTCTCCATCATTTAAGTAACTATTTTTCTGTTTAACTTATCTTTGTAACTAAAGATAGTTATATAGCTTGATTCTCATGAGTAAATCAGAAATGAAAATAGACAAATCTCAACATGAATTGTTAGAGCATGCTCAGGAGAGAATTAGACAGAAAAAAAAACTTTACATTCACTTTGTTTTTTATCTAATTGGATCGGTTTTCGTTTTTGTCATCAATAAGGTTTTGAAGTATGGAGAAGAATACAATTGGTACCTTTGGGTAATATTAATTTGGACCTTTATTTTAATTATGCATGCTATTGATGTTTACTTCTTCAAAACTTTCATGGGGATTGAGTGGGAAAGAAAACAAAGGGAGGTTTTAGTGGCAAAACAAAAAAAGCGTATTTCTGAAATGCAAAAAGAAACTGATAAGGAGTTTCCTATGTCCAGATATTCAACTAAAGAACAGTGAGTAAAATAAGTATTATAGCGGCTATAGGTGAAAATGACTCCCTTGGAAAAGAGAATGATCTTTTATGGCATCTTCCTGACGACTTTAGACGTTTTAAAAAGTTTACCTCGGGACATAAAATAATTATGGGTCGCAAAACTTTTCAAAGCTTTCCTAAACCTCTAAGCAATAGAACTCATATTGTAATTAGTAGAGATCCGAAATATCAAATTGATCTTCCCCTTTGCCTTGTAGTAAATTCATTAGAAGAGGCTCTGAAGCTGGCAAAAGAAGATGAATTGTCGTTTGTAATCGGTGGAGGCGAAATTTATAATTTAGCGATGCGCTATGCCGATGTCTTAGAGATCACTAGGGTGCACGAATCTTTTGAAGCGGATACTTTTTTTCCGAAAATCAATCCTGATAAATGGCAATTAGTGTATGAGGAATACCACCCTAAGGATGAAAGACATGCTTATGATTTCACATATCGCACCTACCACAAGAAGTAAGGTTTTTTAATTTTTTTTACCTGCACTAAATATCGATCTGAATACTTCTCGTTTGAATCCCAAAATTCTCTAAAAAAGAGTCTAGGATTTTCTTATCGCCATTAGAATAAAACTCTTGGGAAGTCAGTTCTAAATTTTTGCCAGAATTCAACAAACGACCTTGTTCTAAAACAGTCAAGGTTTGCTTAGCCACCGCCCTGCCACAATCTATAATATCTACGTTTACAGGTAAAATATCCTTTAAGATGGGGATGAGAAATGGGTAATGGGTACAACCTAAAACCAAACTATCAATATTAGCCTCAACCATTGGTTTTATATAGTTCAGTAATAACTGCTTGGTCTCTTTTGTGTTCATTTTTCCCTCTTCTATAAGAGAGACAAGACCTTTTCCTTCCCTTTCAATTATTTGGATCTCTTTTCCATAATCCCTAGAAGTCTTTTGAAAAAGTGAGCTACTTAAGGTCCCTTTGGTAGCAAGTACACCAACTTTACCTGTGGCAGTCTGCAATGCTGCTGGTTTAATAGCGGGTTCAATGCCAATAAATGGCACTTCAAATTTTGTCCTTAATGCAGAAATAGCATTGGTAGTTGCCGTATTACAAGCAACAATAATTAATTTACATCCTTTAGAAAGTAAAAATTCAGTATTCTTAATACTTAAGGAAATAATATCAGCTTTTGATTTTTCCCCATAAGGGGCATTTTTAGTGTCTGCTAAATAAATACACGACTCCTTAGAAAGTAAGGAATGTACTTCTTTCCATACAGTAAGGCCCCCGACGCCGGAATCGAATATTCCTATTGGATTCTCATTCATTAAAACATCATAGAATTAGGATATAAGGTCAAAAGTAATTATTCTATTTCTATCTCTACAGAAAGAAAGATAACATAAAAGGGTATTTTTAATGTCATAAAAAAAGACTGTTCAAAGAACAGCCTTTTTTTATCTTATAATTTAGGATAATTTAAAATCCTAACTCTTGCTTAACTTCAGGTAAAAGATCTCTTCCATTAGCAACAATTAATCCTCCCCCTTGGGTAGCATCAACAACATAATCATACCCTTGTGCAGCAGCAACTTTTTCTATAGCAGCCTTGGCTTTTACAGAAATAGGCTCAAATAGCTCAGCTTGTTTCTTTGCCAATTCCTGTTGAGCAGCTTGTTGAGCCTCTCCAATATTCTTTTCAAATCCTTGTAATTCTTGAGCCCTTTTCTGATTTTCTTCTTCTGATTTAGTAGCGGCTTCGTTAGAATATTGGGTGTATTTATTTTTCAGTTCAGTCATTGAACTCTCAATATCTGCTCTATAGGTTTCCTGTAGTTTTTTAAGCTCTGCTTGGGCGGCTATCATTTCCGGCATCTGCCCTAATAATTCAGTTACATTGATATGCGCAACCTTACTTTGAGCATTTACAAAGCTCGTAATTGCTAAAAACAACAATACGACTACTCCTACCTTCTTAAACTGTTTCATAATCTTCTAATTTACTTTTTGAATGTTAAAATATTTATTTGAGTTTTAGTTATCTGAATTCTCTTTTTTTTCTGTTGCCTCTTTTCTTTCTTGTTCCTTTTCCTTTCTCTTAGCTTCTCTTTCTTCTAACAACTTATTTCTTCTTTCTTCATATGCCTTCTTTCGTTCTTCTCTAAGTCGTAATTGTTCCTCTCTTTTTTCTTCCGTTGTTTTTATCCTTATTTCCTCGGCCTCTTTGGCTTTAGCTTGTCTTTCTAAGAGAGCATCGCTTATCACCTCTTCCTCTTCCCCCTCAAAGTTGTCAAGCTGACTTTTAGTCTTTGGTTTACCCTTAGGTTTACTAACTTTTCTTGTCCTTGAAATTCCTCTAAGTACTAACTCACTTATGTCATGCCTTTTTTCGGAGTACAACATTACAACATCCGCCGATTTATCAAAAATAAAATCGTACTTTTTATTCGCTCCTATGGTTTGAACTTCATTAAATACCTGATCTTGGATTGGCTGAATCAAACGCTGCTTTTGTAAAACCAAATCTCCGTTAGGACCAAACCTGTTTTGTTGGTACTCTATCATTTCAGTTTCCAGAATTTGTATTTCTTCCTCTCTTTCTGAAATTAACTCCTCAGTTAACAACACCTTTTCAGCCATTAAATCATTCTTCATCTGCTCTACTTCGCTTTGCTTTTGTTCAATTTCAATTTTCCATCTTTGAACTCTTTCTGCCAACTGTTCGGTAGCATCTCTATATTCCTCAACATTTTCAAGGATATACTCCATGTCTACGTAGGCAATTCTAACACCTCTTTGTGAAAACACGAAAGAAGAAAGCAAGACACCCCCGATAAATAAAAGAACTTTTGTCTTCATTTCTAATCTGTTTTAATACATAGAAAATATCGTGCCAAAATTACTAATTATTTCTAAATGAGTGGGTTACCTTTAAGCAAATATTAGGAATTATTATTAATTAGAATTGTTGCCCTATAATGAAGTGTGTTTGCCACCCACTTGGACCCGTTCCGGCAGATTGAGGTCTAAGGTCCTCATCAAATCCATAACCAAAGTCTATTCCTAAAAGACCAAAAGCCGGCATAAAAATACGCACCCCCACTCCGGCCGATCGTTTTAGTAGAAACGGATTATATTCTTGAAAATTGTTGAAATCATTACCAGCCTCCATAAATGTAAGTGCGTAGATGGAAGCGGATGGCTTTAATGTTATTGGATAACGCAGTTCTAAGGAGTATTTATTGAATACAATACCACCTTCTTGTTGACCAGTTATGGGATCAATTGGTGTTAATGAATTGTTTTCATAACCTCTTAATTGAATTGTCTCTCTGCCATCTAAAGTAAAGTTACCTCCTAGGCCATCACCACCCAAAAAGAAGCGTTCAAAAGGGACTTTCCCAACATCACTATTATAGTTGCCAAGAAATCCAAATTCTATATTTGTTCGCAAAACCAGTTTCCCCACAAGACGTGTATACCAATCTCCCTTAAACTTAATTTTAAAATATTCTAACCAACGAAATCTTTCCTGTTCAATTGTTTGTTGTTCCTGGATCTCCGCGGGAGTTAAAAGTCTCTCTTGGGCCAATAAATTTAACTCATTACTCCTTTCCTTAAGTCCTGCATAGTCTTTATCGTTAAACAAAGAATAAGGAGGAGTCATTTTAGCCGTAATCTCAAAAATAGATCCTGTCATTGGAAAAATTCTTCCCGGGCCGGCGGAACTTCTTGATAAACCTATAGTGTAAGCTAAAGAGTTAGATCTACCGTTACCAAAATTAAAAAGTCCAGAATTATAATTTTGAAAATCATAGAGTTGATACCCCAAAGAGTGTGATATGGTAAAGAAATCATCAGGCCACTGAAGTCTTTTAGCTATTCCTATAGATGCTCCAGTAATTGAGAATTGTTGATCCTTATTAACCTCAACTCTTCCTGAACTGCTAAAGGAAGCCAAAAACTGCTGAGTTCTGGAAACAGAAAAATTGAAACGAACTGGTTTTCTACCTCCAAGCCAAGGTTCCGAGAAATTAAGACTATAAACTCTAAAAGTTCTACTTGCTTGCAAACGAAGGGCAAAGGTCTGTCCATCACCCATAGGAACTGGATTATAAGCATCTTTATTAAATATGTTCTTTATCGAGAAATTATTAAATGATAAACCTAGAGTCCCTATAAAGCCTCCTCCTCCATAACCCCCTTGTAATTCAATCTGACTGGCGCCGGATTCTACTAAACTATACTTTAAATCGACGGTACCTGCATTGGGATCGGGGTTAACAATATCCGGTTTAATCTGTTCTGCATCAAAAAATCCTAGTTGCCCTAATTCCCGAACACTTCTTACAATATTATCTTTACTATACTTTTGACCTGGACGGGTTCTTAATTCTCTGTAAATAACATGGTCATTAGTTTTGTCGTTCCCAACAACCAAGACATGATTAAGAAATGTTTCTTTCCCTTCAATAATCCTTATCTCAAAATTTATTGTATCATTTTGCGCAGAAACTTCAACCGGATTTATCTGAGAGAATAAATAACCGTTATTCTGATATAAGTTGGTAATATCCTCTCCGTCAGGCTTACTATCATCCGCTATTCGCTCCCTAAGAAGTACCCCATTATAAGTGTCTCCTTTTTTAATGCCCAAAACTTGGTTAAGTTGTGCATCCGTATAAACCGAATTACCAACAAAATCAATTTTTCCAAAATAATACTTATTCCCTTCTTCTACCTGAAGCTTGATTTTAATATTGTTATTATTTTCTGTAGCGGTAATAGAGTCGGATAGTATCCTTGCATCCCGATAACCTTTTTCAGCGTATTTATCTACCAATTTGGTAAGGTCTTCTTTATAGTCAGCTTCGATATATTTTGACTTTTTCCAGACTCTTCCAAACTGTTTTTGCTTTGTATTTTTGAGTGCCTTCCGCAATTGTTTATCGGAAATCATTTTGTTTCCTTCAATGTCAATTTTGTCAATTTTTACTTTATTACCTGTCTTTATATTTACAACCATGCTCTCTGCATTCGTATCCGAAGTATCTACGGCCGTAGCGATATTGACAGTGGCGTTGTAATAACCATCTTTCTTGTATTTATTCTCGATATAGTTCTTGGTATTGGCAATAAAACTTTCTGTTATTTTTTTGCCTTTTTTGAGGTCCGTTTCTTTGATAATTTCGTCTACCTTCTTTTTCTTTATTCCATATATGGTCACCTTAGACAGAGTTGGCCTTTCTACAATGTCAAGTTCAAGATAAATGGTCTGCCCCTCAATACGAGAGATGTAAAATTCAATATCACTAAAAAGTTCAAGGTCCCAAAGTTTCTTAATGACCGCGCTTATTTGATCTCCCGGAACTGTAATAGGCTGTCCGTCACGTAGCCCAGTAAAAGTCTTTACAGTTTGTTCGTTATAACTCTGAAGACCTTTAACTTCAATCCCACCAAGAACATATTTCTTCCCAGCCCTACCAGAAGGGTCTTGAGCTGAAGTAAAGGTGGTAAAAGTTAAGGATAATATTAATATCAGAAGTTCAAGTGGTATGAACTTCTTCATACCGCTAGTTGAGTTGTTCGCTAGTTTTTCCAAATCTTCGTTCTCTGTGCTGGTAATTCTTTATAGCTTCTAGCAAATGTTGCTCGCTAAAATCGGGCCAAAATACATCAATAAAATATAATTCAGCATACGCTATTTGCCAAAGCAAAAAATTGCTAATCCTGTGTTCTCCACTAGTTCGGATCAGCAAATCTACGTCTGGCAAATTTCGCGTGTAAAGATGGTTATTTATAATGGTTTCATCAATACTTTCGGGAGAAATTATATTATTTTTAACTTTGACACTTATAGATTGAACGGCATTTTTTATTTCTTCTCTGGCGCCATAGCTCAGGGCCAGAGTTAAGGTCATTGATTTATTATCAGCGGTTTTGGCAATAACTTCTTTTAATTCCTTATATGCTCTGGAAGGCAATGATTGGATATTACCAATGGCATTTAATTTTATATCGTTTTTATGCAAAAGGGGAAGTTCTTTTTTTAAGGAGGAGACAAGAAGACGCATAAGGGTTTCTACTTCAATTCTAGGTCTCTTCCAATTTTCAGTAGAAAAGGCATAAAGAGTTAGGTATTTAATACCAATGGAAGCACATTTCTCCGTAATAACCCTCACAGTTTTCACCCCATGTTCATGACCAAAAACGCGGAGTTTGCCTTTTTCCTTGGCCCACCTGCCATTCCCATCCATAATAATGGCTAAATGCTGAGGGAGCCTTCCTTCTATTAATTCATTATTGGAATTCATACTAAGTATTACTCAAAACAATCCGAACAAGGTTTTCTTCCAAAGGTATAAGTTACGGTAATTCCTGAGAATACATACCAATCATCACTAAAAATATTACCAAAACTGAACTGTTCAAAGTTAGAACCTTTTGGATTACTGGCATCAAGATTGTCAGTAAAAGTTAGTCTTGCTCCTATCTCCGCTCCTATTATTAGGAATTGATTTAACCTTGCCTTTAGACCTATTGTCATAGGAATTGCGAAAGTACCATCTTTTTGATCAATATCTTGTATTTGCCCGGCATCAAAATATTTATATTCATATCTGAAATAGGTAAGTCCTGTATAAAGATAGGGTGTAATAGCGGGCCCTAATTTATGCAAATTATATTCTAAAAAGTTAAACTCCAAGCCTGCAGAAAACTCTAAAACAGAATTATCCATTTTATAAGCCCTTTGCTGTCTAGAAGACATGGATGATTTGGCATCATCTGCTGTAAACTCTCCATAAATCAAACTTCCCCTCCAGGCATAGCGCTTACTTTTGTTCCACTTAAAAATACCTCCCACTGCCAAACCGGAAGGTGCTATGTAATTTGTGCGGCCAACATCACCAATATTATTAGTGCCTCCACCAAATATTCCTACCTCGTATGTTTGAGCAGATAATATCCCTGATATAAGTAATATGACAACAACACTAAATGTTCTCATTAATCTCAAAAAGTTTTCAAATAAAATTAATACGACAAGCAAAGATTTTTGTCTTATGCTTTGAATTCCATTTGATAAACAGTTTTTAGAAGCTTTTATTGTTTTGCGAAGTACTCTAATTACGCTTATCTTGCCCCCAAAGCAACTTGTTTCTTAGGGTCTCCAAAAAACTCTCAGAACTGTAGGCAATCATTTTTATAGTAAAACCGGCCTTTTTAACAGTGATTTCTTTTTCATTATCCAAACTGGCTATTCTGGAATCTAGGGATACTAAGTGTTGTTCTTCTCTTCCAAAGACTTTTAATCTAATGAGGGTGTCATCAGAAATAACTAAAGGCCTGGCATTAAGGTTATGGGGAGCTATAGGCGTAATTACCAAAGACTTTACATCAGGGTTTATTACAGGTCCACCACAGCTAAGGGAATATAAGGTAGAACCCGTTGGAGTTGAAATAATAAGACCATCTGCCCAATAGGAGGTTAAATATTCATCATTTAAATAGGTCTCTACGGTAATCATAGAAGTAGTATCTTTTCTGCTGATAGAAACCTCGTTAAGAGCAAAATTATATTCTTTGAATTCTGGAATATCAAAGTCCGCCGAAACTTCTACAAGACTTCTTTCTTCAATTTTGTATCGACCTTCAATAAAATCTGTTATAACCCGCCTTACCTCTTCTTTTTTAAGAGTCGATAAGAATCCTAAACGCCCAGTATTAACACCCACAATGGGAATATTCATATCCCTCACAAAAGTAACTGCCCTAAGAATAGTTCCATCTCCTCCAAAGCTTACAAACATTTTAAAGGAGGTGTCTAAGCCACTGTCTTTAGAAAAAGTCTTATAAATGTCTATAGAATTTAAAGCTCTTAACCTGTTATATAATTCCTCTTCTATATAAACATCGACTGTGGCTTTTTTACATTCGTCTAACAGGGCCAAGATATAAACAGAGGTATCATTTTCATAAGCCTGACCATAAATTGCAATTTTCATAGAAGCATATAAGAGAATTAGATTTTATATCAGAGCAATAGTATTTGCCTATACATTTAGATATTTATCGAGGTAAGCAGAGCGTTCTTTGAGATTCTCTAAAAACTGATCATCTTTATTTCCAAATAGGATACTGTAGTTATAACGTCTAAATGTTTGCACTACCTCGCCAAAATTCCCATCACTCAGCTTTAAAGTAATCTGTATCACGTCATTTCTGATTTCTGTAATAAAAGCTCCTAATAGTCTGGCATTATTGCTCTCTACTATCTGAGAAATTTCACTAAAAGAATAATCTTTTATCCCCTTCGCCACGACTAAAATACCACCAGGTTCTGTAAAAAAAGGTGTATCTATAAAAACACCAACAATATCATTCAGATCATAATAACCCATCACATTAATTTCCTCATCTATTATTGGAAGTAAATTTGCTTCATTCCGGGCAAATTTTTCCAAAACATCAAGCCAAGATGTGTTTTTTGTTACAAAAAATGATTCTAAATTGTATCTGTATTCTTCAATAAGTTTTCCCTTTTCAAAAGTTTCCAAATCATTCTCCGGCAGTACACCTAAAAAAACATTCTTATCCTTTACAGCTACGTGAGAATAGGTAGTATGCTTAAAAAAATGTATCACATCCTGAATTGTATCCTTGATATCAAAAACAGGAATAGTCGATATTATATGTGATTGAATGTGCATGTCCAATAATTCTTATGCAAAATACTAATTTTAAATATCAAAAGGCATGCCTAATTTGTATTTTTGGGCCATATATATTGCAAATATGTTAAAATGACAAAACTCAGCGTTAATGTAAATAAAATTGCAACCCTTCGTAACTCAAGAGGTGGCAATGTTCCTAACCTTGTGAAGGTAGCTCAGGATATAGAGGCTTTTGGCGCACAAGGAATCACCATACATCCCAGGCCAGATGAGAGGCACATAAGGTATCAGGATGCCCGCGATCTAAAAAAAATAGTGCAGACAGAATTTAATATAGAAGGAAATCCTATTGATAAATTTATATCTCTTGTTCTGGAAGTTATGCCAACTCAGGTAACCTTAGTCCCGGATGATATAAATGCCATTACTTCTAATGCAGGATGGGATACGGTAAGGCATTCCGATTTTCTGGAAGAAACTATCAAGATTTTCAAGGATAAAGGAATTCGTACCTCCATCTTCGTAAATCCCGATATTAAGATGGTAGAAGGAGCTTTTAAAACTGGAACTGATAGAATTGAACTCTATACAGAATCTTATGCTCAAAATTATGAGAATGGAAATCTTGATGGAATTCTCCCATTTGTTGAGGCCGCCAAACGGGCAACAGAGCTAGGAATAGGAATAAATGCCGGACATGATTTAAGTCTTGACAATATCCGTTATTTTAAAGAACAAATACCTAATTTATTAGAAGTCTCCATTGGGCATGCACTGATCGCTGAAGCAATATACTTAGGACTTGATAACGTGATTAATATGTATTTAAAAAAATTGATTTAATGCCTATTAACCACTCAATTATTTTAGGAGAAGGCGAACCTCTTTGTATTCTACATGGATTTTTAGGTATGTCGGACAACTGGAAAAGCCTTGGCAATAAATATGCCGAAGCTGGTTTTGAAGTTCATCTCATAGATCAACGAAACCATGGTAAAAGTTTTTGGTCAGACTCCTTTAATTATAAAGAAATGTCTGGGGATCTAAAGGATTATTTGGAACATTATAAAATAAAAGAAACAGCGCTTATTGGTCATTCAATGGGGGGTAAAACGGCTATGGAATTTGCTTGTAATAACCCGGAACTTACCAGTAAGTTAATTGTTGCCGATATTGCGCCTCGCTACTATCCTCCACATCATACCCAGATACTAAATGCGCTTGAACAACTAAAACTTAGTGAACTTACTTCAAGAAATGAGGCAGACACCCAATTGAAATCTTACATAAGTGACCAAGGCATTAGGCAGTTTCTTCTCAAAAACCTTTTTTGGAAAGAAAAAAAGGAATTAGCATTTAGATTTAACTTACCCATATTAAGGACTAAAATGGAGGAAATTGGAAGTTCATTACAAATGAATGATCAATTTAATGGACCTACCTTATTTCTAGGAGGTGAGAATTCTGATTATATCGGCGAAAAAGATGTGGCTCTTATAAAAAAACATTTCCCAAATGCGACCATTGATGTAATTCACAAAGCCGGACATTGGGTACACGCCGAAAATCCCGCTGAGTTTTATCTGAAGTCCCTTAGATTCCTAAATTCGTAAAAAAAAGAATAATTTACTATGCATGCATAATTATTTTGATGTTTTAATTGTGAATCTTACAATTTTAATTAATTTTACCTCGATACCTATCGAAAATAACGGTATAGTTCCTAACTCAAAAAAAAGACTATGAAAAAACTATTAATGCTAATAAGTATTATTGTTTTATTACTTGGATGTAACAATGATGATGGAGGCACTCCTATTCCGCCTGAACCCGAAATTGAATATACTAGTGGTAGTGCCGATTTTACCACATACGTAGCTCTTGGAAATTCATCAACCGCAGGTTTTTCTGATTCTGCCTTATTTATAGATGGACAGCTAGCTTCTTTTCCCACTATGCTAGCTTCTAATTTCGCTCTTGCGGGAGGTGGAGAATTTACAATTCCTTTAATGGCTGATAACCTGGGAGGTCTTACCCTTGGTGGACAAGCTGTTAGGGGTAATAGGTTAATCCTTGATTTTTCTAGCGGAGATCCAACTCCTGTAGAAGTTGAAGGTTCTGGTGCTACGGAAATAAGTAATACGCTTGCAGGTCCTTTCAATAATTTGGGAGCACCGGGAGCAAAAAGCTATCATCTACTGGCCCCTGGATATGGAAATGTTGCGGGGGTAGCCTTGGGACTAGCAAATCCTTACTATGCCAGGTTTGCAAGTTCTGGCACCTCTACTATTGTTGGAGATGCCTTAGCACAAAACCCAACGTTTTTCTCCTTATGGGTGGGAAGCTTAGATGCTCTTAACTTTGCGATAGCTGGTGGAGATGGAATAGATCAGACGGGGAATCTGGATCCATCTACCTATGGCAACGATGATATTTCTGATCCTAATGTACTTGCTGCTGCATATGATGGAATTTTAGAAGCCATTACCGCCAATGGGGCAAAAGGAGTTATTGCCAACCTACCAGATTTAAAGGTATTACCTTATTTTACGACCGTTCCCTTTAATCCGGTTCCTTTAGATGCTGCTACAGCAGGCTTATTAAATGGCGCTTATGCTGCTTATAATGGAGGTGTAAATCAGTTAGCGTCCTTAAATATTATAACAGCCGAGGAAGCAGCTGCCAGACAAATTAGTTTTAGCGCTGGTGATGCTAATGCCGTCGTCCTTTTGGATGAAGACCTAACGGATCTAACAGGATTCAATCCGGCTCTGATCAATATGAGACAGGCTACGGCGGCGGATCTTTTGGTCTTTACATCACAAACAATTATTGGTACTCTAGCCAATCCTAATGATCCTACATCTATTAATGGGGTGGCGGTTCCTTTGGCAGATAAATGGGTGCTTACTCCGGAAGAACAACAAATGGCAACTCAAGCGACAGAAGCTTATAACCAAACCATTGAGGCACTTGCTCAAAAATATGATGTAGCATTTGTAGATGCTAAAGGGCTGCTAGACGAAGTGAATGAAACCGGTATTACCTTAAGTGATGGAAGTATAGTTACTTCGGATTACGCTACAGGTGGGGCATTTTCTTTAGATGGGATTCATCCTGCCCCTAGAGGTTACGCCCTTGTGGCTAACGAAATGATAGAAGCAATAAATGCAAAATACGGCTCTAATCTGCCTGGGGTAGAACCTTTAGACTTCACTGGTTTATATATTAAATAATCGTATTTTTTAGCTATATTTAAGGGTCTCAAGTGAACTTGGGACCCTTTTTCATAACCATAAAAACCAAACAGATGAAACTAATTCTTAGAATCCTTTTAAGTGCCCTAGCCGTTGTAATTCTCGCCAAAATTCTCCCAGGAATTGGCGTAGATTCTTATACTACTGCCATTATCGTAGCCATAGTTTTAGGCCTTTTAAATTTCATTGTAAAACCATTATTGATTATTCTTACCCTCCCTATAACAATTGTAACCTTCGGACTTTTTCTGTTAATTATTAATGCTCTTATTATTCTTTTGGCTGATAATTTTGTTTCAGGATTTTCCGTAGATTCTATTTGGTGGGCACTCTTATTTAGTTTGTTATTGACATTCTTAGAATCTTTTCTCTTTTCCTTCTTAAAAGAGAGTTAAACTAATCGTAAGAAGTGTCTTTAGAGCACTCAAAACTTGGTCTACTTTACAAAATATAGTATTTTTGCCTCCCATTTCAGAAATCAAATAAAAGAGATCCATGGAAATTCAAAAAGAGCAGATAGACGATTTAAATGCTATCGTAACGGTTGCCATCACCAAAGATGATTACAATGATAAAGTTGAAAAAATCTTAAAGGACTATAAAAAACAAGCCGATATTCCAGGGTTTCGCAAAGGTCAGGTCCCTATGGGATTAATAAAAAAGCAATATGGCAAGGCAGTTCTTGTGGACGAGGTTAATAAACTACTACAGGATAATTTAAATAAATATCTGACAGAAGAAAAATTAGACGTTTTGGGGAATCCTCTTCCAAAACAACAAGATAATTTTAACTGGGATTCGGATAACTTTTCTTTTGAATTTGAATTAGGTTTAGCGCCAAGTTTCGAGGTAGCTCTTAAAACCAAAAAGCCTGTTACACAATATAATATTGTCGCCGATAAGAAAATGATCGATGAACAAGTTGATAGGATTCGCAAACAATATGGAAAGCTTATCAATAAGGAGATTATCAGTAAAGGTGATGAAGTGAATGGGGTTTTTGTAAATGCAGAGGAGGAAATAGAAAATAAGACCACTTTGGAACTTTCAAATATTAAAAGTAAAAAAGCCATAGATCAACTAGTTGGCAAAAAAGTTGGGGATACGGTCGTTTTAAAAACCAAAGGGTTATTTAAAGAAGATTATAATCTATCAGGAGCGCTTGGAATATCAAGGGAAAAAGCAGAGAAATTGGCCATAGAGGTTAGCTTTACCATTGAGGAAATCAATGAACGTGAATCTGCCGTTTTAGATCAAGAACTTTTTGACAAGGTCTTTGGCAAAGATGTAGTTAGCTCGGAGAAAGAATTAAGGGATAAAATCAAAGAAGATTCTGAGAAACAATTTGAGCAACAATCCGATCAAAAATTATTAAACGACATCACCGAACGACTTATAGAAACCATAAAATTTGATTTGCCTGCGGACTTCTTAAAAAAATGGATTCAAACTACCGGTGAAAATCCATTGACAGATGAAGAAGCCAACGATGAATATGAGAAATCTGAAAAAGGCCTGCGATATCAGTTAATTGAAGGAAAAATTATTAAGGATAATAATATTGAAATTCAATTTGAGGAATTGAAAGAATTTGCTAAAGGTTTCATCAAATCTCAAATGGCACAATACGGTCAACTGAATCCTGCAGAAGAAGAACTTGACGGGATTGCGGCAAGAGTTTTAGGCAATCAGGACGAAGCCAGAAGGCTTTCAGAACAATTAATGAGTCAAAAGCTTCTCTCTTTGTACAAAGAAAAGGCCAATTTAAAAAAGAAAGAAGTTACTTATGACAACTTCGTCAAAGAAGTTTACGGCTAATTTTCAAAAATAAATTAAGTATATTTACGGTGCCGGAAGTATAAATTTCGGCACCTTTTTTTTAAAAAAATAGTACTGAAAAATATGAATTTCGGAAAAGAGTTTAAAGACTTTGCCATCAAAGATCAAGGCATTAGTAGTACCTATTATGAGCGCACTCTTAGTAGTATGTACCCAACAAATATGACCCCTAATATTATTGAGGAAAGGCAATTAAACGCCATTGCTATGGACGTTTTCTCCAGACTAATGATGGACAGAATAATATTTCTGGGAACGGGCATTAATGATCAAGTTGCTAATATAGTGCAAGCACAACTGCTTTTTCTGGCCAGTGCTGATTCTTCAAAAGATATTCAAATATATATTAATTCTCCAGGGGGAAGTGTATATGCCGGTCTTGGTATTTATGATACAATGCAATTCATAAAGCCAGATGTTGCAACCATATGCACAGGTATGGCAGCTTCTATGGCCGCAGTATTGCTGTGTGCAGGTGAGAAAGGCAAACGAAGTGGTCTTACTCATTCCAGGGTCATGATCCATCAGCCTATGTCTGGTGCTCAGGGACAGGCAAGCGACATTGAAATTGCTGCCAAGGAAGTACTTAAGATAAAAGATGAATTATATCAAATTATCTCCAATCATAGTGGGCAAAAATTTGATAAAGTTTATGAAGATAGTGACAGAGACTATTGGATGAAGGCCGATGAAGCCAAAAAATACGGCATGATTGATGAAATTTTGGAAAGAGATAAGACTTAACCCTTTCTTCTTATCCTCAATTGGCTTAAATTTTATGAGTCATCATGAACCAAAAGCAGGCTTGCGACGTTATTATTTTGAAATCTAGCTAAAATATGGCAAAGGAAAATTTGGAATGTTCTTTTTGTGGAAGAAAAAAACCGGAGACCAATTTATTAATTGCAGGTCTCGATGCCCATATATGCGATAGATGCATAGAACAAGCACATGGTATAGTTGCTGAAGAATCAAAACAGACTAAAAATGATGATCTCTCTTCAGAACTTGTCTTAAAAAAGCCCATTGAAATTAAAGATTTCCTGGAGACATTCGTCATAGGACAAGAACGTACTAAGAAAGTATTGTCCGTAGCTGTATATAATCACTACAAGAGATTACTGCAGCCAAGGTCTAAAGACGATGAAATAGAGATTCAGAAAAGTAATATTGTTATGGTAGGTCAAACTGGAACCGGTAAGACGCTCATGGCAAAAACAATAGCTCGTATGCTTAATGTTCCTCTAGCCATTGTGGATGCTACTGTTCTTACAGAGGCAGGGTATGTTGGAGAGGATGTTGAAAGTATTTTAACTCGACTCTTACAAGCGGCTGATTACAATTTAGAGAAAGCGGAAAGAGGTATTGTTTTTATTGATGAAATAGACAAAATTGCCCGTAAAAGTGACAATCCTTCCATAACCAGGGATGTATCGGGGGAAGGAGTACAGCAGGGCCTTCTTAAATTATTAGAAGGGACCATGGTAAATGTGCCCCCAAAGGGAGGTAGAAAACACCCGGATCAAAAATTTATTGAGGTAAACACCGAAAACATTCTTTTTATTGCTGGTGGAGCCTTTGACGGTATTGAAAGGATCATCAATAAACGACTAAATATGCAGGCTATTGGCTACAGTGCTTCTATGAGGGAAGAAAACCTTGATGAAACCAATGTCTTACAATATATTATCCCAAAAGATTTAAAAGATTTTGGTTTAATCCCTGAAATTATAGGAAGATTGCCCGTGCTCACTCATATGAATCCCCTAGATAGAAAAACTTTACGTGCCATCTTAACGGAACCAAAAAATGCCATTATAAAGCAGTACGAAAAGTTGTTCGCCATGGACAATATCGATTTTAAAATAACCGATCAGGCTTTAGATTATATGGTCGAAAAAGCAATAGAATATAAGTTGGGAGCCAGAGGATTAAGGTCCTTGTGTGAAGCTGTTTTGACCGATGCAATGTTTGAATTACCTAGTTCTGATGAAACAGAATTTAAGGTTACGAAACCTTATGCAGAGAATAAGTTATCCTACGAAACTATTAAGAAACTAAAGGCCGTTTCCTAAAACTGAGGGTGTTTTTAAGCAACGCTTCTAATAATTCTAAACTAACTTTTTGAATTATTTTTTCATCACTATAGAGGTCTCTCCCAAATTTTGGAAAAATCTCCATATCTAAATCCATATTTGTAGCCCATCTGTTTGAAGGAATATTTTCATAAAATTCCCCATAAATAAGTTTAATTCTACTATCTGGTTTTTCGTCATTCAAATGTAAATCTAAAGGAGATAGTGCTGTTAATGATTTTATAGGCAAACCAGATAGACCGGCCTTCCAGGCAATGGTACCACCGGCGCCAAATGTCAGATAATGACTAGGTTCCTTTTCCTTTTTTAATAGCTGAGCAACTGCCATATTAAGTCCCCCTTGATGAAGCGCTTCTACCATTGATTGACTTGGGTGATTATTTAAACGAATATCAGCAAGATGCCTGCTGTCATGAAAAACAATATCAAAATATTGTTGTAGGTATCCTAAATAGGAAGTAATCCATAGTCCCTTTTTGGAACCCCACATATCGGATAAGATAACCAATCGTTCAGCCATAATAGAATTGTTTAAGTAATACTTAGGGTTAAGTTTATGACTGCAAGCTGAACATTATATCTTCAAATATGATATATTCTTGTTCATTGGAAGCATTTAATCGATATAGTAAAGAAAATAAAGGGAATTCCTACAAATCTATGTAACTAAGCGAATTCTGGCATTACTTGTTTAAATCTAGAAGTTCATCCAAATAAAGCCTTTCATTAGAAAGACGGGGTATTTTATGCTGCCCTCCCAATTTATCCTTTACTTTAAGCCAATCGTAAAACAAGTTTTTACGGGCTTTGTGAACCTTGGGCATCTTTAGGGTCATATTATTGTAACGCTTTGCCTCGTAGTCTGAGTTCAAGGATTTTAGGGCATTATCCAAAACCTCGGTGAAATAATCCAAATCCTCAGGAGCTTTGCGAAACTCGATAATCCATTCATGGGCTCCTTTTGAATTAGATGACATAAATATTGGAGCTGCAGTGTAATCCATAATTTCAGCTCCCGTTTTTTGGCAACTATTTTTTAAGGCTTCTTCAGCATTCTCAATTATTAACTCCTCCCCAAAGGCATTAATGTGATGCTTTGTGCGACCAGTGACTTTAATTCGATAAGGGTTGATGGAGGTAAAACGAACCGTATCCCCGATTTTATAGCGCCACAAACCTGCATTTGTTGTGATGATAATAGCGTAGTTTTGATTTAATTCTACCTCCCATAGAGGTACAACTTTCTGATCCTCTTGCCCATAAAAATTCATGGGAATAAATTCATAAAAAATCCCATAGTCCAACATCAGCAATAAATCTTCCGCATTATTTCTATCTTGAATAGCAAAAAAACCTTCGGAAGCATTATATACTTCATAATAATTAAAATTTGATTTGGGTAGCAAATTCTGATACTGTTCCCTATAAGGATTGAAACTGACACCCCCATGAAAATAAACTTCTAGATTTTCCCAAACATCGAGGATGTTCTTTTGACCCGTTTCTTCTAAAACATTCGACAATAAAACTAACATCCAGGAAGGAACTCCTGCTAAGCTGGTAACATTTTCCTGAATGCTCTCCTTTATTATAGCGTTCATTTTACTTTCCCACTGACTCATAAGGGAAACTTTATTACTGGGCGTACTACTTAATTCCGCCCAAAAGGGCATATTATCAATTAAGATGGCAGAAAGATCTCCAAAAAATGTTCCATTATCTTCATACAATTCTTTACTACCTCCAAGTCTAAGACTTTTCCCAGTAAACAATTGAGAGTTCTCATTATTATTTAAATAGAGACATAAAAGATCTTTTCCGGACTTATAATGACAATCTTCCAAAGCCTCTGCGCTGACCGGGATAAATTTACTTTTAGCATTGGTAGTTCCGCTACTTTTAGCAAACCACTTTATAGATGTGGGCCAAAATATATTCTGCTCCCCTTTTCTAGTTCTTTCTATCAAGGGCTCAATTTCCTCGTACGAAGTAATAGGAATCCTGTCTGCAAAAGATCTATAAGACGAAATAGTTTCAAACTCATATCGACGCCCTATCTGAGTATCTTCAGCTATTTCTAATAATTGAAACAATACCTCCTCTTGTACTTCACCCGGATACTTAATAAAAAGTTCTATCTGATGATAGCGTTTTTTTAAAAGCCAGGATGCAATAGAATTAAATAAAGGTATTGGCATTTTGGGTATCTTTAGGGGTCTAAAACTAACTTTTAAAGTTAGCATTTTCAAATGAATTTTTAACAAAAAATACCTTTCATGCTTTATCAAGGTGTCCTGCGTAAAATGCAGTCGGAATTGGGTCAGCCTATTCAGTATTATTTAATTTTTGAAAACGATTTTTTAAATGTCAATCAGGTCTTAGACAAAGAAATACATTTTAGTTTCATCAAATATCAATGTCTTAATTGCAATGAAGACCGACCAATATTCAGGCAAGGTTATTGCCGTAATTGCTTTTTTGAAACTGCGGCTGCAGGAGACTGGATAATGAGACCGGAACTTAGTACGGCACATTTGAATAAAGAAGACCGTGATTTAGAATATGAAAAAAAAGTCCAACTACAACCTCATATTGTATATCTGGCAAATTCAAGTAATGTAAAGGTTGGTGTTACACGGAAATCACAAATCCCCACCAGATGGATAGATCAGGGGGCACATGAAGCTATAGAAATTGTTGAGGCCCCGAACCGCTATCTGGCCGGTATTACAGAAGTAGCCTTAAAAGAACATGTCAGTGATAAAACAAACTGGCGTAAAATGCTCACAAACTCTCTCGAAGATGTAGATTTAGTACAATGGCGAAATGCCTTAAGTAAATTCATTCCGGAAGAAGCTAAGCCCTATTATTTGGAAAACAAAAAAGAAACACATCTTGAATTTCCTGTCCTTAAGTATCCGGTTAAAGTTAAAAGTGTTAATCTCCAAAAAACAAATGAATTTAAAAATGTGCTAAAAGGAATAAAAGGGCAGTATTTAATCTTTGAAGACAATACCGTGTTTAATGTAAGAGGGAATGAAGGGTTTTATGTTTCTCTGGAAATTAGTTAACACTGTCTTTTATCGAATCTGTAGCATTCGTTTTTTTCTTGTTCCCGCCTAAAATACCTCCAAGGATTCCTTTGGCTTTTTTAGTTAATGGATCTTCGGTAGATATAGTATCCTTATTTGATACCGTTGAATCCTTGTTTTTTGATTGGTCTGCCAAGACCTTTCCGAGGACATCATTTAAATTAGCGCTTTTTTTATCTCCACTATTCAAAGTGTCCTTTTCATTATTCTTGTCAGTAAAAATGTCTCCCAGCAGTTTGCCGGCTTTTTCAGAACCTTTACTTATCAATTTTTGCTTTTGTACCTCGATTAATCTTGAAGTCAATTCTTTGACACTTGCACCGAGATCTGTATTTATTTCGGGGGCCTTATAGGACCCGCTAACAGATGCATTTACGGGAAGCGTTAAATCATCCAGTTCTTTTTCATCAATTGCCGCTATTAAAGAATTTACTTGCGCTCCTAAATATTTTCTGGGCACTTCAAACTCCAGGTTATAGTTTAATTTTTGGTCAAATGTATGGGTCCCTCCAACGGTAATGGCAATGTCTTCATACTTAATGGTAAAAGGTTTAACATCAACCTTCCCATCATTGAAGGAAAGAATTGTTTTTAAGGTCTTTAAATCAAACTTATCTGCTTCAATAAAATTCAGTTGGGTATTTAAAGCATTTAAAATTTTGGCCTCCTTGGGATTTATTTTCAATGCTGATAACTCTGCAAGTATATTACCCGAAATCGTTGCCAAATCAGGGGTAAAATCGTCATTTAGCTTCCCAGAAAGCACTATTTCCGAATTGAGTTTCCCTCTAAGAGCTGCGGCCATTGGCGCCAATACCCTGAAAAGTTCAATATTTTTAAAGGAGTCTTCTAAATTTAAGCTGCTCATATCGAGCTGCATGGAAAAACTGGATATATCCCCTTTTGTACTTGCATTCCCTTTTAGGTTAATATCTCCGTTATATAAGGACGACTTAAAATTGGAAAGAACGACTTGTTCATCAGCAATTTTTAATTGCCCTGTTACATTTCTCAACAGCAGGTTATCATAAACTACTGTATTTGCATTTGCATCAATAACACAATCGAGGATTGCAGGAATTTGTATTCTTTCATCGGTTAGAACGACCGCTTGCGAATTTGCATCTGATTGATTTTCCTTCTGTTCTTCAACATCGCTTCTTGACATAAAATCACCCAGATCAAAAGTATTGGAATTCATTTTAAACTTGCCTTCCACTTTTTCATCATTGAATAAAAACCCAAGCAGATTGCTTATTGCTCCATTAATTTTAAAGTCGGAATTTCCCAGCTGTCCGTTCATGTTTTCGAGCATTACTTTGGATGGTGAAAATATCATAGCTACGCTATGAAGGACCAGAGGGCCAGACAAGTTATCAGACTTATAATTTAGGTCTTTTATATTTAAATGCCCGTCCAAAACAGTCTTCTCGTACTTCGCATTTTTAATGGATTGCATATCAAATGAAGTTGAGATGTCGGCATCCAGTTTCCCATTTAAATCTTCGCTACCGGGAACAGGATAGGCTTTTGATATATTCCCCAAATCTAAATTACACACAAGATGTGAACGCACTTTAGTATTACCTAATAATTCTGTTATTTTTGAATTTAATATAAAAAGGTCATTATCGATCGCAAAAGAAGCCTTCTCTATGTCTATATAGGTGTCTTCGGCTAGACCCGAGGTATTTTTAATATCCAGGTTCAAATTTATATTACTGACGGATTTGGACAAATCTGGATACTTAACCGATGCATCCTTTGCGTTGACTCGTATATCAAAACCCGGAATATGTGTGTCATCCATAACACCATTTATCTCACCCTCTATTTTAAAAATTCCTGTAGTTTTAATTTCACTGATATTTTGGGCATATACCTCCGGAACAATAGCTAAAAAGTTATCAAAATCAGATGATGGAGTTTTAAAGTTAATGGCTATCTCCTGACTATTTTCCAGATTTCTTATATAACCTTCAAATACTAAAGGAAGTTTATTTATGTGTCCCTCATTCTTTAAAAAGGAATAAGTATTTGTTTTCAGGTCAATTCCCAATAAAGCTTCCAACTTTACCAATGTATTGTCCAGATAATTGGTATTGCCCGACACAAAAGAAACCAAAGCCACGGATGAGGTTTTCAATTCGCTTTTTTCTAATGAAAGATCTCCATTCCCTCTATGCTCCAGCTCACTCATTTTGAAAAGTAATCCAGCATTTAAATCTTCATAAACAACTTCAGAGTTTAATAACTCATAAGATTCCAAGGCAAAGGTAAAACCCCCCGAAGCATTATCATTTTTTATGCTTTTTTCTTCTTCCTTAGCTATGTCGTAATTTGTATTTTCTTGTTCGTCTATTTTAAGTTTAAGAATGGCCCTGTCGAGCATCAGGCTTTTAATTCTTATGGGCTCATCGTCCCCTTTAAAGAGTTCTTTAAGTCCCATTTTCAAAGAAACAGATTCAGCTTTAAAGAGGGTATCGCCTTCAAACGGACTCTGGGTAAGGACAAATAAATCTTGAAGATCCAGTTCTGCATTCGGGAAACTCCGCAGTAGGCTAAGATTTGCCTCAGCAAAGTCGAGCCTCCCCTTGATATTATTGTTCACACTATTTTTTATAAGGTCTCCAATCTTAGACTCAAGGAAAAATGGAACAGCAACGAGAACACCTAAGACAAGTAGAAGTACAAGAGCGGTAATTTTTAAAATTTTATTTTTCATAATATAGAAGCTCAATCCGATAAGAACTGTAAAAAAGAAGTATTAGTATACCTTTTGTCGAAAACCACAAAAGCAGGGCCATAGAAATGTATTAACAGTTAAAAAGCGAACCTAAATTATGTTTCTGCATCAAGGTCAATTTCTTCACCAACTGCCAAATTAAATCGCTTTCTAATTATATATACGAAAAGATAGAGAAAAGGAGTATCAAGAAAGGCAATAAATATTTTAAAGAGTACTCCACTAATTACTAGACCCTGAAATAAATTCCACGGGAGGACTCCAAAAAGACATAGGAGTCCAACCACAGTGGTCGTATCTATGATTTGGGATAAAAAAGTTGAAAAATTATTTCGAAGCCAAAGATATTTTCCTTTGGTTACCCGTTTCCAAAAATGATAAATGGCAATATCAACATATTGTGCACACAAATAGGCAAGCATAGAAGCTAATACAGCTAAGGGAGATAAAGCAAAGACCTGACTAAAAACTTCATCGTTTACCGGAGAGGAGTTAATAGCCGGAACATAGTCTGCTATTAGAATTATCCCCATCGAAAAAAAAGAAGCAAAGATTCCTGTAGTCACTATCTGATTAGCTTTTTTCCTTCCAAAGATTTCGGAAATAAGATCTGTAATTAAAAAGGTAATCGGATAGGGTAAGATCCCCACAGAGATTTCAAAAAGAGAGGCCCCAAAAATGGTAACGTCCCCAAAAGGTTTCCAAAAAAAGAATTTTTGAAAAATCAAATTAGAAACCACCAAAGAGGTAATAAATAGAGCTCCTAAATAAATATAAATACGGTATGCCTCTTTTCTTTTACTAGCCGTCATTAAATTATTTAATCGTTAAGCTATGTGGCAAGCGAGCCTGAACTCCTTTTTGATTCATTAATCCTTTCACCTCATTATACAAGGAGAAAAGTTCCGGGCCTAATTCCTCTCTGACCCAGTTTTGCTTGACTTGTAAACTAGCCCCTTCCATGTCTTCCATAAAGCGTTCAAAACTGGATTTATAACGGGGATATTTTTTTAAGGAATATTCCTTTAATTCTGCCAGTTTGGCGGCTTCAACAATGGCATCTTCCAGCCCACCCAATTCATCTATTAATCCATTTTCTTTGGCATCTGCCCCACTCCACACTCTACCCTGGGCCAAACTATCTACCTCTGCAATGGTTAACCCTCTTCCACTGGCTACCCTTTCTAAAAAGATATCGTATACGTCCTCAACACTTTCTGTAACTACTTTTCTAAATTCATTACCCATAGGTTCAAAAAGTGAATAATCAACAGAATTCTTATTTGTTCCTACCTGTTCTGCATTTATTCCGACGTTTTTAGCCAATTCACTTATATTAGGAATAGTACCAAAAACACCAATGGATCCGGTAATGGTAGTTGGCTCTGCGTATATCTTATTCGCTCCGGCTGCGATATAATATCCGCCAGAGGCTGCCATATCACCCATGGAAACTACAAGAGGTTTTTCCTTCTTGGCCAGTTCTAGCTCTCTCCAAATTATATCGGCAACCACAGCACTACCCCCAGGGGAATTTACCCTGAGTACAATGGCCTTTACAGATTTATCATCCCTTGCCTTTCTAATCGCTTTTACTATGATCCCTTGCCCAATATTATCAGGACCTCCTTCACCATAAAAAATTTGGCCTTGTGCAAAGATAACGGCCAATTTATCCTTCCCTGTTTTTAGCCTCTTTACATTGGATATTTTCGTATACTTCCGAAGGTTAATTGTATTTAACTCATTAGTCTTTTCAAGGCCTAAAAGAGCCTTAAGTTTATTCTCATATTCATCATAATGCAATAGGCCATCAATTAATCCGGTACGCTTAGCGTATATAGGATTTCTTCCACCTAAGGTATCAGCAATAGTGTTTAGTTGGTCCACGGATAAATTTCTGGAAACACTTATTTCAGTAATAATCTCATTCCAAAAAGACCCCAATAACTCACTAATTTGATTTCGATTCTCCTCGCTCATTTCATCTGCCAAAAAAGGTTCTACGGCACTTTTATATTTGCCATGCCTTATAACCTCCATTTTAACTCCACTTTTCTCTTGTAAGCTTTTAAAATACAACACCTCTGCAGAAAGACCCTTAAAATCCATAGATCCAACAGGGTTAATGAAAACACTATCGGCCACACTCGCCAAATAATAGTCTTTTTGAGAATAGAAATCCCCGTAAGCAAAAACAAACTTTCCGCTTTCTTTAAAATTTTCTAGAGCCTTTCGAATAGCCTGAGCCGTTGAATAACCTGCTGAAAGGAAATTGTTGCTTATACTTATCCCTTTTATTTTATCGTCCTCTTTGGCCACTTTTATGGCATCAAGAATATCATCTAAACTCTGTGATCTTTCAAAAAAAAGACTAAAAGGATCTGCATCGTCATTACCAACAAAATCACGTATAGGATATTTTATCTTTAATTCTAGGACGGAATTCTTGGCTACTACAACAGCATCTTCTGTATTTAATAAACTCGCCAACAGAATGAACATGAAAAATAATACTCCAAAAGCCACCAACGTCCCCAGAATAGAAGCTAAAAAATTTCTTAAAAAATTCATAGTCAATTTAATTTCTAGAGTGCAAAGATAACTAAAGTAGCGTTCTCCAAAAGATGATATTTATAACCCTTTAATTTTACTCTTTAAGACGCAAAGAAAATAGATAGAATCTGCTTTTCTTTTGTTTACTTTGCCTTTAATATGGCAAATCCTAAGACAGTAATTCTATCACTAGGCAGTAATTTAGGTACACGTTACTACAATTTACAAAAAGCCGTGTTTTTGTTACAACACAAAGTAGGGCCTGTAATCGCCACCTCCGGAATTTACAAAACTCCTTCTTGGGGTTTTAAAGGGGAAGAGTTCCTAAATGCCTGTATTTCCTTACACACCCAAAAAGAGCCGGAAGAAGTACTAAGTGAGCTATTAAAAATAGAAAAAGAATTAGGTAGAAACCGAGGGGAAGATGAAGGCTATCAATCTCGCATTATTGATATTGATTTACTTTACTACGAAGACCTCATCTATCAATCAGAACAGCTCAACGTACCTCATCCCCAATTACAATTTCGAAAATTTGTACTAAAGCCTTTAGCGGATATTGCGCCTCAGTTTTATCACCCTGTATTAAAAAAAGACACGCGCAATATGTTACAGGAGTGCAAAGATGAAGCTATTTTGGTTCCCTTTGGAAAACCTCTTTACAAAAATTATAAGGAGCTTTTTAAGGCTCATCATTTCATAACCATAGAAGGCAATATAGGGGCCGGAAAAACTACCCTGGCCACAAAAATAGCATCTGACTTTAACGCGAAAACGGTATTGGAGCGTTTTGCGGATAATCCTTTCTTACCAAAATTCTATGAAGATCAAGAAAGATATGCTTTTCCTTTAGAAATGTCATTCTTAGCAGATAGATACCAGCAATTTACGGAAGACACCAAACAACTAGATCTTTTTAAAGACTTTATGGTGAGTGATTATGACATCTATAAATCGCTCATTTTTGCGAATATAACCTTGTCAAAAGAAGAATTTATACTTTACCGTAAATTATTTTCCTTAATGTACAAAGAGATTGTTAAGCCCGGAATTTACATTTATCTCTACCAAACACCTTTGCGTCTTTTAGAAAATATTGCCAAGAGAGGAAGATCATACGAAGCTGAAATAAATGAGTCGTATTTGGAGAAAATAAATAGAGGGTATCTAGATTTTTTGAAGACTTATCCCCTTGATCAACAGTTAATATTAGATATTAGTGAGCTCGATTTTGTAAATAAAAAGAGTGATTACGATTATATTTTAGATCGAATTAGCGAACAACTACTAAAGGAGTAACCCTATATATTTAAAGGCCTAGGAAGGCTTCGTAAGGTTTAAACAACTCAGAAATTTGTTTAAAATTTTGCATAATAAAAAAGTAATTACTTAATTGCAGCTGTCATTATTGAGAAACTAACTAACTCAAACTATATAGCAAAGACCCTAGCTTTCTGCCGGGGTTTTTGTGTTTAAGCCCTCACCTGCACCTAAAAAAAGTCATTTCAACCTTTGGAATTTTGTCCAAAAATCCCATAAAACTACTCCCGTACTTACAGAAATATTCAAGGAGTGTTTGGTCCCAAATTGCGGAATTTCTATTACTCCATGACAAAGATCTATTACCTCCTGGGAGACTCCTTTTACTTCATTCCCAAATACCAATACATACTTAACACCTAAAGAAGGCTCAAAGGAATTTAAAGATATAGACTGCTCTGTTTGTTCTATAGCAAAACACTGGTGCTTCTCTTTTAATTCAACCATCAATTCAATAATTTTTGGATGATAAGACCATGCTACACTTTCGGTAGCCCCTAAAGCCGTTTTGCGAATATCCTTATGTGGCGGGCAGGCGGTTATACCACACAAATAAATCTTTTCTATTAAAAAAGCATCGGCTGTTCTAAAAACTGACCCAATATTATTTAAACTTCTGATATCGTCCAGCACAACTATCAAAGGTGTTTTAGTGGCCTCTTTAAACTGATTAATATCTAGTCTTTCTAGTTCACTATTCTTTAGTTTACGCATACTTTAAGAATTTCCTGAAAATTATGATATTTTAGAATATGGCCAATTCTAGGCAATGACCTTAAAAATAGAAAGCGAAGTTATCCGAAAATATTAACAAGTAGGCTTAAACCATAGGAAAAATAGTATTTTCGTTTACTTACATTTTTTTAGTTTAAAATAAATAATTAGCAGTTTGTCTTCATCCAAAAAAACAAAAAAGGTAACGCCTTTAATGAGGCAGTATCAAACAATAAAAACCAAATATCCAGATGCGCTTTTGCTCTTTAGGGTAGGCGATTTTTATGAGACCTTTGGTGAAGATGCTGTAAAAGCCGCTGCTATTTTAGGAATTGTTCTTACCCACAGAAATAATGGTGGAGATAGAACGGAACTAGCTGGTTTTCCGCATCATTCCCTGCATACTTATTTGCCAAAATTGGTAAAGGCCGGGCAACGGGTGGCTATTTGTGACCAATTAGAAGACCCTAAACTTACCAAAACCATTGTAAAAAGAGGCGTAACAGAATTGGTCACTCCCGGAGTCTCACTAAACGATGACATTTTAAATGCGAAATCCAATAATTTTTTGGCCTCCATACATTTTGGAGAACGTTTATTAGGAGTAGCATTTTTAGATATTTCTACAGGGGAGTTTTTTACTGCTGAGGGTAGTCTGGAACAAATTGATAAGTTACTTCAAAATTTTAGCCCCAATGAAATTTTGATTTCCAGGGCCCATAAGAAAGAGTACAATGATTTTTTCGGATCACGTTTTCATAGCTTTTTCATTGAAGATTGGGTTTTTCAGGAAGATTATGCTAAAGAAACACTCACTTCTCATTTTAAAACGGCAACATTAAAAGGATTTGGAGTATCCCATTTAAAATATGGTATTATTGCTTCAGGGGTAGTACTGCATTACCTTTCCGATACCCAGCATAGACGGCTTAGTCATATAACTACCTTGAAAAGGGTGGCTGAAGAAGAATATATATGGATGGATAGGTTTACCATGAAGAACCTGGAATTATACCAGACAGGGGAAGAAAATGCAGTAACCTTATTGCAGGTAATCGACAAAACGCTTTCTCCAATGGGATCCAGAATGCTAAAGCGATGGCTGGCATTACCTTTAAAAAATATTGAACGAATAAGACAGAGGCACAATGTAATTGCACATCTCAGTAATACTGATCAAATGCTGATTAAGCTACAAAATAGCATAAAGCGGATGTCGGATTTGGAGAGACTTATTTCAAAAGTTGCCACGGGGAAGGTAAGTCCACGAGAAACTATACAATTAAAGAACTCCTTAGAGGCCTTAGTTCCTATTAGTCAGGCTTTATTATCCAGTCAATTTCCTGCCTTGGAAGAATTAGGAAATAAAATTAACCCATGTGAGGAGGTTCGGAATCGAATAAAAGAAATGCTTCAGGAAGAAGCCCCCGTAAACATTCTAAAAGGGAATGTTATTGCCAAAGGATATTCCGAAGAACTGGATGAATTAAAAGCCTTGTCGCACAGCGGAAAAGATCATTTGAATAAAATGCTGCAAAGAGAAACGGCACGCACCGGAATATCTTCCTTAAAAATAGCTTCTAACAATGTCTTTGGTTACTATATTGAAGTAAGGAATACCCATAAAGACAAAGTTCCGGAAGAATGGATACGCAAACAAACTTTGGTAAATGCCGAGAGATACATTACGGAAGAATTAAAAGAATACGAATCTAAAATACTGGGAGCTGAAGAGCGGATCCTGCATTTGGAACAGCAGTTATTCTCGCAATTAGTAGTCTGGCTTCAAGAATTTATTATCCCAATTCAGGAAAATGCAAGGGTAGCTGCACAAATAGATTGTTTATGCGGTTTTACGCAGTTGGCAAAAGAAAACAATTATGTTAAGCCAACACTCAATGATAGTACGGAACTTTTTATAAAAAATGGCAGACATCCCGTAATAGAAAAACAATTGCCTCCGGGTGAAGCTTATATCCCAAATGACCTACTCCTAAATCGGGAAAACCAACAGATTATTATGATTACCGGGCCCAACATGAGCGGTAAATCAGCTATTTTAAGACAAACAGCACTTATCGTAATATTGGCTCAAATGGGTAGTTTTGTGCCCGCAGAGGAAGCCAGAATAGGGTTAGTAGACAAGATATTTACACGGGTGGGAGCTAGTGATAATATTTCTATGGGAGAATCTACTTTTATGGTAGAAATGAATGAAACGGCCTCAATACTAAACAACCTTTCGGATCGAAGTTTGGTGCTATTAGACGAGATTGGGCGGGGCACCAGTACCTATGATGGAATTTCAATAGCCTGGGCTATCTCAGAATACATGCATGAACACCCTTGTAGAGCAAAAACACTTTTTGCGACGCATTATCATGAGCTCAATGAAATGGCTACTACCTTCGAAAGGATTAAAAATTTCAATGTAGCTATAAAAGAGGTGAAAGACAATGTTCTGTTCTTAAGAAAATTAGTGCCGGGAGGCAGCGAACACAGTTTTGGGATACATGTGGCAAAAATGGCCGGAATGCCGGGACAGGTGATTCGAAAAGCAGAAAAAATATTAAAAAAGCTAGAAAAATCTCATTCTAGTGAAGAACTGACCGAGAAACTTCAAACCATACCTAATGATTTACAGCTCAGTTTTTTCAATTTGGACGACCCCCTCTTAGAAAGAATAAAAGAAGAATTAATACATCTGGATATTAATACCTTAACACCCGTAGAGGCTTTGATGAAACTAAATGAAATAAAAAGGATGCTAAGTAAAAACAAAAAAGCTAGCTCCTAATTTTAGCTGCTTCAAAACTACTTCTTTTAGTAAAATAGGGAATTGATTTACTTTTATTTTACGATTCATTTCTTCCTTGGTATTTTTAGCGGAAAGTTCTTTGCGTTTTATAGAATTGTATTAAATTTGCCTCCGCATCAGTAAGAAGATGCGATGTTCTTTAGAGATATGCGAAAATAGCTCAGCTGGTAGAGCGCCACCTTGCCAAGGTGGAGGTCGCGGGTTCGAATCCCGTTTTTCGCTCAGAAGTTCACTATTAAAAGTGTCTTTCTAGTACAGTCGAACGGACAGTACAAGCTCGAGTGGTGGAATTGGTAGACACGTTGGACTTAAAATCCAATGGACATTAGTCCGTGCGGGTTCAAGTCCCGCCTCGAGTACAGATGAAAGGAAAAGCCGTAGCAAATGCTACGGCTTTTTTATTTTAAGGGTGAGTCGAAGGTACTTCGAGCGAAAGCCTGAGGAATAAAATACGGTACCTAGTGCCGGCTTTTCCTTTCTCAAAATGTTTGAGTGGAGACTCACCGACGAAGGAGGTAATTCCCGTTTGTAATTTAGCTTCAAGGCTAAATAAATGAATTCTAGGAATTGGTTTTCCATTCTCAAAAAGTTTAAGCCTAAACTTACTGATCACATGACCATCAGTATAATTACATAATAAAGTTATAGTCTTTCTTATTCCTTTTTGATTCCCCAAAAAGGAATGTAAAAAGGGGACTTTTTCTCTATGTGTTTTTTAAAATTTGCAAATTTCAAAAACCGGGCAACAGGGCTAAATTATCTCCAAGGTTTCGATAATTCTTTACGCCAAGTTGCTCTACACCACAGAAAAAGGATTCTTCCGGGCTGATAATCCGGGATCCCATATGAAAAACGACATGTTACATTTCCTTTCTCAAAATGTTTGAGTGGGGACTCACCGACGAAGGAGGTAATTCCCGCTTGTAATTTAACTTCAAGGCTAAATAAATGAATTCCAGGAATTGGTTTTCCATTCTCAAAAAGTTTAAGCCTAAACTTACTGATCACATGACCATCAGTATAATTACATAATAAAGTTATGGTCTTTCTTATTCCTTTTTGATTCCCCAAAAAGGAATGTAAAAAGGGGACTTTTTCTCTATGTGTTTTTAAAATTTGCAAATTTTAAAAACCGGGCAACATGACTAAATTATCTCCAAGGTTTCGATAATTTCTTACGCCGAGTTCCTCTACACCACGGAAAAAGGATTCTTCCGGGCTGATTTTTAGAGGGATACCCATACTACCAAAAAGTGCGCTCCTTTAAGCACTAATATCGCTTTTTTCCTGAACGCTGCTTCCTCTAGCACTCTCGTTTTTTCTTGATAGCGATTGGTTATTGTTTTTTCAATTCTGTTTTTATCATTTTGTCTAGCGAAACAAACGATTGCCTCCATTGTTCGTGCCATCTGATTTGTTCCTTTCTATTCTGCTTAGAAGTTTTAAGTATGCTAATAAACTTATTAGAGTTTCTTAATTGTTCGTAGTCAAAAGGTTTCATTCGAGCACGCATGGCAACTATTTCGAATAATTCAGTTAAAACGGGAGAGGCCGATATAAAGAAATATTCTTCTTGCCTCTGCGCCAGAACTTCCATCCAACCAGCATCATAGATAGCCAGTTCTTCCCTAATAGTATCATTTGTTACAAGATTTACACCATACGTTTTAAGGCTTTCATATCCTGCATTGTTAAATACTGGACTGCACCATTCCAAAGCTCTTGAAAAATGAAAATCTAAAGAATCATTATAAGGTAAATTTTCATCTAAATGTTTTAGTATTAAATCTGCAGATATAATGGCCTTCTTATTAGCGTTTAAACACATGTCTAGCTGATAGAAATTAAGTTCCATCGATGTTTCAATATCCCTTAGAATACTATATTCGAATTGTTTTAGCTTCCTATTCTCATTCCAATTATTAATCTGTAATGCAATCAAAATGCCCACAACTACAAGAAAAATTTCTCCAATGGCATACCGCGTGTATTTCCAAGGTTTGTTATCGTCTGCGAGTTTCTTTCGGATACGTCTGAAAAAATTAATCATGGTTTTTGCTTTAAACACCAGCGTGGCAGGCTGGCCCATTCGCCAAAAACATTCACTGAATGTTTTTTTAACGCTCTGTCCTGGAAGAAGTTAATCATAGAAAAGAAGTAGTTGGTTGTTCTTCCCAAGGTAAGGAATTCTATACTTTAAATCAGTTTAATAGTATTCTTTAATAGCAATTCCCATGGCTTATATTATTACTTATTTTAGTTTTTACTTTTTTCCATAGATGAAAAAAGGTTCCAAAAAAATTTTGGCTGATTTTTAGAGGGATACCCATACTACCAAAAGTGCGCCTCTTTAAGCACTAATGTCGCTTTGCTCCTGAAGCGCTGCTTCCTCTAGAGCTCTTGTTTTATCTTGTAGGTGCCAACAAAAATAGGATGGCAAAATTTTCTTTGATTTATAAAATGTAATTCTTCTAAATACCTTGCTATTTCTAAAAGGTTTTCAGGGTATTCCTAAACCTAAAAGATTTGTTATATTAGGACTGTCTAAAACGGAGATAAAGGGTATTGTCCTTTTTATTCTTGTTCTAACACTAAACTTTAAAAATGAAATCAAAAACACTTCTATTATTGGCCATAGGAGGAATTTTATTGTCCTTCACTTCTAAAACAGACATAGGACCTATAAAGACCTTCAATCTTAAATCAGACCTGCTTTTAGCGCAATTAGATTGTAAAACAGATGTGGATGACCTCCATACTGCCGCTGCCTTGGCTACCTTATTATCTAACCAGGAATATACTAGCCTAAAATACCATACGGTAACCGGTACCTATGGGATTCAAGAAGGGCTTTATGTGCCTCCAAATCCCTTATTAAACCTGGCCTTCGGAGATAATTGGACAGACGCCCATAAGGATAAGGCCGCTGCTGTCGAAAAAGTAAAGGCAATTGCTTTAAATACACTTAAAAACGATGGTGATATCTGGATCGCTGAAGCTGGGCAATCCGATTTTAGTGCCGCTCTTGTAAAAGCTATTCAAGCTGCCTTACCCGGACTAAATACTACTGAACGCATCCATATAGTACAACACAGCAATTGGAATGAAGAAGTGACCTCGCCGGAGAGTCTCGATTTTGTAAAGAAAAATACCGATTATCAAAAAATTTCTGATGGGAATGCCGTTGGAAATGGAACCCCCGGATTTCGCGATCCCGAATATACAAAATGGGAAGATAAAATAGAGGATCCCAAATTGATTGAAATATGGGAAAGTGCCATAGCTATCTCAAATCAATACAATGGGAAAGAAGAAAGATATAATAACGAAGCCATTGCGGCCGGTGGTTTGGATTTTTCCGACTTATCAGAAGTTTGTTGGATATTAGGAATTCAGGATATAAAAGACACTGAAGCGTTTTTTAATAGGTATTCTAATTAAACCTATTTATTAAGTATCACCAAATGGATCTTAGACGGTTTCACCTTATTTTGTAATTTGACCGCTATAAAACCTATATTTCGATTACTACGCTTATAATCCCTTTTACTTTATAATAAATCAACATAAATGAAATCTAAATTACTTTTATCCGGTATTGTTTTATTCATTGCATTATCAAATATTTATTCCCAAAAACAAAATTTTCCTTTTTCTGCCAATCTAAAAGTTAGTGAGGAAATTAAAGGGAAGTTTATAGAAAATGGAAGACTATACCTTTTTCTTTCTAAAAATGCCAATGCCGAACCTAGAACCCAGACTTGGCCCAGTCCAACTAATAAAACCTATATTTTTGCCAAAAATATGGAGGGCTATCAACCAGACGGAATCCTGGAAATACAGAACGATAAAAGTTGGATTAGCACAGCTACTTGGACCTTAGACCAAGTCCCCGCCGGAGAATATTATGTACAAATATTATGGGATCAGGATCTCAATGAATCCAGAATTGACGCACCTGGTAATTTGACTAGTGAAACTCAAAGGATTGTAATTAATCAGCCCACGGAGATAGATTTGTTACTAAATCAGTCCATCTCAAAAAGGGAGGTTAAGAGTCATGATTTGGCAAAAGTAGTTGATATAAAAAGTGAAATTCTTTCCGCTTGGTGGAATAAACCAATTCAATTAAAAGCTTCTGTTTTACTTCCACATGGCTATGATAATAATAAAGCCTATCCGATCAGGTATAATGTAGCCGGATATGGCGGGAGATATACCAGAATAAATTATATGCTCAACAGTGAAAATTTTATGAACTGGTGGGACTCTGCGGAAGCTCCTCAAGTAATTACGGTTTTTCTGGATGGAGAAGGTCCATTTGGAGATTCTTATCAAATGGATTCCGAGAATAGTGGCCCATACGGAGAGGCTCTCATTAAGGAGTTTATTCCGTATATTGAATCTAAGTATAGAGGAACTGATGAATCTAAAACTCGCTTCGTGGATGGCTGTTCTACCGGGGGCTGGGTGTCTTTAGGATTGCAATTATATTATCCTGACTTCTTTAACGGAGTTTATTCATATAGTCCTGATGCCATCGAATTTGAAAATTATCAATTAATCAATATTTACAAAGACGAGAATGCTTTTGTAAATGAATATGGATATTCAAGACCCGTCATGAGGTCTACTAATGGAGAACCCATGTTATCCCTCAAAGAATTTATTCAATACGAAAATGTTTTAGGAGCTTCCAATTCCTATCTTAATTCTGGTGGACAATTCAGCGCACATACGGCTCTTTATAGTCCAAAGGGGGAAAATGACTTGCCTCAACCTTTATTCGACCCCATAACCGGAGTAATAGACTCAGTAGTAGCTGAACATTGGAAGAAATATGATTTCAAAATACACGCTCAGAAAAATTGGCAAGAATTGGGTCCAAAAATACAGGGCAAAATTTTCATTTGGATGGGAGATATGGATAATTTTTACTTGAATCCTGCTACAAGAGCATTCGCAGATTTTCTCGAAGAAACGGAAAACCCAAAATCAGATGCTGAGATTGTTTTTTCACCCATGGAAGGACATTGCTCTGAATACTCCCATAAAGTTGTATTGGAAAAAATTCAGCAACGGGTAAATAATATGGAAACTAAATAATGTTTAAAATCAGCCCTTCCTATGGAGAATTCTAAACAACTCGCTCAGCGGTTTAAAGATGTTATGATTGATGGTAAGTGGATCGCTAATACCAATTATAAAGATCAAATATCCGGGATTGACTGGGAGCAGGCCACCCAGAAAATAGGATCCTTAAATTCTATTGCCTTACTGACCTTCCATATCAATTATTATATCAAAGGGGTCTTAAATGTTTTTGAAGGAGGTGCGCTTGAAATTAGAGATAAATACAGTTTTGATCTTCCACCTATTACTTCAGCGAAATCATGGAATGCCTTAAGGGACGATTTGTTTAACAATACTGAAACGTTTTTTAACCATCTAAAAACCATGCCAGACAAAAAATTAGAGTCCCCTTTTGTGGAGGAAAAATATGGTTCCTATCGAAGAAATATTGAAGGAGTGATAGAACATAGTTATTATCATTTAGGGCAAATAGTTCTCATTAAAAAGATGTTATCAGAAAATAATGGGGGTACATCCTAAAGTACTTTTTGTGACAATTTATTTTAACATTCAGATCTGACCAATGACAATAAGATAATTGATATCGGTTTTTTATCTTAATTTAAAGAAAGAAAAAATGAAACGATGAAACTACCCTACCTTCCCTATGATTCCTGGCAAGAAACTCGAATTACCCTTCATCTGATCTTTCAAATTATTGGTAAAATAAGACTTGCTTCTACGCCTAGAAAAAATCATTGGTGGTATATTACAGAATATGTAAGTCCACTTGGTTTTACCACGGGAGCAATACCTCTGGCAGATGGTTTCAGCTCTTTTGAAATAGTCCTTAACATTCATAAAAAAGCAGTTCAACTTATTAATAGTAATGGGGAATTAGAAACCATTCCCTTGAAAGAAGGGTATTCTATCAGTTCTTTTTTCAAGGACATTATGGGTATTTTAAATCGTTGGGAGATATATCCTAAATTCATTAAAAAACCAATGGATATGGGTATTGATAAGTCTTTTGCAGAAATCACCGAATACCATCATTACGACTGGGATGCTATAGTTCTATTTTGGCAAATGATGTCTTGGGTTGATGGCGTTTTTAAAGAATTTAGCGGGAGGTTTTATGGCAAGACATGTCCTGTTCACCTTTATTGGCATCATATGGATCTGGCTGTTACCAGGTTCTCTGGAAAAATGGCTCCCCCTATGGACCCAAAAGCCCGGATTTCTGATAAAGATGCTTATTCCCATGAAGTAATCAGTTTTGGTTTTTGGATAGGAGATGATAATCTTCCCGAACCTGCTTTTTACTCCTATACAGCTCCTTCCCCACCCTCTTTGGATCAAGAAGAAATATTACCAAAAGAAGCGTTTTGGATGGATGCCAATGGCAGTCCTATGGCTATTCTTAAATACAAGGACCTTTTAGATTACCCCGCCCCCAGGGAGGTCTTACTAGCCTTTCTTGAAAGCGCCTATCAGGGAGGAGCAAAAAATGCCGGATGGGATATTGAGTCGCTTACCGTAATTCCTTTAGAAAAATTATAATTAAGAGAATCGTCTAAAGAAAAAACCGGGACCTTTTTGGATCCCGGTTATCTTATTTTTTTGCCTCATTTTAGGCTCTCTGCCTCTTAAAAGATTTTTACCACGCACCTAAAAGCATTCGCATACTGGAACCTACTACTTCTACACCCCCGTCATTGGCTCTAAAATCGTCCCAGGCTTTCTGGCGGGCTGTCAGAGCAGCCCCACTAAGTAGTTTATTAGGACCTCCCATGGCTGCCTTCATATCTTTAAACCCAATAATCACCCATCTATTGAACTTACCTGTGCCCTGACCTACAATAGTATTTCCCATATTCACCAAAACGCCCGGAGGATTATGCTTGGAATGGAATTTATTGTACTCAGCGTCAAAAGCTTCGGTATCCTTTACATCCAATAAATAGATCCGTTGTGCCGGATAGCGAACGTTGGAGTCGGTATCTCCATAAAGGGCTAAATGTCTTCCCATAGAGGCACCGGAACCCTCTTTTACATGCTGGTTAAGTCTAGTTAGAAATAAGGCGAATTTATCGTCCCCTCCTCCATACATATTACCCATATCTTCCTGTGTTCCAAGAAAAACAAGCATATGAGTTGCTTTATTATTACCATCTTTAAAATGATTCTCAAACAGCCGTACAAAAACTCCTTCCGGCTTATTTTCGGAATAATAATCGTCTACCAGTTTAAAAACGGTGGCCTCATTTTCAGGTTCAACGACAAAACTATAATTGGTGTAATAGTTCTCTTGTGCACTCCCTATTAAAACGAATAGAAATGCAAATGTAAAAATGATTTTTTTCATAATGAATTGGTTTAGGTTATAATTCTTATAAGGTAATAATTATTAGTGAGTTACAACTTTTTTAATGCTTTTAATTCGATTACTATTTATTTGTAATTTTAGGCTTAAGTGATTTAAATTTCCAGAAAAAATTCATTCTATTCGTACCTTAAGAATATCTTTAAAATGGTAATAAATTATTTAGAAAACGCAACGCAGCAGTTTAAGTACTATAAATCTCTTGGGTAACGCACCTTTGAGCAGCTAGAAGAAATAGATTTATTTTGGCAGCCTAATCCCTCATCCAATTCTATAGCCGTCATTGTGAATCATCTTTGGGGAAATATGTTATCCCGCTGGACTGATTTTCTATTCACGGACGGAGAAAAAGAGTGGCGCAACAGAGACCTGGAATTTAAAGAGGTTATTAAATCAAAAGAGGAACTACTACAGAAATGGGAAGCGGGATGGACATGTCTTTTTAAAGCACTCGAGACAATAGATCAGAGAAATTTTAATACTACCATTTATATTCGAAATCAGGCACACACTCCACTTGAAGCCATTAATCGTCAGCTGGCACATTATGCCTATCATGTAGGTCAGCTGGTCTATATTGGAAAATTAGTTAAAGAGACCTCATGGAAAAGCCTAAGCATCCCCATTGGGAAATCTTCAGACTTTAATAAAACAAAATTCTCTAAAGGGAAACACTGATAATAGTTCTTCTTTAAATTTAACTAGGTTTTTTGCCTTCTAAATAACTCACTTTGATAATTAAGTAAATGAATCAAATGGCTTCTTTTCGGATAAAATCAGATTAGGATGATTTTTTAAACCTTGTTATCTTTAAGAAATACTTTTTCTTTTTGAAACCCAAAGCATGAAGTACAAAATTGCTATTGCCTTTATTCTTACCGTCCTAGTGGGGCTCTTGTATGCTCATAAAAATGGATGGCTTTATACCCCCGGTTCGGAAGAAGAAAATCTCATTCCCGAAATAGTCGATTATAATTTTCATATAAAACCAATTCTTTCAGACAACTGCTATACCTGTCATGGACCGGATGCCAATAAAAGAAAGGCCGGTTTGAGGTTAGATATGGAAGTCGCCGCCTTTGGAGAACTTCCCGAAAGCCCGGGTAATTTTGCCCTTGTACCCGGAAAGCCACTTAAAAGTGCCTTATACCAACATATTATTTCTGTTAATCCGGACGAGTTAATGCCTCCACCGGATTCTAAATTGGCCTTAAGTAATCATGAAAAAAAACTCATCAAAAAATGGATTGAACAAGGCGGGAATTTTGAAAAACATTGGGCCTATATTTCCCCTTACAAAAAGGAGCTTCCTCCCATTGAAAATCAAAATTGGACTCAAAATGAGATCGACTATTTTATACTTCAAAAAATTGAAGAAAATAAATTATCCCCTTCCCCGAAGGCTTCGACAGCCAAACTAATAAGAAGAATAAGCCTGGACCTTACCGGCCTTCCTCCTCAAAAAAATCAGGTTAAGGCCTGGATGAAATTAGATTCTATTACTTTAATAGAAAAAGTCATTGAAGATCTTATGGCTACCTCTGCTTACGGAGAACGTATGACACAATCCTGGTTGGATGTAGCACGGTATGCCGACTCTCACGGATACCAGGATGATAGCTATAGAACGATGTGGCCCTGGCGAGATTGGGTAATTCATGCCTTTAATAAAAACATGCCTTATGATGAATTTTTAACCTGGCAACTGGCGGGAGATCTTTTACCCGATGCGACCCTTGAGCAAACTTTGGCAACCGGTTTTAATAGAAATCACCCTATTACACAAGAAGGCGGCGTTATTCAAGAAGAATATCGAACTAATTATGTGCTGGACAGAACCAATACCCTCGGCAAAGGTGTTTTAGGTATTACTTTGGAATGCGCCCGCTGCCATGATCATAAGTATGATGCTATTTCTCAGGCAGATTATTTTAGTCTTTTTGCGTTTTTTAATCAAGTTGATGAAAAAGGACTTCAGATGGATGCGGTACAAGCAGCCAAGGAAAAATTCTATGCCGATCCTCCATATATTGAAATTACCAAAAAAGAGGTAGAGGAAGTGCTAGATTTTGTCAACCTAGGTGCCGAAAAAGAGGTAAAAGTGATGGTAATGAACGATAAGTCTCCAAAGACTACTTTCATTTTAAATCGGGGAGAATACGATAGTCCAACAGACACCGTTCCCTTTGCAACCCCCTCAGCCATATTTCCTTTTTCGAAGGAATTACCAAGCAACAGACTTGGCCTTGCTCAATGGATAACGGACAAAAACAATCCATTAACAGCCCGGGTTTTTGTCAATAGAATGTGGGCCATGTTATTCGGCAAGGGATTGGTAGAAACCGTAGAAGACTTTGGAGTACAAGGAAGTTTACCTACCCACCCGGCTCTATTGGATTATCTGGCTGCTGACTTTATGGAAAACAATTGGGATATTCAGGATTTGTTAAAAAAGATAATGCTTTCATCAACATATCAGCAAGAATCGGAATTGACTCCTATCTTGAAAATAAAGGATCCCGAAAATAATCTTTTAGCAAGAGCTTCTCGTTTTCGAATGAGCGGGGAGATGATCCGAGATTACGTTTTAGCTACTAGTGGTTTACTTAACCGTGAAGTTGGAGGTGTCAGTGTTAAGCCTTACCAGCCACCTGGCCTTTGGGAAGAAACAAATGCCGGCGGAAACAGAGGAATTCTAACCAAATATGTGCCTGATGAGGGCGATAAATTATATCGCAGATCTCTTTATACCTTTTGGAAACGTACCTTACCCCCTGCCAATATGACTATTTTTGATGCCCCTACCAGAGATTTTTGTGAAGTAAGGCGCCAAAAGACAAATACCCCCTTACAGGCATTGGCACTTCAGAACGACGTGCAAATGTTAGAAGCAGCTAGAGTATTGGCCGAAAGCACCCTTAAACAAAATCAAACTGATGACAACTTAGTAAAAGAGGTTTTCAAGACTATTTTGATACGTAACCCAGAACCTAAAGAGCTTGAAATATTAGAAAATTATTATTTAGATGCCTGGTCTTTATATAAAGAGAATATAACAGAAGCTGAACTCTTATTAAATGTAGGTAACTATCCAAAGCCTACAACCAATCTGACCAAAACAGCGGCATTAATGCTAACCGCTCAGGTCATTTATAATTTGGACGAAACTATTACAAAAGAGTAATTATGAAAGGATCTAATTCAAAGGAAGAAAATCCATTAAAAGTTAATCGCCGTCATTTTTTTTCTCAGCTTAGTGTGGGGATTGGATCTATCGCTTTAGGCTCCTTATTAATCCCTGATCTATTTAAGGGTGGCGCTGTAGAAACGGCAGACCTCTCAAAACTTGGCATACCTCATTTTGCTCCCAAGGCAAAAAGAATTATATATCTCTTCCAGGCCGGAGCACCCTCTCAGTTTGAAACTTTTGACCATAAACCCACTCTTAGAAAACGTATGGGTGAAGACTTGCCAGAGTCTATCAGAAATGGGCAACGCCTCACGGGCATGACTTCCGGGCAGGATAAATTCCCCTTAATGCCTCCTGCTATTGGCTTTCAACAACACGGCAAAAGCGGACAGTGGATCAGCGATTACTTTCCTCATATTGCTAAAATAGCCGATGATATCTGTATTGTTAAAAGCCTTCATACCGAAGCTATAAATCATGATCCAGCTATTACCTTTTTTCAAACGGGGAGTCAGATTTCCGGGAGACCTAGCATGGGTTCCTGGTTAAGTTACGGCCTGGGCAGTGAAAATAAAAACCTTCCTTCTTTTGTAGTGCTAACTTCCAGAGGGAAAGGAAATAGTCAAGGTTTGTATTCCAAACTTTGGTCCAGTGGTTTTTTAGATTCGAAACATCAGGGGGTTTTGTTGCGCTCCGGAAAAGATCCTGTATTGTATTTAAACGACCCGGATGGAATTACTAGATCAGAAAAGAGACATTTATTAGACCAGGTTTCTTCCTTAAATAAAATGCATCAGGTAGAAACCGGGGATGATGAGATTGAATCAAGAATCGCTCAATATGAAATGGCCTATCGAATGCAGATGTCGGTTCCGGATGTTATGGATATTTCTAAGGAACCCGAAGACATTATCAAATTATATGGAGAAGATTGTCAGGTTCCCGGCACCTACGCCGCAAATGCATTGCAGGCAAGGCGACTGGCAGAAAATGGGGTGAGATTTATTCAATTATACCATCAAGGCTGGGATCAACACGGGAATTTACCCAATGAGATGGCAGGTCAGGCTATAGATGTAGACAAGGCCTCGGCTGCTTTAGTGCTCGACTTAAAACAGCGTGGAATGTTAGAAGATACCCTGGTAATATGGGGAGGAGAATTTGGTAGAACAAATTACTGTCAAGGAAAATTTGACCCAACAAACTACGGTCGTGATCACCATCCCAGAGCCTTTAGTATCTGGATGGCCGGGGGAGGTGTTAAACCGGGTATTAGCTATGGAGAAACTGACGAATTTGGTTACAATATCATAAAAGACCCAGTTCATATCAATGACTTTCACGCTACGCTAATGTATGCGATGGGACTAGATCATGAACAGCTAACATACAAATATCAGGGGAGACGTTTTAGACTTACGGATGTTGCGGGGAATGTTATTAATGACCTCTTAACCTAATTTATGGCAACAATTTCTCGTCCAACATGGTTTAACTATTTATTATTAGGCCTTTCTGTTTTTCTGATATTTTGTTTGGTCTTTAGTGCGTATATAGAATTGCCTCCTCTATTGAATTGGTTGGGGAAATTACATCCTTTAATCTTACATTTTCCCATTGTCTTATTATTGGGGTTGGCTGTACTAGCGTTGTTTAAAAAGCATATTCCTCCAGCCCTTTTTAGAATAACTGTTCTTTCTGTTTTACTGACCGCAATTTCTGGCTTTTTTCTAGCTTCTGAAATAACAGATAAAGGAGATTTATTGGTCAGACATCAATGGCTTGGTGGTGGTCTGGCAATTCTAAGCGCCTTATGGTATGCCTTTGAAGATGAGATCTCACAGAAAAAAATAATAAAAAACACCTTTCCCGGCCTCATTATTCTATTTGTATTAGGAACAGGTCATTATGGAGGTATGATAACTCATGGGGAAGATTTTCTAGATTTTCCAAAAAGGACAAGCTATGGTAAGATTCCTGAAAATCCAGTGGTTTATCAAGATATTACCGCTAGAATTTTAGATCAAAATTGTGTATCCTGCCATAATCCTAATAAGAAAAAAGGCGAACTCCTAATGACCAGTATTTCGGCTTTGCAAAAGGGAGGTAAGAGTGGTCCGGCAATTATTCCCAAGAAGGCTGAAGAAAGTGAAATTATTCGCAGACTAAAGCTCCCAAAAGAAGATGAAGAGCATATGCCTCCTGAAGGCAAGAAACCTCTAAGTCAATTAGAAGTAGATATTCTGGAGCAATGGATTAAATATGGGGCTTCAGATACATTACAATTGTATGATTTAAATGAAGCAGAACCTTTAGCTGTTTTAATCAGGGAGTTTATGGCTCCCGATGCGGCTTCTAAATGGGCTAATTTTACCCCGGTGGCCGACAGTACCCTAGAGAGATTAGGTTCAGACTATCTTACTATAAATAGAATTTCAGATCAAAGTAATGCCTTGGCGGTGGATGCTTATTTACCTCCGGAATATGACTCAACACAAATTCTAAAGCTTCAAACCGTTTCTAGTAACATTGTAGAGTTAGATTTAAGTCGATTACCCTTAGGAGAAGCCGAAATAAGCCTAATTGCTCAATGCAAAAATTTAGAATGGTTAGAACTAGATGGAACACCGTTAACAGATAGTCTATTGGACTCTTTAAATGTTCTTAGTCAATTAAGATTCTTAAAAGTATACAGTACGGATATAACCGATAAAAGTATCCCATTTTTCAAAAAGCTAAAAAACCTGAAACAACTTTATTTATGGGACACAGGTTTAAGCAAAGAAGGATTAGAAAGTTTAGGTGAACTTACCCCCGGTTTATTTATTAATGAGGGGATAGAAGAGCCTTTAAAAGACTTTTTCATAAATACAGATTCCCTCCCGGCACAGCATAATTCTTCCTCAAAATAGAGGTATTCCTTTTTCAACCTTTACTAAATCGATATTGTAACCAATCAAGAACTTGGCTTGAGAATCTTAAATTGAAATATTGTACCTTAAAACATCATAAAATCTTTTAAATAAATAAGCTACATGACCATACCAATCAAAAACCATAAAACAGTAATCAGTCTTACAATATTCTTTTTAGTTTGCCTTTTAACAAGTTGCAATAAGGCAGCTGAAGTTGTAAGCAGCTCCCTGGAGCTAAATCAAAATGATAAAGCACCCTTGGCCGGCATATATAATATAGTTGCAGACAAGCCGGTAAAGGTCCGATTGTCGATTAATAATGGAAATCAGCCTATCATTGTTCCAGGCCTTGATGTCTATGCAGAGGAACATGAAAGCCTTGTACTTGGATTAGGACCCAACAAGACTCACGAGGTAATAGCTGTGTTAATAGATGAACAAGGAAACGAAACTATTTTACCTCCAAAACAAATTACCACTCCGGCTCTTCCTGACGATTTCCCCAAACTCAATTTAACAATGGAAGCTTCTGAAAAATTGGAACCAGGGATTACCATGTTCACCGTTTTTAAATGGCTTGATAAGTTTGAAGATGATCCGGATTGGGGATATGCTATTGCGGTAGATGATAAAGGGCAAGTTATTTGGTATCTTAAAACCGATTATTTCATTGATGAGGTAAGGCGACTACAAAACGGAAATCTCTTTTTTGGAGGTAGTGTAGATGGACGCGTCTATGAGATAGATATGCTTGGTAATGTTATTAATGAGTGGCATTCTGCCGGTGCCGTTGTGGGAGAAGTTGCAGAAGCTAGTATTCCTGTAGATACGGATGTTTTTCATCATGAAGTAAGAGAATTAGATTCCGGAAATTTTTTAAGTCTTGGCCTAGAAGTCATTTCTCTGGAAGATTTCCCTACGGCATATCCCCCTTCTAAAAGAAGAGCAGCAGCAGATGTCGCTTCAGATGTCATAATAGAATTCGACAAAAATGGTAATACAATTCACAAATGGTCAGTCTCTGATATTCTAGATATCAAAAGATTAGGAGCCGGTTCTCTTACCCGCGGGTTTTATGAAGATGTATATAAGGACAAATATGATTCAGTCCCATTTGATATCACTCATTCCAATGCTCTTTATTATTCAGAAGCAGAGGATGCGGCTTATGTATCTTCCAATTACCAATGTGTAATATATAAGGTGGACATGGAAACGGGCAAACTGAAATGGATAATTGGAGATCCCACGGGTTGGGAAAAGCCGTGGTCTGAGAAACTCTTAAAACCGGAAGGAGAGTTTACTTATCCTTACCATCAACATGGATTAGAAATTACTCCCCAGGGAACACTTCTACTTTTTGATAATGGAGGTTCCAGGCACCTCCCACCCAATAAGCCGATGCCGGCAGAAGAAAGGTTTAGTCGTGCAGTAGAATATAAAGTGAACGAGGCAGCAGGAACGGTGGAAGAATTATGGAGTTATGGGCCACAGTATGAAAGATTTGTTTCTCCCTTTATTTCAGATGCAGACTATCTTCCGGAAACTGGCCATATTCTTATTACAGATGGAGGCAGAATAAAGGGAGAAGATGGAGAGCCTCTCGCTACTTTTGGTGGCCGTAACTGGGCACGTATCTTTGAAGTGACTAAGGAAGATAAAAGCAGAAAACTATGGGAAATAACCATAGAAGATCCTGAAGTAGGGCTCTCAGTTTATCGTGCGGAACGATTTAAAAGTTTATATCCACACCTAGATATCCGCTGATAACAAATTGGTAATTTCAATTATTTACTTTTTACAGGTTTTAATTCTTCAAAAAAGAAGTCATTGTTGGGCACATCAAAATCAAAACCTAAAACATTTAAGTTGTTGTCGGCATTCACTTTTATAGTTCCAAAACTAAACCAAGCTTGGGGTTCTAACCAGTTTATTTTCCAGACGTCATAATGCCAATGACTAAGTTCTGCCTTAAGCAGGGGTGCATTTTCAAAAATCAATAAGAGTTTGTCATCTTTTTTTTCAATCAAAATTTTACCTACTAGTTTTGACTCGTAAGATCCCACCATATCCTGAACGGCAATAGTTGGCTTGGTGTTTAAAACTCTCTTAGAAATTCGATCCGAAATACGAGTATCTTTAAGTTTATTGGCATCGACTCTTTTCAATTCCGTCTTTGACCAATCTTTAGTTTCTAAGCCCAACATCTTATCTAAGGCATAGTAAGTTGCTGCCATAATAGGGCTTTTTACGCCATTCGTTAGTACTACAACACCAATCTTTTCATCGGGAATTAAGGTAATTGCTGAAATCATACCATCATAACCTCCGGTATGTCCAACCTTTAATCTGCCATGATAATCACTTAAACCCCAACCTAAACCATAGGCATTAAAATGGCGATTGAAATCATTGGGTTTTGTATGATCTACCATTCTATTATTATGAGGAGTCCACACCATGTTTCTGGTACTTTTGGAAAGCAGGGTATCCTTACCTAAGATCCCATTATCCATATTAAAAATCATCCATTTCGCCAGGTCGTTAACACTACTGATCAGACCTCCTGTAGCTGCCACCTCATCCCAGTCAACCCATGGAATTTTATAATTACCCCCATCTTTTCGAGCATAAGGCTGAGCAAAATTTCCTTTTATATCTAGCTGCTCTATTGAACTTATGGATCTGGTCATTCCCAGTGGCAGTAGAATTTTTTCCTTTACATTTTCACTCCAGCCTTTCCCAGTTAAGGTCTTTATAATTTCCCCGGCGGTAATATACATCAGGTTAGAATAGCCATAGCCTGCCCTGAAGTCATAGGCTTTTGGAACATATTGGATTCGTTTTATCATATCCTTGGAAGACAGCGTAGTTTTATACCAAATATTATCACCACTAAAAGTCCCTAGACCTACCCTATGACTAAGGATATCTCTAATAGTCGTATGATCACTAACCCAAGGATCGTAGAGTGCAAAATAAGGGAGGTATTTCTTTACGGGATCGTTCCAGTCTAATTTCCCCTCCTGTACCAACATACCTATGATGGCTGAAGTAAAAGCCTTTGAATTTGAGGCAATTGCATAAAGAGTATTTTCATCTGGTTTCTGTTTTTTCTCCAGATCCATATAGCCGTAATTTCCTGAAAAAACCAATTTACCCTCTTTCACAATTCCTATAGAAGCACTGGGGAGATCCCATTCTGATACCATATTTTCAAAATATGTGTCCAGCTCTTTCCAGTCTACGGCGGTATTATCCTGAGCATGTATTTCTATAACAGTAATACCGATTAAAAGAAAAATGAAATATACTGACTTAAGGAAGGTTCTCATTCTATAATAGTTTAGAAGATGACAAATATGGGTTATGGTTTCTATAAACCTCAAACCCTTTTTAAATATACAGTAAATCGATTAAAGAATTCCAGATCGATTTGGTATCCAAGAAATTATTCGGGAAACGGAAATTCTGTAGAGGAAATTCCTTCTTTGGCCATCTTATCCAAGCAAGGTGTATTAAAAAGTTCTTGTCCATAACAACCAAGGTTTCTATAACCTAAATCATCCGCTAGAATACAGAATATATTGAGTTTCATTTTTGATAATCTAGAAAGAAGGGTCAGTATTTCTTGTGCAAATTTTAATTGGCCGTCTATTGAATTCAAATTAAGTGTCTAAACACAGTCCTGTTCTTATTCTAAATATCAAATCCTAAATAAAATCAGCACAATTGTTTTATATTTTGTTTATTTTATAATTAAATATATAAAACATAATTATATAACCCCGTCTCAGCTTAATCCTTATTCGCTAATTATCAAGTTCTTATGAAATACATTAGACTGATCAAAATATTTTAATAAGAAGGAAATCTTTGAAAGATATTTTTTGTTTATTCTTTAACATTATTTATTAAACATTATTTATAATTTTACGAAGTAAAAAATAGATAAGACCAGCTTTAAGATGGTCTAACACGGCTTAAAAAAGATCATTTAAATAAAACATAATAATGAAAGACCAAGACACTTTAATAGACAACCTACTAAAATCAAAAACTATCCTTGATAATTTTAATGCAGAGGAAATTGGGGACGATCATCTGTATACAGGTATAGAAACTCCTATGAAGAAAGATGCATTTGTTTTAAGTGACAAGAAAAAGAAAGAGCATATTGCGATTCTCTTCGCTGAAATAATGGATGTTATGGGATTAGATCTCACAGACGACTCTTTAAAAGGTACACCTGAGCGAGTTGCTAAAATGTATATAGATGAGATTTTTTCTGGTCTTAATCCGGAAAACCGTCCTAAAATTGCCTTGTTCGAGAATAAGTACCGCTACAATCAGATGCTAATTGAAAAGGATATTACTTTCTATTCCAATTGTGAACATCACTTTGTACCAATCATCGGCAAAGCCCATGTCGCATATATTTCTTCCGGAAAGGTAATTGGTCTATCTAAGCTTAATCGCTTGGTACAATTCTATGCCAAACGACCTCAGGTACAAGAAAGGCTTACCAATCAGATTGCTATCGATCTGCAAAGTACCTTGGATACTGAAGACGTAGCTGTAATCATAGAAGCAAAACATTTATGTGTTTCGTCCAGAGGGATAAAAGATGACACCTCTTCAACGGTAAGCTGTTTTTATGGTGGATCTTTTAATTCTCCTGATAAAATCTCTGAATTACAGAATTACATCAATAATTAGCGTTCCATATTTATTCGTGCCCAAAAGACAATCTTTTCTTTCTAGAAAAGAAACATTTTGTTACATATTTATGTCTTTAAATTTTCACGATAACTCTTTTTGAAAAGGGAGCTTTTAACTACCTTTATTCTACTTTTAGAATAATCTTTTAGAATTTTATTTAGCTGAATAATCAATATTAAAAACTTTCTTTATGAAACGAATTTTAATTACCCTTGTTGCTATCGTTTGTGTCTTCTTTTATACTCAAACTACTTCGGCACAGGCGGCCACTTATGAAGTTGGGGTTAGAATTGGAGATAACACCGGTATAGATGGGACCATTCCATTAGGAATTTCACCAAGACTTCATCCTACTATTTATCTAGATAGATTTGGGGTAGGTACTTATTTTGATTGGATGTTCGCCTTAGCAGATGGGCCTACCGGGCTAAAATTTTATCCTGGGGTTGGACCTGAATTCTTTTTTGAAAACGATTTTGATTTTAATGTAGCAGGAAATTTTGGGGTTGAATATGCTTTCAATTTTCCTATCACCATTGGATTAGACTGGCGTCCAGGTTTTGCGGTTACCAATGATTTTGATTTTATTTCGAGCAATTGGGGGTTTATGATCCGCTATCGCTTTAAAGAAGGAGGCTTCAAAAAGGTTGATTAAAATATTACAATTACAATCTTATTTAAAAGCCCAACAACTAAGTTGGGCTTTTTTTTAATAGTCTTCGCGAATAATTGATTAAATTTATTTGGCAAGGATTATAAATAAGAAACCCCAAATGTTTATGAATGAAAGATGTACCTATTTTCAATTTATGAAATGAATAACAATGAAGAATAAAAAACTCCTTCGAATACTATTAGGAATTGGTATAATTCTCTTATTCCTAGGTGTTTTTAGTCATTTTTTAGTAAATAAAACTGTAGAAAAATATTTAAACTCGGAATTAGAGGTATTAAACTCTAGAAATGAATATTTATATCACATTGGAGATTTTGACATAAATATATTGGCAGGTTCTGTAATATTTAACGACTTCCAAATTAAACCCAGCGAATCATATGTTCAATTATTTGACGAGGGGCTATCTTCCGAACCCGCTTTAAAAGAGCTTAAAATAGACAAAATTTCAATAAAAGGAATTGGAATATCCAACTTACTCTTTAATAAAAACCTCAACATTAGAGAAATCAAGGTAAGTAAACCAACTTTTAAAATATTAAAACATCCCCGTAAACTATAAATCGGACTCACTTCCAAAATCTGACAAATCATCATTTTATTTAGACTCCATACAAATTAGAACTGCAAAAAAAATTACACTTTCAGAATTTGAAATTACGGATTATGAATTGCAGGTATTGGATATTGCCAATAATGACACCATTTTAAGGTATTCCGGGAAAGATATGATTATCGATGGTATAGAATTGGATCCTTCCAAAAACAACCCGGAATACTTTTACTTTAATACAGAAAAACTCCTATTCAAACTTGAAAAACAAAAAATTGATTTAAATGGTGGTTTCTATTCTGTAGGATTAGAAGACTTGGTATATGATCACAAAACTCAAAACATCCTGATCCATGATTTTTCCTATACTCCTAAGGTTGACTATGCCCAAATTATGAGTGCTTCTAAATATTCTACAGAAGTTTATAATTTGCAAATGGCAACGATGGATGTTAACGGTTTTGATCTAAACCCCTTAATACATTCCGGCATCTTAGTTATTGACAATATATCTATTGATGGACTAAACGCAGAAATAGCCAAGGATAAGAGTAAGCCAAACGATACTAAAAAGCTAAAATTACTACCACAGGATGCTCTCCAAAAGTTAAAATTCCCAATACTCATTGCCTCCATCAACATTCAAAATTCTAGTCTGAACTATTCAGAACAAGAAAAAGCTCCAAAAGACCTATTAGATTTGCATCTAACTGAAATAAATTCCTATATCACCAATGTCACATCCTTGAAGGACACTACACTGAGGAACAAATCATTGGACATAGCTTTTAAGACGCATATATCAGGTGAGTTCCCTATAGAAACTGAATTACATATGCCTTATAATCTGGCGAGTAATAACTTTACTTTTTCCGGGAAGTCAACAAAGGCGGTAACTTTCGATGAGTTTAATTCCTTGATATTTAAGGCTATTAATATTAAAATTAACGGTGGCACCTTAAATGGTATTAGTTGGAAAGCCAAAGGAACTAGTCAAAAAATGGAAGGAGACTTTACCATGTTTTATAAAGATCTTGAAGTAGAATTGTATAAAGAAGACAAGTCAGCAAACAAAACACTTTCCTGGTTCGCAAATACAGTAGTTCCCAAATCCAATCCGGGTAACAATGGCAAACTATTTGTAGCCACCATGGAGTTTGAACGAGTTAAATACAAAGGCTTGGGTAATTATTTATGGAAGTCTCTCCTGTCTGGTATTATAAATTCATTAAACCCACTGGGTAAATCCTCTGAAAAAAGCAGTCAAAATTCCAAAAAAACAAGAAAGAAAAAGGCAAAATCTAAAAATTAACTCATAGAAGCTAAAACGAACTTATCTAGCAACTCGGCCAGAAGCATCTCCCTTCATTAATTTTTCCACTTCCTCTAGCGTAACCAAATTTGCATCCCCAACGATAGTATGCTTGAGACATGAGGCGGCCACCGCAAAATTTAAGGCATTTTGTGTGTCTTCAGGATAAGATAATAGACCGTATATTAATCCGCCCATAAAAGAATCCCCTCCTCCAACTCTGTCTACAATATGAGTGATTTGATATTCAGGAGAAATATAGAATTTTTCACCATCATACATAACACCTCCCCACGAATTATGGGATGCAGAATGAGAACCCCGTAAAGTAACGATTATCTTTTGCGCCTTAGGAAACTTCTCCATCATCTGCTTACAAACTGATTGAAAGGCTTCCCCTTTTACATGTTCTCCCTGCATAGTAACATCTACTCCCTCTGGCTTTATCCCAAAATGCTTTTCAGCATCTTCTTCATTGCCTAAAATAATATCGCAATAAGAAGTAAGCTCAGTCATAATAGGTTCTGGTGGCACTCCATATTTCCATAATTTTGCCCTATAATTTAGTCCGTAGATATCAACACCCCTAATTCAGAAGCCACTTTAACAGCCTCTAAACAAGCATCAGCTGCCCCCTGAGAAATAGCCGGAGTAATTCCCGTAAAGTGAAACCATCCTGCATCTTTAAAAACTTCCTCCCAAGCTATCATTCCCGGGCCAATCTCAGCCATAGCAGAATGGGCTCTGTCATAGACTACCTTGCTTCCTCTGCTTACAGCCCCAGTCTCCAAGAAATAAATTCCCAGGCGGTTACCACCTCGTATAATATGATCAGTTCCAACACCTCTCTTACGCAATTCCATTAAGGCACAATCCCCAAGATCGTTCTTGGGCAACCTACTAACAAAATCAACCGGGACTCCATAATTTGCTAAAGAGACCGCAACATTTGATTCCCCTCCCCCATAGACCACATCAAATTGATTTGTTTGAGAAAATCGCAGAAAACCCGGAGGGGAAAGACGCATCATTATTTCACCAAAAGTGACAACTTTTTTCATTTAGATTAATTTTTATAAAGGTATTAAAACCAGTTTATATCATGATTGCATGCGCTAGAATCGAACTACAATAATAAAGTGGCTACTTCTTGCCAAGTATTCACTCGTTCAAAACCATTTGTATTTATATTATGTGGAGAGGTAAATATAATAGAACGTCCAGAAAAACTTTCAAGGTTATACTTTCTATCATCAATAAGGATATCTCCTCTTAAAATGTGTTTATCTCCGCATAAAATCCTTTGTTTCCATGGAATAAAAGGAAAGTACTCTTCTAACCAATAATGTTTTTCAATAAGAGAATTAGGAAATTGCATGGCCGCAGAGGCAATATAAACTTCATAAACCTTGTTCAGATCCTTTAACACCTCAATACTATCCGCAATGGGTAGTAGATCTCTAAAAAATCCTTCTTCATGACAATGCTTGTGAATACTTTTTTGTCGAGATTTAGGAACACTTTGCCATACTTCACTTCCCATGCAGTCTTGCTTTGTTAGTTTTTCGTTATAGATTTTATTGTAGTGCTCTATATGAGCCCCATAGGTGTCGGCCAGCACTTCATCCATATCAATAAATAATGTCATAAATATTTTAGTTTTTACGAAGTACGGAAAAATACCTTTATTTTGACACTTCAATTTCATTGTTCACAAAAATTTGATGCTGATTAAAACATATATTCAATAATCCTTTACTTTTCCTAAAGCGATTCCAGAAAACAGTGCCACTTTTTTGTATAATGAATTATACAGTATCTTTCACTTTACCTACCTTTAGACTAGATGAGAGCTATTTTTAAAAATAAATATTTTACAATATTTGCAATCTTTTTTATTCCGATTTTACTCGTTATAGTAGTGGCCAATGCAACCATCCATTTGTCGACTAAAGGGAAGACTTATGACAAGATAGAAGATATTCCGACAAACAAAGTTGGTATCGTATTAGGTACAGCTAAAATGCTTGTTGAAGGAGGTTCAAACCCATATTACGCGCATCGGATAAATGCCGCCATAGCTTTGTACAAGGCCGGCAAAATTAGGTTTATTCTTGTAAGTGGCGACAACGGCAGCATATATTACAACGAACCTAATACCATTAAAAAAGACCTAATAAAAGGAGGAATCCCGGCGAAAAAAATTTTCCTGGACTATGCGGGTTTTAGAACCTTAGACTCTATGGTAAGGGCGAAATACATTTTCGGACTTGAAAACGTTACCGTTATTTCACAAGAATTTCATAATGAACGTGCTATATATCTAGCTGAGAAAAAACGTTTAAATGCCATAGGATTTAATGCCAAAGGCCTTTCTGGCAAAGAGGCTATAAAAATACAAATCAGAGAATATTTTGCCAGAGTAAAGGTCTTTATAGACCTTATTTTAAATACTCAGCCCCGTTTTTATGGGGAAAGGGTTGAAATAAAATAATAGTCTTTTAAATTTAAAACACCTATTTAGATAATTGCTAAAACAATAATGACAAACTTAAAATTAAAAACTTGGTTAAAAAATTTAGGTCCCGGTTTACTTTTTGCCAGCATGGCAATAGGCACTTCTCATTTAGTCCTTTCCACCAAGGCCGGAGCTCAATATGGCTGGATAATGATAATCCCCATTCTCCTTGCTAACATCCTTAAATATCCCTTCTTTGAATATGGCATTCGCTATACAAATATTACAAACAAATCCCTCATAGAAGGATATCTTTTAAGAGGGAAAGGGTATTTATGGCTTTACGCATTTATTACCTTAGTAACAACCTTTACTATACTTGCCGCACTATATGTAGTTACTGCCGGTCTATTTATTAATCTTTTTGATATAAAAGATAGCTCAATTAGCCTTATAGCCTTAGTTCTTTTTGGTCTCATTAGTGCTTTGCTAATTATAGGACGATATAAATTTTTAGAACTTTCCTTAAAATTTATTATTTCTATTCTTTTTATTGCCCTTTTGGTTACCACCTTGTTAGTAATTTTTAAGGGTCAGGTAGATGCCGTTGAAGGATTTAAACGACCAACTATCTTTAATGAGGTTGGGGTATTGTTTTTAATAGGTTTAATTGGTTGGATGCCGACAGCAGTTGAGGCCTCTAGCTGGATAAGCCTTTGGAGTTTGGAGAAATATAAATTGAATAATGAAAAGCCAAGTTTAAAAGAAGCTTTGCAAGAATTTAATTCAGGCTATTTTATGACCGCTATCCTTGCGGTATTCTTTTTAGTTATAGGCTGGATGACTTTATATGGCACACAAACGGAATTAAGCAGTAATGCCACTGTTTTCGCAGATCAGGTAGTACAGCTATTCACAACCCATATTGGACAATGGGCCTATATTTTCATAGCTATCTCCGCCTTTGCCACCATGTTTAGTACCTGTATGACGGCCCATGATGCCATCTCAAGAGTAAGTATAGATATTATTGCTCATCTCAGGCCAACAAAGAAATCATATGCTAACAAGAAATACTATGCCTTTGCCATTCTTATTCTTGCTGCTGTAAATTATACAGTGATAACCCTATTTGCCGCGAATATGGGTTCTCTAATAGCCCTTGCCACTTTTGTTTCCTTTGTTTTTGCGCCTATAGTAGGTTTTATGAACTTAAAAAATGTCATGAGCCATGACCTGCCCAATCAATTCCATCCCGGGCGGGGTATGAGATTATTGACCTATGCAGGGATATTATTCTTATCACTATTTGCAATCTATTATTGCTGGATTATCCTCATTTAAATCAATGATTTTCTAAAGGACATTATTCCTAATTTCCTCTACAACTTCCGGATTTAATAAGGTGCTGATATCACCTAAATTAGAGGTGTCCTTAGAAGCTATTTTGCGAAGTATACGTCGCATAATCTTACCGCTTCTCGTTTTCGGTAAACCTGAAACGAACTGTATTTTATCTAGTTTGGCAATAGGTCCGATTTGCTCTGTTATTTGTTGATTGATTTCTTTTCTCAAATTATCTCTATCCCTTACTTCCCCAACTTCTTTTAAAATTACAAATCCGTAAAGGGCATTTCCTTTTACATCATGTGGAAAGCCAACAATAGCAGATTCAGCAACAGCCGGATGCTCATTAATTGAATCTTCTATAGGAGCAGTTCCTAAATTATGCCCCGACACAATTATCACATCATCTACCCTTCCGGTAATCCTATAGTAACCAACAGCATCTCGCAAGGCCCCATCACCTGTAAAATAATGGCCTTTATATGCCGTAAAATAGGTGTCGCGATAACGCTCATGATTTCCCCAAATGGTTCTTGCCATAGAAGGCCAAGGAAATTTTATACAGAGTCTTCCATCAACCTGCACCCCGGTAATTTCATTCCCTCCTTCATCCATTAAGGCAGGTTGTATCCCAATAAAAGGCAAGGTAGCATAGGTTGGCGTGGTAGGTGTAACATAAGGAATTGGTGAAATCATTATTCCTCCGGTTTCCGTTTGCCACCATGTATCCACTATGGGACTTTTCCCTTTACCAATATTATTATTATACCAGTGCCAAGCTTCCTCATTAATTGGTTCACCAACGGATCCCAGTACGCGAAGAGAGGATAGATCGTATTTTTCTACATAATCTAAATTTTCTTTAGCTAAGGCCCTAATCGCAGTCGGTGCCGTATAAAACTGATTTACCTTATGCTTCTGAACTACTTCCCAAAACCGACCAAAATCCGGATAAGAAGGTACTCCCTCAAACATTAACGTAGTGGCCCCATTAGCTAAGGGTCCGTAAATAATATAAGAATGTCCTGTTATCCATCCAATATCTGCTGTACACCAATAGACATCCCCATCTTTGTATTGAAAAATATTCTTAAAGGTATAGGCCGTGTACACCATATATCCGGCACATGTATGTACCATGCCCTTAGGTTTTCCTGTAGAACCGGAAGTATATAGTATAAAAAGCGGGTCTTCTGCTGCCATACGTTCTGCATCAAAATCCGCGTAAGCTTTATCTAATAAAGGTTGTAGCCAAAGATCTCTATCCTTTTTCATAGAAATATTATTCCCTGTCCTTTTAGCTACCAAAACCTTTTCTATTCCCGGGCAGGTCTCCAGAGCTGCATCAACAATCTTTTTCAGATCCAAAACCTTCTTTCCTCTATAAGAACCATCTGAAGTAATAATCATACGGCAATCACAATCATTTATTCTGGCCGCAAGTGCGTTAGATGAAAACCCTGCAAATACTACCGAATGAATAGCACCAATCCTGGCACAAGCTAAAACGGCATAAGCCAATTCGGGAATCATTGGCAGGTAAATACAAACTCTATCTCCTTTGTTTACTCCTTGATCTTTAAGAACATTTGCCATTCTGCAAACCTGTTCATGCAATTTTCCATAGGTAATATGCTGAGCTGCCTCCTTAGGATCGTTGGGTTCAAAAATAATAGCTGTTTTGTTTTTCCGTGTAGGTAAGTGGCGGTCCAAACAGTTTTCTGTAATATTTAACTCGGCACCCTGAAACCATTTTATTTCTGGTTTCTCAAAGTCCCACTCCAGAACCCTGTCCCATTTTTTACGCCACACAAAGTGTTCTTCTGCTATTTCTTCCCAAAAAGATTCTGGATCTCGAACCGATTTTCTATAGACCTGAAAATACTCTTCCAGGTGTTTTATATGGTAATTACTCATAACTAAAAATTAATGCATATTAGCTTCTTCTACACCGCTAGGAATTCGGATTCTTTCCACTATTTCCTGAACTTCCTTTGGAGGTTCAGGTGTAAAAAAAGAAATTATTAATGAAACAATAAAATTAAACAACATAGCAACAGTGCCAAAGCCTTCAGGCGAGATTCCGAACCACCAATCCTCTTTACTTCCTCCTCCAAACATGTCAAATTTAAACTTTAGCATATAAAACATCATTAAAAGAATACCTACTACCATTCCGGCAACAGCCCCTTCTTTATTCATTCTTTTGTAAAAAATTCCCATTACAATTGCAGGAAAAAAGGAGGCAGCTGCTAACCCAAAGGCCAAGGCAACGGTAGCAGCAACAAAGTCGGGAGGATTAATCCCAAAATATCCGGCGATGCAGACAGCAACTATAGCCGACATTCTGGCAATAAGCAGTTCAGCCTTATCAGATATATTAGGTCTAAATTGCTTTTTAACCAAATCATGTGAAATGGAGGTAGAGATCACCAAAAGAAGTCCAGCTGCCGTCGATAATGCGGCTGCCAAACCTCCGGCAGCCACCAAGGCAATCACCCAATTTGGCAAATTGGCAATTTCGGGGTTAGCTAAAACCGTAATATCAGGATCTACCTTTAATTCATTGGTTTTTATATCTGCCACATATTGAATAAGGCCATCATTATTTTTATCATCAAATTGCACCAAACCTGTTGCCTCCCATTTGGAAAACCAAGAAGGCATTTCTGCATAGGGTTTATCACTTACGGTTTCAATTAAATTTGTTCTGGCAAATACCGCTATTGCAGGAGCTGTTGTATATAAAATAGCAATAAAAAGCAATGCATATCCCGCAGATTTTCGGGCATCTTTGACATTCGGAACCGTAAAAAACCTGACTATGACGTGTGGTAATCCTGCGGTTCCGACCATTAAGGCCGCAGTAATGAAGAAAATATCTATCATTGGTTTTGAACCATCTGTATATGCCTCAAAGCCCAGTTCTGTAGTAAGTCCATCAAGTTTGTCTAGTAGAAAAACACCTTCTCCTAAAACCTTTGAACCCATCCCAATTTGAGGAATAGGGTTTCCTGTCATTTGTATCGAAATAAAAATAGCGGGAACCATAAAGGCAAATATCAAAACACAATATTGTGCAACCTGAGTATAGGTAATTCCCTTCATACCTCCTAACACTGCATAAAACAAAACGATAATCATTCCAATAATAACACCGGTGTTAATAGGCACCTCTAGAAAGCGTGAAAAAACCAAACCAACACCTCTCATTTGACCAGCCACATAGGTAAAGGAAACCAGTAAGGCACATATTACTGCAACCGTTCTGGCTATATTAGAATAATATCGATCCCCAATAAAATCGGGCACTGTAAACTGTCCAAATTTTCTTAGATAAGGTGCTAATAAAAGAGCTAATAAGACATATCCACCCGTCCATCCCATTAAATATACAGACCCATCATAACCCGTATAGGAAATCAATCCGGCCATTCCTAAAAAAGAGGCAGCGGACATCCAGTCCGCGGCTGTGGCCAGACCATTTGCAAGGGCCGGAACTCCTCCCCCGGCTACATAAAAATCCTTAGTAGAGCCGGCTCGAGACCAGATGGCAATCCCTATATAAAGGGAAAATGTTATTACTACAAGGGCAAGTGTCCAAGTTTGAACATCCATAGTTGGTAAAGTCTTAGTCGGTATTAGTTCTTATCAAATCCAAATTTCTTATCCAATCTATTCATAAGGTGGACATATATAAAAATGAGAATTACAAAAACAAAAATAGATCCCTGTTGAGCAAACCAGAAACCCAACTTAAACCCACCAAGGCTAATAGAATCCAGTTGTTCTTTAAGTAGGATTCCAAATAGATAAGAAGCAACAAACCAAATAGCCAATAAGATGCCCACATATTGGAGGTTCTTTTTCCAATACTGTTTTGCTTTAGATTTCGATCCCATTAATAGATTTATTTTTCTAAATATAGCTAATCCAAAGTAGTATTAAGAAAGAGTAATAAAGTTTTTACTTCTTTCATTAAACAGAAGATGTTTTTTTAATAAAGTATTTAATTAACAAGAGGAATTTGAAAGAAAGGAGTTTCGTGCAATACTAATAAAGGAGATCATAATTTAACACAACCAACAGTTGTCTCTCATTCTTATTATGAAATTGTTCCAAACAATAAACACCATTCGTACAATTATTAAGAATTTTATCCTCTCCATAACCAATGGTATAAAGTATATTGGAAGAGGGGATACCATGATCAAGAAGGTAGTCTCTTATTGCCTCAGCCCGTCTCTGTGATAGACGAAAATTTGTGGATCCTCCCCCTCTACTGTCCGTATGAGATTCTATTCTAAGCTGAATATCAGGAAAACTTTTTATTGTAACAATCGCCTTATCCAATTCTGCAGCTATTTCAGGGGTAATTTGGTATTTCGCTTTTCCAAAATAAAAGGGCTCCATTTTTAAGACCGTTTGATCTTCTTTTTCTTCCACTAGATCGTTCAAGAAAAGCAACTCCTTATCCAATGTCTGATCACTTATGTTTTCTATATTCTCGCTAGAATAAAACTCTTTTACCGGGGCGTATCTCTCTTTAGAAACCTCGACATAAAGAGAATCTCTCCAGGGAATCTCTAGCCTGTAAGATCCATCTTCTTTAGTATAAACTTCCATTAACAACTCTTGACTTGGATCTAATAGTCGCACGGCAGCTTTATCAATAACTTCTTGCGTTGTGGCATTAACAATTTTTCCCGAAACAACCAAAGTCTTTATTCCTGGTTTTTCATCAACCATAAAACCATAGATATCATCATTCCCTTTTCCTTGGATTCTATCGGATGAAAAATAGCCTACTAATCCTACCCCTGTTTTATCGTTATCCTTTATAATAAATCCAAAATCATCAGCTTCTGAATTTAATCCTTTGCCCAAGTTAATTGGTATGCTAAATGATTCATCTGCTTGTACTTCTGATTTGTAAATATCCATGCCTCCCATACCATAGAAAATGTCTGAAGCAAAGTAGAAACTATTTTCATAAACAAAAGGAGATATTTCATTTCCGGGAGTGTTAATCCTAGGACCTAAGTTAATAGGCGCCGACATTATTTTACCTTCATTGGTGTTGACATAGTATAGATCCGTTCCTCCATAACCATTTGGAAAATTAGCCGCAAAATATAATTTTGAAGTAGAAGCATCGTAATGAGGGTAATAAAAAGAAGTGCTTGGATCTCTTAAAATAAATTGAGAATCACCGTCGGAAGAAGTTCTCATTATCGCCAAGCTATTCTTGCCATTTTCATCAAAAGCCAATTCATCCCCTTCCATATTTGAACTAACAAAAAATACCGAATTCATTTGCTCGGAATAATAAGGAGTTGCCTGATGATACTTTGAAGATGAGATTTCTATAAAAGGATTAGAGTTAAGAATTTGTCCGTCGTTCCCTATTTTAGAAATAAAGATATTTAAATATTGCTCTTGAGAATCCCCTTTTTTCTTTTGAGGATCAAGCCTTCTTGAACTGCTAAATAGGAGTCTGTCCCCTTTGTAAAAAGAAGGGGAAAAATCTGCTGCCGAAACATTGGAGTTGATATTGAAAATTTTATAATCCAAATCATTGGCCCCTTCAGAATCTTGTAATTCATAATTAAATTCTGCGTTTTCTAATAATTCCGGGGATAAAACATTCGTTTTAGTTAAAAGAAAAGCTTTCACCCTATCCTGTCCGGAAGTTCTGCTCATTGCTTGTAGCATATTGTTAAAATGAAAAGCAGAAATAGAATCGTTTTCTTTATATAGTTCCAAATACATATCTGTTGCACTTTTGTATTTGTCAGTTTGCAAATAAGATTCAGCCAAATTTAATTTTTGCTGTCTGCTAAGTGGCTCTTTAACTTTTTCCTTGTTATATTCTGCAATGGCCTGCACGTATTTGTATTCAAAAAAGTATTTATCTCCTTTAGACAGATCTTCTTGTGCCACAAGAAAGACCGGAATCATTAAGAATATAAATAAGAATTGAAGTTTAAATTTCATTGCCATTGTTATTAGAAAAATCTAGGAGAATCTATTTGTTTGGGCTTGCCTTTTAAGTTTTCATTTTTATCCTTCTTCTGACCAGCCCCTCTTCCAAGATAAAACTTTAAAATCACTTCATGGGACCCATTATTATATTCTCCCAAAGGATTTGTATTATAATCATATGAATATCCGGCAAAAAGACTATTGGAGATCTGAAATCCAACCAAACCACTAACAGCATTATCCACTCTGTAGGAAGCTCCTGCGGTAAAAACGTCGTTTATTAAAAAGTTTGCGGAAACATTAAATGTTGTAGGTGCTCCTGATATTAAATTTACCAAAACAGCAGGTTTAAGCTTAAGATTATCAGATAGTTCAAAGACATAACCTCCTATTATATTAAACTGCAGCTTATCGTCCACAATGGTGGCTACCTCATCATTATAGATGCCATCCGTCAAAAAATTAGGAGCTGAGGCACCAAAGTACCAGTTGTCTGCATATAAAAATACCCCTGCACCAATAATCGGATAGAACTCATTGATGGTTCCTCTGTCTAAAATGGGTTCTCCGGGGTTCTCAAAATCCCCTTTTGAAAAATCCACATTCAGGAAAGATCCTCCCGCATCAATACCAAATGCCAACCTTGTTTTATCTGAAATAATTATTTGATATGAATATGAAACATCAAGATAGGTGCTGCTTGTAGGGCCAATTTGGTCATTGACAATATTGAACCCAATTCCATTTCTACGATCGGCAAAAGGAATATTGGTGCCAAAACGAATCGTGCGGGGTGCCCCGGGGATATCTATCCATTGGGCACGGTATAAGGCTGTAATATCCATAGACTCAACAGTTCCTACGTAGGCAGGATTGAAGCTGCCAATATTGTACATATACTGGGTATATTGAGGTTCTCTTTGGGAATAACTCAGTTGTGTACAAAACAGCATGATACCTATTAGATAAAAGGCTTTTAAATATTTTGATTTACTTAATGTACAAGTCATTAATATAATTATCTTATAATTTGTATCCAGCCTTTTCTTATTTCTGAGCCGTCTCCCAGGTCTAAAACATAAAAATATGTTCCATCAGGCACTGCTTCATTATTTCTGGTACCATCCCATGTATCCCCGTCTGTCATTCGCTGTGCTTCAAAAACTAAATTTCCATACCTGTCAAATATTTGGATAAAATTCTCAGGATAGTCTTCAAGGCAATTGATCGCCAAAACGTCGTTGATACCATCTCCATTGGGGGAGAATTCATTAAATAGAAAACCACATTCCGTATTTGTTGGTACATTTACAACGACAGTTACACTAGCGATATCATTCTCCGGATTTCCATCCGTCGGGGAGGAACTATTTAAGGAAGCCGTGTTGTTAAAAATACCTCCGGAGGTAACCGTTACGGTAATTTCTAAACTAGCTTGCTCGTTTAAGGCTAAACTAGGTATTTGCCATAGACCGGTTGCAACATCATATTCGCCAAAATTGGCAGTATGAGAAATATAACTGAAAGCCTCTGCCAACTGGTCTTCGACCACTATATTGGTTACCGTACTTTCTAAAGATACGTTTGTTACCAAGATGGTAAAAACCACTTCATCTCCTAATAAAGGTCGAGCACTTAAGGCACTTTTTTCTACTGACAAATCTACTCCCTCAGGCACATTTATATCAATAGTTACCGTCGCAGAATCATTAAGGTCATTATTATCAACAGGAAAAGAACTTAGCAATTCTGCCGTATTAGTCAAGTCCCCTTCTTCTTGTACTATTACCTCAATATTTAAAACAGCACTTTCCAGGCCCTGCATTTCTTCGATGGTCCATAAGCCCGTATCTGGATCATAAATACCCGTATTGGTAATATAAGAGACATATTCAAAACCACTCTGGATAAGGTCTCCTACTACTATATCTAAAACTCTTCTATCTAATAAATTATTTACCGTCACGGTAAATGTAATTTGTTCACCTGTTGCAGCAATTTGTGGATTTGCCGTTTTCAAAACTTGTAAATCAATAGGATTCGGATTACAATCGGGAATTAAATTTGGATCACAGGCGTCTAAGGGATCCGTTCCATTATCCACTTCTTCTCCATCCAAAAAAGTATCCCCATCCGTATCCGGGTTTAGTGGATCGGTTCCAAAAAGTGCCTCCCTACCATCTGTCAGTCCGTCATTATCCGTGTCAATAGCACAATTATTAACAAAAATGGTGACATCTGAGGAAAGATTGGTACAAGGTGCTATCGCATTATCAGTAGTATAGCTAAAAATATAATTTCCATCTGGAAGGTTTTCAAAGTCGACGGTATTTCCGGCCCCTATGCTTACACCTCCTAACGAAGGATCAGTGGTAATTGACCAAGCTCCCGAATCCTGACCGGTTAAAAAATCATCTAAAATTATTGTTGTTGGACCTTCAATAGGATCGTTACAGGCAGAACCATTGATGGGTGTTCCCGGATTTGGTAATGGGTTTACGGTTGCTATAACTTCTTCTCTTGCTGAGGTACAGCCACCGGCGGTTGCTTCTACCCAGAAAGAGCGGGTAGCGGTAATATTGGTGGAAAAAGTAGATAAGTTTGATAAGACTATTGTACTAGTTGCAGAATCGTACCAATTAAAATTTGGGGATTGTCCACTATTAGGGATTTCTCCTGCAGCAGTTAAAATAGCTTCTCCTGGGCCACAAATAACATCCCCGGTTGTTTGAGTGATATTTGGTGTAAAATTAATTACCAGGGTTATCTCGGAAGACGGACTATAACATAAGTCATCCGTAGAATAAAAAAAACGTATAATATGTTCCTGTAACAGGATTGTCTATCTCGACCTTGATTTAAATGTCCACTAGGATCTAATGGATTACGGTTTCTACTCCAAACCAAAGTTGATCTCTGTAGGTGCTGTACTGCCATCTGTATAATCATCCAAACTTAGGGAAGCAGGTATTTCATCACAAAAAGCAGTGGGAACACTGGGTAATATTGTAGGAGGAGCTACATCGCAATCGCGTCTGCATTCTGTTACCGTTATCGTAATGGTATTTGTTGCCTCAGGACAAGATCCCTGAGCTGTACTGGTGGTATAGGTATATACATAATCCCCCTCATCCTCATCCTCAAAATCAACTCTATTTTGACCATCCGGATCTACTTCATCAGGACCACTGGTCCAGGTCCAATTTCCGTTATCTTCTCCAGTAATGAAGTCATCCAAATCTATTTCTGTTATATTATTTCGTCATCATTACAAGCCGCTGTATTGTGATTGTAACCCCGGCAATAGGTGAATATCAAATTGAATATTCATCTGTAAAACAGGACTGGCACAACCATTAGCTGCATCATAGAAAAAACCATAATAGATGCAGTATTTTGTACAAAGTGTGTTTGATAAATGTGCCCCTGTATTTAAGGGGTTAGAATTAGTACTCCATGTCAGTACAGAATTTGGTGGTGCCGAACTGTTTGTGTAGGCATTTAAATTTTGTCTACAACTATCACAAAAATCCGTAATATGGATTTACTATAAGAGTAGGGGCATGTTGCACCGCATCACAGGTCCTCTTGTATTTCTAGTCCGGAAGCACTGTAGAAACAATATTATTACTCAGGGTCACTGTAAAAGTTTCATTATCTGTATAAACTAGCTCCGTTGACACTTATATTCGCACAAACTGATTCTCCGACATCTATTTGCCGTGCCACCGGGTAAAGTATAATTCGCCTGACTGGGTAGCACCACTAACAATATCAAACCAACCACACCGTACTTCCATTATTACCAGGACTTCTTTCCCATTGATATGCGGACTGATCCCTGGCACCCCATCCGGGTCCGAAATAGATGAAGAAAGAATTTCTGTTCGCACTTCCAATCCTGTAAAACTGATTGTTCCAATTGTATTCGAAGAAGCTATGGGACCTATAGGGCCCGAGATTGCGGTTTCTGGATTAGGTCTATCATCTGTGTAAGTAGCTATTACTCTTATGAAGTTTCCTACATCAGGAAAAGAAAGAAGATAATTCTGACTAGGACCATTTGCCACATCGATCCAGCCAGTGGATCCATTTGGACTTCTTTGCCATTGGTAATTAATGGGCGTACTGATCCCATCTGCATCACTTACATTTGCCGTTAATTGTTGTCCTTGGAGTGCTGTCCCCGAAATAGAAACAGAACCCGGCGTATTTAGAGGCAAAATAGTTCCGGTGGGTGCCGATATAAGAGATTCATTTTCAAGATTATCATCCGTATAAGAAGCCAATACTCTTACCTGGGTTCCCACATCTCCTGCTGCTAAAATATATTGATTACCCGAAGCCCCCGGAATATTCACAAAAAAACCCAAGAAAATTACGTTGCCAATTATAGGTCACAGGACCGGAAATACCATCTGGGTCAACAATATTGGCAGTTAGCGTCTCACCTTGAACTTCTATCCCAGTAATAGAAATAGTCCCATCCTGAGAAAAACCTTTGGTTAAGATCACTAAAAAAGATACCAAAAAAGCCCTAAAAAAATGCCTTTTAGAATTTTTTTACTTGGAGCCTTAAATAAAAATTCTATATTTTGTTGAATTACCTCATACTGCTAACATCGAATCTATAAAAATTCAAACCATAGCGATTGACCGAAAGGTTCTGTAAAATTGGGAATCAATATTAAGAAAAAACTCCTCGGCCCGCTAATAAAATGGCCTAAATATTGGTTTTTCGGGTGAAATACAAGAAATCCTCTGTAACTGAGGCTTATACAGTTCCCGAGCTTGTTTCTACATTGGGTGCTATTTTTTTGACCAAGCCCTGTAAAACTCTCCCGGGACCTACTTCCGTAAAACTTGTAGCCCCGTCTGCCACCATATGCTGAACGCTTTGGGTCCATTTTACCGCTGCCGTGAGTTGTAACATAAGATTCTTTTTGATTTCTGATGCCTCCGAGACCGCTGTTGTGGTAACATTTTGATAAATGGGACAGCTTGGCTTGTTAAACAGCGTTTCCTCTATAGCAGCAGCTAATTCCTCTCTAGCAGGTTCCATTAAGGGCGAATGAAAAGCACCACCTACAGGCAGTACCAAGGCTCTTCTTGCTCCTGCTTCCTTTAAAGCTTCGCATGCTCTGTTAACCGCCTCTATTTCTCCAGAAATTACCAATTGTCCCGGACAATTATAATTAGCCGGCACCACAATACCTTCAGTTGATTTACATATTTCTTCAACTACTTCGTCAGCAAGACCTAAAACAGCAGCCATAGTACTTGGTACTAATTCACAAGCTTTCTGCATGGCAAGGGCTCTTTTAGATACCAGCCTTAATCCATCCTCAAAACTAAGGGTTCCATTGGCAACCAAAGCAGAAAACTCTCCAAGAGAATGTCCGGCTACCATATCCGGCTTTATTTTGGCTCCAAGTATTTTGTAAAGAATAACCGAATGAAGAAAAATAGCGGGTTGCGTAACCTTTGTTTCCTTTAAGTCTTCAGGGCTTCCCTTAAACATAATATCCGTAATTGAAAATCCTAAAATATTATTTGCTTCTGTAAAAAGTTCCTGCGCCTCCGGGAAATTTTCATAAAGATCAAGTCCCATTCCTGTAAACTGTGCCCCTTGACCAGGAAATATAAATGCCTTCATATTCTCATTTTAAATTTTGTCAAAATTACATATTATTTTCAGCCTTTCATTAATCCTCTTTGAACCAACTGGCATATTTCACATAACTGTTGGCAATACGGTCTATTTCTCCCTTACTTAATTCTGGACTAATATCTTTGATTTTACGGGCAGGAACGCCCGCAAAAATACTCCCTTCGGGGACATGTGTACCTGCCGGCAAAACAGCACCGGCTGCAATGATAGAATTGCTTTCTACCACACATCCATCCATAATAATACTTCCCATTCCTACTAATACATTATCTTTTATAATACAGCCATGTACCAGTGCATTGTGCCCGATAGAAACATTATTCCCAATGGTTGTGGAAGACTTTTGATAGGTTCCGTGGATTACCACCCCATCCTGTACATTCACTTTATTTCCCATTTTTATAAAATTGACATCCCCACGAATCACGGCACTAAACCAAACGCTACATTGGTCTCCCATTACTACATCCCCCACCAGGGTGGCGTTTTCAGCTATAAAACAATCCTTTCCCATAGCAGGAGTTTTGCCATTTACAGTTTTCACCAGCATAATTATAGTTTAAAAATTACAATAGTAGAAAGCTCAAGAAGAATCTATCATCCGGGCTATCTATTTTAATTTCTAAAAGTACAGAATTGTAAAAGAAAATATTATAAAAATCTCAGATTTGAGATCATACAAAAGACGAAAAAATAATTCTAAATGGTTAGAAAATGTACTTACGCCAGATTGGCCTTAGTTAGCTGCCGGACAGAAACAATCGTAGCGGTTTTCCCTTCTGGGTCCAAAGTCATACCCCAAAGTAATTTGATGAAAACCTCCATTATCTAAACGGATATCGCCAGATTGATAAGAGTAGTTATAGGACACCATAAAACGGTTATAGTTTACTCCAACAATTGGCGTAAACAACTGAAGTCGTTGTTCACCAAGATTACCATCAACTTGAAATTGTGCTCCATCAAAACTTCTTCTATAGGAAAGTCCGGCCCATATTGTACCGAAACTCAAGTCTCTGTAAACTTTAGCGTTAAGATCTACTGTTTTCTCTTCGGTAAATTCTGTTAATTGGAAAAGAATAGAGGGCTCTACGCGCCAAAGGCTTTTTCCAAACACATAGCCAACCGAAAAAAGGTAGCGTCTTAGATTGTCAAATTCTATTGCCGTGTAGAGGTCACGCCCTGTCCCTAAAATATTTAAAGCGGCAAAATGAGCATAAAATTCCATATAGTTATAGGACATTCCCAAATCCATATTAAAATATCCAACGCTATTTCTACCCCCCGTGATTATGGGATCGGGAATAACTGAAACAAATTCAGTTTCATCCAAACTACTTTGAATAAATCCAACACTCAAACCAAAGGATAGTTGATTTAGTATTCGTATATCTTCTCCGAATTGCAAATGATGTGCATAAGTACCTTTGACACCTGTTTGGGCATGATATCCATTTGCATCATTAAAAATAATAATCCCTACTCCACTATCTGATTCCGGAATCCTATAATTCACACTTAATGTTTGTAAACTAGGGGCCTCATCAACACTAAACCACTGCTTTCTGGCTGTAAGTCTTATCTTTCCACCTTCTCCTATTCCGGCCATAGATGGGTATACCAGATAATAATTGTCTGCCAGATAATCAAAGTAAACAGGTATACCTTCCTGTGCATAAGCAGACGTATAGCAAACCACAGAAGTAAAAAAAATGAATAGGAATTTTTTCATCTAAGAATAGGGCGTGTTTATTGAAGTTTCGTTCAAATATAAAGTATAACGGCTATATTACAACATTATTATATAGTTCCAAAAAGGTAAATAGGTTGTATTTTTGTCAAAAAGTAAGACTATGAAAGAATATGTAATAACCCTTATAGAAACAAATAATCCGGCCATACTAAAATTTGAAGCGAACCATTTTTTAACCAAAGGCGGGAGTTTTGAATTTAAAAATATTGATGAAGCCAAAAATTCTCCCTTGGCACAACAACTTTTTTACCTTCCTTTTATTAAAACCGTCTATATATCCGGGAATTTTATAGCCTTAGAACGCTATGACATAGTAGATTGGCCTTCCGTAAAAGATGAAGTTGCCCAGCAGCTAGTAGAATATCTAAATGCCGGAGAACCTGTTCTTATAGAGGAAGAAAACCAAGTAAAAGTTGCTATTACCATGTACGCAGAGGTAACACCAAATCCTTCTGTCATGAAATTTGTTGCTAATAAAAAAATTGTTCCGGGTCTTTTCGAATTTAAAAACCTGGATGAAGCACAGGATTCAGAGCTGGCGAAAAAATTATTTCATTTACCATTCGTTAAGGAGGTATTTATGGACGAAAATTATGTCTCGGTTACAAAATACGACGCTAGTAACTGGGATGAAATAACCATTGAGGTTCGAGAATTAATTCGAAATTTTATCGCTGAAGGAAATGAAGTTGTAAATACTGCTAAAATTGCTGCTTCAACTACTCAAAAAAATGGAAAAACTGAAATTGATTCCTCCTTGGATGAAACTTCCCAAGAAATCATTTCCATCCTTGAAGAATATGTAAAGCCCGCTGTGGCCAGTGATGGCGGAAATATTCTTTTTCAATCTTACGAAAAAGAAAGTAAAACGGTTAATGTTATCCTGCAAGGAGCTTGTAGTGGATGCCCTTCATCTACTTATACTCTGAAAAACGGCATAGAAACTATGCTTAAAAATATGCTAGGTGACAAGGTAGAGGAAGTGATTGCACTTAATGGCTAATTTGACGTCATTATTTAAGTAAATTAGAAGGTTTTTTCGTATCTTAAGTGATCACCATAAAAGCAAATCTATGTCTATTCTAAAAGTAATCGAAGTATTAGCTAACTCTAATGAAAGTTGGGAAAACGCAACAGAAAAAGCAGTTGCTCAAGCCGCTAAATCGGTAAATAATATTAAATCTGTTTATATCAATGAACAGAGTGCCACTGTAAAAGATGGAAAAATTGACGAATATAGAGTAAATGTCAAAATTACATTCGAAGTAAAATAAAGAATGTTCTGCTTAAAAAGCGCCGTTTGGCGCTTTTTTTTATGTCCTGAAATGGGCTTTATAACATCAAATAGTTGGCCTGTCTTTTATTATTCTATGCCAAAATGAATATATATGAATCATAAATATACCAATGCTTTAATAAATGAGTCTAGTCCTTATTTACTTCAGCATGCCCACAATCCTGTAAACTGGGAACCCTGGAGTAATGAGATTTTAGAAAAGGCAAAAAAAGAAAATAAACTTCTCTTGGTAAGCATTGGCTATGCTGCATGTCATTGGTGTCATGTGATGGAAGAAGAATGCTTCGAAAATACCGAAGTAGCCCAAATAATGAACCAACACTTTATTAATATAAAGATAGACAGGGAAGAGCGCCCCGATATTGATCAAATTTACATGGATGCTCTTCAGATGATGACTGCCAGAGGGGGGTGGCCACTTAATATAGTGGCTCTGCCTAATGGAGAACCCTTTTGGGGCACGACATATATGAAAAAAGAGGATTGGATGCAGGTATTACTTGATCTGTTTCAATTATATCAGAAAAACCCAGATAAGGTTATTGCTTATGCTCAAAATTTAGCCGAAGGAATTAGGAACATTAGTCTTATTGAGCCTAAAACCAATATAGAAATCCTACCTCTTAGTAAGCTCGGGGAGTTAGTGCAAAATTGGAGTAATTATTTTGATCCGGAATATGGGGGCTATAAAAGAGCTCCAAAGTTTATGATGCCTACGAACCTTGATTTCCTATTACATTATGCTGTCTCTACAAAGGATGATACCCTCTTGGAATATGTGCAGCATAGCTTGACAAAAATGGCCTATGGAGGAATCTATGATCAATTGGCAGGAGGATTTTCCAGATATTCAGTTGACGACAGATGGCATGTCCCTCATTTCGAAAAAATGCTATATGACAATGCACAATTGATCAGCTTATATGCAAAAGCTTTCGCCCAAAGTCAGAACCCTCTTTATAAGACGGTAGTGGAAGAGACTATTCATTTTATACGAACTGAATTAATGGCCCCTACCTCAGCATTCTACTCTTCACTAGACGCAGATAGTTTAAATGAAGAAAATGAATTGGAAGAAGGTGCCTACTATGTCTGGACTGAAAAAGAATTGAAATTATTATTAGGTGATCATTTTGCCATTTTTAAGGCCTACTATAATATCAATGATTTTGGTTTATGGGAAAATCATAATTATGTACTTATAAGAACAAAATCCACTAAGGAACTAGCCTTAGAATACGGTATTTCAGTTTCTGAATTAAAAAAGACCATAACTCTTTGTAAAAAAATATTACTGACAGCTAGAAATCTAAGGAGGCGACCCAGATTAGATGACAAAATTCTTTGTTCATGGAATGGACTAATGCTCAAAGCCTTAACCGATGCTTATCGCTATTTAGGAAAGGACCAATATCTATCCATGGCTTTGGAAAATGCCGCCTTTATAGACAAAAACCTTATAAAAAAAGATGGAAGTCTATTTCATAATCATAAAAACGGCAAAAGTAGTATCAATGGTTTTCTAGAAGATTATGCCAGTTTAATTGATGCCTTTATAGGCCTCTTTGAAACAAGTCATAATGAGTTATGGTTAGAAAAATCTAAAAGTCTTATGGATTATTGCCTCCTTCATTTTTATGACCATAAAAGTCATCTCTTTTATTTTACTTCTGATGTGGATTCTGTACTTATTCGCAGGTCCATAGAATTAACAGATAATGTAATTCCTTCTACGAATTCAATGATGGCAAAGAACCTGTTTAAGCTATCGCGATACTATACAAATGAAGCCTATGAAGAGATCTCTAAAAAAATGACTCTCTCTATTACTCCCTCCCTATCGAAAGATATATCTAATTATGCCAACTGGGCGCACAGCTTTCTCAATTTTCAGAAACCCTTTTTTGAGATTAGTATTACTGGTGAAAATTATCTGGAAATTACTCAAAAATTACAGCGCCGGTATCTTCCGAATGTACTTTTTGCCGCCACCAATAATGACAGTGCTCTGGGGCTATTAAAAGATAGAGTAGTAAAGGGAAAAACACTCATTTATCTATGCGAATTTGGAACTTGTCAGTTACCGACGGAAGAAGTTGAAGAAGTCCTACAAAACTTCAAATAATTTATTAAAGCTATTTGCCCCGTTTTATTTGGATTTTACGAGATCCTTTGTTTAGTTTGTCAAAAATTAAAAAACATGGAAGAAATCACTAATTATGAAGTCTATTTAGATAAGGCCATAAACTATTTTTTTGAGATTTTACCTAATTTGGTAATAGCGCTCATAATTTTAATAGGTGGTTTTTGGGTCATAAAATTTATAAACCGTCTTACTAAAAAGTTTTTTGATAAAAAGGATTTTGACCCTAGTTTAGAAACATTTTTAGCCCAACTAATCAATATAGCTCTTAAAGCTATTCTCTTTATTATAGTGATTACCCAATTGGGTGTGGAATCAACCTCTTTAATCGCTGTTTTAGGATCTGCCGGTCTGGCAATAGGCTTATCCTTGCAAGGTTCCTTGGCTAATTTTGCAGGAGGAATATTAATATTAATTTTTAAACCTTTTAAAATCGGAGATTTTATTTCTGCTCAGGGCGTTGATGGGACTGTAAAGGAGATTTCCATTTTTACGACCAAAATCAACACCTTTGGCAATCAATTGGCAATAGTACCGAATGGACAATTATCGAATAATAATATTATAAATTACAATGCCGAGAAAACCCGTCGGGATAAAATAGATATAGGAATAGGCTATGGTTCTAACATTAAAAAAGCAAAGGAAATCCTGCTTCAAATTTGTGCGGATAGAGACACTATTCTTCTAGATCCCAAACCAGAGGTTTATCTTGGAGAGTTAGCCGATAGTTCCGTGAATCTTACCCTTCGATTTTGGGCTAAAAATGAAGATTTTTGGGCTGCACACTTTTATGTAATGGAAGAGTTAAAATATCGATTTGACGATGCCAATATTGAGATTCCATTTCCTCAGCGTGTAATACATCAATAAGGATAGTTGCAAAATACTAAATGATTTCGTATATTTTTTATACTAAAAAAGTACGATATGAAACTCTTGACCTTTCTTTTTATCGCTTGTGGTTATGTTGGAATCGCACAATATAACGGCAATCCATTAATCATTTCGCATGGTCAAATGGAATTGACATATTATGATGCCCCAACGGTAGGTACGCCCTACCTTGATGAAATTTATAAAAAAGGAACCACTATTATAAGCAACAATTCCGAAAATACAAGACTTATGAGATACAATGCTTATAGTGATGAAATAGAATTCCTTAGTAAGCAAGATAAACCTCTTAAGCTCTTAAAAAGAGAAAATATAGTGGTTGAACTGGATGGCAGAACATATCAGGTTTTTCCATACAGGTTTAAAAGCAAAAAAGTTCGAGGTTATTTTAATCCTTTGAATGAAGGAAATGTAGTACTATATCTTCAACCAAGAAAGCGTTTGATCCCTGCAGAAAATCTTGAGCATGGTTATGATGAAATTGATCCTGCTCAATATCTTAATGATTTCAATTACTATTTGAAAATTGGAGACAAACCTATAGAAAAAATTGATTTGGGCAAAAAAGATATTTTATATCTTTTAAGCGATAGGTATGATGAATTGAAAACCTATATAAAGAATAATGACTTAAAACTTCGCAAGGAAGCAGACGCCTTACAATTAATTCAGTATTACAATGATTTGGTGGTAAATTAGGCCTGTTATTTATTTGGATAGGTTAGAAACAAATTTTTTTAAATAATCTGGTTCAAAATAAGCATTATTTTCAAACTCTTTATTTCTAAAGGATTCATAAGAAAGAACGGCCAAATCTTTTGACGAGGGAATGACATTTTCTTCAAAAACAAAATTCGGATGTTTTAGAATGTCAATGCATTTGGTTGCTCCACTGCCGGCTAAATATACCGGCCCTTCTTTAACATAATCTTCAAAAGAATCAGGAGTTATTATTTCTGCCCTTGTATTTCTAATTTCTTTTCTTTCTTTATCGAAAACGGCAGAATAAACCTCCAACCTCCTCGCATCCAGCATGGGTATTATAAAGCCTTCTCCAACATTTAGCTGCTCTACCATACATCTCAGCGTAGAAATGGCAATTAAGGGAATGTCCAAAGCAAAACAGAGGCCTTTAGCTGCCGAAACTCCAATACGAAGCCCTGTATAAGAGCCGGGGCCTTTACTAACGGCAACAGCATCCAGATCATTTGGCAAAAGGGAAGCATCTTTTAAGCATTCCGCAATAAACACATGAAGGTTCTCAGAATGAGAATAACCCGTTTCATTGTGTTCTTTAATAGAAATGAGCTTGCCATCCTTAGCAAGACTAACGGAGCAATTTGTAGTTGCTGTCTCGAGATTCAGTATAAGTGCCATAACAAATATGTAAAGATAAGGAAGAGCTGTTTAGTTATAAGTCGCTAAACAGATCATTGTACGATTATCTTAGAATTAATTAAGCACTATAGGTAGACCAAAATAAAATTCCAGTACTTTAATTCTAAAAATATAATCAAATTTGGTCCTAATCACCTCCGCCTCCGCATTATCAACTCTAGATTGTGCCTGGCTATAATCAAAGGAATTCATAATTCCTACATCAAATCTTTCTTTTGAGTAATTCAGAGCCAATACACGTGCTTCCCTCGTTTTTAAGGCAGCTTCATAGGCCTTTGAACTATTTATAACATCAACATAAGACTGATTAATATTGGTTTCTAAATCTAATTTGTTCTGCTCTAATTGTAACTGGGCCTTTTTAACATTAATCCTGGATCGCTTTATTCCATTCCGGGTATTAAAACCATTTAAGATAGGAATTGTAATTTGAGCGCCAAAAGCAATTCCATCATTAATCCACAACTGATCTTTGAAAGGGATTAGGTCTCCAGTTATAGGATCTAAAAATTGATCAGAATAACGAGTATTATAATTAATAAAAGCATCCAATGAAGGGTAAGCTGCCCCTTTAGCAATTTGTAAATCCTTTTTAGCGATTTCTACATTGGTCTCATTGAATTTAATATCCCATCTATACCCCAAAGCCTCATCAAATATTATTTTAGGGGTGTTTTTCATTATGTCCGTAGGGGGTACTTCGTATACTTCAGTGGCAATATCAAAATTCTCGTAATCTGTTATTTGAAGAAGTTGTGCCAATCCAATTATGGAAATAAGTACTTCATTTTCTGCATTAATTATTTGTTGCTCCCGTGTGGCTGCGGTGGCCTCAATGTCCAATAAATCTCCTTGAGCTACTACGCCAGATTCGACAAGTTCTTTGGTTCTATTAAGATCTTGTTCCGTAACAGCATAAAGGGCTTTGGCCACTTTTAATGCCTCTTTATTCGAGAGAATATTTAAATAAGCAATAGCTACATTTAGCCTAACATCATTTACCAAATCATCTAAACGATAGCGGTTTGCTATAGTATTTAGTTTAGCGCGGTTTAGTCTATGAATATTACGCAAGCCATTAAACAAATTAATAGAAGAACTAACACTTCCCGAAGAGGTTATCTGTGTCGTATTTACGGGTTGATTATTAGTAGGGTCAAAAGATAAACCAGTATTACTTTGACCATTTAAAGTCCCGTTTAAATTAGGCAGAAAATCTCCAATGGCATCTGACTTGTCTATTGTCGCCATCTCCAAATCTAGTCTGAATTGCTCTATTGTAATATTATTTTCCAAAGCATAATCTACACATTCCTCAAGGGTCCATAATTTTTTCTGTGCCAAAGTAATTCCCATCCCTACCATGAAGAACAAAATTGTAAGTTTACCTTTCATTTCTTGATTTTTGTATATTAACTAATTGATTAATTTAATTTGTTTCCCTATTTATCCTCTTCCTCTTCGCCTTTTTTAATAGGCTCTGTTTTATTCCAAACTTTAACTTCGTCATCTTCTGTAATTCCTGAGATTATTTCGACATTTACACCGTCAGAGATTCCAATTTTAAGGTCCTTTCGTTCAAATTTCTGATCACCCACTGAAATTTCCACGTAAGGTTTATCGGTTTCCTTGTCAAATTGAAGAAGTGCTTCAGGTATAACCATAACATCTTCTTTTTTCTCAAGGACTAATGATGCGTTGGCACTATAGCCAGCCCTTATCATTATCCCTTCTTCTACCACAACATCCCCTTCAATTTTAAATTGAACGGCCCCTGACTCTTCTATCCCTTTTGGGGCAATAAATTTTAACTTTGCCTCAAACGTTTCATCTACTAGGGCGCCCAAACTAATTTCCAGAGGCATGCCTAATTCTAATTTAGCAACCTCTCCTTCGTCGACCTTTCCCTCAAATATCATTTTACCCAAATCAGCAATAGTTGCTATCGTTGTTCCGTCATTAAAATTATTACTTTGTATTACCTGGTCACCCTCTCGAACAGGAATTTCCAATAAAGTTCCTGTTACAGTGGCTCTTATATTTGTATTGGCGCTGGATGATCCTCCTGCCGAGCCCAAACGAATAATTTGATAGTCGGCTTTGGCATTATCCAATTCTTGCTTCGCTTGGTCGAATTGCAATTGTTGATTATTAAAATCTTGACTGGAAATAACCCCTTTGTCGAACAAGGTCTTATTTCTGTTATATTCTAAGGTTACATTATTCAGAGCTATCTCAGCGTTGCGGACTCTTCCTCTTGACTGATTCAAAGCTTGTTCATTAGGTACAACTTTAATAGTTGCAATTAAATCTCCAGCCTTAACCTGTGTCCCTTCCTCTAAATATATCTTATCTATGATTCCTGATATCTGTGGCTTTATTTCAATCTCATCCTCTGGAATAACTTTTCCGGTAGCCACGGTTTTCTTTTCTATACTGGCTATAAAAGGTTTCTTTGTCTCATAGGTTATGGCCGACTTGCTATTCGATTTAATAAAGAAAGCTGCCGCCCAAAGAGCACCTAGTACAACTATTCCAATTAAAACATATTTTAATATTTTATTCATCTTTATTCAGTATTTGTAATTTATCTTCAATGGTTTTTATTCTTCTCTTAAAGCGTCAATTGGTTTAATACTGACAGCTCTTTGAGCCGGAATCAATCCTATCAGCGTTCCCAAAATAGTCATAATCAATAAAGCGCCTATGACATAAGGAATGGGAACGGTTGGATTTGTATATGGAAAATCAACATCTTTAGTTAAGTTGTTTATTATACTTAAAACTCCAGCTCCCATAATAATCCCTATAATTCCGGATATTAGGGTAAGGAAAACAGATTCTAGAATAATAAGGGTTCTGACTTCTTGTGGGGTGGCACCTAATGCTCTTCTTATTCCAAGTTCCTTTGTTCTCTCCTTTACGGAAATGAGTAGAATATTACCAATACCTATTACCCCTGCAAGAATCGTTACCAATCCCACTATTAAGGACATAAAAGTTATCCCATCAGCAAAGCCCATGATTTTTCCAAAAATTTCTCCTAAATTAAAAGCCCCAAAGGCCCGTTCATCATCAGGATGTACTCTATGAATACTTCTCAATACCGCTTTAATATCTTTTTCTACCTGTATAACATCGGCCTCGTCGTATGCGGCTATTGTAAAGAATTGCGTCCCATCTCCCGTATTATAAAGCTTTCTAAAAGTATTAAATGGAATAAAAATATCTCCATCCGTGCCAAAAGGGGTAGTCTGTGTAAACTTATGCACCCCCACTACTTGAAAATAAACGTTTTCAATTTTTATATAACCCCCAATAGGATTCTCCTCCTCATCAAAGAGTTCTTGCTCTGTCCTCTCCCCTATGACACAGACTTTTCTAGACTGTTTCATGTCTTCGTCATTAATAAAACGTCCATTATCAAAAATTTTCTGAGTCGCTATTTTTGCGATTTCAGGAGCATAACCATAGACGGCATAGCTATTGGACTTAAAACCACGAGTGGTTAATGCCGGATCGCCTCCAAAAACTCCTTTTGTATTTACCGGCGCGATATATTGAATCTCTGGGATTCGATTTTTAAGGATAACAGCATCCTCTACTTTAAGTCTGATTCTTCTTCCTTTTTTAAATCCCTCGTAGGGAATACTGGTGTTTTGAGACCAGGCCCAAATACTGTTTCTGGCTACCGACTCAAAGTTTTTTTCAAAACCGTTGTCCATCCCCTTGGAGGCTCCGGCAAGTACTATGTATATGAAAATTCCCCATAATACGCCAATCACCGTAATAACGGTTCTGGTTTTATTCTTACTAATAGAACCGAATATTTCCTGCCATGTATTTCTATCAAATAAAAATCTCATATTAATCGCCTCTAAGTGCTACAATAGGTTTAATTCTGGCTGCTCTTTGCGCCGGAATATATCCGGCAATAGCCCCAAAAAGAATCAGCAACAAAGTCGCAAATACAGCTACCCCGGTGTTGATATAGGGATTTAAAATAAAATAGTCCTCTGCCAACCGTTCACCCAAGGAACTTAAAATAGCAATCCCAATGACCATTCCCAGAAAACCAGAAATAGTAGTTATGAATACTGACTCCAATAAGATCGTGCCAATTACATTTTTGGGCGTTGCCCCTAAGGCTTTTCGAATTCCCAATTCTTTGGTCCGCTCTTTTACCACATAGACCATAATATTACTAATTCCTATAATACCGGCTATTATGGTTCCAAAGGCTACAAAAGCAACTATAAGTTGGAGTACTCTGGCAAATTGCTGATTTTGATTTAATTGATCGGCTACATTTCTAATAAAAAAACCATTTTGATCGTCCGGACTTATAAACTTTTTATCCTTAAAGAATTTCTTCAAACCGTTCTCATAAGCAATGGCACCGACATACCCTAATTCTGGTTTAAAGGCTGTTACAATCTGGTTTATCTTATCGGTATTTTTTTCAATCAACTGAAGGGTTGTATAAGGCATATAAATCCCTCGTTCTTCTCTATCACCCCCGTCGTCCTGATAAACCCCAATTACCTTAAACATACTATCTCCAATATCAATATACTTCCCTAAGGAATTCATACCACCAAAAAGATCTTTTTCAACCAATCTCCCTATTACTACATATTTGGATTTATTGGCAACATCCTCTACATTGAGATACCTTCCCTTCATCATGATGGTCTTCTCAGCAAATTGATGCCCCCAGTCTACTCCAGTAGTGTTATAACTATCAGATTCTTCTTTAAATTTCACCAATTTGTTTCTCGTTATCCTGGGGGTAACATATTCTAAAAACATGGGGAAGTTTTTCTTAATATCTTCTAAATCGCTGTTATCAAACTCTATTCTCCTGGCCGATTTATAACCCTTATAAGGAATGGTTGTCTTTCCCGGAAACATATAAATAACATTAGTAGCGTCTTCCTGAAAAAATTTATCGAAAGTATTTATTAGACCATTGCCTAAGCCAAAGAGAGATACAAATATCAAAATCCCCAGGGCAACGGTAAAGCCCGAGAGAAATGTTCTCAGTTTGTTCTTTTGAATGGTTTCAAAAATTTCTTTCCAGGTATCCCAACTAAACATATTCTGACGCTCTAACTTGCTTTACTTTTTTATCTTCTACAATAACACCATCTTTTAAATACACAATTCGCTTGCACATATGGGCAATATCATCTTCATGTGTCACCACCAGAATGGTGTTTCCCTGATCATTAATTTTTTGAATCAAATCCATTACTTCATAAGAAGTGGTGCTATCCAGAGCTCCGGTAGGTTCATCTGCCAATAGTACCTTAGGCTCTGAAGCCATCGCTCGGGCTATAGCCACTCTTTGTTTTTGCCCCCCTGAAAGTTCACTAGGTAAATGTGTCGCCCATTCCTTTAAACCTACTTGATCCAAATACTTAAGAGCTCTTTCTAATCTTTCTTTTCTAGGGATGCGCTGATAATACAAGGGAAGAGCAACGTTTTCAAGGGCACTCTTATAATTGATTAGATTGAACGATTGAAAGACAAAACCTAAAAATTTATTGCGATATTTAGCTGCCTTAGTCTCATTTAAATCTTTTATAGGCACCCCATCCAAATTATATTCGCCGGAGTTAGCAACATCTAACATTCCAAGAATGTTAAGCAAAGTTGATTTACCAGATCCCGAAGAACCCATTATGGCTACCAATTCTCCCTCTTCCGCTGAAAAGTTAATTCCCTTTAAAACGTGCAGGGAATTAGACCCCATTTTATAAGATTTATGAAGATCTTTAATTTCTATCATCGTTAGTCACTTTCGTTTTAATATTTACTTCTATTAATAAGACAGAACATTTGCCAAAAAGTTACAAATGACGGCTCGTTTTTTAATTTTAACCGTCGAAACTATTGGACTCTACCGCATTCCAAACTTTAATATTGTCCTCTGCAGTTATTCCTGACTTGATTTCTACGAATATCCCGTCGCTTAGCCCCAATTCAATCTCACGTCTTTCAAAATTTTGGTCCCCGTTAGAAACTTCTAAAAAGGGTTTTTTAGTTTCCGGATCAAATTGAACCAAAGCCTCTTTTACTGATAGTACGCTATCTGCCCGATCTAAAATGATAGAAGCATTGGCACTTAGGCCCGCCCTGATAAAAACAGAGTCCTGCTTTTTTAAGGTGCCTTTTATCTCAAACTGTATCGCCCCATTTTCTTCATTCCCTTTAGGAGCTATATAGTCCAAGACGGCATCAAAAACCACATTCTCTAGGGCCCCTACTGTTATTTCCAAAGGCAAGTCCTCCTTAATTTTTCCTACTTCAGACTCATCGACCTTTCCTTCAAAAATCATTTTTTCCACATCAGCTATAGCTGCAATAGTAGTTCCCTCATTAAAATTATTGCTTTCTATTACCTGATTACCCACTTCAACCGGAACCTCCAATACCATTCCACTTACGGTAGCTCTAATTAATGTATTGGCTGCATTGCCATAACCCGTTGTGGTTCCCGTTTTTACTATATCAAAACGTTTGTTAGCAGCGCTATAACTTTGCTTTGCCTGATCGTAACTTACTTGCGCTCGCTCTAAATCTACTTTAGAGATAACCCCTTTATTAAACAATGTGCTTTGACGCTCAAAATTTCTCCTTTGATCGTCTAAACCAATTTTGGCTTCGTCAATGTTATTTTTTGCATCATTTAGAGCATTCAGGTTTGGTACCACCTTAATTTTGGCAATTAAATCTCCGGATTTCACATAATCACCTCCTTCAACAAATACTTCTTCAATAACTCCCGAAATATTAGGTTTGATCAGGACTTCTTCTAGGGGAAGAATACTTCCTGTAGCGACTGCTTTTATTACGATTGTTTTCGTAGAGGGCTTCTCCGTTTCATAAATAACCGGATCTTGAGCGTTCTTTTGGTACAAATAGTACATAGAACCCCCAAAAGCGATAATAATAGTCGCTAAAATAATTATGGTTACTGATTTTTTCATGATTAGTATTTTCTTCTATTTATTAAATCAATTAAACATCTACGCTATTCGGCTCTAAGTGCATCAATGGGTTTTGCTCTTATGGCACTCTGCGCGGGGATAAATCCGGCGAGCAAACCTGAAACGATTAAAATTACAAGTGCTACAACTACAACCGAAAGACTTACACTAGGATTTAGGAACATATCAACCGGGCCATTTGCATCTAAAAGGGCATTTACTCCATAAATAAACAAAGCTCCAATAACGATACCAGCCATCCCGGAAATCATAGTTAAAAAAACAGATTCCATTAATACTTGAAGTCTAATAGACCAAGGATCTTCTCCAAGGGCTCTGCGAATACCTATTTCTTTTGTCCTTTCCTTGACCACAATTAGCATAATATTACTTACTCCTATTATCCCTGATAATAAAACCAAAATTCCAACGAAATAGGCAATAAGCTTCATCGCCCCAAAAAGACCTTCTACTTTTTGATATTGCTCATAAATATCACGGTAACCGATTGCTCTTGTATCGTCCGGATGTACACTATGATTCTCTTTAAGCAGCTGAACAATTTCTTCTTTCATATTGGAAATTGATGTTCCGTCTTTTGCAGTAATGGCCATAAAACCCACATCATTACCCGTATTAAAGGCTTGCCCAAAAGCTGAAAAAGGAACAAATATTTGATTTAGACCTTCTTCCCCATCCCCACCATTAGTAGCCGTTTTATAAGTTCCAACTACCATAAAATTAACTCCCTGAATTTTAATATAAGTTCCCATTACCTCTTCTTCAGACTCGTAAAGACCTGTCCTTACCCCTTCCCCGATAACGGCAATTTTACGTTTTTCAATTATATCTGAATGATTTATAAATCTCCCGCGGGTTATTATTAAAGGATCCTGATTAAAAATATCAGGATAATCGCCATAAACGTTATAAGCCCCGGTATTTAATCCTCTAACGACATTATTAACACCTCTATAACCTCCAAGTTGATTTCTGGGAGAAATATATAGTAGGTCAGGAAAATTTTCCTTGATTGAAGCGACATCACTTATTTTGAATTCATAATTTCGTGCCACGGGAAAACCTTTATAGGGCTTTGTAGTATTTCTAGCCCAAACGAACATAGTATTCGTTGCAATATTTCCAAAATCAGCCTTTATTCCATTCTCCAAGCCTTTTCCAGCGGCTAGTAATATTATTAAAATCATAATCCCCCAGAAAACTCCAAAAGCTGTTAAGATAGTTCTAAACCAATTTGTTGTAAGCACCTCCAATATTTCTTGCCACCTGTCTCTACTAAACATAAAAGAAATTTTTATTAATCATCTCTTAAAGCTTCAATGGTTTGAATATTAGCAGCCCTATAAGCAGGAAAAAAACCGGCTAAGGCTCCTGCTGCGATTAAGAGAACTACGGTAGATATGGCAACCGTAAAATTTACGGAGGGGTTAACGACATAGTCTAATTCAACATAAGGTCCTAACAACTCTAGAAGACCCATACCTAGGATTAGTCCGGTAAATCCGGAAATGGCTGTAATGAATATAGCCTCATGCAATATCATTCCTATAATTGCCCATGGTTTGGCGCCCAGAGCCTTTCTAATTCCTATCTCTTTTGTTCTTTCCTTTACTACGATCAACATGATATTACTTACACCCACTACTCCGGCGATTATGGTACATACGCCCACAAACCAAAAAAAGAATTTTATATTTCCAATTAAACCAAAGTATCGTTTGGATTCTTCCAGAGTATTAAAGACATTAATAGCAGTATTATCTTCCGGAGAAACAATATGTGCTTCTTTTAAATAGCCCAATAAGTTAGAAGTAAAAATCTTGGACTCCTCGACAGACGCCTTAAAATTATCTGCAGGTTTTAGTGTATATGCAAGAGAATTAATTCTATCGGCTCCATTAAATACTTTCTGCGCAGTGGTAATAGGGATAAAGATTCTATCTTCTTCTCCTTCTCCTCCAACATCGCCAAAAATTCCGACAATTTTAAAACGTATCCCTGAAATATCTATGTAATCATTAACAATTTCTTTGGGGTCTTTATCAATTTCACTTGCTATCTTTTTACCTATAATAGCTACTTTCTTGGCACCTGCCTCATCAAGTTGATTGATATATCGGCCTTCAGAAATAAATTGATTTTCTATAAATTGATATCCGGAAGAAATACCTTCAACGCTGTATCCTAAGTTCTCATTATCAAAAACTACTGCTGTACTTGGGACCCTAAAACGACCTGATTCCTTATCTAAATCTTTTGAGAATTGTTCTTTAACAAATTCATTGTTTTCATTTTTTAGCCTTATCGTTCTTCCCGGATTAAGACCTTTATACTCCTTTGTAGTAGAGCGGGTCCAAACAACTATGCGATTACTGGCATCTTTTGAAAATTCCTTAGCCACTCCATTTTGCATTCCCTGCCCAAATCCCAGGAGGATAACTAAAATAAAAATACCAGAGGCCACGGATAAGCCCGTTAAAAAAGTTCTCAATTTATTTTTTCGAATAGTATCGAAAATTTCCTGCCATCTTTCCAGATCGAACATTAGGAGGGTAAATTATGATTGACGTTAATCTCTTACATTAATAAGACCTAAACATTTAAGTATTGTTACAGTTATTCTATAAAAATATTAAACTCCTAGGACTTCATTTTACGATAAACAATATAAAATAAGGTGCCTACAAGAATATAAGGGAGGGCCATCAGATAAACAATCCCATTGTTTATTCCTTCGGCCATAGAACTATCGTCTTGACTTTCCAACACGGCTCTGCACATAGCACATTGTGCATTAGAAAGAAATGGAATGAATAACAATACCAAAACTGACCATATTTTATTAATTTTTTTCAATTCAATTCTATTTTTTTGATAATAAAAGTATTAAACATAATAGGGTGATATCATAATGTAAACCACAACTCCTGTTATGGCTACATACAACCAAACAGGGAAGGTAATCTTAGCCAATTTCCTATGCGACTCATACTTCCCTAAATAAGCCCTGGCATAGGTTATAAGTACCATAGGAATAACTATAATTGATAGCAGTATATGTGAAATAAGAATAAAAAAGTATATATATCTTAAAAATCCTTCTCCCCCGTAAGAAGTAGATTCAGAGGTCATGTGATAAGCTACATACATTGCCAAAAAGAGGAGTGATAAAGCAATGCAGGATGTCATTATACGTCGATGTAAATTAATCTTCTTCTTCTTAATAGCCCATAAGGCTAATACCAACAAGATAGCTGTTAGACCATTGATAGAAGCATAAATAGGGGGTAAAAAACTCAAAGGTTCAACGTTGGGTAATTTAACCCCAAACAAGAGAGCCACCACAACAGGAACTACAATTGAAACAACAGTTATAGTCCTATTGATTTTCTTTTCCTGAAGAGGCTTATTTACTAACATTTTCTTTGAGTAATTTCCGTATATCTTCCTTTAAAATTTTAATCTGCTCCTCTTCACCCTGTTCATTTTGCTGCTGTCCTTCGCTAATCATCCCCCTGTAATAAATAATAGGATTTCCAAAATCATCACGACGAGATCTTATATATCCTTGCTTATCTACTAAGGCAAAGAGCCCAGAATGTTCAAATCCGCCAGGAACATTTTCATTGGCCATTGCAAAGATATTGAACCCATTATTTGCCAAATCATAAATCTCTTCAGCATCTCCGGTTAAAAGATGCCAATCCATGTCAGTTATACCATATTCTTCCGCATACTCTTTTAGAACTAAAGGGGTATCATATTCCGGATTTATGGTAAAAGACGCTATCCCAAAGTTTTCAAAATCCCTAAACTCATTTTGAATCTCCACCAAATTCTGATTCATTATTGGACAAATTGTAGGACAGCTTGTAAAGAAGAATTCAACCAAAAAAACTTTTCCTAGATAATCCTCTTGTGAAATAACAAGGCTATCCTGATTATAAAATGAAAAATTAGGAATCTTTCTTTTTTCCCCATTAAGGGTTATAAAGGAAAGGGAACTGTCAGGGGTAGATGCATTGAGACGATCTTGCTGAGTTACTGTATCAGAATTAATTCGATTTACTATTTTAGGAATGAAAATAATACCAAATACCAGTACTACAAGAGAAACCCAAATATACGTATACTTGTTTTTCATCAATTAGTTCTATTTGCGTTATTCTTTTTAAGAGCTAGCCTATACTCTGCCAAGATAATCTTAACATCGTCTTCCATTTTATTATTGAGTTCAGCCACTGAAGTAGCATTATAACCATACTTCACGCCTACGTCATCATCGTCCGTCCTACCCCTCAAACTTCCATCTTTATCTATAATAAAAACATAAGGTGTTCCTAAACTAGCATCTAAAGTTAAATCGGATTGTAAAGAATCAAAGATTTCTTGTATTTGTTGGTCTTCCATAAAAACGAACCTCCAATTTCTTATATCTGCCAAGCCACCTAATTCTTTCTTTAACTCATCAATTTTGGTTTCAGTACCCTTAGGCATGAGCATTAAAATTTGAAAGTCATTAAACTCGTAGAAAGGTTTATAAATCTTCTGGTTAAGATTAAAGGCGTTGCCTTTTTTCATTTCTACATTTTTTCCTAAAAATCCGAGGATAGTAATCTTATCTTCAAAAGTGGCGTCTGAATCATTAGGAGGTAGTTGTTTTATTTGCTCAGTAAGCATTGGCAAACGACCAAAGTTATTTACCCCCGAGGCGAAAAATAAATAGGCAACAAGAGGTAGTACAAAAAGCACCACTAAAACGAATGTCTTTTTCATAGCGACATTTATACTGTAAAAATAAAAAAGACGGTTATTATACCGTCTTTTATAGATGTTAATTCCTTGTTAGAAATTCCAGGTTACATATCCATCCTTGAAGACGTTGTAGATATAATCTGCTTCAAAGAGGAGAATAAAAATAAGGTAGGCTACCAAAAATATTGGCGTCCATACGATAGCTCTTCTCAAGGAGCTTTTTTCATCTCTTAAATGCATAAAATCCCAGGCAATGTAATATGCCTTAACAAGGGTTAATATTATAAAAATCCAATTCAAGAGTTTCATTCCCAAAAAACTACTTGCTGTTAAAACTTCAGGTTTGGAAATACCTAAGGCTACTTCGACTGCTGTAACTATTGTCAAAAAGACTAAAACTCCCCAAATTTTCTGTGTATTGGATTTAAACTTAACGAGTCCTCTAAATATTTCTAGTTTATGTTCGTGTGCCATCCTAAATTTATTGCAATTAAATACTTTAATTAATATTCTTTATAAGAATCTATGTCTATACCAAGTAAAAGAAGGTGAAGACAAAAACCCAGACTAAATCTACAAAATGCCAGTATAACCCTACTTTCTCAACCATTTCATAATGCCCCCGACGCTCGTAGGTTCCTATAATGATATTAAAGAAAATTATAATGTTTATTACTACTCCGGAGAAAACATGAAAGCCGTGGAAACCGGTGATAAAGAAAAAGAAGTCTGCAAAAAGTCTACTTCCATATTCATTTCTTACAAGATTAGCCCCTTCTACTACTAAAACACCATCTTTTATTTTATTTAAAGATTCCTCTCTTGTTAATAGGGTCTTTTCTCCCTCAGCATTTATACTCTCAGTCCTAATTAAAATATTTGGATTTGACTTTAGACCTTCGGTTACTTCACTTACTGTATATGATGGTAGAGATTCTCCTTTATAAAACCACACCCCATTTCTTTTTTCATGATCTACTCTTTCCGAAGGCAATGTTTTTGCAAAATCAGCTAAGGCTGCTCTTTCGCCACTATCAGCCTTTACAAATTGAAGGATTCTTCCGCCCTTTGTCTCAATAGCGCCATAATCTCCTTTAATAAAAGTAGCCCATTCCCAAGCCTGTGACCCAACAAATATGGCACCTCCTATTATTGTAAGGAACATATAAATTATAGCCTTATTTTTCATCATTTTGTGTCCTGCATCCACGGCTAGCACCATAGTTACAGAAGACATAATTAATACAAAGGTCATAAAGGCAACATAGTACATGGGAAAATTACCATGGAAAAATGGTACGTGAGTAAAAACCTCATCCGCTATGGGCCAAGTTTCAATAAACTTAAATCTTGAAAAACCATAGGAGGCTAAAAATCCTGAAAAAGTTAAGGCATCTGAAACAATAAAAAACCACATCATCAGCTTACCATAACTGGCGCCTAAAGGTTGGTTTCCTCCTCCCCAAACATTTTCCTCTGTACCTGTTGATATCGTAGATTGCATAAGAAATATATCGTTTTAATAGAATATTGGCAAATTTACATTTTTTTCATATAAACGAAAGGGCAAATGCAATACAATTCGCCCCTTGCCTTAAATATTATCTAAAGAAATAAAAAAATAATATAAGATATATCCAAAGGGCATCTAAAAAGTGCCAAAAAGTTGCCCCTAATTCAAATCCTAACATATTATCATGAGAATACTTATTCTTATAAGTATTATACAAGACCACAACTAAAGAAATTAATCCGGCAATTACGTGAACAATGTGAACTGCTGCAATTAGAAAAATATAAGACATTGTAATACTACTGGTTGGACCAGTGAAGTAATAACCTTGTCCAATTAGTTCAGAAAACCCACTAAATTGCAATAATATAAAACCTATTCCCAAAAACATGGTCAACAGCAAATACTTAAACGCCAGACTATTATTATTTTTATCGATGGCCTTTTTTGCAAGCATATAGGTTCCACTGCTAATAATAATAATTAAGGTGCTGTATAAAAATGCTGTTGGCAACTCAAAATTAGTTAACCAGTCTTCGCGGGAACTACTTACAATATAAGCACTTGTCCATCCCGCAAAACCCATTATTAAACTCGCAATTCCGAACCAAAGCATCATTTTTTTTGCTCTGGCATTTTTTTCCTCTTGGCTTCCCTGTGTAAGATCCATTGAATTTAAATAAATTTATCTAAAACATAAATAAGCTGTATAAGCGATATATAGCTAACACTTATTAACATTAATATCCGAGCCGATTTATTATCTCGCCTTTCATAAAGCCTAAATGCAAAAACCAGCATAACCAATCCCATAAGAAATACAACTACCGCCGCAGAAACTGAGAGATGTAATCTACCCGTAATTCCAAAGACAGGAATCACAGAAATTAAGATCATCCATATCGTATACATTATAATTTGCAAGGCCGTACTACCATCCTTTTTCCCTGTTGGCAACATTTTAAAGCCCCCCTTTTTATAGTCCTCATCTAACATCCATGCCAAAGCCCAGAAGTGTGGGAACTGCCAAAAAAATTGTATCATAAACAAAGTTCCGGGTTCAATCCCAAAATCATTTGTTGCTGCCACCCATCCCAACATAAAAGGGATGGCTCCTGGAAAGGCTCCTACAAATACGGCTAATGGAGTCTTTGTTTTTAAAGGAGTATAGACGCAGGTATATAAGAAAATACAAATAGCCCCAAACATGGCTGTTTGTGGATTAAGAAGATAAAGACTAATGATACCTAAGACAGTCATTAAGATAGCCAAAGAAAGTGCCTTGTTGACTGACATTCTGCCTGCTGGAAGAGGTCTGTTTCGTGTTCTATTCATTAACAAATCCAAATCCTTCTCAATAATCTGATTAAAGGCATTAGAGGCTCCAACCATACAATATCCTCCGAAAGAAAGTAGAAAAAGTGAAACAGCATTTACTTCATAAGCACCAAGTAGATATCCAGCTATTGAGGAGATCACTACACTTAAAGCAAGTCTTGCTTTGGTGATTTCTTTGAAGTCAGCAAATGTTAAAATCGTTGAATTACTATTTGCCGTGCTTAGAGTCATTTTCATAAAATATCCTTGCTACACTTCAGAATAATATCCGTTTTTAAGTGCGGTGCAAAGATAAGACCCATTCTATTTTAATCCAACGATTTAAAAGGCTTTATCGAAATATTAATGTCTGCTAAATTAACAAGTCATTTAAAAATAAAATAACAATAAGAACAAAAGACAAAAATATCTGGATTAAATAATGGGCATGAAAAAAGAATTAAGCACAAAAAAATCCTTGTCTTTCAACAAGGATTTTGTAAACTTTATTTTATGTATTCTATTGTAATTTAAAAGTAATAGGAATACTAAATGGAACTCTAACAGCCCTCCCTCTTTGCTTACCTGGAGTCATTTTAGGAAGTTTTTCTATAATTCTTAGTGCCTCTGCCTCTAAATTTTTGTCAGGACCTCTATATCTAATATTTCCAATACTTCCATCTTTCTGGATGGTAAACATTACATTTACTCTTCCCTGAACCCCCATTTCTTGTGCTATTTCAGGATAACGGAAGTTTTTACGAATATGCTTCTGCATCATTTCGTTAAAGCAGGCTCTTTTATCACTTGCCCCTTCACATCCAGGGAAAATTGGCACATCTTCAATAACAGCAAAAGGAACGTCTACATCTTCTTCCATCTCATCTACTTCTACCTCCTCTATCTCAATTACTTCTTCTTCCTGACTAGTCTCAGTAGACTCAATAACCGTTTCCTCAACTTCTTCCTCATCTTCAACAACTTCAATAACTTCCGGAGCTGCCGGTGGTGGAGGTGGAGGTGGAGTCTTAATTTGCTCTGTCATAGGAACTTCTTCATCCAAATCATCTTCAACATTTAATGAAATGTCATAATCATTAGATTTATCATACGTTTTCCATTCAAAAGCAGTATACACAATTAACATTACTGCAGTCAAACCCAGAACAAAATAGAGTGCACTATTTCTTCTTAAGTCTGCTTTTGGATTCTTTTTTGGTTCCATTTTGTCTATATTTAATAATCGCTAATTTAACTATTAATTTAATAAAAAAGCAACTAATCTGTTCATTTTAACGGCGATTTTCGGTAAAAATTAAAGAATACAAAACCTGCACCCGAAATTACCCCCACACTATTTGCAAAAATATCCCATATTTCTCCGCTTCTTTCAGGAATATATTTATACTGTAATGCTTCAATAAGTATACCATATAATATGAGTAGTCCTAAAATAACAGACACCTGTTTTCCTTTCTGTAATTTATTTAAAGAAAGCAGTCCTAGAACAGCGGCTATAAAGTAAAAAAAGAAATGCACTACCTTATCAAATTGAGGTAGGTCTATACTTGGTGTGTCTACATCTTCAAATGAAGAAAGACTCAAAATTGAAATAAACACCATCCAGCATATAAAAGCAAAAAAATAAGTCTTTTTCCTAACCACCAATAAGCTCCTTGTATTCTTGGTCGCTCAATAAATTACTAATTTCTGATGGATCGGTCATTTTTAACTTTATCATCCATCCTTCACCATAGGGATCGGCATTTACTTTCTCAGGTTCTTCTTCCAGGTTGTTGTTAAACTCAATAATCTCACCACTTAAGGGCAAAAATAAATCTGAGACTGTTTTAACAGCTTCAACCGTTCCGAAAACCTCTTCTTTATCTAAAGTTTCATCCAGTGTTTCTACTTCCACATATACGATATCACCTAATTCGCCCTGGGCAAAGTCGGTGATGCCTACAGTGGCAATTTCTCCTTCAATTTTGATCCATTCATGATCTTTAGTGTACTTTAACTCGGACGGTATATTCATTTTAGACTACTTTTTTGTATCTGACAAATGTAACTGATAATCTGATGGTTTTCAAAAAAACAGAGGAGATAAAAAATGATCATAACAAGACCTAATTTCCAAAATTGTATCTAATAGTAAAACCGGTATTAATGCTGGTTTGGGGAAACGCGGTAGAAACAGCAAACTGCGAAAATGAATAATCAAAAAAGAATAAGGCGTTTAGGTTTTTGTTTAAGGCATAATCTGCTGTAAACTTTGTTGATAATAAGTTTTGCCCTGAAGTAACCTGATTGTTATCAATATCAAGGTTTCTTATTAAGGTAACATTATCTCTGAGCGTAACATCTGCCTTCAGATTTAAGTCTCCCTTTAAACGTTGCTTTTCCCCTCCTATCTTTGTGACAAATTTCACATCCTTAAAGCGATATCCAAGACCTACTGTATAATCCTGACCATTAATTTCTGTCAAAAGATTATTGTCAAAACTCATTGAAAGTATCCTGTCTCTTCGTACTTCAGCTAAAACACTTAGGGAACTCTTCATTTCAAAATCAACTCTAACCAACGGATTAAACTGATCTGTCAAGGTCACATTATTTATGATATCTTCCGGCAAGAAATCCTGGGTTTCATTGTTTACTGGAGGCAGGCCTTCATTTATAAGTTGATTTCGTTCCAAATTGGTTTGAAACGTATTTATACTATAGGCTGATCTATACCCATGACTTAAAGAAAATCGTTTAAAATTCTCTTTAAACCATCCCAGGCGCATAAGACCGGTATATTTTATATTCCAATTGGGGATTGGAATGTCTCTAAAAGCATCTAAATTAACCCGGTTTACATCTTGTCCCGTATAAGCGGCAAAAAAGGAAGGTAAGAGAACATCCTGACTTGTTTTGCCATATCTTAATGGAAACCCATCTTCATCTACACCTTCATTTGGGCTAGAGTTATCATCAAAAAGTCTGTTCGCCACCACAATTCTGTTATCCTTAAAATTCTCAAAGGTTTCGGATTCAAACTCATCACTTTTACTAAAAGCTGTCGCGAACATCATTGTCGAAATATTGAAATTTCCAAAGGTATTAGGGGTCTGCGGAATATATACCCCTCCATTAATCTCATAGTTTTCCTGTAAACTACTTGAGTATTGGCGATCTGCAAGGAGATCTATGGTTAAATCTCGTATGGGTTGGGCCGTTGCCGTAATATTGAGCTGTTTATTCTTACGTTGTATAAATTGTTCGTTGAATTCATTAAAGGGAGTCAACCAGCCATTTCGGGCTGCTTCAAATCGGATATCCGCCTGACTACCAAAAACAAAGCCAAGACTTGGTTTGGTAGTACCAAGAAAGCCAATTGATTGTGAATAACCGGGCAGAACAGTACCATTATTTTCACTATAGTTAACATTAATTCGTTTTACCATAGTTACTATATCAATCACCGTATTAAAGGCTCCACTGGTTTTCTTTTTAGGCTTCTCAGTATCCTCCGCAGGATTTCCTGCCTTATCCCTTCTGTTGGCATTACTAGCCTGAACAGTTTTGGCATCCCTTTTCTTTAATCCAACCTTATCGTATAAACGTTGCATTGTAAAAGCTGCCGTAATTGAATGTGTATTGGCATTCTGAATGGTATTCACAACGGCATCAGGATCACCTAAAGCATCCTGCACCACTTCATTAATGGCGTCTCCTCCCCTTTGCCAATCAAAATTACTGGTGTAGGTATATTGAACGTTCATAAAATCGAGAATAGGGATCTTATCCAATGGAACATCATAGTTTAACTGAAATTGTTGGGAATGTCGATTAGGATCTCCAATATCAAAAAAGCCATCCCAAATTTTTAGATTTTGATTTATTTCAGAATTTGGATCATCCGGATCGGTAAAATAATTTCTAACAATATTATTATTAGCGGTGGTAAAATTAAGTCTTAAAGACTTTGAAAGACTATAATTTAAGGTGTATTGATAATTAAAAAGATAATTACGCTGTTGCAATAATGGCAAGTCAAGCGTCTCCACTCCTGGTTCTAAAACATCTCGAAAACGCTGCTGATTAAATTGTCTGTCAAAATCAGATTGCACAGAAAAACTGGCAGGCAACAAATTAAAATTCATGTCCTTAAGCCACTTTAAATATGAACCTGTAAACAAAGAATCATTCTTTTGAAATGGTTCCACTACGGCCGGTTTAAAGTTATGATTATATACAAAACCTGTTCTTACATTTTGATCTTTTAAACTAGCCACTTCAAAATCTCTGTGATCTGTTTGGTTATAGGAATAATTAAAAGTAAAGTTTTCTACATCATAAAAATTAGCTTCTGCATCGGGGCCCCTGTTTTTTCTTACGCCAATTAGATTTATACTGGTTCTTTTTGTGTAGTCTTCGGCCTGTTCTTTTATAATATCTGCTTCCGCCTGATTAGGGGCAGCATCTACTCTATCCTTTAATTTTAAATCATCGTAAACCGGATCAAACTCCGGGGTAATAAGTTGTTCCCCGATTCCATAATTAAAAGGAATTTGTATATTCCATTTTTTGGGCAATAATTGACCAACCTCCACATTAGTGACAACATCATAGGCAACGGCATCCTCTCTAGATCTTTCATTTGGTCTTTGATCTATCGAACCAAAACCAGGAGTACTTTTATTTCCGGTAGCCGTAATGTTGGCAAAATCAGCAAGGTTGGCATCAACAGCCGCGATAGCTGCCCAACCCCCATTATTATCTAGGCCTTCCAAACGTAATTCATTGTACCAAATTTCTCCTCTGGCTGGTAAATCATCAATATTTTTTATCCCTAACATTGCACTGCGCAGAGAACCCAAAGAAGGATTCCCTCTAATCCCTATACGCAACTGCCCCAATACTCTTGGGGCAAATTCTTCTACAGAGACTACTTCTCCATCAATGATTTCGTAATAACTAATCTCTCCTAAGGTTTGATCGGCTATTCCCTGGGATTTAACCTTGTTTAAATCACTTAGCGCTATGTTTAATTCATTTATGGCAGGCCAAATATCGTCTGCACTCGAAGATCCAAAGGGAGTAAACTCCATTGGAACTTCTATTTGATAATAATTTTCCGAAAAGTCCGTGCCTATTCTTAAAAATGCAACCAAAGGGATCTCATCATCCAGATAGTCAGAATCTACTATTTTCTCCGCATGCAAGAACATCTTAAGCCTTTTATACTGCCTGACATCTATGTTGATATTTTTAAAAACACCTCTAGAATCTCTTGGTTCCAAATTCTCCACTTTAAAAGAAAGTGATTGTTCATTTTGTCTAATAATGGTATTATTATTATTTAATTGTTCTCTCTGAACTCCCGGAGGAAGAACATAAGGAATCGGGACTCTTGAATTATTCTCTTCTATATTGACCGTATTTACATCAACTATGGTAGCATCATCTGCCGGATCATCATTATCTGAGGATAATGATTTTGTATAGTTCCGCCAGTCTATTCTTACTAAATCAAGGGTGCCGAATCTCAATACAACCGGGTTAGTAAAACCTGTAAGGTACATTCTCATAAAACTTATAGATCTGAAATCAACAATCCCCCCTATAGCATCTGTAAAATCGCTTAATGGAATTTTATATTGAATCCATCTTCGATTGAGTTGTGTCCCATTCGGTAATTCAGGGGTAAGTCCTTCGGTTATATCGGTTACATAAGGATCGTCTACAGTAATATTTGGTCTGATAGGAATACGATACTCAAAATAACTGTCTATGGTATTCATGGTTAAATCTCGATTAACATCCTCAACATCGGGTAAAGTAGTTGAACCTCTATTGGTGTCAGAAACAGCTACGGGAGAATTCCCTTGTGTGTTATTGAAATCCAAATACCTTTCCAAGATACTTCCGCTGCGATTAAGGTAGTACTGATAATTATCTAGGGCAGGATCATTATCAGGACCGTTATAACCTTGGCTAGCTTCCAGAGAATCATCAAGTCCATCAAATCCCAAATCCTGCAGGCTTCTATTGTCCTCATTGGCATCAAAAGCATAAACTAAAGACTGTGTCGATGGAACAAGACCCCAAGGGGTTGGTGTAGTAAGATCATTTGACCCTATTCCCGGAAGGCCATTTTCATATTGCTTTCTACCGTCTTTTAAAATATCCTCGGAAATATTTCCCAGGTTAATAATTAGTTCCCCAGGACCATTTCCAATACCATCCACGTATGGGTCCATTACCCAAAACTGTACAAACTCAACATTTGATTGCTCAAAATTAGTACTACTAATAGAACGGATCATCCCCGCCCATTTCTGGTCCGGTGGTAAATTTTCAAATGTAGGACTGGCATTATAAGGTCCCTTTTCATTAGGATAATAAGCCATGTCTAAAGTGTTCAGTACTGTTGTCTGGCCTTGAGCGATATCTACCTGAGGAAAGACCTCATCAATAAATACTCTTCTCGTTTCATTGGTGGACACATCATTATCATTAATCTCGGAAGGTCTTTGATTTGTATAAAATATTGGATCTATAGTATACCAGGCCATTTTCGCTCTCTCAAAACCGGTTTCAAAATCTGGTTCTCCCTCTACTCGAAATTCCTGAGGAGTACTTGCCAAGGTCCAGCCCAAAGACGATCGAATATCAATTAAGGCCTGTGCGCCTTCAAAATCGTCGAGATAGGTAGTTGTTTCTCCCTCAAAATCGGCATTCTTCGGAGAATTGGGATTCAAATAGGCAATCTCTCCTCTTACAGAAAGATTGGAAGCCACATCGGTATCTATGTTAGGCAGTTTATTTACTAATCGGGTTAAAAAAGGAACCTCGGTGGAGAAATTAGCGTTAAGCCCATAAATACTATTATTTACTGGTTCAACACCGTAATTAGATTTTTGCGTAAGCGGTCTTTCATTAAGATTCTGAAAAGTACCTCCTAAAATAAAATTATTATTAAACTGATGTTCAACATTAAAGCCAGTGAATCTTCTAGTCTGCTGGCCAAATATGGCGTTGTTCTCTACAGAAATATTGATTGGCACATTGGATGCTTCTAAGCTTGGATCCAAAATTTGAACTGTCCCAGCCTGATAATTTACGGTATAATCTATCCCTTCCTGCAATTGTCTTCCCCCGGCGGTAACCCTTACCGATCCACGCGGAACATTAAAGGCTCCAATAGGGATTCCACTAGCACCTTCTGATTTATACCTTCCTTTCAGCCTAAATCTATTTTTTTCAGCGTCCTGTAAAGAAGCAGCCTTGGTTAAGGCATACATATTCCGAAATACATATCGCTGCTGATTTTCATTATATCCCTGATCGTTTGGCACATCGTAAGTACCACCCCCTAGGGTATTAAATAAAAACTCCCCAAAAGGTTCTACCTTAGTAAAGATAATCAGGCCATTCTGGGTACTCACTGTAATTCCAGGCACAAAATCGAAAAAGCCATCTCCTCCGGGCTGTACATCATTATAAACATTTAGGCGATCTAGATTAAAGACATCTAAAAGGATTCGATCCTGAAGGCCATCTGGCCAACCACTCCCGGGACCCTCGTTAACAGGAGTAATATAATTCCTTGGGGTAGGATCGGAATATAGAATGTTTAATTTAAAGTCTTCCTGACTTAATTGAAAAGCTCCCGTAGAATAAATGTTTTTCATCATCAAATCCCAGATAGGATCTTCTACATTGGTAATATTACTTTTTAAAAGTTTTAAAATAAGTGTATTATTATTGATTATAGGATCTGCTCCAGGAGTAACCGTGGTAGCATCTATACTTCCATTAGCAAATTCTCCTACTTGAAAAACTTCCCCGTTAAAAGTGTACTGGTATGCCACGGCTAAAACCTCATCATTGCTTAATCTTTGATTTAATGAAATATATCCCAACTGCGAATCAAACTGATAGTCTCTACCAATATCTAGTTTTCGAGCATTTTCCAAAATAGCGAAATCAAAACCTTGATTCACCTGATAACCAGTATTTATATCAAAGGCATTTTCTATTGTAGCTATATCCCTTACATTTTCATTTAAGACCCCCCCATTATCTATAAGATTGGGATCATAATCATTGGCGCCGTTTCTTGGTAAATCTTGATTAGAGGCAGATGTATTAAAAAAACCCGGAGGTTCTCCGTTAGCAATTCCAATTCTTGTTTTCTCTTTTAAGGGTTCTCCTAAATCTTGTAAAGCAACTATATTTCTTACATTAAGAGTTTGTTGCGATCTATTGGTTACCCATACTTCTAAACGCGTAATTTGTACTTGAGATTTCTTATAAGGATAATTCTCTAAAGCCCCATCATAAGTATCTCTAAAAAATTGGGATAGGAAAAAGTGTTTGTCTTCATCGTAATCTAAAGCAGTAAATTCAAAATCATTTATGGTACCACCCCCTTGAGCAACTACTGAAGTATTCTGAGATCTTTGTTCTGAAAAAACTGCCGTGACCCTTGTTTTGCCAAATTGCAATTCTGTTTTTACACCAAAGAGACTTTGAGCGCCTGTTATCAAAGAACTGTTAAGGGGCATACTAACATTACCTACTTCAATTTTTTGTATAATATCATCTTCTGTCGGAGTGTAGTCCAGTTTGATTAAATTTTGGAAGTCGAAAGTAGCTTCCGTATCATAATTGGCAGTCACCTCTAACCGCTCTCCTACTTTTCCCAATAAACTGAGACTTATTCTTTGGTCAAAATCAAAAGATAAATTGGTTCGGTTTCTGGGCGATAAAGCGGGGTTATCGTTTTTTTGCCAAATTATTCCAAGATCCATAGCAACAGAACCTTGAGGAATAACTTCAATGGTATTGCCTCCGAAGATCGTTTCAAAAAAACCGCTATTTACATAAAAATTCGGAAGTAGATTTTTCCGAGCTTCTTCAGACCCTTCTTTCTTGCCACTAAAAGCGTCAATTTTTTCTTTGAAATAAGACTTGGTATTTTCCTTTTGAACTAAGTCAAAGTATTGTTCCGGGGTAAGTATTATGGGATAACTTATATCAAAGTCTCCAATAGTTTCCGAATAGATATATCGGTCCAGTTTAGGGTCGTAGATGTATTTTGAAACAATGCTATCAGGATTTTCCAGAACAAGCTTACCTAAAGCAAAGCCAGTCTGCACAGAGTCTACCTCCTGATTATTGCCTTCCTGAGCTAAAGAGGAAGCACAAACTCCAAGAAAAATAATGGTATGTAAAAAAATCTTAAATCTTAAAGATTTAAGCATTGATTTTGCCCCTTTTTTCAAACTTTTTACAAATTTTTCAGCGTCTGTTTTATAATGTCCTCTACGCTTAGAGAAGTGTTCTGATTTAAGACCTTATCAACAACCTTTTCCGACTGTCGTTTGGTAAACCCGAGAACCTCTAAAGCAGATAACGCTTCTTCTTTATTTGTATTGTTTGAATTTGAGGAAACTTCGTCAATATTATATATTTTTAAAACTTTGTCTTTTAGGTCTAAAATAACGCGTTGCGCTGTTTTTGTTCCTATTCCCTTGACCCCTTGAATTATAGCTACTTCACCGGAAGCAATCGCATCTCTAACTTGGACAGGAGACAGGGATGACAACATGGTTCTAGCAATGTTAGAACCTATACCTGAAACTGAAATAAGTAGTCTAAAAATTTCTCTCTCAGATTTTTGAGCAAAGCCGAATAATGTATGAGAATCCTCCTTAATTTGAAGATGAGTGTAAATGAGTATATTTTCCTCTTCCTTTATTTGGGAAAAAGTGTGAAGAGAAATATTTACAAAATATCCAATTCCTCCACATTCTATTATCAAGTATGTGGGTGTTTTTTCAACAAGTTTTCCCTTTAAATGTGTAATCATTAAGCAAAATTATTTAACAAATAAGTTGAATTAACCTATTGACTCATCTTAGCCTTTCTTCTCTTTTCCCTCTCTTGGGCGTCAATTACAGCTACCGCTGTCATATTTACCATTTCATCAACGCTCGCACCCAATTGCAATACATGAACTGCCTTTCTTAGACCCAGCATAATAGGTCCGATAGATTCGGCCGCATGTAATTCTTTTAGCAGCTTATAGGTAATATTAGCCGCTTCAAGATTTGGAAAAATTAAAGTATTAACTTTATTACCTGCCAGCTTAGAAAATGGAAACTGGGTTTGTCTTAATTTTTTATTAAGAGCAAAATCAGTCTGTATTTCACCATCAACTACCAATTCGGGATGGGTTGAATGTAAAATTTTAATGGCATCCCTCACTTTCTTAGCATGTGGATGACTGGAAGAGCCAAAATTTGAATACGAAAGCAGCGCCATTACAGGATCAAAACCAAATGCTATCCCCAGATTCGCTGTCATGCTTGAGATTTCAGCTAATTCTTCAGCATTAGGATCAATATTAATAGAAGTGTCGGCCAAAAGTAATGGCCCTCTTTCTGTTATCATAATATGAGCAGTTGCTGCCTTGGAGACATTATTAGCCCTCCCAATTACCTCAAAAATAGGTCGGACTACATTGGCATAAGCCCTTGAATGTCCTGATATCATCCCATCAGCATCTCCCTCAAGAACCATCATAGCGCCATAGTAATTTCTTTCCCTCATTTTTGTGGCTGCTCCGTACATGGTAATCCCATTTCTCTTCCTCGCCTCATAAAATTTACGGGAGTACTTCAATCTTTTTTCTTCAGACTCGTCAGATTTTGGATCAATTATTGTAACATCTTCATCAAATTCTAACTCTTGCTTTAATTTATTTATAATGCCTTTATTTCCTAATAAAATGGGGATGGCGATTCCTTCTTCAAAGGCAATCTGTGCTGCTTTTAATACATCTAAATGATTGGCCTCCGCAAAAACAATTCGCTTTGGATTGTTCTTTGCCCTATTCATCAATAAACGCATAACCTTATTATCGTCTCCTGATCTTTTCAGCAATTCTTCTCTATACCTATTCCAATCGTCAATAGGTGCCTTTGCCACACCACTATCCATAGCAGCTTTGGCCACCGCAGGTGGTATTTCAGCAATTAATCTGGGGTCAAAAGGTTTGGGAATAATATAATCTTTCCCAAAAGTTAACCTTGTTTCTCCGTAGGCAATATTAACCTGTTCGGGAACCGGTTGCTTGGTTAATTCTGACAAGGCTTTTACGGCAGCCATTTTCATTTCCTCGTTAATCTTAGTCGCCCTTACATCTAAGGCGCCGCGGAAAATAAATGGGAAACCAAGGACATTATTTACCTGATTAGGATGATCCGATCTTCCGGTAGCCATGATAATATCCTCCCGGGTTTTACAAGCCAATTGATAGTCAATTTCGGGATTGGGGTTTGCCATTGCAAAAACTATAGGATCCTTAGCCATGGAATTTAGCATTTCCGGACTCACGATATTGGCTATAGACAAGCCAATAAAAACATCCGCTCCTTTCAGGGCTTCTTCAAGAGTGTCAATTTTTCTTTGCGTTGCAAATTCTTTTTTTTCCGGAGATAAGGTTTCAGAATCTGCTCTAATTACCCCTTTGCTATCGAGCATAACTATATTTTTGCCTAAAGCGCCAAAAGCACGATATAATCTGGTACAAGAAATTGCGGCAGCTCCTGCTCCACTAACAACGATTTGCACTTCATCAATTTTTTTTCCGGCAATCTGCAGCGCATTTAATAGCGCAGCAGCTGATATTATGGCTGTTCCGTGCTGGTCATCGTGCATTACCGGAATATCCAATTCTTCCTTTAACCTTCTTTCAATTTCAAAGGCCTCCGGTGCTTTTATATCCTCTAAATTAATGCCCCCGAAGGTGGGAGAAATAATTTTTACCGTTTCAACAAATTTATCAACATCCTTCGTATCAAGCTCTATATCGATCCCATCGATATCTGCAAAAATCTTAAAAAGCAAACTTTTCCCCTCCATAACAGGCTTAGATGCCTCTGGCCCAATATCCCCTAAACCAAGTACTGCGGTACCATTAGAGATTATAGCCACAATATTCCCCTTGGCGGTATACTTATAAACGTTTTCAGGGTCCTTCTCAATTTCCAAACAAGGTTCTGCAACCCCGGGAGAATAAGCCAGTGCCAAGTCCCTTTGGGTAGCATAGGGCTTTGTTGGAACAATTTTTATTTTTCCAGGCTGGGGTTTTGCGTGATAGATTAATGCTTCTCTTCTCTTTTTCTCTTCGGACATACCATCGATTTAAAAAACAAATTTAAGGGAAACCTTATAAAAAAGAGATGTAATTACACTTTATCTATGAGGACTAATTTTTGTAATTCAAAGAGAAGAAAATTCTAGAGAAACAAGCATAGGAATTATTGAATAATATTTGTGCTGAATCCCTATTTCTATGCTTTGTCTGGTGGCACATTTAAACGCAAGGCCAAAAACGCAGCAATAATAAAGAAAGTACCGGCAAAAAGCATTGCATTTATGGCATCCCCACCCAAAAAGTTCTTAAAGATTGATCCGAAGGTGAGTGTTTCAATCCCCATAGGAATCACAATCATCATATTCAAAATACCCATATAGACCCCCCGTCGATCTTGAGGTACAATTTTAGAAACCATGGTATATGGGATACCCATCATTGCAGCCCACCCAATCCCAAAAAGTACCATCGGAAACAGCACATAAATTGGATCAGAAATATACGGTATGCTCATTAAAGCAAATCCAGTTCCCAATAAACTTGCGGCATAAACTTTCTTTCCGCCATACTTTAATGTCAAAGGAACCAATGCCAGAGCAACGACAATAGTTACAACATTATAGGTAGTACTCATTTTTGCCGATTGAGCTGCAGCCTCTGAGAGATCATAACCCATAGTTTTTATAAACAAGGGTGTTATAAACTGCCAGTAAACAAATAGTGCATACCATTGAAAAAGATATACGGCTGAAAGTTTCCACATAAATTTGGGCATTTCTTTAACAGCTTTTGAAATTTCAACAAACGGCATTTTAAAACGAGCCGCAAACGGTAGTTTCTTATGTGCATTGATTTCGGCCAGTTCTTCATCACTGGGAGGAATTTCTGGTGTTTTAAGTACTGACCATAAAATGGTAGTTACCGATAAAACCGAACCTATAAAGAAAGAATAGTACAACCATTTAGGAATAGAGCCAGCTACTTCCTCACTTGCCGTACCACCAAACCAATCCTGAAACAGGAATATGGAAGCATTGGCAAGTACAATCCCCGCACCAACAAAAAGACTCTGCATTTGATAACCTAAACTCAATTGCTTATTAGGCAACTTATCCCCAACAAAAGCACGATAAGGCTCCATAGCCATATTGTTCCCGACATCTAAAATCCAAAGTAACCCAACGGCAAACCACAATGCCGGACTCAAAGGAAATGCAAACAAACAAATACTTCCTATTATTGCTCCAATAAGAAAAAATGGTTTTCTTCGGCCCCAACGTGGCGACCAAGTTTTATCAGATATGGCTCCAATAATTGGCTGAATCACCAAACCGGTAACCGGCCCGGCTATATTTAAAATGGGGAGCATATCTTCGGGTGCCCCCAAAAAAAGAAAAATAGGATTAATTGCACTCTGTTGTAATCCAAAACTGAACTGGATGCCAAGAAAACCAACGTTCATATTGAATATCTGCCAAAAACTTAACTGAGGTTTCCTTATTTTCATAGTGTACGATGCGTAAAAAAATTTAATTTAATTCTTTTATAACTAGTTGGTAAAAAGCTCCTCAATATAGCTCTTTATCTTTGTTAACAATAAAATCTCACTAAAAACTTCTTTATTTTACTTTCGAAAACGTTATAGTTTTTGAGTGTTTTATTTTAAAAATTCTATGTTCCGTTTTAAGCCTGAAAATTTCGTTCGCTTAACCGCAGATTTTTGAAAAACTTTACCAAACACCTCTTGTGTAATCTCTTCCCAGTCAGTTTTGGTCATTTCCAATAATTGAGGGTTGGGATTAAATAAAGGTTCCTGATGTTTCTTAGAAAACCTGTTCCATGGACAAACGTCCTGACAAATGTCACAGCCAAAAATCCAATCATCAAATTGCCCTTTGACGGAATTGGGAATTTCGTTTTTTAGCTCTATGGTAAAATAAGATATACACTTGCTCCCATCCACTACGTAAGGCTCCACAATGGCCTGAGTCGGACAAGCATCAATGCAGGCTGTGCAGGTCCCACAATGATCCGTCACCGGAGAATCATATTCCAGTTCAAGATCCACTATTAACTCGGCAATAAAATAAAAAGAACCTACTTGTTGGGTAAGCAGGTTAGAATGTTTCCCTATCCAACCCAGACCGCTTTTGGCTGCCCAAGCCTTGTCGAGCACCGGTGCCGAATCTACAAAAGCACGACCGTTCACCTCCCCAATTTCCTCTGAAATAAATTCCTGAAGTTGTCTTAGTTTGGATTTAATGACATGATGGTAATCCTGCCCATAGGCATATTTAGATATTTTATAGGTATCATTTTTTTGCTCTTCTTGCGGGTAGTAATTAAGTAATAAGGAAATCACCGACTTGGCACCGTCAACCAACAAACGAGGATCAAGACGTTTATCGAAGTGGTTTTCCATATACCCCATCTCCCCATGCATATTCTTCTTAAGCCACTTTTCCAACCTTGGGGCTTCTTCTTCCAGAAAATCGGCTTTGGAGATCCCACAAGACAAAAAACCGAGGCGTTTCGCTTCGGTTTTTATTAGTTGACTATAGCCTTGGCTTTTCATAGCCACAAGATAAGACATCTTTAAAAAACCATAAGAATTTTTAAATTAATCGGTTTTTGTCTTATCCTATTTTTGGCTTTAAGAACTAGGGTATTTTCACAGTAAAGTTTAAAAGTTATTAGCTTCCAAGAATCAATTCGATCAGAGATAAAAAATCATCGTTCTTCAAACAATAGTGGCACTGCTATAGGTTTTAAAGAGATTAAAGGATTAACCTCCACTTTTTTGAGAGCCGTGCTAAGCCGGAATTTTTTAATAATAAGTGCAACCGTCATAATCATCTCATACATGGCAAAATTGTTCCCTACGCACATTCTCGGCCCGGCCCCAAAGGGATAATAATAATTAGAATAATCTTTCTTAAAAGCCGGGTTAAATCGGTCCGGATTAAATTCCTCCGGGGAATCCCAGAAGTCGGAAGACCTGTGTAATTCATATATAGACATGAGAATCAAGGTATCCTTAGGAAATTTTTGTCCCTTAACAATATCATCTGCTATAGCAGTTCTATCTATCACATATGCGGGAGGATAAAGTCTTAAGGCCTCTTCTATACACTGTTTTGTATAGCCCAATTGAGACAGGCATTGCATTAGGTCATCATCTTCAAAATTTATATTTTCAACCTCCTTTAAAACTCTATTTTGGAAATTTGGATGTTTTGCCAATAGAAAAAGCGTAAAGCTAAGCGCATTTGCAGTGGTCTCATGACCTGCTGTAAAAAGAATAAGAACTTCATCAATTAACTGCCGCCTGGGCATTTGGGTTCCATCTTCATAGGTTGCATTTAACAACATATCCAGTAAATCATCTTTGTCTTCCTTGGAAAGCAAACGTTCTTCAATAATATCATTTAGAATTATCCTGCCTTGTTCTGCAAGATCCAAATGCTTTTTAATTTCTCCACTTAAATTAAACCACCATTTAAGGTAGGGCTGCCTCATTTCTTTGATTAACATCTTTTGGTTGCGCTCGGTAAAATCCTGAAGCTGTTCCATATCTTTTTGAATGTCGGACCGACTAAAAAGGGCCTGCGCAACCACCTGAAAAGCCAAATCCCCCATAATAGGAAAAACATTCTGAGTTGCACCGGGTTCAATTTTTTTTAATTCTGATTGAATGGCTTGCTTCATGATACCCAGTAATCCCTGAAGCTTTTTTTTGTGAAATGCAGGTTGTACCATACGGCGATGAACACGCCAATGTTCCCCATTTGTAGTTAGAATACCATGCCCTACATATTTTGCAAGATCTACTGTCTGGAGTTCAGATTTCTGATACTTTTTTTGTTGTTTTTGGAGTATGTGCTTAATGATAGTAGCGTCCCGAGTAAAAATTACGGCCTTTCTAAATCCTACTCTTACCTTGAAAATATCCCCGTATTTTTGAAAATTTGCCCTGTGAAAAGGAAGGGGATTTTTAAGAATAGTTTTTCTATTCTTAAAAACCTGGAATTGAGAAATGGTGTGAAGGCCTTCCATATTAGAATTAAAACAAACCCGGTTGCCGACCGCCTTTTATTCTTCCTAAATGTGTATAAGCCAATTCTGTAACTTCTCTACCTCTGGGAGTCCTCATTATAAACCCCTGTTGGATCAAAAAGGGTTCGTAAACTTCCTCTATGGTTTCAGCGCTCTCAGAAACTGCGGTTGCAAGGGTCGTTATACCCACAGGACCTCCTTTAAACTTATCTATAATCGTAGTCAAAATCTTATTGTCCATTTCATCTAACCCATGTGTATCAACATTAAGTGCCTCTAGTCCATAACGAGCAATCCCAATATCTATTTTGCCATTTCCTTTGATCTGAGCAAAATCCCGAACCCTTCTTAAAAGAGCATTACTAATACGCGGGGTTCCCCGACTTCTTCCTGCAATTTCTATTGCGGCTTGGTTCTCTATCGGCACCTTTAATATTTCCGCACTACGCAAAACAATAGTAGACAAGAGTTCCGTCCGGTAATATTCAAGCCTGCTGGTTATTCCAAATCTAGCTCTCATTGGAGCTGTCAAAAGTCCTGACCGAGTTGTGGCCCCTATAAGGGTAAAAGGATTTAGGTTTATTTGTACAGAACGGGCATTAGGTCCCGTCTCAATCATAATATCAATTTTATAATCCTCCATAGCAGAATATAGATACTCTTCCACAATTGGACTAAGTCTATGAATTTCGTCTATAAACAAAACATCCCGTTCTTCTAAGTTGGTTAATAAACCCGCTAAGTCTCCCGGCTTGTCAAGAACCGGGCCTGAAGTTATCTTAATCCCTACTCCTAATTCATTGGCAAGGATATGGGCTAAAGTAGTCTTTCCGAGTCCCGGAGGACCATGAAAAAGGGTGTGATCTAAAGATTCGTTCCTCAAATTAGCAGCTTGAACAAAAATTTTTAGATTCTCCAAAACTTGTTCTTGGCCCGTAAAATCATCAAAAGAAATGGGTCTTAAAACTCTTTCAATATCCAACTCCTCCTCGGAATAGCCCGCCCCTGTAGGATCAAGATTATCATTCATACCATCAAAGATACTAAAAAACCAAAGGGTTATTTTCCAAAAATGAACAAGCTCTTAAGAATATTTCAAAAGCAACGTTTGACATGATATTTGTCATCTTTTTTACAAAAAATAATGACCTTCTTTGCATAGAAATTTAGGATTATTCATTAAATTATTACCAACACGAAAATTTAAAATCAATGACAACAAAATTTAATTTACAGAAATACGGTATTGAAACTGAAGATGTTTATAGAAATAGTAGTGTCCCTGTCCTTTATGAATTAGGACTACGATTAGAGAAGGGAACAGCCATTTCCAGTGTAGGTGCTTTGATGACCTATTCTGGAGAGAAGACTGGAAGAAGCCCAAAAGATAAGAGAGTTGTGAGACATCCTGATTCAGAGAATAATATTGACTGGGGTAAAATTAATATTGGTTTGGACGAACACACTTTTATGGTTAACCATGAAAGAGCCATTGATTATTTAAATACCTGCCCGCGTTTATTTGTAGTAGATGCATTTGCCGGATGGGATCCTAAGTATAGAATTAAAGTAAGAATTGTTTGTACACGTGCATATCATGCCCTTTTTATGGAAAACATGCTTATTATGCCATCTGCGGAGGAGTTAGCTAATTTTGGAGAACCTGATTATGTAGTTTTTAACGGTGGTGGATTCCCTGCAAACCGATACACGTCTGAAATGACTTCTAAAACGAGTGTGGACGTGAATTTAGAACGAAAAGAAATTGTAATTCTTGGAACACAGTATGCCGGTGAAATGAAAAAAGGAGTATTCTCTGTAATGAATTACTTAATGCCTCTAGAGGGAGTATTGCCAATGCACTGCTCTGCAAACGTTGGTGAGGAAGACGATGTAACTATTTTATTTGGACTATCTGGTACTGGCAAAACTACTTTAAGTGCAGATCCAAAAAGAAAATTAATTGGAGATGATGAACATTGCTGGACCGATGATGGTACTTTTAATATAGAAGGCGGATGTTATGCAAAGGCTATTAATCTTTCCGAAGAAAAAGAACCAGATATTTTTAGGGCAATTAAATTCGGTACTGTACTTGAAAATGTTGTGTATGATAAATTCACAAGAGAAGTAGATTATACAGATACCAGTATAACACAAAATACCAGAGCATCTTATCCTATTCAGTACATTGATAATGTACAAATGCCTTGTATTGCGGGTCATCCAGAAAATATAATCTTCTTGACTTGTGATGCCTTTGGGGTATTACCTCCTGTAAGCAAATTAACACCGGAGCAAGCCAGTTATCATTTCATTTCTGGTTACACAGCTAAAGTTGCCGGAACAGAAATGGGTGTTACCGAACCTCAGGCTACTTTTAGCGCTTGTTTTGGTGCAGCTTTTATGATGTGGCATCCCAATAAATATGCAGAATTATTGGCGGAAAAAATCAAAAAGCACAAAGCCAAAGCATGGTTAGTAAACACAGGTTGGACTGGCGGCGCTCACGGTGTAGGTTCTAGAATGAGTTTAAAACACACAAGGGCCATGATAGACGCTATTCACCACCATGAATTTGATAATGTAGAATATGTAACAGATGAAGAATTTGGCTTTCAAATACCTACAAGCTGTCCTGGTGTACCGTCAGAAGTTCTGATTCCTAAAAACACCTGGGATGACAAGGGGAAATACGACCAAACAAAACAAAAACTCGTTAAATTATTTAATGACAACTTCAAGCAGTTTGAAGAAAATGTTAATGAAGATATTGTTAAAGCAGGTCCTAAAGCTAACATTAGCGTATAGATAAATCTTAAACAGTGCTAAAAAGCCCGATAATTTTATTATCGGGCTTTTTTATTAAAGAAAAAGGCAATTCACTCTTCCCGTTTATATAACTCTGTCGTATTCAAAAATTGTTTAATAAATATACTGGGATTGCCCCATAAATATGTTTTAGACGTTCCACTAGCAGATAATTGAAACTCTTTGTAAGCAAAAAACCGAGCCTTTGAAGCTTCTTCTAGTATAGCGCCAATAGTAGCCGTTTCCATTTTCTCTGCTCTTACGTCACTATTACCATATAAAGCTGCTACTAAGTGATCTGAAGTGCCTTCCATAATGGCCTGGGAATTCTCATACATATCTAATTTAACTCCTTGTAGAAGGCCATAAAATGACATGTTCGATTTACCTCTAAGGTTTATATTAATGGAATCTGCTTCAATATTAAAATCACCTTTACTAGATCCCTCCATATCAATTGTCATCATAGTCGCTTTAGCCCGTAATTCTATTTGAGAGGTTTCAGAAATTTCAATATCTAAATTTTCTGTATCTATCTGATTAGAAGAGATGACTTCCCCGGCTTCTACAATTATTTTATTTAAATCTCGATATTTCACGGTTATATCCAATTGTTTTTTCCCGGTAATCTGATAAAATGAACGAACAACCAGTACGCTATCGGTAACATCGAAACGAATGATGTCAATTAAGTTATCATCTGCTACTATAGAATAGCCCGGAATATCACTAGCTTCCAAAAAAATAGTTAGATCATCTTCAAGTTTTATCGTATTAAAAGCAGGGAGATCTTCCATCACCTCAGTAATGGTCCTATTTCCTTTAATTTTAGGCTTCCTTTGTCCATTGACAAAGAAGACAGAGAACAGAATACTAAAAAGAATTAAATTTTTCATCTAAACGAATTTAAGAATTATTCGTTCTAAAATGAACTCTGTATAAACAAACTTCTAAATCTTAAACAAATCTGAGGACTATAAACAAAAAGGACCTATTAAATAATAGGTCCTTTTTATATAAGTTAAAAAATAGTTTAATGATTTAATTCTTCCTCATCCTCTTGTAATGGGATATTCTGAGGAACATAATCTTGACCCGGAATAATATATTCTCCGTTTTCATCTACTTTGCTATAATCATAAGCCCATCTATGTACGTGTGGAATTGCTCCTTCCCAGTTTCCATGTATATGCTCAACCGGAGCGGTCCACTCTAAAGTGTTAGACTTCCAAGGGTTTTGTTCAGTAGGCTTTCCATAAAAAATACTGGAAATAAAATTATACAAGAAAATTAACTGCGCCAATCCTGCTACAAGAGCGAAAACAGTAATCAAAACATTTACGTCTGTTAATTCATCAAACATTGGGAAGGCTGTATTTTCGTAATATCTTCTTGGAACACCTGCCATTCCAACAAAATGCATTGGGAAGAAAACACCGTAGGCACAAATTGCGGTAATCCAAAAATGGACATAGCCAAGGTTTTTGTTCATCATCCGTTTAAACATTTTTGGGAACCAATGATAAACCCCTGCAAATAATCCATATAGGGCGGAAATACCCATTACCAGATGAAAGTGAGCCACTACAAAATAGGTGTCATGTACATTTATATCCAAAGTACTGTCTCCCAAGATAATCCCGGTAAGTCCCCCTGTTATAAAGGTGGAAACTAGACCAATTGAAAAGAGCATTGCCGGATTTAGTTGCAAATTCCCTTTCCACAAAGTAGTTATATAATTAAATGCTTTTACTGCCGACGGGATAGCAATTAGCAAGGTCGTAAAGGTAAATACGGATCCCAGAAATGGATTCATTCCAGAGATAAACATATGATGTCCCCAAACGATTGTAGATAAAAAGGCAATCGCTAAAATTGAAGCTACCATGGCTCTATATCCAAAGATCGGCTTTCTTGCATTTGTTGACATAACCTCAGAAGTAATTCCAAGGGCAGGTAACAAAACGATATATACTTCCGGATGTCCTAAGAACCAGAATAAATGCTCGAATAAAACTGGAGATCCTCCTTGGTAATGTAAAACCTCTCCTTGTATAAATATGTCCGAGAGAAAAAAGGATGTTCCGAAGCTCCTATCCATTATCAGTAATAAAGCTGCTGATAAAAGAACTGGAAAAGATATAACCCCAATTATTGCAGTAACGAAAAAGGCCCATATTGTAAGCGGTAGTCTGGTCATAGACATACCCTTTGTACGAAGATTAATTACGGTAACGATATAGTTTAGTGATCCCAATAAAGAGGAGGCAATAAATATTGCCATGGAAACTAACCATAAGGTCATTCCCATTCCTGAACCTGGCTGAGCCATTGGCAAAGCACTTAGAGGAGGATAAATGGTCCATCCAGCAGCTGCAGGCCCTGCTTCAACAAATAAAGACATAATCATGATAACACTGGACACAAAGAACATCCAATAAGAAAGCATGTTCAAAAATCCAGAGGCCATATCGCGTGCACCTATCTGCAATGGAATCAATAGGTTACTAAAAGTACCGCTTAAACCCGCGGTAAGTACGAAGAAAACCATTATGGTTCCATGAATTGTTACAAGAGCCAAATACATATCGGCATCCAGAACCCCTCCAGGGGCCCAACCACCTAATAAGGTCTCAAAAATAGCAAATGATTCTCCTGGCCAGGCCAGTTGCATTCTAAATAAAAGAGACATGGCAATACCGATAAAACCCATAATCAAACCAGTAATCAAATACTGCTTTGAAATCATTTTATGGTCTTGACTAAAAATATACTTTGTTACAAATGTCTCTTTATGATGATGTGCATGATCTTCTGCGTGATCATCAACATGGGCATGTGCGGTAACAGACATAATTCAATTTTTTAATATTAATCTTTCCTTTATAGCAATTTTATTCCATAGAGGCCATGGTTTGGCTAAAGGTCTGTTGACCTTTAATCCACGCCTCATATTCTTCTTGACTTTCAACAATAATTTTCATTTGCATATTGTAATGCGATTTTCCACAAATTTTATTACAAAGCAAAATATAGTCAAACTCCCATGGATCAGTATTATCTTCTCCTTTAGCAGCTCTTTCCGCTCTTATCTTATTTGTTCTTTTAACCTTATCAACGACATCCGGGTTAAGTCTCATTTCCGCAGTAGTAATTGTCGGAGTAAATGAAAACTCGGTTGTCATACCTGGGACACAATTCATTTGCGCTCTAAAGTGAGGCATATAAGCCGAATGCAAAACATCCTGAGAACGCATTTTAAAATTAACTTTTCTTCCAACGGGCAGATGCAGCTCTTTTACTATAATATCATCAGAGGCATTAGGATCTGCTTCATCTAGTCCCAGAACATTCGCTCTATCAATATCAATCATTCTGACATTAGAACCTCCTAAAACATTATCTGCTCCCCCATATCTTGCAGTCCAATTAAACTGTTGTGCATATAGTTCAACAATTAAAGGATCATCTTCGTCATTTATATCCATTATGCTCGTCCAGGTATATAATCCCCAAAGGATTAATCCGGCCAAAACAATTACGGGAATAATAGTCCAAATGAACTCTAATCGATCATTATCTGCGAAGAAGAGTGCTTTCTTCCCTTTTTCTCCCTTGTATTTATAGCCAAAGTAATGGAGTAACGCTTGGGTTATAGTTTGAACAAAAAAGATTATTATAAACGAAACAAGCATTAAGTAATCATACTCACCTCCATGTTCCGAGGCTGCTTCGGGTAATAAAACCTTAGAGTATTTGTAAAAGCTAAAGATGGTTATCCCGTAAATAAAGATTAAAAAAGCAAAAAGTAAGTATCCGTTATAACGGTTATCCTTATCATTAGCCACCTGTGAATCTTCTGTTTTTAGCTTGGACAATTCAAGTATCTTGGTCATTTGCCAAATTGCAATCGCCACTAATACTAAAACAAAAATGATCAAAAATGTCGTCATTGTATATTGATATTATACTTAAAATTATTAATAATGAAAATGCCTACTTTCTTCAATAAATGGATTTCTGGTAGGCTGTAAAGGAGCATTTGATAAGGCTCTAAAAACCCAGAATAAAAATGCCCCGGAAAAGAATAAAACCGCTCCTATTTCAGGTAATCCAATATACCATTGATCTCCTACTGTAGCCGGCATTATCATATTAAACACATCTAAATAATGACCTGCTAAAATTACTATTCCAGCCATTATCACAAACCAATTAACTCTCTTATAATCACTGTTCATTAAGAGTAATATAGGAAAAACAAAATTCATAACAACCATCCCAAAGAAAGGAAGATTATAGTCTTCAATCCTTGTCACAAAATAGGTAACTTCTTCTGGAATATTTGCGTACCAAATTAGCATAAACTGAGCAAACCATAGGTAAGTCCAGAAAATACTAAAACCAAACATAAACTTGGCCAAATCATGAATATGACTATCATTAACATCTGGTAAATATCCTTTTGACTTTAAATAAATTGTGACCATGGCAATAACCGTAACCCCGGATACAATCATACTAGCAAAAACATACCATCCAAATAAGGTGCTAAACCAATGAGGATCCACACTCATAATCCAATCCCAAGACATGATAGATTCAGAAATCAAATAGAATACTAAAAAGCCAACAGACCATCTAAAGTTCTTTTTAAAATTACTATCGTCATTGGACTCATCCTGAGCGATAGAAAGTTTACGCGAAATTTCACGATATAAAATCCATCCACCTAGAAAAACTGCCGCTCTTATAAGAAAAAATGTTGTGTTTAAATAACCAGCCTTATTCTGCAGTAGTTCATCATGGGCTACCACATCGGCGTCCATCCAGGTAAACAAGTGATTTAAATGAAGTGTTGAAAGTAATAATATGCCAAATACTATAATCCCTCCCGGAACTATATAGGCAGTAATTCCTTCCATAACTCTAAATAACAAAGGAGACCAACCTGCCTGAGCGGCCCTTTGGATTCCATAAAAGGCTAAAACCCCAAGAGCGATCATAAAGAAAAAGAACGCGGCCACATAAAGTGCTGCCCAAGGTCTGTTCTTGCAATTGGTGTAACAAGTGCTCGTCATGAGATGCACCATGATCCTCCGTTGCCCCATGGTCTGCAGCAACAGCGTGTTCAGCATCAGCTGCGTGGGAATCTCCGTGGCCATCATCATGTGATGCCACCATGGCTTTTGCCTCCGCAACTGTACTAGGTACAGCTACAAAACCAATACCAATCCCAAGCAAACCAATAGCCATTAGAATGATGGAACCAATTTTTAATCTGTTAGAAAACGTGTACATATTAATGTGCTATGTATTATTTTGTTAAGTCTTGTTTCAATTTCATGACATATTCTGATACCTGCCATCTCTCTGTTGTATTCAGTTGTCCGGCATAAGATCCCATAGAATTAAGGCCGTAATATATAGTATGGTAGGTACTTCCAACTGTTATATTTCTAGCAGCGTCAGCATAACTGGGCACTCCTAAGATTTTTTCTCTTTTTACCAGACTACCTTGTCCCTTACCAAGGTTTCCATGACAGATAGCACAATAAATGGTATAAAGTTCTTTCCCTTTTGACAAATTATCTTCTAATGCCAAGGAATCCAAGGGACTTGGTTGCATTCTAGCAAATTCTTTCCCCTCTAAATCGTTCGCAAATTCATATGGCAGCCATCCTCTGTGAATCGTATTCTCGACGGGTGACATTGCTTCTGAGGCATTGGGTAAAAAATCGACCTCTTGATATGTCTCATAACCTACCGGCTCGTACATATTTGGCATATATTGATAGTTTGGACTGTTGGAATCGGCACAAGCCGATATCAATCCAACAAATACGACTATCATAAAGACTTTTATTAAACGCTTCATTACTTAATGATTGTTTTTAATAATATTCAATTCAACGGCTCCAGTATCCAATAACAGATCTTTTAATTCATCCTCATTGTTATGCACTTCTATTTCCATTATAAAATGAGCATCTGTAGTTCGAACGTCTGGATTCTCAGCCTTCTTAAAAGGCCACAATCTACTTCTTAAATAGAAGGTAATGACCATTAAGTGAGCGGCAAAAAACACCGTTAGCTCAAACATAACAGGCACAAAGGCAGGCATATTCTCAATATAGCTAAAACTTGGTTTTCCACCAATATCCATAGGCCAATCTTCTATCATTATATAATTCATCATCACAATAGATACTATCAATCCCAGACAACCATACATAAAAGAGGTAATAGCTATTCGAGTAGGCTCAAGACCCATTGCTTTATCCAGCCCGTGAACAGGAAAAGGACAATACACTTCTTCTATATGTAATTTCTTTGCTTTTACACGTTTGACCGCATGCATTAAAACATCATCGTCATCGTAATAAGCATGAATAACTGTAGCTGCCATAAATTAATTTTTATTATTTAAAAGCAATTTTGCTTGTCCTGCCCAATCATCTCTTTGAGCTCTTCCGGGGAAAGCTTCCGTAATTGAATCCAATAAGTCATACTCTTTTTTGGTCAATTTACTTAACTGTAAAAAGCTATAAATCCCTAAACCATTTAAGGTTTTCTCCATTAAAGGTCCTATCCCTTTAACCTTTTTCAAATCATCTACTGTCTGAGTTCCGGTGTCAAAGCTACCTAGAGTGCTCAAAAGAGAAAGATTTCCAGCTTCCGGTAAAGCATTTTTCGAATCACTTTCACCCAAAATAGTCTCTCTTACTATCCCGTTTTTCTTAATTGTATAGAGGGGTTGGCCCGCATCTCTTAATTTTTTATATCGATCTCCCGAGGATTTTAGAATCGACTTTACTTCCGCTTGTGCAATCACCGGGAAAGTTCTTGAATACAGTAAAAAGAGTACAAAGAAGAATCCTATGGTACCAATAAAGATCCCAATATCTACAAAGGTTGGAGAGAACATAGTCCATGAAGAAGGCAAATAATCTCTATGTAGTGAGGTTACAATAATAACAAATCTTTCAAACCACATTCCAACGTTTACAACAATGGAGATTATAAAGGAAATAACAATACTAGTTCTAATTTTCTTAAACCACATTACTTGTGGGGAAACCACATTACAACTCATCATTAAAAGATATGCCCACCAATAAGGTCCGGTTGCTCTGTTAAGAAAGGCGTATTGTTCATATTCAACACCCGAATACCAAGCAATAAAAAGTTCCGTAATATAGGCGCAGCCTACGATAGAACCTGTGATCATTATAACTATATTCATCAGCTCTATATGCTGTACTGTAATATAATCTTCCAGATGACTCACTTTCCTCATTATAATAAGTAGTGTCTGAACCATTGCAAAACCTGAAAATATTGCTCCGGCGACAAAATAAGGAGGAAAAATAGTGGTATGCCAACCAGGAATAACCGAGGTAGCAAAGTCAAAGGATACAATAGTATGTACAGATAATACAAGAGGTGTAGCTAGTCCTGCCAATACCAAAGAAACTTCTTCAAAACGTTGCCAATCTTTAGCTCTACCTGTCCATCCAAAACTAAGAAGTCCATATATTTTCTTTTGGAAGGGTTTTACCGCCCTGTCTCTAATCATACCAAAATCTGGCAATAGTCCTGTCCACCAGAAAACAAGGGAAACAGAAAGATAAGTAGAGATTGCGAAAACATCCCAAAGAAGAGGCGAATTAAAGTTTACCCATAGCGAACCGAATTGATTAGGAATTGGCACTACCCAATATGCTAACCATGGTCTACCCATGTGAATTATTGGAAACAGACCTGCCTGAATAACTGAAAATATGGTCATAGCCTCAGCTGACCTGTTAATTGCCATTCTCCATTTCTGACGAAAAAGCAATAATACAGCGGAAATTAAGGTACCGGCATGACCAATCCCTACCCACCATACGAAGTTAGTGATATCCCAAGCCCAGTTTACCGTTTTGTTTAGTCCCCAGGTTCCTATCCCTGTAGAAACGGTATAAATTATTGATCCTACACCCCAAAGGAATGCGGCTAGGGCAATGGAAAAAACAATCCACCACATTTTATTAGCCCTTCCTTCAACCGGAGCTGCAATATCTACCGAGACATCATGGTAGCCTTTGTCCCCGATAACTAAGGGTTTACGTATTGGTGCTTCGTAATGCGACGCCATATAGTTTTATTATAGTTGTATTCTTCCTTTTATTACGCTTCGTTTGTATTTCTCACTTTAACATGATAAAATACATTTGGTTTGGTCCCTACACTTTCCAACAAGTGGTACATTCTATCGCTCTTCTTCAATTCAACCACTTCACTTTCCTTGTCATTTGAATCTCCAAAAACAATAGCCCCACTGCTACAAGCATTTGAACATGCTGTTTGGAATTCACCATCTTTTATGACTCTACCTTCTCTTTTTGCATCAAGGATAGTTTTTTGAGTCATCTGTATACACAATGAACACTTCTCAATAACTCCTCTGGAACGTACGGTTACATCAGGGTTAATTACCATTTTGCCAAGATCATTGTTAAAATGATAATCAAACTCGTCATTATTATTGGTCAAGAACCAATTAAATCTTCTTACTTTATAAGGACAGTTATTTGCACAATAGCGAGTACCTACACATCTGTTATAGGCCATATGATTCTGACCTTGCCTACTATGCGTGGTTGCTGCTACAGGACATACCGTTTCACATGGAGCATGGTTACAGTGCTGGCACATCACCGGCTGAAAAGCCACTTGAGGATTTACCGCAGCTATTTCCATTTCTTCGAATCCTCTTTTAGATTCCATAGCACCGGAGAATTCATCTTTTTTGATATTATCATCCTCGAAAGTATCTTCAGAAGAATAATAACGATCTATTCTAAGCCAGTGCATATCTCTGGACTTTCGAACCTCTTGCTTACCCACAACAGGAACATTATTCTCCGCATGACATGCAATAACGCAGGCTCCACATCCTGTACAAGAATTTAAATCAATGGACATATTAAAATGGTGCCCAATAGATCTATCAAAACTATCCCAAAGATCAACAGAAGTAGCATCTACCTCCTGGTGGTTTAATGACACCTGAGGGACGTGATTCCATTCCGAATGGTCTTTTGTATTAAATATTTCTAAGGTAGTTTCCTTAATAATATCCCCTCTTCCCATAAGTGTTTTATGCAATTGCACACAAGCAAACTCATGATTCCCAGAAGATTTCTCTATAGTTACCGATTGTATATTTTTAAAACCTTGATATAATGTATAAGCATTTACTCCGGTTTGCATTTCAGTCTTCATGCCCGCTTTCTTCCCATAACCAAAAGAAAGACCTAAAGTACCAGCGGCTTGTCCCGGTTGGATTATTACGGGAACCTTATCTATGGAAGTTCCATTGACGCTTAGTTTGGCATAGCTGCCATCTAATCCTCCATTGGCGACATTTTCATTTATTAGTCCAAGACTATTGGCATCCTTCTTTGAAATTGTCACATAATTATCCCATGATACTCTTGTAATTGGATCTGGAAACTCTTGCAGCCAAGGATTTGAGGCTTGTTGACCATCTCCCATTCCTGTTTTAGGATAAAGCACCAATTCCATTTCATTACTTACTGCTTGGGCTAATTGCATTACTGCAGAGTCAATAGTATTAACGGATTCTGCTGATTCTGAATCCCGTGATGTTTCTTGCTCAGGCTCCTGAGTCAACAAAGAGTTCTCTGGGTCAGTTAAACTTGCCGGTGTACTAAATACCCCGTCGTGAAGTGTCTGGTTCCATGACGATCCATTTAAAACATCAGCCGTCCAAGTCTCCTTAATATATTGATAATAGTCTTTATCGCTACCTAGCCACTTCAAGAGTGCCTGCTGAAATTGTCTGGTATCAAAAAGTTCCTTAATAGTAGGTTGCATCAAACTGAAATGTCCCTTTACCATCTCCGCATCACCCCAAGACTCTAAATAATGGCTTGAAGCTGCAGTATGACCTACATTTTCCGCTGTTTCATTCCAGTTTGTTGAAAACAAAACAGATAATTCTACTTGAGCAAGGGCCTCATTAAATTCTGAAGCATTAGGTAGCGTATAAGATGGATTTACACCATCCATAATTACAGCACCTACTTTACCAGCTTTCATGTCTGCAATTAGTGTATTGATTGCAGCATCACTTCCTTGTCTTGTATAACGAGGAGTTTCAGGTTTAAAGGCACTACTAGATAACATCTCATTGATAGACAACACTAAGGCCTGCGCATTTACATCATCTAAACCTGTTACCACGACAGCCTTGTTTCCTGCTTCCTTAATTTGCATCCCTGCCTTTTCTACCGCTTTTTTAAGAGTTACAGAAAGATCTGTATTAACATTAGAATTGTTAAGCTTCCCAAATAAGTAAGCTAAAGCACGTTTCTGCTCTGAAGGCTTTAAAGGAATTCTTTTATCGGCATTTGCCCCTGTCAAGGACATATTTGATTCAAATTGAATATGTCTGGACATTTTACCTTTTTTAGGTACACGCCCTTTTGCATAACCGCTATCAAAACCACCACCTTGCCAATCCCCTAGAAAGTCTGCTCCAAATGAAACAATAACTTCTGCTTCTTTAAAGTTGTAATCTGCTAACGCCCATTCATTATATTTAGAAGCATATGCAGATAATGCAGCATCATGACTAATAGCATCATAAGTAACGTGACTTACATTTCCGTAGGCCTCTTTAAACTCACTAATTAATTTTGTAGTTGATGGGCTGGCATAAGTCTGCGTAAGCAAAGCAATTTGTTTGCCAGAAGTCTTAAGCTTGTTTAAAGTGCTTTTAACAGTCCCGTCAAGAGTATCCCAATCTACTGGCTCCCCATTAGATAAGGGGCCTTGCAATCTTGTGCTATCATACAATGAAAGCACAGAAGCCTGTATTCTGGCATTTGTGTTTCCATTCGTCTTGGCTTCTTTATTATTTTCAATTTTTATTGGTCTTCCTTCTCTGGTTTTAACTAAGATACTAGCAAAATCAAATCCATTGGCAATTGTAGTAGCATAATAATTAGCTACTCCTGGTACAATTTGTTCTGGCTGAATAACATAAGGAATCGATTTTCTTACGGGACCTTCACATGCGGCTAGAGAAGCTGCTGCTGTACTAAAACCAACATACTTTAAAAAGTCTCTTCGGTTTGTTGAAGTTTCTGACAAGCCCGTTTTATCGCCTAAAAACTTATCCGTAGGGATTTCCTCTACAAATTCGTTTTGTCTTAGCGCCTCAACAATGGAATCGTTAGGATTTAACTCCGCTTCGCTTTTCCAATACTTTTTTGATGCCATACTTTATATCTAAAATTAGATGCTCTACAAGTTATTTAATAGTGACATTTGCCACATTCTAAACCGCCCAAATCTGCGGCAGTTAAATTTTCTACGCCATATTTCTTAGACAATTCTTCATGAATTTTTGCGTAGTAAGCATTGTCTTCAACTTTAACATTTGTTTCCCTGTGACAATTAATACACCATCCCATTGTTAAGGGAGCGTATTGATACATTATTTCCATTTCTTCTACCGGGCCGTGACAGGTCTGACATTCAATACCTGCTACTGAAACGTGCTGTGAATGATTAAAATAAGCCAAGTCAGGTAAGTTATGAATTCGAACCCATTCCACAGGCTGACTATCTCCTGTATATTTCTGATTCTCTTCATCCCAACCGACAGCTTTGTATAATTTCTTGATTTCACCGGTATAGAAATCATTCGTATATCCATTAGCTAAATCTTCAGCGCTTGGACCTTCCGGGTTACCCTTATATTCGTAGATTGATTTGTGACAATTCATACAAACGTTTAAGGAAGGAATTCCTGAATGCTTTGAGACCCTTGCAGAGGAATGACAATATTTACATTCAATTTTATTGTCTCCAGCATGAATCTTATGTGAATAGTGTATTGGTTGTATAGGCGCATATCCCTGATCAACACCAATCTGCATCATCCAACCATAAGCAAAATAAGCCCCAGACAATAATAAAAATATAACTGTCACTAAAACTAAAAACTGATTTTGAGCGAAGGCCTTCCACAAAGGAAGTCCTTTTTCAGATTTCTCCTTTTCCAATACTATCCCGTTCGCCTGAGCAATGCGTCTAAGGGTGTTGTTGACCAAAATCAACATCATTACCAATAAGGCAAAAATCAAGGCTAGTGCTCCTAAAATTATTTCGTTAGAAAGGCCAGAAGAATCCGAAGATCCTGTACTAGTGGCCGTACCTGCAGCAGCAGCTACTGGCGCAGGAGGCGGGGCAGCGGTATAAGCTAAAATATTATCGATATCTGCATTGGAGAGGGTAGGAAAAGCCGTCATTGCAGCCTGATTATATTCTGCATAAATCTTTAGTGCATAGCTATCTCCGGAACTTACCATTCCGGCACTATTCTTTATCCAGGAATACAACCATTCCCTATCTAGACCTTCTTCTTCAGACAATCTAGTTTCTACATTCGCCAAAGCAGGGCCTGTCATTTTACGATTAAGCGCGTGACAAGCTGCACAATTTTGGTTAAAAAGCTGTTTTCCTTTCTCAACATCCCCATCGGATGAACTTGCTTCTACCTCAAGGGTTTCCTCAACAGCTTCAGCCACTTGCTCCGCTGCTTCATCTTGAGAAAAAAGAGAAGAAGAAAATAAAAGAAAAACTATAAAACTATAACCAAAAAACTTAGAAATCTGATCGCGGTACGGAACCTTTTTCATATTTAAAATATTTCTATCCTAATTTTGGCACGATAATTACAAGTAATAAAGCGTAAAAAAGGTAATTTATCGCCGCTCAAATTGACGACAAAAATAAGACTTTGACTTTATTTTGGAAATGTTAATGGATTGATAATTTACAATTTATATTAATTCTAAATAGAGTGAAATTGTTTTGTTTAATGTTCAATGATTTACTTTTGCCCAGAAGACAGTTTCTAATAATTTCTACAGTTATGAAAAGATTATTTATTTCAATGTTTGCGGTAGGTTTAATAAATTTTACCTATGCCCAAGAAGGAAAGATAAACATTGAACAAGATGCTTCAATAAGCAAACTTCTCGAGGTTTACAAAACAAGTAATTCTAATATGGCGTTTTATACGATTCAAGTTGGCTTTGGTTCTTATTCAAAAGCAGAGGAATTAAATGAACAAGTTAAAATTGATTTTAAAGATTTACCTTCTAAAATAATCTTTGACTCCCCCACCTATAGAGTTCAAATAGGACAGTTTAGAACAAAATTAGAAGCAGAACGTAAATTCAACGAAGTTAGAATGAAGTATCCTGAATCTATTATTCTTAAACCAGAAAAAACGACCCTATAGGTCGTTTTTTCATTGATTTAACCCTTTAAAGTTACTATCTCGTTCTTGCTTTAATTGAATATTACAGCTTTTTCTTCACTGCAACTTCCTGGAAAGCTTCAACAATATCTCCTTCTTTAATATCATTGTAATTTTTAATTTGCAAACCACAATCATAACCTTTAGAAACTTCTTTTACATCATCTTTAAAACGTTTCAGTGAGGACAGAAAGCCCGTAAAAATAACTACCCCGTCTCTGATAAGACGAATATTGGAGTTTCTGAAAATCTTACCATTAGTAACCATACATCCTGCAATGGTTCCAATCTTCGAAATTTTAAATGTTTCTCTAATTTCAGCAGTACCGGTAATTTCCTCCTTCATTACTGGAGAAAGCATTCCTTCCATGGCATCTTTAAGGTCATTGATCGCATCATAAATAATTGAATACATTCTGATGTCAATTTCTTCCTTATCAGCAATGTCTCTGGCATTACCCATTGGTCTCACATTAAATCCAATGACAATAGCATCTGAAGCCGTAGCCAAAAGAATATCGGACTCTGTAATAGCACCTACACCTTTATGAATTATGTTAACCTGAATCTCATCTGTAGACAATTTCTGGAATGAGTCCGTCAGGGCCTCTACTGAACCATCCACATCTCCTTTTAAGATAATATTGAGTTCCTTAAAGTCACCTAAGGCAATACGTCTTCCAATCTCATCAAGGGTAATATGACGTTGAGTTCTTACGGATTGTTCTCTTTGTAATTGACTTCTTTTAGCAGCAATCTGTTTGGCTTCTTTCTCATCATCAAATACGTTAAACTTATCCCCTGCTTGCGGTGCACCATCCAAGCCTAAAATTGAAATTGGAGTAGACGGACCAACTTTTTTTACCGTCTTCCCTCTTTCATCCTGCATAGCTTTTATTTTTCCACTGCAAGTTCCTGCAAGTACATAGTCTCCTACCTTTAAGGTACCCGCTTGAACTAAGATGGTACTGACATAACCTCTTCCTTTATCAAGAAAAGCTTCAACAACAGTACCCGTAGCAAGCTTATCAGGATTTGCTTGAAGCTCTAGTAATTCTGCTTCAAGTAATACTTTTTCTAAAAGTTCTTTTATCCCTTCACCTGTTTTGGCAGATATGTCGTGTGATTGTATTTTTCCACCCCAATCTTCCACCAATAGGTTCATGGCTGCCAATCCTTCTTTAATCTTATCAGGATTAGCTGTGGGTCTATCAATTTTATTAATTGCAAAAACTATAGGAACTCCAGCCGCCTGTGCATGACTAATGGCTTCTTTAGTTTGCGGCATAATATCGTCATCTGCAGCAACCACAATAATCGCTATATCAGTCACCTGTGCACCTCTGGCTCTCATCGCGGTGAAGGCCTCATGTCCGGGAGTATCTAAAAATGTAATCTTCTGACCACCATCTAAGCTAACACCATAAGCTCCTATATGCTGAGTAATTCCCCCACTTTCTCCGGCTATTACATTTTCTTCTCTTATGTAATCTAAAAGTGAAGTCTTACCATGGTCAACATGTCCCATGACAGTAACGATTGGCGCCCTAGGCTTTAGATCTTCCGGAGCATCTATATCTTCTTCTATTGCCTCTTCTAAATCGGCCGTAATAAATTCTACTTCATATCCAAACTCTTCCGCAACGATAGACAATGTCTCAGCATCAAGGCGTTGGTTCATAGTTACCATTATACCAAGTGACATACAGGCCGAGATAATCTCAGTAGAAGCCACATCCATCATAGTAGCCACTTCGCCTACTGTTACGAACTCAGTAACTTTCAGAATTTTACTTTCTAGTTCTTGTTGCTCAAGATCCTTTTCTGTCTGCTGTCTATGTTGATCTCTTTTATCTCTTCTATATTTGGCTCCTTTGCCTTTTTTAGATTTCCCTTGAAGTTTTTCAAGAGTCTCACGCACTTGTTTTTGAACTTCTTCCTCAGTAGGCTCAACTTTTGGCGCAGCATTGAATCGCTGCCCTTTTTTTGCCGGACCTCTGCCTTTTGCACCTCCTTGGGTTCCATTACTGCTTATAATACGCTTTCTTCGCTTGCGCTTATCGGCATCTGATGATTTTTCCTTGGGAGTTTCTTTTTTCTTTTTGGGCTTAGCGAATTTAGAGAGATCAATTTTATCTCCCATAATTTTAGGCCCAGAAAGTTTCTTATATTGAGTAGTTATTGCCTCAGGTTCGTCTGATTTCGGCTCTTCTGATTTTGGCTCCTCTTGCTTTGACGCTACTTCTGTTTCTTTTTTTATCTCCTTTTCTGGAACTGGAACCACTTCTTCTTTTACCTTAGGTTGCTCAACTTCCGCCTTTGGGGTTTCTACAACTTCTTTAGGTTTGGATGGTTCTTCCTTTTCTATTTCTTTAGCAACTATTTCTTTTTTCTTAGGATTGAGGTCAATCTTTCCTACTTTCTTAGGACCTGATAATTCTACTCTGGCCTTTACTACCTCTCTTGAAGCTGCTCTTCTTTCCCTTTCAATTCGCCTCTCTTCTTGTTCCTGTTCTAGTTGCAATCTTATGGCTTCCTTTTCCTTCCTCTTTTCCTCTCCTACTTCTTTTGATGCAACTTTCTTGCTCATATCGGTCTGAAACTCATCCAAGAGAACTTGATGCACGTCTTCAGAAATCTTAGTAGTAGGTCTGGCTTCAATTTTGTGTCCTTTTGACGCCAGATATTCCACCGCTCTATCCAATGAAATGTTAAGTTCCCTTAAGACTTTATTTAACCTTATTGTTGCATTATCTGCCATAAAATATGTTTACTCTCTATTTTAAAATGCTAATATATAGCTTAATCTTCAAATTCTTCTTTTAGTATACGAACCACATCTGAAATTGTTTCTTCTTCTAAATCGGTCCTCTTTACCAAATCATCAATATCTTGTTCCAGAACACTTCGGGCTGTATCAAGACCTATTTTCTTAAGCTCTTCAATAACCCAGCCTTCAATTTCATCTGAGAATTCTGTTAATTCAACATCTTCCTCAACTCCTTCTCTGAATACATCAATTTCATAACCCGTCAATTGCCCTGCAAGTCTTATGTTATGTCCGCCTCTACCAATCGCTTTTGAAACTTCCTCTGGTCGTAAATACACCTGAGCGGTTTTCTTTTCATCATTCAAAGAGACCGTAGAAACCCTTGCCGGACTTAAAGCCCTGGTCACAAGAAGTTGTGGATTATTCGTCCAGTTAATTACGTCAATATTCTCATTTCCAAGTTCCCTTACAATCCCGTGAATACGACTTCCTTTCATTCCTACACAAGCTCCAACAGGATCTATTCTGTCATCATACGAATCTACAGCAACCTTTGCTTTCTCCCCTGGAATCCTAACGGCCTTCTTAATAGTTATTAAACCATCAAAAACTTCCGGTATTTCTTGAAAAAATAGTTGTTCTAAAAACACAGGAGAAGTTCGTGACATGATAATCATTGGCTTACTCCCCTTCAATTCAACACTCTCAATAATACCTCTTACATTATCACCCTTCCTAAAGAAATCAGATGGAATTTGTTTGTCCTTTGGCAAGATGATCTCATTTCCTTCATCATCTAACAAAATTATAGCCTTGTGTCTTATGTGATGAACTTCCGCCGTATATATTTCCCCTTCAAGATCTTTAAACTGCTTGTAAATAGTCGTATTATCATGTTCATGAATCTTAGAAATAAGATTCTGCCTTAAGGCTAGAATCGCTCTACGACCTAAATCAATAAGCTTTACTTCCTCTGATACATCCTCTCCAACTTCAAAATCGGGCTCAATTTTCCTAGCCTCAGAAAGTGAAATCTCTTCATTTGGTTCTTCCACTTCACCATCTTCAACAACTATCCTGTTCCTCCATATTTCCAAATCTCCTTTATCCGGATTAATAATAATATCAAAATTATCATCAGAACCGAACTTCTTCTTTAAAGCATTTCGAAATACATCCTCCAATATCGCCATTAGCGTTACCCGGTCTATAAATTTATCATCTTTGAATTCCGAGAATGATTCGATCAGTGCAATATTTTCCATTTTGCCTTAGGATTAAAATTTTAGTTTAACTTTTGCTTCTTTAATATCGGTTATGGCAATTTCCATTCGCTTATTAACCGTTGTTTTTCCTTTACCTATGCTTTTGTTTTCTCTAGATTTCCATTCAAGAACAATCCTTTCAGGAGTTGCTTCCGTCAAGTTCCCTTCAAAACTTTCGTCAGCAGTTTTTACAGCTAACTTTCTCCCTATGTTCTTGAGATATTGTCTACCAAGGACCAGAGGCTCTGTTGCTCCTGCAGAGGTTACTTCCAAAGAAAAATCTGTTTCCTCACGATCCAAATTATGTTCTATAGCTCTACTTACATCTATACAGTCGCTTAGACTTACCCCTTGATCACCATCCAAAACAATTTTTATAGAATTTCCCGGACCAATAGTAAAATCAATTAAAAATAATGAATTTCTATCGTCCAATGCTCTCTTTAAAAGTGCCTCTACCTTCTCCTTAAACATACCATTAAGTAACAAAAGAGGGGACAAATTGTCCCCTCATGAATATGATAATATCCTTTCAGTGGCGCAAATATACAATTTTTTTCATTTTATTTAAAAGGGATAGCCATAAAAATGGAGCAATAGCGTTTATATGTACTTCTATGCAAAATTTAGTGGTACTTTTATTCTCCCATAATTTATCTTAAAACGATATCAATGGATATATTTAATTCCTATAATCTTATTATAGAGGCTTCCATTATTCTAATCCTCTCCTTTCTTTTTAATGGGGTATCTAAAAGAACTAATATCCCATCTGTACTACTTCTTATTCTTCTTGGTGTAATTCTTCAATTTTTTCTAAAAACTTTTACCTCTGAAGAAGTTGATTTTTTTCCAGCCCTAGAGGTTTTGGGAATAGTTGGTTTAATAATGATTGTTTTAGAAGCGGCCTTAGAACTGGAGTTAAAAAGAGAAAAAATAATTCCTATTTTAAGATCTATGGCCATTGCTCTCATCGGACTTCTTGGTTCTGCCTGGCTAGCAGCTGTTATCCTTCATGAGTTCATTCCAGACATGAGTATGGAGTTAGCCTGGATATATGCCACTCCCCTATCTATATTATCTAGTGCCATAATTATTCCCAGCGTAAATAGTTTAGACGAAAAGAAAAAAGAGTTTCATATATACGAAAGTACCTTCTCAGATATTATGGGAATTATGATGTTCTATTTTTTAGTAAGCAAGCTAAATCCCTCGGAAGATAGCAGTCCGGCTGGTTTTGCCATCAATGTACTTTTGACTATTGTTATATCCTTAGTTGCTAGCTATGCAATAATTCTAATCTTTCAAAAAATTAAAAGTCAGGCCAAACTATTCCTTTTACTAGCTGTTCTCTTATTATTATATGCCGTTGGGAAGCAGTTACACCTATCTTCACTTTTAATAATTTTAATTTTTGGATTAGTTATTGCCAACATGAAACTCTTTTTTGGAGGTAAACTATCTCATTTCTTAGAATATGATAAAGCCCATAGAATATATCACGAGTTACACATAGTTACCTTGGAAACCGCTTTTGTAGTAAGAACGTTCTTCTTTGTCATTTTTGGATTAACTATCACTATTACATCTCTTTTTAATTGGGAGGTAGCTTTGGTAAGTATTTTGTTGATCGCCTCTATTTATTTAGTTCGTTTTGTAATACTAAGGACTTTCTTTGGCGCAGACATTATACCACAACTCTTTATCGCCCCTAGGGGACTTATTACCATATTATTGTTTTACGCGATTCCTTCTCAAGCACAGGTAAGTAGTTTTGAGCCGGGCATTTTGCTTTTCGTAATTATAGGAAGTAGTCTTGTTATGACTTGGGCAATGATCAAAGAAAAAAGTAAAATGAATACCTTACTAGACCAGATTGATGAAGAATTTGAAGAATTATCAGCTGAAAATAGCGCCATTGAATCAGAAGGGACCGATGGACTACAAAAAGGAAAGAACTTCAATAACGAATAAAGAAATACCGGTATGTATTATGCCAGTGAGACTAGTTCGCTAAACGCAGAAAACATCTACACTGTTGCTAATATTATCAAGAAGATTGAAAAATAGCTCGCCCTAGCAATAGGGTCTTAAAACCAGGAAACAACCCAATAGGCTTATAGTTACTCTGTAATTTAAAAGTTTATAAATCATAACATCTGATGGGGTATATAGGGTTATACTTAAAATGCTTGCCTCTAAAGAAGGATAAATTTCCTTTCTCGATTAATAAAGTTAAAATAAAGGATTTCTTAACTTAGACCTTTAAAAATTTTAATAGAACATAATTCCTGATTAATAATAAAATCTAAAAGAATGAATAAATTTCGTCTACTACTATGCGTGCTTTTTTTAAGTAATCTCTTCTCCTGTAAGCAGGAGGAGCGTACTTTAACAGTTAATTCCCCAAATGACTCCAATAAGATTATTTTTAACGTCTCCGAGGAAGGACGCCCCAACTATATGGTTTCCCATAATAACACAAAAGTTATTGACACCTCCTATATGAGTTTTGAGGTCAAAGATTTACCCGCCTTAAGTGGTGATTTTAAAATAATAGGTTCAACAACTTCTACCTCAGACGATATATGGGAAATGCCTTGGGGAGAGCAGCTTGAAGTAAGAAATAATTACAATGAACTGATTGTAAATCTTCAAGAGCAATCCGAAACAAATAGAAAGTTAACTATTCACTTTAAAGTTTATGATGACGGTATAGCATTTAGATATGAATTTCCAGAGCAGAAAAATTTGCAAGAGTTATTGATTACAGATGAAAATACGGAATTCAATTTAACAGGCAATCACAAAGTCTGGTGGATGCCAGGTGATTGGGATAATTACGAGCATTTGTACAATGAAACGCTATTTTCGGAAATTGATGCGCTTTCTAAACAAAACCATCCAGATTTAAATGCCACTTACATCCCTGAAAATGCGATAAACACTCCGGCTACAATGAAAACGGACGAGGGACTCTACTTAAGCTTTCATGAAGCTGATTTGACGGACTACGCCGGGATGACCTTGAAAATTGACAATGCAAATCTTAATATGGTAAGTGAATTAGTAGGTTCGGAAAGACTGGGAGGAAAAGCAAAAGTACAATTACCATTTAATACGCCATGGCGAACCATTCAAATAGCGGAAAAAGCAGGGGATTTAATAGAGTCTAAAATGATATTAAACCTTAATGATCCTAACGCAATAGGAGATGTCAGTTATTTCAAACCTATGAAATATGTGGGTATTTGGTGGGAAATGCACATCGGGAAGTCCACTTGGGATATGGAAGGTAGCCAAGATATGAATACCTATACCACTGGAAAAGTGGGGACTTCAAGACACGGGGCAACAACAGAAAATGCTAAAAAATATATTGATTTTGCATCTCAAAATGGAATTCGGGGACTTTTGGTAGAAGGCTGGAATACAGGTTGGGACCAATGGATAAATACCGACGACAGGGAGGGAGTTTTTGATTTTATAACTCCTTATGACGACTATGATTTTGACCAAGTAATGCTTTATGCCAAAGACAAAGGCGTAGAGGTGATTATGCATCATGAAACCTCTGCCGCACCCAGAACCTACGAGAAACAAATGGGAGTAGCCTACGATTTCATGAAAGAAAATGATATAAATTCTGTTAAAACGGGCTATGTTGGTGCAATCATTCCTAAGGGAGAATACCACCATGGGCAATGGATGGTAAATCATTATCAGAGGGTATTGGAAGAAGCAGCTAAAATGAAAATAGCAGTCAATGCACATGAACCAATTAAGGCCACCGGTAAACGCCGGACATATCCAAACGCGATTTCGCGAGAAGGGTTAAGAGGTCAAGAATTCAATGCTTGGGCCTCCGATGGCGGTAATCCACCTAGTCATTTACCTACAGTTGCTTTTACCAGAATGTTAGCTGGTCCTATCGATTTTACGCCAGGTGCTTTCAATATTAAGTTTGATGAGTATAAAAAGGAAAATCAAGTCAATACAACATTAGCGCATCAACTTGCCTTGTATGTTGTAATATATAGCCCCGTTCAAATGGCATGCGACTTACCTGAACACTACATATTAGACGGAAAAGTACACCCGGCCTTTAAATTTATTACCGATGTTGGTGTCGACTGGCAACAAACTAAAGTTTTAGAAGCTGAAGTTGGTGATTATGTTACCATTGCCAGACAAGAAAGAGAATCATTAAATTGGTTTGTTGGAGGGATCACTGATGAGAATAAAAGAACTGCCTCTTTAAATTTTGATTTTCTTGAAGATGGCAAAAGCTATGAAGGCACAATCTACAAGGATGGGTTAGATGCAGACTGGAATGATAATCCCCAAGCTTATGAAATTGAAAATATTGAGCTTACAAAAGATTCTAAGTTAGATGTAGAGTTGGCTCCCGGTGGTGGATTTGCAATAAGTATAATAGAAAAAAGATAAAATATCACTCAACAAGAGTCATTGTAAGATTTTTATGAAATCTTTGAATTTCAATAAAAGGGTGACTAATAAAGTAGTATCACAAATTGTATGAGGCTCTAGGTATGGAGAAAAAGGAGTAAGTGTACCATAAAACGATACGGTGGAGTTATCTAATTTACCAAAGCAAACAATAGTACTTAAAAAGCCAAATTATATTGTACCTATAAATAAAAAACCCCTTGATTCCATTAAAATCAAGGGGTTTACTAGTTGGCCTACTAGGACTCGAACCTAGAACGACTGGACCAAAACCAGCTGTGTTGCCAATTACACCATAGGCCAATAGTGCTTAAGAGCCTGCAAATTTAAGACAAACTTTTATTTGCACAAATATTTTGTAGACATTCCGCTAAAAAAGAAATATTCTCCCTTGTTAACGGTTTCATAAAAATATGAGTACATATCTATTTTAATTAGTAAATTCGCCAAGATTGGTAAACTTCTGAATACATGTTTTCAAAGAATTTTGAGAAATGGGACACCCTCCTCGGATGGGTTGTTTTTTTTATAGCTCTAATAATATACTCTATTACTGTTGAGCCTACGGGCAGTTTCTGGGATGCCGGAGAATACATTACAACCTCTGCTAAACTACAAGTAGCCCACCCGCCAGGAGCGCCTCTATGGCAAATGATAGGCGCTTTTTTTGCCATGTTCGCTTTTGAGCAAGATCAGATTGCTCTTATGGTTAACTCCGTTTCAAGCGTTTCGAGTGCCTTTACCATCTTGTTTATGTTTTGGACCATTACCAATCTTACCAGAAAATTAATTGGTGTAAAGGACAAAATGACCGAAAGTTCAGCGATAGCTATCCTGGGAAGCGGCATTGTAGGAGCCCTTGCTTTTACTTTTTCTGATAGTTTTTGGTTTAATGCAGTTGAAACTGAGGTGTATGCTATGGCCAGTTTTATTATGGCTTTACTTTTATGGTTAGGCCTAAAATGGACAGATGATCTAGACGACCCTCGGGGAAATAGATGGCTTATTCTAATTTCATTCGTAGTTGGTCTTACTTTTGGGATTCAGTTTATGGGCTTTTTAACTATCCCAACTATTGGTTTGCTGTATTACTTTAAAAGATACAAGACAACCACAGTAAAGAATTTTTTGATAGCAAATATTTCGGTAGTGGCTATTCTTATGCTGGTTTATAAGTTTTCGCTCACTTATGTATTAAAATTATTTGGATGGGCCGAAGTCTTCTTTATAAATAGCATAGGACTTCCCTTTAATTCTGGATCCTTAATTATGCTATTAGTTTTTATAGGCGCTTTTTATTATGGCCTTCATTACACCCGAAAAAACAATTATCGCATTGCCAATACCTTGGTTTTATGTGCCATGTTTCTTTTTCTAGGTTTTTCTTCCTGGCTAATGTTACCTATACGGGCGAATGCAAATGTAGTTGTAAACGAAAACAATCCGGCAGATGCAAGAGCACTACTTGCTTATTATAACCGGGAGCAATACCCAGGTGTTGACAGCCCTATATATGGCACATATTACTCGGATGCCTTTGCCCCACCCGGAGCGGAAAAAGATGACAAACCTAAATATGAGCAGGACCATGCTCTTGGGAAATACATCATTGTAAATAAATATAAAAATGCCATGCAAGGTCCGAACGAAAATCATCGTGGGATTTTGCCTCGTATGTGGAGCGATCAAAATGCTGAAAATTATATGAAGTATTTTGGCCCCTTAAGTTTTAGAATGAAATCGTCCAATGAAGAACTCCGAAAAGCTGTGTCACAAGTTAGATCTGGATTGGCAAATGGAGAAATTGATGAAGACCAATACATAAACTTTTTACGTCAGTTTAGTGATTATATTGAAGTAGAACCCCCTACTCTATGGCAAAATATTAAGTATATGGTCCAATTTCAATTTGGATACATGTATTGGCGGTATTTTATGTGGAATTTTGTTGGAAAACAGGATGATCTACAAGGGCGGTATAACGGAAATGGCGAATGGTTAAGCGGAATTAATTTTATAGATAGTTTACGTCTGGGAAGCCAGGAGAATTTGCCAAAAGATGTGACAGATAATAAAGGGAGAAATACTTATTTTTTCCTTCCTCTGCTTTTAGGAATTATTGGATTAGTCTTTCAAATAACAAAGGATCCGAAACAATTCTGGGCACTATTTGTGTTTTTTGTATTTACCGGACTGGCAATCCAATTCTATACTAATCCATCTATTTTTCAACCTCGCGAACGAGATTACTCTTTAGTGGGTTCTTTTTATGTTTTTGCCATTTGGATAGGATTAGGAGTCTATGGCCTATTTGAAGAATTCAAAAAACTGTTAAACCCAAAAATTTTAGCTCCTCTAGTGCTTCTTGTTTGCCTATTGGCTGTTCCTGGAGTAATGGCTTTTCAGAACTGGGACGATCATGATAGATCTAACAGGTACACGGCCAGAGCAAGTGCCAAAGCCTATCTCGATTCTTGCCAGGAAGATGCTGGAGCAATGCTTTTTACCATTGGAGATAATGACACTTTCCCTCTTTGGTATGCGCAAGAAATTGAAGACTATAGAACGGATGTAAGGATTATTTGTACAAGTCTTTTTGCTACAGATTGGTATGTAGATCAAATGAAGAGAAAGGCTTACAAAAGTGATCCTATTCCTTCTCAACTTACACATGAATTATATCGTTACGGGAACAGAGATGTAATTTATTATCAAGGACTTCCTGGGCTGGAGGAAAAACGCTGGAATATTAAAGATTTCATGAATTGGGTAGGAAGTGATAAGCCTCAAACCAAATTTAAATATATCCTAGAAAAACAAGGAGCAGATTTAAGCGAATACTCGGAAAGTACTTTGGACTTGGTTTATTATCCTACAAACAAAATAAGAGTCCCTGTTAATAAAGCCAATGTGCTGGCCAGTGGCCTTGTAAAAGAAAAAGATACTGCATTAATAGTAGACTATATCGATATTGATTTGCCAAAAAGTGCTCTAGCTAAAAATCGTATAATGATGCTAGATCTTTTAGCCAATAATGATTGGGAAAGGCCCATTTATTTTTCCGGAGGAAGCTTTGACAAAGCAGAATATCTTTGGATGAAAGATTATTTACAATTAGATGGCTTAGCCTATAAGCTGGTTCCTATAAAAACTGTGAATAGAAGTCCTTTTGAAATGGGAAGGATTGATACGGATTTAATGTATGAAATAGTTACTGGCTGGGATTGGGGAAATTCAGGAAGTTCAAAAATTTATCACGACACTCAAACAAGGTCTCAAGGCCTTGCCTATAGAGGAAATTTAGCGCGGTTGATGGAAGCTCTTATTGAAGAAAACCAAATTGAAAAAGCAAAAGAAATAATTAATATAGCTATGACCAATATGCCGGTTAAATATTTTGCTTTTTACGCCTTTGTTGAACCCTATGTGGATGGCTATTATAAAGTAGGGGAAACTCAAAAAGCAAGAGACTTGTATGGGGAGTTAAAAGATATTTATCAGGATCGGCTAGATTATTATTCTAGCATTCCTTTAGATGAGCAATACGAGCATATTGAGAATATCATAGGAGATATGGAAGCCTATAGAAGAATAATTGATATTCTAATCGATAATAATGACAGGGAATTAGCGGAAAAGGAAAGCCTACTATTTAATGAGCACATAGATCGTTTTAGTCATTTTTATAGAGATAGTGGTCTTGAAGACTCTTTTGAAATTCAAGAAGCTGATCCTGATTTACCAATCAGCGACACTATTGATTCCATACAAGATTAATCTGGATATCCGTAGAACATTGATTTAATAAAAAATAGCTAAATTTAGTAGTGATGGGTTTAAAATTTACCCATTAAGCATCTTATCACTTAGATTGAAATTGAAGCTAATAGTTAATGCACCTAAAGGTATTCGTTTAGGATACCAATGAGAGTATTAGCATCTTGCTCTCCGCTTTGTCTCCAAACCATTTCACCCTTTTTGTAAATCATCAGAGTTGGTAGGCCTTTAATCCTTAGCGCCTGAGAAAGTTCTTTGTTTTTATCCACGTCTATCTTTATGACCTTTCCTTTATCGCCTAAGGCAGCAGCCACATCTCTTAAAACTGGATGCATTGCGGTAGATTGCTCATTCCATTCCGCGTAAAAATCAAGTAAAACCGGAATACTTAAATCTATAAGTTCGCCAAATTTAGACATATATATCACATTGGATTACTAATCAAATGTATGAAAAAATGTTAAAATAAAGCTCTAACTGTTTATTTTGCCGCTTTTGTCACCGTTAAAATCACGTTAAATCTTTACGTTTAAGGGTAATCACCGTTATTTCAGGCCAAATTCCAACGCGTCCAGGGTATCCAATAAAACCAAAACCTCGGTTTACATTAATAAATTGACCTAATTCCTCATATATACCTGCCCAGTATTTATATCGCCACTTCACCGGGCTCCATTTTACCCAGCCAGGAATCTCAATTCCAAACTGCATGCCATGAGTGTGACCACTTAGCGTCAGGTGATAATGATAATCATCATAAATCACAACGTCCTCCCAATGCGAAGGGTCGTGACTTAACAATATTTTAAAATCGTTTGCTTGAATCCCCTTAGCAGCTTTTTTTAAATCTCCGGCCTTCTTAAAACCACCTCTCCCCCAATTTTCAACACCGATCAAAGCAAGCTTGTCAACCCCCTTCTTGAGGTATCTATTCTCATTTAATAGCAAATCAAAACCCATTTCCTTCTGCAGCACCTTCAGGTTTTCTAAATTCTCTAACTTTTCCTCTTCTGTATCCCAGGCAATATAATCTCCATAATCATGATTTCCCAAAATGGAATATTTACCATCCTTGGCCTCTAGCTTTGAAAATAATTCAGCCCAGGGCAGCATTTCTTCGGTCTTGTTGTTAACCATATCACCTGTAAAAAACAGCACGTCACTTTTTTGTTTATTTATCAGGTCTATAGCATAACTTATCTTTTTTCTATCGTCAAAACTTCCACTATGTACATCTGAAATTTGAGTTATTTGATAGCCATCAAAAGAAGAAGGTAAATCTTCATATTCCATGGTATACTTTAAAACTTTAAAATTGTATTTTCCTTTATACATGCCATATAGAAGAGCTCCAAAGGGAACTGCAGCAATCCCCAAGGCAAGTAAACTTAAAAACCTTCTTCTCTCTGGAAGGCTAAATTGTTTTTCTGCTCCATAGAATTTTTGATATGCCCCGGATATAAATCGAAATATATCCTCAGAGAATAGAAAAAATATGGTAATAATATTAAATGTAATCAGAGCTATTAGAAAGCCAAAGGCATAACTTTTTGGTCGGTTTAAAACCCTTCCCGTATCATCTCCCCAAGTAAACTGAAAGATAAAATTAGATAGAACAATCAATGATATCCCGATAAAAATATAGTAAATCCAAGGAAACCTAGAAGCTGTTTTGAGTGCCTGTAGGGTATAAATACTAAATATTACATAAATAATAACAAATATAATCCAGCGAAACATAGGTGCTTTTTTTACAAATATATCCTTTAAAAACCTATAGGATATACCATTAAATTTTATTTAATGTATTAATGACGTCTTTTAAAGTTTGATAATCAGAAACTGCAACGCTGTCATCTGCAAGATACTTTGCTGAATTCATGGAGATCGTCGGGTTGGAGTCAAGGGTCTTTTTAAATTTTATTCCTGAAAGATGGATCGCCTTAAAACCATTCTTTTTAAAAGCAAATGCATTGGAATTATTAATCCCTCCTCCAGGCATTATTATACAACCGCCACTTGTTTCCTGCCATGTTTTAAGTTTGTCAATTGCTAAGTAAGCTGAAATCTCTTGGCCGGAAGTTAAAATAGCGTCGACTCCAATTTTTTCTAATTCGGAAATAGCCGATAAGGGCTCTTTTATCCAATCAAAGGCTCTATGAAAAGTAAAATGTTTACTACTGGTCTTATCCACTAAAACAGCTGTTCTCTCTAAATCCAATGATAAATCCCTATTAAGCACTCCTGAAACAATCCCAGAGACTCCCAGGTCCAAACATACCAAAATATCATCCTGCATAATTTGGAATTCCTCCTTCGAATATGTAAAATCTCCACTTCTTGGTCTTATCAAGACATGAACAGGAATACTTAATTCAGATACTACTTTTTTAATTAGGCCATAAGATGGTGTTACACCCCCTACTCCCAGCTCCATACAAAGTTCTATCCGATCTGCACCAGCTTTCTCTGCATTAATAGCCGACTCAAAGGAGTTAGCACATACTTCTACAATCATTCCTTATATTTAATACTTTAAAAATAAGGAACCTAAGAGTATGAATCGAAGAAATTTTATAGAAAAATCTTCCTTGGGAACGGCAGTTGTTTTGACCAGTCCTATTACCTCCAAAGCACAAGATATCTTTAAAGCCAAAAAAAAGGAAAGCCCTAACATTCCTATTGTTATTGCCACATGGGATGTTCCAAATGCCAGTTCTGCCGCCTGGGATATTCTCAGGAATTCAGGAGACTCCCTGGAGGCGGTTGAAAAGGGAGTAAAAGTAGAGGAGGCCGATGTAAACAACCAATCGGTTGGTAAAGGCGGAAGACCCGATAGAGATGGTAATGTAACTTTAGATGCCTGCATTATGGACAAGGATGGAAATTGTGGGGCTGTGGTCTTTTTACAAAACATTCTTCATCCTATTTCTGTTGCAAGAAAAGTTATGGAAGAAACACCTCATGTGATGCTTGCGGGAAAAGGAGCAGAACAATTTGCTTATGAAAAAGGATTTGAGAAAACGAATCTACTTACTGAAAAGTCAAAACAAGAATGGTTAGAATGGAAGAAAAAATCCGAATATAAGCCCATCATTAATATAGAAAATCATGATACTATTGGTATGTTGGCATTAGACGAAAATGGAGATATCGCAGGAGCATGTACAACAAGTGGCATGGCCTATAAAATGGGAGGTAGAGTTGGAGATTCCCCAATAATTGGAGCAGGTCTGTTCGTTGATAATGAAGTAGGTGGAGCTACGGCAACAGGAGTTGGTGAAGAAGTGGTGCGTACGGTAGGCAGTTTTCTAATAGTAGAATTAATGCGGCAAGGAAAGTCACCTCAAGAGGCTTGTGAAGAAGGGGTTAGAAGAATTATAGCTAAGAATAAAAATAAACTAGATTTTCAAATAGGCTTTATTGCCATCAACAAAAAAGGGGAAACAGGAGCTTTTTGCATACAACCTGGTTTTAGCTTCAGAACATTTTCTCGAGAGGGGCATATCAACACTCCCTCCAAGAGTTATATTTGAGTTCAAATTCTTCGTTAAAGCGGCTTAATCTTTGTAGTTTTGAAACACTACAAAACAATTTCTATGGCCGATCAAAAGAGACTATTTTTATTAGACGCCTATGCCCTTATTTTTAGAGGGTATTACGCTTTTATTAAAAATCCCCGTATTAATTCGAAAGGGATGGACACTTCCGCCATCATGGGGTTTATGAATTCCTTGTTTGATGTAATTAGAAGAGAGAAACCAGATCATCTGGCGGTCTGTTTTGATAAAGATGGTAGTAAAGAACGTACTGAAATGTATGCTGATTATAAAGCAAATCGGGATGAGACCCCTGATGGGATTAGGATAGCTATCCCCTTCATACAAGACATACTTAAGGCCATGCATATTCCTATTATAGAAGTTTCAGGAATAGAGGCCGATGATATCATAGGCACCTTAGCAAAACAAGCCGAGAAAGAAGGATATAAGGTATATATGGTTACTCCGGATAAAGATTTTGGACAATTAGTTTCCGAGAATATTTTTATGTACAGACCGGCCAGGATGGGCAATGGTATTGAAATATGGGGAATACCTGAGATACAGACTCGTTTTGGAGTTGATACTCCGGAACAGGTAATAGATTATTTAGGTATGATGGGAGATGCCAGTGATAACATACCCGGCTTTCCTGGGGTTGGCGATAAAACAGCAAGGAAATTTATTGCTGAATACGGCTCTCTAGAAGGCCTTCTGGCAAATACAGATAAGCTAAAAGGGAAAATGAAGGAGAAAATAATTGAGAATGCCGAATTAGGAATTCTTTCTAAAAAACTGGCAACCATTTGTATTACTTGTGACGTAACTTTTGATGCCAAAGATTATGAACTATCCATTCCTGATAGTGAGAAAGTACAGCAGATTTTCGAAGAGTTAGAATTTAGAAGACTAAAGGATCAATTCCTAAAACTTTTTTCTCAAGCTAAACCAGAAAATGAGGAAGTTGCGACAGCAGAAAAGCAGCTAAGCCAAAAAACAGAAACAGCCGGAGGTGGACAATTTTCATTATTTGGAAGTGATATAAATTCCTCTGCTACTTTAAAAGAATATTCGAGTAGAAAAACACTTAAAGAGGTACCCCATGTTTATCAAACAGTAAAAGAAGGATTAGGCCTAAAACTATTTCTTCAAAAACTAATGCAACAAACTAAAGTATGTTTTGATACTGAAACTACTTCTTTAAACCCATTAGAAGCTCAGTTAGTGGGAATAGCCTTTTCATGGGAAGCTTCAAAAGGTTTTTACCTTCCCTTTAAGGAAGATAAGGAAGAGGCCCAGCAACTTATTGAGCTCTTACGCCCATTTTTTGAAGCCGATGAAATAGAAAAAATTGGTCAAAACTTAAAGTACGATATAAAAGTTCTGGATAAATATAAGATAACTGTAAAAGGTAAACTCTTTGATACCATGCTTGCCCATTATTTAATTAATCCAGATATGAGACATAATATGGATGTCTTAGCTGAGACCTATTTAAATTATACCCCCATCTCTATTACAGAATTGATAGGAAAGAAAGGTAAAAATCAATTGAGTATGCGACAGGTTGATGTGGCACGCCAGACCGAATACGCGGTAGAGGATGCTGATATTACCTTACAACTAGCCAGTCATTTTACAAAAGAATTAGATGATGCACATACCGAGGATCTATTTCACAAAATCGAGATCCCTCTTTTAAAAGTCCTAGCGGCAATGGAATTAGAAGGAATTAACTTGGATAAAGAATTCCTAGGAAGCCTTTCAATTGAATTGGAGCGAGATATTAAGGGACTTGAAACTAAAATATATGAAGAAGCCGGAGAGACCTTTAACATAGCTTCTCCCAAACAACTTGGTGAAATTCTATTTGACAAGCTGAAGCTGGTTGCCAAACCTAAGAAAACAAAAACTGGACAGTATTCTACGGCTGAAGATGTGCTTTCATATCTGGCTAAAGACCATGACATTATAAAAAATGTACTTGAATTCAGGGGGTTAACAAAACTTAAAAGTACTTATGTTGATGCGCTACCTAACCAAGTAGATCCAATAAGTGGTCGTGTACATACAGATTATATGCAAACTGTAGCTGCCACGGGAAGATTGAGTAGCAACAATCCTAATTTACAAAATATCCCTATTAGAACAGTGCGTGGAAGAGAAATAAGAAAAGCCTTTATTCCCAGAAGTGAAGATTATGTATTACTCGCAGCAGACTACTCTCAAATTGAATTGAGAATAATCGCCTCTCTGAGCGAAGAATCTACTATGATTGATGCCTTTAAGAATGGAGAAGATATACATTCATCAACGGCGTCAAAAGTTTTCAATGTGCCTATCAGCGAAGTTACCAGAGAGCAAAGAGGGAATGCAAAAACAGTGAATTTTGGCATTATCTATGGTGTTTCAGCTTTTGGTTTAAGCAACCAAACCGACCTTTCAAGATCTGAAGCAAAGGAATTAATCGATACTTACTATACAACTTATCCTAAGTTAAGAACTTATATAAGTGAGCAAATTGACTTCGCAAGAGAAAATGGTTATGTTCAAACTGTTTTGGGAAGAAGAAGGTATTTAAAAGATATCAATGCCGGCAATGCAGTGGTGCGAGGAGCTGCCGAAAGAAATGCGGTTAACGCCCCTATCCAAGGTAGTGCTGCTGATATTATAAAGATAGCAATGATAAACATTCACCAAAAACTTGAGCAAGGCAATTACAAATCAAAAATGTTACTGCAGGTCCATGATGAACTGGTCTTTGATATCTATAAACCGGAATTAGAAGTATTGCAAAAGTTGATTAAAGAAGAAATGGAGACGGCATATGAATTAAAAGTTCCCTTAGATGTAGATTTGGGAATTGGTCAAAACTGGCTAGAAGCTCATTAATGATTTTAGTTTTTTATTCATTTAATTTAATCATTCATAAACTAAAAGACCCTACAAAAATGTAGGGTCTTTTAATATTAATATTTTAGGTGATAAATTATCTTTTGGTAAAGACCAAAAATCCTCCGTCATCAAAATTAGCAAAATCTAATTCTGTAGCACTAATGCGCATGGTATTGCCAGAAAAAGTCACATTAACCGTAGTCTCTTGCATATCTTCATCAATATACGTCAAGACCTCCCCATCAAAAGTATAAGTATCTACACTTGTATCTTTACTAGTAGGACAAGCACGTCTAATCCCACGTACCTGATGGATTAACATTGATCTCCAGATAATTACCAGAGTTTTCTGTAATTACCGTTAAATCTTCATTAAAAGTTATCGTCATCAAGGCACAATCAATCGCAGACAAGAAATCTAATATATCACTGGCATATTTTTCATCATCACTGGCAGTACTCTCCTCAATTTCCAGAGCCGTTAGATCCCAACTACCGATAAGATTATTTTCAGTAACTGGATCATCTTCTTTATCCGATGAGCAAGAGAATATTAAAGTACAAGCAAACAGCAGGGTAAATAATTTAGTTTTCATTTTAGTAAGTTTACATTGGGTTAATCCTAGGTGAAAACGCAAAAAGAAGACAATTATTATAATATAAACAGAATAGCCGATAACAATTCTAAACTATTTATTTTATCGGCTTGACTTAAATAATTTTGAATAAATAATAAGGCTGATTTGTTTTTCTTTTGAGTTAAGCACAAAAAATGGCTCTTAAGAGATAAGAATATTTTAAAAAAATTGAGAAATAAGCATTTGCATTTCAACTTAATAGTTGTACATTTGCAGCCCGTTAAACGGGATTGAAGTGATTAATTATTAAAACATATAGTAGTGGATACATTAAGCTACAAGACAAAATCTGCCAATAGAAATACTGTTGAAAAGCAATGGTTATTGGTAGACGCTGAAGGTCAAACCCTCGGCAGAATGGCCTCTAAGGTGGCAAAAATCTTAAGAGGAAAATATAAAACTGATTTCACACCACATGTGGATTGCGGAGACAACGTAGTTATCATTAATGCTGAGAAAATCCAGCTTAGTGGAAACAAGTGGCAGGATAAAACGTATTTGAGATATACGGGTTATCCCGGAGGTCAGCGATCCACTACAGCGGAAGAGCTTTTAGCTAAAAATCCTTCTGCTATTGTTGAGAAAGCCGTTAAAGGAATGCTTCCAAAAAACCGTTTAGGTGCAGAGTTGTTCAGAAACCTAAGAGTTTATGTCGGTACTGATCATGATCAGGAAGCTCAAAAACCAAAGGCTATTAACTTAAATGACCTAAAATAGATGGACATAATTCATAAAATAGGTAGAAGAAAGACAGCTGTTGCACGAGTATATATCTCTAAAGGTAAAGGCAACATAACTGTTAATAAAAGAACATTAGAAGATTACTTTTCCACAGACACACTGCAGTACAAGGTTAAACAACCTTTTACGCTTACGAATACTGATGGGGACTACGATGTAAAAGTAAATGTCTTTGGCGGAGGAATTACTGGACAAGCAGAAGCTATTCGCTTAGCCCTTTCCAGAGCACTTTGTGAAATTGAAGCAGAAAACAGAATAGTTTTAAAACCTGAAGGATTACTTACAAGAGATCCAAGAATGGTAGAACGTAAAAAGTTTGGACAGAAAAAAGCAAGGAAGAAATTCCAATTTTCTAAACGATAATATATAGTCCTGGAACGAATTCAGGATTTTAACCCAAGTTCATTGAAAGTCTCATCTTATAGAGACAATTAAAAATCTAGACCTCCTTGGCTACTTATATTTTGAGTGTCAATAAAAGGAGGTACAGAAAAAATTTAGTTTAGCATCTAAATGTTGGAGGCTTTCCCCTAAGAAGGAATACCACTTCAACATTGCTAATTCAAAAGAACGTAAACTAAGTATTAAAATGGCTAAAAAAGCTGAAGTAAAAGATTTATTAGAAGCAGGTGTTCACTTTGGACACCTTACACGAAAATGGAATCCGAATATGGCTCCTTACATCTACATGGAGCGGAATGGAATTCACGTAATCAATTTATATAAAACAGTTGCTAAATTGGAGGAGGCAAATGAAGCCTTGTCTAAAATTGCAGCTTCTGGAAGGAAGATCCTATTTGTAGCTACTAAGAAACAGGCAAAAGATATTGTTGCTGAGAAAGTATCGAATGTAAACATGCCATATATCACTGAAAGGTGGCCTGGTGGGATGCTTACCAATTTTGTAACCATCAGAAAAGCTGTTAAAAAAATGGCTTCTATTGATAGGATGAAAAAGGACGGAACTTTTAACACGCTTTCCAAAAAAGAAAGACTACAGGTAGACAGGTTAAGAGCTAAATTAGAAAAGAACTTAGGATCTATTTCTGATATGACAAGACTTCCGGGGGCACTCTTTATAGTAGATACTATGAGAGAGCATATTGCTGTGAAAGAAGCTCAAAAATTGAATATTCCAATTTTCGCTATGGTGGATACAAACTCAGATCCACGACCTATCAATTATGTAATTCCTTCTAATGATGATGCCTCTAAATCTATCGACGTGATATTATACGGAAGTGACAAATGCAATTGCCCAAGGTTTGGAAGAACGAAAATCTGAAAAACAAGCAGCCAAAGAAGGTGCTGACTGAAACTGAGAAGACAAAGAAAAAGAAATGAAAAGACCGAAAAAACTGCACCTAAAGAAGAAAAAGCTGAAACCGTTAAAGCAGAAGATACCCCTAAACAAGTAAAAGAAGAAGCTGTACCAAAACCTCAAAAGAAAGAAAAAGTCGCTGCTAAAGAAACGTCAAAGGCAGATGCTGACAATCTTACAAAGATTGAGGGTATTGGTCCAAAAGCAGCCGAAGCACTTACCAAGGCAGGTATTGATTCATATGCAAAATTAGCCAAGTCAAAAGCAGATAAAATCAAGGAAATTCTGACTGAAGCGAGTTCTAGAATGGCACATTTAGATCCGGGTTCTTGGCCAAAACAAGCAAAAATGGCGGCTGATGGAAACTGGGATGAATTAAAAGATTGGCAGGATAAGGCTAAGGGTGGAGTAGTATAATTATAAATTAATTGACAACTGAACACGGGCTATCGTGTTCTATAAAAAGAAAAGAAAATGGTAAAAATTACCGCTGCAGAAGTAAATAAATTAAGAAAGACAACCGGGGCAGGAATGATGGACTGCAAAAATGCCTTGGTAGAAGCCGAAGGAGATTTTGAAAAGGCAATTGAAATTCTAAGGAAAAAAGGGCAGAAAGTAGCTGCAAAAAGAGCGGACAGAGATTCCTCTGAAGGAGCTGCTATTGCAAAAGTAAGTGATGATAATACGGAAGGTGTTATTATTTCTCTTAATTGTGAAACTGATTTTGTTGCCAAGAATGATAGTTTTGTTGCCTTGGCAAATGAATTGGCAAATTTAGCTCTTGCCTATGATTCAAAGGAGGAATTTTTGACGGCTAGTTTAAACGGAACTTCTGTTCAAGATAAATTAACCGAGCAAACCGGTGTCATTGGAGAAAAAATAGAAATAGGTGGTTTTAAAAGATTAAAAGCCCCTTTCGTTGGATCTTATATTCACGCAGGAAATAAAATTGCAACCTTAGTTGGCTTATCCAGTGTCGTTGAAGGCGCTGCTGTTGCTGCAAAAGATGTTGCAATGCAGGCAGCCGCTATGAATCCTGTTGCTCTAAATGAAGAGGGTGTTGATCAATCGGTTATTGATAAGGAAATAGAAATAGCCAAAGATCAGCTGCGTCAGGAAGGTAAGCCCGAAGCCATGCTAGACAATATTGCAAAAGGCAAATTAAAACGTTTCTTTAAAGATAATACTTTGGTTAATCAGGATTTTATTAAAGATAATAAACAGAGTGTTTCTCAATACATCAAATCTGTCAATCCTGATTTGGAAATCACAGGTTTTGAAAGGGTAGCTTTAGGCTAAAATCAGTGTTATAAAATTTACAAACCCCTTTTCTAAATAGAGAAGGGGTTTTTTATTTGTCAATAAACCAATAATCCTTCATGGTTTTTCCATTCAAATGAATTATTTAACTGATAGGTAGAAAAAATTAGTTTATAATTGTGCCAGGCTTTTAACCAAAGATTGAGATTGAGGACTGTTTTTCAGTCATCCCCTCTAATGGAACAATCTGTGGTTACTCTTACTAAAGGTGTCCCAACTTTTTCCTTGAAGATTAATTTCCTCTTCACAGCGTTGAACGACCATTGTAATTTTCCTGTCGGATGTCCATCCAAAACTTTGTCCAATAATAGGCCTAATGGACTCTAATGAAATTGGAATCCCATCAATACTTTTTATTATATCGCCACCTTGTGCCCCAAGATCTGTAAAGAAAGTATTTAAGCCAATTCCGCTTCTAATGAATATTGCATCATTATTATTCCGGATCAATATCTATAAAAGGTACTTCACCATCTAAAAAATAACCGCTTGTCTCTGTATCAATGTCAAAATTTCTAATCCAACTGATGTCAAAATCTCATCATAATCCAATGGTGTATTACCTATAACATATATCGAAAAAAGATCTGATCTCTGGATAGGTCATTTCCACGATTTCGTCAATAATTTCGTCATCCTCAAATGGCGTGTCATCGTCATATTTTTTTGAAAGTTCCTTCATTAACCATAATACTCCTTTTTCCCCATTACTCAAGTCCCTCAGCTTAATATCCAAACACATATTTAATAAGGCTCCTTTTCATATACATTAGCATAATTCTCCTTTATATGGATTTTCCAAAACATTTCTGCTCATTGTGGTAAATGACATTTCATCATCATATGATTTGGAGTTATTCATTTTTTCTGACATTCTATTTATAAAAATCAGCCTCATCAATTAGACCTTGTTGAATCTGAAATAGGTTGGCGAAATATTCTGTAGTTCCTTCATACATCCATAAGTGTTCTGACATTTTAGGATCATTAAAATCAAAAAATTGAATTTCCTTTGAATGCACATTCAAGGGTGTAACAATATGAAAAAATTCATGTGAAACAACATCTATCATTGCTTTTTCAAGAGTTTCTATGGGCATTTGCTCAGGAAGTACCACAACGGTAGAAGTATGATGTTCCAGGGCTCCGAATCCGGAAGCATCACTTTCGTCTAAGGTAGACAGATACAATAATATATTATATTCCTTAGTACCATCAATCTCGCCAAGAAATGCTTTTTGAGCTCTCATCATACGCTCCATACTCTTTTTTAAGATCTGTTGCTGAATAATGATCATTTGGAGAGTAAACACTTAAATTAACAGTAATATCATTGATGATCAAAAGAAGCTGAATTTGCTTTGGCATACAGAATTGGATTATCTACTACTTCAAAATAACTTGAAGCAACAAAGATATCTAAGTCATTCTGGAATCATCTTGCTTTTTAATTAATGATGTCGTTGGTATTAAATGTGGTGGGGAAGAAATTATTAACTCATAGGGCACTTCCTTGTATCCTTCAAAATAACCAACAAAACCATGAAGATTCAAAACAAAATTCTTATCCTTTAAAATATTTGTTCCTGCAGGAGAAAATACGGGATCGTTTAATTCACTTTCACTATCATAAGTATCCGTTACATAATAAGCGATCTTATCTAATTTTGTTGCATCGGAGATATTCCATTCATTGGTTCCGATTGAAGTAACTTTAAAAGTTCATTACCCTGATAATCATAAGCCTTAAAGTCTTCAATATACTTGTCCGTAGTCATCTTCACTATAAGTCCCGGGAACAACCTTTTTGGAATAAAAAAAGAAATGTTCTGTTTAATAAATGACCCTGGATTAATAGTCACATCTTACTCTATCATTATCAACATTGACCAAATCTATCGTTGTTTCGATAACTGCATTTTTCTGCAGACTCATATGGACTTTGAAGAACCACAACCATATAATAATACAAGGAAAACATATAGGATAATTAATTTTTTCATTTGAACCTGATATAGTATTGTTAAAAAAAAGGTCACTATTAAAATTTATCTAGATCATTAAATTATTAGCCAAACTTGGAATTAAGATGATCATTAAACCTAATAACGAAGAGTTCCCATAAATATTTTTGATTATTTTTGTTTGCGAATCAGCTTAGGACATTATGCTATATAAACGAATACTTCTTAAACTCAGTGGTGAAGCACTAATGGGCAACAAGCAATACGGGATAGATGCCGCGAGACTGGCAGCCTATGCCCAAGAAATTAAGGAAGTAGTAGAATTGGGAGTTGAAGTAGCAATTGTCATTGGTGGAGGAAATATCTTTAGAGGACTTGCCGCTGCAAGTAACGGCATGGATAGAGTTCAAGCGGATCATATGGGGATGCTGGCAACAGTCATTAATGGTCTTGCATTACAGAGTGCTTTGGAACTCAATGGTGTACAGACAAGATTACAATCTGCTATAAAGATCAACGAAGTTGCAGAACCATTTATAAGAAGAAGAGCTATGCGCCATTTAGAAAAAGGACGTGTTGTTATTTTTGGAGGGGGTACCGGAAACCCTTATTTCACAACAGATTCTGCTGCAGTTTTAAGGGCAATTGAAGTTGAAGCAGACGTTATCCTAAAAGGCACCAGAGTTGATGGTATTTACACCAGTGATCCTGAAAAAGATAAAACGGCAACCAAGTTTGATACTATTAGTTTTAATGATGTACTAACCAAAGGTTTAAAAGTAATGGATACCACTGCTTTTACACTAAGTCAGGAAAACAATCTTCCAATTGTTGTTTTTGATATGAACAAAAAAGGCAATCTTATGAAAATAGTATCAGGAGAAAATATTGGAACTGTAGTAGATCTTTAGTGTTGGTATAATTTGTGTAAATAGGTTATAAAAATTTGTTATGGACGAAGATGTTAAATTTATTTTGGAGGCCACCAAAGAAAGCATGGACGGTGCTATATTACATTTGGAAAAGGCATTAGTAAAAATTAGAGCAGGGAAAGCTAACCCCGCCATGTTATCCTCGGTAATGGTGGAGTATTATGGCTCACAGACTCCCTTGTCCCAGGTGTCAAATATAAATACTCCTGATGCACGAACACTTTCTGTTCAACCTTGGGAAAAAATATGCTGTCTGAAATAGAAACAGCTATTATGAATGCTAACCTAGGTTTTAATCCAATGAATAATGGAGAGGTTGTAATAATTAATGTTCCTCCTCTAACAGAAGAGAGAAGAATACAATTAGTAAAGCAAGCGAAAGCGGAAGCGGAAGAAGCTAAAATAAGTGTTCGTAGTGCAAGACAGGAAGCAAATAAAGAAATAAAAAACCTGGGGATATCAGAAGATCTTGAAAAAAATGCGGAAATTGATATTCAGGAAATGACTAACACTTACACAGAAACAATAGACAACATACTTCATGTAAAGGAAGCAGAGATTATGAAAGTCTAATTCTATATTTCACCAGATGTTTACCGGAAGTTTATGGCGTATTAACCTTAAGCTATGTGCCAATACCTTTTAAGAAGTATAAATCTATCCTTCAAAATAAATTGCAATAATGGCTACGACCACGATAATAGCACAAATGACTATTAATACCCGATACAGTATAATGGCAATTCTACTATAGTTTTTCTCATCAGACATAGCATCATTTCGTTAAACCCTTTTTATTTTAATGGAGTTTTTTAATTTGTGATTTTATTTCTCCTCAATTTACATAAATTATTAAGCAAATAATACTTTGTGCTACGTATGATTGTGCTCACTATTTTATAGGGCGTTTCTAGGTACAGTCCTGCTTGTTTTCTACCTTTGCCGCGATCAAAAAACTCAATAGTAAATAAAGATTGTCCTAATTGAATTGGTCATCAGACCTAAGTGTTCTTAAGAAACACATTCAATTCTTAAATAATAGTATGGTTGCGAAGATTACAAAAGGATTTTTTGGGGAAAGGTTGCAAGAATTATTCTTAGAAACAGAATTCTAATTTTATTGCAATTACCTGGTCACTGTTTTCCTTGGTTTTCAATGGAAGAATATGCAATTTTCTACTTCTGAGGCGAATCTACTCCCCGATGATCACCCGCTGAATATTGCTTATGAAGATTTTCTTGAAAAATTTGGTGAAGAGGGAAATACCATTGCTTTTGCCATTAAAGACAGTTTACTTTATGAAGTTGAAAATTTTAACAGATGGAACAGATTAAGTAAACAATTGGCTGCTTTTCCCGAAGTGGACTATGTAGTATCTATAGATAATCTTAAGGAACTTATAAGAGACAAAGAAGAACAGCAATTTATTCTTCGTCCATTAATTCAAAGAGACCCCTCTCAATAATATTGAAGTAGACAGTCTTAACCGAATATTTGTTCAATAATTTACCTTTTTATGATAACCTGTTATATAATAAAAAAACAAGAACCATAAGAACACTTGTCTATATGGACAAGGATATTGTAAACACTCCTGTTCGGAAAGATTTTATTTTAAAAGACCTTCATACACTAATAAACGACTTTGAAAAGGAAACCAAAATGGATGTTCGTGTATCCGGAATGCCCTATATACGAACAATGAACACCCAAAATATTATTGATGAAATAGGAATATTCATTGCGGCGGCACTTATTGTCACTTCCCTAATTTTCTTTTTCTTTTTCCGTAGTATCCGGGCAACATTAATTTCCATGTGTGTAGTTCTAATTGGAGTTATGTGGGCCTTTGGGATCTTAGGACTTCTTAAATATGAAATTACAGTTTTAACAGCACTGATTCCACCGCTTATCATCGTAATTGGGATACCTAATTGTATTTTTCTAATTAATAAATATCAACAGGAAGTTAAAAAACATGGAAATCAGGCTTTATCCTTAAAAAGAGTAATATCCAAAATTGGTAATGCAACTTTAATGACCAATGTGACCACCGCCTGTGGTTTTGCAACCTTTATTATTACAGACAGTAAACTTTTGACTGAGTTTGGAATAGTAGCTTCCATAAATATACTATGCATCTTTATGCTTTCCATTCTTATTATACCAATTGTGTATAGCTTCATGTACCCGCCAAAATCAAAACATCTGAAACACCTCAACAAAAAATGGATAGATGCTTTTGTAAACTGGATGGAGCATATAGTAAGGGAAAAAAGGATTACTATTTATTCGATCTCTTTAATAGCATTAATAATTAGTATTATAGGAATTTATCAAATCAAAATTTCCGGGAATCTTGTTGAAGATATGCCTAAAAAAACGGAGTTTTATAAAGACATCCAATTTTTTGATGAAGAATTCAATGGAATTATGCCAATTGAAATTGTTATAGATACTGAAAGAAAAAAAGGGGTGCTAAAGCCCGTTACACTGAAAAAGATGAATCAGTTGGGGGAAATGATTGAAGAGAACCCTTCATTATCCAAACCCATATCCGTAGTTAATATAGTAAAATATTCCAAGCAGGCTTTTTATAGCGGAATTCCTAAATATTACCAACTACCCACATCTCAGGAATACAATTTTATTATGGATGTAGCCCGAAAATCTCAGGGAAATGAGGGCTTAATTGAAAATTTTGTCGACAGTACCGGGCAGGTTGCAAGGATTACCACCTTCATCAAAGATGTACCGACAGACAGAATGGAAGAAATTGAAAAATCGATTCTTGATGAAATTACCAAGATATTTCCAGCCGATCGTTTCAATGTTTATGTGACCGGAAAAGCATTACTTTTTTTAAAAGGCACTAAATATTTAGTAAAGAATTTAGTGCTCTCTTTATCTCTTGGCTATTGGTTTAATAGGTTTATTTATGGCTTATTTATTCCGTTCTTTTAGAATGATAGTTATTTCTCTAATACCAAATCTCCTGCCATTGGCCATTACTGCCGGTGTTATGGGTTTTGTAGGTGTGCCCATTAAGCCTTCTACAATATTGGTTTTTAGTATCGCATTTGGAATATCAGTTGATGACACCATTCACTTTCTGGCAAAGTACAGACAAGAACTGACCGCTAACCATTGGCGAATTCAAAAATCGGTTTATGCAGCTTTAAGAGAGACCGGTGTAAGTATGTTTTATACTTCTATTGTCCTTTTCTTTGGCTTTTCAGTATTTACAATTTCTAGTTTTGGAGGAACTGTAGCTTTGGGAGCATTGGTTTCAGCTACATTGCTTTTTGCCATGTTGCAAATCTAATCTTGCTTCCCTCACTACTTCTTTCTTTAGAACGAAGTATCGCTAACAAACAAGTTCTTAAAAAACCACAAATAGATATTCTTCCAAAAGAAGAACTACCCAGAAGAAGATCTGGAACATTAAGTTGTAGTCATCCCAAGTTCGATTTTATAAGTTACGGTTTAGAGCCAAATATTTTTTCCAAAAAGTTATCTTTGCCATTCAAATTTAGATCTGATCTCATATGAAATCACACAGCATTAAAGAGCTACTTCAGTTACCAAGTCCTGTAAAAGTCAGAAGGTAGTAATAAATGGATGGGTTAAAACATTTAGAAGTAATAGGTTTATTGCTTTAAATGATGGCTCTACCATAAATAACATACAATGTGTGGTAGATTTTGAGCAATTCGATGAAGATTTACTAAAAAAATTGCCACGGGAGCTGCTATTAAAATTCAAGGGTTTTGGTGAAAAGTTAAGGAAAAGGACAAAGCGTTGAGATACAAAGAAGAAATCTTTGTTCATGGCACTGCAGATCCGGATAGTTATCCTATTCAACCCAAAAAGCATTCAATGGAGTTTTTACGGGAGCAGGCACATTTGAGGATACGTACGAATACCTTTGCAGCCGTCATGCGTGTCAGATCTGCCCTCTCATTTGCGATTCATTCTTATTTTCAAAAAAATGGTTTTTACTATTTTCATGCTCCTATAATTACAGGTTCAGATGCAGAAGGTGCAGGTGAAATGTTCAAAGTAAGTACACTAGATCCAAAAACCCTGCCTTTGACAGATAATGGGGAGGTAAATTATAAAGAAGATTTTTTGGGAAAGAAACGAATCTAACAGTCTCAGGGCAGCTTGAAGCCGAAGCCTATGCTATGGGATTAGGTAAAGTATATACTTTTGGTCCAACCTTTAGAGCTGAAAATTCAAATACTTCCAGGCATCTGGCAGAGTTTTGGATGATTGAACCTGAAATGGCTTTTTATGATCTGAAAGATAATATGGATCTGGCAGAAGACTTTATTAAAAATATCATTTCTTATCTTTTAGAAAACTGTGAAGAAGATTTGCCTTTTTGAAAAAAGACTTCATGATGAAGAAAAAACAAAACCTATGGCCGAACGAAGTGAAATGGGGCTTATAGAAAGGCTGAAATTTGTAGTGGATAATGAATTCATTAGAATAACATATACCTAAGCAATTGAAATTTTATTGAATAGCAAGCCAAACAAAAAGAAAAAATTTCAATATCCAATAGAAGAATGGGGAGCCGATTTACAAAGTGAACACGAACGCTATTTGGTTGAAAAGCATTTTAAATGCCCGGTTATTTTATTTGATTATCCTGCCAAAATAAAGGCATTTTATATGCGTTTAAATGAAGACGGAAAAACAGTAAGAGCCATGGACATCTTATTCCCTGGAATAGGTGAAATTGTAGGTGGGTCTCAGCGTGAAGAAAGATTGGACGTCTTAAAAGAAAAAAAGGCTCTTTAGGGATTGATGAAAAAGAACTTTGGTGGTATCTGGATTTAAGGAAATTTGGAACTGCGGTTCATAGTGGATTTGGACTTGGTTTTGAACGAATGGTACAATTTTCTACAGGAATGGGTAATATAAGAGATGTGATCCCATTTCCAAGAACACCGCAAAACGCAGAGTTTTAAAGCCTTAGAAGTTACATCATATTAATTCTTTAACTTTATAGATAGGAAAGAATACAAGCTTATGCTCAAACAACACTTACAGTTTAAATTATCGCAAAAGCTATCTCCTCAACAAATTCAGTTGATGAAGCTTATTCAGCTGCCTACACAGGCATTTGAACAGCGACTAAACCAGGAACTTGAAGGAAAATCCGGCTTTAGAAAGTGGAAAAGAAGAAAAAGATACATTAGATGATGATTTTAGTGAAGACTATGAAGAAGAATCAGAGAGTGAAAGCATAGCTGCAGAAGATATTAATATTGATGATTATTTAAGTGATGATGAAGTCCCTGATTATAGAACAAGGGCCAATAATTATAGTCCGGATGATGATGAAAAAAGCATACCATATGCATCCGGTATCTCGTTTAATCAATACCTAATTAATCAGTTAAATACCATATATCTTAACGATCAGGAATGGGCAATTGCTGAATTTTTAGTTGGTAGTGTTGATGAGAGCGGATATATTAGAAGACCCCTGGCGGATATAGCAGACGATTTGGCCTTTACCCAAAATATCCATTGCAGAAGAGGAGGATATTGAAAGGGTTTTAAAAATTGTCCAGGAATTAGATCCTCCCGGTATGCGGCAAGAACTTTAGATGAGTGTCTTATACTTCAGCTTAAACGAAAAGAGAGAACACCAAATATTGACTTAGCCATCAACATCCTGGATAAATCCTTTGAGCAATTTACCAAAAAACACTATAAAAAACTGCTTCAGAAATATGATATAACTGAAGATGAGTTAAAAGAAGCCGTAGCAGAAATTGAAAAGTTAAACCCTAAACCCGGTGGCTCTTATTCTGGTAGTAATAAGGTCATTGAACATATTGTTCCGGATTTTTCTATTAAGATTGTCGGATGGAGAACTAGAATTGACAGTTAAATGGAAGAAATGCCCCTGAATTTCATATTTCGAATGAGTATAACAATATGTTAGCTGGTTATAAAAGTGCTAAAACGATAAGTCCAAATCACAAAAAGATGCTGTAATGTTTATCAAACAGAAGTTAGATTCTGCCAAGTGGTTTATTGATGCTATAAAACAACGTCAGCAAACTTTGTACGTTACCATGAATGCAATAATGCAATATCAAAAAGAATACTTTCTTAGCGGTGATGAACGCAAATTGCGACCAATGATCTTAAAAGATATTGCAGATGCTATTCATATGGATGTATCAACTGTTTCAAGGGTTGCCAATAGTAAATATGTTGATACTCCCTATGGCACCAAATTAATAAAAGAATATTTCTCGGAATCAATGAAAAATGAAGAAGGAGAAGATGTTTCAACTAGGGAAATCAAGAGTATTTTGGAAACTGTTATAAGCGATGAAGAAAAGAAAAAACCACTTACAGATGATAAATTAGCGGCATTGCTAAAAAAAAAGGGATATCCAATTGCGCGAAGAACAGTAGCTAAATACAGAGAACAATTGGGTATTCCTGTAGCACGCTTAAGAAAGCAGATTTAATGAAACTGTTTTTCAAAATAATCTCTTATCTGTTTCATCCCATTTTTGTTCCTATTGCGGGTACTATTACCTATTTTGTTATAACCCCAAAATATAGCCCCTTGAAGTCTTCAAAGTGGAAACATTTTACCAATTTTCATACTGACAGTTATCATTCCCATTATTTGCTTTTTTATTCTTGAAAAATTTGAGATTGTAAATTCAATTTTTTTGCCGATACAAATGAACGTAAATATCCGTTGATCATTCAACATTGCACTTACTCCTGATGATAATAATAAAGGTAATTCCTAATTACATTACGTTAAGTGAGGTATATTACTATTTCGTAGGATTACTAACGGCATTTCTAAGCTGTTTCTTGCTGCTTTTTCTAAGGTTTAAAGTAAGTCTGCATATGATGAGTATCGGAAGTTTTTTAATGTATCTAATTGCCCTAAGTATTCATTTTGAAATTAACATAATAGTTGCAATAAGTTTTTTTACATTACTATCCGGTATTGTAGCAACCGCCAGATTATTATCTAAATAATAATTCAGAGAAGAAGTAGTAATAGGTTTTCTTAATTGGTTTCATCTCCCAATTGATGACTATCAAATTCTGGCTGTAACTTTATAAAATATAAAAGATAATTCCAAGTCTCAAGGGTCAAATTCAATTGAGTCCCCTTCAACGGTAACGACACCGTCGTTAAATAAATTACTTAATGCATAATAAGCATGTACATTAAAGGTACTATATCCAAAATTGAATACAACTCCATATCTAAATCTTTCAATATCATTATTTTTAAAGGAGAATTTTTCGTCATTAGAGACAAATTTAGATCGACTTCCTAAAACATACCCTAGCTTCATCCCTGCATATACTCTCCAAAATTTATAAGTTGACGCTGTAGAAGTACGCCATCTAAACTGCAACGGCACTTCTAGAACATGAGTATCCACTTTATTCCGTTTGTAGGAGACAGATTTATCAAGGACAGTATATTCAATCCCATCCGCAATTTCATTAGCAAATAAATTGGTGTAATAATTATTGTAGGCATATCCCAAACCAACCCCAAATCCAATATTCCGATCTAAATTAATAGGAATATCTCGAATAAAACCTCCCATCAAGCCGTATGAAAAATTTCGTTGAGTAACATTCTCAGGTCTATTTAATACAATATTATAAGTAGTCCCCAGATAGAATTGATCTTCTAAGTACTTCATATCTAGTTCTTCTCCAACTTCTGTGCACAAAGAGTTATCACAAAAATAAAATTAAATAGAATAATCGAACGCATAAAACTTAAAGGTACATAATAAATGAAACCCAGATCATAAAAAAACGCCTCAAAATTATATTTGAGGCGTTCTAACTATAAATTTAAGCTTTATAATCTATTTACTGAAGGTTTCTAAACGCATCACCTTCAAAAGTGGTATAGTTAACTTTAAGAGCATTTACTTTTCGTAATTCCTGTTTAATATCAGAAATTAGACCCATATTGGCATTTTTATCAACCTTAAGAGCTGTAGTAAGAACATTTTGCAGTTCTTGAGGCTTTTTAGCTCTTTCCATTAAAATAAAATCTCCTACTTCAGAAACATTTGCAAACTTATCGTTTAGTTGAATTTTTGGTTCAGTCCCAAATACCTTCTGATATTCTCGGTAGGTTTCCCAACATAGATGTACAATACTCTATCTTTTTTTCTAACTTTTTTACTTCACTAGCATTAGGCAATATATTCTCAACCATCAACGAGCTGTCTTTCATAACGGTTACTGTCATAAAAAAGAACAATAGCATAAAAACAATATCCGGCAAAGAAGCCGTAGATACTGCGGGTAAATCCCCATCTTTTTTCTTATTAAATTTTGCCATAATTATAACTTTATGTTCGATTAGTTACTAGTTGATGTTTCCGCCTCTGATAATTTTTGAGGAAACAACTCCTGAATTTTCCTGAACTTTTTCTTTCAAATCCTCTCTAATACTAGAAGGTGTTTCTGGATTTAGATACTCCGCTTCCATATCCGTAAAGTCGGCACCATATAGTCTTTGAGCTTCTCTATTTCGCAAATCGTTATAAGCTCCAACTAATTCATTTTGAACAGTAATATAAGTTCCATATTCCGTTTCTCTGTCGTTCTTAAGAGAAATAATGGCCTTCGTTGGATTATCCGAAGAACTTTCATCTTTAGCCCCTTTGCAATAGTTACAGGTTCTGTCACCACCATTATCCAAAAATGCAATAGTTCGCTCTCTAAGTTGCTTTAAATCTAGAAGTTCTTCTTCAACTAATAATTGTCCATTTTTATTAATGTTAACTGTAAAAATGTTCTTTTGCTTAATTACAACATCCGTGTCTGGCGGCTCCATTGGCGGAAGCATCCTGTCTAACCCCGCATCTGTTTCTATAGTAGTAGTTACTAAGAAAAAAATGAGTAGCAAGAAGGCAATATCTGCCATAGATCCTGCATTAACTTCTGGTGGTCCTCCTCTTCTAGGCATAGTGTTTTTATTTTATTTATTAGTCATTTTCTTGAATCCTCCATAGAGCATAGAGCCCACGGCTATTATAACCAAAAGGAAGAAAACATTCAAACCAGTTCCAATTCTTTTAACCGTACTTTCGGAAGTAGCTATCCCTCTATTTGCCATCTCATCTAGATTAATATCTGTTCCATCAGCAAGCACATAGGAGATTACCACGACTAGTAGAAAGCCGCCAATTACCATTAGTGTTTTCTTTAGGCTTTTAGGATTAGCAAACAGATTTTTAAGAGTGAATATTAGGCTAACCGCAACGGCTATAGCTAATAAAAGGTAGGTTATGATGAACATGAAATTCATCGCTCCACTATTTACAGCTTCTGACGCCGGCACGTCTCTCCCAGGTAATTGATACCACAATATAGCCGACAGCAAACCTAAAACAATCAAAACTATTTTTATTATTTTATTCATAATATTTGAATTTTAAGGTGCTACTTATTTTTTGTGATCTACCAACATATCGATCAAAGTGATCGAAGAATCTTCCATGTCATTTACAATACTGTCAATTTTAGCAATGATATAGTTATAAAAAATCTGAAGGATAATAGCAGTAATAAGACCAAATACCGTAGTTAATAAGGCCACCTGAATATCACCTGCAATTAAGGAAGCACTAAGGTTACCCACAGCACTAATCTTTTGGAAGGCCTGGATCATACCAATTACCGTTCCCATGAAACCAAGCATTGGAGCAATGGCAATAAATAAAGACAACCATGAAACATTCTTTTCTAATTGTCCCATTTGAACTCCACCGTAAGCAATAACTGCTTTCTCAGCGGACTCAACACTTTCATCAGCTCTGTCTAGACCTTGATAATAGATGGAAGCAACGGGTCCTTTTGTATTTCTGCATACTTCTTTTGCGGCCTCAATACCTCCAGAAGAAAGAGCATCTTCAACTTGTTGCTTCAATTTTCCGGTGTTGGTACTCGCCATATTCAAATAAATAATTCTTTCGATGGCTACTGCAAGACCTAAAATTAAACATAACAATACAATGCCCATAAAGCCGGCACCACCTTGTATGAATTGTTCTTTTAGAACTTGAGTAAATCCTTTTGTGCTTTCTGCGGCTGCATCATCCTGCAACATTACAGCAAAAGTCGCCATTGATGATGATAGATTGGAAACTACTGCGTTTGCTTTTGCGCTTACCGTATTTGTACTTAGAACAAATAGCCCAGCCATAGCCAGGATTGAGAATAATCTTTTCATTTCTTTCAAACTTAAATTTAGTTAGTTAATAGGGTTAAAGATAAAAAAAATGCAATTAAAAAATTAAAAGTTAATACTTCTAAAATGATTGAGTAGACAAAAAATGTCTTTTCCTTGCATCAAGGACCCTAAAGTAAACCATTAATTCTTACACCTTCAAGAAATAGGCTTATTTTTTTGGTCTTTTGCAGAGAGGAAGGGATTCGAACCCTCGATACACTTTTGGTGTATACACACTTTCCAGGCGTGCGCCTTCGACCACTCGGCCACCTCTCTATTCCTGTAATATCAGGGCGGGCAATAAACAAAAAATAATTAGTTTAAAAAAACTTTGTCTAGTTATTTTTAGGTCATTTCTCCTCGTAAGGATGTTTCGAATATGGTTTGAAAAGATTTCTTTGATACTCGACTTCCCAAAAGATACATAAGTTTCGTAATGGCCGCCTCTGTTGTAATATCACCACCGTTAATTAAAGGTAGTTTTTTTAACATCTCACTGGTCTTATAACTCCCCATAAGAACAGAACCGCCGTAACACTGTGTTACATTTACGATGTGGATCCCTTTTTCTATAGCCTTTTTTAACTCTCTAAACAACCATTCTTCCGTAGGAGCATTACCCGCTCCATAAGTCTCAAGTATGATTGCCTTCAGGTCTGGGATTCTTAAAACACCTCCTAATAGTTTCTCACTGAACCCAGGGAAAAGTTTAAGAATTGCAACATTATTATCCAAAGCCTTATGCACCACTAACTTCTTTTCCCCTTTGGCTTTAATAAAGAGCTATAATTAATTTTTAAATGTACTCCAGAGGTAATTAATGGCGGGAAATTTGGCGATTCAAAAGCTTTAAAATGTTCAGCATTTACTTTTGTGGTTCGATTAGCCCGATATAATTTATATTCAAAATACAAGCAGACTTCTTGTATTAGAGGCTTATTTTTTTCTTTTAAAGCAGCAATTTGTATTGAGGTTATTAAATTTTCCTTTGCATCCGTTCTCAAATCACCAATGGGTAGTTGTGAACCGGTAAACACAACTGGCTTCGAAAGATTTTCCAGCATATAACTCAAAGCAGATGAAGTATAGCTCATTGTATCACTTCCATGAAGAACCACGAAGCCATCAAAAAGGTCATAATTCTGTTCTATTAAACCAGCAATCTTTAGCCAATCTTGCGGCTTCATATTAGATGAATCAATGGGATGCTCAAAAGATATACTCTCAATGGTACATTCTAATTGACTTAATTCAGGGATTTTACTTTCTAGCTCACTAAAATCAAAGGGCATCAAAGCTCCGGAGCGATAATCTTTTATCATCCCTATGGTACCCCCTGTATATATGAGTAAAATCTTTGATTTTGATTCCATAAAATAGTATCCTTATAATTTTTGCAAAATAGTATTTATCAAACCCAATTAGATCCCAAACACCTCTTTAGAGTTTAGAGTTGTAACCTCCGCGATGGTGTTTATATCCAATTCATAGACCTCGGCTAACTTATTTAAAACGTTTAAAATATATCCCGCCTCATTTCTTTTCCCTCTATGAGGAACCGGCGCCAAATAAGGAGCATCTGTTTCTAATACTATATGACTTAAGTCAATCTTTTTTAAAAAAGTATCAATTTTACCATTCTTAAATGTTACTACTCCTCCTATCCCTAGTTTCATATTAAATCCAATTGCACGTTCAGCTTGCTCCTTTGTACCCGTAAAACAATGAAATATTCCAAAAAGTTTGTCGTCTTTTTCTTCTTCCAAAACTTCAAATATTTCCTCAAAAGCCTCCCTACAGTGAATTACGATTGGCAAATCATACTTTTTAGCCCATTGAATCTGCGTTTTAAAGGCCATTCTTTGCTCCTTTAAATACGTTTTATCCCAATAAAGATCTATTCCAATTTCACCAATCGCATAAAAAGACCGTGATAATAAAGTTTGTTCTACGTGCCTTAGTTCATCTAAATAGTCTTCTTTCACATGTGTGGGATGAAGGCCTGTCATTAAAAAGACATTCTTAGGATAAGAATTTTCCAAATTATACATGGCCTGGGTATAAGAAGAATCGATGGCCGGAATAAAAAAACGTTCAACGCCATGGGAAATGGCCCTTTGTATAACTTCATTCCTATCCTCATCAAATGCTTCACTATACAAGTGAATGTGCGTATCGGTAATAATCATAGAGCAAAAATAGGATTATCTTTGTCAAAAAATTGGATATGCCCAATCTTAAAAAGACCTTATTAAAAAAAGGTTATATAAAAATACCTATTGTCATTACAAAAAGTAATCACCTAGAAGTTTTTGCCAAGATTAATAATGTTGAAGGAAGGTTTATTTTGGATACAGGGGCCTCCAATACATGTGTTGGTATAGACAAAATCGATTTCTTTAACTTAATTTCTAAAGAATCAGAAATTAAAGCAGCAGGGGCAGGAGCTACTGATATGAAAACAATGGTATCAAAAAAAAATACCTTAAAAATTGGTAAATGGAAAAATAAAAAACAACAAATTGTTGTGTTCGATTTATCACATGTGAATATTGCCCTGGAGGCTCATGATGCTCTTCCCGTTGATGGAATACTGGGAGCAGATATTCTCATACAATCCAAAGCCTATATAGACTATGCAAAACAAAGTCTTTATATGAAGAAAAAGAAGTGAATTCTCCTATAGCTCCAAAGCCTTGTTTACATCACCTTCCATTAGCAACTCTACAGGATTTTCCAGAGCTTCTTTTACAGCTACCAAAAATCCTACAGACTCTTTCCCGTCAATTATTCTATGATCATAAGACAGGGCTACATACATGATGGGTGCAATTTCAACAGCGCCATTTTTAACAATTGGTCGTTCTACAATATTATGCATTCCCAAAATTCCACTTTGAGGAGGATTAATAATAGGTGTAGATAGCATAGAACCAAATACCCCTCCATTAGAAATCGTAAATGTTCCACCAGTCATTTCGTCTACAGTAATTTGACCATCCCTAGCTCTTAAAGCCAAGCGCTTCACCTCAGCTTCTACTCCTCTAAAACTAAGGTTTTCTGCATTGCGAATTACGGGCACCATCAGTCCTTTAGGTCCGGAAACGGCTATACTAATATCACAAAAGTCAAAAGAAATCATTTCCTTTCCATCAATCATAGAATTTACTGAAGGGAACAAATCCAAAGCTCTAATAACCGCTTTAGTGAAAAAGGACATAAATCCTAATCCTACATCATGCCTTTCTTTAAAAACTTCCTTGTATTCTTTCCTTAGTTCAAAAATAGACGACATATCAACCTCATTAAAAGTAGTTAACATGGCTGTTTCATTTTTTGCAGACACAAGTCTTTCGGCTACCTTCCTGCGAAGCATGGATAATTTAGTACGTTTTTCACTTCGGTTACCTCCGGTCGGAGATCCCATAGAAGGAACTGCTTTTACAGCATCGTCTTTGGTTATTCTACCATCCTTACCAGTTCCGCCAACGGTTTTGGCATCAATCCCCTTTTCATCTAAAATCTTCTTAGCGGCCGGTGAAGGAGTTCCTGTTGCATAGGTTTTTTCAGATTTCTTTTCAACCGCAACTTCTTTTTTAGCTTCCTGCACTATCGCCGTTTCTTCTTTTTTATCCTTTTCTACGCCATCAGCTGGCTTTTCAGCACTTGTATCTATAAGGCATACTACTTCCCCAACGGCAACGGCATCACCCTCTTCCGCCTTTAATGTAATTATCCCACTCTCCTCAGCCGGCAACTCCAAAGTTGCCTTATCTGAATCAACTTCTGCTATGGCCTGGTCCTTTTCAACATAATCTCCGTCATTTACCAACCATTCGGCTATTTCTACTTCTGTTATTGATTCTCCCGGAGACGGGACTTTCATTTCTAAAATCATTCTCTTAAGAATTTGTGTTGTTTGCTTTTAATATTTTACGAGTCATATTGTCTTTGCTTTTATCAAAGACATATTCTATTACCTGCTGATGTCTTGCCTTTGATCGAACTGCACTTCCTGCAGCAGGAGAGGCATAAAACCTTCTGGAGGCAACACGGAACTTTTGTATCTCCGAAAAATGTGTTACCAAGTGACTCCAAGCTCCCATATTTCTAGGCTCTTCTTGGGCCCACACAAGGTCATCGGCATTCTTGTATTTCTTCATGATTTCCAACATTTTACTTTCCGGAACCGGGAACAATTGTTCCAATCTAACCAAGGCTACATCCTTCCTTTTATTCTCTTCTTTAAATGCCAATAAATCATAGTAAAACTTTCCTGTACAAAATACTACACTTTTTACCTCAGCCACTTTTGCCTTGTCGTCATCAATAACCTCTTGAAAAGAACCCTTGTACAAATCTTCCACCGTAGATACCGCTTTAGGGTGTCTCAAGAGACTTTTAGGAGTAAAAATAATAAGTGGTTTTCTAAAATTCGCTTTCATTTGCCTCCTTATAATATGATAAATACTCGCAGGCGTGCTACAATCAGCAACATACATGTTATCTCTGGCACACAATTGTAGATATCGTTCCATTCTGGCCGACGAATGTTCTGCACCTTGTCCTTCATAGCCGTGAGGCAGCAACATCACCAAGCCATTTTGCAACTTCCATTTATCTTCCGCAGCCGAAATATATTGGTCGATCATTATTTGAGCTCCATTGCTAAAATCCCCAAATTGTGCTTCCCAAATAGTAAGGGTATTTGGACTGGCCATCGCATATCCATAATCAAAACCAACCACCCCATATTCAGATAGCAAAGAATTGTAAATCTGAAATTTTCCTTGTCCGCTTTTTAGATTATTAAGCAGCATAATTTCTTCCTCACTCTCCTCTACTTTCATCACGGCGTGCCTATGAGAAAAAGTGCCCCGTTCTACATCTTGCCCGGAGATTCTTACGTTATAACCTTCTTCTAGTAGGCTTCCATAAGCAAGAAGTTCGCCCATGGCCCAATCTAGTTTATCGGTTTCAAAAAACATCTTTTTTCGGTCCTGGACTAAGCGTTCTACTTTTCTTAAAAACTTTCGGTCCCCGGGCAACTCCGTTATTGTTTTGGCTATTGCCGTTAATTTATCTTTGCTATAAGAAGTGTCAATGGGATCCATCATTTCCCATTCTCGAACATTCTGGAAACCGCTCCATTCGTCAGCCATAAAGGGTGTAATTATGGTCTTATCTTCTTTCCTAGAATCTTCTAACTCTTCTTCTAAACTAGCTTTGTATTCTAACTCGAGGTTTTTGACAAAATCAGAATCAATAATTCCTTGTTCAATTAGTTTGGAAGCATATATTTCCCTTGGATTTTGATGTTTTGCAATGGCCTTATAAAGCTTTGGTTGTGTAAAACGAGGTTCATCTCCTTCATTATGACCATATTTTCGATAACCCAGTAGGTCAAGGAAAACATCTTCTTTAAAACGCATCCGATATTCTAATGCAAAAAGTGACGCATGTACAACCGACTCCACATCGTCTGCATTAACATGTAGCACAGGACTCAAAGTAACCTTTCCTACGTCTGTACAATAGGTCGACGATCTGCCATCCAAATAGTTAGTTGTAAAACCAATTTGGTTATTTACAACAATATGAACCGTTCCATTGGTCTTATAGCCATCCAATTGGGCCATTTGGACCAACTCATATATTATCCCTTGTCCAGCAATAGCAGCATCACCATGAACTACAATAGGCAATACCTTTGAGAAATCCGTTGGGTAATGCATATCCTGTTTGGCCCTTGTTATTCCCTCTACTACGGCTCCCACGGTTTCTAAATGAGATGGATTTGGAGCAATATTCATATTGATCTTATTGCCATTATCTGCCTTTCGATCCGATGTCCAGCCCAAATGATATTTTACATCTCCATCAAAAATTTCTTGTTCGTAGTCTTTTCCATCGAACTCGCTGAAAATATCTTTTGCCGACTTTCCGAATATATTGGTTAGAACATTAAGCCTTCCCCTGTGGGCCATGCCCATAACAAATTGCTTAACCCCTAGTTCTGCAGCCTTTTCTACAATAGCATCTAGAGCAGGAATGAGGGATTCATTTCCTTCTAAAGAAAATCTTTTTTGCCCTACGTATTTGGTATGTAAGAAAGCTTCAAAAGAAACGGCCTGATTTAGTTTTTTAAGAATATGCTTTTTGCGAGCGACATCATATTTAGGTTGATTATCATTTACATTTATCCAATCCTGAATCCATTGTACTCTTTCAGGTTTTCTTATGTACATATACTCAACCCCGATTGCATCGCAATAGATTCTTTGTAAATGACTAATTATATCACCCAAAGAAGTAGGCCCTATCCCTATAACTTCTCCAGCACTAAAAACGGTTTCTAAGTCAGCAGTCGTTAGTCCAAAATTCTCTAAATCCAGTGTAGGAACATATTGACGTCTTTCTCTTACGGGGTTCGTTTTAGTAAATAAATGACCCCTAGACCTATAGGCGTCTATCAATTTTACAACCCTAAACTCCTTTAGAAGACTTTCAGGAACGGCAACCGCCTGGCCATTGAGGCCCACTTCTGCCTGATTAGAATGGCCATCTACCAAATCATCCAAGGTGTTTTCCATTCCAAAGTCAAAGCCTTGAAAAAAAGCACGCCAGCTTGGCTCAATACTATCGGGATTATTTAAATACCGATCGTAGAGATCCGAAAAAAAAGAAGGATGAGCTGTGTTTAAAAAGGAATACTTATCCATGAACACGAATTCTGTATTTTATAAAAAACTACATCAAAAATACAATAATAAATAGTTTATGAGATTATATTTAAAGTGTATCTATCTAAAAAAATAATTCCATGGCTTCATTCCAAAAATATTTAAAGAAATTATTAGTTTTTACGGGATTGATTCTATGCTGCATGAGTTTTGGCTATGCTCAGCAACAAAGAAGTGATTTTTGGCAGAATGTCCGTTTCGGAGGAGGAATTGGACTTGGCTTTGGCAATGAATATTTTTCTATTGCACTTTCACCAGGTGCCGTATATCAGGTTAGCAATAAATTTGCTACCGGACTTGGACTCAATTTTAATTACTCAAAAATTGATCAATCTGAGTTTACTGCTTACGGGTTTAGTTGGTTAAACTTTTTTAATCCAATCCCACCTATTCAATTATCAGCGGAACTACAACCTCTTAGAGTTAGCACTAACTATCCTAATTCATTTCCGGATCTGGATGAAAATTATTGGACCACGGCCTTATTTTTAGGGATAGGGTATAGTACCCCAAATGTTACCTTTGGTGTCCAATATGACGTACTATACGATAGTACCAGAAGTATCTATTCCAATCCTTGGATTCCTTTTGTCAGAGTGTTTTTTTAAGGAGTATTCTTTCTGGCTTTCTAGCTGTAATGATCTTTAAACCATACCTTTTGCCATGTTCTTTTTAAAATTAAGAAGCATAGCTTTTCGCTAGAAACAAATGAATTATCATTAATGTTTTTCTTAAAAGTATTTTCTGAGACATCTACTATGTAGAGAAGATTTAAAAGTTTGGCCATATCTTCCTTAATAAGAAAATCTATCTTATTTAAAATAGTCTTTATAAGATCTGCTGGAGGAATTTTAGATGGAAGATCGAGAGTGAGATTTGCTAAAACAAAATCCTTCTTTAATTGAGAGATTAAATTAGGATATAATTGGCTGTTCTTAGCAGCTTCCATTATTTCTGCAGTGCTCGACACCTTGGGTAGCATAAATAAATCCTTTTTTATTCGGCAGATTCAGAACATCTCTTTTAACAATCGTAAAATAGACTCCTAAGACCGGATTTTTATTTCCCAATCCCAGGCAGATTTCATCGCCTGGTCCAAGGAAGATTCGGCTTTCCAATTAAGCTCCTTATTAGCCTTAGTAGTATCGGCATAGGCCGAAATTATATCCCCTTCGCGACGACCTACAATTTTATAATTGAGAGATTTTTTTGAAACTTTTTCAAAACTTGATATTACTTCTAATACTGTACTTCCTGAGCCAGTTCCAACATTAAAAACTTCGTAATTCTCTTTATTATTTTTATTTAAAATTCGTTTCATTGCCACTACATGAGCCTTTGCCAAATCTACAACATGAATGTAATCTCTAATACAGGTGCCGTCAGTGGTTGGGTAATCATCCCCAAAAACAGATAATTGTTCTCTGAGGCCAACTCCTGTTTGGGTGATAAAAGGAACTAAATTTTGTGGAACACCTACTGGCAGCTCCCCTATCATCGCACTAGAATGAGCCCCCATTGGGTTAAAATACCTAAGGGAAATAGCTTGTAGATTAGGTGTCACTTTGCAAGTATCTCTAATAATCTCCTCCCCAATCTGTTTTGTATTTCCGTAAGGAGATTCTGCCGGCTTAACTGGGGCATCTTCCGTTATTGGCATTGTATCAGCTTGACCATAAACAGTACAGGAAGAACTAAAAATAATATTAGAATTCTTAAGCTTTAGAATTTCCTGCAGTATATAGATTAAAGTATTAAGATTGTTCTCGTAGTAAAGCAAGGGTTTTTCAACACTTTCACCAACGGCCTTGGAAGCTGCAAAATGAATAACCCCTTCTATATCGCTATGCTTTTTAAAAAATCTTTGAACCTCTGATTTATCCCGAAGATCCATTTTTTCGAACAAAGGAGTAATTCCGGTTATGGATGTAATGCCGTCAAGTACTTTTTCAGATGAATTGGAGCAATCATCTATAATTATTACTTCAAATCCTGCATTTTGTAATTCTACTGCGGTATGAGAACCAATAAAACCCAAACCACCAGTCACTAATATTTTCATGTCTACCAATTAATTATCTGTGATTATTGGGTAACTAACGTTTAAAACTGCAATTGAAGTATAAACAACTATCTCGAAAATCAAACTGAAATCTAATTATTTAGAAAATCAACAATAGTTTTTGTGATATAGTTGATTTGTTCATCATCAAGTTCCGTATGCATTGGCAGAGAAATTACTTCTTCCACCAATTTATTGGTTACGGTAAAATTGGACTCTTTATATCGTTCATCAAGATAGGCCTTTTGCCTATGAAGAGGTATGGGATAATAAATACCATGTGGAATTCCTTTGTCCGCAAGATGAGTGGCAAGTGCATCTCTCTTTCCCTCCAAAATTCTCAAAGTAAATTGATGGAAGACATGACAGTCGCAAGTGTCACATATGCCATTACAGTTCTTACCTGCTTTTGGTAAAATAATAGCTTTCTGCCCTTCAAGAGCGCTCATATATTTTGAAGCCGCTTGCCTTCTTTTTTGACAATAATTATCCAAATGAGGTAGTTTAGCTTTCAAAACAGCGGCTTGTATAGTATCTAGTCTGGAGTTAACCCCTACAACATCATGATGATATCTGGTGTACATACCATGATTAACTATACCCCTAATTGTATGAGCCAGTTCACTGTCATTGGTAAAAATAGCTCCTCCATCTCCATAACAACCAAGATTCTTTGAAGGAAAAAAAGAGGTAGAAGCTATATGCCCTATGGTACCAGCCTTCTGTTTCTTACCATTCTTTGAGGTATAAGTTGCCCCAATTGCCTGGGCGTTATCTTCAATCACAAATAGGTTATGCTTTGCAGCTATTTCCATGATAGCATCCATATTGGCGCACATCCCAAAAAGATGCACCGGGACTATTGCTTTGGTCCTCGGAGTAATAGCCTTTTCAATTGCCATTGGATCTATATTAAAAGTGTCTTCTTCCACATCTACTAAGACAGGTGTTAAATTGAGAAGAGCAATTACTTCAACGGTGGCTGCAAAGGTAAAATCGGCCGTTATAATTTCATCACCCGGCTTCAACCCTAATCCCATCATCGCTATTTGCAGGGCGTCAGTGCCATTGGCACAAGGGATTACATGTTTAACATCTAGGTAATCTTCCAAATCTGCCTGAAATGCATGAACCTCCGGACCATTTATAAAAGAGGCTGTATTTAAAATTCCGTCAATGGCCTCATCAACTTCCTCTTTTATTTCCTGATACTGACCTACAAGGTCAACCATTTGAAGCTTTTTCATTCTTTGTTTTTATGGTATAAAATTACAAAAATAAGTGACTGATGACAATGATTATGACAAAGAAGCTTAAATTAGCTACAAATCCAAATTGAGTGTTTTTCTTATACAATATAATAGGAATTTTACTATCCTTTTTTCTTCGATTTATTGCCCTTTTTAATCAAAAGATCAATCTTTTCATGGGTGGAAGAAAGAATTTATTCGCCCGCCTTCAAAAGAATATAAATCCTGAAGACCAAATAATTTGGATGCACGCGGCTTCCTTAGGCGAATATGAGCAAGGGCTTCCTGTACTGGAGCTGCTAAAAAAAGAATATCCTTCGTATAAATTTTTGATCTCCTTCTTCTCTCCTTCTGGCTATGAGGTTAAAAAAACGAGCCATGAGGCAGATTATATAAGCTATTTACCTTTGGATACCCATAAAAATGTTAATGAGTATTTAGCTATTGTAAATCCTGTTTTAGCCATTTTTATTAAATACGAAATCTGGCCCAATATGTTAAAAGGTCTATCGGAAAGGAATATTCCTAGTCTTCTAATTTCTTCTATTTTTAATGAAAAACAAAGCTACTTTAAATGGTATGGGGCATTTATGCGAAAGGCCCTTTTTAGTTTTGAGCATATTTTTGTTCAGGATATAAAAAGCCAAACTTTATTAAATTCAATTGGCTATTATAAAGTTGAAATAGGGGGAGATACGCGTTTAGACAGAGTATTTGAAATTTTATCTCAAAACAATCACCTAGAATTCATAGAAAATTTCAAAAAAGCTTCTTTCTGTTTTGTTATGGGCAGCACCTGGGCGGAAGACGAGGAAATTCTTACACCTTATATCAATGCTACTGAAGGTAACATGAAATACATCATTGCCCCTCATAAAATTAATGCAAGTCATTTAGTTAGTCTTCAAAAAACAATAACTAAAAAGTCCATGTTGCTTTCCGAGTATATAGATCATGGGACTTCTGATATAGAAGTCCTCATCATTGATAATATTGGCCTTTTAACAAAAATTTATAGCTATGCCGATATGGCCTATGTTGGTGGTGGCTTTGCCACCGGTCTTCACAATACTCTAGAACCCGCTGCTTATGGTATTCCAGTTATTATTGGTCCAAAATATCATGGATTTAAAGAAGCGGATGAATTGGTTAAACTGAAAGGTTTATTACCTATAACCACCTTACAAGAATTCACTGAAAAGGCAGACATTCTTTACCATAATGATTCCTACCGCAAGAAAGTTGGGGCAATCAACAAAGCTTACGTTACAAATAACAAGGGCGCTAGCATCCAAATAGTGGAACATATCCGTAGATTATTATAGACCGTTGATCTATCAATTAATATAATAATTGGATTTTTTTTTGGTCTAATTCTTGAAAACACATCATTATCACCTTGTACAGTCATTGTACTTATTTAATACAAGTCAGATGAAAATTGCCCCTTTTACTGTCCTGTTTTTACTATTTTTTTTGCTTGCATGTAAAAAAAGTGAAAAGAAAACGAACCCTATCCCACCCGCTCTGCATAAACCTGTAGAATTAAAAAAGCCCGATTTGGAACAAATGAAACCGGTCAAGGAAAAGGATAAGAATTCTCTTATGTTAGATTCTTTAAAGGTTAAAACGGCATCGCTTTAGATCATTTGGTGATCACATATCTTTTTTTCCTAGCTTTACCGAAACCAACAAACCATGGATAAAAGAATTTTTCAAATTTCGATCACAGCAGCTTTGGCTGGCTTTTTATTCGGATTTGACACCGTAGTAATTAGTGGGGCTAATTTGCCCATAAAAGAATTATGGAATACCTCTCCTTGGTTTCATGGAACATTTATAATGTCAATGGCCCTTTGGGGTACTGTTGCGGGTTCTTTACTCGGAGGCATCCCATGTGATAGGTTTGGAAGAAAGAAAACCTTGTTCTGGATAGGAGTACTCTACTTTATTTCCGCAATGGGATCGGCCATGGCTGTGGATCCTTATATGTTTTCTTTTTTTAGGTTTATTGGCGGCTTAGGGGTGGGCGCTTCATCAGTAGCAGCTCCAATTTATATCTCAGAGATATCTTCTTCAAAAAACAGAGGACAATTAGTTGCCTTATATCAATTTAATATTGTGTTTGGTATCTTTTTGGCCTTTATATCTAATTATCTATTAAAGGGCTTTGATGGAGCAAATGATTGGCGATGGATGTTAGGTGTTGAGGCGATTCCCGCTTTAATCTACAGTATTTTGGTTTTAAAAATACCCAACAGTCCGCGTTGGCTTGTCATCACTAAAAAAGATGACGTTGCTGCCTTAAAAACGCTCGAGTTTTTGTCAAATAAAGAACATGCCAAAGAGAAACTGATAGAAATTAAGACCTCTTCGGATAAGGATAAGGGAAAAGAAAGTCTTTTTACTTTAAAATATAAGACTCCATTGATCCTAGCCTTTTTATTGGCTTTTTTCAATCAACTGTCAGGAATAAACTTTATCCTTTATTATGCCCCTGAGATTTTGGAAAGAGCAGGTTTGGCTGCCAAGGAATCTTTATTTAGTTCTATTTCTATTGGGATTGTAAATCTTATTTTTACCCTTGTAGGTATTCGCCTGATAGATAAAATGGGCAGGCGGCAACTTATGAAAATTGGTTCTATAGGCTATATCCTTAGTTTATCTATGGTAGGATGGTGTTTTTATACCGGAGCCAGTTCTACCTTACTTCTAATTTTTATTCTTGTTTTTATTGCTTCCCATGCCATTGGGCAGGGCGCTGTTATTTGGGTATTTATTTCAGAGATTTTTCCCAATAAAGTCAGAGCTTTTGGACAAGCATGGGGCACTGGGACGCATTGGGTATTTGCCGCTATTATTACCCTAATAACGCCTATTTTCTTAGATGCCAACGATGGTATTTTTAAGGATAATCCATGGCCCATTTTTGTTTTCTTTGCCATTATGATGGTGCTTCAATTACTATTTGTCCTATTTATGATGCCTGAAACCAAAGGGATTTCTCTGGAGGAAATAAGTAAAAAGCTGGGGATAACAAATAAAAAATAAAAGACTTCTCTTAATTTCATTTGACTGGGTTTTAACTTATTAATCTGTTGATATACCATAATTCACTTTTGGTCGAATTATGAGTGTGCGACCGTAATATATTTCTTTAATTATGTAAATTGTTGTAAATTATATGAATTATGGAAGAACAAATATCTTATGGAACAAAAATTCTTAATGGATTTTTAAGTATCATGGTGGTGGTTTTGGTTCTGATTTTAGCAGCTGTTGTTATCTGTCTAATTCTGGCAGGGCTAGGCTTCTTTTAGACCCGCTATGGCACCATATCTCCCCGATCTTGCCTTTTCGATTAACTTTCCTAACTATTTATATTTTAGTTTTCACCTTCACTGAAGTGCTAAAATTATTTTTAGACTACCTACATTAATTCCTTTAAGAATAACTGATACAATCTACTTTGAGGTTTTCTTGATACTAATAGTATTTGCAATCGGTGAAGTTTTGGTTGTTTTTAATAAAAACAACTATATTCACGAATAATCTTTTTTGTTTGTAAAGCCTTGAGAAATATTATCCTCTTTCTAGCTATTTGTCCTCTTCTTTCTGGCTGCTCTTCTTTAAAAGACTACAAAACTATAAAACTTGCCCATGGATTAGACGTAAATCATTCCGTACACCTTGCAATGGTTATGATGGGTGAGGACCTAATGGAACGTTCAGGAGGGAAATTAAAACTTGAGATTTATCCCAGTCAACAGCTAGGAACAGAGAGACAATGCCTGGAATTACTTCAAATAGGAAGTCTGGATATGACAAAAGTCTCGGTAGGTGTGCTAGAAAATTTTGCTCCTAAAATGAAAGTTTTGGGACTACCATATCTTTTTAGAGATAGAGAACACTCATTTGCAGTGTTAGATGGACCCATCGGAAAAATGCTTCTTGATGATGGAAAAAAATATCGATTAAAAGGTCTTGGCTACTATGATGCCGGAAGTAGAAGCTTCTATACCAAAGATAAACCTATTAATAATCCTGATGATTTAAAGGGTCTTAAAATTAGAGTCATGGAAAGTGTTACAGCTGTGGACATGGTAAATGGACTTGGTGGCTCTCCTACCCCCATATCTTGGGGCGAATTATATACTTCTTTACAACAAGGAGTTGTAGACGGTGCCGAAAACAATCCTCCTAGTTTCTACCTATCGCGACACTATGAAGTTTGCAAATATTATTCTTTAGACGAGCATACGGTATTGCCAGACGTACTTTTGGCAGGCACTCATTTATGGGAGAAACTTACCGAACAAGAACAGATTTGGCTAAACGAGTCAGTTGAAGTTTCAATTGCCTATCAAAGAAAATTATGGATGACTTCAGAACAGGAGGCTCTTAATGCCGTGCAAGAAGCAGGTGTATCGATAATCAAGCCAGATAAATCTTTGTTTTCATCAAAATTAAAAGGACTCTTGGCTCAATATGAATCTGATAAAGAAATGTTTGAAATCATAGAAGCTATTCAAAACACTAAATGAAATTTAGAAATAAAATTGACCAAATCCTTGGATATGTATTAATAGGAATTATGAGCCTTATGGTCCTTAATGTACTATGGCAGGTGTTTAGTCGATATTTCTTAGGAGAACCTAGTTCCTTTACAGATGAACTTGCCAGATATCTTATGATTTGGATTGGTATTTTAGGGGCAGCTTATGTTGCGGGGAAAAATAAGCATGTCGCTATAGATTTTTTAGCAAAACGTTTCTCATTGAAAAATCAAAAAAGATTAAAAGTAATAGTCAATATCTTAATTATTCTTTTCTGTTTTTTCGCTATGGTTCTGGGAGGTCTAAGACTGGTATATATTACGCATATTTTAGATCAATATTCTCCGGCATTGCAAATCCCCCTTGCCTGGGTTTATCTATGTATTCCTTTAAGTGGAATACTCATTATTTATTATAAGATTTCGGATTTATATTACACCAAATAACTATGGATTACATTCCTATTTTAGTCCTGATTCTAAGTTTTATTACCCTTCTTTCAATAGGAACCCCGGTTGCGTGGAGTATTGCTATTTCTGCCTTGCTGACCATGCTGGTAAGCATTCCATTTATGCCGGCTTTAACTACCGTTTCACAGCGAATTGGAACGGGATTAGATAGTTTTGCCCTGCTGGCGATTCCTTTTTTTATTCTCTCAGGAGAATTAATGAATAAAGGAGGAATAGCTCATAAACTTATCGCATTTGCTAAAACCTTGGTAGGAGCTCTTCCGGGAGGTTTGGCGTTAATAAATATAATGTCTGCGATGCTCATGGGAGCAATCGCCGGCTCGGCCATGGCCTCTGCCTCTGCCATGGGAAGTATCCTTGGTCCTGAAATGGAAAGTGAAGGATACTCTAAAGAATTTGGTGCCGCAGTTAATATTACCTCAGCTACTACCGGACTTCTAATTCCTCCCAGCAACGTACTAATTGTTTATTCACTGGCCAGTGGTGGCGCTTCCATAGCCGCACTGTTTCTTGCTGGATATATCCCGGGAATACTCACAGGTTTATTACTGATGACTGTAGCCTCTATTTGGGCGAAGAAAAAAGGATATAAGCTTGGAGAAAAAAGTAAAATCAAGACGGTAATTTCAACATTTATTGATGCCATTCCTAGTTTGTTTATGCTTATAGTAGTTATTGGAGGGATCGTTACGGGGATTTTCACCGCAACTGAGGCGTCAGCCATAGCCGTTTTGTATAGCCTGCTTCTGGGTATTATTTACCGGAAAATAAACACTAAAAACCTTCCCCAAATACTGCTAGACTCTTCAATAACAACTGCCATAGTGATGCTTCTTATTGGAGCTTCTATGAGCATGTCCTGGGCTCTTTCATTTGAGAATATTCCTCAGGATATAAGCACAGGTTTACTCAGCATAAGTGATAATAAAATCATGATTCTTCTTATCATAAACCTTCTCCTATTATTTGTTGGGATTTTTATGGATATGACTCCGGCGGTATTAATTTTTACTCCTATTTTCCTTCCTGTTGTTACCAAGCTCGGTTTAGATCCGGTTCATTTTGGAATTATCATGATACTCAATCTTTGCATTGGACTCTGCACTCCTCCTGTGGGATCCGTATTATTCGTTGGGGTCGGTATTGCCAATACGACCATCGAAAAAGTAATCAAACCTCTTTTGCCTTTATTTCTGGTTATGATACTTTCTTTATTCTTAATAACCTATTTTCCATCTTTAAGCCTTTGGCTACCAAACGTTTTTGGGTTATAATAAAAATTTTAATTAATTTTTTTAGTGGAAAAGTTGCCCTTAATCCCCATTGAATCTTTTTTGTACAAAAGATAATACTCCATTGTTTTCGTAGACAATTCGTATTAAAAGTTTAGATTTATATCAATGAATACCATAAGATTAGTTCTATTAATTAGCAATAAAGAATAGAGATAAATCTGATATATTATAACCAATTCTCATCTTTTATGTGGCTAATTGATTCAACAACTCCCACCCTAATAAGCGTTTTATTTTCGTCAATTTATGTATTATTATTTTTATTCACACTAGTAAAAATTTTACTCAGCACCCATTCTACCCCAAAAACCCTTGCTTATATTTTACTGGTCACTATTGTACCTTTTATAGGTATGTTTATCTATTTCGCTTTTGGCGTTAATTATAGGCATAAAGCTTCCTCTACAAATACTAAGTCTCAGCACAACCAAATTAGTCAGGCCTTTCAAACACTAATAAAAGATAACACTCTGGAGTTTCAAAAGGATAATGTGGCTCTTTTAGATAAGTATAATGATCTTATACATTTTATACATGCCTTAGGTTCGGAATACCTCTGCTTAAACAACTATAAACTTCTTTTGAATGGGGAGGAAAAATTCCCTGAAGTATTAAAAACTCTTTCTGCCGCAGAACATTTTATTCATATGGAATATTACGACTGGGAAAATGACACCAGGGGAAATCAAATAAAAAATATTCTACTAGACAAAATTAAAAAAGGAGTCAATATTAGAATTATGTATGATGATTATGCCAGTCGGAATATAAAACACAATATCGTCAAAGAGCTAAAAGATGGCGGAGCTGAAATATATCCGGTAATAAAAGTAAAGTTAGTCGCCTTTGCCAATAGAATGAATCATCGAGATCATAGAAAAGTCATTATAATTGATGGACATACCGGTTTTGTTGGTGGCATTAATATATCTGATCGATACGACAATTCAATTGATACCGGCTTATTCTGGAGAGATACGCATATTAAATTAATGGGGCAAAGTGTGTATAATTTGCAACGTCATTTTTTAGTGAATTGGAATAGTTGTCAGGAAAATAAACTTTCCGTCAATACTACCCTCTTCCCCCCTATTGGCAATTCTAAAGAAACAACGAAGCAAATTTATTCACAAATAGTAGCAGGGGGACCGATTTATTCATTATCGAATATTATGTTGACTTATTTCAAAATATTCACCCTTGTAAAAAATAAATTATACATTACGAATCCTTACTTCATCCCAAGTGATAGTATTTTGGACGCTCTAAAGCAGGCCGCCATTAGCGGTGTAGACGTAAGGCTAATGATGCCTGAAAAATCAGATTCTATGGTCGTTGGAGCAGCTTCGAAGTTTTTCTATCGGGAAATTTTAGAGGCTGGAGTAAAGATATATCTCTATAAAAAAGGCTTTGTACATGCCAAAACAGTGGTTGCCGATGGTAGTTTAAGTGTCGTCGGCACAGCAAATATGGATATTAGAAGTTTCGATCTAAACTTCGAAATCATGTCAGTAGACTATGGAGCTTCTTTGGCTAATGAATTAGAAACAGCCTTTCTTGTTGACATGAGGGAATGCCGTGAAATTTCATCTGAGGAATGGAATTCTCAAAGCAAGTTTAAATTCTTACTGTATTCTATTGCTAGATTAGTCTCAGCTTTTCTTTAGACAATTTTAAAATAGTTGTATTGATAAAAACACCAATACAACTATTCTTCTACTTAAAAATAATACTCAAAAGCACTAATAAGCACTGCTGACAAAAGTGAAAACATAACTATTTTTTGTTTCCATATTATTTAATCAAAAGGAAATCCCGTAAATACTCTAAATAAAAAGGCATATAGTACTACTGTAAACATAGACATGGTAAACCACATAAAACCTTTAAAATAATTGCGAACCATAAAGTTTCCAAGATTCCTAAAGCCTTCTAAATAAATATTCTTAATAAGTAAAGCTGTCTTCATATATTTTTTTAATTTTTGTTATTAATCAATTTTGAATTCCATTAAAAAATAGATCCGGTATTCCACATATACAACCAGGCTACGCAGGCAATACTAAAACAAATAAGAAACCTGCCTATTTCAATTAAATCAATCCGTTTTTTCATCTTTAACATATTTTGAATTACAAGATCAAATGTAGACGGTGAAATAATTAGCTGCCGCAAAATTGGACTAATGACAAAAGTTTAGGGTTAAAAACCCATCTGTCTTCCCTTTGTCAAATTTTTTTTACTTTTCAAAGAATTAAGAATAAAGATGACTTGGATAAAATGACAAAAAAGGAGTTGTATTTGCCTAACAAATTATATAAATAGTAAAAAAAGAATGGTGATCCGTTTAATTCTGGGTTATTCTTGCGGAATTAAAATCAAGGCGTAGGGGTATTTCCTACATACCATCCAAATGTAGAAATATTTCGGTAGCCAACAAAAAGGAGCGTTTTCAAATAGTCCTACCCATATCCCACATTTAAAGAGAGTAGAAAAATAATCAACCTTACCTTTTAATTGATTTTTCCACTTAAAAAGTCATAATAATTCAGTTGAATTTACGGTGGTTTCCACTTCAAAAGAAAACCAAATTCAAAGAATTTAACATATTTTCAGTTAGATGACCTAATTAATGGAAAATAACAATAGGGCTTCTATTCATTTAATTGGGACTACAGGAACGACTTTTTTAACCTAAAAAGTCTTTTAAGCTTTAAGGAGGCACTTTAAGAGCGCATATTGGTGGTTCGGTATAATGGTATCAAATCAGTTGCAGGCCCTAGGAAAGCCCTGTTTTATTCTTTATTTCAAAAAAACACTCTAACACTTTATTTTATGGGCCTTAAGAAGTGTTAAACTTCTCCTAATGATGTAATAATCTGACTAATTTTGCGTCTATTAAGCTGTGTAGATAAGGGTGCCTAATGTGCCCATCACAACATAAATTTAAATACGTTACAAATGAATCATAATAAAAAAACATCACCGGAAAAGAATAGCAGTATTGAAATGCCCTTAAACCGTCATTTGAGTTGGAAAAATCACCGTAGGTTTATGGGATTAAAACTAATACGATTTTCTTAAGAATTAAGTAAATTAAAAAGAGGGCCTTCGCCCTCTTTTTTTATGGAATTATTTCATGGTTTTTATTATTCTTCCCGTATGAAATCATATAGTACATCTATGGTATTTGAATAAGAAAAGGTTTCCTTTTCAAGAAAGGCAATTCAGATACTGGCAGAGATCATGCAGTTATTGTGTTGTCTTATGGGCATGTTTTTGATTTTTTGTCTTCACTCTAATACAAACTTCATGACGCTTATTGGAAAACATGGGATACTATGGGTTTTGAAAATATCAATGTTGAAACACGTCAACTTGAATTAATATATAATCTGCCCAAGGGAGAAATCGCCGGGCTTCTTCGTACCACAAGAGCTGTTGTTAGCCGGAATATTCACGAATCAAAGTGATGTGATGAAATTTCAGTAAGTCAAAAGCAAATCATTATAAAAAACCTAGAGTTGCTGTTATCAATTGCCCAAGAGAAATACACGCCATAAGCTTCTTCAAGAAATATTTAAGATTTTCTTGCTTTACCCCTGAATCCAGTTCTATTGCTACTTAGGTAGCTGTTTGTACATTTTTAAACCACTAGTTTTAGTTTCTTGCCTGAACTTTCAAGATACAATATGATTTTGAAAAAAATACAAAATAGATTCGCCTTACCTCGGATCGCTGAGGCCAAGTATATTGAATGGAAACAGGTGTTTGTGTTCAAATGACAGGTAAAATTTAAATCATGATAAATCTTTTAGGCAATGCCTTCATAGACTTGATAAAAAAGTATTATTGTTCGGAAGCGGAAAATCATTAGACATAAATGATAACATATCTATGGCGGGGGTTGTTAGGGACCTATAAGTAATGCAGCATCTCGGGATTCGAAATTTTAATAAAGAACTCGAATTAATGGAAAACAAAACCATAAAAACCAAGATTATAAAAAATCGTGTTAGGTTCGTGATAAATATTCTGGTATATTCTACCTATGGTTCTCTTGGGAAGCAAAGTAACAAAAGTTGAGGTTTAAGGAAGTATCTCCGACCCCTTTAGTTCTTAAAAACGAAATATAAAAGCCTTATTTTCGGCAGATTTGACATGGATAAAACGGCATTCCTATTCCTAATCAGGGTGACGGAATACTTCATATTTCAAAACATTTATACCCGCCGATTCTATTATTGATATAATAAAAATTAAAAAAAAATAAAATGCATTTGAACACGAAGAATGTTTTCACCCCTCCAAGGAACCTTGCGAGATTTGTGAAAAAGCGTAAAGAACATATAGGTTTAGCTCCAGATGACATATCATTTAAGGGAGAAAAAAAGATGGATGAAGTAGTGCTTCGTCTTGTGGATTATAACAGTGAGAACCTAGAAGAGAAAGTTATCGAAAGGGTCGATACTATTCTTTCACATCAAAAGAAACCTACTGTAACATGGTTTAACATAGACGGTTTGCACGAATCGGAAATTATTGAACAAATTGGTGAATCCTTTGATTTTGACAAACTTGTACTTGCAGAAGTCATGGATACAAATTCAAGGCCTAAAGTTCATGATTTTGGAGACTGTATTCTACTTTCCATTAAAATGCTGCAACAAAATGAAAAGAACCATCTTATATCTGTCGAAAACCTTAGTCTCGTTTTAACTGAATCTGTTCTGCTTTCTTTTCAAGAAAAAAGAGGAGACGTTTTTGAGCCTGTACGAGAACGAATCAGAAATAATAAAAAACGGATTAGAACTGGTGGTACTGATTACTTGGCTTTTGCATTGTTGGATATTGTAGTTGATAATTATATCTACATCGTTGGTGTTTTAGGAGGAAAAATAGAGACATTGGAAGAAACTTTATTAGAGGAGCCGAGAAAAAGTGTGATTGACGAAATTTATACCTATAAGAGGGAAATGAATTTCTTAAGGAAAAATATAGCCCCCGCAAAAGAAATGATTCTGGCCTTATCTAAAATTGAATCTGAATTGATTGCTGAGAGCTCGCGCATCCATTTTAAGGAATTGCTGGACAATATCAATCAAGCTGTGGATTCGTCGGAAACCTATCGGGAAATTCTTTCCGACCAATTGAATATTTACCATACCACCATTAGCAGCAAATTGAATGATGTTATGAAATTCTTGACCATTTTTTCTGTCATCTTTATACCCTTAACTTTTATAGCAGGTATATACGGTACGAATTTCGATGTGGTACCAGAACTAAAATATCAATATAGTTATTTTATCATGTGGGGCGTAATGATAATCGTTGCCATAGGAATGCTACTCTATTTTAAAAAAAGGAAGTGGCTTTAAGGACAGCCGATGAGAACTCTTAAATAAAAAATTTAGATTTTTTCTCTTGTCATTTTGCTAATAACATTGGTCAGCGCTCTAAATAATTCCTAAGGCTGAAGATAAAGCTGTTGCTAATCCCAGAAAGCTAAGAAAACCACAAATATCAGTAACCGTTGTCAAAATTATAGAGGAAGAAGTAGCCGGATCTTGGCCGATTGCTTTAAGTGCCATAGGAATCACAGCACCTGCAAAACCTGCTATTATCATTGATATCACCATTGAAATTCCTATGACAATTGCAATTCCCAATGAAGACGCCCAAAAATAAACGATTATCCCGGTGGTCAATGCAACAGCGACTCCATTGATAAGCCCTACCATGATTTCCTTTCTGGCCACCTTGAACCATTGTGAAATTCGAATTTCCTTAAGGGCCAAACCTCGCATCGTAACCGCTAACGCCTGAGATCCTGTATTTCCCGATTGCCCGGCTACCACGGGAAGGAAAATTGCCAAGATCGTTATTTTTGCAATGGTGTCTTCAAAAAAACCAACGACCATTGAGGCTAAAAAGGCCGTCGCAAGGTTGACCTGCAACCACGGCAGTCTTTTTCGAACAGCAAAGGAAACCTTTGACAAGGCCTGTTCTTCCCTGCCGGCACCAAACATTGCCTGTAAATTTTCAGTCATCTCTTTTTTCGTAGCACTTATCAAGGTGTCATTTTTAATGACCCCAATAAGGTTATTGTTAATATCGGTGACGGGAATCTGTAATATGTTCTCTTTGTCAATAACCTTTAAAACTTCTTCGCGTGAAGCCATTGCATTTATGGAAGGTGCTGGCTCCATAATTTTATGTAATATTTCGGAAGGTTCAGAAGTAGCAATATACTGAATAGGAACTTTGCCCAATAGTTTCCCGTTGTCATCGATTAAGTAGACAAGTGCAATCATACGGTCACCGAGTTTACGAATATTATTTAAAACGTCTTCGACGGTATTGTCACTGTAAAAAGTGGTGACCGAGGTTTCCATCAAATAACCCGCTGTACCTGGCTGATAATCTAAGAAGTCCTGTATTTCCCTGGAAACGATATCAGGTAAAAGCGAGAGCCTCTTATCCGCTTCGTCTTTATTAAGCCGAGAAAGTATTCGTGGCGGCCATATGCGTATCCACTTGGCTAAATAAGCCTATAAAAAGAGACCTGTCCATTTTTAAAACGAGGCTAGTAATAGTGTCAGGATTCAGTCGAAAAAAAATAGCCCGTGCCACATCCGCAGGTAGTTCTTTTAGATAATTCAAAATGGCCTCTTGCGGAATGGATTCTAACGTTTGCGCTGCATCTTTCGGGTATTTCGTAAAAAAATCATTGCGTAGTACATTTCCGGTAATTTCAACTTTTGGTGTCATATCCATTAATTTTTTTGTCATTTCCCAAAACTTTGTAACAAACCTGTAAGCCCAACTAGGTATAATTCGCCAAGTGCACTACCTGTTTTAAGAATGTCCTTAGTAGTTTGACCGCTAGCTTTAAATGTAGTTTCTTTCGTCATTCTATAAGGTAGTGTTCCCAATAGTTTTTCCGATTGATCTACAACTGGTATATAGCGATATTCATACCATGCCGGATGATCCAGAACATTCTTGATAGGTGTTTCAGGGAAAAATCGGGGTATATCGGTAATCATTAGCTCTTCGAGGGTGACATCTCTATGGGCCATTAAAAGTTCCTTCAACTTTACCACTCCTTGAAAAGTACCCTGTAAATCAACTACGTATAGATATGTTTCCAAATTCTCCTTGTTACTTTTAATTATTTCCACAGCATCATGTACTGTCATTTCTTTGTTGACGACTATTGCCGAAATCATAAGAACGCCTACTGTATTGGGAATTTGCTCCAGTTTAAGTTTTATGGCATTAGCTTTCTTTGTAGAAATAAGGGATAATAAATTTTCAAGAAATGCTTTATCAATTTGCCTGCATAAGGATTCAGCAAATGAAAGACTACAATTTTCTAGAAGGGTTTTATTAAGTTGTGCCGGTAGCAGCACAAAGCATTTCGCAGCTTTGTCAGTGTTCATGAGGTCAAGTAGAGTCAGGCTTTTCTCAACCGGTAATTCCTGAATAAATGCGGCTACTTCATCATCTTTTAATCGTTCCAATGCCCGTGCCGCCGCGAAAGGGTGTTTGTTTATGAAATCTTCCAATACTAATTGGTCTGGGCTCATCGGCTAATCTTTTGTAATTAAAAATGATTTGTTTTCATTGAATTCTTTTGCAGGAATGATCACTTGCCCCTTTTCAGAATCCAAAACAACACTTGTGGTATCAATTTTTATAATTCTACCCTTTACTTCTCCAATTTGAACTACGTCACCCTCTTTGTAACTTTTTCTAACATAAAAAGCTCCTAAAATATTACTGATGGATGTTCTTGCGCCTAGACCGAAAGCTAAAGCAGCACCGAACAGTAATGCAGCCAAGATTATATCAATAAGGTTTATCAGAAATGAAATTTCAATCCCGATTTGGTCCATCGCGATGATAATGGCTACGAAAAGAAGCAGAACTTGGGCTATTCTTCCCAAAGTAGCACTATATTCAATCCCAAAACGATGGCTTAGGGATTCAATTAGATCAGATATCAAATTGCCAACAATTATTGCAGCAAAGATGATCAGAATAGCTGCAAGAAAATTGGGGAGATACTGGATGATGCTTTCAAACCAATTGGTTAGAACCGTTAGGCCCAAAATGTCGGTAATAAGTAGAATACTGGAAAAGATAATCAACCAAAAAAAAGCCGTGCCTATAAAAGAGCCTGCTTGGCTAAAATTGATAGTTTTGAACCTTCGGGCTGCAAGCTGGCCCAAATAGCTGATGAATTTAGTAACTGCGTATTTGACGAACCTTCCTATGAGATACCCAATGCCTAAAACAACTATGGAAATGAGAATATTCGGAATAAGTTCTAAAAAGTCATTTTTTAGATTGTGTAAAATGGTATTAATTTCCTGCATCATGTGATATTAAAGATAAAGAATTCAAAAACAATACGGTAAGCGAATTAGAATCACTATTCTTCATATTATTCTATTTAAAAACCTAAGCCTAAACCTTTTCACCATATCCCTAAATTCCTTTAAGCAATCGACCAAAAAAATCAGCTCCTGTTACGATACGTTTATTTTCTTTTGTCCAAAAAAGTATGACATCTAAATCAATGGGGTTATCCGAATTTCTATCCAAATTAGATTTTAACATCTTGATTAGGTTCCCAAGATTTACATTTTCATCTGTTATAACAATAGGCACATGACAGAAATTTTCTATTGATATATTGTCGCTGGAAATAATCGTGGACCTCAAAAACCCATCTGCATCTAATACCAATTTGGGCTCTTTATGCTCGTTCGTAAAAATTATCCACTTCTCAGCGGAGTGATTAATACGATTAATAAAATCTTTATCGCTATCCTCCCTATAGTTAGGAAAAACTATCTCCCCGTTATCTTCTTCCAACTCAATAATACTAAGAGGGTTTATTACCTCCCCTTCCTCAATAATTTTATTGTCGTCTAGTGAAAGAAAATTAATGGCCCCCGTTCCTTCTATTTCGTCAATTTCACTTTTTGTATCTTCTATATGTTTTCGAATAAACAATTTAATGTTTTCCTCAGTGAAATAACTAATGGATTCTTTACCTAACCAAGCATCTAGAACCAATGCACAAGGTTTAGCAATGGGATATAATATGATTTGATAAAATTTCAGTACGGGGGTCAAACCAGATGCCATTCGCAAGGCATTTCTAGAGAAATAGGCCTGAGGAATGATTTCTCCGAAAAGTGTAATGACACCGGTAGAAAATGCAAAAGAAGCAATTCCTGCCATTACAGAATCACTAAGCAAGGTGAGAAGTACATTGATACCAACATTTCCCCATAAAATGGTTGTCAACAGAAAGTTGGAGTCCTGGCGCATATCCAGAACTTTTATCGCTCTCGTTGATTTAGCGTCTGCGGCGGCAATTTCAAGTCGAAGACGAGTTAGGCTAAAAAACGCCAAGTTCAGACCTGAAAATATGGCTGATTGGGTCACGCAAAAAACAATGCCAATCCAAATTAATATATTTTCCATTAAAATTTTTAACTATTAAAAGCACAACTGGCAATTACTTTTTTTTGATGGTAACACGATAAAGTCTTCAGGAAGACTGATTGATTTTAATGCTAGTCAGCACATTAATATTACGCTCAATTACTCATGAAAAATATAGTATTTAAACCTTTTTTAAGGGTTTAATATTGCAGTTCATCGGTAGTTATAAATATTAGACAAAAGATTTAATAAAACCACTACCTAGGTAGCAGTTTATTAGGTCATAAAACCATAGTTTAGATTGTTTACTTCTTTAACCTTAAATCACACCACAGGTAAAATAATTCAATAAACGGAAGGTATGAAAACAATTTTTACGGTAAAACGCTTAGATTTCAAGACCATTCATGAACTGCCAAATTCTTGGTCGAATCAAGACTATACGAACCTCTTGGAACTCATGGATTATGGTAATGTATCAGAACTCGCACCCGATGAGTTGAAAGAAATGTGCTTGATGTCTTTGACCGATAATGAGCCAGAAGATGCCGCTAAAATCGTTTTGGCGTACGTTTTTAAAGATAGACTGACAGCTGGTCAGGTTGATAATCTCTCTAACGAAATGTTGGATGAAAAAATGTGGGAGGAATATGCAGACTTAGCTTTGCATGAAGATTTTTTCAATGTGAACCAGTTATTATATCAAGCTTTCAATGGAAAGTTCCCGCAGCCTGATGCAGTAAAGTTTCAGGTCAAAGTAACAACTGGTCAAAAAGATGGAGTAATGGTCTTCGAGGATTTTCCCGAAGCTCCCCTGATTCGATTACTAGTAGCGGGAATGCCTCAAAACACCCTCATTTTTAGATTGTTCGAAGAGCAAATTGACGGAGAGGAATTTAAAGATGCAAAGGATATTATTTGGCAACTAAAAAGCGAAAAAAATAGTGACCATGAAATTATTTTTGATATTATTTCGTCAACTTATTGGTTTCATGATTTTAAATATGTGGGAAATTACGAGGCTAATACCCATGGTGATGAGATATAAAGTTTCTTTAAGTATCAGCTTTACGCGATCTTCAGATTCAACCTTAAAATGACTGAAATTTACAATATAGCTTTCAAGAAATTCCTTGGGATATTTTTTTTTCGATTGTTTGGATAACTTCTAGTGTAATGTCCTCAAAGTTGATAGCCATTTTTCATCTTATTACAATTGAAATATTGGGACAAAATGCCAACTGCACCAAATTCTTTTTAACATGTTCAAATTCGTTAGAATAATCATCTGATTCGGTAAGGTAATAGCTGCCGCAAGCATAAATGGCAAAAGTAGCTTTCATGGTTTCAACGTCTTGAATGTTTTATACACTTTTCAAGGAGGTAACGGACAATAGTAGTCCGAATAGTATTTTTATTTGTTCTGTTTTTTTAAATAAGTTTAGTATTTCTCTCTAAGTGTATGCGGTCCGTTTTTGAAATACAAACCACTTAACAAACCAAGTGATTTTTGCAGCAGCAACTGCTACCTATGTAGTAGTCATTCATTAAAACTAAGCCTAATTTTGAGTCCACATCAAACTACAATTATATGGTTTGGTATTCGTCGTATTAACGTATATTAAAGATCATTAACTTACATGAACCTAAGAGACGGGGTGAAAACCGCGGAAAACAAAGTATCAGCGGAGAGTAGAGCCCTGAGTACCTTCGTAAAGGACAAAGGCAATTCTCTAACAGACCGTTTAGAGAGCTATGAAGATATTATCAATTTGGAAATAGGTGATACAAGCCTGAACCGCACAAAAACACTTGAAAGGGAATTCAATATTCGTCAGCTATACATAAAGTACGAAGGTGATAACCCAACCGGCACTCAAAAAGACCGTATTGCCTTCGCCCAAATTTATGATGCGTTACGCAGGGATTATGGTGTGGTAGTTTTAGCTACTTGTGGTAATTATGGCGTTGCAATGGCACTGGCTGCCAATCTTGCCGGAATGGAATGTCAAATCTATATACCAGAGTCATTTCATACCGACCGTGTAAAGGAAATGGAATCCCTTGGCGCTAGTATAATCCGCTTGCCAGGTACTTATGAAGATGTAGTTAAGCGAAGCAGTGAACTGGCTATCGAAAGAGAATGGTATGATGCCAACCCCGGGGGTCCAAATACCCCATTGCAAATCAGTGCCTATTCTCAAATCGCCTTTGAGATTGTGGAAGAGTTGGGCGATGCACCAAAATATTGTGCCTCCCCGGTTTCGAACGGGACATTATTTGCAGGCATTCATAGAGGATTTGTATCGCTTTATAAAAGAGGAAAGACGTCTCGTATTCCAAAAATGATCGCGGCTTCTTCTTCCCATAAAAACCCTATTATTACTTCTTTTATAAAGGGATTGGACTATTGCCAAGATTTAAAACCCGAAAAAATAAAAGAGACCAAATACAATGAACCGCTTATCAATTGGCATAGCTTTGACGGCGAAGAAGCCTTATATGCTTTACTAGAATCTGGAGGTGATGCCTTTCATATCAGTGATAAGAAAATGAAGGATATGACTTCGTTTTTGCTCAAAAAAGAAAGTATAAAAATCCTTCCCGCATCAACCGCTGGTCTCATTGCCCTTTTGGAGATGGATGAAAAATTGGACTTTGAACCCGATAAGTTTGTGGCAATATTGACTGCGAAATATTAAATTAAAAACAGATTCACACCAGAATAGCTCCAAGGCGGAGTTGAAGGATAGGAATTGGAAATAAATATATTCAAAATGAAAAAAAAAATTGATGGTAAAGCGCTAGTTTTCTGTGAAGGCGCTTTCAATACTCCTGAAGGTAAAACAGCGCATGGACTAGTTCGTTTTACAAAACGCTACGAGGTAATTGGCGTTCTTGATAGTAACTATTCGGGCAAAGATGCTGGTAAAGTGTTGGATGGTAAAAACAATGGCATTCCAATATTTGCAAACTTAGAGAGTGCAATCAAGGAATTAAAAGTAACTGGGGCAATGCCCGAATCACTGGTAATAGGTTTGGCCCCAGATGGTGGTAGATTACCTGAAACCGCAAAAAGTACTATCAAAAAAGCACTTTCACTTGGTTGGAACGTAGATAGTGGCCTGCATGATTTTTTAACGAATGATAAGGAACTTGTAGCCCTCGCGGCAAAGAACGATTGCCGCATACGCGATGTTCGTAAAACACCTGACCGTAATCAATTGCATTTTTTTTCAGGTGATATCGAAAAAGTAGATTGCCTTAAATTGGCCGTTTTGGGTACGGACTCCGCTATAGGAAAACGTACTACCGCACAGATAATCGTACAAGCTTTGGACAATGAAAGTCGAAATGCAGTAATGATTGGTACAGGACAGACCGCGTGGATGCAGGGTGCAAAGTATAGCATGATTATGGATAGTTGCATTAACGACTTCGTCTCAGGCGAAATAGAGCACGCCGTAGTGAGTGCCTTTGAAAATGAACAGCCGGACGTTATTGTCATTGAAGGACAAGGCAGTTTAATGAATCCCGCCTATCCTGGAGGTTTTGAAATTTTAGCCGCTGGTAGACCAGACTATGTCATTTTGCAACATGCTCCAAAAAGATTAGAATACGATGGTTTTCCCGGCTATAAAATACACCCGCTTAAGAAGCAAATTCAGGCTATTGAAATGATTTCTGGAAAGAAAGTACTTGCCGTTACGGTAAATCACGAAGGCATGAAACCCGAAGAAATAATACCAGCTTGCAAGGAGATTACAAAACAGACGGGCTTGCCTGCCTTTGATATTTTAGCTAACGGAGCAGATGAATTGATTGATATCATTGAAAAGGAACTAAAAAAGAAACGCGCAGAATAATGAAAATTACAAATATTTCTTACGAGCGCTTAGATTTACAACTTTCAGAACCCTATACCATTGCTTACGAGACGATTTCGAAAACCACCAACTTTATTCTAAAGATAGAAACCGACGGCAAGCTTGTTGGATATGGTTGCGCTGCACCCGATTCTGTAGTGACTGAAGAGACACCAGATGAGGTTGAGGAGTCCATAAAACGCACTATCATCCCATATCTTCGCAATGAGAATCCTTTTCACTATGCGCGAATTATTGAGGAACTCGGTTTAATGCTCGAATGTAAATCATCAGCTTTGGCGATGGTCGATATGGCACTTTTAGATTTGGTTTCTAAAAAGTGTGATGTTCCTTTGTATCAATTTTTAGGAGGATACCGCACCCAAATTGCCACTAGTGTAACCATAGGAATTCTTCCTTTAGATGAGACTTTGCGCATTGCTCAAAATTATATTGATCAGGGGTTTTTTATTTTAAAAATAAAAGGGGGAACCAATTTGGAAGCTGATATCGAAAAATTGATTCATTTACGAGAATTGATGCCCGATACTATCCTTAGGTTTGATGGTAATCAAGGGTATACGGCTGATGATTCCGTAGCCTTCGTAGAAGCGACCTCAAAAGTGGAGATAGAGATTTTCGAGCAGCCTACCAAAGTCGGGAGAGATGAGAAAATGGGAGAAGTCACCAAAGGAACAAATATCCCAGTAATGGCCGATGAGAGTCTCAAAACCTTGAAAGACGTATTTCGACTTGCCAGAAATGAGCGTATTAATATGATTAATATTAAACTACAAAAAGTAGGGGGCCTCCTAGAAGGGATGCATATCAACTCTGTAGCAAAATCTGCAAATTTGGAAGCCATGGTTGGTTGTATTGATGAATGTAGTTTAGGTATTGCAGCCGGACTTCACTTTGCGTTATCGCGCCCAAATATGAAATATGCCGATCTTGATGGGCATTTAGATATTAAAAATGATCCTTTTAAAGGTCTATTTCATATTAAAAAAGGGATAATGTACCCAACCGATTTTTCTGGATTAGGAAAATTTGATACTTAATGTCTTAGTGCTTGAGCTGAAAAACGAGTTTTATATTCCTCGAAAGACAATTTCAGAATTAAGGGTTTTTACACAATAGAATAAAAGTCTCATTTGTTTTAATAATGAGACTTTTATTCTATTAAATTTTAGAAGAATCTTAAATTTTTTATGGAACTTGAAATGCAATATCCAAATAACTAATGATAAAATTCTTTAGAAAAATTAGACAAAATTTACTTTCAGATCGTAAAACCAGAAAGAATTAAAATATACTGAAAATACCATAATTTATCTTTTACTAGAATACTTATAGTTTGTTCTCTAAAGATTTATTATTATATTTTTATCCTTATCTGATAACTCAAACTTCGCCTTTTTCCAATTTGGGGGGCCCATAAATCCTTTCGCATCATTAGAACACCCAAAATTTTCAGTTGGAATTCCCAAACCATTTGTATCCATTTCTCCATTATCATTTTCATCATGAAAAACCGAGACGGCATAAACACCTGTAGGAATATTTTTAAAAGTAATTATAGAGGTTTTATTCGTTATTTCCTTAATTTCTCCTTTAATTTCCTTCTTTAAAAAATCTTCTTCATTATCGTACAAAGCAAAAAACATTTTACCTTCATCATTTTTTGCATTTTTAACCTCAACTTTAATGTCAAAGGTTTTTTGTTGTTGCGCATTGACAAGTGAAACAACAAAAGTAAATACGGCAAGATATTTTATTAATAAACTCATAGGATTTCTATTTATATACTATAATTTTAAAAGTAAACTATTATTTTATAAAAAGGATTTAAAATGTAACTAAAAATTATATCACTAATTACCCAAATATATTATAAATAAAAATAGTTAAAAATGTTTTAGTGCTAAATCTAGTTCAGCATCAGACATAAGTTTTACCTCAATAACCCCACCATCTGTAACATGGTATTTTTGAAGAATTAGATTAATGGCATAGGCTCTTGAAGTAAAAATCACTTTTACATCCTGGAAAGATTTTATTTTAGTCAAAAATTATTGAAAAGCGTTTTCAGGATTCGCTTCTAGCAATTTCTCTAAACTATCTATTACTATCAACTTTTCTTTTAGATACCCCTATGGAATTAATTATATCGCCGATAGAATGTGTCACTCCAAGTCTAGTGAATACTTGTGATAATGTACTTTCATTAAACTGCTCCGATTTGAATACAAAAACATTTGTAAATATCTAGTTGGATGCAGTCTTCATAAGACAGTGTTCCGCCATTGGGCTCAATTTCAAACGAAAAAAGCCGAAGATTTCTCTTCGGCTTTTAGTGCAGGCGGAGAGACTCCACGCCAAAGGCGGATAAATCTCTCATCTCTGCGTCTTTCATAAAAAAACCCATCCAAAAATGGATGGGCCTTTACTTCGTACAGGCGGAGAGACTTCACGCCAAAGGCGGATAAACTTCTCATCTCTACGTCTTTCATAAAAAAACCCATCCAAAAATGGATGGGCCTATACTTCGTACAGGCGGAGAGACTTCACGCCAAAGGCGGATAAACTTCTCATCTCTCCGTCTTTCATAAAAAAACCCATCCAAAAATGGATGGGCCTTTACTTCGTACAGGCGGAGAGACTTCACGCCAAAGGCGGATAAACTTCTCTTCTCTGCGTCTTTCATAAAAAAACCCATCCAAAAATGGATGGGCCTTTACTTCGTACAGGCGGAGAGACTTCACGCCAAAGGCGGATAAACTTCTCATCTCTACGTCTTTCATAAAAAAACCCATCCAAAAATGGATGGGCCTTTACTTCCTACAGGCGGAGAGACTTCACGCCAAAGGCGGATAAACTTCTCTTTCTCTCTTTCATAAAAAAACCCATCCAAAAATGGATGGGCCTTTCATTCAAAAATAAACCTCCTCTCCGTCTTTCATAAAAAAAACCCATGGATGGGCCTTTACTTCGTACAGGCGGAGAGACTTCACGCCAAAGGCGGATAAACTTCTCATCTCTCCGTCTTTCATAAAAAAACCCATCCAAAAATGGATGGGCCTTTACTTCGTACAGGCGGAGAGACTCGAACTCTCACACCTTTCGGCACTAGATCCTAAGTCTAGCGTGTCTACCAATTCCACCACGCCTGCAATTCCGAAACTAATTCTTCTCCGTCTTAATACTTTAAGAAGTAACTATTAGATTAACGGGTTGCAAATATAAAGCAAATTTTCAATTTAAAAATAATGGAAGTTAATTTTATCTTTCTTCTTTTTGTAAATTTAAGCGTAATTCAAAATTCAATTAATGCAAAATATAAAAGCCTATCTGGAGGAACATAAAGAACAATTTATAAACGAACTGATAGAACTCTTAAAAATGCCCTCCGTTAGTGCAGATTCTGCCTACTCCCAGGATGTACTAAATACGGCAGATGCCATGGCAAAATCCCTTGAAGATGCTGGTTGTGATACCGTGGAAATATGTGAAACAAAAGGCTATCCTATCGTTTATGGTGAGAAAATAATTGATCCCAACTTACCTACTGTACTTGTCTATGGTCATTATGACGTACAACCCCCGGACCCCATAGATCTTTGGGACTCGCCCCCTTTTGAACCTGTAATTCGAAAAACTGACTTACATCCGGATGGTGCTATATATGCCAGAGGAGCTTCAGATGACAAAGGGCAGGTATATATGCATGTAAAAGCCTTACAGTTTATGATTTCGGAAAACGTTCTGCCATTAAATGTAAAGTTTATGATAGAAGGAGAAGAAGAAGTGGGGAGCGAAAGTTTGGGCGATTTTGTAAAAGAAAATCGGGATAAACTTAGAAACGATATTATTCTTATTTCAGATACCGGAATGATTGCTAACGACATTCCTTCTATTACCACGGGACTGCGTGGTCTAAGTTATGTTGAAGTAGAGGTTACCGGTCCTAATAGAGATCTACATTCGGGCCTTTATGGCGGGGCTATTGGCAATCCAATAAACATTCTGGCTAAAATGATTGCGTCCTTACATGATGAAAATAATCATATTACGATTCCCGGTTTTTATGAAAAGGTTGAAGATCTTTCTACTGAAGAAAGAAGAGCAATGGCCAAGGCGCCTTTTAATCTCAAAGCTTATAAGGAAGCCTTAGACATTGATGAGGTCTATGGGGAAACTACTTATACCACCAATGAAAGAAATTCGATTAGACCCTCCTTGGACGTTAATGGTATTTGGGGCGGGTATACGGGAGAAGGTGCAAAAACAGTTATTGCTAGTAAAGCCTATGCAAAGATCTCCATGCGCCTTGTACCTCATCAAGATTGGCATGAGATTACCAAACTATTTAAAGATCATTTCGAAAAAATAGCCCCGGCAGGAGTTAAGGTTAAAGTAACACCACATCATGGAGGGGAAAGCTATGTAACTCCCATTACCAGTATTGGATATCAAGCTGCCAGTAAGGCTTATGAAACTACCTTTGGAAAAGTCCCTGTCCCTAAAAGAAATGGAGGAAGTATTCCTATTGTTCCCTTATTTGAGAAAGAATTAGGTTCCAAATCAATTTTAATGGGTTTTGGACTGGACAGTAATGCTATTCATTCCCCAAATGAACATTTTGGAGTTTGGAATTTTTTAAAAGGAATTGAAACTATTCCATATTTTTATAAGTACTATGCAGAATTAAAAGCAGCTCAACTAAAGGATTAATCACCTAATAGTCAAATCACTAATCTTTTTTGACCAATATATAAATCTAAAAATTTAACCTTTTATTACGTACCAAAATTTTTAAACTTACGTTCTTTATTCATCAATCAAAACGAACACTATCATGATTCAAAAGTTTTTTATTCTCTGCTCAGGGGCAGACACGGATATTCTCAACACCTGTTCTAAAGGCGAAAAAACCAAATATGCAGGTATTGGAGCCACTGTATTTTTTACTGCCGTTATGGCTTTTATAGCGAGTAGTTATGCCCTTTTTACCGTTTTTGACAATGCCTATATAGCTATCTTTTTCGGGCTAATTTGGGGTTTACTGATCTTTAATCTGGACCGATTTATTGTATCTACGATTAAAAAAAGAGATAGTAGAAAAAGCGAGTTTTTGCAAGCCGCCCCTAGAATAATTTTGGCCATTATCATTGCTGTAGTGATTTCAAAACCTTTGGAAATGAAAATTTTTGAAAAAGAAATCAACACAGTACTCCTGGAAGAAAAAAATGTGATGACACTGGACAATAAAGACCAGATTGCATTACAATTCACCCCTGTAATTGCTAGCATAGCAGACGAAATAAGCCTTTTAAAAAATGAAATAATAACAAAAGAGGCTGAAACTAATGCCTTATACGACACTTATATCTCGGAGGCTGAAGGAAGAGCAGGAACTATGCTTTTAGGAAAAGGACCTGTTTATAAGGAAAAGCGGGAAAAGCATGATGCCGCCCTTTTAGAATTAAGAGAACTAAAGGATTTAAACAATAAAAAAATCCAGGAAAAAGAAGTTCAGATTACTAAACTTCAGGCCGACTATGATTTGGCAGTATTAAATAGCCAGCCAATAATTGACGGATTTGATGGATTAATGGCTAGAATAAACGCCCTCGGAAAGCTTCCGTGGTTTCCTTCCTTTTTCATATTCCTTCTCTTTTTAGCTATTGAAACTTCTCCAATCTTTGTAAAACTATTCACCCCTAAAGGACCCTATGATTACAAATTGGAAGAGGAAGAAAGCACTATTGCATCCTGGGTTACTCAGAAAGTTACACAACGCCAGAAAGTAGTTGAAACCGATGGAATACTCAATGATAGGATCTATGCAGAAATAGCAGAGGAAGAAGCTCTATTTGCTTACAAGAAGCAAAAAGCTGAAGAATTACTAAGGCTTCAGGCAGATTCTTTTCATGAACTACAGGTAAAAAGTTTATAGGTCAGTTAGGGTTATTAATTATGCCTTATTTCCCCCATATTCGGGACCAGAGATTAGACATGACTTCTTGGGCATCGCCTTTAAATTTTGGCACCTCCTCTATCTTTAGTCGACCCTGAGAGGGAAGCAGTCTATAACTAAAAGCATATATAGGGTTCAATGGGTCAGGTTTTATAAGGCCAAACCTAAGATCATTATAAAATAGGACCTGTTGCTTTTTTGATACTGTATACCATCCCTTTGTAACCTTAATAAGTCGACCTATTTGATCCTCTTTTACCATACTCCCTAAGAGATCGTGATTTTTCTTATAATCCGTAAATACGATGGGGCCGGTATCAAAAAAAGAATATTCTCCTATTAAATAGGCATCCTCAATATCAATATTTGCGGTCCATAAAATAGTATTAAAGGGAGTCGGCCGGGTTTCGATTTTATCATAAGTAATATTTTGCTCCTTTAGGTTTTCTACGAAATTATCATAAGCTAATTCCTTTAATCCCAAACCAATTAGAAGGTAAACAGAACTCAGAATTAAACCCAGATTATTATACTTTCTTCTTTGAGGGTCTCCCTTGGGTAACCTCATTGCCAGTATTAAAAAAATCAAAAATGGTATTGTGTAAAGCGGATCGATTACAAAAATACTCTGGAAGGCCAACCGAATATCAAAAGGCCAAAATAACTGAGTCCCCCATGTAGTAAAACTATCCAAAAGCGGATGAGTAAATAATCCCCAAAACATAAGCCATGACCATTCTCGCCAGCTTACTGTTTGTTTATGTTCTATTCTGGAGATTAGCCATCCAAGAACAGGAGCAAAAAGAATACTAAATAATATAGAATGACTAAATCCTCTGTGCCATTCTATTGCGGTTACGGTATCCACAAAATATCTGGACAAAACGTCCAAATCAGGAATGGTTCCGGCAATGGCTCCATAGAGCATAGCTTTATTGCCCACTTTTTTACCTAAAACAGCCTCCCCTACTGCCGCGCCTAAAACAATCTGAGTTAAAGAATCCATAGCATCATTAATCTACAATATTCATTTTCCTTAGTAAAAAGGAAGCATTCATATTACTACAAACACCTTCCTGAAATCTATAATCAAAAAACAATTCATCTTTCTCTATTTGAGCATCAAAAAAATAATTTTTTATTCGAGGATCTGTATCTGCCATTTTACATAAACTTAGATCATGCGTAGCGGTTAGGCCTACCGTTTTTGAATTAACCAATTTTTGAATAAACTTCTCAGAACCCGCGGCTTTGTCTTTACTATTGGTTCCCTTTAGTATCTCATCTAAAATTACAAAGTATTGATCCTTTTCAATTTCCTCCGTAATAAATTTAAGTCGTTTTAATTCCGCATAAAAGTAAGATTCGTTGGCCGACAGAGAATCAACGGAGCGCATACTGGTAATAAGCTTAATAGGCCTGTAACAGGCCGTGGAAGCGCAAACAGGAAGTCCTATATTAGACATTACAATAAACAATGAGATCGTCCTTAAAAAGGTACTCTTACCAGCCATATTAGCCCCGGTTATAATATAAAATTGTTCTAAATTGATGCTAAAATCATTGGCTATACTATCTTTTGGATCTAACATCGGGTGCCCTAGATTAGTTGCTTTGATAACCGTATTTTCCCTGGTTAATTTGGGGTAAACAAAACTGTTATGATTAAAAGCAAAGTTCCCAAGACTGTTATACGCGTCAAAATAAACTAAGGTTTCAATCCATAAAGTAAGATTATCTCTATTTTCGGTTATCCATGTTTCAATACTATAAACCTGTTTTAAATCCCAAAGCATAAAACCATTTAAGAAAATCCCAACTAGTAAATTATTTCTTTGATCTAGTGCACTGAGAAAACGATAAAACTTATGGAGTAAAACAGAGGCATTACTCACTTCATTAACAAGATTATTTCGTTTTTTTTCTAATAACTCTGATTCAAATTTTTTCTCTTCAATAAGCCCTAGCAATTTCTGATATTGTTGTAAAGTATCCTGAACTTTTGAACTTGCCTGAGATAACTTATTGATTTTTTGCACGTATCTCCCAGATATACCTAACCCTAAAAGAAACCAGGCAAATAAGAAAAATCCCGGTATAACATCCGTAGCATATAAAAGTATGACGATTCCGGATAGAATAGAGAAAACAAGGGGTATAAAACGCATTGTCTTTGGCAAAAATAGCGAATAGTTATGCATCCACTTTTGCAGATCTACCGTAGACATATCTTTCTTTATAATTTTAGCAACTGCCGAAAAATCCTGACGCCATACAGGAATAGCTCCAAGTTCCTGAATGATGCTTTGTTTTTCAGGAATATCTAAAATATTGTTTTCTGTAAGTAATTTTGATAAGGCGATTTGCCCTTCCGGTAATTCAGATCTATTAAGATATTGATAGAAAGATCCGGAACCAAAAAGATCAATGTCTGAACTATAATAGTGCGAAGAATCTTCGAATGGCGCTCCATCATATAATTGATCAAAATTACGATCTAAAACATTTAGTTCTGTCCTATTTATTTCAATCAGAGCTATCGCTTTCTTCTTTTGATAAACGAGTTTTACATGCCGGAGAACAAGCAATAAAAAAAGCACAATACCCCCTAGAAGCACTGACCAAAAAAGATTTGTAGTCCCAAAAAAATAATAGGCTGCTATAAGAGTCGTTACAAAAACTAAGAGTCTAAGGACACTAGAAATATATAAACTTTGCTTCGTTTTTTTAAGTTCAGCTTCAAACAGAATTACACGATTCTTATAAAAATCCCTAGGATTTGACATGATGAGTAATGGGTTAAATCTTCAAAGATACGCATAGTGTAAATGCCATATTATCCGAATTAAGACAAAAAATACATTTTAAGAAATTGCAGCTAATGCCGCTTTGTCCTTCTTATTTAGTTTGTCCACTACAAGATTATAAGAATGTACTATTAGCTCTTGTATAAGGTCTCGTGGCAAAGCATCAAGCACAAGAGTATTCCAATGCAATTTGCTCATATGATACCCCGGCCTAATAACGCCATCATAGGTTTCACGTAAAATTGCCGATCTCTCAGGATCACATTTTAGATTTGTAGTATGCGGAATTCTTTCTAAAGGTACAAGGGCAAACATCTTACCCATAACTTTAAAAACTAAAGTATCTTTATCGAAAGGAAAGTCTTCATGAACGCCTTTTAATTGCAGACAAAAGGATCTAAATTCTTCTACATCCATCCTAAAGTTTGAAATTCTCTTTTATAGCTTTACCCCTTGTGAATCGTATACAAGAACTTTGTTCCACAAATCTTGTGCTTCATCTATAAAATCTAAATGGGCTTTCTCTTTTTGATATTTTTCTTGTGCCTTCTCAGATTTAAAACTAACGATCATTGCGTAAGTAAATGAATCGTCAACTACATCTCTTGTTGCTTTTGGAGGCTTTCCAACATAAAGCGTTTCGGCATGTTTAGATTTCTTAAGAAATTTCTTTAAGGCCTTTTCAAAATTCTTCTGGTCATCTTTGCTATCCGGGTTGTTCAACCAGAAATATACATTATGAACAAAGGCAGGGTTTAATTCTCTCATGTGCTTATCTGTTTGGCTAAAAGTAATACAAGTAAAAAGTAAAAAAGTTAAGCTAATAAATGTTTTCTTCATGATAATTATTTTTTAAAAATATTTTTAATTATTGATATACTTGTCCACTTCGGGGCCAATTTCTAAAGATGAATAATCCAACTTCCAACCAATAGTTTCTACAATTTTTTCGATTATCAAAACGGCCTCCAGGGCTTCTCTCTTAGCTGTGTCCATTAAACCACTTTGAGGTATCTTTTCTTTAACATGCTTAATTGCCTCTTGATTTAAAGTAGTTAAGTCTTTAGGTGTAAAGGCGTTGAAAAAACCATTTTGGATATCATAAAATTCTAATTCCGGTTGTATGGATAATACCTCCGGTTCTGGAAAGTTAGTAAGAATAATTTTCTTTTTGTCGGTATCGGCATGCATTTGTACCTTCTTTAGATTAAATCCAATTTGGGCCTTAGCATTGATAACAATTAAAGCCTTTTTTTTACTTACCAACATACTCAGAAATCGCTCTTTTGTATTCTCATACTTGTAAATTTCAGCAAAATCTCCTTCAACAGTAATTAGTTTACAAACACTTCGTATTTCCTTCAAGAGTACGGTCGACTGATGTTGTGTTAATTCCTTTGATTGCTTTCTTCGAAACAAAGAAAACACCCAGTACATCATAATAGCACCTAAAATAAGTCCCAAAAAAAGTTCTAAAATACTATCCATTCTGTTTCCGATCTTTTATGCGCATTAAAACGTCACTTTTATAAACTACCTCCAAAAATGAGTAAGAAGTTCAAGCGAAAATAAACTAATTCTTGCTTCTCCCATAATTGATTAGCTCTATAGAGCTTTATTGAGGATTCAAAAAATTAGACAACTCAATATGGCATCATCCCCTTAATAAACTATACAATACCGGTCGGCTAGGACTGGCATCATTTTCTATAGGTGCCACTTGTAAGTTTAACAAATAGCTACCATCAATTATCTCATTTCTCACATAAATCAATTCCGTTATACTGGCGTTTCTCCGCATGACAGTATCCATGCCCCAAAATGCACGATGGGCCAAAAGAGCTCCTTTGTCGTCCTCTTTATCAACCGATGGCAAATCTATTAATAAATGCTCAACACCAATTTCGCTTAAAAAAAGAGCAGCCTCTTCCAATAAATATGGCGGATTGGTCTTAGAATATTTACGATGTAACTTTTCTCTAAGGTTAGGTAAAGTCCTGATCACCAAGGCAGTTGGTCTTTTATCGCCCAAAGCATACTGCAACTGCTTTTTAGAAATCACTAAGTCCTTTTGAAACTTTTCCGGAGCAATTGTAATTAATTGAGCCCTAAAAAAGAACTCAGTTAATTCCTTATTAATGGAATAAAAATTCTCTGTTATATGTCCCACACATTCCGTATGAGTCATATGTCCGTGTGGGTTAAAACTTATATTATTAAAATTTACAGAGGCTCCTTCAGCTACCTTGCCAATAAAGTCATCTTGTTTATATGGCTCTATTATGGGAAATTCTAAACCCCAGGCGATTAGGTTATTCCCTTCCCCATTTAAGGCAATAGAAATATCCAATGCCTTTGAGAGGTCTATTTTAAAAATCTCATTTTTAAGTTCTAGGGAAACAATCATTTGATATAACTGTATATTATTCCTATCTCAATTTAATCATAAAAAGGTCACTGGCTATACCATCGGATAAAAATTTTCCTTTTCTCGATACCGAAAGTGTCTTTCCATCAAGCTCCAATAGTCCAAGCTTGATATGTTCCGAAGCCTGATCCAACATAAAAGACAAAAATGATTCCCCAAATCTATTCTCTATTGTATTTAAGGACACCCCCCACATTGTTCTCAAGGAAGTCATTATATATTCATTATAACGATCGATTTTTGATAATTTTTCTTCCTCATAAGGCAGTTTATCTTCTAAAAGCGACTTGATGTATTTTGTATTATTTTTTACATTCCATTTGCGAGAAATTCCATTATAAGAATGAGCAGAAGGACCAATGCCCAGATAACTTTTCCCAAGCCAATAAGCTGTATTGTTTTTAGAGAAAAATCCTTCTTTTCCAAAATTGGAAATTTCATAATGCAGGAATTCATTTTGCTCCAACAGATCAATAAGGGTAAAGAACTGTGATGCCGCTTTTTCTTCGTCAATTTCAGGTATGAGTCCTTTTGAAATAAAACTTTCCAAAGCCGTTTTTGGCTCAACTGTCAAAGCATAGGCTGAAATATGAGGCACCTTAAAGGCCAAAGCCTTTTCAATGTTCGCTCTCCATTGTTCATCGCTTGCATTTGGTATACCGTAGATTAAGTCAATAGAAATATTTTCAAAATAGCGTTGCGCATTCTTTATACAACTCGAAGCCTCTACAGAATCATGGGCTCTATTCATTAATTTTAAATCGGAATCAAAAAAAGACTGTACCCCAATACTTAATCTATTTACTGCTGATTTTGCCAGTTCTTCTATTCTGCCTTTTGAAAGATCGTCCGGATTGGCTTCAAGCGTTATTTCCGGGTTTTCATCTATTTGAAAGTGTTTTTTAGCCGTTTCAATTAACCTATTTATTTCCTCTGAACTTAAAAGTGAGGGGGTACCTCCCCCAAAATAGATAGTTTTTATGGACTCCGTTCCTAATTCATCCTTCCTAAGCATCATTTCCTTTTCCAGGGAAATGATCATATCATCTTTCTTCTTCATTGAAGTAGAAAAATGAAAATCGCAATAGTAGCAGGCCTGCTTGCAAAAAGGAATATGAATATAAATACCTGCCACGAGCTTTGGTTCTTTTTAGTAATTATTAAGCAATGATGGTATTATGACCCTTGCAACGATTCTTTATTTTTTTATTCTAGATTCATTTCCCTTTACATAGGCGGCCCAACTAGAATAACTGGTCCCTAATTCAATTTTCCCTTCATTGTAATAATGGCAAACGGCAGCCGCCAAACCGTCAGTACTATCTAAATTTTTAGGGAGGGTTTTAAGATTCAAAATACTTTGTAGCATTTTTGCTACTTGCTCTTTACTGGCATTGCCGTTCCCTGTTATGGCCATTTTAATCTTCTTGGGCATATACTCCGTAATGGGTATTTGTCTGGATAAGCCAGCGGCCATTGCGACCCCTTGTGCTCTGCCCAACTTTAACATGGATTGTACATTCTTACCATAGAAAGGTGCTTCAATGGCTATCTCATCCGGATGATAGGTATCTATCAACTCTATTGTTCGATCAAAGATTAGCTTAAGTTTGGTAAAATGATCATCATATTTTTTTAGCATTAACTCATTCATTTGAACAAACTCCATTTTCTTATTTCTTACCTGAATGATGCCAAACCCCATAATGGTTGTGCCCGGATCAATTCCCAAAATAATTTTTTCTCTCTCCAAAGTTTTCATATTACTCTGATTGTAATTTTATAGGGATTCTAAATTTGGTATCCACTGGAATCCCTCTCTTTAAAGCAGGTTTTAATTCCGGTAAATTTTTTAAACTCCTACTAATAATTCCGTCAAATTCCGGTATTTGATCTTGAATAAGACCATTCTTTTCAATATTCATTACGGCAATAGATCCCTGCCTATCTACTACAAAATCTACATAAACAGGCTCTTCAATATCCTTATCTAAAATAAACTCAAATTGTTTCAAAGTATTTGAAAAATGTAAAAGTAAAGTGTTTTCAAAACATTCTCGCTGACTTGTTTTAATGGCCATTTCATCACAATTGGCAAACAACGGATACTGATCTACATCATTCCAATTAATGGCTTGTAATTCCTTATCCGCTAATTGTTGAGTTTTTATTTCATTAGAGGTAAACAACTCACAAGAAGCAAGTAAAAAGGCAATTCCAATTATACTTATTTTTCGCATTAATCCACTGTTCTTGGTCGAAATTACGATTTTTTTTAACCACAACAAGAACCATAATTTTCATTTCATATTTACGGTTCCCTTAAGTCCTAAAACAAACTTATCTTCGTAATGTTTTTAAGCTGTTTTCATGGATGTCATTTTAGTATTCTTTGGATTTATACTTATGATTGCTGGCATAGCGGGTAGCTTTCTACCGGTAATTCCGGGTCCTCCTCTGAGTTGGGTTGGCTTATTACTCCTAAGTCTTACTCAAGCTGTACCTCTTAGCTGGTGGTTTTTGGGAACCACTTTAATAATCGCCATTGGGGTGGTTGGTTTAGATTATGTGATCCCTGCAATGGGGACCAAAAAATTTGGAGGAAGTAAAGCCGGAATGACAGGTTCTGTTTTAGGTCTTTTAGTAGCGTTTATCTTTCCAATTCTTGGAGTTTTCGGAATTATTGTATGGCCATTTTTAGGAGCTTTGATAGGAGAACTATTAAACAAAGCTGACAAAAAGACGGCTGTTAAAGCGGCCTTCGGATCCTTTATTGGGTTTCTTACAGGAACATTTCTAAAATTTCTTATTGCTATTATTTTTCTCGGATTATTCCTTTCGAAAGTTTGGGAATATAAAAACGCAATTTTTCCATATTTCTATTAAAGGACTAATCCAACCAAACCGTTTTATCTTCAATGGGCTGCCTACTCATTGTTGGTAGTTCAACTTCATAATTGCCTAAATATAAAAATCCAAGGCATTTTTCACCTTCAGAAAAGTCGAAAAATTCATCCATATAAGTAATCAGACCGGGAGAACTCCAATAGGCCCCAATACCCATTTCTGTGCAACAAAGCCACATATTTTGAACGGCCATAGCAGTGGCGGCAACCTCTTCCCATTCTGGCAGACTCTCCTTGGGATCTCTTTGCATGCAAATGGCTATTATGGCAGCAGCCTTCTTAGGGTTTTCTCTTAATTTCTCTACTTTAAATTGTTTTGGATTTGTTTCAACTTCTTGGTATTTATCAGATAGAAATTGTCCTAATTTCTCCAAAGAACTTCCTCTTACAACCTTAAATCGCCATGGTTCAGTTCGTTTATGAGTTGGTGCCCAATTAGCTGCCTCAAGTAACACTTCTATCTCTTCCTTAGAAATCTTTTCCTTATTATAGCTGGCAGGAAAAACAGATCTTCTATTTTTTATAAGCTCTATGATCATACTATTTTTTTTCAAAGGTAGTATTTTGATAAGAGTTCCTATTTCAATTAAAGTATAATCAGATACCTATAATTGTAAAACATTATGAATACATTTATAAAACAAATTTTTTTGGATGGATGCGGATATAAATCAATTCCTTTTTGGAGAGCAAGAACTTAGCTGCAGTATTGCCTTAGATATTGCACGGGGTAAAGTAAAAGGCGTCCTATCCCCAAAAGCAAGGGAACGCGTAAGAAAAAGTGAAAAAATAGTAAAGGCCATTGTTGAAAAAGCTGTTCCGGTTTATGGCATTAATACAGGTTTTGGACCCTTGTGTACCACTCATATATCAAAAGAAGAAACAAGAGTTCTTCAAATTAATATTTTAAAAAGTCATAGTGTAGGAGTTGGTAAACCCATCAGCAAGGAACTTTCAAAACTAATGCTGATTTTAAAAATGCATTCGCTGGCTAAGGGATACTCGGGAATTGCCGAAAAAACCCTGGATCGTATTTTATGGCATATTGAGAATGATATTATTCCGGTGGTTCCGTCTCAAGGTTCTGTAGGGGCTTCAGGCGATTTAGCACCTCTTTCTCACTTATTTTTACCCCTTATTGGTTTGGGGAAATTACATGGGAAAGATGATATTATCCCTTCCGAAAATTTACTTAAAACTAGAAATATCAGACCACTGGAACTCGGTCCTAAAGAAGGTTTGGCACTTATAAATGGTACTCAATTTATTGCAGCCCATGCCATAAAGGTTATTGAAAGAATGCACAATTGTCTTTCACATGCCGATCTCATTGGGGCAATGATGATAGAGGGTCTGCAAGGTTCTATTAAACCATTTTATAATGAGTTACATCAATTAAGGCCATATAAAGGGAATATACATGTGGCCGAAAGGGTAAAATTACTTTTAAAGGAATCAGAGATCATGGTAAATCATGTCGATTGTGAACGTGTCCAAGATCCATACTCGCTTAGATGTATTCCTCAGGTCCATGGAGCTTCCAGAAATGCATGGCTTCACTTAAAAGAATTGGTGCAAACGGAATTAAATTCCGTAACCGACAACCCTATTATAATTGATGAAGAATTAACCATTAGTGGAGGCAATTTCCATGGACAACCTTTGGCTATGGCATTGGACTATGCCTGTCTAGCGGCATCCGAACTAGGTAACATTTCAGATCGACGAATATATTTGGCCCTGGAAGGAAATAGTCCGGGTGTACCCAAACTCCTTATGAAAGATACCGGAATCAATTCTGGATATATGATTTTACAATACACCACAGCTGCTTTGGCTAGTGAAAACAAGAGTCTTTGCTTTCCCGCAAGCGCGGATAGCATTCCCACTTCCATGGGGCAAGAAGATCACGTTAGTATGGGATCTATATCAGCAAGAAAAGCGCTTCGTGTAATTGGGAATCTTGAAAAAATATTGGCTATAGAGCTTCTAACGGCCACGCAGGCTTTTGAATATAGAAAACCGCTGAAATCAGGAATTGTCTTGGATGAAGTTCATAGAGAAATTCGCAAAAAAGTTGCCTTTGCTGAAAAAGATAGAGTTTTTGCTGATGATATAGATAAAGGGATAAAAATGCTTCGAAAAAAGAGTATTATGAAAAGAGTCGAAAGTGTTTGTAAAGACAATGGATTAAGCTTAGAAACAAGCTTCAATGACTTATTTGAAAAATTTTAATTATGGGACATACCTCGTTTATTGGCCCCATAGCACAGCTAATTCCCATGACGGGATTACCCGCAAAGGGTTCCCTTTCAGATAGTAAATTAAAAATCATTCCTAGTGCAGGCATCTATATTAAAAACGGAATTATAGAAGAAGTTGCTGATTATAAGGAGATGTCCAAACGCATCTCTTCCGCGGTAACTAGGCTGGTGCTTGATAAAAATTACGTATGTCTCCCTGGTTTTATTGATGCCCATACCCATATTTGTTTTGCAGGTTCTAGAGCATCTGACTATGCTAAAAGAAATGCCGGCAAAACCTATCTCGAAATAGCAGCTGAAGGAGGTGGTATTTGGGATACAGTAACACAAACACGCAAAGCAACCAAAAAAGAACTTGTAGAAGGCATTTTAAAAAGGGCACAATCTCATCTTCAAAATGGTGTAACTACCATAGAGATTAAAAGCGGCTATGGTCTGACGGTTGAAGAAGAACTAAAAATGTTGGAAGCCATTAAAGAAGCAAATCAAGAATTTCCGTCCGATTTTATCCCAACATGTCTTGCTGCACATATGCCTCCCAAAGATTTTAAAGGAGAGGCTTCCGCCTACTTAAAGATGATAAGCGAAACCCTTTTTCCGCTAATTAAAGAACGTCAGCTTACAAATAGAATTGACGCCTTTATTGAACAAGGAGCTTTTACACAAGATGAAATACGACCTTATTTAAAGAAAGCAAAAGAATATGGTTTTGACATAACTATTCATGCTGATCAATTCTCAACAGGAGGAAGTGAAGTGGCTGTTCAGTTTGAAGCTTTAAGCGCAGATCATTTAGAAGCCAGTACCTCCAAAGAAATTGAGATGCTAGCCAAAAGCAATGTGATTTCAATGGCACTCCCCGGAGCTTCTCTTGGTCTGGGCTGCCATTTTACGCCTGCCAGAAAAATATTGGATGCCGGTGGATCATTAGCCATCGCAAGTGATCACAATCCTGGTTCGGCGCCCATGGGGGATCTACTTACTCAAGCTGCAATTCTTGGTTCTATGGAAAAATTATCCAATACAGAAGTGCTAGCGGGAATTACATTTAGAGCTGCAGCAGCACTAAATTTACAGGATAGAGGAATAATTGCTAAAGATTATAAAGCAGATCTAGTATTGTTTCCGGTTGAAAATGTAAATGAAATATTATATCAACAAGGTGGTCTAAAACCCCATATGGTTTTTAAGGATGGCCAGTTGGTTTATCAAAAGAATAAGGCCTAGAATTATGAAAAAAGATGAATCCTTTATTCAGTTTCAAAACAATATACTCCAAGGGATCCCTGTCGACTTACCTTCCAAAAAAAGCAGATCTTCCAAGGTAAGTCATGCCCCAAAAAGAAAAGATATACTTTCTAAGGAAGAGAAAAAGCTTGCCCTGCGTAATGCCTTGCGTTATTTTCCCTCCAAATGGCATTCCGAACTAATTGATGAATTTGCTGATGAATTAGAAGAATACGGAAGGATTTATATGTATCGGTTTAAACCAACTTATGATATTTATGCCAGGCCCCTTGCGGAATATCCACACAAAATAAAGGAAGCAGCTGCCATTATGCTAATGATTCAAAACAACTTGGATCCGGAGGTGGCACAACATCCGGAAGAACTAATCACCTACGGAGGAAATGGGGCTGTATTTCAAAATTGGGCTCAATACCTTCTGACCATGAAGTATTTGGCTACTATGACAGAAAAGCAAACACTTCATATGTATTCTGGACATCCTCTTGGTCTTTTCCCTTCTCCTGAGGAAGCCCCCCGTGTAGTAATTACCAATGGAATGATGATCCCCAACTATTCCAAACCAGATGACTGGGAGCGTTTTAACGCTCTTGGGGTTACTCAATATGGTCAAATGACCGCAGGCTCCTACATGTATATTGGCCCACAGGGTATTGTTCATGGAACAGCTATTACTATTATGAATGCTTTTCGGAAAGTCTTACAACAGAGTGAAAAACCAAAAGGAAAAATTTTCCTTACAGCCGGACTTGGAGGTATGAGCGGGGCTCAACCAAAGGCAGGAAACATTGCAGGCTGTATTACCGTATGCGCTGAAGTAAATAAAGAAGCAGCAGAAAAAAGATATGTACAAGGGTGGGTAGATGAACTTTTCGATTCTATGGATTTCTTGGTAGAAAGGACTAAAAAAGCTGTAGAAAATGAAGAAGTTTTATCCCTTGCTTATATTGGGAATGTGATAGAGGTCTGGGAGCGGTTTTATAATGAAAACCTATTTATACATATCGGTTCTGATCAAACTTCTTTACATAATCCGTGGGCAGGGGGTTATTATCCTATAGGGTTGACCTTTGAAGAAGCCAATGAGATGATGGCTGCCAAGCCTTCTTTATTTAAAGAAAAAGTACAGACCTCCCTAAGAAGGCAAGTAGAAATAATTAATAAACATTCTGCCAGGGGAACATACTTCTTCGATTATGGGAATGCTTTTCTGTTAGAAGCTTCGCGCGCCGGTGCGGATATCATGTTAGACGAAAAAACTTTTAAATATCCTTCATATGTTCAGGATATTCTTGGTCCTATGTGCTTTGACTATGGTTTTGGGCCCTTTAGATGGGTCTGCACCTCCGGAGAACCGCTAGACTTAGATAAGACTGACGCTATTGCCCTTAAGGTCATGGAGAGCCTAAATGAGCTATCACCTCCTGAAACCAAGCAGCAAATGGCCGATAATATTAAATGGATTATGGAGGCTAAGGCAAATAAATTAGTCGTTGGATCTCAGGCAAGAATACTTTATGCCGATGCCCAAGGAAGGATAGCTATTGCTCAGGCTTTTAATAAAGCCATAGCCGAGGGTTCGATTACAGCTCCAATTGTATTAGGAAGAGATCACCATGATGTAAGTGGTACCGATTCTCCTTACAGAGAAACAAGCAATATTTACGACGGGAGTCAATTTACAGCAGATATGGCAATACATAACGTAATTGGTGATAGTTTTCGAGGGGCAAGTTGGGTATCTATTCACAATGGTGGTGGTGTTGGTTGGGGCGAAGTTATAAATGGTGGATTTGGATTAGTTCTCGACGGCTCTAAAGAGGCAGGTAAACGTCTTAAAAGCATGCTTTTCTACGATGTAAACAATGGAATAGCAAGAAGAAGTTGGGCTAGAAATAAAGAAGCATTGTTTGCAATTAAAAAAGAAATGGAAAGAACTCCGGAGTTGGAAGTTACTATTCCTAATTTAGTAGGTGAATCTGTATTGAAAAAATTATTCGATTAAAATGGCGGCATATAAACCATTAGAACTAGGGGTTTGGAGTGGCAGAGAAGCCATGAGGGACTTGTATTTTTACCAAAGAGTGACTTTGACTAATTTAGAAAAAAAGCCCCGATGGAAAAAGGACGCCAACTCTTTTGTCATCCTTGGATACGCTTCCGATGAAGGTGTAAGAAGAAATAAAGGACGCGTTGGCGCTCAATATGGCCCCCTTGAAATAAGAAAATATTTAGGAAGACTTCCTCATCATCTCAACCCTTCAGTGGCTATTTATGACGCGGGAAATATTGAATGTTTAGAGAAAAATCTCGAGGAAATTCAAGAATTATTGGCCGCAAAGGTTACAGACATACTTACAAATGGAGGTTTCCCAATAATTCTGGGAGGGAGTCATGATTTGTCATATGGGCATTTTAAAGGACTTAAAAATTATATCAGAGAAGAACAATCTATTGGTATAATTAACTTTGATGCGCATTTTGATCTTCGTAAAAATACAGCTGGAAGTAACAGTGGCACCCCATTTTTTCAAATTGCGGAGGATAGTATTAAAACTTCTTCCCCTTTTAAATACTTATGTCTTGGAATTAGAGAAAATGCTAATGATTCAGAACTATATGAAACTGCCCAGAAAAACCATGTCGTTTTTATAGAAAATGAAAGGTTCAATCTTTGGCATTTAGATTATGTTATAGATGAAATTGAAGAATTTATCAGCAGTGTAGATTATGTATATCTTACCATAGATTTAGATGGTTTTTCATCCGCCTACGCTCCCGGTGTAAGCTCTCCTTCTCCAATGGGATTCTCTCCTGATATAGTTTTAGAGTGTTTAAAAATTATTATCAAATCCAAAAAGCTAATTAGCCTGGATGTTGTAGAACTAAATCCTCAGTTTGATGTTGATAATAGCACCTCAAAATTAGCAGCAAGTCTTGTTTATTTCTGCATACACAAATTAGCCTTACTCTAGCCAAGATTTATAATACTTGCCGTCATCCAGATTTAAAGCTTCCTGAGTTAACTTCAAAGGCTTAAAGGTGTCCACCATTACAGCTAATTCTTCGGTTTTACTTTTTCCAATACTTGCTTCATAAGTCCCGGGATGTGGACCATGGGGTATTCCGGCAGGGTGCAATGATATATATCCCTGGTCAATATTTTTTCTACTCATAAAATCCCCGTCAACATAATAGAGAACCTCATCAGAATCAATATTAGAATGATTATAAGGAGCGGGAATGGCCTTGGGATGATAGTCGTAAAGTCTAGGAACAAAAGAACAAACCACAAAAGCACTTGTCTCAAAAGTTTGATGAACCGGTGGAGGCTGATGGACCCTTCCTGTAATCGGTTCAAAATTATGAATCGAGAAAGCATAAGGATAATTATAGCCGTCCCATCCCACTACATCAAAAGGGTGAGAAGCATAAATCAGCTCATGTAACTGACCTTGCTTCTTGATTTTCATAAGAAAATCACCTTTTTTATCTATTGGATTCAAGTTTTGTGGCAATTTAAAATCTCGCTCACAAAAAGGTGAATGCTCCAAATGTTGACCAAACCAATTTCTGTAGCGCTTAGGAGTATATATGGGATGATAAGACTCGGTAATAAAAAGTCGATTATCTTCTGTATCAAAATGAATTTGATAAATCATTCCCCTCGGAATTAATATATAATCGCCATACTCGAAGGAGATATCACCCAACATTGTTTTTAAAGTTCCTGAGCCTTTATGTATAAAAAGCAATTCATCTGCATCCGCATTTTTATAGAAATAGCCGGTCATTGACTTTTTTGGTGCAGCTAAGCCAATGTTTACATCGGCGTTAAATAGAACTATATTTCTACTATCCAAATAGTCATCTTGAGGAGGCACTTCAAATCCTTTTAATAACCTGGATTTAATATTATATTCAACTACGGCCTTAGGGGAAACGTCTACACTCTTACCCACCTCTCTAACCATGGTTGGTCTGTGTAAATGATACAATAAAGAAGACATTCCGTCAAATCCAATAGTGCCGAAGAGTTCTTCGTAATGCAGACTCCCATCTTCTTTTTCAAAAATAGTGTGACGCTTGTGTGGAACTTTACCAAGTTTGTGATATAATGGCATATTTTTAACCTATTAAAAACTTCATTTAAAATTACGACAAATTGAAGGTTTTGTGAAATATTGAGAGCCAAATATCCCCATCATAAATCCTGGTCTAATATGAATCAAAAAAAAAGCCTTCCATATTGGAAAGCCTTTCATTGGTTTGTATCATTATTTCGATACATTTAAATTTACATCACAATTAAGGATGTACAACACAACAAGACAAAGATAGGAAAGGATTCGAAAATAGAATTATAAAATCCTTGTTTTATACATTTCTTTTAAAAGGCCTTACTATTAGGCGCGCTGCCTTATCATAGTTGATGTAATTATATACCCAATTAAAAAAAACAATTACGCGATTTCTAAATCCAACAAGGGACATAAGGTGAACAAACATCCAAATAAACCAGGCGAAAAAACCACCAAATTCTAAACGAGGTAAGTCTACGACGGCCTTATTCCTCCCAATTGTTGCCATGTTTCCCTTATTCTTGTATACAAAAGGCAACATAGGGTTTCCATTTTCCATCCGGTTCAAATTCTTAGCGAGTAATTCTCCTTGCTGAATAGCAGGCTGGGCCATCTGTGGATGACCATTTGGATATTTTTCCGTAGCCATATATGCAATGTCTCCAATTGCAAAGACATTCTTGAGGCTCCCTATCTGATTATATTTATTTACCTTAAAACGATCTCCTCTATCAGTAATAGCCTCCTTTGAAAATCCTTTAACCGGGGCCCCTATCACTCCTGCTGTCCAGATAAAATTTTTCGTGTAAAAGTATGCTCATCGTTCGTTTCCAACTTTTTTCCATTATAATTCTGGACGAAAGTGTTTAGATGTATCTTAACTCCAAATTCTAGCAAGAATTTATGCGCTTTTTTGGAAGCATTCTTACTCATAGGCGGCAAAACCCTATTAGAACCTTCAAAAAGATGAATCTCCATTTCTTCAATATTGAGATGTCTATAGTCTTTTGGAAATACATGTTTCTTTAATTCTGCAAAGGCCCCTGCAAGTTCCACCCCGGTAGGACCCGCACCAATAATACTAAAATTTAAAAGAGCCCTTCTTTCCTCTAAATCAATACAATTATCGGCTTTCTCAAAATTCTGTAATACCAGACTGCGAATATTAAGAGCCTGAGGCACACTTTTCATAGGCATTGCAAATTTCTCAATTTCAGCATTACCAAAATAATTAGTTCTGGTACCTGTAGCAATCACCAAATAATCATAATGAAGGTCCCCTACGGAGGTATGCACAATCCTTTTTATAGTATCTATTTTTTTTACTTCCGCCAAACGGAAATAAAAATTACGCAGACGCTTTAATATCTTACGTACAGGATAGGCTATTGAATCGGGCTCTAGGCCTCCGGTTGAAACCTGATATAAAAGCGGCTGAAATGTATGATAGTTATGCTTGTCAATTACCACGACCTGCAACGGCAACCTTCTTAATTTCTTTGCCAGAGAGATTCCCGCAAAGCCTGCACCAATAATAACAACTCTTTTGTTATTAGGTTCTGGTAAGTTCATGAGTGTTTTTTACAAAAATAAAGAATCCCTTACCGTTTATCGATGTTTTCTAGCAAAAGAGAATTTTCCCACAAACTGCCAAAAGACCAATCTATAAGACCAATGGAAAGGTCAAGGTTCTTAATCTATCTTTTGCTTATTTAATCGTAAATAGAATGGTACCTTAAATCCCTGCTTTAATTTTAATCTAAAGATTGTAATCCCAAACTTAACAATCATGATTAAAAGAATTTTACTACTTGCCCTTATTATACTTAGTGTCGGTGCTTGTACCTTAGACAATGTTTACCAACAAATGGAAGAGACAGAAGCTTCGACTGCATTGAAACCTGAGATCACAACTTTAAGTCCTGCCCTTAAAGCAAATGAAGCTGCAGTCTTAGAATGGTTACTAGATGTACAACAGGAAAACGGCTTGTTAACAAGCACTGAGAATTCTAATTTGGTTTCTCTCTATGACAATTCATTAGCCGCAATTGCTTTTCTGTCTATTGGAGAAATAGGCAAAGCAGAAAAAATATTAGACTTTTTTAATAGTAAAATAGAAACAGAATTCTTACCCAACAAAGGCGGCTTCTTTCAATTTAGAAATAAAATGGGAAATGAAGGCAGTACTATTTGGCTAGGTGACAATGCCTGGTTATTAATAGCCCTAAACAACCATTTTCAACTAACGGGTGATGCCAAATACGGTCGTTTAAGAACCTTGTTAGATCAATGGATAAGAAGTCTTCAGGATACAGACGGCGGCTTATGGGGTGGATATCGAGAAGATGGCCGACAGATTCACAAAATTACTGAAGGGATTATTACGGCTTTTAATGCCGTAAAAGGATATGATCAATTTCACAAAGACTTATTAGAATATCTAAAAACACAACGTTGGGACAAAGAAGATGGACTTTTAATCGCCTGGCCGGAAAACCCGGATCATTACTATGCCTTAGACCTTCATTCTCTTGGATATTTGATTTTTGAAGATTTTTCGGATGATGTCCTTCTTAAAGCAGAACGATATAAAAACACTCAAATATCGGAGCACAATGGCAACGTGATTTCGGGATATTGCTTTGATGAAGATAAAGATGTGATTTGGTTGGAAGGAACCGCGCAAATTGCTCTGGCGTTTCAAAAAGCTAATAAAACTACAGAGGCAAATAATTTAATAGAAGAAATAAAAAAATCACAGATTGAAGGGCTTCAAAAAAACAGTGCCATGGGGGTCCCATACGCGACTAACCAAGGGACAAATTATGGAACTTCTATGCTTTGGGACCATGCAACAAACAGACCGGCTCTATCATCCAGTATTTGGTATGTCTTTAGTTCTATGAAATATAATCCCTTGGAAATTGAGAGTTATAAAAATATTCCGCAAGAAGATAAATTCTGGACACTCTAAACAAGGAAAGAGTTATAAATCTATTAACACTAGGTATTTTGTATTTTTTATACCTTTAAATAAAAAATGCGTACTACAGCTATGTTTTGGGTTGGTGCTACTACCTTCGTATTATTCACAGTCACTTTAATGGCAGCGATGAATGTCTCTTTTAATTGGGTTTTTTATGTAACCGTATTGGGACAATTAATGATTATTTATATGGTCTACAGAGTACTAATTGACTCCTATACAACCTCAAAAACCTTTGAGGACCATTATGAAGATGCTCCTTATCGCTAGTCAAAAAGGATCTTGATTAAATATTGATCATTCTGGCAAGATCAATAGGGGCACCTCAGAATGAAAGGCCATCCTCTTAACAACAGGTTCCCTAACCAGTTCTTCCAGATAACCATGCCTGTAGTAAATCATGGCTAAAAGATCAATCTTAGAGTCCTCTAAGAAGAAAGTAATGACATCCGTTTTGCTTGCAAAATAGGGCATCCTTTGCATTGTATACTTCACTTTATTAAGATATTCCTGTAAAATATTTTTATTCGATTCCTGGCATTTACTTAAGCTTTCTTTCTCATTAATGTGCATTACATGGATAGAAGCATTATTAGATTTGGCTAGTTTGATTAAAGGTTCGACCACCTCCAAACTAAAGTTTCTTTTGAAATCTGTAGCAAAACCTATTCGTTTAGCCTGAGTATACCCGTGATTTTCAGGTACAGCTAAAATGGGGCATTCTCTAATGGACTTTATCATTCTAACGGTATTGCTGCCTAAAAAAACCTCATCAAAACCTGAAGCGCCCTTAGTCCCGGTAACTACTAAGTTTATTTTTTCATTTTCTACAATCTCTTTCATCTCTTCAGTCAAAAGATTGAAAGAAGAAATTGTTTGGAAATGGTGTTTTGGATACTTAAAATGAGCATTAATATAATCAAGTGTTTCTTCTAGTCCTTGTTGAGAAGTTGATTGAACTCCGTCTTCTGCCAATCCACCATGAACTGCACTGGCCATAAATCTGCTGTTTACAAATGCTGGAGTATAAGTGTTTACTAAAAAAAATTCGCACTCTTCCTCCTTAAATAATTCAATAGCATACTTGGCAGCATTTAAAGAGTTCGATGAGAAATCTGTGGGCAATAATATTTTTTTCATACACCTAGAAATAATGTCATGGTGTAAATTTATAAGTATAGCAAGGGCCAAACAATGATAAATGTCAGGTTTTATGGTCTCTTAGCAATTACTTCTTGGAAATTATATTAGATGGTAAAAAATAATCTAGAAACCCTCAGCAAGGTCACTTAATTTCTTTTCATCAATTATCCCTAATCTTTTTCCTGAACTTTTCAAAAGTCCTTTTTTCTTAAATTCCGAAATGATTCGAATACAGGATTCTGTAGCAGTACCAACTACATTGGCAATGTCTTCTCTAGAAAGGGTAAGCAAAAGAAAGCCTTCCTTATCTTCACCATAGTTATTCTTTAAATAAAGAAAAGCTTCTGCTATTCTCTGTTTCACTGTCTTCTGAGAAATATTTACTATGACATCATCAGCCTCTCTTAAATCATTGGCCATATGCCTTAGTACTTCTAGGGTAAAATCGGGATTCTTATGAAGACTGTCAACAATCACTTCTTTAGGGATAAAGCATAATTGCATGTCGTTTACGGCTACAGCGCTTAAATTGGAGCTCTCTTCGGAAATTACCGAACGCTGACCCATAACTTCTCCTTTGGAGGCCAACTTTACTATTTGATCTTTTCCATTTGAGCTCAGTTTTGAAAGCTTAGAAACGCCTTCTCTTACACAGAAAACGCCGTTTAGCTTATCCCCTTCTTCAAAAATAGATTCTCCTTTCTTAACTGTTTTAACCACCTTTGAATCAGAGACTTTTTTTAATTCTTCCTTGCCCATGGCTCTTAAAGAATTAAACTGCCTTATAATACAATTCTCACACCTACTTCCGGACCCCATACCTAAACATTTTTAATATCCGTTTAAAATTATCGAAAAGCTGACAAATATCATATAAATTTTCTTTAAATTACTTCAATTTCGCAGTTAGGTATAAGCAAGTGTTAATGAATTTTACAAAGTGTTACCATTGTGGTGATGAATGTAGTCATTCTTCTGTAATTTATGACGATAAAGATTTTTGTTGTGCAGGATGTAAAACTGTCTATGAGCTCTTTCAATCTAATGACCTAACCTATTACTATGATTTAGAGGAAGGAGCTGGCTCTACGCCTACAAATGTTTCCGGGAAATATGACTTTCTAAATAATTCTGAAATTGTTAAGCGTCTTCTAGAGTTTGATGATGGAAACACTCAGATTATTTCATTTTTTATTCCATCCATTCACTGTAGCTCTTGTATATGGGTATTGGAGAATCTTAAAAAATTACTTCCCGGAATAATTGATTCTCAGGTCGATTTTCCTAAAAAAACTATTCGTATAACCTTAAATACGGAACTTACCTCCGTAAAAAATACTGTTTTGCTTCTCACAAAAATTGGTTATGAGCCCTATATTTCACTAGAAGATTACGATCCCAAGGATCTTAAAACAGATAGAACCGTATTTTACAAATTAGGTATTGCTGGTTTTGCTTTTGGCAATATCATGTTTCTTTCATTTCCCGAATATTTTGAAGTACAGGAATATTGGCTGGAACAGTACAAGCTAATCTTTCGATGGCTTATGTTTGCCTTTTCCATCCCGGTCGTTTTTTACGCGGGTAATGAATACCTCACTTCTGCTTATAAAGGACTTCGCTCAGGGATTTTAAATATTGACGTTCCAATTGCTCTTGGTATTCTGGTGATTTTTTTCGAAGTACCTTTGATATTATTACCGATCAAGGTTCCGGATTTTTTGATAGTCTTGCCGGCCTTGTATTTTTTCTTCTAATTGGGCGCTATTTTCAGCAAAAAACTTATTCTTTCTTATCCTTTGAAAGAGATTATAAATCCTATTTTCCACTAGCTGTAACCAGACTTAATTCTCTGGGAAAAGAGGAAACCGTGCAAGTTTACGATATAAAAGCCGGTGACCATGTGCTTATTAGGAATGAAGAATTAATACCTGTTGATGGCATCCTTAAAAAGGGAGACGCTCTAATTGACTATAGTTTTGTTACCGGAGAATCGCACCCTTTAGAAAAAACAGAAGGCGATAAAGTATTTGCCGGTGGCAAGCAATGTCATGGGGCTATTGAAGTGGAAGTATTGAAAAGCGTTTCACAGAGTTATCTAACACAACTTTGGAGCAATGCTGTTTTCAAAAAAAATAAGAAGCTAAAATTCCAAACCTTAACCGACAGTATAGGCAAAAGATTTACTATCGCCGTTTTATCTATTGCCACTATTGCAGCGGTGTTTTGGCTTTTCTTTGATAGCAGTAAGGCCCTAAATGTTTTTACCGCTGTTCTTATAATTGCATGCCCATGCGCTATTGCTTTAGCTGCCCCTTTTACCCTAGGGAACATGTTGCGCATTTTTGGTAAGAAAAAATTATTCTTAAAAGATACTTCAGTCATTGAGCAACTAGCACAAATTGATACCGCTATTTTTGACAAAACTGGAACCATCACTAGCACAGGGATGGACACTATCTCCTATAACGGCCTGACACTAAACAAAGAAGAAGAGTCCTTATTAAAAAATACTTTGCGCGCAACAAATCACCCTTTGGGCCGCTCTCTTTATAAGCTTTTAAAAGAACAAAATATTTATACACTTGACGAATATCAAGAACATGCCGGAAAAGGTCTAAAAGGTCTAAAAGACGGTAGTTTCGTTAAAGTGGGCTCTGCAGATTTTGTGGGCTTTGATGAAAAAAGAGATATTAGGAATACTGTAGTTCACATTAGTTCTAACGATAGTTACAAAGGCTTTTTTGTGTTTTCTAACTCCTATAGAGAGGGGATAACAGATCTGTTTATTGAATTGAAAAAATCCCTTGATATAGCTATTCTGTCCGGAGACAATGCTTCAGAAAAGTCAAGATTGGAAAAACTTTTGCCAAAACTTACTCCCTTCTATTTTGATCAAAAACCAACAGATAAATTAAACTTTATTAAAGAATTGCAAGATAAGGGCAAAAATGTGCTTATGGTGGGAGACGGCTTAAATGACGCAGGTGCCCTTGCTCAAAGTAATGTTGGTATAGCTATTTCGGAAAACACCAATGTTTTCTCTCCCGCTTGTGATGGTATTTTAGATGCCTCAAAATTAAAGGAATTAAATGGGTTTATTTTGGCGAGTAGAAAAGCTATTCGTATTATTAAGATGTGTTTTGCATTTTCTTTGTTATATAATGTAATTGGGCTTTTTTTCGCTGTGACCGGTCAATTAGAACCAGTAATTGCAGCAATTTTGATGCCTTTAAGTTCTATAAGTATAGTTTCTTTTGCTACCTTAGCCAGCACCATGGCAGCAAAGAAAATAAATTAAAAAAACCTGACAAATGTCATTTTATACAGTAGTTGTTCCATGTAGTTTTACTCCAGATTTCATTTAGGTATGAGTGTTATTTATTTATTGCTTGCCATAAGTATTCTAGTTGCCCTAATTTTTTTGGCAGCTTTTGTCTTTTCTGTACGTGATGGCCAATATGACGATTCCTTCACTCCTTCTGTTAGAATGCTTTTTGAAGATGAGTTAGTAAAAAAGCCGACAACTACAACGCCAAAAAGAAATAAATCAATCCAACTAAATAAAAGTGAAAAATTGTAATTATGGAAATACAACAATTCTATTACGATAATAAAATCGTAAAAAAATTCCTCTATGCTACCTTATTTTGGGGTATTATTGGCATGTTGGTCGGACTTCTATTGGCCTTCATGTTTTTATTCCCCACTATTACGGACGGCATCTCATGGTTAAGTTTTGGTCGTCTTAGACCGCTGCATACCAATGCGGTGATTTTTGCCTTTGTGGGAAACGCCATTTATGCCGGAGTCTATTACTCCACCCAGCGTTTATTAAAAGCAAGAATGTTCAATGATTTTCTGAGTAACTTTAATTTCTGGGGGTGGCAGGCCATTATTGTGGCGGCGGCCATTACCCTTCCATTAGGTTATTCGACATCAAAGGAATATGCTGAATTAGAATGGCCAATCGATATTGCTATTGCCCTTGTTTGGGTGGCTTTTGGCGTGAATCTCATTGGTACGATGATGAAGAGGAGACAGCGTCATTTATATGTGGCAATTTGGTTTTACTTGGCCACATTCGTGACAGTTGCTGTATTGCATATTTTTAACAGTTTAGAATTACCTGTAAGTGCCTTAAAAAGTTATTCGGTTTATGCGGGTGTACAAGATGCCTTAGTGCAATGGTGGTACGGCCACAATGCCGTGGCATTCTTTCTTACCACCCCATTTTTAGGGTTGATGTACTATTTTGTTCCCAAAGCGGCAAATAGACCGGTATATTCATATCGCCTTTCAATAGTACATTTTTGGTCTTTAATATTTATCTATATCTGGGCAGGACCTCACCATCTTTTATACTCATCTTTACCGGATTGGGCTCAAAATTTAGGTGTTGCCTTCTCCGTCATGCTCATTGCTCCTTCTTGGGGAGGTATGATTAATGGTCTTCTTACCCTAAGAGGCGCCTGGGATAAAGTACGCACAGATCCTACCCTGAAGTTTATGGTGGTTGCCATTACGGGTTATGGTATGGCAACTTTTGAAGGCCCAATGCTTTCTTTAAAAAATGTAAATGCCATAGCGCATTTTAGCGATTGGATTATTGCACACGTCCATGTTGGAGCCTTGGCATGGAATGGATTTTTGACCTTCGGAATGATTTACTGGATGGTACCTAAAATGTTTAAAACCAGACTGTATTCTGTTGCGATGGCTAATTTCCATTTTTGGATTGGTACTTTAGGAATTATTCTATATGCTCTGCCAATGTATGTGGCCGGGTTTACTCAGGCCCTTATGTGGAAGGAATTTAATCCGGATGGCTCTTTGGTTTACGGTAACTTTTTGGAAACCGTAAATGAAATTATACCCATGTATTGGATGAGAGCTATTGGAGGCAGCCTCTACATCGTAGGTTTTATAGTGATGCTTTATAACATTGTTGTCACTGTAAGATCCGGAAGCAAAGTAGAAGATGAATTAGCTGAAGCTCCGGCCTTAACAAGAGTTTCTAAAAAAAGGGTCTCAGGAGAAACTTATCATACCTGGTTAGAAAGGAAACCCATACAGTTAACCATTTTTGCTACAATAGCCATTTTGATCGGAGGAGTTGTGCAGATCGTTCCGACTATATTAGTCAAGTCAAACATCCCTACCATAACAAGTGTTAAACCTTATTCTCCCTTGGAATTAGAAGGAAGAGATCTCTATATCAGAGAAGGCTGCGTTGGTTGTCATTCACAAATGATCCGGCCATTTAGGAGTGAGGTAGAGCGCTACGGCGAATACGCTAAGGCAGGAGAATTTGTCTATGACCACCCTTTCCTTTGGGGAAGTAAAAGAACAGGCCCTGATTTACTTAGAATAGGTGGGAAATATTCTGATAGTTGGCATTTTAATCATATGTATGATCCCCAAAGCACGTCTTCCGGCTCTATAATGCCCGCATATCAATGGTTAATAACCGATGAACACGACAGAAGTGGGGTGCAAGGCAAAATGGAAGCTATGGTAAGTCTTGGTGTTCCTTATACAGATGAGGATATTAGTAATGCGATGGAATCTATGGCCGAACAAGCTCTCCAAATAGAAGAAAACCTTTATTCAGATCCTGATTTTGTAAAATCTTATGAGGCAGGTAAACAATATGCCAAAGAAAACGGGAATGACTTTGTAGAAATGCGTGACAGAGAAATTGTATCTCTTATTGCCTACCTACAGCGTTTAGGTACTGATATTAAAATAAAAGATAATACCGAATTACTATCTGAAAATAAGTAAGCTATGCTAAAATTCATAAAAAATCACATGGAAAGTATGGAAGGTATAGCTACCTATCCGATGATCTCTTTGCTTATATTCTTTGTATTTTTTACAATTCTTTTCTGGTGGGTTTTTACCGCTTCAAAAGAACATATCAAAGAAGTTAGTGAAATCCCTTTAGAAGATAATCAACCAAAACAATCAAACACATGAAAAATATGTCACCATGGTGGATTAGAATCCCCGTAATATTCTTTATAATCTTTGGATTGATGGAGTATTTTATCGATTCAGGAGAAAAACCAGCTTTTATAGAATACCCTATAACGCAGTTTTTTCTGCTATTAGTTCTACTAATATTGATAGCCATAGAGCTTATTCTGAAATCCATTGAAAATATAATGTTTCAAACTCTTTCTGATGAAGCGCAAGCAAAATATTTAGAGTCAAAATCCCAATCAAGAGAATGGGCCTGGGGTAAAAAAATGTATACCAAACTTTTAGGGTCAAAACCAATTGAAGCCGAAGGTGAAATTATCCTCGATCATAATTACGATGGTATCAAAGAATTGGATAACGAATTACCGCCTTGGTGGGTGTATCTGTTCTATGCAACTATTTTATTTGGTGTAGTTTATTTGGCAAGATTCCATGTATTTAATGACTATGATCAGGATTTAGAGTACGATATGGAAGTGGCAGAGGCACAAATGGCCATTGAAGCGTACAAAAAGACTGCCAAAGACCTTGTAGATGTCAACACCGTTGAATTACTTACAGACGCCTCTGATCTTAATGCGGGAAAAGTGATTTTTGAGACCAGTTGTGTAGCCTGTCATATGGCTGATGGAGGTGGAGGAATTGGTCCTAATCTTACAGATGAGTATTGGATACTTGGTGGTGGCATTAAGAATGTATTTAATACAATTGCTGAAGGTGGAAGAGCCGGAAAGGGTATGGTTGCATGGAAACAAACTTTAAAGCCGGCAGAAATGGCTCAGGTTGCGAGCTATGTACTTACTTTTGAGGGTACTACTCCAGCCAATCCTAAGGTGGCTGAGGGTGATATTTGGGTTGAAGAGGAAGCAACAAACTAGTCAAAAGAAATTCCTAAGTATAAGATTAGGAAATTGTAAAAATCGAGTGGGTTTTGATAGAACTATAAGTTTCCTATAAGGAAACGCTACTAAGTATTGTCAAAAATGGAAGAGAATTTTAGAGATAGTATTTCCACAATTAATGAAGAAGGCAAAAGGGCTTGGGTGTTTCCCAAAAAACCTAGTGGTCGACTTTATGAGTATAGAAAGTGGGTTAGTTATATATTGCTAATTTTTCTATTCTCTTCCCCTTTTATTAAGATTAATGGGAATCAATTTTTAATGTTCAATGTCTTAGAGAGGCGTTTTAACATATTTGGATTTCCATTTTGGCCTCAAGACTTTCATCTCTTCGTTATTTCTATGATTATAGGAGTAATATTTGTAGCCTTATTTACGGTTGCCTTTGGGAGAATTTTTTGTGGCTGGATGTGCCCACAAACCATCTTTATGGAAATGGTCTTTAGACGCATTGAATATTGGATAGATGGAGACAGAGGAGCGCAAATTCGATTGGACAAACAGTCATGGAATTCAGAAAAAATCAGAAAACGTTTACTCAAATGGTTTATTTTCTTTATCATCTCTTTCTTGATTGCCAATGTTTTTCTAGCTTATCTCATTAGTAGCGATCGATTGATTCAATACGTTACTGATGGACCACTTGCACATATCAGTACACTTATATCACTTTTAATTTTTACAGCTGTTTTTTACTTTGTATTCGCATGGTTTCGAGAACAAGTTTGCATTATCGCCTGCCCCTATGGTAGAATGCAAGGAGTGCTATTGGATAATAAATCTATTGTTGTGGCCTACGATCACAAAAGAGGGGAAGGAGAAAAAGGCCGTAAAAAGTTTAGAAAAAATGAAGATCGAACCGCCTTGGGGAACGGAGATTGCATAGATTGTTTTCAATGTGTAAATGTTTGCCCCACTGGAATTGATATCAGAAATGGCACTCAATTGGAATGTGTTAATTGTACCGCCTGTATAGACGAATGTGATTCCATAATGGAAAAAGTTAATCTTCCCAAAGGCCTGATAAGATATGCCAGTGAAGACAATATAGAAAAAAAGGACAAATTCACCTTCACTCCCAGGTTAAAAGGATATGCCGCAGTTCTTGGCATATTAACTTTTATTCTTGTAGGCATGTTATTTCTTCGCAATGATCTGGAAGCAAATATTTTAAGGTTACCCGGACAATTATATGAACGTAAGGAGGGTAATATTATAAGCAATGTTTATACCTATAAACTTGTAAATAAAACATCAAAGGATATTGAAGATGTCAGTTTTAAACTTATCTCTCACAAAGGTGAAATAAATTTGGTTTCTTATACTTCCTTTACCGTTCCTGCACAAGAATTGGCAGAGGGCACCTTGTTTATAGAAATTAATAATGCTGCACTTAGTGGAGATAAAGACAATTTAAAAATAGGAGTATATAGTGGAAATAATTTAATTGAAACGACTACCGCCAGATTTTTGGCGCCAAGAAGTTACAATTAATAGCTTGGTACTTTCTTAAAAAAATAAATATGAAACTGAATTGGGGAACAAGTATAGTGTTGGCTTTTATAGCCTTTATATCCTTTATAATGTATTTTGTGATTATTGCCAGTTCAGACAATAGGGCCAATCATGACTTAGTTACCGAGGAATATTACAAAGAGGAATTAGCATATCAAAATGAGATAGATGCGATGGCAAACGCACAACCATATAACAGTGATTTTGTTTTCACTCATCAGGAAAATGGGTTAGAAATTAAATTTCCTCAAAGTATATCTTGTGAAAATATAAATGGAAAAGTGTCCCTTTATAGACCGTCCAATAAACACTTGGATTTCAACTTATCCTTAAGTGAATCCAAAAAACATTTGCTCATACCTGACAAACGTTTATTGGATGGTCGTTGGGACATTAAAATTTACTGGAAATGTCAGGAAAAAGAATATTTGGTCAAAAGAAGTATTACTTATTAAATTAAAAAATGGCTTTATCTGCCCTTATTTTAGGTCTTATGGGGAGTTTACACTGCGTAGGCATGTGTGGGCCAATTGCCTTTATGCTGCCTGTTGATAGAGAAAATAAATACAAAAAAGGAATACAGGTTACTGTTTATCATATAGGAAGACTATTGGCTTATGGCATTATAGGCATTGTATTTGGATTTATTGGGAAAGGTCTCTACATATTCGGGATACAGCAGAAGCTTTCAATTTTGATTGGTGTCACCATGATTGTTCTAGTTGCATTTCCCTTTATTAAAATATCAAAGTATTCTTTTACGAAGCCGATGTATAGAATTGTTTCCAAATTAAAAAGCAAACTTGGCGAAGCTTTAAAAAGAAAAACTACGGATACCTTTCTCACAATTGGGTTCCTAAATGGCTTTTTGCCATGTGGTTTGGTATATATGGCCCTTTTAGGTGCCATGGCTATGGCCAATCCTTTTGAAGGATCCTTATACATGATTTTATTTGGACTAGGAACCGTTCCATTGATGACCACTGCGGTATATTTTAGCAGCATCTTAAAGAAATCAACATTTTTAAAGGTTAGAAAATTAATCCCAGTTTTTGTGATATTGATAGGCATACTATTTATTTTAAGGGGGTTAGGACTTGGAATTCCCTATGTGTCGCCTACCCCAGTAAAAGAAGTTGTTTCCACTGAGTTAGAATGCCATTAATATCCCATCATGGGGCATTTACAATTATTTTTATTTAAATAAACAGTTATGAAAATGGTTACCGCTGCCGAAGCTGCAGCTTCCGTTAAGTCGGGCGATCGTGTTTTTTTACAAGGAGCTGCAATGACTCCTAATACCTTGATGAATACTATTTGTGAACGGTATAAAGAATTAAGTGATGTAGAGATTATTTCAATACATACTGAAGGAGAAGTTAAATATGCCCTACCGCCCTACAACCAGTCCTTTAAAATAAACAGTTGTTTCGTTGGAGGTAATGTTCGGAAAGCTGTAAACACCAATCAGGGAGATTATATTCCTATCTTTCTAAGCGAGATTCACTATTTATTTAGGCGTAATATTTTGCCTTTAGATGTGGCAATAGTACAAGTTTCCCCTCCTGATTCTCATGGTTATTGCTCTCTTGGTGTTTCCGTTGACATTGCTATCCCGGCAATAGAAACAGCTAAAAAAGTTATTGCACAAGTAAATCCACAGGTACCTCGTACGCATGGTGACGGCATTATTCACCATAGTAAAATAGATTTAGCCGTAGAAGTGAATGAACCTATTCATGCTGCGCCAATAACAGAAATTTCAGATGTTGAATATGAAATTGGAAAACATACGGCAAGTCTTATTGAAGACGGGGCTACTTTACAACTGGGAATTGGCAATATCCCCAATGCAGTTTTACATAATTTGGGGGGACATAAAAGACTTGGTGTTCACACAGAAATGTTCTCTGACGGCCTCCTCCCTCTCGTAGAAAACGGCATTATTACAGGAGAAGAGAAAGTAATTAAGACTGGAAAGATTGTTACAAGCTTTGCCGCGGGAACTCAAAGGCTATATGATTTTATAGACGACAATCCCCTTGTACATTTTAAGGAAGCCGCCTATACAAACGATACCGCTTTAATTGCAAGGAATCCTAAGGTAACAGCGATCAATAGCGCTATAGAAATAGATCTAACCGGACAAATTTGTGCGGACAGTATCGGAATGAGGCATTTTTCTGGTGTAGGGGGTCAAATGGATTTTATAAGAGGGGCAGCTATTTCCCATGGAGGGAAACCTATTTTTGCTATTTCTTCAGCTACTCCCAAAGGTATTTCAAAAATTACACCTGCCTTAAAAGAAGGCGCTGGTGTAACTACCACAAGAGCACATGTACATTACGTAGTTACAGAATATGGAGTCGTAAATTTATTCGGTAAAAACCTATATGAAAGAGCAAAAGCCCTTATCTCTATTTCACATCCGGACCATAGAGAATCTTTAGATAGAGCGGCATATGATCGATTTAATAGAGGATAATGATAAATAAACCAATAGAACAATTTATTGATCATACCTTACTTAAGGCAGATAGTACCGAAACTCATATTAAAATCCTGTGTGAGGAAGCAATAAAGCATAACTTCTATGCTGTTTGTATTAATAGTTGTTATCTACCCTTAGCAAAGAAACTCTTATTAGATTCTAATGTGAAGTTGGCTACCGTTGTTGGGTTCCCTTTGGGAGCAGTTTCTACTAAAGCGAAGTTAGAAGAAGCCAAATACGCTATGGAAGAGGGAGCCGATGAGGTAGATATGGTTATCAATCTAGGTTGGTTTAAATCGGCTAAATATTCAGAAGTCCAAAATGAGATTATGGCCTTAAAAAACTGTTTAGATAATAAAGTATTAAAAGTAATTATTGAAACTTGTTATCTCAGTCCTGATGAAATTAAATATGCCAGTACATTGGTTCTAAAAGGTAAGGCAGATTTTGTCAAAACATCCACTGGCTTTGGTTCTAGAGGAGCTTCTTTTAACGATATTGCCCTAATTAAAGAGGCTGTAGGAGATGATATAAAAATAAAGGCGTCGGGGGGAATTAAAGATAGACCTACGGCAGAGGAATTTATTCAAATGGGAGTATCCAGACTAGGAACTTCGTCTGGAATAACCATTTTAAATAAAAATAATACACTATGAGCATACACATCGATGGAAAAAAAGGAGATGTAGCTTCTACTGTCTTAATGCCCGGGGATCCGTTGAGAGCTAAATGGATTGCAGAAACTTATTTGGAAAATGTAAAATGTTATTCTAAGATAAGAGGAATGTTAGGATTTACAGGAGAGTATAATGGAAATAAAGTCTCGGTACAAGGAAGTGGAATGGGAATTCCTTCATCCCTAATTTACTACCATGAACTAATTAATGAATTTGATGTTAATAAGATTATCCGACTTGGTACTGCCGGATCATATCAGCCACATGTAAAACTGAAAGATCTAGTTATTGCCATTTCTGCCTCTACCAATTCCTCCATAAATAATATCATTTTTTCCGGAATGCATTATTCGCCAACAGCTAGTTTTGATTTGGCAGTTAAGGCTTCCACTTATGCGAAAAATAATAAAATAAAGGCGATTGAAGGCAATATACTATCCTCTGATGTCTATTATGAAGCTTCTCCTGAAACTTATAAAAAATGGGCTGCATATGGCGTATTATGCGTTGAAATGGAGACTGCTGGCTTATACACTATTGCTGCAAAACATCAAATTGAAGCCTTAGCACTGCTCACCATCTCAGATTCCTTAGTTACAGGAGAAATCTGCTCTGCGAAAGAACGTGAAAGTACTTTTAATGAAATGGTGGAGGTGGCTTTGCAACTTATTTAAATAAATTTTATGAACAAGAGGAATCTAAGTTCCAGAAACGATATTCGAGAATTAGTAGTTTCCTTCTATGATAAAATCAAAGTTGACACGGTTTTAGGGCCATATTTCAATGATAATATTGATGATTGGGAAGAACATTATAAAATCCTTACCGACTTTTGGGAGCATCAACTATTGGGCTCTAAAAACTATAAAAGAAACCCCATAGTCGTTCATCAAAGAGTAGATCAAAAAACGAACTATTCTATAACTTCAGAACATTTTGGGTTATGGTTAAATTTATGGTTTGCAACATTAGATGAACTATTTGAGGGAGATCTAGTATGGACTGCTAAAAATAGAGCACAAAAAATGTCTACGATGCTGTTTTTAAAAATATTCCAAGCAAGAAAACCTTAGACATTTGCAGTAATGCCAAAAATAAATTTTAATCATCTTCCCAATTTAGAGATATCTGCAATCTTCTCCGAAGACAAAAAATATAGGTATCGTTTAACGATCGTAAATAAGAGTTGTATTAAGGGTGATACTTTATGTGTTATCATGCAAAATCCCAGTATCGCCAATATTGAAATAGCAGATAAATCTGTACAATTTCTGGAAAAGCTAGTTTTTGAAAAGAAGGTAAGACCATTTAAGAAGATTCAAAAGATGGTAATTGTAAATCAGTTTGCCCTAGTACAAACAAAAGATTTTTCCGGAACCAAAAAGGCAATAGGGGTTCAAAACGATATAATAATCCAGGAAAGCATTGAAAAGGCTGATTACGTTTTAATTGCTTGGGGCAAAACCAATCCTTATGATGAGCGTCAAGAAGCTATTCATAATTTTCTGGAAGACATGGATTGTAAAAACATTTTTGCCACAAAGAAACACCCTTCAAGGGGAACTTATCAAGACTTCATTATTTCCTATTCATTCTAGCATCTTCTTTTACAGAATCTGTTCTTCCCATTGTTGTAATAACTAAAAAGATGTATCTTAAACATCTTAATACAACACAATTAACTCGAAAGCATAATTGTTTATGAAAAAAAATCAGTCTAGAAGGTCTTTTCTTAGAAAGGCCGGATTGGGTGCGGCTGCATTAACAGCTAGTCCACAAATAATGACCTCTTCTCAAGGTCAAAAGCTATCCTTACATCGCTCATATAATCAAAATTCATACTCTGCAAACGATCAAATAAATCTTGCTTTAATTGGGTCCGGGATTCAGGGTATTTATGATACCATGGCAGCACTAAAGGTACAAGGCGTAAAATTGGTGGCTGCTTGCGACTTATATACAGGTCGCCTTGATAGAGCTAAAGAGCTTTGGGGCGATCAAATTTATGTTACGCGTGACTACCGAGAAATTCTAAACTTGAAAGAAGTTGATGCGGTGATTATTGCTACTCCTGATCATTGGCATAAGAAAATAACTATAGAAGCCATGAAAGCAGGCAAAGCTGTTTATTGTGAGAAGCCTATGGTTCAGAATTTTGACGAAGGTCACGAGATCATTCAAGTACAGAAAGAAACGGGAATGATATGTCAGATAGGCAGTCAAGGGATGTCTTCTTTGGGAAATGAGAAAGCGAAATTGCTATATGAAGCCGGAGCCATTGGAGATTTGGTTATGCTAGATATGTATAATGACCGCTACTCTGCTGAAGGTGCCTGGCAATATCCAATTCCGCCTGATGCTAATTCGAAAACAGTTGATTTTGATACATTTTTAGGGAACGCCCCAAAAGTCCCCTATGAAGACAAGCGTTTTTTTAGATGGAGAAATTACCAAGATTATGGTACTGGCGTAGCAGGGGATTTATTTGTGCATGCCTTTTCCTCTTTAAATTATATTATCAGCTCTGATGGACCCAACCGAGCTATTTCATCAGGAGGTTTACGCTATTGGAAAGATGGGCGAGATGTTCCTGATGTTACAATAACTTTATATGACTATCCGGAAACAAAATCACATCCCGCATTTAATGCTGCTTTTCGTATTAATTTTATCGCCGGATCTGGCGGTGGAGGCGGCTTTAAAATGATAGGAACAGAAGGATCTATGGAAGTTGGTTCTAATTCTGTTACTCTGGTTCGCTCAAAACTTAGCATGATTCCGGGGAACTATTCTATGGTAGCCTATCCCGAAGCTACACAGAAAAAAATTAAGCAAGAATATCAATCTAAAACTGTCGAAAATAGAAAATCTGAATTAAAGCTGGGCGAAACTATTTGGGAAGCTCCCTCTGATTACAAAGGAAGTCATTACGATCATTTTTATACCTTTTTTCAATCCATAAGAGGTAAATCGACCATTATACAAGATCCTGCTTTTGGTCTAAGAGCTGCCGGGGCGGCCTTATTGGCAAATGAAAGTTACTACAATGGAGCTCCGGTAAAATGGGATCCAAAAAACATGAAACTTTTATAAAACGATTATGATAAAGCATCTATTTCTAGGTTTCCTTCTCCTATTGGTCAATGTTAATATTGTTGCACAGGATAAACCATTAAATATTGTGGTTTTTGGGGCTCATCCGGACGATTGTGATATTGATGCCGGGGGTACGGCTATTTTATTTGCTCAAATGGGTCATAAGGTAAAATTCGTCTCTCTCACTAATGGAGACGCTGGTCATTATGCCAAAGGGGGAGGTGTCTTAGCGAAAATTCGAATGGCAGAAGCCCAAGAAGCAGGTAAAAGGTTCGGAGTCACCTATACCGTCTTAGATAACCACGATGGAGAATTATTACCAACTTTAGAAAACAGATTAAAGGTAATTCGGGAAATTAGAAAATGGAATGCCGATCTGGTCATCGCACCTAGGCCCAATGACTATCACCCTGATCACCGCTATACCGGAATACTCATTCAGGATGCTGCCTATATGGTAATTGTGCCAAATGTGGCAGCGGACACTCCCCCATTAAAGAAAAATCCTGTTTTTGTCTATTCTCATGATAACTTTAAAAGACCAAATCCTTTTCAACCGGACATCGCCATTAATATTGATTCCGTTTTTGATCAAAAAATCTATGCTCTTGCCGCTCATGAATCACAGTTTTTTGAATGGTTGCCATGGACCAATGGAAGTCTGAATGAAGTTCCATCAGATGATAAAGAACGTCTGCAATGGCTATCTAAATGGAGGGCATCCCCTCTAGATGAAGCCACTCAAAAATCTCTAGACAAGTGGTATGGTGATAAGGCTAAGACTATTAAGCGAGCAGAAGGTTTTCAAATATGTGAATACGGAAAACAACCCTCTGATGAAGAAATTAAAAAGCTTTTTCCTATGTTAGGGAAAGATTGATTTTAACTCCACAGCCTATCCCAAGAACGAATCTCATCCCATTCAGGAGTAGGTGCAAACAGCTTTTCTCCCTTAATAAGGTATTTTTTAACCATGTCTTCATTTAACTCAACACCCAAGCCTGGTTTATCTGGAACCGTTACATAACCATCTTTAACAATTGGACCATCGAATCCGGTCACCAGATTTTCCCAATCTTTTTTATCCACGGCGTGGTGTTCTAACCACATGAAATTCTCTGTGGCGGCGGCACTATGAACACATCCAATAAAGGAAACTGGTCCTGCAGCATGATGATGCATAAATCCAATTCCATGTTTGGAAGCAAAATCGCCAATTCTTTTAGATTCGAGTATACCACCAGCGGTATTTGGATCTGGATGAACAATATCTACTGAACGAGTAGTAATTAATTCTTCAAAGCCCCCTTCTAGTCTAAAAATATCCTCACCGGTTTGCGTAGGAGTGGTCGAAGCTAGAGTTATTTCTTTCCATTGTTCTGTATATTGCCATGGTATAATATCTTCAACGTAAGCAAGGTTATAAGGTTCAGCTGCTCTTGCAATTTTTATGGCCTCATTTACCCCAAAATGGCCCCAATGGTCAGTTCCCATGGGAATATCGTAGCCAATTTTGGAACGCATAACATCTAAGTATTCCATTAACAAATCTATACCCTTATCTGTAATCTGAATTCTTGTAAAAGGATGTTTAGTTTCATTATATGAGCGGTATTCATATTGATACGGATTATAGGATGCATCTTGTGAATTAATTATTGCTCCGGGTATATCTTTAATTAAGTTTATACCAATATCCATTTTTAAAGCAGTATATCCCTGATCTATTCTAGCCTGCATTCTATTGGCATACTCCTGAGGATCTTTAGAAACTGTAGTATCACAATAGACTCTCACTTTATCTCTATACTTACCCCCCAACATTTGATAAACCGGAACATTATAAGCCTTCCCAGCTAAATCCCACAAAGCCATTTCTACTCCCGATACACCTCCCCCTTGTCTTCCATGATATCCAAATTGCTTTATAATTCCAAATAGGCGCTCCACATTGCAAGGGTTTTCTCCAAGTAAACGACTTTTTAGAAATAAGGCATATTCCTTTGCGGCACCATCCCTTACATCCCCATGGCCAACTATTCCCTGGTTTGTATAAATCCTGACTATTGGTGTTCTAAAGGCCACATCACCTCCAATTTCAGCTATCCTCATGTCTGTGATTTTCAGAGTAGATGGATTGGAATTTCTATTAACATTTTGTGATACATAATCTACCTGTTCCGCTGCAGAGGCCATGGAAAGGCTTGCAAGACTCAAGCCGCCCAAACCAGCTTTTTTTATAAAGGATCTACGTTGATTTTCCTTACTAGAAATTGATTCTTCTTTGTGGTTAGTGTTTTTAGAAATTTTCATACGGTTATACTTAGTTTTTTAGATTATCTTGAATTACCAGGTTCTTGTTTTTAAATAAGCATCTAATTCTTTTTTACTCATTGGTAATTTATCCGGGTTTTGATCAATCCATTTTAAAAAGTCTTGTTTTATCTCATCTGTCCATTTGGTATCGATCTGTCCTGGGGTATACTTTTCCTTCTTTTAACCTCAGATGTCCAAACTCGTCCCTCAAGGCAACAAACTCAGCCTGAGTAATAACCTCTTCTACCAAATGAGCTGGAATAAAAATCACTCCTTCTCTTTTGGCAAGTACTAAATCTCCTGGCATCACCGTTGCACGCCCAATTCGGATAGGCTTATTGAGTCCGGTAAGCATCATGTCCTTTATAAAGGAGGGATCCCATCCACGAACAAACGCGTTAAATCCTTCTATTTTTTCCAATCCTTCTAAGTCTCTAAGAGATCCATCAAATACAACACCATTGCCGGAATTAGCATATATAGCATTCCCTAAATTATCACCTATTAAAGTTCCGTCTATTATTTTGCCAAAGCCATCCGCTATGTATATATCCCCTTGCTCTAAAGCGTCTATTGGCCAAGAATTGGAAGAACCAATTCTTCCCTCTTTTTCTCCTTGACTTTTAATAACCTCCTGGATATCTGGCCTTGTGGGCATATACTGAGCCGTTAAAGCCCTTCCGGTCATAGCCATATCTTCATGAATCATCATCCAGTTTCCTTCAAATTGATTGTGGTATCCAAGACCTCGCATAGCACCCCATGCTTCTTCAATTGAAATATTTTTGGCACGCTCCAAATAGCTGTCGGGTATTTTAGGCCTTCCGTCTTCGAACCGTTCTCCATTCCATTCTTTTGTAAAGGCTATCATTTCATCTTTGGAAATGGTCTGTGCAAACCCTTGTAAAGTCAAAAGAAAAATTAAAATAAGATAATATTTAGGAATAGGTGTTTTCATATATTTTGGATTTGTTTAAAAATCTATTTTAAGTGAAATAAGATAGGTATTAATTCCTTTCGAATCCTCATAAAAATAATCACTTAGTGCGCTTATCAGAAAAAAACCTTCTTTAGAATGGGAAATCCAAAGTTCAAAAGCTTTTAAAATTAAGGCATAAAAAAAGGGAGATCCGTTTTGGACCTCCCTTATTTATTTGCAGGCTTATTCTTAGATCTTAAATGTCATAACCGGAATTGTAGAGTGGTTTGTAATATCCTCCCCAATACTGCCCATAAAGAAATGGGACAATCCTTTACGACCGTGAGTTGGTATTCCAATGATGTCTGCATGGATACTTTCACTATAATTTAGCACTCCTCTTTCAACGCTATAGTCGTTGTAAATAGTTACTTCTTTTCCGGCATTCGCTTTTTGCAAAAATGAATTGATATTTTCATAAGCATCTTGATTACTTAAGAAGTTATCTCCAGGAGTATTAATATATACCAAATTTAAAGATGCTGATAATTTGCTTGCAAATTCCTGAGCCTTATAAAAAGCCGGAAGACTTTCCTCCTTAAAAGCACAGGCAAAAACAAAGCTGTCTACCTTAAAATCTTCTAATTCATCTTTTATAACCAAAACAGGAATATTAGAATTTCTAACTACCTTTTCTGCGTTTGAACCCACGAAGATCTCTTTAAGTCCATCACTCCCATGTGAACCCATTATTATTAAATCCGCATTGTGTTTCTCTGCAATATCATTTACTTCGCTAAAGACTTTAAAATGTTTAATAATAGGGGTTACTTTAACATCAACTAAATATGGCTTATTTAAGAATTCAGCAATTCTCTTTTCTGCCATTTTCAAAAGAAAAACAGTTTGTTCGGGATGAAATCCCTCTGAAGAAGATATCATAGCTTCATTTAACTCTAGCATATGAAGCGCTAGTATTTCAGAGCCGTGCTTCTTTGATAAAGAAGCTGCTGCCTTTAAGGCATACTCAGACTGTTCAGAAAAATCAATAGGTACTATAATTGTTTTCATGTTTTCGGATATTTAGGTTCAATAAATATTTTTAAATAGTCATGGAAAAAAGTCTGGTTTCAGGTTTTTTTCTATGGAGTAACAAATCAAACGCCATACAAATATTCCTTATAAATGGTTTCCCTTTTTCTGTGACTACTATTTTATTAACGTCTATTTCCAGCAAATCGTCTTCAACCATCTCAGTAAGACGATCTAAAATATCATTGATCATCGTAAAATCTCCCTTCTCTTCTGACCAACTTGTTTCAAATCTACACATTAAATTTAAGATATGTTGACGAATAATTTGATCTTCTTCCGTTAAAATATGACCCCTGTAAATAGGTATGATGTCATTCGCGACCAAGTGTTCATACTCCTCTATCCCTTTCACATTTTGGGCAAAACTATACCAACTATCTCCAATGCTGGAAGCACCTAAACCTATCATCAATTTAGTTTTTGACGCCGTATAGCCCATAAAATTTCGATGTAAGGTTTTAGAATTCATGGCTTTAAATAACGAATCGTCTTTAAGCGCAAAATGGTCCATCCCAATTTCATAATATCCCACTTCAGCAAGTAGTTTTTTTCCACTTTCATATTGTTCTCTTTTGAGTTCTGGAGAAGGAAGATCAGTCTCGGCATAGCCTCTTTGTCCATTTCCTTTTAACCATGGTACGTGGGCATAACTATAAAAAGCCAAACGATCAGGTTTTAATTCTTTGGTTTTTAGAATGGTTTCCTGCACATGTTTCATGGTCTGATGAGGTAACCCAAAGATAATATCATGACCAACAGAAGTATATCCTAATTCTCTGGCCCAGCTTGTTACCTTTTTTACACTTTCAAAACTCTGTACTCTATGAATAGCTTTTTGAACCGTTTCATTATAATCTTGTACACCAAAACTCACTCTACTAAAGCCTAGCCCTCTTAGTATTTTAAGATGTTCTTTGGTTGTGTTATTGGGATGACCCTCAAAGCTAAATTCGTAATTCTCATGTCTTTCTGCCAATTGAAAGATCCCATTTATTAATTTCTCTAAATGCGAGGGAGAGAAAAATGTTGGTGTACCTCCCCCAAGATGCAACTCCTTGATTATAGGTCTTTCTGAAAATAACTTACAATACAAACCCCATTCTTTTAAGACAGATTTTAGATAGGGCATTTCTACTTCATGTCTCTTAGTGATTCTTTTATGACATCCACAAAAAGTACACATTTGTTCACAAAAGGGAAGATGAATATATAGACTTATCCCCTCCGACTTATTAGTTTCATGAAAACTTTTAACTACTGTAGCTTTCCATTCCTTGCCAGAAAATGTATTCATATTCCAATATGGAACCGTAGGGTAACTGGTATATCTAGGTCCAGGTATGTTATATTTATTAAGTAAGCTGCTCATCAGAAATGGATTTCCTACAAATCTAAAGGCCTTCTTCCTTAAATAATATGACAATCATCAGGTTTAACTATACTATTTGTGTTAATGTCTTCGTTCAGTAACTGTTATAAAATGCAAAAAGAAAAGTTTTAGTTAAAGATTAGGCAGTAAAACTTCTGATATAAAAACTATTTTTGCAACCAAATAAAGAAAAATGACCCTATTACTTATGGCCGCCGGAAGAGGTAGCCGCTATGGAAAATTAAAACAGTTTGATGGTTTAGGACCAAAGGAAGAGTTTTTAATGGAATTCAGTATTTACGATGCGCTTGAAAATGGTTTTAATCATATTGTAGTTATAACGCAAAGAGATAATGTTGATTTTCTGACTAACTACCTTTCTTCAAGAATACCCAAAAACATTCAATTAGATGTCCTTGCTCAAGAATTATCCGACTTGCCGACAGGTACTAGTTATGAAGGAGAACGGAATAAACCATGGGGTACCGCTCATGCGGTTTGGACAGCCAGAAAACATATAAAAACTACTTTTGCAATCATTAATGCAGACGATTATTATGGGAAAGCAGCTTATCGAAATGCTTTCAAGTTTATGACTTCCGATAAAAATCGAGAACTATACGGTTTAATGGCCTATACCCTAAAAGATACTCTTTCTGAATTCGGATCTGTTTCTAGAGGAGTTTGCGAAAGAGACGGAGATAAATTAATTTCAGTAGTCGAACGCACACAAATAGAATATGTAAATGGGCAGTTACAAGACACCGATTCTGGAATAAAATTAAACGGAAATGAATTAGCAAGTATGAATTTTTGGATTTGTAGCCCGTCTATTTTTGATTTTATAGAAAATGACTTTAGGTCTTTTCTGGAAAAAGAAGAGAATATTCAAAGTGGAGAAATTTACATTCCATTTGTAATTCAAAAGGTTTTAGAAAAAAAACGTATTGAGGTAGATGTCATACCCTCGGATAGTATTTGGTTTGGAATCACTTATGCCGATGATAAAGAAAAAGGTGTAAATGACTTACAGAATATGACAAATTCAGGATCATATCCTTCACCACTTTGGACGAACAACGACTAAAATAGTCTGAATGAAATATCCGGGTCTATCATTAATTGCTTCTCAATTTGAGATAGAAACTTTGGATTATGAATTCAAGGAGATTAATCAGGGTTATATTAATAATACTTTTTTTGTACTAGTAGAGGGGATACCAAAATATATTCTGCAGCGAATAAATAAGGGGGTATTTCCCAATATTCCTGCCCTTATGGAAAATATGGTCCGCTCCTTAAATTATTTGTCCGGAGAAGGTTATCAATCCATTTCATTAATTCCGACAAAGAACAAGAAACCATTTCTAACTTTAGAAGACGGTAAATGTTGGCGCATGATGACTGCTATTGAAAACAGCATTGCCTACTCTACCTCTGAGGATCCTGTAATTGCATATGAAACCGGCAGGATTCTGGTAAGATTTCATTCACTATTACAAAAGGCGCCTAAGGACAAATTTCAGGAAAGTCTAGTTCATTTTCACGACTTAGAATATAGAGGCAAACAGTTTTATCAAGCTCTGGAAATGGCCAATGAACTTACAATTGAACCAGCCAAAAATGCAATAAATTTTGCAAAGAAAAACCTTCAATTACTTTTGGAGGCAGAACCTACACACCTTCCTATTCGCATTTGTCATAATGATACTAAACTCAATAATATTCTCTTTCATAAAGATGATAAAAAAGCGTTATGCCTTATCGATTTAGATACGATTATGCCTGGTCGGTTCTATTATGATTTTGGAGATGCCATCCGAACTCTTGTCAATACTTCGCCTGAGGATGAAAAAGATCTTACTAAAATTAATTTTAGTAAAACTCAATTCGAGTCTTGTATTGACGGGATGAAAGAGCACAGTTCATTTCTTAGGCAGGATGAAATTGAGAGTTTAGCCTTTGGAGCCGTATTGATGCCTTTTTTACATGGCCTCAGAGCATTGACAGATTATCTGGACGGAAACAAATACTATAAGGTAACATATGAAAATCAAAACTTAGATCGATGTCTAAGCCTTTTTGAATTTACAAAACTGGGGCAAAAAAACTATGACTATATGGAAGAAACAATAGTCAAGAAGTTTAAACTTTAAAGTTTTACTAAAAAGCCGCGTGTCCCGTAATATCTAATCCTGTAATTAGCAAGTGAATATCATGAGTTCCTTCATAAGTGATTACACTCTCTAAATTCATCATGTGACGCATAATACTATATTCGCCGGTAATACCCATACCACCCAAAACTTGCCGTGCTTCTCTGGCAATTTTTATGGCCATATCGACATTGTTTCGTTTCGCCATAGATATTTGAGCAGAAGTGGCTCTCCCTTCATTTTTTAACTGTCCCAAGCGAAAGGCTAGTAACTGAGCTTTTGTAATCTCAGTAATCATTTCTGCTAACTTTTTTTGCTGCAACTGAGTAGCGGCGATGGGCTTTCCAAACTGGATGCGCTCTTTAGCATATCGCAAGGCAGTGTCATAGCAGTCCATGGCTGCTCCAATAGCTCCCCATGCAATTCCATAACGAGCAGAGTCCAAACAACCTAAGGGTGCTCCCAATCCACTTTTACCTACCAGTAAATTTTCCTTGGGCACCTTAACATTATCAAAAATTAACTCTCCTGTAGCAGAAGCTCTAAGGGACCATTTTCCATGAGTCTCCGGAGTAGAAAATCCCTCCATACCTCTCTCTACAATAAGTCCGTGAATTCTTCCTTCTTCGTTCTTTGCCCATACAATGGCAATATCGGCAAAAGGTGAATTTGAAATCCACAACTTAGCCCCGTTTAACAAATAGTGATCACCCTTATCCTTGAAATTAGTTACCATGCCCCCGGGGTTTGAACCGTGATCGGGCTCAGTAAGTCCAAAACATCCCATAAACTCTCCACTTGCTAATTTTGGAAGATATTTTACTCGCTGTTCTTCCGTTCCATAAGCGAAAATTGGATACATGACTAGGGAAGATTGGACAGATGCCGTGGAACGCACACCACTATCACCACGTTCTATCTCCTGCATAATAAGACCATAGGATATTTGATCTAGACCCGCTCCTCCATAATTTTCAGGAATATAAGGTCCAAAAGCTCCAATTTCGGCAAGTCCTTTCACGATTTGCTTTGGAAATTCTGCCTTTTGTGCGTACTCTTCTATGATAGGTGATATATCTCGTTTTACCCATTGACGGGCTGCATCACGAACTAATTTATGCTCTTCGCTTAAGAGCTCATCAAGATTATAATAGTCTGGTGCTTCAAATAAGTCTGGCCTCATCCGTAAAATTTTTCTCAAAGGTAGTTAAAGGAATATAACAAACCAATCAAGAGAATGTAGATTTTATAACATAAAATTCTACGGTAATAAAGATTTATAAATTTATAAAATCTGCTAAAAGCCGATGAAAATGATGCACCCCTTTTTCACGTGTTGGTGAAAATCTGCCTGCCTTATAAAAACGGGAACGTATCCCCTTCTGAACACCTTCAACCACGGCTTCATCTTCCATTTCTACCTTATCTAATTGCGAACCGGCTCCTTTATCTAATTTGGATGGGTCGTAAACGTAACTGTAGAAAGATACTTTGGTTTTATTCATTTCCAGGGGTTGAACTAAGTTGACGGAAACACCCCAGGGATAAAAGTTGAACATCATATTAGGAAACAACCAATAATAATAGGCTGCTATTTTCTTTCCATAATCAGGATGTTTTTCAGGTAAATCAAAGACCTCCTCTGATCCTTCGGAATAACCTATCTGTAAATTCATATGATCATAAAGAATGGTATCGTAATCGCCATAATCTAAAACTGCATTCAGATCTTCATGCACAAAAGGGATATGAAAACCTTCTAAATAATTATCACAATAAAGTGCCCAATTTGCATCAATAAAATAATCCTTCCTTCGTTTTTCGTCCAGAGTGAATTCCTGCAAAGGCATAAATCCAACCCTTTCATTCATCTCGTCCAACACTTTTTGCAACTCAAAAGTAGGATTGAGTCCTACAAATAAAAATGGACCCCATTTCCTTATTTCAAATTCATGAAGGTTGTCACATGATCTAGGAAAATTTTCAACATCTTCAAATTCTGGCATATGCTCCATTTTGCCATGCAGATTGAAGCTTCGTCCATGATAACCACAAATCAGTTTTTTTGCAGTCTTAGGCCTTTCTACAACCAAATTCCCGCGATGTGTGCAGACATTGGTAAGACAGGAAATCCTATCTTCTTTGTCCCGGGTTAAAAGCATGGGTTCTGTAAGGAAATTATCAAGTAAAATAAATGGATATACTTTTTCCGGACTATCCACCAAACCCTCATGACCAATCCATTGCCAGGATCTATAAAAAACTCGATCCCTGACTGCAATAAAAACCTCAGGATTGCGATAAAAAGAAGCGGGTAAGGTTTCTGCCTTGGTTATATCTCGGTCTACTTTAAAATTTTCAATCACGGCCTATTTTATTTGTACTTTTAAAATTAAATAATTCTTTTTTAAACCAACCATAACAAATGAACCAAAGCAAAAATAAAGGGAAACTAGGGTTATGGATGAGTACGTTCACTCGTAATTGGCAATATGATTGGCGCAGGTGTTTTTCTAATGCCCGCAGCCCTTGCAGCTTACGGAGGAATTAGTATTGTTGGATGGTTAGCTTCTTCGGCGGGAACTCTTGTACTAGCGCTGGTTTTCAGTAAGCTCAGTAAATTGTTCCTCAACAAAAGTGGGGGACCCTACGCATATACAAGAGCCGGGCTTGGAGATTTTGCCGGGTTTTTGGTAGCCTGGGGGTATTGGATTTCTATTTGGGTTGGTTTGGCCATAATGGCTGTGGCCATGGTAAGTGCTTTAACGGTCCTATTTCCAGTTTTAAAAGAGAGTTCTTTGGCTTCAGTCTTTGTGGGTCTAGGCGCAATTTGGTTCCTCACCTGGGTTAACTCAAGAGGAGTTCGGGAATCGGGGAAAATGCAAGTTGTAACAACTTTACTAAAACTGATCCCCCTAATAATGATTATTTTCGGGGGTTTTTTCTTTTTTAATATTGATAACTTTATACCCTTCAATGTAAGTGAGTCCACAAATTTTGAAGCCATAGCAATAACCTCAACTATGACGCTCTATGCTTTTTTGGGGTTTGAAAGTGCCACTATTCCGGCAGATAATGTAAAAGACCCCGGGAAAACTATTCCTAGGGCGACTATGTTAGGAACAATTATAACCACTTTGATTTACATATTGGGAACAGTTGTGGTTATGGGGATGGTTCCACTTCAGGAACTTGCCTTATCGCCCGCACCATTCGCCGACGCCATGGGGATTATGACGGGAGGATTAGGGCGTGGTTTGGTTGCCGGAGGAGCGGCAATCGCAGCTTTTGGAGCCCTTAATGGGTGGATCTTAGTAGCTGGTCAATTACCAAGAGCTACTGCAAAAGATAAACTCTTTCCTGCAATTTTTAAGAAAGAAAATAAACGAGGAGTCCCTGTTTACGGAATGCTAATAGGGAGTGGCTTAGCCTCCGGGGTAATGCTTTTAAATTATACAGAAGGTTTAGTGGAGCAATTCAAATTTCTGATTTTACTTGGCTCCATGACAGCCTTAGTTCCATATCTCTTTACCGCTGCTGCTTATGTAAGTATCCTTTTAGATAAAAAGTTGCCTTCGGAACCATGGTTGGGCATATATGGTATTGGAAGTTTGGCTTTTTCTTATTCTCTATGGGCAATATTCGGGGCGGGAGAACAAGCCGTATTTTGGGGGTTTATTTTGTTGATGGTAGGAATACCCTTTTATATTTTTGTTAAATGGAGAAATAAAGAATCCCCCTAATTATTAAAATTCAATGGAGTATACTTGTCATTCTGAATATAAAAAATTGGAGTCTGTTTGTATTAAAACCGTGGAGGAAGCTTTTATCGGTGAGGAGAAGCTTAAAAGAGAATGGGCTCCTCTTAATTTCCTTTCCAAACCGGATATGATTAAGGCAAAAGAGGAATATAAAGAATTTAAAAATTTACTTTCCAAAGAAATGCCCTTCCTGCATTGTTTTCCTAAATCTGAAGCTGTTACTATAGATTCTATTTACTGCAGGGATGCTAGTATAGCTACCGATTATGGAATGATTATCTGTAATATGGGCAAGCTTACAAGATCTAAGGAGCCTGTTGCACAAATGAAATACTTTGAAGAGAATAATATTTCAATTTTGGGAATTATAGAAAGTCCCGGCACTCTTGAAGGCGGTGATGTGGCCTGGCTAGACAAGAAAACTTTGGCTGTTGGACATACTTATCGTACTAATTCATCTGGAATTACACAACTAAAAGAACTGCTGTCCCCGTATAAAATTGACGTAGTGGTTGCGGAACTTCCGCATTATAAAGGTGCTACAGATGTCTTTCATTTAATGTCTATATTAAGTCCGGTAGATAAAGATCTGGCAGTCATTTATTCCCCGCTGATGCCTATTTCATTTAGAAACGAATTGTTAGATCGTGGATTCAATTTTGTAGAAGTGCCGGAATCCGAATTTGAATCTATGGGTTGTAATGTACTGGCCATTGCCCCCAGAAAATGTATTATGGTAGCGGGCAATCCTCATACTGAAAATGCTTTACGCAAGTCAGGTTGTACTGTTTTTACTTATGAAGGCCGGGAAATTAGTTATAAAGGTGGAGGCGGACCTACATGCCTTACCCGACCCATCAAGAGAAAGAATTAAACTCACAACTTCAGATAGAAATCCTTCGTCAGATTTATATAATCTTCGGTATACTCGTGTCTTTCCTTTTCTATAGTTAGTTCACTTATCTTAAGTGGTTTTTTATTAAAATGGAATTCCAGAAGACTTCTTTTAACTTCAGAATCAGGATGACCCTTTACATGCAGCAAACGAGCGGGATAAAGTCCATATTTAAGTGCTTCACTAAGAACATTTTCTTCTTCTTTAAAAGGAATAACAAGGGCAAAAATTCCAGTCTTAGAGAGTAGTTGAGACGCTCCTTTTAAAAGAAGATCAAAAGGAAGAGAACTATTCTGTCTTGCCAGATCCCTTGCATTATTACCGCTGGAAACTTCCTCTGAATAAAAAGGTGGGTTAGAAATTATCAGATCATATTTTTCATCTACCTCATCGAGGAACTCATCTAATGCGGCATGGTAACAAAAAAGTCTGTCTGCCCAGGGTGAGGCCTCAAAATTCTCCACACATTGTTCAAAAGCTGCTGTTTCAATCTCTATAGCATCGATTGTTTCGGCATAAGTCCTTTGTGCAAGCATTAAACCTATAATGCCTGTACCGGCACCAATATCCAGAATTGATTCGGGTGAATTAGAGATAGTTACCCAGGCGCCTAAAAGAACCCCATCCGTCCCTATCTTCATGGCTGTTCGATCTTGATGAACAGTAAACTCCTTAAATCGAAATGGCTTTCTCATTCTATGCTCCCTGCTAATCTCGTCTCCTCACCATCTATTTCCATGAGTGAGTCCCCAAGCCTGTAGCGCATTTCGTTGGCTAAAAGTTTGATTTCAAGCACTACTTCCGGATAATCTTCGGCTAAGTTCTTCGTCTCTGACAAATCCTTAGAAAGATCATATAAGGCTACTTCTTCCAAATCGATATAATTATAATTTCCGGGTTGTCCATCTTTACCGGGTATTTGACCCTCCATAGTTCTGTAATTATGCGGGAAATACATTTTCCATTTTCCATAACGGACACCATGCAATTCATTTATCCTGTAATAAAAGAAATAAGCCTCCTGAGGACCTTTTTTCTCTATCCCTCTAAGTAATGACCAGGCACTTTTCCCGTCAATTATATTATTGGGTAAAGTGGCATCTGTAGCTTCCGCTATGGTGGGGAGTATATCAATAGCCATAAGAGGTTCGTTGATAAGTCTGCCCGCTTTTAACTCTCTTGGGTATTTTATTATAAAGGGTTCTCTTTGTCCACCTTCCCATGCAGTACCTTTGCCTTCACGAAAAGGTAAAGCACTACCTGCATGATTTCCATAAGCCAACCAAGGACCATTATCTGAAGTAAAAATGACAATAGTATTTTCTTCTAAATTATGCTCCTTGAGTGTCTTCAGAATCTCTCCTACTGACCAATCAATTTCCATTATGACATCGCCATATAGCCCCCTTTGAGACTTGCCTTTATGCTTTTCAGAAACAAATAAAGGCACATGTGGCTGCGGATGAGGAACATAAAGAAAGAATGGATGGTCTTTATTTCTTTTTATAAAATCAATACTACGAGCCGTTATCTCAGTTGTTAAAAAAGTTTGATCTGTAATGGTATCAATTACAGTTTCGTTTTGAAACAAAGGTAAGGGGCCAAAATCAAAGACAGGACCTTGCTGTGGATGTAAAGGCCACATATCATTAGAATAGGGTATCCCGTAAAATTCATCAAATCCATGGCGCGTGGGCAAAAATTCCTTTGCATCTCCAAGATGCCATTTTCCAAATATCCCTGTAGCAAAACCTTTTTCTTTCAGCATTTCAGCCAAAGTAGTTTCCTTTGGATTTAGACCAATGTGACTATTAGGCATAAAGGCATTGTGTATACCAATTCTATTGGGATAACAGCCAGTTAAAATTCCGGCCCTTGAAGCAGAGCAAACGGCCTGAGCCGAATAAAAACTGCTTAGCTTTATACCTTCCGAAGCCAATTTATCCAAATTGGGTGTAGGAATATCATCCGCCCCGAAGACACCTACATCCCGGTAACCCTGATCGTCTGTAAATATCAGGATCACATTAGGTGGCTGTTTTATGGTTTCTAATTCAGCTTGATTTTTGCAGGCTAAACAAAAAAAGAAAACAATCGCTATAGATATTATTCTTATCATATTGTATTAAAAACCCCAATAGTCTGAGTTCAATGTTTACGAAAATGTTGCAAGTTAGTTTTTATATAATTAATTTTCTCTCCGAAGAAAATTACTTATGATTTTGAAAATACAAAGGCTAATGAATAAACTAGTTTCTGTTTTCATTTATAGATTCCAGTTTATTATCCCCGCAATGGCACTTTTTCTCTTATTACTAAATAGCTGTAAGAAAAATGAGGCGCCACCTGATTTAGTTGCCAAAGTTATTCATTCTATGTCAGACTCTTTACCAATAGTATCTCTTCCGGAAGATGCTGATCCTGAAAATGAAAATTGGAAAGGGATCGATTTGGAGGCCAAAACACCGGTTCTTCCACTCTATCCTAAAGAAGAAGCTAAACATTTTCTATTACCTGAAGGATATGAGATAGAGGCTGTTTTAACTGAACCTCAAATTGAACAACCGGGGGCCATTTCCTTTGACGGAAACGGACGTATGTACGTATTAGAATTACGCACCTATATGCTAACAGCCGATTCGGATGGAACACTTGAACCAGTAAGTAGAATTTCCCGTTGGGAAGACAAGAACGGTGATGGACGATATGAAACTGGAGGTGTTTTTATAGACAGCTTAATCTTTCCCCGATTTGTACTTCCTTATGGAAAAGATGCTGTACTGACAATGAATTCAGATGAAGATAATGTTTACAAATACACGGATACTGATGGGGATGGCAAAGCCGACAAAAAGGAATTTTTCACTAACAAATATGGTCGTTCGGGTAATGTGGAACATCAGCAAGCCTTTATGTACTGGGGAATGGATAATTGGCTTTACAGTACCGTAAATGCGTTCAGAGTTAAAGAAACACCGAGTGGAGTTATACGCGAGAAAACCGGGTATAACCGGGCGCAATGGGGCGTTACCCATGACAATGACGGCAAGCTTTGGTTTCAAGGAGGTGCTAGTGGTGTTCCTTCCTATTTTCAATTCCCCATACACTATGGCACTTTCAAGGTTGAAAATCAATTTGCCGAAGGTTTTGAGATTCCATGGGGTGCTCCTGTGAAAATTGCAGATATGCAAGGCGGAATGGATGAGATTCGCCAGCCCGATGGTTCGTTGAATAGAGTTACCGGATCTGCAGGGAATGATATCTACAGAGGTGACAGATTACCTAAGGAACTAATTGGTCAATATTTTTATGGGGAACCAGTAGCACGAATTGTACGTCAGATAAATCCAGTAGTTACGGAAGGAATTACCGAATTACATAATGTTTATCAGAAAGATAAATCTGAATTCCTTCGTAGTACAGACCCGCTTTTTAGACCTGTAGACATGGCCACCGCTCCGGATGGAACTATGTATGTTGTGGATATGTATCATGGAATAATTCAAGAAGGACAATGGGCGCAAAAAGGAACTTATTTGCGGACAAAAATAGAACAATACCAATTAGATAAGGTAGTGGGCTTGGGGCGTATATGGAGAATAACTCATAAAAATAGCGCTCCTGATAAAACTAAACCCAGAATGTTTGAAGAGCGGCCTGATGAACTGCTAAAACATCTGGAACACCCAAATGGTTGGTGGCGCGATAAAGCACAGCAATTAATTGTTATGTCACAAGACCGAAGTGTTGTCCCTGAACTTGAAAAAATGGTAATAGAAAATAAAAATCTTTTAGCACGTTTCCATGCATTATGGAGTTTGGAAGGTTTAGATGCACTGGATAAAATGTTGGTTCGTGAATTACTAAAAGACGAAAGTCCTCGCATGAGAATACAAGCAATTCGGGTTAGTGAATCTTTATATAAAAATGGGGACAAGCAATTGGCAAAAAACTATAGCTTGTTGATGAAAGACGCCAATACAGATGTTGCTTTACAAGCTATGCTAACTGCTAACTTATTAAAAATACCCTCTTTACAAGATGACGTTAAAGCACTGATGATCTCGAACAAGGCAAAAGGAGTACAGGTCCTAGGAGAACAGATACTGAATCCGGTCGAGCTAAAAGGATGGATGATTGATAATGGTCCCGAATTAACTGCTGCTCAGCAGGAAACCATGGAAAGGGGTTCTATTATTTTTAATGAACTATGCGTGCAATGTCACGGTCTGGATGGCACAGGTACTCCTTTAGGAAACGGAGTAGTAATGGCTCCTCCATTGACAGGATCCCCCAGGGTTCAATCGCATCCCGAATATGTTATAAAAACGCTGCTACATGGATTGGAAGGCCCTTTGGATGGACAGACATATCCGGGAGGGATCATGGTAGGAATGGCTGATCAATCGGACCAATGGATTGCCGATATTGCCAGTTACATTCGCGTAAATTTGACTAATGAAGCATCCCTAGTTTCGCCGGAACAAGTGGAGAGGGTTCGCTTAAATAGCGCAGAACAAAAAGGGCCCTACGATTATCAGGAACTATTAGTATCTGTACCACAAATCCTTGTTCCTTCAGATCTTTGGAAAGTAACTGCAAGCCATACCACCCCTTTCAGGATAGGTGGCTCTGCATCCCCAATTAGTGCCTTTAATTTTGAGGGTTGGACTACTGGAGAACGACAAAAAAAAGGCATGTGGTACCAAATAGAATTTCCGGATCTTACCACAGTAAATGAGATTCATTTTAACTCCCCTCCTAAACGCAGAGGGAGTTATCGTGATCGCATTCCTCCATACCAGACTTTTCCTAGATCCTATGAGATACAAATTTCCACTGATGGAGTTAACTGGAATACTATCAAAGAAGGAAAGTGTGATAGCGCCGATAACATAATAACTTTTGAACCAAATGAAACCAAATTTTTACGTATTGTCTTAGTAGAGGATCTGGAAGAAGAAGGAGAAATACCCTGGTCAATGCGACAAATGAAGATATTTGGTTTGCTTCAAGATGAAAAGTTGATAAACTAAAAGAACACTCAAAAACAGCCTAATGAAAAAAAAGAAAAACAATTTTAGCAGAAGAAGGTTTATAGGTACTTCGGTTGGTTTTGCAGCAGCTACCGCTGTCAGAGGTTCTTCACTTTTTGTTGGACCCTCAATACTTGAAAGCCAAAACAAACCAAACTCCCTGATAAAAGGGGTTCAGATAGGGGTAATCACTTATTCTTTCAGAAGCATGCCCGATCAAAGTGCCGAAGCCACATTAAAGTACGTAGTAGATTGCGGTATCAATGCCATTGAACTTATGGGCGACCCTGCTGAGACTTACGCTGGAAAACCTGAAAATCCTGTTAATCCTCGTGACTACTATGCCTTGAGAAGATCTAAAAGAGATGGGGAAACTTTAAGTGCAGAGCAGGAAAAAGAATTTGCCGAAATGGAGGATAAAATGGCTGCTCATAGCCAAGAAGTAGCTCAATGGCGCTCCACTGTCCCAATGGATAAATTTGTAGAGCTCAGAAAAATGTATAACGATGCTGGTGTAACAATCTATGCTTTTAAACCTCGTGCCTTTGGAATGAATAATACGGACGCGGAAATTGATTGGGGGTTGCGGGCTGCAAAAGCCTTAGGGGCCAGCCACGTGACATTGGAACACCCCGGCGATGATGCTCATACACAAAAACTAGGGAGTATGGGGGAAAAACACGGGATTTATATAGCATACCATGGGCACGAACAACAGACTCCTACTTTTTGGGATACTGCATTAGAACAGTCTAATTACAACTCATTGAATTTAGATTTAGGACATTATGTTGCAGCCGGAAATGCCAATCCTCTTGAAATTATTAGCAGTAAACACGACCGCATAATGAGTATGCATACTAAAGATCGTCAGACACCTGAGCATGGGAAAGGAAATGTACTTTGGGGAACCGGAGATACTCCAATTACCCAAGCACTTCAACTAATACGGGATAATAATTATAAATTTCCTGTTACCATAGAACTGGAATACGATATCCCTGAAGGTTCAAATGCCATAGAGGAAGTTAAGAAGTGTTTGCAATACTGTGAAAAGTCTCTGAGTTGAAGTTTTGTTTAAACTATAAAAACATCTCTATTTAGGCTTCTTCCTTATTTTAGGTTTAAGGATAATATCCCTCAACAATCGCCTCCACAGGGTTTAGGACTTTAATCCTGGTGAAGTAAATCTTCTATTCCTGACTGGAATTTCCTTTTTGTAAATAAGCCAATAAATCTGCCATTTCTTGTTTATCCATAGCAGATTCTAAACCTTCTGGCATTAGTGATTTCCCAGTAGAAGTAAAACTATCAATGTTAGCCTTGTTTATGTTTACATAATTACCACCGGTAATCGCAAGGGTGAGATCTGTATCTGTTTCTGAACCAACCAAGCCAAAGTAAATATTTCCATCTTTAGTTACTACTTTATAATTTAGATATTTAGTATCCACCGCTGCATTTGGATCTAATATTTCATACAAAAGAGATTCCTTACTTTTTCGACTAATTTCTGTTAGTACAGGACCCACTTCATTTCCAATAGCATCATAAATATGGCAACTGGCACATTGATTCTGAAACACGCTTTTACCATTAGAAGTATTTCCATTCATCTGCAATACTGGCAACATCTCCTCTATGGCTTCCTTCCGTTGCACTATACCACCATCAGAAAAAAGAGCTTCTGCCCTCTTACCGATCCCGCTATCTTCTGAGAATAAAAGCACTCTTCTACGCTCTAAATCCAGATTAAATTCTCCCAAATTAACCTTGCCATTTTCCATTGCTGTTAACAAAGGGTCATGATTAAATGACTTATATAAGAGTATGTCCGTGGCGTGTCTTCGCGCTTCCGGACCAAGTGTTGGCCACAATTCTAATAGTCTTGGCCCCACTTCTTCTTCATTTGAATTCCATAATTGTAAAAGAGATTCTCTTTGAAGCGCCAAAGGTTTTCTACTATCCAAAAGTTCATAGAGTAAGGCAGACCTAAATTCAAAATCGGACAACCCAATAAGTTGCAATTGTGACAATTGCTCCTCCAAACTGCCATTATTTTCTAATATATTTTTTCTTGCTATCGGTAAATAGCCATTCACTTTTTCAGAAGCTTCCACACCTAAGGCAAGTCGTAATTCACCGCAAGATTTAATAATGTCAATGTCATTATTTGCTTCCAATGAATTTAGACTACGCACTAAGATTAACTTTTCAGCTTTTTTCAAAATTGGTGAATTTCGAAAGACATATCCTTCTGAAAGAGAGCCAATTAAAATTGCTTTGTCCTTCTTATTTAAAGCACTTAGGTTAATCCCCTCTAGGACATCAGATATTTCAGAACTGGTATTGTCTTTTCCTACTACCTTAATTAAAAGCTTTAGTATTTCTATTTCCTGTTGCTTCAATTCTCTTGTCTGAACAGCTAATTGGTTTTTTATAATATCAAACGCCTGTGGTTTAAGAACAAAGGCAATTGCCTGCATATTCCAAGTGTCTAATGTCTCGTTCCTTAAGATTTCCGAATATGTTTTGGCCAAGGTATTCATAACCCGCCTGTATTCTTCCTTCTTTAGAGTACTAAGTGTTAAGGTGAGTTGAAGTTTTACCCTCTGATCGGAAACGCCTACCTTTTGAATTAAAAGGTCTACAAATTCTGAAGAATTAGGTAGTCTTTTTTCTATTATTTTTATAGCACTTTCTACTACTCCAGCCTGGTCATCATTCAATGCCATCCTTAAGTATTCATCTTCTAAGAGATCTAAGCCTTGTAAGGTCCAAAGACTATGAAGTCTTGCCAGAGGATTTGAATCCGTTAACTGCTTTTCTAAAAGCGACTTAGAATCAACACTGTTTGTAGTAACCAATAATTGCTGGGCGCTTCTTCTAATCCATTGGTTTTTATCCCCCAAGGCGCTCACCAGGTCTTGAATATCATACTTCTCTAAGTTGAAAGGAGCTTCATAGTTATAGGTCTTTGGAGTAATCCTATAGATTCTTCCTTTTTCCTTTCCTGCATTTAAATCTAGAGTTTCTTCTATTTCGTCGGGTATCCACTCTGGGTGTTCAATCACCTCTCTATGCATATCAAGGACATATAAAGCTCCATTGGGGCCAATAGACATATTAACAGGTCTAAAGGATCGATCTGAAGAGGCTAGAAATTCTACTTTCTCTCTATTTCTTAGCGCTTTTGATACAGATAATTCTTGATCCAGTTGATCCATATGAACTAAGTTTAAGACACAATCTGCTACCAGCAAAGAGTTGTCCATAGCCCCTGGAAATATTCCACCTCCGTAATATGTAATACCACATGCTCCTGAAAAATAACCCGATTGTTCGGGATGATTAACGCGTGAATCCTGTTCTCCTATGGGATATATTCGAGAGAGTCCATTCTCCTCATGATCGGATATATTTACCAGGGCATGAGACTGAGTAGCGGGAATATCAGTAAAATAGCGATCTTCAAAAACCAATTGAGATACATGTTCAAGATTATGTGTTTCATATAGCCTACCCCAACTATCAAAGGTTATTTTAAACCCCCCGGAAGACTCTCCTACTCTTTCCAATATCTCGTCTTGCAAACTAAAACGCAAATCTCCTCCTCTAAGCGGTATAACTTCATTTGGTTTAGAGATAAAAAATGGTGCCCCGGAATTTCCTCCGTTCGCCGCATAAATCCAATTGTCTAGGCCGTATGTTAGCCCATTAAAATTATGCTGAAGATTTTCATCGCTAAAACCATCCATTAAAACAACCCGTTTCTCTGCAATTCCGTCAGAGTCTTCATCCATAATCCATAATAGATGGGGCGGGGCCGCTACAAGAAAACCCCCTTTATAAAACATAAATGATGAAGCCACCCCTAAGTCTTCTGCATAAACGCTCCTTTCATCAAAAATCCCATCCCGATCATTATCCTTCAAATGAATAATTCTGCTCGTCGCATCCCTTAACGGATAACCAGGCATCTCTAATACAAATGCTTCCCCGGAGGGAGAAAACTGTAGTTCTACTGGGTCGAAAACTAGTGGCTCCGAAGCCACCAAATCTATTTTAAAATCAGGATGTAAGAGAAACTGATTAATACTGTCTTTGCTTTTTTGCCTACAGCCAAAAGCAACAAAAGCAATCAGAAAAATTAGAAGTCTTTTTTTCATGAGAATTTAGTAACACTAACTCCATGAAAGATATAAAAATGAAAAAGAAAGTCCTAGCTTAGATACAAATCTATAAGTCCTTCTGGAGCTGTAACAAAGACACTTTTTAATTTGCGATCTACTTTTTGAATTATATCATCACTTATAGGAATAAGCAGTTGTTTATTCTCTTTTTTTATCTCAAATAAAGCCTGTGAAGCGTTGTCGTTTACTCCGGTGATAACACCTACATTTCCTTTTTTATCATCGATAACAGAAAATCCAATAACCTCGTGATAATAAAACTTATTTCCTGAAAGTTTAGGCAGAAATGAAAGTGGGAGATATAATTTAGAACCAATAATTCTTTCTGCGTCTGATTCATTGATAACCTCTTCAAATCGTATCCTCAATAAGTTGGATTTATGTAAGACACATTTTTCCATAAAAAAAGGAACCAGATTGTCTCCTAAGGAGACAAATACTGATTCCATATCTTGATACTGCTGGGGATCATCTGTATCTAGTTTTACTAATACTTCCCCCTTAAAACTATATTTAGAAACAATTTTGCCTAGGTAGAAACAATCTTCCTTTTGCATTGGATCTAAATAATTACTCTTTTTCTTCTTTCTTATCTGCCGAAGGTGCTGCCTCTTCTTTTACTTCTTTAACAGCTTCCTTTACTGCTTCAGCTTTCTCTTCAACAACTTCCTTTACTGCTTCAGCTTTCTCTTCAACAGCTTCTTTTACTGCTTCAACTTTCTCTTCAACAACTTCCTTTACTGCTTCAGCTTTCTCTTCAGCGGCTTCCTTTACTTCTTCCACAATCTCCTTAACCTCTTCTACTACAGCTTCGGTTTCTTCTTCAACTTCTACCGCAGCAGCAGCTCTTTTTTCATTTATTTCTTTCTCAGCTTCCAAAGCCTTAGCTCTTGCTTCTGCCTTTGCCTTATCTAGTCCTTCTAATTTTGAAGAAACAGCTTTTTCTTTTTCCGCTAACCAAACATTGTATTTCTCTTCAGCCTGCTCTTCTGTTAAAGCACCTTTATTGACTCCTCCTAAAAGATGATGCTTATACAAAACTCCTTTATAGGATAAAATTCTACGAGCGGTATCAGAAGGTTGTGCTCCGTTAACCAACCATTGCACTGATTGATCTACATTTAAATCGATGGTTGCTGGATTGGTATTGGGATTATAAGTTCCTAACTTCTCTAAGAACTTTCCATCACGTTTAGATCTAGCATCTGCTGCTACTATCCAATAAAAAGGTTTACCTTTTTTTCCGTGTCTTTGTAATCTAATTCTAACTGGCATATCACATTAATTTTGTAGGGTGCCCGACCCAGGTTATTAATTCTTTTTCCCTTTTAAAGGGGTGCAAATATAATGTATTTCTAAAATCCCGCAATACTTATACTTAATTAATTTATTCTCTTTCTGCCAACTGATCTTTTCCCCTAATTAATTTGGACTTATGACTTAGAATCAAAGCATTAAACTCTTTCAATAATTCTGACTGATCTCCCATAAGCTCAAACTGCTCTGAAGGATCCGAATTCAGGTTATAAATTATAGGTGGATTGTGTTCTTCTCTTTCACCAAATTGCCCATACTCTCCCTGAGTTATATAGTGTGCCTTATACTTACCTATGCGTGCAGCATAGATTTCAGTGCCCCGATAAAACAAAACACTTTTACGTTTACTAGGCTCTCCATCAAACAAAGTATTGCTTATATCAATTCCATCTAGTATGCGATCTTGAGGCAAGGGTACTCCGGCCATCTTACTAAAGGCAACAAAGAGATCCATGGTAGATCCCAAATCATGTCTTAAACCGGGTTTTATGTTTCCCGGACTCCAGAATAAAGTAGGCTCTCTCATACCTCCCTCCCAGGTCGTTCCTTTCCCGGCTCTTAAAAGCCCCGCACTTCCTCCTTTTTCCTTGAAAGTTACCCAAGGGCCATTATCCGAAGTGAACACTAATATGGTGTTCTCGGCAAGACCTTCTTTCTCCAGGAATCTCATAATTTTACCAACCCCATCATCAATTTCTTCAATAACATCTCCATAGAGCCCTCTCTCACTCTTACCTCTAAATTCATCGGAAACGAACAACGGAACATGAGGAAGGTTATGTGCCAGATAAATAAAGAAAGGAGATTGCCTATTTTCCTTGATAAACCTAATAGTTTCTTCAGCATATCTTTTGGTAATAGTTTCCTGATTTGCCGGTCTCTCTACTACTTTAGTATTTCGCATTAAGGGAACATTAAAGTCGGTGGTTTTTATGTACTGATCTTCTTGTATCAGATAATCCCAATAAGGCATCTTACTAATTTTATCCATATCATTGGAATAAGGAATCCCAAAGTAGTAGTCGAACCCATGATTGGTTGGCAAATATTCCTCCTTGTGTCCCAGATGCCATTTACCAATACAGGCAGTGCGGTAATTAGCTTTTTTAAGTTGTTCGGCAAGAGTGATTTCATCTGCCGGCAACCCTCCCTTAGAATCAGGAAAAAGTACTCGACGCTTACTACTAGCCATCCCACTTCTCACCGGCAATCTCCCGGTAAGTATAGCTGCTCTACTCGGTGTACAAACACTGGCAGCTGCATAAAAATTAGTCCATTTTTGACCTTCTACAGCCATTCGGTCCAAATGGGGCGTTCTTATACTTGGATGCCCATAACTACTTAAGTCTCCGTATCCCAGATCGTCTGCAAAAATGATAATAAAATTGGGCTTTATGCCTTCAATTTGTTGAGCTGTTAGTGTTAGATGGATAAAGAAAAAAAAGGTCAAAAAAAGATAATTATACCAATTGATTTGAAGAAATGCCATAAAGGGTTGGTTTAATTATGAAATATAAGAAATTATCTTTGAGCGACATAGATCTCTCTTCAACTAGAAGTTAATAACTCCTGATAAATGCTTCTTGTTTTTGAGGTACATTTCCGTATTTTTAACCCTTGCATTACACCCTACATTCATCCTTATGTATCTGATTTTTGACACTGAAACGACCGGGCTTCCTAAAAAATGGAATGCCCCTGTAAGCGATACCGATAATTGGCCCCGTTGTATTCAAATTGCATGGCAACTGCATGATGAAATGGGGAATTTAATTGAGCATGAAGATTATCTCGTAAAACCCGATGGCTTTAATATTCCTTATGATGCGGAACAAATACACGGGATTTCAACGGAGTTGGCAGAAAAGAATGGAATTTCTATTGAGGAAGTATTAAGGCTTTTTAAAATAGCCTTAGATAAGACAAAATATGTCGTTGGACAAAATGTAGGCTTTGATGTCAACATCATGGGTGCGGAATTCTTCCGTTACAACCATTCTAATCCATTTGAAGAAGTTCCTATTCTTGATACCTGTACGGAAAAAACTGCAAGCCTATGTCAGCTCCCTGGTGGCAGAGGGGGCAAATTTAAACTACCGACTTTAACAGAGCTTCATTACTTTTTATTTAAACAGCCTTTTAAAGAAGCACATAATGCAACTGCTGATGTTGAGGCTACAACCCGTTGTTTCTTTGAACTACTGAGAAAAGGGATATTTACACAGGAAGAACTCGGGGTTTCAATAGATTATTTCAGGAAATTTACAGAGGCCAACCCAAAGGAAATTTCCCCTATTGGCTTAAAACACATCAATCTAAAAAAAGCCTCTGAAAAAATAGCTAAAAACTTAGTGGCCCAACAAGATACCTCAGTCTCTGACACTGATTTAAATAAAAATATTGAGTCTTTAGAGGAAATAGAATTTGTTCATCTACATAATCATTCACAGTTTTCTGTACTTCAGTCGACTATAAAAGTTAAGGATTTGATAAGCAGTGCGGCTGCCCATAATATGTCTGCTGTAGCCATTACGGATCATGCCAATATGATGGGGGCATTTCATTTTGTAAAAGAAATTAAGGCGCACAATAAGGCCGTTGAAGAATCTTTGGCAAATGAAGAAGAAAATAACGAGAATAAAAGAATCATAAAACCTATCATTGGTTGTGAGTTTTTTGTTTGTGAAGATCATCAGAATAAAAATGTAAAAGATTATGGTTATCAAATGGTTTTTTTAGCAAAAAACAAAAATGGATATCACAACCTTGCCAAAATGTCTTCTTTAGCCTATACAGATGGCTTTTACTATGTGCCAAGAATTGACAAAAAAATAATAGAAACGTATAAGGAAGACCTGATTGTTCTCAGTGGAAATCTGTACGGAGAAATAAGCTCTAAAATTCTAAACATTGGGGAAAAACAAGCTGAGGAAGCTCTTCTTTGGTGGAAGTCGGAATTTCAGGATGATTTTTATCTTGAAATTATGCGGCATGGTCAAGAAGATGAAGATAGAGCCAACAAAGTTTTAGTGGCTTTCGCTGAAAAACACCATGTTAAGTTAGTAGCCACAAACAATACTTATTACTGCGCTAAAGAAGATGCCGATGCACATGATATACTTCTTTGTGTAAAAGATGGGGAAAAACAGGCCACCCCCATTGGAAGAGGAAGAGGCTACCGTTACGGCCTCCCAAATCAAGAATACTATTTTAAAAGTGAAGAGGAAATGAAAAACCTCTTTAAAGACCTCCCTGAGTCAATAATCAATATACAAGAGATCGTTGATAAAATTGAGCCTTATGAATTGGCCAGAGAAGTATTGCTTCCAAAATTTGAAATTCCCGAATCTTTTCTGGTTAAGGAGGATGAAATTGACGGAGGTAAAAGAGGAGAAAATAATTATTTGAGGCATATAACTTATAAAGGAGCGGAAAAAAGATATGAGGTTATTTCAGATGATATTAGAGAACGTATCGATTTTGAACTTAAGACCATAGAAAACTCCGGATACCCAGGTTACTTTTTAATTGTAGAGGATTTTATAAGAGAAGCCAGGAACATGGATGTTTCCGTAGGGCCCGGAAGGGGTTCCGCCGCCGGCTCTGTAGTCGCTTATTGTTTGGCCATAACCAATATTGATCCTTTAAAATACGATCTGCTTTTTGAGCGTTTTTTAAATCCAGATCGTATTAGTATGCCCGATATTGATATTGATTTTGATGACGAGGGCAGAGGAAGAGTAATGGATTATGTGATCGAAAAATATGGATCCAATCAGGTGGCACAAATTATTACTTATGGTACCATGGCGGCCAAATCTTCCATTAGAGATACTGCAAGAGTACTTGATCTCCCTCTACATGATGCTGATAGGATAGCCAAGCTTATCCCAACCATGTCCAAGTTGAGCAAAATTTTTGGTATCCCGGAAAGCGATTTAAAAAAGAGGTTTCGAACAGATGAGTTAGAAAAAGTTCATAATCTTTTAGCTATTTCTGAAGGGGATGACTTAGAAGCACAAACAGTTAATATGGCCAGGGTCCTGGAAGGTTCTTTAAGAAATACGGGGATCCATGCTTGCGGGGTAATTATTACCCCCGATGATATTACCAATTTTGTTCCTGTAGCTACAGCAAAAGATTCTGATTTATATGTCACGCAATTCGACAATTCTGTAGTTGAAAGTGCCGGACTGCTAAAAATGGATTTCCTGGGTTTAAAAACCCTTACTTTAATTAAGGATACCCTAAAAATTATAAAAGCAAAATACGGGAAAGTATTAAACCCTGATGAGTTTCCTTTAGACGATTCAGCTACCTATGAATTATTCCAACGCGGGGATACGGTAGGGATTTTCCAATACGAATCTATGGGGATGCAAAAGCATCTAAAAGATTTAAAGCCTACTGTTTTTGATGACTTAATTGCCATGAACGCCCTTTACAGACCCGGCCCCATGGAATACATCCCTAGCTTTATTGCCCGTAAACACGGACAGGAAGAAATAACCTATGATCTTCCGGAAATGGAAGGCATCTTAAAGGAAACCTATGGTATAACCGTATATCAGGAGCAGGTAATGTTATTATCTCAAAAACTTGCCGGGTTTTCCAAAGGTGACGCCGATGTCCTCCGTAAAGCGATGGGGAAAAAAATATTTGCCCTTCTACAAAAACTAAAACCACAGTTCTTAGATGGAGGGGAGAAAAACGGACATCCCAGAGAAGTCCTTGAAAAAATTTGGAAAGACTGGGAGGCCTTTGCCTCTTATGCCTTTAACAAGAGCCACTCTACCTGCTATGCTTATATCGCTTATCAAACTGCCTATTTAAAAGCTCATTATCCATCAGCTTATATGGCAGCTGTTCTGTCTAATAATATGAACGACATAAAGCAAGTCACTTTCTTTATGGAAGAATGCAAGCGAATGGGATTAGAAGTGTTGGGCCCTGATGTAAATGAATCCTATTATAAGTTTGCTGTAAATCAAAACGACGCTGTTCGTTTTGGAATGGGAGCTATTAAAGGAGTGGGTAGAGCTGCTGTAGAAACAATAGTTGAAACCCGAAAAGAGAAAGGGCCTTATCAGTCGGTATTTGATTTAGCAAAACGAGTCGACTTGCGTGCGGCGAATAAGAAAGCCTTTGAAAATCTTGCCTTGGCCGGAGGTTTTGATTCTTTGGGCAATGCTCATAGATCTCAATATTTTCATAAAGAAGGTGATGGTTTAACCTTTCTTGAAATGGTCTTAAAATTTGGTTCTAAATTTCAAGAAAGCGAAAATTCTTCCCAAGTAAGCCTGTTTGGTGACGCTAGTGCCGTTCAGATTCCTGAACCTATTATTCCTCCATGCGAACCCTGGGGAACCATGGAAAAACTTAAAAGAGAAAAAGAAGTAGTTGGTATTTATATTTCCGGGCATCCCTTAGATGATTTTAAGACAGAAATTAACGCTTTTTCGAATAGCACTATTTCAAATTTTGCAAATTTGGATGAAAATGTGAATCGGGAACTAAGCTTTGCTGGAGTTATCTCGGATGTTCAGCATAGAACTTCAAAAAATGGCAAAGGTTGGGCACTTTTTACCATGGAGGATTATTCAGAAAGTTTTGAGTTTAGAATTTTTGGGGAGGAGTATCTTAAATTCAGGCATTTTTTAATGATCAATTCTTTCGTATTTATAAAAGTATTTGTGCGGGAAGGCTGGGTAAATCGGGAAACGGGAAAAAAAGGAGATCCTCGACTACAATTCAATCATTTTATGCTTTTACAAGATACTATGGAAAGTTTTGCCAAAAAGTTGACCATAAAACTGAACATCTACCAATTAGAAGAAAAGAATATAAATGAATTAAAGGACACTTTAATTTCTCACAAGGGTAATCATCCACTTAATTTTGTTGTTTATGAAAGGGAAAATGAAATTAAATTGAACCTGTCGAGCAGAAAGCAAAAAATTCAAATCTCGTCAGAACTCTTACATACCCTGGAAGAAAAAGAAGTACATTATAAACTAAACTAATAAGCTTTATCAATAAGTGTATAGGAAAAATGTATACGTTACAAGTAATGATTAGGTATAATATTTGACTAACTTTGTATAATTCTAAATATAAATAAAATGGCTTTAGAGATAACAGATGCTACTTTTGATGAAGTAGTTTTAAAAAGTGACAAACCCGTAGTAGTAGACTTCTGGGCTGCATGGTGCGGACCTTGTAGAATGGTAGGACCAATCATTGATGAAGTAAGTGCAGAATATGAGGGTAAGGCCGTTGTAGGCAAAGTAGATGTTGATGCTAATCAAGAATTTGCTGCCAAATACGGTGTGCGTAATATTCCTACCGTATTGGTCTTTAAAAACGGAGAAATTGTAACAAGACAAGTAGGTGTATCACCTAAAAAGGTATATACAGATGCTATTGAGGCGGTTCTTTAGACAGAATTGACTTAAAATTTTAAAAAAGGTTTGGCAGATGTCAAACCTTTTTTAGTTTATCTTGCTCCTATGGATTTACGATCTGAATTACATAAAGCGCCTTTGTTCCAAAATCTGGAATTGCTTGCCAACCAAATCGTAGAAGGTTTTATTAGTGGTATCCATAAAAGCCCTTTTCATGGATTCTCCGCCGAATTTGCCGAACATAAGATTTATAATAAGGGGGAAAGCACAAAGCATATAGATTGGAAATTATTTGCCAAAACTGATAAGCTTTTTACCAAAAGGTATGAAGAGGAGACAAATTTAAGATGTCATATGATCTTAGATAATTCGGCATCTATGTATTATCCCAAGGTAGAGAATTTATCAGTCTCTAATTTAAATAAAATTGGCTTTGGAGTATTGGCAATAGCAGCTCTAATGAAAATCTTAAAAAAACAAAGGGATGCGGTGGGTTTAAGTGTTTTTTCTGACACCTACTCTTTTTACAGCAGTGAAAAAGGGAGTGAAAGACAGCATCAAATGCTCTTGGCAAAATTAAGTGAAATAAGCGAAGAGCGGGCGCCGGCAAAAGAAACACAACTTTACACCTACTTGCATGAAATCGCAGAAAAGATAAAACGAAGGAGTCTCATCTTTCTCTTTACGGATATGTTTCAAACTTCCGGTGATGATGACAAGCTCTTTGAAGCCCTTAGACATTTAAAATATAACAAACATGAGGTGGTGGTGTTTCATTTGATGGATTTCGACAAGGAATTGTATTTCAATTTTGAGAATACTCCCAAGAGATTTGTGGATGTTGAGACAGGGGATCATGTAGACCTTTATGCCGATTCCGTAAAAGAAGCCTATGAAGAAGGAATTTCCAATTTTTTGAAAGCCTTAAAGCTAAGATGTGCTCAATATAAAATTAAGTATGTAGAAGTAGATGTTAAGGAATCCTTTTCTAAAGTACTAAATACTTTTATGACAGAACGTCAAAATTTTCTGTAGCAAAGATATTTTAAACAAAATTGTTTGTGCAATTGAAATAGCGATGTATATTTGCACACGCTAAACGCCACGGTCTGGTAGTTCAGTTGGTTAGAATACCTGCCTGTCACGCAGGGGGTCGCGGGTTCGAGTCCCGTCCAGACCGCAGAAAGCAGAGCCCTTCACGAAAGTGAGGGGCTTTTTCATTTCGTATTGCGAAAGCTTGCTTTCTAGCACGGAGAAATGAAGAAGAACCACTGTTTGCGAAGCAAACAGGAGGGCTTGGGCTCGCTTCTCTGCAGGCCCACCCCCTAGGCCGCTTTTGATCCACTGAGGTTTTAACGAAAGTGGAGAGAAAGCAATCCCGTCCAGACCGCAGAGAATCAGAGCCCTTCACGAAAGTGAGGGGCTTTTTCATTTCGTATTGCGAAAGCTTGCTTTCTGACGGAGATGAAGAAGAACCACTGTTTGCTTCGCAAACAGGAGGGCTTGGGCTCGCTTCTCTGCAGGCCCACCCCCTAGGCCGCTTTTGATCCACTGAAGTTTTAACAAAAGTGGAGAGAAAGCAATCCCGTCCAGACCGCAGATAAGTGCTCAAAATTTAATAAAAAGCCTGTAAATCAATGATTTACGGGCTTTTTCATTTTTTATAACAGCATATAAAACCATATAAAAAGTACCTTAAAAGGTGACTCAAAACAACCCTCAAAAAGTGTCACCTATGTTTGGAACAATTAACATCTTATTTTAGCTTAAAAAAGGGAGTCCAAACGGTGGAAAAGTAATATTTACTGGTTACTTCAACACGGAGTCAGTCTCAGCAACCGTTGAGGAACAAAGATGGGATTCCCATGGAGGTAGACTAATAGGTACTTCTATAGAAGTTAATTTAATCGCTTTTTGAAGTCAAAAACCGACTTTGATTTATGATCCCTCTTAAGGATAGAAGGATGTTTCGGCCCTATTTTAAAGAATACTTACTTAGGCAAAGAAGGAAAAGAGTATATTTGGATCTTCAAGAGTACTGAAATAGAAAGTCTTCGACAAGGGGTTTACCAAAGGAACGCTAAAACGTTATAAAACTGCTTTTAAGCATGTATCGGCATTTATCCAACACAAGTACCATAGAAATAATATTCATGTTCGCAGGGTCGACCATAAGTTTATTACTGGATTAGAATTCTTTTTAAAATCAAAAAGGAACTAGAGCACATACCGCCATTAAATATTGGTGAACTAAAAACAATTCCTATACAATAATGGATACAAAAGACCCTTCCTTTATTGGAAGGCCACTGGGAAAACAAAAGAGAAGCAGTATCTGACCCAAACGGAACTGGATAATATTAGGGATAAAAAGTCTTTTTTGCCACGTCTTGATTTGGTAAGGGACATATTTGTTTTCTGCTATTATACTGGTCTGGCTTATTCTGATGTGAAGCAACTAAAAAAAGAGCATATTGTTATTGGAATAATGGCATAGATGGATTAAAATGTCTAGAAAGAAAACCAAAAATTCTTATCCCTTCTGCGAAGAGATATCGAAAAATAGTGAACATCCATATGAAAATGTTTACTTTTTGACCATCAAAAAATCCAAGCTTATTTAAAGGAGATTCCGAGTCTGTAAGTAAAATCTCACATTTGGCAGGCAACGTTTCTACAACGACTTTATCAAAAGCCTATCTAATCAACTGGAAAATCTGGGGCATCCCAAACCACTCAGATATGCGAAGGTTCTCGATAGCAAAATGCAGATGGAGAAGGAAAGAAAAGAAAGAGAGTTTCAGTTTCCGATGATGAAGGCACCCATTGAAGTTGAATTTATCCCAAATCCTTACCCCTAAACTGCGATGTTCCTGTTCGATTTTTTAGTGTTCGGGAAGAAAAACGCCTGCCCTGCCATAGCGGGGTTGTAAAATCGAATGGCTTACTTTATTTATGGTAAAAAAGTTCTGAGCTGGCTAAACAAACGAAAGAAAAGCAAGAGGAAAGCGCAATGTTATAAATAAATATTTTAATCCATTATTAATAAATAGAAGCTATTTATGGAGTTTTTTAGATTTTTGTTCTAAAAACACCTCGCAAGAGATTTGTTCGGTGGGGTTTTGACTTGCAGCACGAAACTTCGTTTCGCTCCTTTTCCCAATCAGTGAGTTATATTCTTACCGAAAGGCATTCTTCCTTTTGCGACCCGCCGGGAGCAAAACAAGTTTGTCTTTGTGGCAAATACACATCTTGAACTTCCTGACATTCCATTTTTATTTAGCTATATATTGATTTATATCTATACTCCGCCCTCCACCAATAGGTTTGAAAATGCCTTTTTCTACAGTTTGTAAGTCTCTTGTCTGTTCTTTTGAACACTAGTTAAGGAAACGTATTTTCGAGATTATACCACCTTCAAAACGTTGATGTCCTTCTTCCAAATCCTACGACTACTTTTTGTTCCTTTCATAGCTCATCTTTATACGTCAACTTTGTTTCAGGTAAATTAATTCCTCTCGATCGATTTAGATCCAAGACCGTTCTAAGTAGTTATCAATCGGTTATTTATTTAAGTTGGCGCTTTTAAAGCATCGTAATAATTGTTCTTATTCTCTCTATGGATTTGAAAGACTGAACAAAACAGGCCCAATGCTTTGGGAAAGTGCTTTTTCAGCCAAGCTCTACCTATTCTACCATTACCATCTTCAAAGGGGTGTATATTCAAAATAAGATGAGCGATAGCAGAACCTTATGATGGGTTTTTTGATACTACTTTGTGACTCATTGAACCATAATATAAAATATTATTTCGGAAGAACTGTGTTTGAAGGTGGAGCTTCAAAATGAACATTTTCTTCCATGCCCCAAAACTACTGAAGGTTCTTAACCATTGACCTATTGTATTCCTTTACTACCTTTATGAGATGTATGCCAATATATAAATCCTTCGGTAAGAGGGGCTGTAAAATGATTTCGTATGCTAGATTAATCGGTTACCCCTTCTACCCTCTTATCCTTTGACACAGAAGTTCAGGATTTAAGCCCAATTTCTTCTGATGGAAGAATAATCTTTCGGCAGAACTCCCTTAACCCGAGTCTTGATAGCTTCTAAACCATAAATTTATATTCTCCGTTTGCTCGGCTCTGAAAAACCATCTAAACCCCGCTAATTCGCCCTGTTCGCTTCGCAAAATCGAAGAGTAAACCTTCAATAGATCGTTTTGTATTAAAATTAGCAGTCTTCTGTCATTTATTTATGACCATTAAAGTATATCGCCAATAGTAAAAAAGTAAAAATTATTTGGCATAATCCGCTTAGTGCAATTACCAGCTAAAAATTAAACCAACAAGTAAATAACCGTTTTGAAAGTCTAAATAGGATGGGAAAATGAACTTAAAAATAGGTAAAAAGTCTAATTTAAGGTGGGTCTAGATTATGCTCAGTTCAATTATGTGGAAATATCCTTGTTTGAACTTTAGAGATTAAAAGCAGTCCCAAAAAACCTTAGTTTTTTGGGATCTGCGCATATTTGAATCTTGGAACGGATTGTCAATGATTTCATACCCCCAAGAATTTACGCGGCGGGTCAATTCGAGCTGCGGAATTGAGATGATTCAAGTTACTGCATCCTTTATTGATAAACCGACTCATTGCAGACACAATAATCATGGAGAGGATTTCTTTTTCAGTGAGAGGATTAATGGCAAGGATCTGGATATTTTTGTCATCGATTAACCTTCTTGAGGCCTCATACCATTTAGCTTTATGGCCGATCGTGTCAAAAGGATACAAATAAATAGCTTTACCCGAATTCTTATGTGGAATTAAATCGTAAAAGTTTACTCACATTTTTTTTCAAACGAAAAGTATTTGACCATACTTTTTTTGTGTTGAAATGCTCAACTGATTCTTACCACTTAGAAATATTGCCATTGCTCTACCGCGTCCTTGATAAGATTTGGAACAATCATGCATTCTGTAAGGAGCCCAACAAGGGTATTTTATTATCTCACCACGATCTGCATGAGATCTTTGAAGCTGTTCTTTGAAAAACTCATCATACCTTTTTTTGCGAATTTCCTCCGCCTCCTTTCTTCGATTCTCTCGCTCGATTAATTCCTCGTTCGAATCGCCTGCATTTTCATTCCTTCTCAATTTTTCTGTTGTCCATGCCGTAGCTTCTAAATTACTTCTTCTTTGGCTAGCTTCGTAACTAGGAGTAGCTACTACGGTAGTTGAATATCTCCCATATTGATCATATGTTCCAACAGTTGATGTTGTGATGCCACAAGAGTAAAAAGATCCAAAAATTCCTAAAAGCACTGGTAGCCCAATATAAATTTTATTATTTTTCATTTGATGTTTTTTAGATTTAACTTCATTACAAGCTTGTTAGTAGTCTATTACAATGGCCTATCTCACTATCGCCGTGAGTAGCAATTGTCTTTTCGAAAAACCTCTGTTACTTTTAACCCTGTAGTTCTGGAAAAAGCAGTTTTATTCTATTCTGTTAGTCAGTTGCTAAAAGATTCGGCTTCTTCACTAGAGCTCATACTGACAAAAGGCAATACCGCCATGGAAGATTGGTCGAGTCTTCAATTAAATGTTACACATAACGATTAGTATCTTGTCATAAAAATAAGGGGGCAGAGGAAGACGTTAACTTTCGAACAATTTGTTTTGGTACAACTCAGGTTAACCACTATTATATTACTAGTCCCATAATACTGTTATTAAAATGCAAAAGTGAAAAAATTTGGCAATGCCCCATATATTCTTGCCTTTTACCCCCCTTCCCAAAAACTCCATGTAAATACATTTTTTTGTCATGATCTTGTTTTCTTGATTTAATATCCATCGAACTCACAAAATTGATTCGTTACAATTTGATAATTCTCACTGTTAAACACGATCTAGTTGTAAATGGAGTCAACAAACTTTGTCCCTTAGATATAAATTGAATATTTGGAGAGTCATTATCCAAAAGATTTCCACAAATAAAGTTGGACTATTTTAAGATGATAGTACTGGTCCAGACATGGTCAGTTCTTTCTGTTTGCAGCTTTACAAAGCTGTCTGTCATTCCGGAACCTGTTGCACCTTCAAACCGTCCTGTGCCACCTTCAATTTCAAAAGAGTCTTGAAACATTAAGTCATAACCTTCCCGGGTTGATGGTACAATTTGTCCTATAATTGGAGCGATATTAAGTCTGTCGCCATTCTCCGTTTGGAAATAGCCAAAGGACGAATCCCGACCTTTCTCATCAAAAGAATCATAATCTCCATACTCTCCTGTTGCCACATTGTTTCAAAAATTGTGACATAAATATGTAGTTACCCCAAAGTGGGTCATCTACGCCCACTTCACCTTGCTGCCCAACCATAAATATTGGGGGTTCACCACAACTAGTGTCACCCTCAATGGGCCCTCCCAAAGAAAAGAACTCAAATCGAAAAGGAATCGGGCCTATTACTTTATCATCCTCTTCACATGAACATAATTGAATAAAAAAAAATGCTACAATCAAATAAATACTAAATGTTTTCATGATATAAGTTTTTAGTTATTAATAAAACTTCATCAGAATACATTTCTTCAAAAGACCGGTCAGTAAAAAATTGTGTTTCTGAATAACATCTTCAAAATTAGCTTTTCAAAGTCTTCGGATTAAACAATTATGTTGCAAAAAGATGCAGATTTTGGTTAAGAAATGTTGCCCCTATTTCAGTATAAGCGCAAAATATAAAGTTATGATGTATACGGAGGAACACCGAAAAAAGAAGAATCTAGTTACTACAAAATTCCAATTACTCTACCCCGAACAAAATCAAAATGTAAGATTCATTTTCTGTAATAGTCTTGTGAAAGCAGAATCCTTTTTCATGGATTTAAACTCTGGCACGCATTTTATCCAAGGAAGAGGGTAGTAATTGCGATCATAACCTTCATTTAAACTTACCATTGCTGAATCTTTCCGATTCAGTGACACCTGTAAAAATGCCTTATACACCGGGTTCACAAATTCCAATTTACCAATGGAGTCCATCTCATGTAGTATTTCCAATGCCATTTGCTCATTCCCAAGCTTGACATACGTGCCTCCGATGGCGGAGGATATCATATCGTTTTTCCAGCCTATTTTCTCATATTCTTTTAGTGCTTCGGAATACCTGCCCTGGCTATTATAAACTGCGCCAATCACAAAATGGGCAAAGGTATAATTAGGTTCAAACTCCAGGAGTTTTTCGATCTCCTGAATTGCTTTTTCATCGTTACCTATCAATTGATGTGCCCAACCCAGCCATAATTGGTATGTAGGGTATAGTGGGTTTATTTTGGCGGCCAATGTTGCATGTTCAATTGCAAGTTCATTTTCGTCTAGTAAAAGATATAGCCATGTTAAATGCGCATGTGCAAATTCATTATTTGGATTAAGGTTTAATGCAATGTCAAATTCTTTTTTGGCCTTTTCCCAATCCCATTCATAGTAGAGATTCACCATACCTAAAGCAGCATGAGCATTGGCCATATTTTCATCTAATAGCAGCGCTTGTTGTGCGGCAGCCTTTGCCCTGATTAGGAAATCTTGTTTTGAATTCTGGCCGTGCCCCAAAATAGCATATCCTGAGGCCAAACCCGAATAGGCAAATGGATCTGCCGGGTCAGTTTCAATCGCTTTTATAAGATGTACTATCCCTTCTTCAAATCGGTCTTGGGTATCTCCGTTAAGTAATACATACCCCTGAGATAATGTTTATAGGTTTCCGAGTCAATGCTGCGTTTTTTCATCAATAACCTACTTTTTCATCAGGGGTTAAATTAACATTGACTTCCGATGCGATGTCTTGCACCAGTTGACTCTGAACACTTAATACCTCGCCAATTTTTTCATAATATTCCTGGGCCCATAGATGCCTTTCCTTGGGAAAAACCTCTATCAATTGGATCTGCAAGCGAAAACTATCTCCTGTAATAAATACGGAACCTTCCACAATTGCGTGGACCCCCAACTCTCTTGCAATATCTGGCAATAGTTTGTCGGTATCTTCCAGGTATGGCAAAGTTGATGTTTTTGAAATAACCCTCAGGCCACTAATTTTACCTAATTCACCAATAATGGCATCGTGCATTCCCAAAGCCAAATAAGACTGGTCTGGATCTTTTAAAAGGGGTTTTAAGGGAAGTATGGCAATACTCTTTATTTCATTCTCGGCTTCCGAAGTGGTATCACTATATCCTAGTGCAAAGTCCGATGACGAGTACCAGAGCAATTATATAATTACCACCTTTTGCATAAGGAAGGGAATTATGGCATTTTTCCAATGCTGCGGAACAGACTCAACTAATTTCTTAGGAGCATTGACCATTTTCCTGACCTCACCTGGGGAATAGCCATAATGATCGTGAAAACATTTATGAAAATAGGAAGGGGTGTTAAAACCTACACTGTAAGCTATTTCAGAAACTGTTGCTACATCTCTCCGCAATAGCTTCATGGCTTCCTCCATTCGGATTTCTCGAATAAAATAACTTACCGATTCACCTTTGAGCGACTGTAACCTTCTATATAGTTGGGATCTACTCATTCCAATTTCTTGGGATAAGTGCTCTACACCAAATTGTTCATTGCCAATATTTTCAAGAACAATTTGCCTTAGTTTATTTAAGAATTCTTCATCCCTACTTAGGTTTTCTTCGGAGAACATAATCCGGTTTTAAATTACAATAGCTTCCTTTAAATTTAAAATATTTTATTACCTGCAATCCATATCTGGTCTTCAACTATATTTAAGATATATATTGGACCTTATCTTGCTTATTACTTACCAAATGAGGGGTTGCGGATTACATAATATTGAAGGATATGAAATCCGGGACAACATATAATGAGGAGTTCTAATTGGTTTTGGGAATAGGCCGTTTTATAGAGCACTTTTCTGAATGCGAATTCTGTTTTCATATAGTCCTATTTGTGGTCTCTTTTAGTAGTTTCGTTAATTGACTTTTATTGGATAGGTAGTTTACTTTGACCACCGTTTATATAAACTTTAAGGCTCCACGATTCATTATTCCCACAAAGTTCATTTTAGCGTACTAATTAAATAGATTCTATTTTGACTTTAATTAAACTTTAAGGTATATATTTGGATATGCAGAGTAAGTACGAACGAACAGAATCTGGATTTACAGATTGATGCCTTTCTGAAAGAAGGGATCAAGAACGAGAACATTTATACGGACAAAGTTTCCAGTACCAAAGAAAAAAGAAGACACCTTGGTAAACTTTTGGACTATGTCAGAGAGGGCGATACGATATGGTTTGGAAATTGGACAGGCTGGCCAGAAGTCTGATCCATTTTACCAAATTGATGAACGAATTTAAGGAAAAGGGAGTGAAGTTCAAGAGCATTACCGAACCCTTTTTAGATACGACCGATAAGTCGTCCCATTCCCAATTTATTGTAAACCTGTTTACTGCACTTGCTCAATTGGAACGGGACATTATTATTGAACGTACCAAGGCCGGTCTTGAATCGGCAAGAAGACGTGGAAAAGTTTTAGGAGCTCCGAAGGGTATAGGTAAGAAAAATCAACAAAAAGCTGTACTTTGTGAGGAGTATTTTAACGAGGGAAAATTGACGGTTTCGGAGATTTGTGAACGATTGGAGATTTCAAGGGCTACTTATTATAAATATTTGAGATATAGAGGGCTTAATGGAAAGTTAAGGCTGTATAGAAATCATTTAGTTTAAAAATACAATAATATCAAAGGAAATATGAAAAACGACCATTATAGCACTAGGAATATTTATTACCCATTATTCGATGTCAAGAAATACTCTTTGGTAATTCGGAAATTAAGAAAATTGAAGGTTGAGCTTTATCATAGATTTCAAAGAAAGTTCAAATAAACGCTTGGATAAATCGGAACCAAATTTCCTCATATTCTGTCACAAAGAAGGAATATCAAGTAAATTTATCTGCATATAACACGTGGGCAACAAGCTGTAAAACAGTCTAAATCAATCAAAATTAAATAAAAATGAAATTTCAAAACATCTTGGTTTTCTTTTTGTCTTTTATTTCCTTTTGTCTATCTGCCCAAAATATGGAGGATTACACAAGTGGTTGGGAAGGACAAATTGAAAACACAAAAACATTTAATCTATCTGTAGAAATAGCTGATTTTTTTTCAGACAATCCAATTTTTACTATTTCAAACAATAGGATTATTTTTGAACAATCATTTAAGAAAACTGAGAACAATGTTCGTATTAAAGTCGGAAAAAATTTGTCATTCGAAGGAAGACTGTCCGAAAAAAATAATAAAATCAATGGTTTTATAAAGTCAGGTTTCTGTTTTATCATTTAAATCTCACTAAAACGAATACTGGTTCATTTACCGGAGTCTGGAATATTTTAATGGTGGACGAATTAAAATCTCAAAAATTTTATTTGAGCTTAGAGAATGGCTCTGGTGATAAGTATCAAGCATATCCTATTCTAGGAGACAATCGTTTTACAGGAACTTGGTGTGGGAATTTTAAAAAAGAAAATGACACCATATCTTTTTCAGATATTAAAACTGGACTAAACTTCTTAGGAAAATTACTCGACCAGAAAATACAATTATAGTTTACTTAGAAAGTTATTTAGTTACCCAAATAGCATTAAGTCCATCTCACACTGATTGGCAAATTGGAAATTTTGGAACAAATAAAAAAGACAAAATCAATCAAAGTATCCAATTAAATGAATTGGAAAACTTAATTGCAAAAGATTCGCTTCCAAACACACATTCAATTTTAATTTCTAAGAAGGGTAAAATTATATATGAAAATTATTTTACTGGGTACAACAATAGGATTCCTCACGATATGCGTTCCGCATCAAAAAGTATTTCTTCTGCAATAGTTGGTATCGCAAAAGACAGGTTCTTACTTGAGAGCTTAGACCAATCTATTTTTGACTTTTTGCCACAAAAATATCAAATTTATAAAGATAGTTTGAAATACAAAATTGATATCAAAAGTCTTTTGACCATGAGTTCAGGCTTGGATGCACTTGATTTTGGAGCGGAAGGCGTATCTAAGGCTTCAGAAGGTAATTATCAAAACTCTGAAGATTGGACAAAAACGATTATTACTGCACCAATGATTAATGAACCCAATGAGCACGCTAATTATGGTTCTGCGAATCCTCATCTTCTAGGAGTTGCAATGGACTCTGTAATTCCCGAACAATTAGAAGATTTTATTGACAAAAACTTATTCGAAAAATTAGAAATTTCTAATTACATCATTCAAGCTGATAACATTGGTAGTCCTTACTTTGGTGGTGGAATGTACTTAACGCCAAATGATATGATGAAGTTTGGTCAATTATATCTAAATCGAGGAAAGTGGGAAAACGAAAAAGTCTTAAGTGAAGAATGGGTTGCAAACTCATTTAAAAATTACCGGAATTTAGAAAATACTAATGACAAAAATGGTTACGGATTTTTATGGTGGCATAATGGCTACCAAGTCAATGACAAATCAATTAAAACTATTGAGGCAAGAGGTTCTGGTGGACAGTATATCTTTGTAATTCCAGAATTAGAAACAGTTGTAGTAATAACGTCTGGAAATTTTAGAAACGGAAAATTCCAACAGCCTGAATTGATTTTAGAAAAATATATATTGCCAAAAATATACAGTTGAATAAAGCCAGTTGCCAACAACGTCTTCTATGAAAAGACCTAGTTTATCCCGATAGCTCCCGATAGTTATCGGGACGGGACTCTAAAGTTCAATGAAAGGATCAGTTGACAAAAATTTTAAGAACATTAGAATTGAATCAAAAATTATAGCATAGGTACAATTATGAAAAAGCTCTTTCTATTTGTATTTATTCTTTTCAGTTTGATTAGTTGTAAACAAAAAGAAAATTCTTTAGATATTGAAAGCCCGGAAAACCAAATAGCCATTGGGCATATAGATAGTGTTTATTCTAATATTTTGGATGAATCTCGACGGTTATGGATCCATGTTCCGGAAAGTGCGAATGACAGCTCGTCTTATAAAACTAAATATCCGGTATTATATTTACTAGATGGCCCATCACATTTTAGTTCAGTAACTGGAATGATGGAACAATTAAGTCCCGCAAGCGGAAATATGATTGTACCAGAAATGATAATTGTTGGTATCGCAAATACAAATAGGTCGTTAGATTTGACACCATCACATGTTGATATTGATGTTATTTCGGGGGATAGTATTCAATATCCTTCAGGTGGCGGAAACAAGTTTCTTGACTTCATTGAAAAGGAATTGATTCCACACGTAGAGGAAACATATCCTGCATCTACTTATAAAACTTTTATTGGTCATTCTTTAGGTGGTTTAAGCGTTATTAATGCTCTTGTAAATAGACAATATCTTTTTAATAATTACGTGGCAATAGACCCAAGTTTATGGTGGGACAATCGAGCTTTTCTAAATAATGCTGATTCTCTGTTGTCGGAGAACAAATTTGATAATAAAGCTCTTTACATTGGTGTAGCAAATACAATGGAAGCTGGAATGAATATTGATAAAGTTCAAAATGATAGCATACCTTCCACAAATTTCACCGTTCATATCAAATCGATATTACAATTTGTCAATTCTCTTGACACCAAAAAAGATAATGGGTTATTATTTGAATGGAAATACTATGATAATGACGACCATGGTAGTGTACCACTTATTACAGAATACGATGCTCTCCGTTTTCTTTTTTCTTGGTATAAGTTGGATGGTATAAATGATTTCTTTTCTGAAAAGTCAACCTTAACGGCTCAGGAGTTGCCGGATTTGATTAATTCTCACTATGCAAAAGTATCGGACAAATTTGGTTATCTGGTTCTTCCCCCTGAACAATTTATTAATTCAATAGGATATGGATTTATGAATAATGATATGCTTGATAAAGCTTCTTCACTATTTGATTTGAACATACAGAATTATCCTGAAAGTTCAAATGTTTATGATTCCAGAGGAGATTGTTTTTTAGCACAACAAGATTCGATCACCGCTCTTAAATATTTTACCAAGGCCATGGAAGTTGGAGACAATAATTTTTCGCAAGAAAAAATAGATATGCTAAAAGAGAATCTAAATATTGAGTAAAAAGCCTAGCAAGACACTAAAATCAAACAAAAGTAGAAATAAAGGATGCATTTCATTTTTAAACTAGTAAAAGCCTCTTTTTCTTTTTTAGTAAATACTCTTTTTCAAGATTATTATTTACAGTATTTAGAGCATTGTCTAATTGCAATAGTGCTTGATGGAATTGTTGGGTGCCACTGTAATAATCTGATAGTGCTGCGTAATATAAATATGCACGTTGCTCAAAATCCTCCGGGGATATTTGGTCCAAATATTTTTTTGCGCTTATAAAATCTTTTAGCTGCATACATACTACGGCCATAGTGAGAAGATGAGTTGCCATGGGCTGTAGGGCATGTAAACTTTCATACCAAAATAATATTTTGTCCCAATTGGTGTCTTCAAAGCGGGAAGCACGTAAATGTTCTGAAGCGATGGCAGCTTCAAAATGATAACACGAAAACTCTGATTTTTCAACTGCTTTGTTCATCATCATATTTCCCAATTTAATTAAAGGAAAATGCCATTGAGATCGGTCTTGGTGTTTTAAATCTAACAATTCATTACTAGTGTTAGTTTTGGCACTCAATCTGGCCGAGTGAAAACACATTAAGGCATAAAGGGCATAACTTGCCGAAGTTCTTGTCATTTCATTTTTTAAAAGAAATTGGCACAAACGCATGGCTTCACCGCATAGATCCTGACGAATTAATTCTTCTTTTTTGTTCGAATGGAAGCCTTCATTAAAAATAAGATAAAGTACTTCCATTACACTTTCTAATCTATTGGGTAAGGCTGCGCCAACGGGAATATTAAATTTTAATTGGGATTGTTGTACGACTTTTCGTGCTCTGACTAATCGTTTTTTGACAGTCTCTTCTTTGGTTAATAAAGCGGATGAGATTTCCTTTATACTAAATCCGGAGACTGTTTTTAAGGCAAAAGAAATACGATCTGAAGGATTTAATTTTGGATGACAAGCAGTAAAAATCATACGAAGTTGGGCGTCTTCAATTTCTGCATCTAAGAAAAACTCATTGATAGCTATAAAATCAGTGCCTTTTTGAATATGAGGCAGTATTTTTTTTTCGGTTTTTAGTTTCCTAAAGATATCAATGACCCTATTTTTCGCGGCTTTAGTTAACCAGGCTTCAGGGTTTTCCGGTTGTTGTCTTCTCCAAGAAATACTAGCTTTTATGAAAGTGTCTTGGACAGCATCTTCAATGATATCAAGATGGCTTAACCCAAAAACTCGTACAAGGACAGAAACCATCTTTCCACTGTGATGTCGAAAAAGATGGTCTATGTTCTTATTTTCCATTAGCGATCGAATACCATAATTTCACGAATCTCCACTGTTCCTCCTAAATCATAATCAGGAAAATCTTGGGCAATTTCTTGTACGGCATCAAAATCCTTTGCCATAACATTATAATAACCCCCTACAATTTCTTTGATTTCGGCTGAGGTTAAATCACTTACAGTACGATTTTTGCCAACAATACGACGTACGTCAGGTGTTAATGCATTGCCCCCACGAAGAATACCAGCTTGTTCCATTTTGTTTCCCCAAGCAAACCATTTCCCCATTCTGCCTTGTAGTTCTTCTGGCGATAGGCCAAGAGCCGCATAATCTGCTCCAATAAAAATCATCATAAATTCTTTCATAATTATATGTTTTTGTTTGTTTATACTCTTATGACGTATGCGCATTAAAAAAAAGGACAAATTATTAGAATCAATTTTATTTATTTTAAAAAGACTCTATTCTCATAGTCTTAAATTGACAACTGGTAGCTTAAAAAAATTGCGTTGATCTTCCAGTTTCAAAATAGGTTATTGTAGATGATTAAAGCCTAACAATCTTTTGATTATCAGGTTTATTAACTCTCCGCACAATTCCTGGCATCAACTTACGCTTAGTCCTTAACTCCTATTTTTGACTTGTAGTGACAACTATATTCGAGAGAATGACTAAATTTAATTCTTAGCCACCTAAATATATCTATAAATTGGTTCTTTGAACTATCAATTTTGTAATTAATTGAATCAGAAATTAATTAAAATGACAAAAAAAACAATTCTCTTAACAACGACCTTAATGATTGTTAATTTGGCATTAGCACAGCATAAAGATCATCCCGAAATCAACGAAAAAACAAATGCAAATTCTGCTAATGAACAAATGCATCAGTCCTCAACCGAAGATTTGATTAAGAGATTTGAGTCTCCGGAGAGAGATGCTTATCAAAAACCAGAAAAAGTATTGGAATATTTAGGTGATTTAAATAATAAGAGTGTTATCGATATTGGGGCAGGCTCCGGTTATTTTTCTATAAAACTAGCCGATAAGGGAGCAAAAGTTATCGCCGCCGATGTCAGTGATGAATTTCAATCGGCCCTAAAAAAACGCATTGAAGAAAATAAGCTTAAAAATATTGAAATTCGTAAAATTCCTTATGATAGTCCAGGTCTAACAGACCATGAAGTAGATATGGTATTAATAGTAAATACCTATCATCATATAGAAAACAGAAGTGAGTATTTTGTAAAAGTAAAAAATGGAACTAAAGAGAAAGGAGAATTGGTACTAATTGATTTTTTTAAAACAGAACTTCCGGTAGGCCCGACAACCGACCATAAAATATCTATGGATCAAGTAATAGCAGAATTAAAAAAGGCCGGCTATTCAAACTTTGATGTAAATGTAGATATGTTACCTTATCAATATATCATTAAGGCTAAATAGAAACATTTTGTAACTAAGCAATATGGTAGAAATAAAGTAATAATTCCTAATTAATATATTCAAGCATGAAAGTATTAAAATTACCCAATCTCAGCTTTAGGTTTTTTCTTTTGACCCTTGGTCTGTGCAGTATTCCTGTCACAGGTCAAAACATTAGTAATGAAAGGATAAATGAATTGGCTAGAAGCTATGCATTATCATCCAATCAAATGCTCTTCGAACTATTGAGTATCCCCAATGATGCTAATAATGCAGAAGATATTTATAAAAATATAGAGTGGTGTATAAAGGAATTTCAAAAAAGAAGTTTTAAAACCACGGCCATTGAAACAGAAACAGTACCTCTTTTGCTTGCCGAACGTTCTTCTCCGGAAAATAAAAAAACAGTTCTTATTTATTTACAACTTGACGGGCAGCCGGTTGATAAGTCTAAATGGTTCCAGGAAAACCCATATACTCCTACCTTAAAAATCAAAAATCAGAAAGGTGAATGGGAATCCGTCCCCTGGAGTCAATTTGAGAATTATGAGGATGATTGGAGAATATTTTGCAGGTCTTCCTCAGACGCAAAAGGTCCTGTTGCAATGTTCCTTACCTCTCTGGATGCCATCGCAAAGGAGAATATTGAACCGGATTTCAATATTAAAGTAATTATGGATTTTGAAGAAGAACTAGGATCTCCTCGGCTACCAAAAGCTGTGATAGATAATTCCGAGTTACTAAAGTCTGATATGCTAATTATTTTTGATGGCCCAAGACATATTTCAAACAAACCGACCTTAACTTTTGGCGCAAGGGGTATTGCGACAATTACTTTAACCACTTATGGACCCATTACTGATCAACACAGTGGTCATTTTGGGAATTACGCTCCAAATCCGGCCTTGGGATTATCAAAGATATTGGCCTCTATGAAAGATGATGATGGAAGGGTTATCATTCCAGGTTTCTATGATGGTGTATCAATTGATCCTGCAACCCAAAAAATATTACAATCTATTCCTGATGATGAAAACGAAATAAAAGATAGGCTGCAACTAGGGAGTGTTGATAAAGTAGGATCAAGCTATCAGGAAGCAATACAATATCCATCCTTAAACATTCGAGGCTTAAATTCTGGTTGGATTGATGAACAAGTCAGAACAATTGTTCCGGCATCCGCTAGAAGTGAAATTGATATTAGGCTAGTATTAGAAACAGATCCATTGCGTTTAATTGGTTTAGTAAGGGAACATATTGAAGGGCTTGGGTATTATGTTACAGAAAATGTTCCCACTAAAGAAGAACGAATGAATAATAAAAAAGTAGCAACATTTACCTATGAAATATCCTACCAATCATTTCGAACAGATTTTGACTCAGAAGTAGGTGTATGGCTCAAAAGTGCTCTTAAAAATGCATTCGGGGAGGATCCCATAATGATAAGAATGTCTGGAGGTTCTATTCCTATTTCACCCTTTGTAAAGACTCTTAACATCCCGGCCGTAACCGTTCCCACAGTCAATCGCGACAACAATCAGCACAGTCCAAATGAGAACCTGAGAATGGGGAACTACAGAGAAGGCATAAAAACAATGATGGCTATTTTATCGGAACCTTTAAGCAAATAGTTAGTGGTTTTTAGGTAAATATGAAGAAGATATACTCATTATATTGAGATTTATTTTTAGACGTCATCTAGAAAAGTTTGATCTCGTCCATACTGCAAAAGAAATCTGTTTGTGAAAATGGATGTGAAAAATTCGGTAGGGATGATCAAAAAGGCCATGGATTGGGAACTTATATAATTATGCAAGAAAGCCGAAATAAAGCCAATTTGACCCATCGCCAAAATATTGCATCTTGCGGCAATGCCGTATAATGCAAAGACATAGTATAAACATTAAGCATCGTACTTCAAATGTCTATAACATAGATAAGCGTATTTGTAACTTCCCTAGCCAGCAGGATAAAGGTGATTTAGTAACAACAAACAACTTCAGTCGTGCACCTCAGCAGCTAATTAGGAGGAATTGAAGGCTTTTACTTTTACAATACAAAGTATTTATAAATACTATACTCCGTATTCACTCTCTAAATTTCGAAATACACCTTTATTTATCATGGAGGTATTTGCTAATAATTAATGTAACTTACTCACGAAAAATAGAAATGAGTATTAAATAGTTATTTCATTTTTTAATAAAACCAAACCAAATGAACCAGAACTTAAACCAACTTGGTCCTGTATCGGGTGCCGAAAGAATTAAATCTCTTGATGACTTAAGAGGTGTTGCCCTTCTTGGAATCTTATTAATGAATATAACCGGATTTGGCCTGGTGTTTTGGGCATATGTAGATCCGACTATCCAGGGTGGCTCAGAAGGATATAATCTCTATGTCTGGATAATGAATAATATGTTTTTTGAAGGCACAATGAGAGCTATGTTCTCAATGCTTTTTGGTGTAGGAATGGTGGTTATGACATCAAGAATGATTAAAAAAGGCGGAGGACTTGAGGTTGCAGATATTTATTATCGAAGAACTATTTGGTTACTCATTTTTGGGGTAATTCATGGATATTTGATTTTGTGGGTTGGAGATATTTTATTTGCTTATGGACTTTATGGATTATTTTTGTTTCCATTTAGGAATACTTCGCCTAAAAAGTTAATAATTGCAGCGGCTGTCCTTACCCTTATTGGAATGAGTTTGGGAGCCTATGAATATTCAAAGAATATGAAATATCTAGAGCAGTATAAGCTTGCTCAGACTTATTCTGGTGAAGCGGCCATTCCAGAAGATATTAAAAATGGTAGTACAGCCTGGGAAGCCATAGTTTCTGAATTAAAGACACCTCCTAAGGAGGTGAAGGAAAATACCGAAAGTATGTATAAGGGATACTTTGATATTGTTCTATTTCTTGCTCCGGTAAATAGGTTCTTGCAAAGTGAATATAACTACGATTATAATCCCTGGGACATATTGGCCATGATGCTGTTGGGAATAGCCTTGTATAAACTTAGGGTTATTACTGCCGAATTGAGTTACAAATCCTACCTTACAATGATCATTGCGGGATATGGAATAGGACTCTCCGTCAATTATTATGAAACAATGACTGTGTTGAATAATGATTTTTCAGTGGAGGCTTTCCAAAAGGCTGGTCTTACTTATGCTATTGGACGTATTGCAGTTTCTTTTGGTCATATAGGCCTAGTTATGATATTTTGCAAACTCAATATCATTACTATATTAAAGAACTCATTGGCTGCGGTAGGCCGTATGGCCCTGACTAATTACATTATGCATTCGGTTATTTGCGCAGTAATTTTTACAGGTATTGGTTTTTCCATGTTTGGTAATCTACAGCGTTATGAATTGTATTATGTCGTTATTTCGATTTGGATAGTTCAGTTAATTATTAGTCCTATTTGGCTTAAGTACTATAGATTTGGCCCCTTGGAATGGTTATGGCGTACGCCTACTTACAAGCAGGTGCAGCCTTTTAAAAGAAGAATATCAAAATAAACCGAGGATCAAAATAAATAGAATTATTCTTGACGTTTAAGACAATCAATTTTCCAACTGAGAAATTCAATTGATTCGTCTAGACTCACCCATTCTCCTGTCCAATTAAAACCCTTTTCTGAAATATCCTTAAAGGTTATCCTAAAATTCCCTTCCATTCCATTGGGTGCCTTTTGGCTTTTTAAAAGAACAATATCATTTCCTATTTTACCACCTTCCCAAGTACCCAGCGAAGAAGCTGGATTCGCTGAAGAGTAATAATGCACATACCACTTTTGCTCTTCCGGATTAAATTGTCTGATACTACCAGAGTGTGTTCCATCTTCCTTTAAGGTAAAGTCTTGTACCCCCATTCCATTCATAATGTATTTAAATTCCCATATCATAGATACTGGCTCAGCCAGTTTCCCATCGCTGCCTGCTCTGCTAGATTTACAATCGCAAATACCAATCATTTGTTCATACTCTTTAATCTCTGAAGGTGCTTTTGGATTCGGCAAACCATAGGGATTGGCATCATTAGGTTCGTACTCATATTGTGCGCAGAGAAATGAAAATTTTAGAAGTGCTAACACTAATATCAAAATAGAATGCTTCATTATTTTGTTTTCTTTAATTAAAAATTTTGGCTCTTATCACTCTTGAATTCATTTCTGCAATATTTACTATAGAAATACCTTCTGGACATTCTACTTCACAAGCTCCTGTAAATGTGCAGCTACCAAAGCCTTCCTTATCCATTTGATAGGTCATTTCCATGGCGCGTCTATGTTGCTCAGCTTTTCCTTGAGGGAGGCTGTTTAAATGATTTATTTTGGCTGATGTAAATAGTGCAGCAGAGGCATTTTTACATGTCGCAACACAAGCACCACAACCAATGCAGGCCGCAGCATCCATAGCCCTGTCGGCTACCTCTTTAGGGATTGGGATGGCATTGGCTTCTGGTGCTGTTCCTGTCCTTGAACTTATGTAGGCGCCATTTTCAATAATACGATCTAAGGCAGATCTATCTACCATTAAATCTTTAATAACTGGAAAGGAAGTAGCCCTCCATGGCTCTACAATTATGGTATCACCATCTTTAAAACTGCGCATATGTAATTGACAAGTAGTCATATTATTATGAGGCCCATGGGCACGGCCGTTAATAAAAACACCACACTGTCCGCAAATTCCTTCTCTGCAATCGTATTCAAAAGCGATAACTTTCTCTCCTTTTAAAACTAATTGCTCATTAAGCTGGTCTAGGGCTTCTAAAAAAGACATGTCTTCTGTAAGATCATCTACTTCATAATTATGCAGCTTCCCCTTTACTCCTGGACCCTCTTGTCTCCAGATCTTGAACAATACTTTCATATGCGATTATTTATAACTTCTTACTGTTGGTTGAATAAATTCAAATTCTAATATTTCTTTATGTAACTTAAAGTCTGCTTGGTTATATTCCCAAGCAGATACAAAGGAATAATCATCGTCCATTCTTAGTGCCTCTCCCTCGGCCGTTTGAAATTCCTCCCTAAAATGTGCGCCACAAGATTCTTTTCTTTCCAGAGCGTCCGTGCACATCAAAAGACCCAACTCTATAAAGTCTGCCAGTCTCAGGGCTTTTTCTAATTCTGTATTTAACTCATTAGCGGAGCCTGTTATTTTCAAATCTTTCCAAAAACCTAGGCGTATTTGCTCTATTTTTTTAATAGCTTCTTCCAATCCATTTTTGTTTCTGCTCATCGCACAATTATCCCACATTACCTTCCCCAGTTCTCTATGAAAATGATCTACTGTTTTAGTACCTTTAATGGACATAATTCTATCAATATGCTTCCTTGTCTGTTTCTCTACCTCTTCAAATTTTGGATGTGAAATATCAGGATGGTTTTCTTTTATTTCCTTCGCTAAATAGTTGTTAATTGTATTTGGTAAAATAAAATACCCATCCACACTGGCTTGTAATAAAGAGTTTGCTCCCAACCGATTTGCTCCATGGTCCGAAAAGTTGCATTCTCCTATGGCATATAATCCCGGGATCGTAGTCATCAATTCATAATCTACCCATAATCCCCCCATAGAAAAGTGTGCCGCAGGAGAAATCTGCATTGGTTCTAAATAAGCGTCGATCCCAGTTATCTTCTTATACATTTTAAATAAGTTACCATAGCGGTCTTTTATGGTCTCCAGGCCAAACCTTTCAATGGCATGCTTAAAATCTAGATAGACAGCATTTTTTAATCTGCCCACACCAAAACCAGCATCAATACGTTCTTTTGCCGCTCTCGAGGCAATATCCCTGGGAGCAAGATTTCCAAAGCTTGGATATCTTCTTTCCAAATAATAATCGCGCTCTTCTTCAGGTATATCATTTGCTTTTCGGTTTTCATTTTCTGCCTTAGGAACCCAAATACGACCATCATTCCGCAAAGACTCGGACATTAAAGTAAGCTTAGATTGTGCCTCACTAGTTTGAGGAAGGGCAGTAGGATGAATTTGTGTAAAACTTGGAGCACCAAAAAACGCACCTCTTTTGTGTGCCTTCCATATGGCACTACCATTACAACCAATAGCCAGAGTAGATAATCTAAATACCCTTGAATATCCTCCTGTAGCCAACACAACAGCATCAGCAGCAAACCTTTTAAGTTCCCCATTTACTAAATCCCGAACCACTATGCCTTTTGCCTTCCCATCAATTACCACTAAATCTAACATTTCAGTTCGCGGGTGCATAACGACTTTTTTGGCCTTGACCATTTTATACAGCTGAGAATATGCTGCCAGCAATAACTGCTGCCCAGTTTGTCCTCTAGCATAAAAAGTGCGTTGTACCTGTACACCTCCGAAACTTCGATTTACCAAGGTACCTCCATACTCTCTGGCAAAAGGAACACCTTGTTGAACATAATGATCAATCAGAGGAGCGGAAAGTTCTGCCAATCTATAAGTATTGGCCTCTCTAGATCTAAAGTCACCCCCTTTTAGGGTGTCATAAAACATCCTATATACACTATCCCCATCATGCTGGTAATTTTTAGCAGCATTTATTCCTCCCTGGGCCGCCACAGAATGAGCTCGTCTTGCGGAATCTTGGTAGCAAAAGCAATCTATATCATATCCTAACTCGGCTAAGGTTGAAGCAGCACCTGCACCAGCCAAACCAGATCCTACCACTATAACTTTTAATTTTTTCTTATTTGCAGGATTAATAAGTTGCGACTTAAGTTGATAATTACGCCACTTTTGTTCAAGTGGTCCTTCGGGAGTTTTGGTATCTAGTTTCATTTAATTCTATCTTTTGGAATGTGCAAAAAGAAAATCGCACCCTAAATAAAAAAATCTCTAAGAAATGGAATTACTATGATCAGTAGATTTCCATTAACAAAGAAATCATTGCTTTATAGAAATTCAAAAAACAATCATTCCTACAATTTAAAGAAAATAGTAAGGAATGCGAGTAAGTAATTTTAAAAAGATCTTATTTCCATAGAATTAAAACACCTATTCCAAAGCTTTTTTAAACTTTCGGAGATGAGCGGAAAGCTTATCCCATTCTTTGTTCTTTATTAAAGAGTTTTTAAATAAATATCCTCCCATCCCAAATGCCACGGCTCCTGCATCCAAAAAGGCCTTTACATTATCCTTAGTAACTCCTCCTGTGGGCATTAATTCAAGATCATTCAATGGCGCCAAAACGTCCTTGATATATGAAGGACCTAAAGCACTAGCCGGAAAAACTTTTACCATTCGCGCCCCAGCTTTCCAACAAGCATAGATCTCAGAAGGGGTATAAGCTCCCGGAAAGACTGGAATACTCCGATTGATACAATATTTAATAAGAGATGGGTCTGTCACAGGGGTTACTATAAATTGGGCACCTGCCTTGATCGCCTCATCAACATCATTCTTACTTAAGACCGTCCCTGCACCGACATTCAATTTCCCTGTATAATGCTTTAGAACTTCATTGATTATCTCAGTGGCCCTCTCTGTATTCATCGTGATTTCTATATTCGTAAAGCCTTCTTGATAGTAAACTTTTACTATTGCCAAAACTTCCTCTAAGGTATAACCTCTTAAAATTCCCACTACAGGAACTTTCTTAAATAAATCTTCAGAAAATCTATACATTTTTGCCAGCTATTTTATTCATTAAATAAAGTTGTGCCCTTGGGATGGCTTGAAGCATTTCATCAGGACTAATGATATGTAAGTCCAATTCCGGTTTTAAAAATGCAATCGCCTCCTGATATAAGGAAAACAACGGATTACTTCCCCCTAAAAGTAAAGAGCCCTCATAAGACAATATTGAACTGAGTTCTGATCCAATTAATAGTCCACTCAAATACAATTCATTTGAAGTCTTGGGCATTTTATATAAGATATCATTTGCTCGAATTTTAAATAGACTTCCTAATAGATTGCTTTTGGAGCCTTCCAAAACCCCGGCTCTAAAAAATTTTATTTTTTCAACTTGACTTCCTTTCCCTGTAATTGAATTTCGCAAAATACTGTATTCTTTAATTACGTTAAAGATCTCTCCAGTCATAAAGGTTTGAAAAGAACTAACCTTTCCTTTACTAATTGTAATATGCTTGGAATGTGTTCCCGGCAAGATACATAGACATTCCTTCTCATTTATATAATCCCTTAATCCCAAGAGTTGTATTTCTTCTCCCCGCATCACATCATCCGTGCTTTTTAATCCGCCAAAAATATAAACCGGATTTGCATACCGCTTGGAATATTTTAATTCCTTAAAAGATAATTCAGGATTTGTCAAATCAAACGGAAGTTGACTATATGGGACCTCAGTCATGCCCAGGGTAGATGATGCCATCCCCGAAAGGGTAACATCCAAATCCTTTAGTGATTGATCTATGCTCTTTGAAAATTCTTCAATTTTATCCTGCAAAAAGCCCCTAAAAAAAGCTGTCTGATCCTTTTTAATCTTACGCCTCCAAAGTTTATATACCTCAGATATCCCTGTCGTATCCTCAAATTGTTCTAAGATTTTCTGCTTCTCTTTATCAACCAAGTAAAGCCTAAAATTGCTTGTCCCCCAATCACAACACAATATTTTTTTTGATAAGTCCATAAGTAATTTGCTGTTCTTTTTTTGGGAAATATTAATTTTTACTAAATATGATATTGACGTTGAAATCCTTTTTTAAAACATTGCTATCCTATGTTCGCTTCATTGCCTACAAGATAGCCAATTTTCCTATTTCGTGGCCGGTTGACTTTTTGTCTTTAAACCAGAATTCATGAGATATTTAAACAAGGATGTTGGAATGAAACATTAAAAAGTCTACATTGTATTTGTAAGTCGACCATATATGAAAAATGAAGGCTCTTCTTCTGTAAAAAGAAAAATTGGATTACCTCCTGGCACTATTTCCTATGTGGGAAATAAATCAAAAAAAAACCTCTTTATAGATGTCTTTGATTATAATAAGGAACATTTTGAGGAAACGCAACTTAAAAACCCTGAAGAGGTTTTTTCTTATGAGAATGAAGAGACAATTACCTGGGTAAACATTAATGGATTAAATCATACCAAAGAAATTGGCAAACTGGGCAAAGACTTTATGATTCATCCGTTGATTCTGGAAGATATAGCCAATACCAAACAAAGACCAAAGTTAGAGGAGCACAGCGATTACCTTTTCATCGTTATTAAAATGCTCTACTTTGATGAACTTCAGAACCTAAAATTTGAGACCGTAAGTTTCATTCAGGGGAAAGACTATTTACTCAGTTTTCAAGAAGCCGACGGGGATGTTTTTGATGTTGTGAGAGAACGATTAAGAAATAGTAAAGGCAAGGTGAGATCCATGGGAGCTGATTATTTGTTATACGCTCTTATTGACGCCATAGTCGACAATTACTTCAATCTGATGGAGGTTATGGGAGAAAAAATTGAGGAACTTGAGGAAAACTTGTTTTCTGAGCAAGCAAATTCTGATCTCGTTCAAGAGATACATAAGCTAAAAAGGGAAATCTTAAAAATACGAAGGGCAGTATATCCTTTAAGAGAAGTAATCAATCAAATGAGCAAGGTAGAGGCTAGTTTACTTTCAAAGAGCACCTTAGTATATCTTAGAGATTTATATGATCATATCATCCAGGTATCAGAGAGTATTGATTTACAAAGAGAACTTATCTGGAGTTTAATGGACATGTATATGAGGAGCAACTATTAGTAATAGAATGAATGAGGTAATGAAGGTTCTTACCATTATTGCAACTGTTTTTATTCCTCTAAGTTTTATTGCAGGTGTCTATGGTATGAACTTTGAAAACATGCCTGAACTACATCATAAATACGGTTATTTTATACTCTTGGGGGTCATGCTTTTTGTCTTCTTAGGCATGGGATATTACTTTAAAAGAAAAGGTTGGCTCTAGATGAAATAATTAGAAAAGATTTGCCCGATTAATATTTTATTTGACTTTAAACCTTAATCATTTAAGGGTCTTTATTTTTCTTTCTCTTTTTTTTATCCCTTTTCACATAATACTTTCCTTCTTTCTTTGAAAATATTTCAATACTTACCCCTACCACTGCTCCTCCTAAAACGGTTGCGCCTAAATCCCCATTGTCCCATTTTCCACCATTACTTTTATCAATAGCTTCTTTAGCCAATCCGGCTGCCAAACTTGCCGCAACCGATCCTGTTACCGTCCAAAACCTATTTCTTTTTGATATTTTGGAAGCAATTAAAGCCCCCGCAGCACCTGAAACGGCTCCGGCTGCAAAGTGTAAAACCTTATCTTCCTGAATTTGTGAATGAATGGATTGATTGTTAAATACAACCCCCATTGTTATCAGTATAATGAGTTTTCGCATCTTTAAAAATAAGAATATTCTTAGCAAACATTCATTATAAATAGTGGAATTACCACATTTTTAGATGAAGAGAATTCTTTAGCAAAATTATCTTAAGATCATATCTATATAGCTAATAACTTTTTCCTACTTTTAAAAGTCTTAATTAAACACTCATAATGAATAAACTAATTTACCTTCTTATTGGAGCTTTCAGCCTACTAGTTATTGGTTGTAAAGATTCAACAAATTCTGAAAAAACTACTTCTGCAGAGACTAAAATCACTTATGAAAATGAAATAGATTCCGAAGACTTTTCAAAAATTATTGGGGAAGACAGTATACAGCTATACACTATTATGAATAAACATGGTCTTAAGGCAGATTTTACCAATTACGGTCAACGTCTCATTGCCTTACATGTGCCAGACAAGAATGGCAAAATGGAAGATATAGTTCTTGGACTACCTACCATTGACGATTATATGAAAGGTCCTAAAAACAATTTTGGAGCCGTCATCGGTCGCTATGGAAACAGAATTGGGAAGGGAAAGTTTAGTATTGACGATAATGAATATCAACTAGCTTTAAATAACGGAGAAAATCATTTGCATGGTGGACTTGTTGGTTTCGAAAGTGTCATTTGGAAGGGAACAATGTTAGCTTCAAACAAAGTGTCATTCTCAAGAGTTTCTCCTCATATGGAGGAGGGCTATCCCGGAAATCTTGATGTAACCGTTACTTATACGATGACGGATGAAAATGAACTAAAAATTGTTTATCTGGCCACCACGGATCAAACTACCGTGGTTAATTTAACCAATCATTCTTATTTTAATTTAAAAGGAGAAGGTAAGGGAGATGTAAATGACCATATAATGCTAATTAATGCAAGCGCCTATACTCCGGTTGATGCCGGACTTATACCAATCGGCACGATTGAAAGTGTAGATGGAACTCCCTTAGATTTTACCCAGCCCAAACCCCTAATTGAGGATTTAAACAGCACCCACGAACAAATGATCCTTGGAGGAGGATATGACCATAATTTTGTTCTAAATAAAACTCCGACAAATAAAGAAGGTCTTGTTCTGGCAGCCAAGGTAACAGAACCAACATCAGGAAGAGTCATGGAAGTTTATACCTCCAAACCAGGTGTCCAGTTATACGGGGGTAATTTTTTAAACGGTAGCACCAAAGGCAAAAATGGAGAACCCTATGAGAAACACGGGGCTTTCTGCCTTGAAACCCAATATTTTCCTGATTCACCAAATCAACCAAATTTTCCTTCAACCTTGCTAGAACCCGGAGAAACATATAAATCTACAACGGTATATAAATTTGACATTGCCGATTAAAACAGGAAATATCATTCTTTTTAAACCAAAATAATAAAACTATAATTATGACATTTGAATGGAGCGGCGTTATGCCAGCATTAACCACAAAGTTTACGGAAAAAGACGGACTGGACCTTGACATGTTCAGGATAAACTTAAAAGCTCAAATGGAAGCCGGTGTAAGTGGTATTGTACTTGGCGGTACTCTTGGAGAAGCAAGTACCTTAGAGGCTTTAGAAAAGAAGGTTCTTGTGGAAACAGCTGTAGAATATGTTAATAATAAGATACCTGTTATTATTAATATTGCCGAGCAGTCTACAAAAGGCGCTATAGAGGCTGCGGAGAACGCCATGGAATATGGTGCAAGTGGCCTAATGCTTTTGCCTCCCATGAGATATAAAGCAGATTCCTTTGAAACAGTAACCTATCTTAAAACCATAGCTCAAAGAACAAATTTGCCCATAATGATCTACAATAACCCTGTAGATTATGGCATCGATGTGACTCCAGATATGTTTAAAGAATTACTGACATGTGAAAACATACAGGCTGTTAAGGAATCCACTCGCGACATATCAAACATTACCAGGCTTCGAAACAGATTTGGAAAAAGATTAAAAATTCTAACCGGCGTAGATACGCTGGGAATGGAAAGTCTATTAATGGGTGCTGATGGATGGGTTGCGGGCTTAGTTTGCGCATTTCCAAGAGAAACGGTTGCTATTTATGAATTAGTAAAGGCTGGCAAAATAGATAATGCTCTGGCAATTTACCGTTGGTTTTTACCTCTGTTAGAGCTCGATATAAGTCCACAATTAGTACAAAATATAAAATTAGCAGAAGTTGCTACAGGGATAGGGACAGAGAAAGTAAGAGCCCCAAGGCTTCCATTAAGAGGTGACGAACGTCAAAGGGTATTAAAAATCATTGAAGAAGGGCTAAAAAATAGACCAGAATTACCCCAATATAAAGTAGAAAATAAAACCATTCATAACGCTGTCTAAAGAGATAAAAGATGATAACCGGAAAGAATTTTTTAGGAAATAAGAGATCCGCCAAAGGAGACAAAACATATAATACGTTTAATCCTGCCTTAGGTATTAAAAATGACTGGATCTTTTATGAAGCAACTCAGGAGGAACTGAATGAGGCTGCAGAACTTGCCTTAGAAGCTTTCATAACTTACAAGAATATTTCCTCTGAGAGAAGAGCAGGATTTTTAAGAGTTATAGCTGACGAAATTGAGGCTTTGGGAGATCTTCTAATAGAGACCTACATGCTTGAGACCGCTCTTCCCGAAGGACGAGCGAAGGGGGAAAGGGGGAGAACAGTGGGACAATTAAGGTCTTTTGCCGATGCTTTAGATGATGGTTCCTGGGTTGATGCCAGCATAGATACAGCTCAGCCAGATCGTTCTCCACTACCTAAATCGGACATTCGAAAGATGCTAATTCCTTTAGGGCCAATAGCCGTATTTGGATCGAGCAATTTCCCCTTGGCGTATTCAACTGCCGGAGGAGATACTGCAAGTGCCCTGGCGGCCGGATGTCCTGTAATTGTTAAAAGTCATCCTATGCATGCCGGCACCGGTGAATTGGTGGCAACGGCCATAATTAATGCTGCCAGAAAAACAGCCATGCCAAATGGTGTTTTTTCTAATTTAAATAGCAGTGGTATTGAAGTGGGACAGGCCTTAGTAAAACACCCATCAATAAAGGCAGTAGGATTCACAGGAAGCATAAAAGGAGGAACTGCCTTATATAAGCTGGCGAGCGAACGAAAAGAACCCATCCCTGTATTTGCTGAAATGGGAAGTATAAATCCAGTTGTCATATTACCTTCTGCTTTAGAAGAAAAGGGTGCTTTTTGGGCTAATCAATATGCCGGTTCTATTATGCTTGGAGCTGGACAATTCTGTACCAATCCCGGTTTGATACTAGGTTTGAAAGGAAGCCATCTGGATATGTTTAAAACAAACCTTGGAAAGGATATTGCCGCTATGGATCCAAGTTGTATGCTTCATCCAACTATTTATGACAATTATGAAAGAGGGAAAGATCAGGCAATAACTCAAGGAGGAACTACAAAACTAAATATAACAAGCTCCAAGGCCTCACCATATTTTGCTGAACAACTTGTTTTGAGTACATCAGGACTTGAATTTCTTAAGAATCCAAAATTTCATCAAGAAGTATTTGGACCTTTTTCGATAGTTGTAGAATGCGAAAATGTGGAAGAAATGCATGAAATTTTGACAACCCTTGAAGGTCAGTTAACTGGAACGGTTCTTGGAAACAAAGAGGAGATTTCTAAATATTCTAAAGTCGTTGACGCCCTGACCCAAAGGGTAGGTAGAATCATATTTAATGGGGTGCCTACAGGAGTAGAAGTTTGTCCTTCTATGGTTCATGGAGGACCATTCCCGGCCTCAACAGATAGTAGGTTTACGGCAGTTGGAACTAATTCCATCAAACGTTGGGTACGACCAGTCTCTTATCAAAATTGGCCGAAAGATCTACTTCCGGATGCCCTAAAAGATAATAACCCTCTCAAGATTCTCAGACTAGTAAACGGATCTTATTCAGATTCTAAGTTATAGCAAACTATTCTTATGCCAACATCTACCTTTTCCTGTATTGATGCTCATACTTGTGGAAATCCGGTACGTTTAATTACCAAAGGATTTCCTGAACTAAAAGGGCGGGATATGAGTGAAAAAAGACAGCATTTTTTAAGGGAGTTTGATTGGATTCGAAAAGGTTTAATGTTTGAACCAAGAGGACATGACATGATGAGTGGAGGATTTTTTCTGGAGCCCTCTGATCCAAGCAATGATTTAGGAATCTTATTTATGGAAACCAGTGGATGTCTGCCTATGTGCGGGCATGGAACCATCGGGGCTATTACCATCGGTTTAGAAGAAGGACTTATCAACCCGAAAATCCCTGGAAGCATTAGACTTGAAACCCCGGCTGGCTTGATCAAAGTTTCTTATAAATTAAATAAAGGAAAAGTAGATTGGGTAAAATTTGATAACATTAAGTCTTATTTGGCGGGAAGTAATCTAACAGCAAAGAGTGATACTTTGGGAGAACTGGATTTCGACGTAGCTTATGGAGGAAATTTTTATGCTATAATAGATTCGCAAAAAAACTTTAAAGGACTAGAAGAATTTACGGCAAGTGAATTAATTTTTTTAAGTCGGCAATTAAGGCAAGAAATTAATAAAAAATATCCCAATAGATTTGTACATCCAGAGAATAAGACCATTAAAGATGTAACACATATTTTATGGACAGGAAAACCATTAAATGAGCATTCTACAGCTAGAAATGCCGTTTTTTATGGCGATAAGGCTATAGACAGATCTCCTTGTGGTACCGGCACTTCTGCTAGAATGGCTCAATGGCATGCGAAAGGATTACTTAAACCTGAGGAGGATTTTGTACACGAGAGCTATATCGGTTCTACTTTTATCGGAAGAATAGAAAGTCTTTCAACTATAAAAGGTATTCCAGCTATAATTCCGAGTATTCAAGGATGGGCCAGAATTTACGGACACAATACAATAACTATAGATAAGGAAGATCCTTTTGCTTTGGGTTTTCAAGTAATTTAAATAAATGAGCAAAGAAATCATCATCATCGGGGGAGGTATTGCGGGACTATGTTCTGCTTATTTTTTGCAAAAAAGTGGACATACCGTGACGGTAATTGATAAATCCGACATAAGTTCAGGCGCTTCTTTTGTAAATGCAGGTTACCTTACGCCAAGTCATATTATTCCCTTGGCTTCTCCGGGAATGATAAGTAAAGGTATCAAATGGATGTTTAACTCCTCTAGTCCATTTTATATGAAACCTAGATGGGATGCTGATTTTTTTAAATGGTCATGGAATTTTCATAAGTCCTCTACAAATGCAAAGGTCCTTAAGGCTATTCCCGTAATTAAAGACATTAATATCCTAAGTAGAGATTTATATGAGGATATAAAATCATCTGGAGATTTAGGATCATTCCAATTAGAAAGAAAAGGACTTCTTATGCTTTTTAAAACGGATGAAGCAGGTGAAAAAGAAATGGAAGTGGCGGAGAAGGCTAAATTTTTGGGCTTGGAAGTCAATTTATTAAATTATACTGAGCTTAAAAAATTAGAACCAAAAGTTGAAATTAATGCTAAAGGAGCGGTTCACTATGAGTGCGATGGGCATACCACACCAACAGAAATAATGCCCAAATTACTGGCCTACTTAAAAAATGTCGGGGTTACCATAGTTACAAATCAAGACGTAATTGAAATAGAGAAATCCGGTAGTCAAATCCTTTCAGTTAAAACAAAACAATCTTTGTATCAGGCTGATGAATTGGTCATGGCGGCCGGATCTTGGAGCGGAGAACTATCTAAGTTGCTTGGATTAAATATATCCTTACAAGCAGGAAAGGGATATGCCATAAATGTAGAAAAACCAACAGGAATCCAATTACCTGCCGTCCTTATGGAGGCAAAAGCAGCGGTAACCCCAATGAATGGATTCACAAGATTCGCCGGAACTATGGAGTTCTCAGGGATTAATGAAATAATAAGAAAGGAAAGAGTGTCGGCTATCGCTAAAGCGGCACAGAATTATTATCCCGACATACGTATCAGTAGTGAAGATATGAGCAAAGCAAAAAGCGGCCTAAGACCCGTATCACCTGATGGCCTTCCCTATATTGGTAAGTCCAAAAATTATGATAATTTGACTTTTGCCACCGGGCATGCCATGATGGGATGGAGTTTAGGTCCGGCTACCGGAAAATTAGTTTCTGAAATTATTGATGACAAGAAAACCTCCATGGATATTTCCCCTTTTAATCCTGATAGAAGATTTTAAAAATTAGTCTTGCTCATATTAAAAATGTATCACAACTATTTTAAAGGTATCATAGTTTGTTTTTTTGTAAATTAAAACAGAAATATAGATGAAATGGGAATGAATAATCAGAATAGAAGAGACTTCGTTAAAAAAAAGTAGTTTAGGGTTTTTAGGGATCACCATTTTACCATCACTGGGAGCCAAAATAAAACCAAGTGATAAGTTAAGAGTTGCACACATAGGGGTTGGCGGAATGGGAAACAATCACATGCAGTGGTTTTCAGAATTAGATGATGTAGATATTGTGGCCCTATGTGATGTGGATCAAGGGCATTTAAGCAAAAGTTTAAAGACAATGAAAACCCTGCAGCCAGGAAAAGAGGTAATGGGGTATGAAGATTTCAGAAGAATATTAGACAGGAAAGATATTGATGCAATTACCTGCGCTACTCCGGATCATTGGCATGCACAAATAGCTACCTTAGCCTTTCAAGCAGGAAAAGATGTCTATGGAGAAAAACCCCTTTCATATGATGTTAAAGAAGGGCAAATCATGTTGGCGGCACAAAAGGCGAATAATCGAGTTTTTCAATTAGGTACCCAAATTCATGCCACAGATAATTATCATAGGGTTGTAGAAATTATTCAATCAGGGGCTATAGGAAAAGTTCACACAGTACGACTTTGGAAAACCGGAGCTCCTCCAGAAATAACAGAAACTAAAATAAAGAAAGTCCCAAAATCGCTGAATTGGGATATGTGGCTAGGCCCGGCTCCTATGGTTGATTATATCCCGGCTAAGTGTCATTTTACTTACCGCTATTTTATGGATTATTCAGGAGGTATTTTTGCAGATTTCTGGTGTCATATTGCTGATGTTGCCTACTGGGCTTTAGAGCCTAAAGGACTAAAAAGCATCAAGGCAAAAGGAGAAGTTGCGGATGGTATTGCCAACACCCCAAAATGGATCGATGTTGATTATGAATTTGAAGATCTTAAAATATTGTGGACTACAATTCCTCCTGATGTTCCAGGGGCGGCCGAAAGAGGCATAGGGGCCTACTTTGAAGGAGAAAAGGGGACTCTAATATGTGATTATGATACTCGTGAAATAACCATAAACGGTGAAAAGATGAACGATATACCATCAGTACCACTTACTATTCCACGTTCCCCGGGACATCAACAAGATTTTGTGAATGCCGTTAAATCCAGAAGACTGGCGGAATCTAATCTGGAATATGCCAGAAAAATGACCCTCCCCATGCATCTCGGACTTATTTCATGGCGATTGAAGAGAGAATTAGCTTGGGATAGTAAAAAAGAGGAATTTATAAATGATCCAGAAGCTAATAAATTACTTTCCAGAACTCCTAGAAGTAAATGGAATTTAATTCAATAAAAATGATATGAATTCCCTTAAATTATTTTACTCGCCATACCTCTATTTACTATCAGCACTTTTCGCCCTTGTTGCTTGTAGTTCTGAACAACATTCTATTCAGGTAAATCCATTATTTTCGGATCATATGGTTTTACAACAAGAAGAGGAGATAACTATTTGGGGAACAGCTTCTCCAAATATTTCCATATCTCTTTCTGCCAATTGGACGGAAAAATTAGAGACGAATACGGATGCTGAAGGCACTTGGTCAATTAAGTTTCAAACTCCTGAAGCAGGGGGTCCTTATTCCCTTACTATAGCTACAGATAAGGAGGAAATATCACTAAAAGATATTCTAATAGGGGAAGTATGGCTAGCCTCAGGGCAATCCAATATGGAAATGCCCTTAAATGGATGGCCACCCAGAGATACCATCCTTAATTCTAAAAATGAAATTGCCTCTGCTGGCAATAATATGATAAGAATGTTCACGGTAGAAAGAAACTTATCTCTCGAAAGAACAAATGATTTTCGTGGAGAATGGTTCGTTAGCTCTCCTGAAACGGCTGGAGATTTTAGCGCTACGGCCTATTTTTTTGCAAAAAGACTTCAGAAAGAATTAAATATACCTATTGGGATTATACATTCAAGCTGGGGCGGTACACCTGTTGAGGCATGGATTAGCAAGACTTCTCTTAAAGAGCTGGGGGATTTTGACGAAGCTCTTTTGTCTTTGGAGGATCCGAATATGGTAGAATTAAAAAATGAATGGTATTCTAGATGGAGAACAGTAGAGATTCCTAGTAAAAATAACGACTGGTTGGAATTAAATTTAGGCGACTTGGGGCTGAGTGACCCAAATTATGACGCCTCATCCTGGGAAAAGATTGATCTTCCGGGGCCAATTGATCAGCGGGAGAATTGGCAAATGGATGGAGTAATTTGGTTAAGAAAATCATTTCTTTTGAAAGAAGAGCCCTTAGAAGACTATACACTTTCTTTGGGAGCGGTTGATGATATGGATTATACTTATGTGAATGGACAACAGGTTGGATTAACCGTTGGAAATGGTAAGCATACTTTTAAAAGGACCTACTCTATCCCAAAATCCCTTTTAAAAAAAGGAGAGAATCTTTTAGCCATAAGAGTTATTGACACAGGTGGCGGAGGTGGACTAAATGATTCCATAACCCTGTCGGGAAATGATGAATCCATAGATTTAAGCGGTACATGGGAATTACTACCGGCAGCTGAGATTTATGAGGGACAGTTTTACGTCTATGATTTAAAAGAATCACTATCCTTGGACAGACCCAATATTGTTGAAATTAATTCGCATAGTCCTACTGTATTATTTAATGCCATGATAGCTCCTTTAGTACCCTATTCAATAAAAGGAGCTATTTGGTATCAGGGAGAATCTAATGTTGGCAGAGCCTCACAATATGAGCGTTTATTCCCAAAGATGATAGAAGATTGGCGTAGCCAATGGCAAATAAATTTTCCTTTTTATTTTGTCCAAATTGCTCCATTTAATTATGGAAATAATTTATCTCCAGCCTTGAGAGATGCGCAACGCAAAACACTGGAATTAAAGAATACAGGAATGGTAGTTACACTAGACATTGGTGATCCTGTAAATATTCACCCCGCAAATAAGAAAGATGTTGGTGAAAGACTGGCAGGTTTAGCTCTAAAAAATGAGCATACCAAAGAATTGATCGCTTCAGGACCTCTATATAAAAATCATCTTATAGAAGGAAATAAGATTATAGTTTCTTTTTCCCATTTAGGCTCGGGACTTATGGCTAATGAATTACCCCTCCAAGGTTTTGAAATTGCAGGGGAAGACAGAATATTTAAAGATGCTAAAGCTGTGATAGCTAATGATAAAATTGAGTTAACTGCAGCAGGAATAGCAGTACCAAAATTTGTCAGGTATGCTTGGAAGGATACTAGTGACGCAACCTTATTTAATAACGAAGGCCTCCCGGCCTCCTCTTTTAGTTCGGAAACAAATTAAATTACCTTTCCTCTCATTTGCTATTAAAGACTCAATTATTTTCTTGAGCTAAAAGGAGGCATACTTACTCTCTTGGATATTAAGGGCAATCGCTTATTAGCTGTCTTCATCTCAGCATATCTGGGATCTTGAATTAAATCTTCCTTTTGCATTTTTAAGGTTTCTATACTTAAAAATCCAAACTCACTTACGACGCGTCCATAAAATCTATAAATCCCTTTTCCTCTAAAAAAATATTTAGCCGCTACAGGAGGGAATAGAACTGTATCAAACACTTCACCGTCTTGATCTACACAAGTAGCAAAATACATTCTCTTTTTATTATGTGTATGCGTGTTTTTTACCGTCACCAAATAACCATAAATATCTATATTTCTATTTAAATAACGCTCTAAATCTTTTTGACCATTTCTATTTTTTGGAGTTTCCCGTAAAAGTCCAAAGGGACTACATAAACAAAAACCTAAAAGTTCTATTTGGGTAAAAGCCATTTCCAGATCTGTGGTATGTAAACTGGGAATTCTAAACTTTTGATGTATTGGCGGAAATAATTTTGGGTGCTCTAATAAAACCCCTTTAGAAAGAAATAAATGGGCTTCCCACAATAGTTTATGCTTGTTAATCTTTGTAAACCGAAAAGCATTTATTCTGATAAGAATACTCAATTGTTCTATAGAGATAGTTACCCTATCTAAAAAATCTTCTAAAGAAGTAAATTGTCCATGCAGTTGTCTCTCTTTTAAAATTCTATTCATGACCCTACTTTCTAACTCTCTCAAATACATATAACCCAAGTAAATTCTTTTCTCATAGATAGTATTTACCGCAAAACTCTTGTTAATACAGGGAGCGTGTATTGTAGCCCCGAGCATCCTTGCTTCGTGTACATAAAATTCTGAGCGGTAAAATCCACCTCCATTATTCAGAACAGCTACCAGATATTCCAAGGGATAGTACGCCCTTAAGAACAGGGTTTGGTAACTTTCTACGGCATAGGAAGCCGAATGTCCTTTTGCAAAAGCATAACCCGCAAAACTAGCTACCTGATGCCATATTTCTGATATTAACCCCTCTTCATAGCCCTTGTTCCGACAGTTTTCAATAAACTTATCCTGGACTTTCTGAAACTCCTCTCTGGAACGAAACTTTCCACTCATTCCTCTTCGCAAAACATCTGCTTCTCCCAGGCTCAATCCGGCAAAATAGTGTGCTACTTTAATCACATCCTCCTGATACACCATAATTCCGTAGGTATCAGGCATAATATTTAGCATTACTGGATGACCCTTTTCTTGTGCTCTTTGCTTATCTCTATGTCGAAGAATATACTCGCGCATCATTCCACTTTTGGCAACACCCGGACGAATAATGGAACTTGCTGCAACCAGCCCCAAATAATTGTCTACTTCTAACTTCTTAAGCAACATCCTCATTGCAGGAGATTCTACATAAAAACACCCCATACATTGTGCTGTTTTCACCAACTCGTTAATATGAGGATCCTCTTTAAACTTTTTAATATTGTGGATATCAATTTTTGAATATTCAGAGGGTTTGTTAAGTGCTATAATTTGTAAGGCTTCTTTGATTTTTGCCAGCCCCCGCTGCGCCAGAATATCAAACTTATACAAGCCTACATCTTCAGCAATAACCATATCGAACATGACTGTTGCAAAACCTTTAGGAGGAAGGTGAGTCGCTGAAAAATAATGAATAGGTCTCTCACTAATGAGAATGCCCCCTGCATGTATACTCAAATAATTGGGGAACCCTTTGATTAACCTCCCATACTTTAATACTAACAAAGAAACCTCATCCAATTCGGAAGGTATATATTGTCCCGTACTTAATAAATCGATTTCGGCTTTAGGGAGTCCAAAAACTTTTCCTAATTCCCTAACCACACCTTTCTCTTTAAAAGTAACATAGGTTCCCAAAAGGGATACATGGGGAAACCGCTCAAAAATATACTGGGTAATTTCTTCTCGATCCCGCCACGAAAAATCAATATCAAAATCAGGAGGATTAGTCCTATAGAGATTTATAAAGCGCTCAAAGTACAAATCTAGCTCTATAGGATCTACATCGGTAATACGAAGTAAATAGGCCACAATACTATTAGCGCCACTCCCTCGCCCCACATAAAAAAACCCTTTATCTCTCGCTTTGGAAACGATGTCCCAATTAATCAAAAAATAAGACACAAAACTCTTTTCCTTAATAAGACCCAGTTCCTTTTTTAAACGTTCTTCTATTATATCATCTACTATAGGGTATCTATAGGGAAGTCCTTCCAGGCACAATTGTTCTAGTAGTTTTTCATCTTCTTCTCTTGTATTTAAATACGTTTGTAGATTTTGTGGTTTCCGCTCTTTAGAAAAGTCGAATTGTATAGTACATCCATTTAAAAGCTTTTCGGTATTTTCCAAGATAAAGGAAAACTCACTAAAAGCTGCTGCCAAATTCTGAACAGGAAACATTTTATCTCCTTCCTGAGCTTGTTCTTCTTTTGGAAGTTTACTTAACAACAAATTATTATCAATAGCTCGTAAAAGGCGATGTGCATTATAATCCCTTTTATTCCTAAAAGTAACGGGCTGTAAAACCACCAATTTATGTTTCTTCTCTACGAGTTTAGAAAAAGGAAGTCTTCTTAGATCATTTATAGAAATCCCTATAAACTCGTGCTCCATAAAATTGATTTGGTCGTTAAGAAGTACCTTTTCAAAAGGATATATCACAAAAACACTCTTAAATTTAGGGGCTATGGAAGGAAACATTTTCTTTTCATGAAGATAAGACGACAAAAATTCGTTTAGCTCCTGATAACCTTCATTATTCTTTGCAATTCCTACAAAACAAGGTTCTATCCCATTTCTAAAATCAATTCCAAGAATAGGTCTTATTTGGTATTCTATAGCTTTCCTGACAAAATTTAAGCCCGCAGAAGTATTATTAATATCCGTTAAAACTAACTTAGTAACCTGATTCTGTTGTGCCAACTCCAATAATTCTACTTCAGAAAAAGTCCCATAACGCAAGCTATAATAGGTGTGACAATTGAGGTACATTTATAAAATTAGTTTCTTTAATACTCTATTATTTCTAAAGCCTATGATCCTTATGATGATCATCTGGGTTGTTCTTTGTAAAGTTTTTATTTCTCAAAAAGTGATAAAAACACCTGGTCGGATAAAATATTTATTGCTTTCTATGTGCCAATACGGGTGGAGGTAACCCATTAAAAGGATTGTGCATTCTTCCAATAGTTTTAGCTCCCATCCCTGAAGCTCTAAGCACACTTTTGTCTCCAAAACGCTCCCTAATAGCATCCATAGCTCCATAAAGATTTAAAGCCTCCTCTGTGTCTTCAAAAAGATTAATCTGATAGTTTCCTGACACCAAATGACTAAATCGAATTCCTACCAGACGAACCAGTAAGCGCCTGTTATACAGTGTTTTAAATAATTCCAATATTTTTGGAATAAGAATGTGATCTGCACTTGTATACGGAATACGAACTTGTTTAGAATAGGTGTTAAAATCTGAATACCTTATTTTAACGGTAATACAGGCCGTAAGTTTTTCACCTCTTCGAAGCTGATAAGCAAGATTTTCTGTCATAGCTATAAGAACCCCTCTTAATTTTGTCACATCTATAGTATCTCGATCAAATGTTCTCTCCGTAGAAATAGATTTGCGTTCACAAAATGGAATCACCGGACTATTATCTAACCCATTAGCCCTTTTCCAAATCATTGTGCCATTAGCACCAAGCACACGACGCATAAGATCTATAGGCATTTCTTGTACTGTCTTTACCTTTCGAAGACCAAGATTCCGAAGTGTTTGGTAAGTCTTATCGCCTACCATAGGAATTTTTTTGATAGAGAGGGGTGCCAAAAAAGGTTTTTCATAACCCGCATCTACTTTGAGTTGGTTATTGGGTTTTGCTTCGTTAGTAGCTACTTTAGAAACAACCTTATTGACTGATAATCCAAAGGAAATTGGAAGTCCGGTTTCCTTAATAATCTTCTTCCGTAATTCAGATGCATAGTGGTAACAGCCAAAAAAACGATCCATTCCTGAAAGATCTGCATAGAATTCATCTATACTCGATTTTTCAAATAAAGGAACTTCTTCTTTGATAATATCGGTAACGATATCCGAATGTTTACTGTAAGTTCCCGCATTTCCTCGAATTACAATAGCTTCTGGACATAGTTCTCGTGCCATTTTCATGGGCATCCCAGAATGAACTCCAAAACCACGAGTTTCATAACTACAGGCAGCCACCACTCCCCTATCACTTGTTCCTCCTACCAATAATGGTTTATTCTGTAATTCAGAATTAATAAGTCGCTCTACAGACACAAAAAAGGTGTCCAAATCCAGATGAAGAATGGTTTTTTCCATAACTATTAAAAAGGGATAGCTAAATTATGGATTATTTCCATTTATTTGGATTATTTCCATGTTAAAATTTAATAATAATAAAGTCTGGGTAAATATTTACATATATTATTTGTTTTTTAATACGAAACGTACTAATTTCGTAATACGATTCGTATTATTTAATAAATTAAAATGAAAAGACCCACTTCCCTAGATTATGCCATACTAGGACTTCTAAACCAAAACCCTCAATCGGGTTATCGTGTTCGGAAAGCTTTTGAAAATACAGCTCTTGGCAACTACAGCAGCAGTCCCGGAGCCATTTATCCTGCTATCAACAGACTACAGGAGCTGGAATTAGTAGAAAAAACAAATATGCCAAATTCAAAAAAAATGATCTTTAAATCCACCGAAAAAGGAACAGAACTCCTCAAAGAGTGGTTTTTAAAACCCATAGAAATTAATGAGATTGCTACAGAACTCAATGAATTACTCCTTCGTTTTGGCTTTATGGATCGACTGATAGATAGAGAGGAGCAGCTCAACTTTTTAGGTTCCTTAAAAGTGCAACTAGAAGTTTATATAAAATCCCTTAAAGAATATCATAAAAATAACTCCACAACTTTACCCATTAATGGTCGCCTGGCCTTTGAACATGGCATATCATCTTATGAGACTACTCTAAAGTGGTGCCAAAAAGCAATTAAAACAATAAATAATAGTAAATCATGAAAACAAACATCTATTTAACAGCCTTTTATGGAGCTATATGCCTTTCCATTATTCATCTCATATTATCCGCGATAACAGCTCATGTCCCCGATTTTAATACTATAGCCTGGGGTCTGTTTGCCAACTATCTGGTTGCACTTTTACTAGGTTTTTATATTATTAATTCAAATCAAAATACTCTAAAAACAGGTATTTCAGTTTTTCTAATATACTTTTTAATAGGTCATTTTAATATTTTAATTGAGGCCTATATATTTAATGTAAGTACCCGATATGAAACTGGCAGAGAAATATGGCTTGGTTTAATAACTGCCATAGTGTTCTCCCCTTTATATGTAAATTTTTTTAGTAGTAAGAAAAAACCACTAGTACTTGGGTTAGAGAAAAGATCGCCCTTGAAGTGGTTAGGACGTATAGTGGCAGGGGATTTTATCTATCTATTTTTATATATCCTTGCCGGGTTTACCTTAACCATTATTTATCCGAAATTGCTCGAATTCTATGAAGGTAAATTACCTTCAATAACACTCCTTTTACAAACACAACTCTTTTTAAGAGGCTTCATCTTTATGGGAGTCGCCTTTCTTATTATACAAACTATGAATGTTTCCACTTTTAATAGGGCGGTATTTATTGGTTTAGTATTTGCCATCTTAGGTGGTATTGCTCCCCTGATTCCACCCAATGATTTAATGCCTGCCTACGTTAGATTAGGTCACGCCTTTGAAGTGGGTATTTCTAATTCTGCCTATGGTCTTATACTCGGATATTTATTAAAAAGTAAGATGATATCCCAACCGGGTCGGTTTGTCAATGAAATGTCATAATATCCATAACTTAAATGAGGAATATGACTAAGTCAAACACATAAGCCCCTTTTTATAAAAAGGGGCTTATGTGTTTTAATATGTAAGAAGCACATAAAAATATGAGCTATCTATATAACTATTTTGTTTCTTAGTTTGTCCCTGCAGACATTATAATCATAATAATCATAACAGAAATAAAGAGACAGCCTGCAACCACAAAAAAATCAATAAAGCTATATCCTTTGTGTCTATGTGCCATTGTATATGTTATTTTAGAAGTTTAATCAAAAGCAAATCCTGTAGAAACTCTAAATACAAAGGCGTAAAGTACTACCATAAACATGATAAAACTAAACCACGCAAACGCTTTAAAGTAACGCTGTATAATAAAATTTCCTAAATTTCTAAATCCCTCTAAATAGATTTCTTTAATAAGTAAAACTGTTTTCATATCCCAAATTTTTCAATTATTATCTAGGACTAAATTCTATTATTTTTTTGAAGCGATTTTTATTTCTGGATAAAAAACAAAATAAGTTGACAAACAGCACTTCCAAAGTATTTTAGCGAATTATATGGCAATTTATAGATTGAGCGTTTCTCTGGGAAGTAGGATAAAATACAGGTGTCATCGATTAACTACAGATATAATGTAAAGATGCCAACACAATCTTGTCTATGGTCATAAAATAAAAAAGCCCGGAGTAATTTCCGGGCTTTAACATGTACCTCGGGTGGGAATCGAACCCACACGTCCGAAGACACTGGATTTTGAATCCAGCGCGTCTACCAGTTCCGCCACCGAGGCAAACAGAATGCAAAGCTAAAAAATAATTTTCTTTCAGAACTAAAATAACCCACAATTATAGTTTAGCAACCCAAATAAATTTTTAAATTTGCACCTCCTTAAGAATCAGGGGTTTTAAGAAACTAAAAAACTATTCATAACTATGCCTTATCAGGTACCAGAACCAAAAATATTTGCTTGTACTCAAAGTATGGTATTGGGTCAGAAAATTGCCAAGGCTTATGGTGCAGAATTGGGTAAGGTCTTATTCTCCCATTTTAGCGATGGAGAGTTTCAACCTTCCTTTGAGGAATCAATAAGAGGTACACGAATTTTTATTATCGGTTCTACCAATCCCGGTTCTGAAAACTTAATGGAAATGTTACTAATGCTTGATGCCGCTAAAAGGGCATCCGCTAGGCACATTACCGCCGTTATCCCATATTACGGTTGGGCCAGACAAGACAGAAAGGATAAGCCAAGAGTGCCTATTACCGCTAAATTAATAGCCAAAATGCTAGAAACAGCAGGGGCCACCAGGGTAATCACCATGGATCTTCATGCAGATCAGATTCAGGGGTTTTTTGAAAAACCTGTAGATCATTTATTTGCATCTACACTTTTTCTACCCTATTTGAGAAAACTCAATTTAGATAACCTTACGATTGCTTCTCCTGATATGGGAGGTTCTAAAAGAGCTTATGCCTATTCGAAAACTTTAGGAAGCGATGTAGTAATTTGCTACAAACAGCGGGCAAAAGCCAATATTATTTCACATATGGAACTTATTGGTGATGTAACTGATAAAAACGTAGTCCTTGTAGATGACATGGTAGATACTGCTGGAACATTGACAAAAGCAGCCGATTTAATGATGGAGCGGGGAGCTAAGAGTGTTAGAGCTATAACCACTCACGGGTTGTTATCCGGGAATGCTTATGAAAAAATAGAAAAGTCGCAACTTTTAGAACTTATTGTAACGGATTCAATTCCAATAAAAAAGGAAAGCAATAAGATCAAGGTTTTAAGTTGTGCAGAATTGTTTGCAGATGTTATGCATAGGGTACATCATAATACCTCCATAGCATCAAAATTTTTAATGTAACTATTAATTCAATATAATAACTAATGAAGTCAATTACAATTAAAGGATCAGAAAGAGAAAGCGTAGGCAAAAAAGCAACAAAAGCCTTACGTAATGCTGGAAAGGTTCCTTGCGTAGTATACGGAGGGGAGAAACCATTACACTTTTCAGCGGATGAATTAGCATTCAAAAATTTAGTGTACACTCCAAATGCTCACACAGTTGTGATTATCTTGGAAGACAAAAAGAAATTAAGAGCGATCATGCAGGATATTCAATTTCACCCTGTCACTGATAAAATTCAACATATTGATTTTTATCAACTATTTGATGACAAGGAAGTTACATTGAATATTCCAGTTCGTTTAGAAGGTAATTCTCCAGGAGTAAGAAATGGAGGTCGCTTATTATTTAGAAACCGTAAGTTAACCATCAAAGCGCTTCCAGATAATCTACCCGATTTCTTTAATATTGATATTTCTAAATTGAAGATTGGAGATAATATCTTAGTAGAATCCTTGGAAAGTGAAAATTTTAGTATTCTTCAACCATCAACCACTGTAGTTGTGCAGGTTAAGACAGCTCGTGCAGCCATTGTCATTGACGAAGAAGAAGAAGAAGGTGCAGTAGAAGGTGAAGAGGCAGTAGCCGAAGGTGCTGAAGAAACCACTGAGGCAGCAGAATAAATCATTTATAAGTTTTAAAAGCATCCTTTTCCTGTCAAACACAGAATAAGGATGCTTTTGTATTTTTACCCAAGAATACTAAAGGGTATGAGAAAATTTTTTTCTTCTTTTTTTAAAACGAACCATCTTCCAAAGAAAAATGATCAACATCCTATGAAAAAATATCTTGTAGTAGGTTTAGGTAATATTGGAGAGAAATACACAGAAACGAGGCATAATGTTGGCTTTAAGGTCCTTGATGCGCTGGCAAAAGAGCAAGGTTTTAGTTTTGCTACAGAGAAACTCGGCAGTATAGGTAGTTTTAGAATTAAAGGCAGGACAGTTATTTGTCTAAAACCTTCTACCTATATGAACTTAAGCGGAAAAGCTTTGAAATACTGGATGGAAAAAGAGAAAATACCTTTAGAGAATGTTCTTGTCATAACCGATGATATTAATCTGCCATTTGGGACTTTAAGAATAAAAGGGAAAGGAAGTGATGGTGGACATAACGGCTTAAAAGACATCCAAGAATTTCTTAACACCTCTCAATACCATCGGCTACGACTTGGAGTTGGCTCTGATTTTAGTAAAGGTAGACAAGTAGACTATGTTTTGGGTGAATGGAGCGAGGAAGAATTAAAGGTCCTAGATGAGCGCTTAGAACGAGTTGGAAAATCTATAGTATCCTTTATCTTGGCAGGTCCTAAAGAAACTATGAATACCTACAATAATACCTAGGATTAGCAGATATAATATCTTCTGCACCCATGTTATAGTTTTATAAAACTTTAAAGGAATAAATATTGGAAGTAGATACATTTCCTTCTTCATCCTTACAAACAACTTTCCAATAATAGATTACATTTGCTTCAACCGGCAATTTAAAACTGTTTGTTGATTCGTTAGTAGTTGTAATCAGAACATTGGCGGATTCTTGCTCATCTGCATAGACTTCAAATTCTGCGATATCTCCATCCACATCAAAACCCTGCCACTCTAATAAAATAGTGTTGTCAGACGACCTAAAGACAGTTGCTCCGGATTTAGGCAAAATAATTTGGGTAGGGAAAGGTGGATGCGAAATCTGGGATCCAGCATTATAGAAAAGCCAATTAGCACTAGGGGTAGTCTCACTAACTTGATTATTGCGACTAGTAACCTCCCAAGAGTGAGGAGCCCCTTTTTCTAAAACTACATCAGCCGAGAGTTCAGTTGTATTTATTCTTTGTGTAGAGTTCGTATTTAAGTTTGTAACACTTAATTCATAGGATTCAGTATTGGTAGCACTTAACCACCTAAAGGTAACCCTGCTCGATGTTGGAGTTAAGCTTACACCTGTTGTACAAATAGAATTTTGCTCTGGAAAAACCAGTGAAGTTACTCCAGGAGGTTTAGGTGGATCTGACTTAGAACAAGAGACCACTAAAATCCCAAATAATAAAAGTTTAAAGAACTTCATTGCTTTATAATTTTAAAGGCCTTCTTGCCAAATAATCCTTGAATATTTAGATAATAAACTCCTTCAGGGAGCGTCTCAAAACTAATTTCGAAACGTTCACCATTTATACTTCTTCTTTGATTTTTAATAAGCCGCCCATCGGAGGCATAAATCATAATATCTACCCATTCTTCTTCAGAGCCCAGGGAAATTGTTAAAAACGTTCGAACAGGATTGGGATAGACACTGGGTTCATCGGCAACAAAAATTGTTTCGTTATACACACCCTGACAAGCTAGTTCTGAACTTACTTTAAGGGTATTAAGCCCTGCTTTTAAGTTTAAAACAAGTTCTGAGGTACTGACTTGCTGCATAACTCCGTTCAGTTCAACATTAAACAAACTTGCACCTTCCATAAATAGTCTTGCTTCCAAATTTTCAATTGATATAATGGAGTTTACCTGCAAGGGTTCCGGTTCTGTAATTACTATTTCAAAACAGATTTGTTCAAAAACAATTAGGCCATCAACACCATCAATACAAAGACTATAAGTGCCTGCTGAAAGATTCTCCAGCAAAAATGTATCCGTAAAGCTATCTTCAATAGAAGTTCCGTTGCCATTTATGGTTATCGAATGATTAATAACGCTTTTTGCATCAATTACGATGCTTCCATCATTTGAATTTAAACAAGATTCACTTTCTGCTTCTATAGAAAAATTATCTGTTAAAAAGCGATAAACCGCACAGCCATTTGTATCTACTTCTGCCCCTAAAGGTGTCCCAAGACATAGATCATCACCATCATCAAAGACCCCGTCTTTGTCTTCGTCAGGGCGAACCTGGCCTTCTACACAAATTTCTAAAGAAAAATTATTGATACTCCCCCCATCTGCAGGGGCTGTATCAAGAACTGTTAATATCCATTCACCAAAGGCAGATTCTCCATTAAAAGATGCTAAAGACCCAAGTGGACGGACGATCCCTTTAATGGCGGCTCCACCGCTGCTATCACAACTTAAAACTTGTCCATCGTCATCAAAAATAGCATCAATATCCCTTAAATCTCCACATGAATTAGAAGTCAAAGTTACTTCCGTTCCTGAAGGAGATGTAAGTGTGATAATAAGATCGGCCAAAAAGGTGTGCTCTATATTTAAAACCACATTTATATCGGATACGGGAAGATCGTTAAAAAAAGAAACCGTGGATGAGACCGTAGGGGTGCCTATAGAGCTTATTTCTACAGGAACATCAATAGCCGATACCGTTTCGCAACTTATGGTAATGGTAGTGAATTGAAAGGGAGGGCCAAAGGTTCCCTCACCACAGCTATTTTTAGGTTTAACCCTCCAGAAATAAATATTTTGTTGCTGAAGATTCTGTGCCGCATAGGTGTTGAATAAAATATCAGAAGCAGAATCAACAATATTTGTAAAGCTAATATCTTCGGCAACTTCAACATCATAGGAATCATAATTAGAATTTGCTTCCCATTCTAAAATAGGTTGTGGACTTATTTCTCTGGCATTATTCTCAGGGAACAGTAATGGTACTTCATCAAACGAAGTATCCTGAATCGATAGTTGTAAGGTAATATCTTTGGTATTACTTATAGAATTTGCTCTAATGGTTATCGGATAATCGCCCGGCTCTACGAGGGCTGTATTACTAAAGGTTACGGTAACAGCAGTAGAATCGTTCAATGCGGTAAGAGGATTAAAAATAGCATCCAGGCCACTTGGGAGGCCTAAAGCTTCAAAGGTTACTTCTTCATTGAAGCCATTATAAGTTTCATAAATAAAAGGGACATCTAAACTATTTGGGACACAAACGTTATAATCGGTAGATGGGAAATTTAAAACTATATCAGAGCTTACGACCTCAAAATCGACTTTATTTACACTATAAAATATATTGCCTGATGCCTTAACCATAATCCGTGCAGTGGTAGTAATATTCCCGGGTATAATTACTTCCTGCATCCCATCGTTTGGAGTGCCGGCAGCAAGCTCTATAGGAAAGCTAAGTCCCCCATCGGTCGACATAAAAATATCTACCGTCTGAGCGCTAACGGGCGCTACATTGGTATTGGCCACATCCCACGCAATACTTTGTACAGAACCCGCAGTATATACCTGTGGTTCACTTTGAGAAATCACTTCGAAAGGACCTGAATCACTTAGCACTTCAACTTTCAGAATAGCTGAGCTAACTTGTCCGCCTCCTATTGCATTGTCTCTTACGGTAAACGCGAAATTCATTTCCCTTTCCACATTAGAAACGGTTTCCCATGCTGAATTTACCGTAGGATTGGTTTGTGTTAAGTTACCCAGAAGTACTTGTGAAAGAGAAGGAAAATAACGAACAGGGGTTGTAGTGGGTCTCAATGATCTGAAATTGGCTCCTCCCGGTGTGTCTGGACCAAAATTTTGGGCAGTAACGACTCCATCGTCAATTTGTTCCCAAGTATAGGTAAGAACATCCGTAGGATCAATATCTACTGCCTCTCCTAAAAGAACAAATGCAGTTCCAATTGGAATTTTATAATCCATTAAAGGAGTTATTTGAGGTGGACTATTTGTTATAGGAATTAAAGTACCGCAACTAGTACTTTTAAGATATTCACTAATTTGAAAAATACTATAGTAATGAAAATAGTCATCCCCATTGTTTGCAACATTATCTCCTGGAACAATCCCGGCATAGCCCATTATAGTAGTCCCGCTGGCAGGTTCGGCCTGCACCAGGGTCCCTTCAGACTCAAAAGACCAAGTATGGTTTGCGCCAAACTGATGTCCTAACTCATGCGCTACGAAATCCAGATCAAAAATGTCCCCTTCAGGATTCAGGGCTTGGGAGTAGGCACTCCCTTTCTGATTATCCCTACAAACAGCTCCGATAAAACCAGCATTCCCACTATCAACATCTTGATGAAATAAATGTCCAACATCATAATTGGACTCCCCTATTTCATCGGTTAAAGTATTCTGAATCTCTGCATTTAGATTCCCATTATAAGGATCCGTATCAGGATCAGTGTAAATAACCTGGTCAGTATTGGCAATCAATTCTAGCTGTACACCCAGATCTGTTTCAAATACTTCATTAACCCTTGTCAAGGTTGCATTTATAGCTCCTAGGGCCCCGGCTACAGTGCCTCCATGAAATTGAGTGTATTCTCCGGAAGCGGAAACCGCAATTCTATAAACTCTGAGAATCTGATCATCCACTAGCTTTTGTGTATTTGAAGAACTACCCTTTTCTACAATATCCTGAGTATAACATGTAAAATCTTTATCTAATTCTTCAGATAAATTTCTACTAAAAACTTTATAGGTATTTATCTCATTTCTTTCTTTTTCTATAAAAGTAGCCGGACTTTGATTTCCTCCATGAATTAACATTGCCTGTAAGCCCTTTGGAGAAATACTAAAGCGAATTCTTTCACTTCTGTCTTTCAAACTATATCCTATATATGATTTTATTCTTGGGATATTTCTCTGATAACTTTTCTGAAAAGACAGATCTTTCAGTAATTCTATAGGGTATCATCTCACCCTTTATATTTGGAAAATATAGCGTTTCTTTCTTTTCAGCAGTACTGGAAGTACGGAATAATAAATCAAATAAGGCGTCTTGGTTTAACTCATAAGTATGTAAACTTTCCTTTGAACTTAAAGATCCGATTATTCTTGTATTACCAGCTTGTTTGTAAACTCTTTTCCAATAATCTGATTGAGCAGATCCGGAAAAGGACAAAAATAATATGGTAATTGATAAAACAAGATGTAATTTTGTTTTCATCAAGGGCTTTTCAATTTTTAAAAGTAAGTCTTTTTATTATTTTATTTGAGTGATCACAGTCCAAAGCATTTCCAATTACGATAAAAAGCAGGCTACAGCAATTACAATAGGCACATTTGACGGTGTACATATAGGTCATCGTAAAATACTAGAACGCCTCATAAATGATGCCAAAAAATCTGGCTTAAAGTCCACCGTACTTACTTTCTTTCCACATCCTAGGATGGTATTGCAAAAAGATGCAGACATAAAGCTTCTTAATACCTTAGATGAAAAAGTGCAAATATTAGAAAAAATTGGACTGGACTGTCTTATCATACAACCTTTTACAAAAGACTTTTCAAGACTTACCGCTACGGAATTTGTCAGAGATTTATTGGTTAACGAATTAAAAGCAAAAAAAATAATTATTGGATACGATCATAGATTTGGTAGAAATAGAAATGCAAATATAACAGATTTAATGGCTTTTGGCAATGCCCTTGGTTTTGAGGTTGAAGAAATTGAAGCTCAAGAAATAGATGAAGTGTCAGTCAGTTCTACTAAAATAAGAAATGCCCTTTTTAATGGACAAATAAAAACGGCCAACAAATATCTAGCTTATAATTATATGCTAACCGGAATAGTTAAAAGAGGGAAAGGAATCGGGAGGCAATTGGCTTTTCCCACAGCCAATATCTCCATTGAGGAATCCTATAAACTCATTCCTAAAAACGGGGTGTATTTTGTAAATAGTATTTTAAAGAATGAAGTAGTTTATGGGATGATGAATATTGGATTTAATCCAACTGTAGATGGCTCTAAAAAAAGTATTGAGGTTCATTATTTTGATTTTGAAGGAGATTTATATAACCAAACTGTTCAGGTAAATCTTCTTGAAAGAATCCGTGATGAGCATAAATTTAATTCCCTTGAAGAACTAAAGAATCAACTTCAAAAAGACAGAGCTACTTCTATCTCCTTAATAAAAAACTAGATGCTCAACAGACTGCTCTTTTCTAAAATAGACAACAGCCCTTTAATTCTTTTTAGAATTTTTTTTGGCATTCTAATTAGTTGTGAAGGTTTTGGAGCTATTCTTACAGGTTGGGTTCGAAGGACCTTTATTGAACCACAATTTACTTTTTCTTTTATAGGTTTTGAGTGGTTACAGCCGCTTCCAGGAAATGGAATGTACCTATATTTCCTTATTATGGGGTTGTTGGGGATCTGTATCTCCCTGGGTTTTAAATATAGAGCAAGTATAATTGCTTTTACCCTATTATGGACAGGGGTTTATTTGATGCAAAAGACCTCTTATAACAATCACTACTACCTATTGGTGCTTATTTCCTTTATTATGTGTTTTTTACCTGCCAATAGAGCCTATTCTCTAGATGTAAAAAAACAACCAGAAATTGCTCAAAATGGGATGTATGCTTATGTAAAATGGGTGATCGTTTTTCAATTATTTATTGTTTATACCTATGCCGCCTTAGCAAAACTATATGCAGGATGGCTCGATTATAGTTTTATTGAAGTTTTAATGAGAAGCAAAGCCAATTATTGGTTAATTGGAGATCTTTTACAACAACATTGGCTACATGTCATTATCTCCTTTATGGGGATACTTTTTGATCTATTGGTTATCCCTGCACTCCTATGGCGACCTAGCAGAAAGATAGCTTTTGCTTGTGCAATATTCTTCCATTTATTTAATTCCATTGTATTTCAAATTGGGATCTTCCCATATCTGGCGTTAGCCTTCACCGTTTTTTTCTATGAGCCTGAAACTATAAGAAGAATATTTTTTAAGAATAAGCCTAGGTATATCCCCGACACCTTGAAAATTCCAGGCTATAGAAATGTTTTTCTCGCAGGCTTCACCATATATTTTCTGATTCAGATTATACTTCCAATACGCCATCATTTTATCTATGATGATGTTCTTTGGACTGAGGAAGGTCATCGTTTAAGTTGGCGCATGATGTTAAGAACCAGGGCGGGTACAATCCGTTTTAAAGTTTTAGACAAAAAGAATAGCCGCATTATTAAAGTGAATTTAGACGACTACCTTTCGCCTAAACAAAAATCTAGAATTGCTGCTTACCCTGATTTTATTTGGCAATTTTCCCAAAGGCTAAAAAATATTTACCAAGAAAAAGGCATAGATGTTGCCATTTATGTTACTTCCAGAATAAAGATAAATGGTTCTGCAATACATACCTATATTGATCCAAAAGTTGACTTGGCTCAAGAACCTTGGGATCATTTTCGTCATCATGAATGGATCTTACCTTCCCCAAAGGAATTATCAAAAAAACAACCAAAACCTTTTTTTAAATAATGGCTCGTTAACTTTAGCATCCCTCGAATAAAATGACAATCGTTCCGGTTGAATCATTAAGTATTTCCCTAAATTTGCCGATAAATTAGAATTACTATGTTGCAAATCACTGCGATAAGAAATAATAAGGAGGAGATAGCAGAAGCGCTTAAAAAACGTAATATAGATCCCTACCCATTTTTAGAAAGGGTTTTAGAATTGGATGAAAAGAGGCGTTCATTACAAACACAACTAGACAATCTTTTGGCCGAGAATAACATCCTTTCTAAAGAAATAGGAGGTTTGTTTAAGGCAGGAAAAGCTGAGGAAGCAAATGCCCTAAAGCAAAAAACTGTTGAGCTAAAAGAAACAACAAAGCAGCTAAGCCAAGATCTTCAAAAGGTATCGGATAGCATGCAACAAGAATTATATCAAATCCCAAATATTCCTCATACGTCTGTCCCTTTTGGCAAAGGAGAAGAGGATAATGAGGAGACGGAAAGAGAAGGAGATATTCCGAATTTGGGAGAAGGAGCTAAACCACACTGGGAACTTGCTAAACAATATGACATTATTGATTTTGAACTTGGTGTAAAGATTACCGGAGCTGGTTTTCCAGTTTATAAAGGAAAGGGTGCTAAATTACAAAGGGCCTTAATTTCCTATTTTTTAGATAAAAATACCGCTGCCGGATATACAGAAATGCAAGTGCCCCTATTAGTAAATGAAGCCTCGGGTTACGGCACAGGTCAGCTGCCGGATAAGGAAGGACAAATGTACCATATAACAGCAGATGATTTGTATTTAATCCCAACCGCAGAAGTACCGGTAACAAATATTTTTCGGGATACTATTTTACAAAATCAAGAGCTGCCCATATCCTATACCGGTTATACTCCTTGTTTTAGAAGAGAGGCTGGCAGCTATGGAGCCCATGTTAGAGGTTTAAACAGATTACATCAATTTGACAAGGTTGAAATAGTAAGAGTAGAGCATCCAGACAACTCCTACCTTGCATTAGATAAAATGGTTGGTCATGTTAAAGGACTGGTCAGAGAATTACAATTGCCCTTTCGCATTTTACGCTTATGTGGCGCTGACTTAGGTTTTACCGCTGCATTGACGTATGATTTTGAGATATTTTCTGCTGCTCAGAATCGTTGGTTAGAAATAAGTTCTGTATCTAATTTTGAAACTTATCAAGCAAATCGCTTAAAATTAAGATTCCGCGATGAAAATAATAAGACCCTTTTGGCACATACCCTAAATGGTAGCGCCTTGGCCTTACCCCGAGTTTTAGCAGGGATTTTAGAAAACAATCAAACAAACAAAGGAATAAAAATTCCTGAAGTATTAATTCCTTACACAGGTTTTGAATTTATTGATTAGGTCTTTTAGAAAATAACCGAACCTAGCCTTATATAGAGTAACTAGCCAAAGAATTTGGCTTTAGTTAAAGTACTTGACCGATATTATACTTTCTTTGACAGTCTTTTTAGGATGACTTCTTTAAATTTGATAAATTTTGTTTATGAAGTTAGGATTTTTTATCACCTTATCTTTGGTTTTTTTTACTTGTTGGTCTCAAGAAGATTTTTTGGCCAAACAGTATTTTAACGATGGTGATTTTAAAAAAGCTGAGGTTTTCTATAAAAATCTAACAGATAAAAATCCTCGTCGCTCAGATTATGCCGAAGGTCTGATTGCCTGCTATCAGCAATTAGAAAAATATACAGAAGCCCAAGATTTTTTACTAGAAAAACTCAATACAGGAACTTCTTATCCCACCATTTATATTGAATTAGGGTATAACTATCAACTTCAAAAAGAAAATGATAAAGCCAGAGAGAATTATGAAAAAGCTTTAGCGAAAATTGAAGAGAATCCGAATTATGGTTATGGTATAGGGTTTAGATTTCAACGTTATATCCTTTTGGATTATGCTCTAAGAGCTTACGAAAGGGCTATGGAGTTAAATCCTAAATTGGATTACAATTTTCAAATGGCCAGGATATACGGAGAACAGGGGAATGTTGAAAAAATGTATGATTCGTATCTGGAACTTATAAAAAAAGGTAAAGCTTCACAGACCAACGTATTGAGAAATCTAGATAATTTTATCACCTCAGACTCGGAAAACCCTAACAATATTACCTTAAAAAAAACTCTTTTATTAAAAGCGCAAAACGATCCTGATCTTCTTTGGAATGAGATCCTTAGTTGGCTTTTTGTAAAGCAAGAACAGTATCTCAGTGCTTTTAATCAAGAAAAGGCCATTTATAAAAGGTCCGATGAGAGTTCACTTTCCAGGCTAATTAGTCTGGGAGATATGGCTTTTGATGAAAATGCCTTGGAAGATGCGACTGCTATATATACATATATCGATAAAAACGCGAATGACCCTGTTGTAAGATTAAATGCAAAACTTAGTTTAATCGATATTAAATTAAAAGAGGATGATCCAAAAATATTGGATAATATCAACCAAGAATTTGAAGCACTCATAAAAGAATATGGATTTGAAAATCAAACTTTACAATTGCAAATAGCTTTTGCAAACTTTTTAACCTTCAAAAAAAATGAAGCAGAAAAGGCCGTTGAAATATTAAAAAAATGTTTGGAACTCCCTTTAGACAGATATAGCGTGGCATATGTAAAGCTTGCCCTTGGAGATATTTTAGTTTTTGATCAAAAATTTAACCAGGCTTTAATCTACTTTTCTCAAGTTCAAAAAAGCCTTAAAAATGATGTCCTTGGGCAGAATGCCCGATTTAAAGTAGCCCAGACAAGTTTCTATAAAGGTGATTTTGATTGGGCACTAACACAATTAAAAGTTCTTAGAAGTTCTACATCCCAACTGATTGCCAACGATGCCATGCAACTAAGTTTACTTATCTCCGATAATTCTCTCGAAGATTCTACTCAAACAGCCTTAAAGAAATATGCCAAGGCCGACCTGTTATCCTATCAGCAAAATACAAGAGAGGCCATAGAGGTCTTGAATGATATTCTGGAGAACCATAAAGGTGAAAAGATTGAAGACGAAGCTTTAATGAAACAGGGTGAATTGTATGAAAGCCTTAAAGAATATAAAGCAGCGGAATTAAATTATTTAAAAGTGGTTTCTTTTTATGAAAATGATATCCTGGCCGACGATGCTCACTTTGCTCTTGCAGAACTATACAGAAACATTTTGAATGAGCCCTCAAAAGCCATGGAATACTACGAAAAAATTATTTATAATTTTCAGGATAGTTATTACTTTCCGGAATCCAGAAAAAATTTCCGAATATTGCGCGGAGATGCCATAAACTAAATATTAAATCCGTTTCTAATCCCGAGATTATGCTGATCTATAACGTTACTATTAATATAGAAGAATCGGTTCATGACAGCTGGTTAAAATGGATGAAAGAAATTCATATTCCTGAAGTCTTATCAACTGGTAAATTTATAGAGGCCAAGATTGTCAAAGTACTTGTTGAAGAAGAAATGGGTGGGTTTACCTATTCAATTCAGTTTCTGGCAGCGGATAAAGAATCTCTTGAAAGATACTATACAGAAGATGCTAAGGCTCTGCGCGAAAAAACAGCAGCGCTTTTTGGTGATAAAATAGTAGCTTTTAGAACGGAGCTAGAAGTAATAAGTGAACATAAGAGATATCCCATAAAAGCTACGGAATATCTTTTTAGCTATGGCTCCTTACAGGATATTTCCCTTCAGCAAAGTTTACTTGGAAGAACCATTCACGGCATAGAAGAAAAACTTTTTGGTTACAAGATATCGAAGGATAAAATTGGCGGGGAATTCCTGGTGGCCGAACCTTCCAAAAATGCCGAAGATTATATCTCAGGGGTATTATACGTCCTATCACACATGGATGTATCAAAAATTGATTCCTATGAAGGCCCTTCCTATAAGAGAGTTAAACTAACTATGGACTCAGGTAAAAAGGCATGGACTTATATCAGAAAAGAAGAGGAGGCATTATAACACATGGGTCATAAAAAGAAAAAAAAGAGTTGGGATGAGCGCAAAAAGTTCATTAAGTCAGAACCTGTAAAGGCTAAAAAATTTTTAGGGCAACATTTCCTTAAAGATGAGGAGATTGCCGAAAAAATAGCTGACACTTTAAGTCTAAATGGCTATTCTAATGTCCTTGAAATTGGACCCGGAACCGGAGTATTAACTAAATATCTTCTTGCAAAGCCAATTCAATTAAAAGCAATGGAGCTCGACAGGGAGTCTATCGCCTACCTCAAAAACGATTTTTCCCTTGAAAACCTTGATAGACAGCTAAACCTAAAAGACTTCGAAATAATAGAAGGTGACTTTTTAAAATACAACTTAACGGATCTCTTTAAAGGAGAAAATTTTGCAATTACCGGGAATTTTCCCTACAATATTTCAACTCAGATAGTTTTCAAAACGCTTGAACTCAGAGAGAGGATCCTGAGTTTTCTGGAATGTTTCAAAAAGAAGTGGCACAAAGAATATGCGCACAGGAGGGCAACAAAACCTATGGTATTTTGTCTGTCTTGGTACAAGCATTTTATAAAGCAGAATATCTTTTTACTGTAGGGCCAGAAGTATTTTCCCCGCCTCCCAAGGTTGAATCAGGTGTTTTAAGACTTACACGTAAAGAGAATTATTCCTTGAGATGTGATGAAAAACTACTCTATAGAGTGGTAAAAACAAGCTTTAACCAGAGACGTAAAACCATTCGAAACAGCTTAAAAGTATTTATGCTGTCAGATAATCTAAAAGAAGATACTATCTTTGATCGGCGCCCAGAAGAATTGACTGTTAACCAATTCATCGAGTTGACGAATATGATAGCAAATGACTCCATTTAAACTTACAGACGAGTTTTTAGCAGAAATTGAACTGCTTATGGATTCCCAAAAAGATTTGGAAATAAAATCTTTGTTGGAGGATTTACATTATGCGGATATCGCAGAAATTGTAAATGAATTTAAGGAAGAAAAGGGTACCTATCTTATTAAATTACTCGATAGCGACAAGACTTCAGACATCTTAATTGAACTGGATGAAGATGTCCGAGAGGCCATTCTGAATAATCTATCATCTAAAGAGATTGCCGAAGAGCTTGAAGAGTTGGATACAGATGATGCTGCCGATATTGTGGGAGAACTTCCCAGAGAAATTGTAGAAGAAGTTATTTCCGAAATTGAAGATAGGGAGCACGCCAAAGACATTGTAGATTTACTTAGGTATGACGAGAATTCTGCGGGGGGTCTAATGGCCAAAGAGCTGGTAAAAGTGAACGAAAATTGGAATGTTCTTACGTGTGTAAAAGAAATGAGAGCGCAAGCTGAAAATGTAACACGAGTACATTCTATTTATGTAGTTGATGATGAAGAAATGCTAATAGGAAGACTTTCTTTAAAAGACTTACTTACAACCTCTACTAAAGCCCCGATAAAAGATGTTTACATTCCAAAAGTTGACCGGGTTAACGTAAATGAAAAACCGGAAGAAGTGGCTAAAATAATGTCTAAATATGATTTAGAAGCTATCCCAGTGGTGGACGAAATTGGGCGCCTTGTTGGAAGAATTACGATAGATGATATTGTAGACGTTATAAAAGAAGAGGCCGAAAAAGATTATCAACTTGCTGCAGGTATCTCACAAGATGTAGAAGCAGATGATAGTATCTGGGAATTAACTCGAGCCAGACTGCCTTGGTTATTTTTAGGTCTTCTCGGAGGTATTGGGGCTGCTGCTATTATGGGAGGCTTTGAAGAACTTATTAGTGATCATGCAATTTTATTCTTTTTCACCCCTCTTATTGCTGCTATGGCCGGTAATGTAGGAGTTCAATCCAGTGCAATTATTGTACAGGGGTTAGCTAATGACGACCTGAAAGGAAGTATAAGCAATCGTTTAGTTAAAGAAATGCTCTTGGCCACGCTAAATGGTTTTATCCTCGCCGTTGTTTTATTACTTTTTACATGGTTTTGGCAAGGAAATTTGCCTGCTGCTCTGGCCATTTCCATATCTTTAGTAGCCGTTATTATTGTAGCTGGAATTATCGGTACTTTTATACCCCTCTTCTTAAATCAAAGGGGTATTGATCCCGCCTTGGCAACAGGGCCTTTCATTACGACTAGTAATGATATTTTTGGTATTCTTATTTACTTTTGGATTGCCAAAATAATTTTGGGAATATAAGCTCTCAGGCATTTGTTTTGCCACAGTTTTACTACATTTATTCCCAATATAAAACTTCATGGATTTAAAAGTTGGATTAGTTCAAGACAGCCCCGTATTTTTTGATAAATCAGCTAGCCTTAAGAAAGTAGAAGAACTCGTTAAAAAGTATAGTGCGGAAGGCTGTAGACTTTTAGTATTTCCAGAATCTTTTATTCCCGGATATCCCAGAGGCTTAACTTTTGGAACCACTATAGGAAAAAGATCCGAGGAAGGCCGTAATATGTTTTCGGAGTATTATGATAATAGTGTCAGTATAAAAGGGAAAGAGATAAGGTATTTAGAAGAAATTGCTTCTAAATATAATACCTATGTGGTGATAGGAGTTACTGAAAAAAATGAGGTAAGTGGAAGCCTTTACTGTTCCATGCTTTATTTTTCTCCCAAATCGGGTTTATTAGGTACTCATAGGAAGATTAAACCTACCGGAGCAGAACGCGTTATTTGGGCGGAAGCGGATGGTGAATCACTAACCACTTTTCAAACCGATATAGGAAAACTAGGTGGACTTATTTGTTGGGAGAATTACATGCCTTTAGCCAGAATGGCTATGTATTCTAAAGGTGTTGAAATCTATATTGCTCCTACAGCGGATGCCAGAGAAGAATGGACTTCCACTATGCAGCATATTGCTTTGGAAGGTAGATGTTTCGTTTTGGCATGCAACCAATTCTTTACAAAATCTATGTACCCTGAAAAATACAGACAACTATTAAGTGATGAACCAGAGATAGTTTGCAAAGGCGGAAGCCTGATAGTATCTCCCACAGGTAAAATTATAGCCGGCCCTTTATATGATAAAGCAGGTGTTATTACCGCAACGATAAATATAAAAGAAGTGCAAAGAAATAAACTTGATTTTGATGTTATCGGTCATTATGCCCGTAATGATATTTTTCAATTCAAGGCGAATGGGCAACCGGATACTATACAAGAATAGTTTGCCAAATCAATAATTTGTTTTTTATTTTCTTGAAATAGCTTCAACCCTTATGAAATCAATTAAGTTAAAAGAAAAATACAAGAAGTTCGACACATTTTGGCAACCACATCAAATTGCCGAAGTAGACGATATGCAAATAATCATTGCCAAAATTCAAGGGGAATTTGTATGGCACGCTCATACCGATGAAGACGAACTCTTCCAGGTAATTAAAGGCACCATGTATATGCAATTTAGAGATCATACAGAAGTAGTTAAAGAAGGTGAAATAATTGTCGTCCCTAAAGGAGTAGAGCATTGTCCGTCCACCAGAGAAAACGAAATAGTTCATATCCTTCTTTTTGAAAAAAAGTCCGTTAAGCATACCGGGGCAGTGCATCATCCCCTTACACAAAAAATTTATCCAAAAATATAGTTCCCATGAAAATACTTCATCTTGATACTAATCATCCTTTACTCCTGAGTGAGTTTGAAAAACTAGGATTCGAAAATATTGAGGCATATAACACCCCTAAAACTGATATAGAAAAAGACATTCATAAATATGATGGCCTAATCATAAGAAGCAGGTTTAAGCTAGATAAAGCATTTCTTGAAAAGGCCAAAAATCTAAAATTCATTGGTCGTCTGGGTGCTGGCTTAGAGAATATAGATATTGATTATGCCCTTGAGAAAGGGATCTTCCTGGCTGCAGCTCCAGAAGGTAATCGCAATGCCGTTGGGGAACATACTTTAGGTATACTTCTATCCCTATTTAATAAACTAAATAAGGCTGATAAGGAAATACGACAGGGCATTTGGGATCGCGAAGGAAATCGTGGAATTGAATTAGATGGTAAAACAGTAGGAATAATTGGCTACGGCAATACAGGAAAGGCTTTTGCTAAAAAACTTCAGGGTTTTGATGTGGAAGTAATTTGTTATGACATAGTCGGTGGTGTTAGTGATAAAAATGCTCGTCAGGTGGGGATATTAGAATTACAACAAAAATCAGACGTCATTAGTCTTCATGTTCCTCAAACTACAGAAACAATGGGAATGGTAAATGAGTCTTTTATAGACGCTTTTCAAAAACCTATTTGGTTATTAAATACAGCCAGAGGAAAATGTGTAGTCACCAATGATCTGGTAAACGCACTTAAAAGCAAGAAAGTGTTGGGTGCCGGTTTGGACGTTCTGGAATTCGAAAAAACTTCTTTCGAAGATATGTTTAACGATGAAAAGTTACCAGAAGCCCTAGAGTATTTACTCAATTCAGATAAGGTTGTTTTAACACCCCATGTGGCTGGATGGACGGTAGAAAGTAAAGAAAAATTGGCTCAGACAATCGTTGATAAAATAAAACTTGAATTTGTATCCGACTAATTTGTGAAAAAAGCATTTTTTAATTTGGTCTAACGGTACTATTTCTCCGAGTGCTTTTTTCAGCTTTTTAAGCATCCCCTTTTAGTAAAAGATGCGGGATATAGAATACTGAGGGTAATTTATATTATAGCTTTTCTCCTTTGGAGGGTATCTATTTTTAAACAAAGAATCACTAATTAATGAAATTCTAAATATAGTTGACAAGGAAAAGATTAGCGGCTTTTGTTAAAACAGAAGAAAACACAAAGTTTTAAAAGAAATGGCTAATGGACTACCGAATAAAGGGATTAGATAAAATATTTCTTTGACCAAAAGCATCCTTAAATCTAAGGCATCTAGTATTCTACTTAAAATAGGTGTTAAGAATAGCATAGTGGTAGTAAACTGCTAAATATCATACAATTATAAGTAGATGTTATGCCGTTTTTGTGAATTTTGTACTTTAGTATAAACCGTCATCTTTAAATAAATCTATTTTTTATTAAAGTCATAAAATTGTGCTTATGAGAAACATCATTTTAAAATTTGGTAACTACGGTTTTCTATTGTCTCTGATTTTATTTTTTGTTGTTCTCTCGTTTGGCGAAGATCTCTCTTCTTCTACTCAGGTTATTCTCAGCTATGTTACCATGACCGTTTCACTTTGCTTTGTGTTTTTTGGGATTAAAAGTTTTAGGGATAATGTGAATAGCGGAAAGCTTTCTATTGGACAAGCGTTTACGATTGGAATGGCAATCACTTTGCTAACTTCATTGGGCATTGGTTTAGCAGATTATCTTTACACTACGGTGATAAATCCTGATTTCTATGAAGAGTATAAGGCGATGTTACGCGCCGATGGATTTCAAGGCAAAATACCCGAGTATAGCAGCGGTTTTATGGCACTTCTAATGAGTATCACCGTTTTATCTATAGGGGTTGTCATCACCGTTATTTCATCTTTATCTCTAAAACGTGAATAAAAATTCATGAGATCAGAAGCCAAAACAGTAGAGCAGTATCTATCAGAACTCCCAGAGGAACGTTATGAGGCAATGACCCAATTACGTAAGACTATTTTGGAGAATCTTCCTGAAGGATTTGAAGAATCAATGAACTATGGAATGATAGGTTATGTAGTTCCTCATAGCATCTATCCTCAGGGTTATCACTCTAATCCAAAACTTCCTATACCATATATAAATATTGCTTCACAAAAAAATTTTATTGCCCTATATCATATGGGTCTTTATTCAGATCCCCTATTAATGAGTTGGTGGGTTGAGAACTATGCGAAGGAAGTGAATACGAAGTTAGATATGGGAAAAAGTTGTATCCGTTTCAAGAAAACAACTAATATCCCCTTCAGTCTTATTGGGGAATTGACGTCAAAAATATCTGTAAAAGAATGGATAACCATATATGAGAAAAACAGAAAAAGCCAATAGCTTATTATAAAACAAAGAGTTACTGGTTTAGGTAGTTTTTTCAAAACAAAGGACTCTGTAGAAGTAAGTCATGGCATAAAAACCATTTAGGACTTCCTGTAGACAATTACGGATGCATCTTTTGATGGTGGTAAAGATTGGTATACTCAAAGGAGCCCTTTTAAAGGGGATCCTACATATTTTAATCTAGGTGAAAAGTGCTTTGTGATAAATTTCCTAAACGGAAATTTAATTGAACTTCTTAAATTTTTAAAAGAGGAGGGATTTACAATAGTAGGTGAAATGAAAGAATATAATTATGGCAAGTTTGTTTAGATACTGGCCCTGCAAAGTAAAAAATTCAACTTTGGGAGCCTATGAATTCAGTATTTCTATGATAATGAATTAATTACTACATTTAAGGAAGCAATCAATAAAAAACACCATCATGGCAGAAGACACTAATAATTCGGAAGAAAAGGCTGAAGGTAAGTTCGATAAGGCGAAAAAGAAAGCCAAAGAATTTACTGAAGAAGCTAAAGAATCAGCCAAAGAATTTAAGGAAGAAACAAAGGAGGCTGCAGAAAATTTTACAGAAGGCGCAAAAAAATCGGCTAATGAATTTAAAGAAGGTGCTAAGGAAGCCTTTGCTCCTGACGGGGATAATAAGAAGATTTTGGCAGGTATTTTGGCTATTGTATTAGGCTCACTTGGAGTACACAAATTTATTTTAGGCTATCAAAAAGAAGGCTTTATTCTTTTGGGAATAACTATTGTAGGCTTTGCTTTAAGTTGTTTGGGGATTGGAGTTTTTATGGTTTGGATTACAGGCCTTGTTGGCTTCATTGAAGGGATTATATATTTAACCAAAAGCGATGAGGACTTTTACAACACCTATCAGGTGGGTAGAAAACCTTGGTTTTAAAAAGTAAGATAAAAAAATCAATTAGCTTTTACTGATTGATTTTTTTTATTTAAATTATTATCGTAATATTGCTATATAACAATATTAAAATGGGTTTAACCAAAGCATATATTTTTACCGAAGACCAGAATATTCTTGCTGATATTTTTAAAGCCTTGGCTCATCCGGGCCGTATTGCTATTCTTCAGCATATCAGTAAACAAAAAGGTTGTATTTGTAATGACATTGTAGAAGAAATTGGTTTAGCCCAACCTACTATTTCGCAGCATTTAAAGGAATTAAAACAAGTAGGATTAATAAAGGGTGAAATAAGCGGTAAAAAAATATGCTATTGTATTAATACAGAGCGCTGGACCGAGATCCAATCTTTAATCAACAATTTTCTCTTAAAAACGGAGTCTAATTCTTGCTAAATTAAATTATATGACAACAAAAGAATTCTTAAAAGTCTTAAAAGACAACCCAAACAGACAACTAGTATTTGAATACAAGCCAAAGTCTTTGGTGGGAGCTAATTATCATATTACGGAAGTCAAAAACATTTCTGTTGAAGCGGTAGATTGTGGTGGAAGAGCTGATGCCTGGGAAGAAACTGTAATTCAATTATGGGAAAGTCCCTCAGAAATAGGAAAAACTACCTATATGTCGGCCTCTAAGGCCTCCCAAATATTAAATCGAGTACATAGGATGAGAGCCATGAATATGGATTCTATCCTTAAATTTGAATATGGAAACACAAACTTTCACACGGCACAATTACCGGTGAATAGCTTCAAGCTCGAGGAAGACAGACTTTTGATTTCCTTGACCACAGACCAAACCGATTGTAAGGCTAAAACCGAATGTGGTTTGCCTGAAGAAGTTTTATCCCAAGAGTCTATTGCATGCACACCTGATAGTGGTTGTTGTTAAACCTTTTTTATAAAGATTTTTCATGACTGATGTCAATATTAGTACTATGACCATAGAACACTGGCCACAGGTGTTAAAGATATATGCCGAGGGAATTAAAACAGGCGCAGCAACCTTTGAAATAGACTTGCCAAATTACAAAGATTGGAACCAAAACCATTTGGAACATTGTAGACTGGTTATAGAAAGTCATGGAACTATCTTTGGTTGGGCGGCTCTTTCACCAGTTTCAAGCAGGTCGGTTTACAGGGGAGTGGCTGAGGTAAGCGTCTATATGTCTGAAAAATCCCGTGGTATGGGCTATGGCACTTTATTAATGAATCAGTTGATATACTGTAGCGAAAAAAATGGGCTATGGACACTACGTTCTGGTATTTTTCCAACCAATATTGCCAGTATAAAACTTCATGAAAAAGTAGGATTTCGATTATTGGGAATTAGGGAAAAAATTGGACAACTGAACGGCATTTGGCACGACAATCTCATATATGAAAGAAGAAGTAAAATAGTAGGAAAATAAAAATAACCGACAATGAAGAACATTTTGGTATTGTGTACAGGAAACTCTTGTAGAAGTCAGATGGCTCATGGCTATCTAAAAAAAATTTTAGGCCCTAAAGCTAAAGTCTATAGTGCCGGAATTGAGACACATGGATTAAACCCCGGTGCCGTTTCCATAATGAAGGAAGATCTAATTGATATTTCCTCTCATACCTCGAATATGGTATCTGAATACGAAGGAATAGAGTGGGACTTCATCCTTACAGTTTGCGATCATGCCAAAGAAAATTGCCCCTATATTCCTTCAAAGACAGCAAAAAGACTACATCATAATTTTTTTGACCCTTCTAAGGTTCAAGGAACTGAGGAAGAAAAGCATAAGGCTTTCTTAAAAGCAAGAAATCAAATTAAAGAGTATTGTGAACAATTTGTGGCCAGTGAATTTAGTTAGGCATTTTCACTATTTTCCATGTGCTTTTTTTCTAACTCGGCCTGGAATTCTTCCATAACCGGCTTAACCGTACTCTCGGGCAGGTCTGCGATCTTAATATACATAAGACCATCTACGGCATTATTAAATAGGGGATCCACGTTAAAGGCAACTACCTTGGCATTCTGCTTTATATATTTCTTAATAAGCACTGGCAAACGCAGGCTACCGGGCTCCACCTCATCAATTAATCTATCGAATTTATTGAGGTCCGCCTCTGTTTCATCAAAAATAAATTCTTTGTCCGCATCATTCAGCTTTACTTTAAACTCCTTTTTTGGCCTTATATATTGCGCTACATAAGGATCCCAGTAATTGGACTTCATAAACTCTATCATTAGGGATTTAGAGAAATTTGAAAACTGATTACTAATACTCACCCCACCGATAAGATACTTATGCTCCGGATATCTCAAAGTAGTATGAACAATTCCTTTCCATAATAAAAATAAGGGCATAGGTTTTTGTTGATATTCCTTAACAATATAGGCCCTACCCATTTCGATGGATTGACTCATCATACTGTATAATTCGGGCTCAACACCAAAAAGGTCTTGCAGATAAAAGCCATCGATTCCATAATTTTTAAATATTTCAGAGCCCATCCCCATTCTATAAGCTCCCACAATACTCTTTTCAGCATTATCCCACAGAAAAAGATGGTGATAATACGAGTCAAATTTATCGAGGTCAATGGACTTATTGGTACCCTCGCCAATAGCTCTGAAAGTCACTTCTCTTTGCCGGCCTATTTCTTTTAGAATAAAAGGCATATCTTTCTCCTTTGCCAAAAACACCTCATAGTTTTTGCTTTGTAACAAACGGCAATCCTTCTCCCTTAATTTTTCAATTTCACCCTCTATGACCTCCGTTCGCATGGCAGACGCTATTCGTCTTTGTGGTTTTGGTATTTTTAGAGTTGAAGGTAACTGATCAATTAAGCGTTCCTTTTCATAAGCATTAGAGAGCATATAGGTTTTCTTTCTTAATAAATCGGCATACTCTTCCAAAGATCCATGTTCTTTTTGAGTTTCCACAGAAATGGGTTGTCCTATACGCACTTTAATCGCTCTGCTATGTTGAGTAGTTAATTCTGAAGGTAATTTGGCGGTACGAAATATATCATTAACCTTGGATAGATAATAGAAAAACTTGCTGTTTTTGGCGTGAAAGTAAATAGGAACCACTGGTACTTCCGCCTTACGAATTAATTTAAGAGCACTTTCTTCCCATGGTTTATCTACAATCAACTTACCATCTTTATAGGTGGAAACTTCACCGGCAGGAAATATTCCTAAAGGATGCCCCTCGCGTAAGTGACCCAATGCGTTTTTAAATCCGCCAATACTGCTTTTTATCTCCTTACGGTTCTCAAAGGGGTTTACCGGCATAATATAAGGTGCCAAGGGTTCTACCCTCTGAAGTAAAAAATTAGCAATAATCTTAAAGTCACTTCGATGCTTAAGCATCAACTTTAAAAGTAGTACACCATCTATCCCGCCAAGGGGATGATTGCTAATGGTTATGTAAGCTCCCTCTTTTGGTAAGCGTTTAAAATCCTCCGGAGGAATCTCAAAATTTATTTCATAATGATTAAGAATAGCTTCTAGAAACTCAGGGCCCTCTAATTGTTTATGATCATCATAAAAACGATTAATCCCTGATAATTTTGTCAGTCGTACCAAAACCCATCCCATAAAGGTCCCCAGAGCACCATAAGGTTCTAAGTTAACCGCCTTGGCTACTTCTTTTGCAGTAACTAATCCCATAGCATGACTTTAATAAGTAAATATAGGAAAATGAAAAACAGAGTAAGATATTTTATATAAAAAGTACCTCTTTAAATTATTGCTTTACGACCAATTGTATGGTTTCATTACTCCTTTGTTCCAAAAGAATTTCTTTCTTGCGCTGGAGCGATTCAATAGCTTTATTATTAAAATGCCTGATGGTATATAGAGCAACCTCTTCTTGGCATACCACTTTAAATTTTCCAGACAACTGCTCTTTTAAGGCACTTAATCCATTAAACTTATTGTCGATACAAACAGAAAAACTAATCGCAGAATTTTGTATTAAATCTACCTTCATACGATAGTCATGTAATAATTTAAATAAGTCACTAATACTATCCTCCACTATAAATGAAAAATCCAATGAGGATAGTTTCATTAAAACTTGATCCTTCTTAACAATAAAACAGGGCACTTTAGGCTCAATCCCCACCCCTTTTCCAACAGTAGTTCCATTATTATTAGGGTGTATAAACGACTTCACATGAAGGGGGATTTCCTTGCGCTGTAGAGGTTGTAGTGTCTTAGGATGAATTACAGAAGCTCCGTAAAAAGCTAATTCTATTGCCTCCCGATAAGAGATGTTATTTAATAATTGCGTTTCTTTAAAAACCCTGGGGTCAGCATTCAACACTCCGGGAACATCTTTCCAGATGGTAACAGAATTTGCATTTAAACAAAAAGCAACAATGGCTGCAGTATAATCGGATCCCTCTCTTCCCAAGGTAGTGGTGAAATTATTCTCATCACTCGCTAAAAAACCCTGCGTTATATATAGTTTATTGGGTTCAATCGCTTGTTGAATAAGATCCTGAGTGCGTTTCCAATTTACGCTGGCATCTCTGTAATTATTATTAGTTTTTATCAATTCCCTAATATCTAACCAATGGTTCGCTATCCCTATCTCTTCCAAATAGACACTTACTATTGTAGTAGATAAAAGTTCTCCATAACTTACAACCTGATCATATACAAAACCGTAATTTGGCGACTTATTCCATGTCAAAAAACCCTTGACCTCTTCAAACAAAAGTCTTACTTTATTAAATACTTCATGATTAGGATTTGAAAACAGATCGTTTAATATATTTTGATGATAGATTTCGGCAAAGGATAATTTTTCTGCCAGCTGCTGTTTATCACTAAAATAGGCTTTTACCACTTCTTCCATGGCATTCGTCATTTTACCCATGGCTGATACAACCAAAAAAGTGTTTTGATGCCCCGTCTCCTTCAGAACTTTGACTACATTTTTGATTCCGTCAGCATCCTTTACGGAGGCACCCCCAAACTTAAATACTCTCATTTTGTTCTAAATATTCTTTAATTCCGGATTCATTAAGTTGCACCACATCCCAATCGCGCAATACTTTGGCGCCTTTCTTCTCATAGAATTCTATCGCCGGGGTGTTCCAATCCAAGACCTCCCATGAGATACGTTTAACGTTCATATCTGCACCGTATTGCACGACTGCTGAAAGTAAAGCAGATCCCAATCCCTCACCTCTGTATTTTTGTGAAATTATTAGATCTTCCAAGTGAAGGACCCTGCCCTTCCAAGTAGAATATCTAGGATAAACAATGGCAATTCCGGCAACTATTTCATCTATTTCAGCAATAAAGCATTGAAATAAAGGCTTACTACCAAAACCATCTTCCATCAGTTCCTCTTTGGTTACTTCAACAGCTCCCTCTTCTTTCTCGAAACTAGCCAATTCCTTAATTAACTCAAGTACTTCTGGCATATCGGTCTTTTCCGCCCTACGGATCAATCGCTTCATAAATGTTACATTTAACACACAAAGTTATAATATTTTAAATCAGCAAAAATAATTCTACGTCATGTTTCACAAAATAGCCGATATTTGTATTTAAATAAAACAGTCTGAGGCATGCACAAAAAGAACAAAACTCTCGGGGAGTTTATCATTGAAAATCAAGATTCTTTTCAATATTCATCAGGAGAATTATCAAAACTTATTAATGCCATCAGATTAGCCTGCAAAGTGGTCAATCACGAGGTCAACAAGGCTGGATTAATTGATATTTTGGGGGCAGCCGGAGATATAAATATTCAAGGGGAGAGTCAGCAAAAATTGGATGTATTGGCCAATGAAAAATTTATTCAGACCTTAAAAAACAGAGAAATTGTTTGTGGAATTGCCTCTGAAGAAGAAGACGATTTTATAAGCATTAACAGCAATGATGAAAATCATCAAAATAAATACATTGTTTTAATTGACCCTTTAGATGGATCCTCTAATATAGATGTCAATGTATCCGTGGGAACTATATTTTCTATTTATCGCAGAATAACCCCCGTAGGAACACCTGTGACTTTGGAGGATTTTCTCCAGCCAGGTAGTAGTCAGGTTGCAGCTGGTTATATTATTTATGGCACTTCCACCATGCTGGTTTACACTACCGGCCATGGAGTAAATGGATTTACCCTTAACCCTGCCATAGGAACCTTCTATCTGTCACATCCTGACATGGAATTTCCTGAAAGGGGACAAATTTACTCAGTAAACGAAGGTAATTATACTCACTTTCCGCAAGGTGTAAAAGACTATATTAAATATTGTCAAAAAGAAGAAGATGACAGGCCCTATACCTCCAGATATATTGGCTCTCTGGTATCCGATTTTCATAGGAATATGATTAAGGGGGGAATTTACTTATACCCGAAAAGTAGTGTGGCCTCCAATGGGAAATTACGTCTGTTGTATGAATGCAATCCAATGGCTTTTATTGCTGAACAGGCAAATGGAAAGGCGAGTAATGGCTTTGAAAGAATACTTGATATTAAGCCTACGGAATTACATGAGCGAGTACCCTTTTTCTGTGGTAGCCGAAAAATGGTAGCTAAGGCTGAAGAATTTATGAAAGCTAGTAAAGCTTGAATCTGGAAGTATTTTAGATTATTTCTTAAGATTTAAGAATTTGAAGATAATCCTTAAAGTCAATTTTTCCGCTAAAAATAGCGACTGACTTTTCCAAAATTTTATTTGCCTTTTTCGAAGGAAAGCCTAAGCCGATTGCATATTTTTTAATAAGTGTCATTTGCTCATCTTCGATTGAATGATCTGCATAAATAATTCTGAACAAATCATAAAGTCTTTCATAACGTTCCTCTTCATTGTTATAAGGTTGAATAGGATATTTATTTGACTTCTTCATCACCTCCTTATACTCTTCTTTAGTAATACTCAATTTCATAGCAAAACTATCTAACAAGGCTTTTTCTCTGGCATTTACCTCGCCATCCACAGCAGCCAAAGAAGCCAAAGTTGCAAAATGGGCCAAATTACGTCGTTGTTCACTAGTTGTATATAGGTCTATTATTGGCATAGAATAAACTGTTTTAATAAACAAAGATACTTTTTTTAGGAGTGAATTTTTGAATAAAACATCAAAAATATTTATGTGATGTTATATGGATAGATTCCTAGAAAACATTATTAAAAAATGCTATTATAATTCGTAAATTTCTAAACTCACAAGCCGAAGAAAAATTTATCTTATCAATTGTATATTGTCCTTTACTAATATTATAGAAATATGTCGGAGAAGGAGCTGATGCAAATAGCCGAAGATTGGTTTAAAGAACAAAACTGGAAACCTCATAACTTTCAAAAAAAGACCTGGCGGGCATTTTTACAAGGCAAAAATGGTCTTCTCAATGCTCCCACCGGTAGCGGCAAAACCTATGCGCTGTGGTTTCCTATTGTTCTTCATATACTCCAACAAAATTCAGAATCTACCATCAAGAAAAGCAAGGGCCTAAAAGCTATTTGGATTACCCCCCTTAGAGCCCTATCCAAAGAAATAAAACAATCCGCCGAAAGAATAATAAAAGACCTTGATCTTCAACTAACCGTTGGAATACGAACCGGTGACACTTCCACTAAAGAAAGAGCCCAACAACGGAAATTAATGCCTGACCTTCTTATTACTACGCCTGAAAGTCTGCATTTACTTTTAGCAACAAAAAATTATAAATCCATCTTTAAAAGTTGTTGTGCTATTGTTATTGATGAATGGCATGAATTATTAGGCACCAAAAGAGGGGTGCAAACAGAACTAGCCTTATCTCGTTTAACAGGTATCTCAAAGGAAATAAGAATCTGGGGGATTTCAGCTACTATTGGCAATTTAGATCAGGCTCGTCAGGTTTTGCTTGGTCCGGAAACAAAAGCTTTTCAGAATTCTATTTTGATAAAGGCCCATGTTGAAAAAAAAATAAGCGTAAAGAGTATAATTCCTAATGAAATGGAAACTTTTCCCTGGAGAGGACATCTGGGGCTTCGACTTCTAGAAGAAGTAATTCCAATTATTAATAATAGTAGAACCACCTTGCTATTTACCAATACTAGAAGTCAATGTGAAATATGGTTTCAAAAAATTCTGGAAAAACACCCCGAGTTCGCTGGTGAAATTGCTATGCACCACGGTAGTATAAATAAGGAAACAAGGGCTTGGGTTGAAGACGCCATTAGAAATGAAAGTCTAAAGGCAGTTGTTTGCACCTCCAGTCTTGATTTAGGAGTAGATTTTGCCCCAGTAGAAACAGTAATTCAGATAGGAGGCCCTAAAGGGGTGGCAAGATTCTTACAAAGGGCAGGAAGAAGTGGGCATCAACCTGGAAAGGAGAGTGTTATTTACTTTCTTCCAACTCATGCTATTGAACTTATTGAAGCTTCTGCCCTAAAGCATGCGGCTAAAAATAAATCCGTTGAAGACAGAATTCCTTACCTGAATAGCTTTGATGTACTAGTGCAATATCTAATAACCCTTGCAGTATCAGATGGTTTTATGCCCGATGAAGTATTTTCTGAGGTAAGCAAGACTTTCTGTTATCAGGCAATGACTAGAGACCAATGGCAATGGATCTTGAACTTTATTGTCCTAGGAAGTCAAAGTCTGCAGGCCTATGATGAGTATAAAAAAGTTGAAGTAGATGAAAATGGTAAATTTCAAATATTCAATAGAGGTATAGCTATGAGGCATAGGTTCCAAATTGGAACCATTGTTGGTGATGCCAACATCACCGTTCGTTATCAAAAAGGAGGCTATATCGGGACTATAGAGGAGTATTTTATTTCGAAATTAAAGACCGGTGATATCTTTACTTTTGCCGGTCGGAATTTAGAGTTTATTCGAATAAAAGAGATGCAAGCTCATGTTCGAAATTCTTCAAAGCGCACCTCTAAAGTCCCTAGTTGGATGGGTGGAAGGTTGACCTTTTCGGCCCAGATGTCACAAATGCTTAGAGATGAATTATACTCTGCCACGGATAATATGGCAAATCAGTCTGAAGAAATTAAAGCCCTAAAACCAATTTTTTTAAGACAAGCTGAAGAAAGTATTGTGCCTAAACCCAACGAATTTCTAATTGAAACCTTTGAAACCTCCGATGGCTATCATCATATATTCTATCCTTTTGAGGGGAGGTTCGTTCATGAAGCCATGGGTAGTTTGTTGGGATATAGAATTAGCCTCCTGAGTCCAGTAAGCTTTTCATTAGCTTTCAATGACTATGGTTTTGAGTTGCTATCAGATAAAGAAATCAATATAGATGAGGTTTTGGATAACAATCTATTTTCAACAGCATATTTATCCGAAGATCTTCAAAAAAGTCTTAATTATACAGAAATGGCAAGACGCAAATTCAGAGACATTGCCGTAATAAGCGGTATGGTCTTTACAGGCTATCCCGAAAAGGGAATTAAAATTAAACACTTACAAAGTAGTTCTCAATTACTGTTTAATGTCTTTCGGGATTATGAACCAGAAAACCTTCTATTTCAACAAGCCTTTACAGAAACTTTTGAGCATCAATTAGAAGAAGGACGTCTTAGGATAGCAATGGAGAGAATTGCAAACCAAGAGATGGTATGGAAAAAATGCATTAATCCCACTCCTTTTTCCTTCCCTTTAATAACTGATCGTTTAAGAGAAAGACTATCTAGCGAAAAACTGACAGATCGAATTCAAAAAATGATTGCCATACTCAATAAAAAGAAATGAAGCCTGTACTTTTGGCGAAGCCCTTCATTGGCAATGTTTATCTTTGATAAGATGACCGAGAATATCAGTGTTAAAGATGAAGAATTTATTCTGCATCCCAGTGGAGCTATCTATTGGGAAAAGAGGTCAAAATTAATGATCAGCGATATTCACCTTGGCAAAATAACACATTTTAGAAAGTTTGGTATGGCTATCCCAAGCCAGGCCATTTATAAAAATTTTCAGCTCTTACAAGAGACTATTGATTATTTTAATCCACAAGAAGTTATTTTTTTAGGAGACCTTTTTCATAGCTCGTTAAATCGTGAATGGGATCTATTTGAAAATTTAATCAAGGCAAATAGTATTTCCTTCATTTTAGTTATGGGCAACCATGATATTATTTCAATGGGAAAATACAAAAACCTGGGTATTAATATTTATGAGAAACTTGTTTATGATACATTTTTACTTACGCATTTTCCGGAAGAAAAAGAAGGCTATTTTAATTTTTCAGGCCATATACATCCGGCTGTAAAACTTAAAGGAATGGGTAAGCAATCTCTAAAACTCCCCTGCTTCTATAAAAAGAAAAATCAAATCATACTTCCTGCCTTTGGGGAGTTTACAGGTTCCTATGTATTGAAAAAGACATCTAAGGTCGAGGTTTTTGCCATTGCTAATGATAAAGTAATAAAAATATAGAACATTCTTTGGGATAGCTCTAAGACCCATTTATATTTGCACAAAAGTTTTCGGATTGACTAAATCCAACTTACTCAAAATTTATCAAGGGTCTCCTCAAGTAGAGAAACTGGTGACCTCTATTGCCCAAGACGAAAAAACCCTTGCCTTAAATGGTCTTGTTGGTTCTTCCATTTCCTATGTGATAGGGGCAGCATTTGAAAAAGCTCATTCTCCATTTCTACTGATTTTAAATGACAAGGAAGAAGCCGCCTATATCTTAAATGATTTAGAACAAATCCTAAACTCAGATGATATTCTTTTCTATCCCGGGAGTCATAGAAGACCTTATCAAATTGAAGAAACCGATAATGCAAATGTCTTGTTGCGAGCAGAGGTTTTGAACCGAATTAATTCTCGTAAAAAACCTGCTATCATTGTTTCCTATCCCGATGCACTTTTTGAAAAAGTCGTTACTCGAAAGGAGTTAAATAAAAATACTTTAAAAATAAAAAAAGGCGAAACACTTTCACTCGACTTCCTAAATGAAGTGCTTTTTGAATATCGTTTCAAAAGAGTAGATTTCGTTACAGGACCAGGTGAGTTCTCGGTGCGGGGAGGCATAATGGATGTATTTTCTTTTTCACATGACGAGCCTTATAGAATTGAGTTTTTTGGAGATGAAATAGATAGTATTCGCACCTTCGATGTGGAAACCCAGTTGTCGATCAAAACGGTTACTCAAATTACTCTAATTCCAAATGTTGAGCATAAACATACTTTGACCAGCAGAGAGAATTTTTTTAGATATATCTCTGATAAAACCACCGTTTTTTTTAAGAATGAAGACTATTTTTTTGATAGAATCGATAAACTTTTTCAAAAAGCTGAAGAGACTTTTGTCGATTTAAAATCAGAAATAAAAGCAGCCTCCCCAAAAGAGTTATTCACATCTTCTTTAGAGTTAAAAACACAGCTGGAGAATCATAAACGAATTTACTTTGGCAGTTTACAGCAAGCTTACCAAACTTTGGAATTTCATACCATCCCGCAGCCCTCTTTCAACAAGAAATTTGGATTGCTCATTGCGGATCTGAATGAAAATCACCAAAAAGGCTATCAGAATATTATTTATTGTGCTACACAGCAACAAGCAAAAAGATTACACGACATTTTTGAAGAAGTTGAAGAAATAGTCCATTATAAAACTGAAGTGCTTCCGCTATATCAAGGATTTATTGATCAAGATTTGAAAATTGTCTGTTATACAGATCATCAAATATTTGAACGTTATCATAAATTTCATCTAAAAACAGGCTATAAGAAGAAACAGGCAATAACGCTGAAGGATCTAAATAAACTGGAAATTGGCGACTATGTAACGCACATAGATCATGGGATCGGCAAGTTTGGTGGCCTTCAGAAAATAGAAGTTGAGGGTAAAAAGCAGGAAGCAATAAAACTGATGTATGGAGAACGCGATATCCTTTATGTAAGCATTCATTCTCTTCATAAAATTTCGAAGTATAATGGAAAAGATGGAGTTCCACCCAAAATATATAAACTCGGATCGGCCGCTTGGAAAAAACTTAAACAGAAGACCAAATCCCGGGTTAAAAAAATTGCTTTTGACCTGATTAAATTATACGCAAAAAGAAGGTTAGAGAAAGGGTTTCAATACGAAAAAGATAGCTACTTACAACTTGAATTGGAAGCCTCTTTTATATATGAGGATACTCCTGACCAAAGTACTGCCACAGCGGATGTGAAGAAAGACATGGAAAGTGAAAGACCAATGGACCGTCTTATTTGTGGAGATGTTGGTTTTGGCAAAACAGAAGTCGCTATCAGAGCAGCTTTCAAGGCAGTAGATAATGGCAAACAAGTAGCAGTGTTAGTACCAACAACTATCTTGGCTTTCCAACATTTTAGAACTTTTTCTTCACGCCTTGAGGAAATGCCTCTTCGCGTAGATTATATAAATAGATTTAGAACTGCAAAAGATAAACGTCTTATTATAGAAGATCTTAAAAATGGTAAAATTGATATCCTCATTGGGACGCATCAGTTAGCCAACAAACAGATCCAATTTAAAGACTTGGGACTTTTGATTGTTGATGAAGAACAAAAATTTGGAGTTTCTGTAAAAGACAAACTCAAATCAATTCAAGAGAATGTAGATGTTCTTACCCTAACTGCTACTCCAATTCCAAGAACCTTGCAGTTCAGCTTAATGGCCGCCAGGGATCTATCTGTTATTAATACAGCACCTCCAAATAGATATCCTATTGAAAGTCATGTCATTCGTTTTAATGAAGAATTGATTAGGGATGCCGTTTCTTATGAAATACAAAGAGGAGGGCAGGTTTTCTTTATTCATAACAGAATTGAAAATATTAAAGAAGTAGCAGGATTGATCCAGAGACTTAATCCTGATGCCAAAATAGGTATCGGTCATGGACAAATGGATGGCAAAAAATTGGAGGCTTTGATGTTGTCTTTTATGAATGGAGAATTTGATGTTTTGGTATCTACTACTATTGTTGAAAGTGGTTTAGATGTGCCCAATGCTAACACTATATTTATAAATAACGCCAATAATTTTGGTCTAAGCGATCTGCATCAAATGAGAGGTAGGGTTGGTCGTAGTAATAAAAAGGCCTTCTGTTATTTTGTAACCCCTCCCTATGAGGTTATGACACCTGATGCCAGAAAACGTATTCAGGCTCTGGAGCAATTTACTGCCTTAGGAAGTGGCTTTAATATTGCTATGAAGGATTTGGAAATAAGAGGGGCCGGAGATCTTCTAGGGGGAGAACAAAGTGGTTTTATCAATGAAATTGGTTTTGAAACCTACCAGAAAATTCTATCAGAAGCAATTGATGAGCTAAAAGAAAATGAGTTCAAAGAATTATACGAAACACCTAAAGATGAAGATAGAGTGTTTGTAAAAGATGTTCAAATTGATACAGACTTTGAATTGCTCTTCCCAGATGATTATATCAATAGCATATCAGAACGGTTACAATTATACACCGAATTAAATTCATTAAACTCGGAGGAAGAATTGGCCGCTTTTGAAATACAATTGACAGATAGATTTGGCCCTCTGCCAATTCCGGCAGTTGATTTATTGGATTCTTTAAGAATCAAATGGTTGGCAAAAGAAATAGGTTTGGAAAAAGTTGTCCTTAAAAAAGGCAAGATTATTGGTTATTTTATCGCCGACCAAGATTCTCCTTATTATCAAAGCAGACAATTCAATAAAGTTCTGCTCTATGCACAACAGCATCCGAAATTAGCTCGATTAAAAGAAAAACAGACAAGAGGCGGCTTAAGGCTTCTTTTAATCATTGAAAATGTACCCAACATCAACAAGGCCTTGGAACAATTTCAACCTTTTTCCGAATTACCGATGGTGTCCAATTCGTAAGGGCCCTTTTATAAAAAGTGTTATTTCAGAAATTCAATCATTTTATAGGAGGTTATGAACTTTTTAGTTCATATGATAACTCCATCATATTCATTATCTTTAGCTATAACAACTTTAGATGTTCTCCTATTATTCCAAGAAAGCAAGAATTGGAAAAATATAAAATGAAAGTTTTATGGAGAATTTTTTTTACTAAACACTAGCCAGTAATTATGAGTACAAACAAGAAGTCCTTAAAATCAACCCGTAGATCTTTTCTTAAAAAAGGAGCCATAGCCTCCTCTATTTTTATCGTTCCTCGACATGTTTTAGGGGGTGTCGGATATACTGCCCCCAGTGATCGTTTAAATTTAGCTGCTATTGGAGCCGGGGGGAAAGGTAAAAGTGATATTCTGAATGCCTCAGTAAATGGGAGAGAAAGAGTTGTTGCTTTATGCGATGTAGATTTTTCCGGCACAGCTTCCGCTTCAGTCGAAAATTTTCCAAAGGCAAAGTTATACCAGGACTATCGGGTTATGCTCGATAAACAAAAAAATATTGATGCGGTTACTATTTCAACCCCCGATCACCTGCACGGTCCTGCTGCCGCCTATGCTATGGAGAGAGGGATACACGTTTATGTGCAAAAGCCACTTACTCATAATATTAAAGAGGCACGGATGCTAACTGAAATGGCTCGGGAAAAGCAAATTGTCAGTCAAATGGGGAATCAGGGTGGTTCTAACCCACTACTCGGAATGGTTCAAAAGTGGGTGGATTCCGGAGTTCTAGGTGCAATATCAAAAGTTGAAGTCTGGACAAATAGACCTGTCTGGCCTCAGGGCTATGCCATGCCTCAACCGGATGAAAGTTTGAAACCAAAGGATCTCAATTGGGACCTATGGCTGGGACCAGCTGAATATAGACCCTATACTCCAAATTTACATCCATTTAACTGGAGAGGTTGGTGGGATTATGGAACAGGTGCCTTAGGGGATGTTGGTTGCCATCTTATTGATATTCCTTTCAGAACTCTTGGATTAAAATACCCCACCAATGCAGAATGTAGTGTTGGTACAGTTTATAGTCAAATGTGGACCGCAGATTATCATCCGGAAGGCTGTCCGCCCTCCTCCTTTATAACACTTAATTTTGATGGAACTGAAAAGAGTAATTCTCCAATTGAAATGACCTGGAGTGATGGTGGAATAAGGCCATCACATCCTGATATAATACCGGCAGATAGCGATATTGGAGGGCCGGGAAGCAACAATGGAGTCCTCATTATAGGAGAAAACGGGATTATTTCTACAAATATCAACGATAGCTCTCCCCTGACACCCAAACTATATCTAAATGACGGAAGTACGGAGTTTGGTCCGGAGAAAGAAGAGAATGAAGAACCGGAATATGGACATCAAAGAAAATGGGTAGATGCTTGTAAGGCTGGTTTTAATAGTCCGGAACATCTCGCCCTAACGTCTTCATTTGATTACGCGGGTCCAATGACAGAAACTGTTCTAATGGGTAATCTGGCCATACGCAGCTATATGTTACGCAAGGAAAATGCAGAAGGGAAAATGGATTGGCTTGGACGTAAAAAATTATTGTGGGATGGAGAGAACATGAAAATAACCAACCTTGAAGAAGCCAATCAGTTCGTAGGAAGGACTTACAGGAAAGGATGGGAAATTTAAATTTTACGATTATTAATACGCCCCTTATTATATAAAAATAGAATTCGTTTTAAGTAATTTACAAGGACTTAAGGTCCTTAATAGTTTTAAAAGCCACATCAACCTGCTCATCATTGACCAAAATAGTGAATTCATTGGTTGTAGATATCACTTCGTATAGCACTATGCCTTCCCAGGCCAAGCGTTGAAAAATAAAGTAATAAATCCCCGGCACGGATACATTTTCGGCTGGAAGCTTTACAGTAATCGAGGAAAGGTTTTCAGCTTTTTGAGTACATCTTTCTTTTTTAAAAAGCTTTTCAATGGTCGGGTCTAAACTATTACTAACCACAACATTAAGTTCGTTTACTCCTCTTGAGGAAGTATAAAAGACATCCTTATTCTGGTTTACTTCGTTTAAAAGTTCTGTTTGATTTTCCAAAATAGTATCAGAAACCAAAAAAGTGAAATCAGTAAGTGAGGACCGGACCGTAATTTCACCAATATTTTTAAGAACTTTTATGATACGATGTGTTGCTCTAAATTCTAAATCGTCCGACAAACGCTTTAGAGCCATTACTATAGCTCCATTTCGTACGTCTTTTCCCAACTCAACTTCTATCTCAGGCTTAATAAGTCGGGAGAGTGAGGTGAGATTAATTATCCCCTGTGCCAGAGCACTTTGTAAAAAGGGTTTCTTTTTAATATATTCTTCTACAACAGACGAAATCGTTTTCATACTTGAGTGTTTCCTTCAATTTCCATCAAATGTAACAAAGTGTTATAAATAAAACAAATTTTTAAAAATAATAGAATGCATCCTCAATATGGTCTAGATGATGCTTGTTATTTACTTTCCTAATGGTTATTATATCAAATCGGATTTCGACCTCCATATTTCCTTTTGTCACATATTCATCTGCCGCCATCACCAGCAATGCAATTTTTTTTGCACTTACTGTTTCGGCAATATCTCCTAAATGTCCAAAACTTCTTGCCTTAACTTCAATGATTACTAAGGTCGAACCCTTTAGAGCTATAATATCAATTTCTGCCCTTTGATATCTGTAATTCCTCTCAAGTATTATGTAGTTATTGTTTTTTAATAAATCAACGGCTAAATCCTCTCCAAGCCTGCCAAAATGATTATTATGAGCCATTTTTTAATAAGTTTCTTAAAAAAAGTCGCATTTGGTCGAAAATATGAGTAAATCACCTGATAAATAAAACTTTAGATTGTACTTTTCGTGCAGAATATCGAAAACATCTTACATGCAATAATATAGACTGAGTTTAAGCGTTAAGAATTTGCCCCTAAACACATGAACGTTCTTAAAGCCTAAAAACTATGGAATACTTCGTTAATTGTAATACCTCTACATTAGCGCCCTACACAACACCCTTGGATAAATATAGGGCGGCGCATTTGTACAGAAGACTGGGCTTTAGTGCCTCAGTACAAACTATTGATCAGGCTGTTGGGCAGAACGCTCCTAACCTGGTTGCCAGCTTAGTAAATGAAGCTGTAAACATGCCTCCTACTCCTGCACCGGCTTGGGCTGACTGGAATAATAGCAATTATCCAGCAGACGATGACGCGGCAAGACAAGTGAGACGCGCTCAAAGTGAAGAGTGGCGCATCTCCTATACAAGTGGCCTGTTAAATAACAATCTTAGGGAGCGACTAAGTTTCTTCTGGAGTAATCATTTTGTTACAGAACTAGATATCTATGACTGTAATTCTTTCCTTTATTATTATACCAATTGTCTACAGCGCAATGCCATTGGCAACTTTAAGACCTTTGTAAGTGAGATTGGACTAACCAGTGCAATGCTCTATTATTTAGATGGTGTATATAATAATGGAAACAATCCTAATGAGAACTACGCCCGTGAACTTTATGAACTGTTTGCCCTTGGTGAAGGAAATGGATATACAGAAGAAGATATTATTGAAACGGCCAAGGCCTTAACTGGTTATGTTGAAAGAGGTGAAATTGGTTGTGAAGCAGTAACCTTTGATCCAACTCGTTTTGATGCAGGTCCAAAAACTATTTTAGGGCAAACGGGAAACTGGGGATATGATGATGTAATTGATATCCTATTCCAGGAGCGTCCCACTGAGATAGCAAATTTTATTTGTAGAAAACTATACGAGTTTTTTGTACATCCCGATTCTAAAGATGATGCCGGAAATGCAGAGACTATTATTTCAGGAATGGCAAATACTTTTATAAGCAGTAATTTTGAATTGGCTCCTGTCTTACAACAGCTCTTTTCTAGTCAGCACTTTTTTGATGATGAAGCTATTGGCGTCATAATAAAAAGTCCTTTTGATATTTACCTCAATTTACTAAATGAAACTGGTTTTGCCTATGATAACGGAACTTTACTTAATGTAGTTGATACTAGTAGATTACTCGGTCAGGAATTATTCGACCCCTTTGATGTGGCAGGATGGCAAAGAGACCGCTCATGGATTAACACTAACTTTATGATTGGGAGATGGTTATCTGCCGAAGTGTTTTTTGAGATGTTCTATCAAAGTAATCCACAACAGTTTAGGACCTTGGCTATGGATGCCGTAGGTGCTGCGGACAGCAATACCAGTAATCCTGAAACTGTTGTCAGAGCAATTGTGGATAAAATAACCCCCAAAGGTTTGTTAACCCCACAGGATTTTGAAAATGCTATGTCCGTTTTCAAAATAGAAGATGTTCCTGAAAACTATTATGGCCCTGATTATGTGGCTGGCGGACTAGCTCTATGGATGCTATCCGTAAGTCCTGAGGTTCCTTCTCAAGTCTTTCTCCTTCTAATGCATCTTTCTAGACAACCCGAGTTTCAACTTAAATAAAACCTACTACTATGTGTAATAATCATATCCCACTCAAAATAAATAAGAATGAAGGACACGACCAAGAACATAAATATTGGAGTCGTAGATCCTTTCTTCAAGCCCTAGGTATAGCTGGCTCAGGTTCTATGATGCTAGGCAGTAATATGCTTAGCGCATCGGCCCCGTCCCCATTAACGGCGGCGATTGCCAATGCTCCTACAGATGCTATTCTCATTTTAATACGTCTTTCAGGAGGTAATGATGGTCTCAGTACTGTTATTCCTATAGAACAATATGACACCTATGCTAATGCAAGACCAAACATCTATATTCCAGAGAGTAAAATTCTAAAATTAACCGATGAATTTGGTGTCCCTACTTATATGAATTCTTTAGAATCTATGTGGGGGAACGGTCAGTTTAAGGCCGTACACGGGGTTGGATACGAGAATCAAAGTCTCTCACATTTTACCGGCTCCGATATCTATGCCAATACAGACCTTACAACAACTGGGTTTGATGGTTTAAATACCGGTTGGATGGGTCGTTATTTTGAAAACATTTATCCCGATTACCTGGTCAATCCTCCTGCAGCTCCTGCAGCTATTCAGATTGGAAATTTTGGTAGCCTTGTTTTTCAAGGAGAAGAAACAAATTATGCGTTTGTAACTTCCAATATTAATCAACTAGAAGAAATTGCAGAATCTGGAGTTCAATATAGCCTTGATGACAGTTTATTTAACAACTGTATGTACGGAGACCAATTGAAATTTTTAAGGGGTGTTGCAAATACTACTTATGAGTATTCCGGTTTAATTCATGAGGCCTATGAAAGAGGTCAAAATCAGGTAGAATACCAAGATAATGGTTTTGCCAGACAGTTGGCATTGCTTGCCCGCCTTATAAAAGGTAACTTAGGAACCAAGGTATATATGATCTCAATGGGCGGTTTTGATACCCATGGTAATCAACCATTGGCGCATGAAAGACTTATGTCTAACCTTTCAATTGCCATCAATAATTTTTATGAAGATGTTGCTTTTACCCAACAAGATGACAAAGTTTTAAGTATGACTTTTTCTGAGTTTGGTAGACGTATATTTGAAAATGGTTCTAATGGAACTGATCATGGAAAAGCGGCTCCTACGCTGTTTTTTGGTTCTGGTTTGGATGGAAGTGCCTTTGTAGGAGAACATCCTTCATTGGAAAACCCCAATGGAAGAGGAAATTTGGAGTATACTACCGATTTTAGAGATCTATACGCTACCGTTCTTGCCGAATGGCTCTGTGTTCCTATTCCCTTAGTAGAGCAACACTTATTAGGACATCCCTATGCACCAATAAACCTTGGGTTTAATTGTAGCGGTGTCGAATTTCCGGATGTTGCTTATAGTGATGAACCTCCTACCATACCAACTATGCCGGACGACGATTTAGTTGCTGAGGATCCAACACAAGAGTTATTGGACGCCATTGTTCATAAACCATTTTATCCTACGAGTAGTACCCCACATATTTATTTAGAAATGCCATTTACGGCACATGTCGACATTCAATTATACAATATCCTGGGACAAAATGTAGGTACAGTATATAATGAAATAATGGCTGAAGGTTCTGCAGAAATTAACATTAGAGAAAGTATGCCCAATCATTTATCTACAGGAAAGTACATTTATCGTATCCTTGTTTCAGATAAAAAAATGTCTAAATCCATATTGGTGACATAAACAAACCCCTACTTTGCAAAAGATTCCCCCAACCCGGTTTTCAGCCTTGTGCTAAGCCGAATTTTGGGGGTTTTCTTTTTCCTGTCAGGTCTGATGCTTTAAGTGAAATATTGGCTATTTTTGTGGCTTAATTAAATTAAATGCCTAAAGCAAAAACCGAGCCTGCCCGCTATACCATTACGGCCGCATTACCCTATACAAATGGTCCTATTCATATAGGACATCTTGCAGGGGTCTATGTTCCCGCAGATATCTATTCAAGATATTTAAGACTTACCGGGAAAGACGTTCTTTTTGTTTGTGGGAGTGATGAACATGGGGTGGCTATTCCTATGAAGGCTAAAAAAGAAGGGGTTAGCCCTCAAGTAGTTATTGACAAATATCATAACATAATAAAGGATTCCTTTGAAAGTTTTGGTATTAGTTTTGACAACTATTCTCGGACCTCAGCTAAAATTCATCATCAAACCGCGTCCGACTTTTTCCTAAAACTATATGAGCAGGGAGATTTTTTAGAGGAAACTACTGCACAGTTATATGATAGTGAAGCCAATCAATTTTTGGCTGATAGATTTGTGGTGGGTACTTGCCCCAAATGTGGTTACGAAGAAGCCTATGGAGACCAGTGTGAAAATTGTGGTTCTTCCCTAAATGCAACAGACCTTATAAATCCAAAATCGACTATCTCAGGGGCTATCCCAATTTTAAAAGAAACAAAACATTGGTTTCTACCACTAGATAGGTATGATGAATTTCTAAAGGAATGGATCTTAGTAAACCATAAAAATGATTGGAAACCCAATGTTTATGGTCAATGTAAATCTTGGTTAGATGATGGACTTAAACCCAGAGCAGTAACCAGAGATTTGGATTGGGGCATTCCTGTACCCGTAAAAGGTGGTGAAGGTAAAGTTTTATATGTCTGGTTTGATGCCCCTATAGGCTATATCTCTTCCTCAAAGGAATGGGCAGCCAGAACAGGTAATGATTGGGAAAAATATTGGAAATCCAAAGACACTAAACTTGTTCACTTTATAGGAAAAGACAATATTGTTTTTCATTGTATTGTCTTTCCTAGTATGTTAAAAGCTCATAAGGATTTTATTTTGCCGGAAAATGTTCCTGCCAATGAATTTTTAAACTTAGAGGGAAATAAATTATCAACTTCTAAAAACTGGGCAGTTTGGTTGCATGAATACCTTGTAGATTTTCCAAATATGCAGGATGTATTGCGCTATACCTTAACGGCAAATGCTCCTGAAACAAAAGACAATGATTTTACCTGGAAGGATTTTCAAAGCAGAAACAACAATGAATTAGTCGCCATATTTGGAAATTTTATCAATAGAGTCGTAGTTCTTACTAATAAATATTTTGAAGGGATAGTCCCTTTACCCGAAAAATTTAGTGTTGACGATTCTGAGGCTTTGGAGGAGATGAAATCTTTCCCTGAAAAGCTTATTGAGTCCCTGGAGCGTTATCGCTTTAGGGAGGCAAGCCAGGAGCTCATGAATTTGGCAAGGTTAGGAAACAAATATTTGGCAGAAGAAGAACCCTGGAAAATCATTAAACAGGATAAAGAGCGCGTTCAAACCATTATGTTTGTGGCTTTGCAAATTGCCGCTTCTCTGGCCATTTTATCTGAACCCTTTTTACCCTTTACTTCTGCCAAACTGAAAGCTATTTTAGGCCTAGGGAAAAACTCCTCTACGCCCAATTCTTCGGGAGATAATTCCCGTTGGGAAGCCATAAGTAATGGAGACTTACTTCTCAATTCGGGCCTACAGATAGAAAAGGGAGAATTGCTTTTCAGGAAAATCGAAGATCTTGAAATTGAAAGACAAATAGAAAAACTGGAAGCTACTAAAAAAGCAAACGAAGCAATAAATAAAGAAGTTATGCCACAAAAAGACATTATCCAATTCGAAGATTTTTCTCAAATAGATATGCGCGTAGGCACTATTTTGGAAGCGGAAAAAATGCCAAAGACTAAGAAATTAATGGTGTTAAAAGTTGATACTGGTCTTGATAAAAGGACCATCGTTTCAGGTATAGCCGAAAGTTTTAATGCCGACGAATTAATTGGTAAAAAAGTTACTGTATTAGTTAATCTGGCGCCAAGGATGCTTAGAGGGGTTGAAAGTCAGGGCATGATTCTTATGACTGAAAATACTGATGGAAAATTAGTTTTCATAAACCCTGAAGGAGAAGGGATAGAAAATGGAGAAACCATTAACTAAGAGGTGCTTAAAATAGCCTATCATCCCATTTATAAACATCCTCTTCCCGAAGGTCATAGGTTTCCTATGATAAAATACGAACTGCTGCCCAAGCAGTTACTTTATGAAGGTACATGCAAGAAGGATAACTTCTTTGAACCATGCCTTCCTGATGATGAACTTTTACTCTCGGTTCATACACAAGAATACTATGAGAATCTCATCAATTTAGAAATTACCAAAAAGGAAATCAGGAAAATTGGCTTTCCCCTAGACAAAACTCTTATTGAAAGGGAACGCATTATAGCTGACGGAACAATTAAGGCGTGCGATTACGCCTTAGAATCAGGAATTGCAATGAATATTGCCGGAGGAACGCATCATGCCTATACGGATCGTGGCGAAGCATTTTGTTTACTAAATGATCAAGCTATAGGAGCCAGGTACTTACAAAAGACAAAAAAAGCAAAGCAAATTTTAATAGTGGATCTCGACGTACATCAGGGAAATGGGACCGCTGAAATATTTCATGACGACCCTAGTGTTTATACCTTTTCTATGCACGGTGCCAGTAATTATCCCTTTAAAAAAGAAGTGTCTGACTTAGACATCCCTTTAAAGAAAGGAACAGGAGATAAAGATTATCTCAAAATCCTTACCGAAGTTCTTCCGAAGACAATAGCCAGAATTAAACCTGATTTTATCTTTTATCTGTGTGGCGTAGATATTTTAGCAACTGATAAGCTAGGCACCCTGGCAGTAACTCTTGATGGTTGTAAAAAACGAGATGAATTTGTTATCTCTAGCTGCTTAAAATTAGGAATTCCGATGCAATGTAGTATGGGAGGGGGTTACTCACCTGAAATTAAAGACATAATTAATGCCCATGCCAATACCTTTAGAGTTGCTCAAGATTTATTTTTTTAAGCTAGAAAACGATCAAATAAGAGCAATTCTTTATAGACAAATTTTGTATCTTAAGTCGCCAACAAAAAGCTTTTTTAATGTCACCAAACATACTTTGGAAAAAAAACCTAAGCGTCTTTTTTTACATACTTCTCGCGATATTGATAACGAATTGCTCCGATAAAAAATCCAAAACCAAAACCCCTGAAATAGAATCTAAAAAATCTAGCAAGTTGAAGGTAATCTTTGATTCTGATGCCAATAACGAATTGGATGACCAACATGCCCTTGCCTATTTACTGCTAAATGGCGACACCTTTGAAGTAGATGCAGTTACTGTGAATGCAACCTATAATGGTGGGGATATTCAAGGACATTATGATGAAGCGCTAAGGATTCTCAAACTTTGTAATCTAGCAAATGAGGTTCCCCTATTGAAAGGTGCTAATGGAAATTTTAATTCGATTATAGAAGATTGGGATCCCAATTCATATGACGGCAAAGAAGGGGTAGACTACCTAATAAAGGCTACTAAAAGAGAACCTATTGTTATAATTGCGGTTGGAAAACTAACCAATATCGCATTGGCCTTAAAAAAAGATCCAACTTTTGCCCAACGGACAAAAATAGTATGGCTAGGTTCCAATTATCCTGAGCCGGGAGAATACAATCAGGACAATGATACTATAGCTATGAATTACGTCCTAAATTCTAGTATTCCTTTTGAAATGGTTACCGTTCGATATGGGAAACCTTCAGGAACAGATGCCGTTAAAGTGACCAAGAAAGAAATCAATGAAAAAATGCCCGGCATTGGACCAAAGGCAATAGAGGCAGTAATTGGAAGGCACGGTGGAGAATTTGACAATTTTGGGGACTATTCTGTAAGTCTTTTTGAATACATTGACTATCATGGAGATCCGCCCTCAAGACCCTTATTTGACATGGTAGCCGTAGCGATCTTAAAGGATGAGACCTGGGGTGAAATCAGAAGTATTCCAGCGCCAATTTTGATTAATAATAAATGGGAAGAAAGGCCGGATAACCCACGAAAAATAACAATCTGGGAAAATTTTAAAAAGGAAGAGCTCCTAGAAGACTTTTATAAGACTCTTCTTAATCCCATTCCTGTTTCCAATTAAATATAGCCTAATGAATAAAATAGTCGTCGTAGGTAGTGCTAATACTGACATGGTCGTTAAAACCCCCCGGTTTCCCAGTCCCGGAGAAACAATACTAGGAGGAGATTTCTTTATGTTTCCAGGAGGTAAAGGAGCCAATCAAGCCGTTGCAGCCGCTCGTTTAAAAGGAAACGTAGATTTTATTTGCTGTGTGGGCGACGATGTTTTTGGACAGAAGGCATTACAAGGCTATGAAAAGGAAGGTTTAGATATAAGTGGCGCCCAAGTCTTAAAAGGAGAGTCTTCCGGAGTGGCACTAATTACCGTTAATAAAGAGGGTGAAAATGAAATTGTGGTCGCTTCCGGCGCTAATCTTAAACTCTCTGTTTCTCATGTTAAAAGTCATCTTGAGAACTTAAAGGAAACTGCTATTTTCTTAACACAACTTGAAACACCATTAACTGTAGTTGAATATTTGGTTCAACATTGTAGGGATAATAATAAGCGACTAATTATCAATCCTGCTCCTGCCCAGACTCTTTCATCTAATGTCCTCAAAGATTTATATCTTATTACCCCCAATGAAACTGAGACCAAAATCCTTACAGGGATTGAGGTGACCGATGAAGATTCTGCCGCTTCCGCTTGCGCTGTGTTATTTGAAAAAGGAGTGCAAAACGTTATAATCACTATGGGTAGTAAGGGGGCTTTTTTTATGAATACCGAAAATAAATTTCTGGTTAAAAGCATACGGGTAAAAGCTATCGATACCACTGCCGCGGGAGATGTATTTAATGGTGCTTTGACGGTTTGTCTATCTCAAAACAAAAGTTGGAAAGAAAGTATTGCTTTTGCCAATAAAGCGGCTGCACTTTCAGTAGCAAAAATGGGGGCTCAGGAATCAGCTCCTTTCTTTAACGAAATACAATAATTGATTATATATGTTTGTAATTGACTCATACCTTATTGCCGTTCTATTCTGTATTATCACCATGTTAGCATGGGGCTCTTGGGCGAATACCCAAAAATTGGCGAGCAAAAGCTGGAGATTTGAACTATTCTATTGGGATTATGTATTTGGAATCGTACTATTTTCACTTTTTTTGGCTATTACAGCTGGTAGCATGGGCATAGAAGGGCGACCTTTCTTTGAAGACTTAAGCCAGGGAAGTTGGTCGAATTTAGGTTCTGCTTTTTTAGGTGGTGTCCTCTTTAATCTTGCTAATATATTACTGGTTGCTGCCATTACGATCGCAGGAATGTCGGTAGCCTTCCCCGTCGGAATTGGTTTAGCCTTGGTAATAGGAGTCGTTGTAAATTACATAGACATCCCGGTAGGAAATGCCAGCATGCTATTTGGTGGAGTAGCCTTAATTGTGGTTGCCATGCTTTTAAATGCTACTGCTTATAAAAAGCTATCTGCAAGTCAGAATAAAGTGCCAACCAAAGGTCTTATTCTAGCTATTGTAGCAGGTTTTCTTATGGGGTTCTTTTATAAATATGTAGCTAATTCCATGTTTCCGGATTTTACACAACCCATTTCAGGAAAATTGAGCCCTTACACAGCGGTAGTAGTATTTTCAATAGGTATTTTGTTAAGCAATCTTATTTTCAACACCTTCCTGATGAGAAGGCCATTTGAAGGAGAAGCCTTGAGTTTTTCTTCTTATTTTAAAGGTAGCTCAAAAGACCATTTAATGGGAGTCTTGGGCGGTGCCATTTGGTGTGTTGGAATGTCGTTTAGTATTCTGGCTTCTGATAAAGCCGGACCGGCCATCTCCTATGGCCTAGGTCAAGGAGCAACAGTTGTTGCAGCCCTTTGGGGTATTTTTGTTTGGAAGGAATTTAAAGGTGCTCCAAAAGAAGTACCAAGGATATTAAATATTATGTTAGTTATTTATGTGATAGGCTTGTCACTAATTGTTTTGGCCAGGTAACACATTATTCTTCTTTAAAATACAAGTCTTAAAATAAGAAGCAGAAGCTATTTGGAATTTGAAGGAATTCGTAACTTTACAAAAAACTAATTATGCTTACGAAAAATTTAGAAAAGGCTTTAAATAATCAAATTAAAATTGAAGCCGAGTCCTCACAAATTTATTTATCCATGGCTTCCTGGGCGGAAGTAAAAGGTCTTGAGGGAATTTCCTTATTCATGTACAAACATTCAGATGAGGAAAGAATGCATATGCTTAAATTAATTAAGTATGTAAACGAGAGAGGAGGGCAAGCCATTATTTCAAATTTACCGGCACCCAGTTCTGATTTCAAATCCTTTAAACAAATGTTTCAAGATTTATATGACCATGAAATTTTTGTATCTCAGAGTATAAATGATTTGGTTCATGTAGCCTTGGAGGAAAGAGACTATGCTACCCATAACTTTTTACAATGGTATGTAGCAGAGCAAATTGAAGAGGAAGCGCTTGCAAGAACGATATTGGATAAAATTAATCTCATAGGAAATGATAAGGGAGGACTTTACCTCTTTGATAGAGATGTTCTCCAGATAACTGCTGATAGTGCGGCAGCTAACGGCCCTGACTAATTCACAATCTTGATATTATCTAAACCATCAAGAGGTAAGTCGACCCATTGTGGGGGATTTTATTTGCCTAACATTAATAATTCATTACATTTTACTTCGGTAACATATTTCTTTTCACCTTCCTTATTTTCAAAAGATCTATGTACTAATTTGCCTTCCAAGGCTATTTCCTTTCCTTTGGATAAATAGTTTTCTGCTATTTCCGCAGTTTTCCCCCAAGCTACTATTTGATGCCATTGCGTTTCGGTCACTTTTTCACCTTCACTATTTTTGTAGTTCTCATTGGTCGCGATTGAAAACTTAGCAAGTTTTCCGCCATTATCAAGAATTATAATTTCAGGGTCCTGTCCCAAATGCCCTATTAATTGTACTTTGTTTCTCAGTGCGTTCATCTTTGTTTGTTTAAAATTAAAGTTATGTTGTCGGCTTTACCCGTTTAGACAAACATAGGCTCTGAAACTGCAATAAAATAGTTGGCAATTAAAATTTTGAACATCAACTAATTGTTTCAAAAATCCTCTTCTACTTTTCAGGAAATATCAATATTGCCGGATAATTTAAAAACGGTGGTTTAACCATTCCATCTTGCTTCTTCTAAGTTCAATTATTGTTATATTAGTCACCTATATTCAAATGATACTTATGACAAACTAGTATCTGGCCAACGCCAAGGTCAACTGAAAAGGAAAGTGGGAAAAAGACTAATTAATATACTTATACAACCTATCCAGAAATAAAAATGAAAATCAATTTGTTTAATATCCTATTCTTACTTGCAACGTTGATATTACTTAACGCGTGTAAATTTGAAACTACCATACTTCCGGAAGTGCCACCTTATAGTCAAGGTATGTCTCAAAACCGACTAGATAAAATAGATAGTATGCTACTTCAGTCTATTGAAGATGAACATCTACCAGGACTAGTTGCCTTAATCGCTCGAAATGGTAAAATCGTATTTCATAAAGCCTATGGTCAGGCCAATGCCGATTCTTCCAAAGTGATGGAAAAAAATTCAATTTTTAGAATTGCCTCACAGACAAAAGCAATTACCGCAACAGCTGTTATGATGTTATGGGAAGAGGGAAAATTTAAGTTAGATGATCCCATTTACAAATATATTCCTGAGTTTAAAGGGGCTCAGATAATTGATACTTTTAATGATGCGGATTCAACTTATACCTCCATTCCAAGTCCGCAAGAAATTACTATAAGACATTTACTTACCCATTCTTCAGGAATAGGATATGGTGTTATTGACGGAGATATACGTTTTAATAAGATCTATCAAAAAGCCGGGGTAACCGATTTATTTACTACAGAAAATATAAGTATAAGGGAAAGTGTTATAAAATTAGCCAAACTTCCCTTACATCATATTCCGGGGGAAGCATTTACCTATTCTGAGGGTTTAGATGTTTTGGGGTATTTTGTAGAAATTGTATCAGGGATGCCTTTCGATAAATTCTTAAAAGAACGAATATTTGATCCACTGGAAATGGAAGATACCTGGTTTTATCTCCCCAAAGAAAAAGAAAATCGCTTAGTCGAAGTTTTACAAAAAGTGGATGACAAATGGGAGAAATATCCAGTTACCTTTTATGATCAAGACTTATCCCATTAAAGGAGCTAAAAAATTCTTTTCGGGCGGTGCTGGCTTATCAAGCACAGCGCTGGATTATGCAAAGTTTTTACAAATGTATCTAAATGATGGGGTATTAAATGGAAAAAAATCCTTGGCAGAACCACTGTAAAAACAATATTGGCCAACCAAATGGAAATGTGGAAACAGGGAGGTCCTAAATTCTATAGTTTGGCCTTTAGCGTCATCAACCAAAGAGGAGAAGACGAAGGCGGACTAGGAAGCTTGGGAACTTTTGAATGGGGAGGGTATTTTAACACCCAATACTTTGCTGATCCTCAGGAAGAAGTAATAGGAATTTTGATGAAGCAGACCCGGGGTAAAATACAAGATGATACTTCTTGGAAATTTCGACAAATGTTATTTAGTTCAATAGCCGATTAAATTTAAAAACTATATGAAAATTATTAAAATCCTTTTTGCCTGTTTTCTATTAATTCCGGCAGTTTCTTTCTCTCAAAAAAGAAAGTCCAATAAAAATGTTCCAGCGGTAATCTTACAAGATTCCAATTATCACGAACTAAAATGGCGAAATATTGGGCCTTTTAGAGGAGGAAGAAGTGTAGCAAGTACAGGAGTGATGGATGCTCCGATGACTTATTATATGGGAACTACCGGAGGAGGTATTTGGAAAACCACCGATGACGGAATTCATTGGAAGAATGTTTCTGATGGTTTTTTAAAAACCGGGACTGTAGGTGCTTTGGCAGTATCAGAGAGTAATCCGAATATTGTTGTCGCCGGAATGGGAGAACATGCCGCCCGTGGGGTAATGACCTCCATGGGAGACGGTGTTTACAAATCTTCTAATGCCGGAAAGACCTGGGAACATATAGGTTTAAACAAAACCAGACATATTTCGGACGTAATAATTCATCCGAAAAATCCTGAAGTATTATTTGTTGCTGCCCAGGGGGCACAATATGCTGGGAATGAGGAAAGAGGTGTTTTTAGATCCCTAGATGGAGGTGTCAGCTGGGAAAAAGTCTTATTTATTAATAATACTACGGGGGCTTCTTCCCTTACAATGGATATGAATAATCCTCTTATTCTATATGCAGCCATGTGGGATCACAGAAGATACCCATGGACCATGGAATCCGGGGGTGAGGGCTCGGGCTTATACAAATCCTCGGATGGTGGGTCTACATGGACCAAGATGGAAAAAGGAATTCCTACAGAATTTGGGAAGGCAGGGATATCCGTTTCAAGAGCAAATTCAGAAAGAGTCTATGCCGTTATTGAGGCAGAAGGCACAAAAGGCGGTGTTTATAGATCTGATGATGCCGGAGATTCATGGAAACAAATCAACAAGGATAGAATTAATATTGCTCGTTCCTGGTACTATATGGAAATTTTTGCAGACCCTCAAAATGAAAATATTGTCTACGTTTTAAATGCTCCGGTTACTAAGTCAATAGATGGCGGAAAGACATTTAATACGCTTTCTACCCCTCATGGAGATAATCATGATTTGTGGATAAACCCGAAGGATTCTAACAAAATGATTAATTCAAATGACGGGGGAGCTAATGTCTCTAACAATGCCGGGGCCAGTTGGAGTACCCAGCAAAATCAAGCAACAGCTCAGTTTTACAGAGTAATCACAGACAATTTGGTGCCTTATAATGTCTATGGAGGACAACAAGATAATTCCGCAATAGCCATAGCCAGCAGAACAAATGATAGGGGAATCGATTGGAAAGACTGGTATTCCGTTGCGGGTTGTGAAAGTGCCTATTTAGCTTTTGACCCCAATAATCCCGAAACCATCTATGGAGGCTGCTATCAAGGGATAATAGAGAAATGGTCCAGTATAACCTCAGAGGGTAAAAGCATTAAAGAATATCCTGAAATAGCCTTAGGCAATGCACCCGAAGATTTTAAATTTCGATATAATTGGAACGCCCCAATAATTAGTTCTCCACATGACAGAAATACCATTTATCATGCCGGAAATGTGGTTTTTAAAACAAAAGATGGCGGCATAAACTGGACCGTCATTAGTCCTGATCTGACCAGAAATGATAAAAGTCGACAAGGACCCGGTGGTGGACCATATACAAATGAAGCTGCAGGCGGGGAAAACTATAATACAATAATGTATTTGGTGGAATCACCTCATGAAGAAGGGGTGCTGTATGCTGGCAGTGATGATGGCCTGGTTCATATAACCCAAGATGGGGGAGAACAATGGACCAATATTACACCCCCGGAAATTGAAGAAGGGATCATTAATAGTATTGAAGTTTCACCTCATGATCCGGGCACTGCCTATTTAGTCTTAATGCGATATAAGTTCATGGATCTAAAACCTTATGTCTATAAAACCAAAGATTATGGACAAACATGGACCAAGATTATAGAAGGAATAAATGACGAACATACTTTTGTGAGAGTAGTAAGAGAAGATCCTGTTAAAAAAGGCTTGCTCTACGCGGGCACTGAGACGGGCCTGTATATATCCTTAAATGATGGGGCAACTTGGCAGCCTTTCCAATTAAATCTCCCTGTAGTTCCCATAAATGATATGGTTATACAGACAAACGATTTAGTTGTTGCTACAGCCGGTAGGTCTTTTTGGATTCTAGACGATCTATCTCCTCTTCAAAATAGTATGGGTTCCGGAGAAGAATTTAAACTTCTTAAACCCCGAGATACTTATTTGTTTTTTGGAGGAAGCAGTGATAAACCTGTTCCGGGTTTAGGAGAGAATCCAAAACAAGGAGTTCGTATAGACTATTCCCTTCCTAAAGATGTTGATAGCTTAAACCTGACACTTGAAATATTTAAAGAAGGAAAACTACTTCGCACCATTACCAATAAAGACGCAAAAGATTTCAAAAGTTGGCCCGGAGGTCCTTCCAAGCCTTCGGCCTTGTCCTCAAAAAAGGGATTTAATAGGTATGTATGGGATTTCAGGAAAGAGAGCCTTCCTGCAGTAGATAAAGTATTTGTTTATGGCAGTTATTCCGGATCTCATGTAGGACCGGGAATTTATACCTTAAAAATGACACTGGAAAATGAAGTCGTTGAAAATCAAGTGACCATTTTAGCAAATCCAAAAATAGTTGCTACTGAAGAAGACTATAGCTTGCAACAAGCCATTTTAGAAAGAATAGAAACCAATATTAAATCTATCCATGAATCTGTTTCCCAAATGCGGTCTGCTAAAAAGCAATTAAAAACATATGGTGAACTACTTAAGAAGCAGGACAAAGCAAAGACGCTTTTAGAAGAAGGGGATGCTTTGGTTAAGCAGATAGAAATTTGGGAAGAAAAATTAATTCAGCCCAAACAAAAGACTTTTCAAGATGTAATTAATTACAATAACCAACTTAATGCAGAACTTATGCATCTTAAAGGATTTGTGGATTCTGCTGACCCTGTTGTAACAGAAGGTGCGAAAAACAGGTTGGATGATTTACAGAAGGAATGGAAAGTATTTGAGGATGAGAAAAACACAATTATCAATAAAGAAATGAAAGCTTATAATGAGCTTTATAAATCTTTGGAATTACCCGCAATAATTATGGAAGGCAAATAATTGATAAGTCGTAGAAATTAATTATTTGTAATTATGACCACTTAGTTTTAAGGCCGCAATAACGATATCTTTGCGGCTTATTTGCCCTACCACAAGGCCATCTTGCATTACCGGTAACCTTCTCCTATTATGACGATCAAAAATACCGGCGGCATCAAAAATACTCATGTCATGGGGGATGGTTTCCACTTTTTTGGTCATAAATGCCTCTACACTTTTATCTAGAATAGGCTGATTAAAATAACGACTTTCAGATATTTGCTTCATACAATCTGCCTCAGAAATGATTCCTACTAGAAAACCATTATCATCCATCACAGGGCCACCGGAAATATGATGTTTGGCAAATAATTCCATAACTGCCAAAATAGATTGATCAGGGCTAAAAGTTACCAATTTTCTACTCATATAATCTTCTACTAAAATCGGTGCATCATACTCTTTCTTGGACACTTGCTTGGCCCTACGCCCCATAAAACTTTTGATTCCCATACAGCAAATTTATTAATAAGGTTAATATTAAATATACACAATAATTGCATACTTACTAAAAATACTCGCCAAAATCATATAAACTATCAGATTTTTATACTTTTAACTTCCAAAATGTTTAGCATGAAAAAATATCCTTCCATCATTTCCCTTCTGCTGATTCTTCTTGCCATTATTATAAGTTTTGAGGAAAGCATGCCCTCTTATGAACCGGATATTGAAATTCCTAATACTGATTTCTCAACAGACAGAGCCTTCAAACATGTAGTTGAAATTTCAAAGAATCCTCATGGTATTGGATTCCCAGGACATGCCCAGGTTAAGGACTATCTTGTTGATGAACTTACCAAGCTTCAACTTGAAGTGGAATTTCAATTTCAATATAATGCCGGTGATAAAGGAAATTTAAGCAAGCCTGAAAATATTATTGCTCGTATTGAGGGAACAGAAAAAAATGGCAAGGCATTGATGCTGTTATCGCACTATGATAGTAGCCCCCATTCTTCTTTGGGAGCAAGTGATGCAGGAAGTGGTGTCGCAACTATTTTAGAAGGACTAAGAGCTTTTTTGGCAACTGATAAAAAACCAAAAAACGATATTATTATTCTCTTTACTGATGGAGAAGAATTAGGCCTTAATGGGGCAGAATTATTTGCAAACCATCACCCCTGGGCTAAAGAAATAGGGCTTATATTAAATTTTGAAGCCCGTGGAAGTGGGGGGCCTTCTATTATGCTTACTGAGACTAACAGGGCAAATGGACAACTTATTAAAGAATTTAAAAAAGCAGATGTTGATTTTCCGGTAGCTAATTCTTTGGCTTATAGCGTTTATAAAATTCTCCCCAACGATATGGATACAACAGTATTTAGGGAGGACATGGATATTGAGAGCTTAAATTTTGCTTTTGTGGATGACCATTACGATTATCACACACAGCAGGATAAAGCTTCGCGTCTCGATAAAAATACCTTGGCACATCAAGGAGGCTATCTCATGCCTCTTTTAGCTTATTTTAGTCAGGCCGATCTGACCAATCTAAAGAGTCTTAATGATTATATTTATTTTAACCTACCATATTACAAGTTTGTAATCTATCCTTTTGATTGGATTTGGCCCCTATTCTTTTTAACCCTCGTATTTTTTATAGGAATTTTAGTTTATGGATTTATTCGTAAAGTTTTAAATCTTAAAGAAGTACTCATTGGCTTTCTGCCTCCCATCATTATTCTTACTATAAATGGGGTAATCGGTTTCTATAGTTGGAGATTTCTTAAATGGATATATCCGCAATATGAAGAAATGTTACATGGGTTTACTTATAATGGTCATGCCTATATTTTGGCTTTTGTTCTCTTATCCATCGCTGTTTGCTTTTGGGTCTATCACCAATTCAGAAAGCAGAAAAGGGTAAATCTGATGGTAGCGCCGATGATCTTTTGGCTTATAATCAATGCCCTGGCCTCTATGTATCTGCCTGGCGCAAGTTATTTTATCATTCCATTATTTGGATTTTTAGGAAGTATGCTTATTTGTATGGATAAGAAAAGAGCCAATCCCTTACTACTGGTTTTTTTAGCTATTCCGGGGATATGGATTTTTGCTCCCTTAATAAAACTTTTTCCTATTGCACTAGGGCTTAAACTCTTAATAGCCTCTACCCTTCTGACCTCTCTAAGTTTTTTATTATTAACCCCAATATTTATTAGCTTTAAAGAGAAAAGAAAAATTTCTTATTTTCTTATTCTTCTAAGTATTGGCTTTTTCATAAAGGCCCATTTTACTTCTACCTTTAATGAAGAGCGATTAAGACCTTCTAGTCTCTTATATGTTTTAGATTTAAATGAAAACAAGGCGCATTGGGCCACCTATGACAAATTACAAGGGCCATGGACTGCACAGTTTTTTGGTGAAGAAGGGAAAGTTCCTCAGGGGATTCTAGCCTCCAACATAATCAGCAGTAAATACAATTCAAATTTTGGGATGATTGCGGATGCTTCTATCAAAAAAATTGAAGCTCCTCTTGTTGAGATCATTAAAGATACCATTCTGGGAGAGGACCGGTTGCTGGAAATTAGCATCACCCCTCAACGCAATGTAAACCGCCTTGATATTTTTACAAATCAGATAAATATTACACAAGGGATCGTAAACGGAGCCCCTTTGTCGCAATTTTATCTTGCAAACCGAAATGGCGGAAGATTAATTACTCATTTTATCAGAGATAACGACAAAACAGAATTGGTTTTAAGGATGCCGAAGGGGGAAACTCTAGAGCTAACCTTTTTAGAAGCTTCTAACGATCTATTGAAGCACCCATCTTTTTCTATTCCGGCGCGTCCAAATAACGAGATGCCAATGCCCTTTGTTCTTAATGATGCCGTTGTGCTGATTAAAACCATAAAATTATGAGTCAAACCATTGGGGTACTTGGTTGCGGATGGCTGGGACTTCCTTTGGCAAAAGCGCTTTTAAATGATGGGCATAGGATTTTAGGAAGCACAACAAGTGCAGAGAAGTTAGATGATTTAAGTACCGTTGGCATTGAACCTTATTTAATTTCGCTAAAGGAAGACCAAATTGAAGGACCCCTTGAAAAATTCCTTGATGAAATTGATATCCTCGTCATTAACGTGCCCCCAAAGATGCGAGGGGATAATTATGAGAGCTACTATAAAAAAATGAAAACCTTACAACAGACTATTCCTAAGTCTAAAACTATAAATATTCTTTTTGTTAGCAGTACCTCGGTCTACGGGGAAACTAAAGGGACAATTACAGAAAATACCAAACCTATACCTACTTCTAAGTCAGGTAAAGAATTATTATTATCCGAAAAATTGTTTACGGACCCACATAAAAAAGACGCAAGTGTTGTTCGTTTCGGGGGCTTAATCGGAGGCAACAGGCATCCTATAAATCAACTTACCGGAAGAACCGGGTTGAAAAATGGAAATGACCCTGTTAACTTAATCCATAGGGAAGATTGTATACGACTTATCAGCTACATTATTGATAATAAATTATGGGGAGAAGTTTTTAATGGGGTCTATCCAGAGCATCCCTTAAAAAAAGACTACTACATTTCTCAGGCTAAAAAAAGAGGGCTTAAACCTCCTGTTTATGATGAATTTGAAGGAGCAAAAAATGCAAAACTCATAAAAAGTAAGTATTTTCTTAATAAATTTGAAGTATTTAAAACAGATATAAATTAATATTTCACAACAGTTTTTATCTCTTTCACAACAAAACTCTCTTAAAAAAGTTAATTTATATCGCTGGTTTTCAGTATTTTACATTCTTTTTATATCTTTATGTAAACAATAAATCCCAAAGAGTTATGGAAAAAGCGAAATTAAAGGGGAGAATTTTAAACGATTTGGAGAATCTTATCTCCCGAACATGTGCCAAAGGCAAAATGACTAAACGAGTGCAACACATTCACTCGTCCATCATTAAAAATCATTATAACGCCACAGACGTTTGTATTGATTACCACAGAAAAAGGGTTGTTATGGAAATCCTGATCGATGATAGCAATTATGATCCTAAAACGATTAATGTGTCGATGCCAACTTTTAATGCAAATTTCATATTCAATAGCTTATGTGAATTTTTAAAAAACTGTTTAGATCAAGATCATAAAAGTCTTGCCTACTATGCAGGTTTACTAAGTTATTATAAGAACGAGCAAGAAAGAATGGTGCTTGCTTAAACTAAAACTAAATCAATTAATAAATTGAAAGGATGTCTTTTTAGGCATCCTTTTTTTGTTTTCCTCCCATATCTTAATTCAAATAATCCCCTTTCTGCTCCATTGTTTGTTGTTTTAATACAGATTACTGATTTTTAAGATCTTCCTATGGTAACTACCAAAAAAAATGTAGTAGTTTTGCCGCACAAAATTTAGTGACATGAAAAATATACTTTTTGTTTTGTTGGTCTTAATGGCTTATACAACATCAGCACAAGATAATACTACTCTTCAAAGGCATTTTGAAGCCTACTACCAACAAATGAGGGCTCAGGGGGATATAAATGGGGTTATAAATGCCATGACCCATTTAAATATCCTATCGCCTTCAGAAGAAAGAAAGGATACACTTGCTTATTTATATTTAAATAACAATCAACATTTGCAAGCTTTAAATACTATCGGATTTGAGACCAATGCTTCCGATTCGGATATGGCAGTTAATATAAAGGCTCTATCGCTTAAATCTTTAAATCAACCAAAAAGAGCCCTCGAGCAATTTGAAATTCTTTTTTCGAGACAACCCACTGCCTACATTGCCTATGAACTCGCTGATCTAAAAATTCAAACAGGAGATAATGAAGGGGCTAGTGCGGATATCGATTATGGTATCTCAAATGCTACAGATGAAATGAAACATGCTTTCTATGAAAGACAGCAACCTTATGAAGTTTCATTAAAAGCTGCCTTTTATCATTTAAAAGGTCTGGTTCAGTACAATATGAACAAAGATAATATTGATATGGCTATTGCAACCATTGATGAAGCTCTTGCCATTGACCCTGGTTTTAATCTAGCAAGTTTAAGCAAACAAGCCTTGGAAACAAGAAAGAACGAAGAAGGGCAAGAAAAATAGTCAATACAGCCATATTAGCAAGAAACAATGGCTCATTAACAATTTATTACGTCATAAATAAAGGGGAAATGCTGTTTATATAGAAGGTTCTCTTCCTACCATCTTATGTAAAAGGATTACAGCGCTATTAATATTTCTTTTTAATATTCTCATACTAAAGAGTTCCAAAAACAATCGTTTAAAATAATTTCCGGGTTCGCAAAAAGCCTCTACTGTAAGTTCACTAGAAGAAGCAGTTATTGGCTTTATTATATAGAATTGATATAATCGATCTATTAAGGGAGCTTCAGTAGTCATCTCTCCATAAACAAAGGATCTCTTTTCCACCTTTTTGGTAACCGTTACAAAATTTAAATGCTTATTATTAATAACGCATAGGTGCTCTGTCCCCAAACGGGTTACTTCATTTTTATTAAATCTAAAATCATCTACTCCTTTTACCCAATTTGATCTATAAGAATAGTTTGTTATATACTCCAATAAAGCTTCTGCCTTTATAGGAAAGTCTTTAACCAATTTATAATCGGCCTTTCTTTTAAATGCAACTTCATTATGCTTTCCAAAAGTATTTAGGGTAAGTTTATCACTGTCTATTATAGAATAGATATAATCTAATTGATTTTCATCATAGAGATCGCGCCCGTGTTTAAAAAAGTAAATCTTACTACTATAATTTACTGTTATTCCAATATTGGATGCCAAGGCCTCACTAATTATAACATAGTTATCACTCTCCACAGAGTTTTTTAGCAATCTATGCGCTTCAATGACCTGCTTACCAAAAGGCTTCCTGGTGCCTCCTACTTCAAGAAATTGAATATCCCCGCTATGTGCAATAATTTTTAATTTCAAATCGGGGGCAGTTGCACAAGCATTGCAAGGGCAAATTCTATTCTTTTCCAATAACTTCAAATGTGAATAGAAGGCGGTGAACATAGTTTCCATTTGAGCCAGTAATCGCTCCTGGGAGGGAATCGCTCCTTGGCTATAAAAAAACAGGGCATCCCCCTCTACTTCAGCCAATTGAAGATCCTCAGTATTGGCCTCCAGTAACACCTCCAATAATTCTGCAATAACATGCTGACTATGTTCTATTTCAGTGCTCTGTACAAACCTGGTATAGCCGGAAATATCAGGAATAAAAAGAAGTGAAGAAGGCATTGTTTTAAAATGATATAATAAATATTCTTTAGTTTCATTAGTCTAATTTATCGACAAAACTTTCAAATATTACCAAATTAATGCCTTTATACTTATTTCTTTATGACGTCTTCTCCCATTTCTTCTAAAAGCGCTTTAAATCCCAAGGCTACTCCATTGGTCCAGCCAAAACCATCTTGAGTTTCATATTCACCCCCTCCGGAAAGCAAGGAAATATCTTCCACGTTGTATTTCTCCATCATCTTTCCTGTATTGCTATAAACCCTTTCATTTGAGGCTAACCATCTTTTCATTATTTCTATAGCTTCTTCTTTATAACCGTAATTAAGAAGTCCATGAACCGTTATCCATTGCAATGGAGCCCAACCATTTGGAGCATCCCATTGCTGCCCGGTGTTTTTAAGGGTTGTAAGCAGACCACCATCCTTAAGAAAATCTCTCATAAGAACCTCTTTTACTTTGGCAGCTTGCTGTTCGTTGGCCATTCCAAAAAATAGTGGAAATGCCCCTGCCAGTGTAATTTGATTTGTTTTTTCCTGTTTTACAAAATTATAATCCTGAAAGAACCCCGCTTCCTCATCCCAAAATAGCTCCATCATTATATCCTTCCTTGAGGAAGCCTTACTTTCATATTCATTCGATTGATCAACTAGACCTTGTTGACGATACCCCTTGGCAAGTTGTTGTTCCATAAAATAAAGTAAGGCGTTTAGGTCTACAGCTAATATATCGGCGGTTTTTGTAGATTCAAAGGAGTCCTCTTCGGTATACCATCTGCTACTAAAGTCCCATCCGGAAGCCGCTCCTGCTCTCAAATTCAAATAAAGTTCTTCTTTAGATTCTTGTGTTTTTAAATCCCCCGCAAGATGATAATCTTCCTTATAACTCTCCGGACGAGGAGAATTTCCGCTGTCCCAATAGCGATTAAGGTAAACTTCCTTATCAATTTTATAAAGGTGTCTATTAGATGAATTTGTTTTTATAGATTCTTCCTGTCCTCCCATCCAAAAATCATACTCCTTCTGAATCATCGGCAAATACCTCAAAAGGATGGTACTATCCTTTCTTGACAAGGCATGAACCATAAGAGAAAAAAAAGGAGGCTGCGACCGACTTAAGTAATAGTTTCGGGTGCCATTGGGAATAAAACCCAAAGTATCTATGAGATAGGCAAAATTATCTACCATATTTTGGGCCAAAACTTCCTCTCCGTCAACCAATAAACCTTCCATAGTAAAATAACTATCCCAATAATATATTTCTTTAAATCTGCCTCCAGGCACTATATAGGGTTTTGGGAGTGCTAGTCTGGATGAATATGGCGACTTTACATCCGGTCCTCTTTTAAGTTTACCCCACATACTGCTGATATGCTCATACATATTTTTAGTGGTATCCGTCTCAAAGCTTAAACTAGCCGTTGTCTTGTCGCTAAAATTTTCTTCAACAAAAGTCATTAAATCAAAATCTTCGTTTAAATTTTCCTTTTCATACGCCTCATTAATGGCTTCATAGGAAGAATTAGGCACCAAGTCTACAAAGGTTTTAGAATCCTCAAATATTCCTGTCAGCTGTACATCTTTAAAAAGCTCAGATTCATAATAATTAAAAGGCTCCGTTTTTCTTTCTTCCCGGCATCCACTAAGGATTAAAAAGACTAAAACAAAAAAAGAAAAGTATTTTAAATTGGTCATAACTGATTATAATAGTTGGTTACTACTGATAAGATTAAAATTTAAAAGGTTTCAATTTTGATATAAAAATACTATCCCTGTCTTTTTTGGCAGCGGCAATAGTATCAACATCGTCATTGGGGATGGTAAGGGAGAGGACATAATGTTTTATTCTCCATTTTCCTTCTTGTTTTACTAAAACCCCAGAACCTCTGCATAGTTCCATTTGTGTTTTCAAAAGTTCATCAAACCAGGCGAAATCACCGGCTTGATTAAGGTAGATATTACGTTCAACAGGTGTGAAGTTCCAGGCCTTTCCTTTTTCAAAGTAGGGTCGACTAAAATCTCTAAAGGCCTTATTTTGCCAATTTTCCCAAGCATCCGTCCCGATAAATACCCCATCTTCTGCCATAATTCCGAAATAGGTGTCAAAATCGGTTTCCGCCGCGGCCTTATGCCAGCTATTCAGGGTATTATTAATATTTTCCTTGGGATCGTTTTGAGGAAATAAGCTAAGTGTAAATCCAAAAAATAATATTGCAATCAACTTAGTCATCCAGAATGTTTTTAGTATCTATTTGGCTATTCATTAATACGTCGAACTGATTTCTCAAAATATTAAATGCATCTACCATTTCAATAGTTGGTTCCATAGGGTCTTTGCGATATTCAAGGGTTGCCATTACTTTTAAAAGAAACGTTTTGAATACCTTTTGCCTGCTCTTTATCTGCGGGACATCAAAAGGAGAGGGGTATTTTCCCGATGCCATGGCATTTTGCCTTTCGATAGTGTTTTCTATTAGTAGTATTAATTCTTCATTGTTTTGAATCATATAAAGCGCTTCTATAGAAGACTCGAGCTCTTTGTAATTCAACCATTTATCAACTACTTCTTGGGTGTTCGGGTTTAATACCAATAGTTCCGGAAGTTTTGTGACATCAAATTCAACCTGCTCGGATACCTCAACAAGTTCTTTATCTCCTTGAGTTCTACATGTAGAAAAAAAGATCACAATGACCGTAAGAAATAAGAATTTTCTCATAAGACGAATGTACAAATTTTAATAAAAGCTATCTTTAAGCTCTATTATTATTTACAGCAAGTATATGCAAAAATCTATATTGATTATTGGGGCCTGCGGGCAAATTGGGACAGAACTTACCTTGGCTTTAAGAGAGTTATATGGGCAAGAATGCGTTATTGCAAGTGATATCCGCGAGGGAAGTGATAATTTGATGAATTCCGGTCCTTTTGAATTACTTGATGCTACAAATTACGAAGCTGTGGAGGATGTTATTTTATATCATGAAATAGAGGAGGTCTATCTCATGGCGGCGATGCTCAGTGCCACTGCAGAAAAATTCCCTGAGAGGGCGTGGAACCTGAATATGAATTCGCTTTTTAACGTACTTAATCTAGCCAAGGAAAAGAAAATAAACAAAATATTTTGGCCTTCCAGTATTGCAGTGTTTGGTCCTAATAGTCCCAAAGAAAATACCCCACAAAACACCATTATGGAACCTAGTACTGTGTATGGAATCAGCAAACAATCCGGAGAACGATGGTGTGAATACTACCACAGAAAGTTTGATGTGGATGTTAGAAGTCTTCGATATCCCGGATTAATTAGCTGGAAAACTTCACCCGGGGGCGGCACTACAGACTATGCGGTTGAAATTTATCATGAAGCCTTATCAAAAGGAGAATATCAGTGCTTTCTAAAAGAAAACACCAAATTGCCTATGATGTTTATGGATGATGCTATAAGAGCTGCTATAGAATTAATGGATTGCGATATTGATAAAATCAAAGTGCGCTCATCTTATAATCTGGCCTCTATGAGTTTCTCTCCCTCTGAAATCTACGAGAGTATTAAAGAACATCTCCCCGATTTTACTATTTCTTACCTCCCCGATTTTCGACAAAATATAGCGGATTCATGGCCTAGTAGCATTGATGATTCAAAGGCTAGAGAAGACTGGAACTGGGGCCCGGAATTTGATTTAGCACGCACAACAGACGAAATGATAGAGCAATTGTCAAAGAATTGATTTTAGCGTATTAATTTATCTTTCCCTCCAAAGCCTATTCAAATTATTATTATTTTTATAAGAGAAAACCCGGGATCATGAAATACTATTTTTTAATTATTATACTTTTTGTTTTTGGCGTGGTAAAAGCTCAAATTTCAGAAGGGGTCTATGTCTTCCAAGAAAAAAATGAGAATTCTACCACAATTCACGAAATAAAAGTAGATGCCACTTATCTGGTTTATACCGTCTATGAGGAGAACCCCGCTCAGTTCATCAGTACTATGGGGGGCTTTTATTCACTCAATAATAATCTATTAGAAATAAAACTAGAGTTTAATTCAAACTTTGATAAGGATGGATTAACCTCTACGTCCTGGCCTATTGAGCTCTCGGAAAATGAAATTCATTTAAAGGAAACAAAACCACTTCATTTTAAAAAACTTCCTAAAGCTAGGCAGGAACTAGATGGCAAATGGCTTTTTGCTACCCGAGGTCCTGATGAAGGACAAGAAAGAAGAGGAGAAGAGCAGGCCCGAAAGACCATGAAATTTTTAATTGATGGTCATTTTCAATGGATCGCGTATCAGACAGAAACTTTTAAATTTTCTGGTACAGGAGGAGGAACATTCTCTTCAAAAGATGGAATTTATAAAGAAGAAATAAATTTCTTTTCCAGAGATAACAATAGGGTTGGTGCCACCTTAGAATTCACTTATGAGGTAAAAGGATCAGATTGGCATCACAAAGGAAAGAATAGCAAAGGAGAACCTATGTATGAGATCTGGAGTCGACGAGAATAAACGGCTAAATAGGATTATTGATATCGGACTTTCCGCCTGTTTTACTGAGAAGTTTTATTGATTTAATTTCGATTCCCTTATCAATTGGTTTCAACATATCATACATATTAAGTGCAACTACGCTAGCTCCATGCATGGCTTCTACTTCCACTCCAGTTTTGTATATAGTTTTTACCGTTACTAAAATCTGAATGCTTGTTCCTCTTATTTCATAGGCAATATCCGTATATTCTATAGGCAAAGGATGGCAGTCCGGTAAAAGGTCGGGGGTTTTTTTAACCCCTAATAATCCAGCAGCCTTGCTCATAGCAAAAACATCCCCTTTAGGAACAGTATTTGATTTAATAGCTTCTATTGTAGCATCGGAGCTAACCTCCACCAAGGCTTGTGCAACTGCTGTTCTTAAAGTATTCTTTTTAGATGTAATATCAACCATACTATTTATTTACCTTCCATTGATAACCATCTCCTTCAAACAATTCCTTTCCAAAGACAGGTACTGATTTTTTTATTTCTTCAACAAGATGATGAAGTGCTTCAAAAACTTCTTTCCGATGAGGGGAAGAAACAAATACAAAAAGACAAATTTCACCAGTCTTCACGACTCCAAGACTGTGATAAATATGCATACAACTCAAATCGTATTGCTCAAAAGTAGCCTCTCGTATTTCATGAAATTTGAGATTGGCCATTTCTTCATAGGCAGAATATTCTATGGCACCGACAGTTTTTCCATCAATTTTATCCGCCCTAACCTGTCCCAAAAATATATCATGAGCTCCAATCTGAGTTTTAGACTGATGTTTGGCAATAGAATTAGCAATAAATTCAGGAGTAATTGCTCCCTGCACAAATACGTTTTTGACCTTTTCCTTTTCCATTAAAGTACGGCTTTTTTGCTAAGTTAATAAGAAATTAATTGTAGTAAAAAGAGTTTTATAGCCTTCTCAAGAATCAGGCCTTTTTTAGTCCCTGGAGGATCATTTTTATTTCTATAAAATGAAACTTTTTTATGACCTCTATGGTTATTCTTCTTCTTAAAAAAGGTCTTAACGAATTGTTAAATAGTTCCTGTAATTTTCGTATTAACCGTTAAATGATATATTATAAGTATGCTAAAACAAGAAAAAAAGCAGTATAAAAAATTTTTTAAGAAATCTATTGATTATCTTGAGGCGACTGGCTTCACTCAAATCAAAGCGGATATAAGTGGTTATGAAAATCCAAAATCTTTTGTCAAAAAATCAAGCGGTTTAGAAATTACTCCTGATATTACCGCCAACAAAAATGGTAGAAAATATTTTTTTGATATTAGTCTTAAATCCGAAAACCCTAGCTTGCTCAAATCTAAGTGGTTACTTTTGGATACGTTTGCAAGATTAAAATCCAATCGATTTAAAATTATTACCACCCGTGGACACTACAGGTTCACGGATACTTTATTGGGCGAACTAAATTTGACTAGTAAAGACCCGATTCGAATTTAGGTATAGTTAAATTTCCAGAATTTATTCTGCTAGTATCCATTACCACTTTACTTATATAAGTGCAAAGCCATGTACTGAGCGGCTACATTATATTGCCGCAATGGATGATAAGGGATTTATTTATACAGGAATGGATGTTCTTGAAAGAAGGTTCAGTGAAAAGAGTAGCTTCGGTTGCAGTAGAAGGTTCCATGGCAATAAGTCAAATTTATCAGTTTCTTTCAGATCAAAAAACTACCTGAATAAGTGTTTTAGCTTACCTTCTTTCATGAAGAAATAAAAAGCTAATAGCCGTAAAAAGAGTTTTGTAGCCTCACCAAGATTAGTTGCACTGTTCCTGAAAAAGCCTCGCACTTAAAATACAGAAGTTCAACTGTAAGGGCAATCTTTTAATACGCTATTCCAAGGAAGATCTCTTAAATACTACCAAGAAAAAGGACCAAGCTGTATGCCTCCAATTGTTACGATTAATTGAGCTGCAAATGAATGATTACTTGGAGAAAGCCTCGGGACAAAATCACTAGAGCTAAATAGGAAAATAGCTTTGTTTTGTCTTAGCTCTTTCTCTAATGTATAAGTCAATCTTTCCAAGCTTGAAGCCTTTCAAGATACAAATAAGATTCCACAAACTTTCTATGCCCTCGACCGGCCATTAGCTCAACTAAATTCAATGCGCTAATGTAACTTGCGAGATTTCCATTAGACGATAGGAATTTGCCATCTTTCACATAGGTAATTAAGCTATCGTCTTGAACATTTAGGTTCGGGTAGTCATTTTGCAATTGCTCTCCGCCCCCGATCCATGTCACAATTTTATGTCCGTCCGCAATTCCGGATTTCCCTATCAATTGAGCCCCTGCACAATTGCTGACCGTGTATTTTGTTTCTTGGTTTTTCTCTTTTATAAAATTTACAATTCTGTCATTATGGACCTGTGCGTACATATCATATGCGCTCGGGACAAAAAGCGCTTCTATTTTAGGACAATTTTCAAAGGTGTAATCGGGGACGAATTTCATACCCTCTTCAGTAGTAATCGGTTTTTCAGTTTCGGCAATCGTAATTACGTTAAAAAGTTGTATCCCGTCTTCAGAAGGTTTTGCAAAAACATCTGAGGTTGCTATAACTTCGCTTTGAAGTACTCCATTGTACATTAAAAGTCCGATTGTCGGTAAATCCGTTCTGAACGGTTTAATATAAGTGGCCAATGTATCATTAGCAGTTGTACTATCAATAACATTTTGAACTACAGTATCAGTTTTGGATTTGTTGGAATTACAACCGTAAAATATTATCGTGCAACCAATTATTGCTAAAAAGATTGATCTCATTTTCCTTTATTTAAATGAACAAAATTAGCAAAACGAAATTGGCAGAAGACTAAAATTCTAAAAAAGTTCGGTTAAAGGCACTTCTATCTTTATTTTTAAAAATTCAGCGCGTCATAAAGAGAGAGTGTGCATTTAGAATAAACCAAGATATCTGAAAATTGCCAATACTCTGGAATCTCGAACTAAATAAGATTTTATATATTATAATTTTGTATAACAAATTGATTTTTATAAACAGACAATGAGGAAAATAGGAATTGCATTATTACTGATGATTGTTTTTACAATAGCAACTGCCCAAGAAGAACTATTGAAAAAGAACAGATGGTCTCTGGAAAAGGCGGAAGAATGGTATGCGCAACAAGATTGGATGACGGGTGCTAATTTTAACCCTAGCACGGCTATTAACCAGTTGGAAATGTGGCAAGCAGATACTTTTGACCCCGAAACAATCGATCGGGAACTAGGTTTTGCCGAAGGAATTGGGTTCAATACTATGAGAGTTTACCTACATAGTCTGGCCTATAAAGCCGACCCTGAAGGCTTTAAAGAACGCATGGGCAAGTATCTCAAAATTGCTGAGAAACATGGTATCAAGACTATTTTCGTTTTCTTCGACGACGTTTGGGGTAAGACCCCAAGAATTGGAAAGCAGCCCGAACCAAAACTAGGCGTTCACAATTCTGGCTGGATGCAAGACCCTGGCGATCCCGCACATAAGGAAGAGAAAAAATTTGCCGCTCTAGAGGACTATGTGAAAGACGTACTCAAAACTTTTGAGGATGACGATCGTATTTTGATGTGGGATTTGTATAACGAACCCGGAAACAGTGGTAAGTTGACAACTTCGATGCCCTTACTTAAGAATGTGTTCCTATGGGCTAGGGAGGTCAACCCGAGTCAACCGCTGAGTGTAGGAATATGGACATGGCATTTTCAAGAGCTTAACGCCTTTCAGGCACTTAATTCAGACATAATCACATATCATAACTATGAAGATGAAAAGAATCACAAGCTCATCATTGATATGTTGAAAACACATGGTCGGCCCATGATCTGTACCGAATATATGGCCCGTACTCGTAACAGTCGTTTCCACAATATCCTTCCACTATTAAAAGAGGAAAATGTCGGGGCAATTAATTGGGGACTGGTTGCAGGAAAATCCAATACCAAATACCAGTGGGATACACCCATTGAAGATGGTTCAGAACCAAATGAATGGTTCCACGAAGTTTTTAGAGAAGACGGTACTCCTTATCGAAAAGATGAGGTGGAGTTGATAAAAAAACTAAATTCTGATGAATGAACTATCGTTTATTCGAGCTTTTCCTTTTGTTTGGGATAAGGCGCCTAAACATAGGTGCTTACAAAAGTTGTAATTAGAATCCTTTTATTTCTCAGAGGATGCTTCCAAAAATGATACCCCTTCAAAGGTCATAATGATTGGTTTAATGGTGCCATCATGGTTAAACTCCATTTTATCCATGCAAGTAACCCTATGATCACGGTCTAAATTAGGAATCGGTCTCCTGTGATATACAATAATATATTCATCTGTACCAAGCTTTTTAATAACGGAATGATGGCCTGCACCTTTGGCTATATCCCCCTCTTTTGACTCGAGTATGGTGCCTATTCTTTTGTAAGGGCCAGTAGCCTTATCCGCCATGGCATAAGCTACTTTGTAGGTTCCATTTGTCCATCCCCCTTCAGACCACATAAAATAGTAGATGCCGTTGCGCAAAAACATAAATGGCCCTTCGACATAGCCTTCTGGCGTTATTTCCTTAAATAGACTTCCATCTTCCCAAGGAATGAATCCCGTAAAATCGTCATTCAGAATGCCTAGATTGCAATGACTCCATCCTCCGTAGAAGAAGTAATATTTGTTGTCAACATCTTTGAAGACAAATTGGTCAATCGGTTGTGCATCATTATGAAAATTCGAAATTAAGGGTTTTCCCAAATAATCTTCGTAAGGTCCTCCTGGGTGCCTGGCAGTAGCGACTCCGATACCACCAAAGTGGTTGATATCGTTATTCGGGTCGTAAGATTCCCGCCCGAGTCTTTGGATATCATTTGCTCCAAAAAAGAGAAAATACATACTGTCTTTTTCGATAATGGATGGTGCCCATAATGCTTGGCGAAGCCATTTGATCTTCGTGGTGTCAAGGATGCGTTCGTATTTTTTCCAGTTGACCAGATCCTTACTCGAAAACGCGTCAAAATGCAGTTGTTTGTCAAAATCGTCCGAAAAGGTAGGATATACCCAATACGTATTCCCAAATACTACACCTTCAGGATCGGCGTACCAACCCTCTATTATTGGATTATTATTTGTCTTGGTTTCTTGAGCAATTACATTGGCAATTATAAGGCAGCACAGAATTCCCAAAAAGTAATTTTTAAGCATCGATTCAATTTATATAAATAAAAATAGTTTGAATAATCCTTTGAAGTATAAACCATTCTGCAACACATCAAATATAGTGAAATCTAACATTATTCTAAGTGTTATATAAATTGCTCATTTCGGCCAAAAAGTATTGGGACAGAAGTATGTGAACTCAATTAGATAGTATCAAAGGATATCATTTTGTGCCAAAAAAACGTAACCTCATTGTAAATCAATTACTTTTATACTGTGATGACTTCTTTTACAAGTGAAAAAGTGACCTCACCAGGAATCGAACCTGGATCTAAAGTTTAGGAAACTTCTATTCTATCCGTTGAACTATGAGGCCGAGACTTTTATTAAACTATCATTTACCTTTTAAAATCGCAAAAACTTCATCTCAATTGAAAAATAATCGCAGTTTATTTAATGGGCAATAATACAAAAAAGAGCGCTAACGTAGAATAACTAATTCATAAGATAAAAAGGACTCCAGGTTGATTTTTGATCTTTTAAATGAATTTTCAGATACCCCGGAATATTTAGAATTCACATGAAAATAGTATCTTTAAAAGGTGTGCTATTGAAAATCACCTATGATCCAATCAAAATCAATCTTTACTTTTTTGACGATTTTCTCAACCCTGTTTCTAATAGGCTGCAAAGAGGAACAAAAAGTATTAGAGGAAAAGAAACCAAATATCATTTTTTTACTGGCAGATGATCACCGTTGGGATGCTTTAGGTGCCATGGGAAATACCCTCTTAAAAACACCCCATATTGATAAATTGGCCCATGAAGGGCTTATTTTTGATAACGCTTACGTCACTACCTCTATCTGTGCTGTTAGTCGGGCCAGTATTCTCAGTGGTCAATATCTCTCTCGACATGGGATAGCTGATTTTAAAACAGGTTTTTCAAACAAGGCCCTGAATAAAACTTATCCTATTTTATTAAAGAATGAAGGCTATAGAATAGGTTTTGTTGGTAAATATGGAGTGGGAAGTGCCGACACACATCCAAAAAAGTTGTTTGACTTTTGGGAATGCTCCCCTAAAACCCAGCCAGATTATGAGAATGTAGATAAAGAAGGTAACTACCTTCATTATACCGATCTCGTTGATAATAATATCAAGTCTTTTATACAAACAGCAGATGACAGGCCCTTTTGTCTCTCTGTTAGCTTTAAAGCCCCACATGTGCAAGATGGAGATCCCAGACAGTTTATACCCCATCCCCGATATAAAGAATATTATCAAGAGATAGAAATTCCGGAACCAAAAACAGCTAACCCTAAGTACTGGAATTCCTTTCCTTCCTTTTTTCAAACAGATGACAACATCGCCAGGGAACGTTGGAAACTTCGGTTTAATACCCCGGAAAAATATCAGGAAAGTGTTAAGAACTATTATCGTTTGCTTACAGGAATAGACGATGTCGTGGGTAAAATGGTTGAACAATTAAAACTAAAAGACCTGGATAAGAATACTATAATAATCTATATGGGTGACAATGGGATGTTTCTGGGAGAACATGGAATGGCTGGCAAATGGTATCCATATGAAGAATCGGTAAGAGTTCCTTTAATAATCTATGACCCCAGGCCTTATAACACAAAAAACCGTGGAAGAGAGGACGAAGTAGCCCTAAATATTGACATTGCCCCTACCATTTTGGGCTTAGCCGGTATTGAAACTCCAAAGGAAATGCAAGGTTTAAACCTCATAGAGAACCTTCAAAATAAAGCAACAACCCGTGCTGAATTCTTTTATGAACACACCTATTTTGGTAGCCCTAAATTGCCAAAAGTAGAAGGGGTAGTTAGTCCCGAGCTAAAGTATGTTCTCTACACCGAACATGATTATGAAGAATTATTTGACCTTACAAAGGACCCACTTGAGGAAACTAACCTGGCCCCCGATCCCGATTATAAAGAAATATTAAAAAAACAACGTGAAAAGTATCAAACTTTAAAAGCTGAAGCAAAATAGTTATGATACAATTGATTATAATCCTTTAACTGAAATGCCTTTGCTCGTTAATTGGCTTTTTCAATTAGTAGATGTGTTTTTAACAGAATTCGTATCTTAACCCTAAGAAGAAAAATTATGAAAATAGCTGAAAAATTTAATGTGGTATTATTGATTTTGCTTGGGGTCGTAAGCATAGCCCAAGGCCAAACCAATGAAAAAGATTTAAATGGAGAATGGGTCTCTTTATTTAACGGTGAAAATCTAGATGGATGGAAGGTTGGAGAAAACGCCAATACTTTCTCTGTGGTTGATGGCAAAATTAAGGCTGCCGGGGACGTAGCCCATTTATTTTACGACGGGGAGGTCGCCAATCACCAATTTAAAAATTTTGAATTTAAAGCCAGCGTTATGACTACTCCCAATTCTAATTCCGGTATTTATATTCATACGCAATACCAAGAAAGTGACTGGCCAATATATGGCTATGAGGCGCAGGTTAACAATTCCCATACCGATTGGCGGCGTACGGGTAGTTTATATGCTATTGCTGATGTAAAGGAGAATTATGTAGAAGATAATGAGTGGTATACAGAATATGTGAAGGTAGAAGGAAATCATATAATTATTAAAATAAACGATATTGTAGTGGTAGACTACACCGAGCCGGAGAACCCGCTACGAGATGAGGGGAGCAAATATCGCATTTTAAGCAGAGGAACTTTTGCTCTTCAGGGACACGACCCGGAGAGTGTAGTTTATTACAAAGATATTATGGTAAGAGTCCTACCTGATTAGCTCAAAAAAATTTTCGCTTTTCCCGAAAGTGGCAGGCTTATGCATTGCCTTGTCCACAGGTTTTATAGTTAGCGAACAAAAAACGAACAGATAATCAAAACCGCCATCTAATCTGCAAAGTTTTTCTATTTAATATGATATAAACCTTGGCATTGAAGAAATCTAGTTTCCCATTTAATTACATAAATAATACAACGCTAGAACCTTAGCTCTTTATTTACATTAATCCAAACTACCTTTTAAAATATGCCGCCCTCGCCCAAAGAACTTACATCTATGGTATTGGTTATACTGTCCTGAAGTGCCGTGTAGATAGAAATCACTTTTGATATTGATTATAAACTGTAGCAATAAAATCTTTAAAATATGGAATTAGATAAAAGCTGTCTTTTTTGTCTAAAAATAGAGGCTATTTCGCGTATTAATAGCTTAAAAATAAAAGAATAACAAGCAGCACATAAAATAATTACTTATATACAACAAACCCCAAAGAATAATTAATCCTTTGGGGTTTGACGTATACTTTATGGGAAAGACTTATCAGATAGCAATATTTTGATAATAAACTTCTTCTCCATCCTTCACTTTGATTGTATAATTGCCATCAACAACCTTTTTAAAATTGAAGGCCTTTCCAATAGTCAATTCGTCTTTGAAAGAATCCTTAAAAATTACTTGGTTAGTTGCGTTATCCAAAATTTCAATATCTACTTTTTGTAAATCGTGATTTAGGAAATCCACATAAACCTTGTCTCCCTCTTTTCTAAAAACTGGCTTAGTTTTAGTCTCCTTTATATTGGCAATAGTTATATTTTTATTTTCAACATAAAGCGTATATTCTACAGAAGAAAGTGGGTTTTCGATAGTAAAATAGTAAATCCCTTCCTGTAAGTCTTTTAAATTAAACTTCTTGGCGTAATCCGCGCTTTGAATATTCTCAAAATAAATTGTTTTGGCATTCCCATCCATCAATTTAATTTTTGAAAATTGGGCTTGTTCTTCCATTTCTACAACAAGACTTTTTGTATTGTTTCCATTTGCCAAGCTAACTTTTGGGTCTTTGGCTATTCCTGATGTTGTTGCAAACAACAGCGTTAATGCTGCGATACTTCTTATAATTTTTTTCATAATTGATTAATTTTTGACAAAGTTAATAACACAAAACCTAGGTCTTAGCCAATTTTTGTTTAATTTTTTCTTGTTTTTGTTAAACAATTATTAAACTTGTCGGTGGACGCTTCATTTAAGCATAGAAAGATGCGCATAACCAATTATCCGGGATATGATTTCCTATCTTTTGTCCTAGACACCAATAAGGTATAGTGGAAAATGGAATATCGATATGGACTAAATTTCCAAACTCGTGAAATTTTTAACCCATAAAGGTTTAATATCAAAAAAAGAAAAGGTTTTAAAAGAACTCAAAGCAGTCTTTTTAACCACATTACATTTTCTTATTTGGAACTCTAATATTATTTAAATTGCTATTACTACGATAGTATTCCGGAGATTTTTATGGGTAAACCTTATTTGTGCCTTTATAGCCCTACTCCTTTATAATATAGGATCTGTAATATAGAATCACTTAGGCGAAGGATGACTTCGGAAAGTTTTAAGTTCGCCCCTGCCAAACAAAAAGGATGAAATAAAATAACAAAACTCTTTAAAATTCTCCTACTCTATGACATTATAAACATTTAGAGGATTTGCCTTATTTTTCATATTAATACTCCCCATATTTTCACATTTAAAAGCCTCTTTTACCTGCTCGTAACATCCTTCACAAATAATAATTTGGTTTTCCTTGGCCACATCTTGTAATCTTGCAGCGGTATTTACTGTATCCCCGATTACCGTATAGTCTAACCTTTTTAATTTAGCAGAACCTATATTTCCCGAGATCATTTCCCCGCTTTTAATGCCTATGGAGACCTTGGGCTTAAAATTATCCATTCCCGCTACCGCCGGGAACTTATTCACCTGATTTCGAATTGCCAAAGCGGCGTCTATGGCCCTATCTAAATGGTAGTCTCCTTTAAAAACAGCCATCACGGCATCGCCAATAAATTTATCAATAATACCATCAAGGTCCATTATCTCTTTTACCATAGCATCAAAGTAAGTGTTTAGCATATTTACTACCACATCCGGAGAAGTAGTCTCACTTATTTTGGTAAACCCAACAACGTCCACAAATATGACGGTCCCTTCAATATTTTCGTTCGCGGTAATTTTGGATTCATATTCCTGACCGCCCATAAAATTAAGCACGTTCTCATCCACATACATCCTTAAAATATTGTTCTCTTTTATAGCTTTTAAAGTTTCCTTTATCTGCTTAGCCTGCTTGAGTGTTTTTTCCATAGTTATGGTTAAATCCTCAAAATTAATGGGCTTGGTAATAAAATCGAACGCTCCTCTATTCATGGCCACACGAATGTTTTCCATATCACCATAAGCAGAGACAATGACCGCTTTGATAAGTGGACTTGTCTCATGCAATTCGGAAAGTAGTGTAAGCCCATCCATTTCGGGCATATTTATATCACTTAAAACGATATCCACTTCCGGGTCTAGCGCAATCTTTTCTAAGGCATCCCTACCATTAATCGCGAAAAGAAATTCATACTCTTTTTGTCGAATTTGTTTTCGAAATTTTTGTTTGATGAGGACTTCCAAATCAGTCTCATCATCCACTATCATAATCTTTGCCATTATGCCATATTTTTTAGTTTCGTTTTTAACTCCTTAAAATCTAAGGGCTTTGTAAGAAAGTCATCTGCCCCAAGTCTCTTTGAGCTATTTCTGTTTTCTTCGTCCCCGTAAGCGGTAACCATCATAACCACTGGTGGTGGGGCCACATAGTTTTCCTTTATCTCTTTTAAAAGTTCAAGACCACTCATGCCCGGCATATTAATATCCGATAATATTAAAACCGCTTCCTGACTCATATGGCTCATAACTTCTAAAGCCTCTTCCCCTGAAAAAGCAAAAACAAAATCGAGTTCTCCCTTTCTAATTTCTTTTCTAAAGCGTTGCTCAAATAAAACTTTTACATCTTGCTCGTCATCTACTACTAATATTTTCATATAAAATCTCGGTTCATTTATTATTTAAAAAATTATTTATTTATACTCCTGGTAATACAATCTTAAATGTAGTTCCTACTCCTTGTTTAGTCTCTAACAATATATGTCCCCCCTGAGCCTTTATAATATCATAGCTTAAGGAAAGTCCAAGGCCAGTTCCTTGTCCTGAAGGTTTTGTGGTAAAAAACGGTTGAAATATTTTGTCCTTTACCTCATCGGGAATTCCGCTCGCATTATCTCGTATAGATACCTCAACAGTATCCCCTTGTCTTTTGGTAGTTACCCAAACCGTGGGCTTATATTTATTTTCTTCGTTTTTAGTTTCTTTTATCCTTCGCTCATCCACCGCATGAAAAGCATTGGTAATCAGATTTAAGATCACCCTGCCTACGTCTTGTGGAACAATATTAATTTTACCTATGGACTCGTCAAAATCTGTTTCCATGGTTGCATTAAAAGACTTGTCTTTTGCTCTTAAGCCATGATAAGCCAGGCGTAAGTATTCATCCGCAATCGCATTTATATTACTAGGTACTTTTTCATTACTGCTACTTCGACTATGCTGCAACATTCCTTTTACAATAGCATCTGCCCTTCTCCCGTGATGGTTAATTTTTTCTTGATTTGCCTTGATATCTTTAGAAATGGCTATGACCTCTTCATAATCTTCGTTCTTCAATTCTTCTTGCATTTCATCAATGAGCTCGGTGTTTACTTCCGAAAAATTATTCACAAAGTTTAATGGGTTTTGAATTTCATGAGCAATACCTGCTGTTAGCTCTCCTAGAGAAGCCATTTTTTCGGACTGAATTAATTGTGACTGGGTAGCTTTTAATTCTTCAATTTTATTTTTTAGCTGCGCTGTACGATGTGATACCCTTTCTTCTAGAACACGATTTTCCTTTTTCAGCCAGCGCGAACGGTAAGAAATAAAGGACCAAACAACAGTCCCAAAAATTACGAAAAATAAGAGGTAGGCCCACCAGGTCTTCCACCATGGGGGCAAAATGGTGAAATTAAAAGAAGTAGGTTTGCTCCAAACATCATTAAAACCTTTGGATGCCACCTTAAATGAATATGATCCCGGAGGCAGGTCTCTATAATTCTCGCTTACTGTTTCCTTGGAAACCGGGCTCCAATTCTTATCGATCCCCTCGAGGATATAACGATATACAACCTGATCTCTATTGGCATAATTAGAACTGTTAAATGTAAAACTTAAATAATTCTGGGTGTGTGGTAAGCGTAACGTCTATAGGAATATCATAAGGTCCTTCCACTGTTTTCCAACTAATGCCATTGTCTGAAATTGATTCCTATCCTCTTCAATTTATTAAGCACTTCCCCTAATACAAATTCATTGTCGAATTTGGTAACCAAATGGTATCTATTCCTACACGTCTTCGCTTTGCATGTCTTCTAAAGTTGTGAAAGAGCTGCTTTTGATCCAGAATATTTATGCCATTAATATAGGTTAATCGACGCAGTAGTATCCATAACAATCTCATCCATTACGGTGAGCATTTCGCCCTGTACTCCCGCCCAGAACCTACCATTACGATCAAACGTAAAGCTATTTTCTGAAAAATCTAATAATCGAAGACCTTGTGCCTTTCCAATAGTTTTTGCCTCCCAATTTGGATTCTTCTGCTTAGCTTGTTCTTTTGGTTTTAATATGGTTAACCCTCTTGAAGTCCCTGTAAAAATTTCCCCTTTATGGACTTTTATGGCATAGACATCATTGGCTGCAAGTCCTTCTGAGGTGGTAAAGCTCGTAATTTCGTTGGTTTTTGTATCGATCGCCTGAACTCCTAAATCCGTGGCTATCCATATCGTATTTTCCCCACCTAGTGTAATGGAATATACCGTATTGGAGATTAAACCCCCTTCAACTTTTAGAAAAGTACGTTCGTTGGTAGTTGGATTGATCCTTTGAAGACCGGAACCTACACCCGCCACCCATATATAGCCTTCTTTATCTTGAATGATTCGATTATTTTGAAAAACATTATCGGCATCCTCTGGAAGATAAAAGTTATAGATTGAACTTTCAATGTCTAATTTCATAAGTTGGCCATCTTCACCCCCTAACCAAAAATCTCCTTTGGAATCTTCAAATACTCCAGAGATCACATTAGTTTCCAGACCCTGTAGTGTGGTAAGTTGTTGGATTATCTCTTTGTCAGGATCAATAATACAAACTCCACTGGAATTTCCCACTGTCCATATTCTCCCTTTGGAGTCTTGAAACAATCTGGCAGTCCTATCATTAAGCAAACCCTGTTCTTGTCCTAGGTGTTTTATGCTTCTGGTGTTAGGATCATAAATATCAATGCCCTCATAAGTTCCAATCCATATTCGCCCCTTCATGTCCTCCAGGGTGCTCCAAACGGAATTACTAGTAAGTCCATTATCAATGGTGAAATTTCCGGGTCTGGCCGTTTTTATATCTATATTATAAAGTCCACCTTGGGGTTTCGCCGCCCAAATTTGTCCTTGATTATCTTCAACAATGTATAAAAATGCCTGCTGAGGTCCCTTTGAAATTTCAAATCTTTGCAATTCTCCTTTGGCTTCATCCAACTGATACATAATACCGTTATTAGATCCAAACCAATAGGAACCTTTTGCATCCTGAAATACCCTTGCTATACCCGTCCCTTCTTCAAACACATCTCTGGAGAGGTATTGACCAAAGGTGGTTCTATCAGGATTCAACACTAAAGCACCATTACTATTTCCAATCCATAATCTGCCGCTTTGGTCTTCGGAAAAACTGGAAACAAATCTTCCTATTATTCCATTATCAGGAGTTAATTGCAAATTTTTACCCGAGCTCTGATCAATAATATTTACTCCACTATTAGAGGATAGCCATATTAAACCGTCCTTATCCTTAAAGGGAGTAATTACAAATCTGCCCAGAAGTCCTTCGTTTGGTGTGAATTGGTAAACGAACTTTTCCTCTAAATCTATGACGTAATACCCAATATCCAAACAAGAAACCCAAAATTTACCATCAGGCCCCTCTGTTATTCCATAGATACCGGATGCCGGAAGTGCACTAGAGAGTTCATAGATTATATCAGCCTCAAAATCTATTATGGATAAGGCGCCCCTGTTATCCCCTACCAAAAACCTCCCCTTGGAATCTTCAAATAAGACGGTACTAGATGTATTCCTAAGCCCTTGTCCAGATCCGTAAATCATCAGGTTTTCAGAATCATATCTAATAATATTGCCGTCGACACCTGCCCACAACATCCCTTTACTATCCTTAAATATGGTACGTGAAGTACCTCGTAATCCTAGGTCCAAGTTCGTTGATTTAACGCCTCTGGTGGCGCCTTGCTGTTCTGAAAAAGACCCTGCCTTAGCTATTTCTGGTTCTCCCAAAGCAATGATCTTTACGTTTAAATTGGCCCTAGGTAGGCTATCAAAACTAAAAGGTTGGGAGGGTAAACTATCCAAACTAAAAGGTTGGGTTTTTATTTCTTTATTAAAAGAAGTAGGGAATCCAAAATCGACCTCTTTTGATGGAAGTTTATCCCAATCAAATTTTTTGGTAGGTATTGATTTTAAAGAACCAGGGTCTTTAGTTTCCCAAACTATAGTGTCGGCTTCAGTAAATTCAAAATTCTTCGTTACTGGTTGTTTAAATTCTGTCTCATCAATCGGGAAGGGAGGTGCCGTTTTAGTATTGTTACAGGCTGTAATTATAAGAAGGAATGCAACTATAATGGCATTAGATAGCTTAATCATGCTTGGTTTTTTCACAGTCGGTTAATTATGGGTAAGTTAATACAAAATGTGATTCCTTGACGCTCTTTGGTGGCTACTTTTGATTTTGGAACCTTCTTTTTTCTTAATCAACTTCATTTTCTTGTTTAAAGTGAATAATCAACCTCCAAATTGTGAATGGTACTTTGAATCATCCCTTTGAAAGGAATTTTATTTTCATTTAAAATATCATAGGAAATCGACATGACATCTACGGGCTTTATATGGTCTAAAAACAACTTTACGGATTTACCATCTTCTAGTAATTCTACCTTTCCAATCGGTAAAACCTGTTCATCATAGCGATCAGAACCATAGTTGCTACTTCTTTTTAAATCCCAGGTTTTTACAGCATAATTAGCAGTATCCGTGGCCTTTTGAGGATCCAATTTAGAAGCGAAACTCAAAACGATTCCGGAGGTTGTTGTTTTTAAATCAGTCGGGGTTGTTAAAGGTTTTCCCGTATACCGAATACGGTATAGGCCTCCTCCCCGAAGCATTTGGTTAGTGCCCCAGGCAGACATTCCACAGGCATACAGTTGTCCATCACCCGGGTTGAATCTTCCACGCATAACACCTGTCAAGAATTTAATCCCGGGTAAGTCAACCACCCCACCTTGCATTTGACCCTTAATCTCTTCATTTAAAACCAATTGAATCTTTCCATAGCCATAGGAAAAACTTAAAAGGCTTCCGTTTAGAGGACCCCACTTTTCGCTATCAACCCATAGTAATTCAGAAGGCGAGCGATCAAATTCCATATCCACCCAAACCATTGGCTGTTCCATGGCGATCCTGGTAGAATCTTTTGGCGGATTATATCCCCACATATTTCCATAAAACTTCCCTTTCCCTTCTACCCAGTTGATTCGGTTCATAGGATTCCAAAATCCCTGTTGATCCGTAACCAAAAAACTGCCATCGGGATTTATACAAACCCCGTTTGCCGCTCTGAATCCTGTAGCAATTATATCCGTTTTAGCCCCGTCGCTACTCACCTTCAATAAGGTCCCGTGCTGAGGAATCAGGGCCTCCCGCGCGTGGCGGCCACTTTTTGCATAGTAAAGATTTCCCTCTTTATCGGCCTGTAATCCCATAGCAAATTCATGAAAATGATCAGTAACTTGATGGTCGTGGTTAAAACTCTCGTAAAAATCGGTTTCCTTATCCCCATTAAAATCGCGCAACAACACCAACTGATCCCGACAAATAACATAGATTTTATCATCCAACACCTTAATCCCTAACGGTTGAAAAAGACCAGAACCTATGCGTTGCCAGCTCAATTCTCCGGATTTATCGGTGAGTCCTGAAATGAGCCAAATATCTCCATCCGTAGCACAGGCAACCGCCTTATTTGAATCTTTCATAAAATCGATGCCGCTCAATTTCATTCTACAAGCCCAAGGATTTTCAAAGGGAGGAGTCAATAAATCAACTGCAAAAGCACCCGAATCGGATCCTCTGGTAATGGGGGTTTTTAAAATTTCGGGGTAATGTGGAGAGCCGTTCCCCAGGGTATATTTTCTTAGATCTTCCGGAGTGCTCCGACCTGTTGTCACACCTGCAAGTTCTGATTTCTTTGTATCGGCAATAAATAATTTTAGCCTTACCGCTTTTGACTTTTGTACATTTAAAATAAAATAGCCCTCCTCTTTAGATAAACTCGCCCCTTCCCCTAATACGGCTACGCCGGATGTCTCCGGGGCAATCCTCATTTTTAAAATGGATTCCGAAGGGGAAATATTTAGCGTTCGGGTAAAAAGGGTATCCTTACCATCACTTTCCATCCCTAATTTCTCTAGAATATCAGCCGTGCCTACGGAGTAGGAAATCACTATCTGATCATCCTGATGATATAGCCCCTTGTAGTTGGCCCAATGCTTTGGTAAGGGACCAAAAGCTCGCCCGTCTCTGGCTCTAAACCTTGGGTCTTCAAAAGAACCTGTCTCGGGGTTGGCCCAACCGGGGCCCACCGGAGTTTCAAAATGAAGTTTTCCAATGGTGCGAGGGTAAGTTTCATGTTTATCATTTAAAAGAATCCCATTCCAATCTATAAAGCCGGTACCCGTCCATCCTCCGGCAACACGCATTAGGTCATGATCAAATATCATCCAGGCCTTCCCTTTTGATATACCCCCTTCTCCTTTGTCTAAACGGACTGCAATTCCCTTATAGGCAAAATTGTTTTTAAGATAATCCTCATCAGCATATGGGGAAGGGCCGGGGGAATGATATCTTTCAATACCGGTCTTTTCATCAACCAATTCATAGGTGTTGATAAAAAAATTACCATAGTTCATATCAGCCCATGGCTGATAGGGTTTGGTTTCCGGTCCACGGGAACTTCCTTGGGGTAAACCGGCAAGATAGCCGGGGGTGCTAATGATATAATTATCTTTCTCTCGCTCTCTTAAGTACTTATGACGGATATAGGAAATAACATCATATTTATCCTGAGGTGTCAATGTTGGCTGTGGGGGCATTGAACCATAACCTCGACTAATAGTCTGATACATGGAATAGGGGTCGCTCCCCGCTTTCAATTCCTGTTCCCAGAATTTTGTAGAAAGAGGAATAGAACCCTCAACTTCTTCATTGCCATGGCAATTGATACAATTATTGCTGTAAATACGTTCCCCATTCTTATATCCTTCACGATCCATGTCAGAAATGATTCCGGCATGGTCAATATTACTTTCTATTTCCGCCAAATCATCTTTTGAAAGCACATAATTGATTTGCGATCGATCAATAGCTAGTGTTTTAGTAGTTTGTTTTGTAGCCTTAAATTGGAAGGCTTCCTCCTCAATGCGGAGCTTCCCGGAAAAAGTATTCCCCTCAAAAGAACCTTCCAGAATTCCTTCATCTCCATCAATATTAAAATTGCCGGACAAGCTATCTTCATTAAGTAAAACATTTTCTAAAGTAAGTGTGCCAATATCCAATGAGACCAGAGAAACCTCCGTACTATTGGAGGTTTTCTTAAGTTTCAAAATACCATGAACCTGGTCTTCTCCAAAATCGATGGTATAATCCCATACTTCATCCCTGGTATTAGACAGACAACTGCTTGCTAAAACAGCTAAAATCAACATACTCCACTTTAATTTCCAATAAATTTTTGTTTTGAGCATTTTTATTCTATTCTTTCTCCATAATCTTTGGACCTATGATTACTTTTTCTAGATTGTTCCCTTCCCCATCAACAAAATTGGACTCAAAATCACTGTCGTTCACCCAACCTGAAGACACTTCTTCCCCGGCCATATAGCGATAATAAAAATCATTATTTCTAGTAAAAGGATACGCTTCATACAGATGACCGAAGCCTATCATTCGTAGATCGTTCTGTTGTATTAATTTATCTTCCATCTCCGATTGAAGTAATTCCTTCAATACCGTAAAAGAAATATCTGTCGCAAGATTATTAATACAAAATGGGTCGTTTTTAATATTGTATAATTCTTCAGAAGTCCTTTTACCGAAATTCAGCTTCCAGTAATATTTGTTAGTTCCATTTCTCCGTAGATTCAAGATTTCTGTCTTGGTAGGGCTGCCATCGGTATTCAAATAAGCTGTCTCCGGATTGCCTGAAGGCCAGCGGTTCGCTTCGTAATTTTTTAAATATAACATGCTGTCTTTGTATATCCCTCGAATAGGATACCCAACATCATTAGGTCTGCCCGTATCATGCCGTTCTTTACCCACCAAAACAAAATTGCGATCTGCTTCAATTTGTCCTGACTTTTCAGCAGTAATGATATTCATTAAGCTTTTTCCGGCAGCAGGATGCATTCCTGAAGACTCCCAAGCTATGCCGGCGGCTTCAAGAAAGGTAGGGGCCAAATCAATAAAACTGATATAATCATCAACCTTCTTTGCAATCGTCTTATCGCTCCATAGCAATGCCATCGGTACGTGATTTGCATTTTCATATTGGTTGCCTTTAACTCTGGGAAATGGCATTCCATGGTCTGAAGTAACTACAATTAATGTGTTTTGAAGGAGCTTGCGTTCTTCAAGAATTTTCAATACTCTTTGGATGTGCCTATCCGTATCTTCTATTTCATAGGCATAGTCCAGTAAATCATTCCTGCTAATCTCATTGTCGGGCCAGTAGGGTGGAAAGTTCTCGATCATGTCCGTAGTCTTACCGCCTAATCTGGCTCCACTACCATATTCATAAGCACGATGTGGCTCAATGGTACCAAGCCAAAAACTCCAAGGTTTGTCGGCTGGTGCCTTGTCTAAAAAGTCTGCAAAATTGGCACTGTAGTCATTGGGTCCAATGCCATTGGTAGCAGGTTTTAGTTCCTTTTCGTTAAAAGCAGGTCCCATTACTTGTCTTTCACTTCCATCAGCGGCTAAGGTTAAAGCCGGGGCATATCCTTTCCCTGTATGACCAGTGGTATAGCCATTTTCCAAAAGTACTTCTTGATAGGTTTTAAATTTAGACGGAAAGTAATTTACGTGATTTGCAGCAGCATCCAGTTGCCAAGAATTTCTTCCTGTAATAAATGCCGCCCTAGAGGGAGCACATTTAGCATTGGGAGTATAAGCCCGGTTAAAAAGAATTCCATTTTTAGCAATGGTATCAAAACCAGGAGTATTTACATAGGTACTTCCATAAGCACTCATATCTAAACCTGCATCATCAAACATAATAACCAAAATGTTGGGGCGGTTAGTAGTTTCCTGTGCCATAATAAGTGCAGAAACAAACAATAGGGATAGGGTTATGCGAAAACTTAAATTCATAGAGCAAAGATTGCTATGAAAGATAAGAACAATTTAAAAACCTGGGGGTTTTTTTGTAGCTTTCTAAAAAGGGTTTAGGAATAAGTAACAATATGTTAAGACAAAGAAAAAAAAAAAAAAAAAAAAACAAAAAATAAAAAAAAACAAAAAGATAGGTAAGGCTATCTTTTATAATATTCTTCGCACTTAAAATCGATCTAAATTTTTTTCAGAACCTTAAATAAAACTACATAATAAACGCATGTCTAAAACAAAATCCTTTGTTACGCTCAGAAGAATAATGCAAAGTTTGTTTGGACCCAATCGTGATAGGTAGACAAAGGGCCTTCTTATACCCATCCCCTCTCTCCCCTCCCCTCTATCTCTTCCCCCCTCATGTCAGGCCATATAGATGACCGGAACCCCCACACCCCCCCCCCACACTTGATGCTTTATATGGGGTTGTCGTTATGCTGATCTATGTCAGGCAAATAAAATCGGTGTTAAAAAAAAACTATATAATATCTGAGTAGAAAGTAAGTATTAAATATATAGGGAAAGATTAGCTGAATTTTACAATTAATAAGCATAGAAAGCAATGGGCACATCAGGGCGTGATGCAGAGTCTATTTTCAGCAATCGGGACTCAGATGCTATTGAATCTAAAATAAAAGAATAGGAATCTAAAAAGACTTATTCAGATTCAAATGAGGGTTTAGTTGAAATGAAATGGTAATGCTCAAAAAGAACATTTGGTCCTCTCGGTTTATGCCGAGGGGGATGAGTATACCTTGCGGTAGCGGGAATATCGGAGGGCTATGGCCGGAAATCTAGACAGATTTTCCGACTAGTATCCTACGCCATGTACTTCTAAGCGGGGATATGCAATAAATAAGCGGGAAAAGCAAGTTGGTATAGATCGTTGTGATCACACTACGGCGGAGAAGTAAGACAGAGGGCTCAATCTTAAACTTGCAGAACTTTACAAAAGCCCCCGACCCCCCCCTCCCCTCCTCCCCCCCCCCCCTACTCCCCCCTCCCCCCTCTCCCCCCCCCTCTCCCCCCCCCCCCAACTAAGGCCCCCCCCCCCCCCCCTCGGGGGGCTGGGTGCACCTGCGGCCTGACAGAAAAAGAGGCCCCCCCCCCCCTCCCCCCCGCTCCTCCCCCCCCCCCTCCCACCTAGAGCTGGAGCGTTACTGTTGCCCCCCCCCCCCCACCCCCCCCCCCCCCCCCCCCCCCCCCCCCCCCCCCCCCCCCCCCCCCCCCCCCCCCCCCCCCCCCCCCCCCCCCCCCCCCCCCCCCGAAAATATGGGGCCGCCCCCCGAGAGGAACGGGAAGTGCGCAAATGTATTTTCGGGAGGATAAAAGTTTAGTTGGAACAAAAAATGGATAAAGAAAAAGAAAAAATAGAGATATTTGGGGGACAATCGAGTGTTTCTTTGGTATGATACTATAGTATGTTTTTAATGGACTCTTATTTTGATAAAATCAAACTCATATTCCTTTAGATAAACTTTTAGTTTAAAATACCAAAGGCCTTTTTCGGATTTTCAATGAAAATCATATCAATTTGTTTTTGTGTAAATCCAAGCGCATTAAGCTTTTTTATCAATACCTCAGAAATCGTACGGTAGGGTATTTTGTTCCCATTACCAAAGGGTTTTAATACTAGTTCGCCATTGTTAAACTCAACTCCCCAGCCATCGTCATGAGATAACAAAAGTCTTGATAGTAAAGAATGTTCTCGAAATATCACTATCATCTTGATGTATTCATCCATTCGAGTTTCACTAACCCCGTCGAGGCTAATCCATATTCCTTTTTCGGCCATACTCATGCGCTCCTGGTCGTTTCCATTTTGGGCATGGACCCAAATAAGCTTTTGCAAATTAAAGTCGTTTTCCTCCGCTAAACGAGCTTGAGATTTAATGCTGTTTCCATCGCCGGTATGGACAGCAATGGTCATCCCTGTTTTTTTACTTAGTATCATTCCGGCTTTGAATATTTTTTGCTCTATCGTATCCAGTTCTCCCTTACCGACCCCCAATTTTATAAAACCTGGTCTAATTCCTGAATCTGCTATTCCATCTTTCCATTCATCATACCACATAGATGCGAGCGTTTGAGCAGCTTCATTATATACAATTTCCGGTAAGTATTTTTTGTCTACTGCTGCATAGAATCCGGTATTTGTGACAATATTGAGACCCGAGAGTTCGGACAGCTGTTGTAACAGTTCCACATTCTTACCTATATAGCTTGGGGTACATTCAAAAAGTGTCTCATAGCCAAGGGACTTTATATATTTCAGATGAGGCAGAATTAAATTGATGGCCCTTTCCTGATCTTCGAAAGTTTGATTGGGGTTCTTTGTCCCTTCAAAATTTGTTACAATATGTTCATGTATCAGGGTTTTGCCCATTTCATCAGCATCTATTTTTCCTTTTACAGTCATGACATACCCCGTCTCCTGGCCTTGGACTGAGGATAAATATCCACTAAGGCAAATTAATAAAGCTGTAAAAACATAAACTTCAAATTTTATCATTTAAGCGTACTTTAGAATTTTTATTAGGCTCTGTAATTCCCTTTACATCCACCTCTAAGTAGGACTCTGAAGACATGTACTGTTCTTCCAAATGCTTATAAACTTCTTCTGTGATAATGAGTCGGGTTTTATACACCTTGTTTAGTTGTTCTATCCTACTTGCAATGATGACTGCATTTCCGGTAACGGAATACTGTTTTCTGGATTCGTTCCCGACATTTCCGGTAACCACGTTACCTGCATGAAGGCCAATACCAATTTTAGTTTTTGGCACAATACCAGCTTCACAGCGTTTTTTTAGTTCCACTAGAATCTTTTGGGCAGCCAAAAATGCATTTTGACAATCATTCCCATGAGATAACGGAGCGCCAAAAGTTGCCATAAAACCATCTCCCAGAAGTTGGTTTATATTTCCATTAAATTCTTGTACGGCATCAATCATAAAACCGAATACTTTGTTTTGATAGCTAATCAACTCTTCAGAGCTTAATTTTTCGGCCATGGGCGTAAAATCCCGAATATCCAGAAACATGATGCACACGAAACACCTTTTCCCCATGTCATCGGTGTTATGCAATAAAAGCTCCTGAGCGATATCACCAGACAATTGTTGCTTTAATAAGGAGACAATTTTTTTTTCCGCATCTACTAGTTTGCCCTGGGTTTTCTTGAGATCGTTATGGGTAATAGTAAGATTTTTATGCTGCTTTTTTTTCGTTCGATAAAAGTAAAGGATAATCAAAGTGCTTAGCAAAATTAGTAGTGCCACAAACACAAACATATTCCGAAGCTTAATCTGCCTTTCTTTCTCTTTTTCAACTTCATTTACATTGAGGTCTGCGATTCTCTTTTGCTGTTTAAGAAGTAATATTTCATTTTCCGTACGCCAATTTTCCATTTCTGCATTCAAACTATCCGCCTCTATCTTTCGGGATAATTCATGGTACATTCGTTCATAGGCTAGAGATGTTTCATAGTCTTCTTCCAAGGCGTAGCTCTCTGCCAGACTTTTAAGTTTTTTTTGTTCGGCGCGGATTGATTCAGGAGAATTGACATCCTGTATGTTATACATTTTCGGAGCAACTATTGTGTCTGCTTTTTTGAGCGGCATGGGTTCCTTTGCGCTATTCGCATCGATATCCATAATGGCTTCGTTCAAAAATTTTTGTGCTTGTACATGATCGTTCAAAGAATCGAGCAATACCGCTATCTTAAGTTGAAATTCTTTTATTCGATCAGCATCACCCTGGTTCCTCAATAAATTAATCACCTTTTCATAATGTTCGATTGCATCTTGAAAATCCCCACTATTTTCCTTTGCCTTTCCTAATTTTACTTCGGCATTAATGGTCAGATCATTTGTGGTGTTGTTAATGACCTCCCCAATTCCTAAGTTGCCTAAAGTAGAAGAGAAGAATGATTCTTTGATATCACCTGATTCGATCAAGGCCTGAATTTTTTCTAAGTATAGCTCTGCTTCATTTTTGTAAGCCTCATGATTGATTTGTACCGAAAGTAATTTTGCTGTCTCGAAATTTTCTTGGGCATCATAATAATCTTCACGATTGTATAGTGCTTCGCCCAGAAGCAGATAGGCATGCACTTGATGATGTCTTTGGTTAAAATCAACAGTTACATTCGACCTAACAAAAATTCTCTCACTGAGCGCAACTGCCTGCTGACCATAGCGTGTAGCCTTTCGGGAATTTTCTTTTTGATAATACTCGCTTAGTTCATTTAAGGCCTTTAATCTATCGAGACCGAAAAGGTTTTTATAATCCTTTTCTACTTGCGCAATGGGTGTTTCCTGAGCCTTGAGCGGACAGCTTAAAACAAAAAGAAATAATACAAGGCATAATGCTGATATTATATTGAGATAGCTTAGACTTCTTCTCATGAAATGTGGTCTAAAAGTTTGATTCGTCTTGTTTATGGTTTTCAATTTCCTTCGGAAATAAAAATGCTAGTGACTTAAAAAGGATGCTGCTTTCGTTCTTTTATACCCTTTATGGTGTTTCCAATATCAAATTACAAAAAGGCTGTCAATTTGTAAGCCATCAATTAAAAATAATACGGTGAACAAGTCTTAGCTTAAGGACTACTTTCATAAATGACCATTGGGAATTGTTTCATTATTGATTACCTTAGGAAGAACAACCAACCACTTCCTTTCTATGATTAACTTCTTCGAGGACAGAGCGTTAAAAAAAAATTCAGTGAATGTTTTTAGCGAATGGGCCAGCCTCCCGCACTGGCATTTAAAGCAAAAACTATGATTAAGTTTTTCATACGAATCCGCAAAAAACTCGCTCACGATAACCCGCCTAGTCGGCGGGCAGGCAAGCCTTTAAAATACAAGAGGTATGCAATTGAAAAAGGTAGTAAATTTAATTAGGAGTAAAAGAATAACTCTGTATAGTCTTTAAAATTTTCTCATAATTTTGATTATCTCCATTTATAGCTATCTTTTCTTTCTTTGTTGCTATTAATGCGCCTATCCCAGTTCCTACAACTCCTAAGTAAATTCCTGACGCTAAAGCCTTTTCTTCCTTAGTGAAAGAAAACCACCCCGGCTCATCATCACCATCAATTAAGCCTATTATTATGCCAGCTCCAACACCCGATAAAGCTCCAATCCATGCACCCTTCCCAACCTTGCCTTTTCTTCTTATTTTTAGAATATCAATGTTTTGATAATTAATAGACGTCAAATTTGAAACGTCCATGGAATAGTTTTTTGCTATTTTAATCGCGTTTTCATCGGCAGAATAAAGAACTCCTTTTACATTTGAACTATCTGTCAGGCTAATCCAAACCTTATGTAGTTTAACTTTTTTCGTAGTTTTTTGTGCTTGTACCCCCATGGAATAAAGCAACAAAATTCCCATTAGTATTATTGATGTAGCTTTCATGATTTCATATTTAAAAAAGGAAACAATCCGTAACGGTAATACAAAAAATGCCATTAATTAAATGTATAATTAATTATCTCATCTATCACAAACAAATAGCATTTAGTTAATGGGTTACAAAATATCACGAAAGGTCTATCCCGCCATATTTAATATTAAAGTAACTTAGAAAGGACCTTAGTTAGCGCGAGCGGCACGCTCGTGCCTTTACCTAATCACTCAAAAGCGCGAAGTCACGGGTACGAAGTTAGAAGTTTGTCCTTCGTCCTTCGTATTTCGTATTTCGTATTTTATTTTACGTTTACAACCCTTCTCATTCAAGCCCGGCTTATACCATTAGATAATTCCTTGCCTTAGAAAGAGCAACCACCTTCCTTCAAATGATTAACTTCTTTAGAGGACAGAGCGTTATTAAAAAACCCCGCGAATGTTTTTGGCTAATTAGGCAGATGGAGCGTTAGCGTAACAACCGAGCACAAAAGCAAGCAGTTTAGAATACGGAAAGTTCAGACAAAATAAATAATTATCCACGGTTTATAATTGCCAGCCTAATGCATAAACTTTAAAACTATGCATTAATGAACTTTTCAAAATTTCCCTCATATAATCTTGGTGGGGCTTTGCTTTTTAATTCCTTTTGTTTGATTTTATCTTCCCAAACTATTTTTATCCCAAGGTGCTCATTGAGTTCATAGGTATCATCTCTTGAAGTATAACTGGCATATATATAGTTCTTATTCTTAAGTTCACTAAAAAACCGCAATACTGACCCAGCAATATAAAACATGTTTTCGTTGCAATCTACGCATATATCATAGGCATAAAAAACCGGATTGTCTTCTTTTTTATAATCGATGAAATCTAATTCTGACAAATCTTCTTCTTTTACAGTCCTATCTCTAATTTTACCATAACAACTTTGACTAATAGGGAAAAACACCATATGTCCGGCATAATATCCAGAACTATCAAAGAGTATTGAATTTAATTCTGGAAGTAGCTCCACTGCCCTTAAAATTAACTCTTTCCGGATTGGTTTTGATATATGCTTTTGAACTAAAGAGCATCTTATAATATCATTTATGTCTGAATCGTGTGCTATGGTTCTTAATCTTTCTGTTGAATAGGCCATTCTAGATTTTAACCAATCGGCATCAGGTAATTTAATAGCAATGGAAGATAAAGAATACTTTCTTAATTCAAAATCATAAAAGGTAGGTATAGAGACAGGTGCATTTAAATTGCGTATTACTTGATAGGGTATAAAAGTGATATCTACCATTTCCTCTTCCTTATCTGGTTTTAATAAGGTCATATTTTTCTCCCACCGCTGTATTGTGCGAATGTCTACATCAAACTTTGAAGCAAGTTCTATCTGAGAGGTGTTATTTTTATTGCGATAATCTACTAACAATTCTCCAATTGATAAATACTTTTTCATAAGTGTTGAATTTTATGGTAGATCTAAAATTACCCAATTTAATTATTATGACATCCGCTGTCATAAAGTCTCCTGATTTCTAAAAATACTTTTGTGTAAAATTAAGCATCATGAATAAATATAAACTCATTATGATTGAGCAAGGCACTATAAATAATCCTGTTCAGGATCCCTTAAAATTAAAAGCAATTCAGGAGATTAAGAGATTATTCACCAAAATTGATTTTAATGCTGAAGTAGTACCTATGGATAATTCTATAAAGCTAAAAGAATTATTGATCTTGATAAAGGGAACTCCATTAACAAAAGAGGAATCTGAAATTGTTGAAGAATTGGTACAATAATATTATTTAAAGCTATAGCTACTCGAAATTAGTGAGGGTCTTGATCTTATCTTACAATGGCCTAAGAAAAAAGAGCGAACTTGGGTACACCCATTGGGTAATCATTTTAGTCATAGATATTATGGCCTTCTATTTTTTTTGATGCCGATATTACTTAGTTGAGCTGGTATCATCATCTCAATACATTAGTTCTGTGTTCTTTATCGCTATTTTTCGACAGGTGACATTATATGTCGTGTATATTACTTTATTGTATATTTATTTTTGCCTAAAATATTTATTATGAAATACTTTGTTTCCCTTTCTCTTTTCGTTTTTTTATTATTTGGATGTAGCAATGACGACAACAACTACCACGAATACCACTTAGAATATGCACCTGTTATAAGTGCAGATCTTCCTGATGAATTTATTCAAGGACGTACGTATCGCATTAATGTCACCATAGAATTACCAAACAGCTGTTATTATTATTATGATCAATATGATTACTTCTATGAAGGAACCTCAAGACTCATTTACCCTGTGGTCCACGTAGATGATGATGTTCCTTGTACTCTAAATATTACGGAAACTACATTTTCAATACCAGTACAAGCCCTACAGAGTGAACCTTATATTTTTAAATTTTATCAAGGGGAAGATGCTGAAGGACAAGATATGTTCTTAACTATTGAAGTTCCTGTAATTTAAATTTCATCGCAGTACTACGAAAGTTGAAAAGTCGACTTCTAGCTGGAAAGTGCAGTTACATAATGTTTTACATGACTTAACCAAAAAATCCAATCTAATTAAATAGATTGGATTTTACTTTTTGCTCCTCCACTTGGGCTTCCCGCCTTAGGCGGGATAAACTTCTCGCCTACAAAAGGGTAAAAACAAAAAAGCCGATCTAACGACCGGCTTTATTTGCTCCCCCTCTTGGGCTCGAACCAAGGACCCTCTGATTAACGCCAAAATATCTCTCCTTCTCTCAATCTCCTCAAACCCTATTATACTTTACTTCATTTCCAATCATAATTCCCTATTCACCCCTAATAAAATACATTATATACTAAAACTAACAAAACAAACCCACAACATCCATCTCAATCTAAAAACCACAAAAAAAATTCCTACCACTCTTCAAAAAACATATATAAAAACATTCAAAACCACATCAATCTCAATGTAAACTTTACCCATAAAATCTATAATATCTCAATCTAAAATAATCTCACCCAATCATAATCCACTCTATTTACCCAATTATAAAGACTGATCAAGGGATTATCTACCATTGTAGCCATGGTAAAGATCGGGAATAAAACTGCTAGATTTTTTAAGTATTAATTTATAAATATTATTGTCTAAGAATCCTAAAGAAGGCAAATATTACCAACTCAAGATTAAAGATAATTTCAAAAAAAATTTAAAAAGAGGTATATAGAAGAGTTTGCCTGTGAAATCTTTTTTTTGCCATGAAATTTTAAAGTCTGTTTTCGAGTATCTTGACATTGAATATGGCTCGGTTAAAAACTACTTTCAAACTGAATTAGGATAGAGTGAAAAAGAACTTGATTAAAAAAATATTTAGAATAAGATGTTTACAGGTTTAAAAAATAAAATCATAAAAAAGAAACTTCTAAAGAGAAAAACCAAAATAACGTCTTTAGAAGAAATAGAACAAAAACATAAAGATCCTTCGCAAGAATTATTTAATGACTCATCATATTTTAATGGAATTTCAGATGATGGTTCTTATTTTTTAGTGAGACAAAGTTTTAGAACAACAAGAGGTAATGAATATTGGTTGGAAATCTTCTTTCCAGATTTAGGTTTATTACGATTAAAACAACATCCTGGAGAGGAAGGAGCGGGATTCGAGAGAAGGGATGTTTGACGCTATTATGGAGAGGATGGAGGTTCTTTTAAAATGAGATGGATTTAAATGGTATTCTAAAAAAGTGAAATTGATCTACATTTTAGTGCTGAAACCCAATCGTTGATTTTCAAAATGCCATGATTTGGATGCTACTGCAAAGCGATCGCTAAAGCTAAATGGTCAAATAATTTTTAAAAATGAAAGATTCAAAAAAACAAATTTTGAACAAGGTGGTCGTCTAAAAGGATAGAGATGAGGGAACAAGACAGGTGATTTTCACTATGCGCGATAGTTGGGGGATTCGCAAATGAGTGATGGAAACGCATGTTTGGATTGTGGTGGAAAACAAACAGCTTTCAGTGGGATCGATAGATTAATGGGACAACTGCTGGGTTCATTACTGAGGGAAACCAAATTCATTATTTGAGAGAATTTCCGGCTATAGAAGATTTTGCCAATAACCCGATTTTTCCCGATAAATTAGATTTGAAATTCAAAATCAAGAAAAAGAAATAAATATATAATCGTAAAGCCTTTGTCATACATGGATGATGAATACCGATCAATGAAGGATTCTTTTGGAACTATAAATGGCATCCCTGAAAAATTGGTTACAGAATTCGGATTTAACCCATCACATTATGATCTATAAATTTGATGAAATAACAAGTAATCTTCCCGTTGGAGGAAAAGCCAAAGGTTTGGGTTTACTGCATCAAAAAGGGTTTGCCGTTCCGGAGTTTTTAGTGATTACGCTTGAAGGGTGACGTTTTTCGAAAATCCTGAATCCATTATCTTGGATGTCGGATGGCACTAAAACTTAGATCAAGTGGGAGCGAGAAGGATGGGGAAAATCAACTTTTGGGCAGGAACTTACTGAACCTACATAGTTCAAAAGATATAGTACAGGCTGTAAAAGACTGTATTGCTTCCGGGAAAACCGATCGCGTAAAAAAATATGATCAAACATACAAAAGAGAAAAAAAGGGAAGAGATAATTGAAATTAAAAGTACACAAAAACAAAGAAAAAAAATTGATCAATACTTAAAAACTAAAGTTAGGAATGAAATGAGTAGATGGGCAGTAGACCAAAACAACAAACTTTATTGGTTACAAGTTAGGCCAATCACGACCCTATCTAATGTGCATCCTAATGAATTGGATTCCAAACTAGCAAAAGGAGAGGTTTTAACACGGGCTAAATTGGAGAAATGATGCCTGGTCATTTAACACCGCTTTCTTTATCTACATTTGGAAGAGGCAATAAGGGATTAGGGACTTTATATGCAATGTGGTGTGCAGAAGGAAATATTACGAAATACAATAATAATTATGCAAAAGATATATACCAAAGGAAAAGAAACAGTATTTAGGTAGGAATTGCAAGAAATCGCCAGGAGAACCAAAGATAAGGTAACCCAAATCCGAAATCAGATTAAACAGTTTAGATGATTGGAAAAGCTAAAAAAAGATTGAAAAAATTACAGGAGATGTGAGTGAAATCCATCAATCTGAAAATTTAAAATTGAAGAATGTATCATTGGATTGACGGGCTAAGCAATTTAAATATAGCCTATGCTATCATATTGTACATCAGGAAAATCAGGCAGTCAATATTCTGCTTTAATTAGTGTTATCAGTGGGGCACCAAAAACAAGTCCAGAAAGTAATACATACGCATCAATTTTGAGAAATATTGATGGAATTTTGGAGAGATTCAAAAGTAACTTAAAAATCTTAAAAAGAGATTTCAGTGGTGATTCCTAAATAAATGAATTAGAGGATAGCTTCTACTAAATAGAATCAGACTGATCAAGGGGACTTGGGAGATCTAAAAGAAATTTATTAAGAGCATGGTCATAGATGTGTTCGAGAAGCTGAAATGGCAGAAAAAGATTGGTCTCAAGATCCTATGAAGTTAATTCCAGTGTTGAGAAATATTGTAAAAGCTGGTTCGTATGATACGTTTGTAAAATCATTTGATATGAAAGAAGCAATATCAAAACTACCGGAGACAAATGGCATTAAGAAATTGATTATTAAAAAACTCGCTAACAGCACTAGAGAAGCCGTGCAATATGAAATGAAGTAAATCTTCCGCCATTAAATTTCCACAAAAATTAAAAATATAAATATAGCTCAAAAAATAAAGGAAAAAAGTTTTATTGAGAGGAGATACAGATTTGTTTTATCTAACCCATAAAGAGATAAGGTTATCAATAAATAAACTCCTAATAAATTTCAATTAATAAATGATCGCAAACGATTAAATAATATTACTCCAAAATGAGTTTAATAAGTATATTTTGGCCATCCATTCCCTAGTAAACAATCAATCTTCAGAAGGCATCAAGAAGGCACTGTTGTAAGTCAAGGAAAGGTTAAAGAAAAAAAAGTCGTTCGAAATTTAGAAGAGGCAGATAAGCTTGAAAAAGGAGATATAAGGTTCACAATAACAGGGATATTGGATGGTCTCCATATTTGCTATTATAGGAGGGATCATAACAGAAATCGGTTCGCTTTGAGTCATGGGCTGTAGTAGCAAGAGAATAAACGGCAGTGAAATAGCACGGAGCGATGGGTAAATTCATGGATAACGAAATGGTAGAAATAAATACAGGTTTACAAGAGTTTATAAAAAAGTTTAAAAGCTGACTAGTCCTTAAGAAATAAGTGGATTTTAAACATATAACAGAGCTAACTCCATATCAAAAAAAAAAAAAAAAAAACCTAAAAACACAAATCAATATTTAAAAAATTGAAAAAATAAATAATGAGGAAACTAATTAAGCAGTAGTACACCTTTATTCCACACGATCCATTTCAACCACATTGATTACATCTATCACACCCTGTTTCACGTAACTTCATTATTCTAAGCTTATTAATAAAACTGAATCAAAATTAAGGGCCTTGCCATAGCGATAAGATCAAACCAGCGGTTATTAATTCCTGATATTTCTTGGAATTTACCTCCCAAGTAAACCAACGGCATTTATAAGGCCGCTCTAATAACCTTTGCTTGGTAAAAAGAAGTAGGTTCAAATTTATATTTCTTAACGATGAACGGGCCAAAAATGGCCATGATGATTTTTCTTAGTCAGTGTTTCTCCATTTTTTGCCATTCAGAGAATGGAACTTCCACCTCTCATAAGGTAAAAGGAGTTTTACTCGTAAATCCTCCACTTAAGACTATGGCCGTACAACCACAATCTTCCAACTTTTTTGATACATATTTACAATCTTCAATAGAAAATCCATTTTTTAATCCATCACTAAGTTTAACCTCTAATACCCCAAAATCTTCACTAACTGCTTTTTTCACCACCCTTGAACACCTCTATTGGAAATCGAGAACGACCTTCTACCTACCACCATATTCATCATTTCGTTTATTGGTGATCGGACTCAAAAATTGACTAAGTAGATAGCCGTGACCCATGTGAATTTCGACAGCATCAAAACCTATTTCCTTTAATAACCGAGCCGAATTTTTAAAATCAGATTTGACTTTATCCAGATCGTTTATAGTCATTTCCTTAGAGAACCCAAGTCCGATAACAAACCATACGCGTTAAAACCTCTGTGCTAAAGTTTGTTTAATTCTCTTATTTTTGAAAAAGCCACAATGGTAGCACATAGAAATCTTTTCCTCCGATATATTACTTCCAGCTAAAACCTACTCTTTCAAGGCTACTTTCACAATGTACATTTGATTTTCAAGGTTCTTCCTCGGAGAAACTGCTCCATATGAAACAGTAGTTAAAGCCACCCCTCCTTTAGCCAAATCTACATGATGGTAATTGTTTGTTAAACCATTATCATACATACCCTCAAAGGTGCGAATTTAATAAATCTGTTTTAATAAACTACTGCTTTTAAATTCTGAAAATGCCTTATCCAATTATGTATTGCCTTTCTTAACGCCAGTACAAACTATATATAGCTAAAAGAACAGATAAAATTTATATAGCCTACAAAAATAATGAAAATTTATGAGTGAAAGCATATAAAGTAACTATCCTCCATCACTCTCTAAACCAATCTCTCCTCAAAAATCTATTTATCCAAAATCCAAATTATAAAACCAAACACTCCATACCTCCCTATTATATTTGTTATGCCTGCCTGCGGTAGGCAGGCTTTCGTTATTTATTTAATTTAGTCAATTATTAAAATTTATCGTTTTTCTATAATCCACTTACTTCTTCCATATAAATTTAATAAATCACATACGTTCGTGATAATTTCATAAGTCATCTTTAAATAATCAAAGAATAAGGATTATTTATTATATCCAAATATTCTCTAATATGAATAACTAATAATAATATGAATAGCATATATTTTCCTCGAATTTTCAAATGATCTCAAATCTCCAAATAACAATAATTATATAGTATCATTATAAATGAAATTCCATAGAATTTGAAGCATACACCGCTTATTGACTCATATCGATCTCATATAAAAAATTAAATTAAACTTATTTGTTATATAGTTAATAAAATCAATAAATTATCACGTATTTAAAAATCAAAGTTTATTATAAAAAATTTCTATGTTAAATACTTTCAAATAAAACTTAATGAATAACCTTTTATTTGATTGAGTTTTGTTCATTTCTCATATTTAATAGAAAGCAATAAAATTCCAATAACCACAAGAAATCTCACAAAAGCATACTTAAAATATTTCTGCCAAACCTCCTATCCCCATCATCTATCTCTACTATCATTCTTTTATTCTATCTCCCAAAACAATAAACAAATCTGAAAAAACTAAATGTTTTCTTAGCCAATATGGTTGATTTCATTTGAAGAAATGTGAGATAATACATAAAAACAAACAACATTCATTTTAAGTAAATATGCACTAAAAAAAGGAGAAAATAAGCATGGTCGTAAACGTGGTTAAACATCAACACAAAAAAGAGCTACATTTCTGAACTCATTAAATTTTAATGCTCCCCCTCTTGGGCTTCCCGCCTAAGGCGGGATAAACTTCTCGCCTGCAAATGGGTGAAAACAAAAAAGCCGATCTAACGACCGGCTTTATTTGCTCCCCCTCTTGGGCTCGAACCAAGGACCCTCTGATTAACAGTCAGATGCTCTAACCAACTGAGCTAAGGAGGAATATTACCCCAATTTTGGGATGCAAATATAATAGTTTCTTTGAAATAGCCCAACAAAAAATAATGTATTATTATTTAACCAGCCATTTATAAATATCATTCCCGTTCGCAAACAATAATAATCCGATTAAAAGGAAAAATCCAATCATCTGAGCATATTCTAAAAACTTGTCACTCGGCTTTCTTCCTGTGACCATTTCATATAACAAAAAAGTTACATGTCCCCCATCAAGTGCTGGTATTGGCAATATATTCATAAAGGCTAAAATGATAGAAATAAGGGCCGTTGTAGACCAAAATGCCGGCCAATTCCAGGTGTCCGGGAACATGCTTCCAATGGCTGCAAAACCTCCTACTCCTTTATAGGCACCCGTCTCCGGATTAAATATCTTCTTTAACTGTTTTACATAACTGGTAAGGGTATTTACTCCTTTTTCTATCCCTGCAGGGATGGATTCGGCAAACGTATATCTCCTTGTTTCTAATTTAAAATAACCTAAATCTTCCATTTCCTCAAAAGTCATCCCTCCCAAAGCAACACCAATGGTTGCAGAATCACTTATCATTATAGGAATCTCTAATTCTTTATCTTCACGTTTGACCTTAAAGGCTACTTGCTGATCTTTATATTGTTCCAAAATAGGTTTGGCTTCATCAAAATACTTTATACGACTATTCCCTATTCCTACAATTTGATCTTTTTCCGTAAGACCGGAGTCTTTATTTAAAGAGGTCTCAGAAACACCCCCTATCACAAATGGAATCCTAAGGCGAAGCGCATACCGTATCTTTTCTTCGTCTTCTAAGAGCGTCGAAATAAAATCGATAGGTATTTCCTTTTGAAAAGTATTACCATCTCGGTTTATAGTAATACTATTTCCATTGATTATCTTTCCTAATAAGGTGTCAAAATTTTCAATAGCCTCTCCATCAACCGCTACAATCTGATCTCCTGTCTGAATACCCAAGGCATCGCCAATATTTTCTTCAGCCACCCAGATGCCATCAGGCAAGCTATTCATAGGAATATATTGATCCCCATAAGAATAAGCCATTCCTATATATATAATGACAGCCAGAATAAAATTAACCGTTACACCTCCCAGCATTATAATAAGTCTCTGCCAGGCCGGTTTACTTCTAAACTCCCACGGTTTCGGCTCTTCGGCCATCTGTTCCGTGTCCATGCTCTCATCAATCATGCCGGCTATTTTTACATAACCGCCTAAAGGAAGCCAGCCTATGCCATAAACGGTCTCCCCTATTTTCTTTTTAAATAGCGAAAACTTTATATCAAAGAAAAGGTAAAACTTTTCTACCCTTGTCTTAAAAAGTTTTGCAGGAATAAAATGTCCTAACTCGTGTAAAACAATCAAAAGGGATAGACTCAGGAAGAATTGTATGGTCTTTATTAGTATGGGACTCATCTATATATTTTAAACTAAAACGCACAAAAGTACACTTTTACAAGGTCTTAAAAAAAGAAACTCCAAGCTTGTGATCAATATTTATGAAAGTTTTAGCAGCTGGCCCTGAACTCAGATTTGGATGAGACCAACTACCTTACTTACCTTTGTAGAAATTGTTTCTATGATTTCCTTCTTTTCAAAATATAAAGCCTTTGGTATTGTTTTATTTGTACTGTCATGCATAATTATTTACTTGTTTTATAATGCCCTCCAACCAAAGAAACTTCTGCGTATTTATCAACCCGCTGATTTTAATTCAGAATTGATGGATAGCACCATTACACATGTAAAAAAATATCACACTATCGCCGATTTTTCTCTAATTAACCAAAATGGAGATACCATTACCCAAGAAGACTATAAAAACAAAATCTATATTGCCGATTTCTTCTTTACCACCTGCCCCACCATTTGTCCTCAGATGACAAAAAATATGGCCTTCATCCAAGAGCAAACAAAGAATGATCCGGAGATTCTTTTACTATCCCATTCAGTAACTCCCGAAATTGATTCTGTGCCTCAATTAAAAAAATACGCTTTAGAAAAAGGGGTTCTCGATGAGAAGTGGAATCTACTCACAGGGGATAAGAAACAGATATACGAATTAGCCAGAAAATCCTATTTGGCCGTAAAAAGTGACGGAGATGGAGGCCCTTACGACATGATACATACGGAGAACTTTATACTCGTTGATAAAGAACGAAGGATTAGAGGGGCCTATAATGGCACCAGTAAAGAAGAAATGAACAGATTACTTCAAGATCTTGAAGTTCTAAGGTTGTCTTACCTAAACTAGCCGATATTATTCTGAATCCTTTAGTTTAGTAACATCATTTTTTCTGATCTATTTTTTTCGATTTAACACGAATTCTTCAGCTTTTTCCATTATTTTAGCCCTTAATTAAAATCAATCTAAATAAAAATTGCATACTACGGTCGCACATCTAAAGAGAGGGGAAAGAGGAATAATCAAAGAATTTTCTAAAGAGATTCTTCCTATAAAACTGCTGGAATTAGGTTGCCTGCCTGGTAATGTGATAGAGATGATACAGATTGCTCCCTTAAAGGATCCGCTCTATATTAACGTAAGTGGTTCTCATATTGCTATAAGAAGAGCAACTGCCCTACAAATAGAACTGGAGATTATTGATGACAAAGCTGTTCTATGAGTAAGAATATTAACGTGGCACTTATTGGCAATCCGAATACCGGAAAAACCTCCGTTTTTAATCAGCTTACCGGTCTTAATCAAAAAGTAGGAAACTATCCGGGAATCACGGTTGAAAAGAAAGAAGGTATCTGTAAGTTACCTCGGGGGGTTAAGGCTCATATACTGGATTTACCGGGCACTTATAGTTTAAATACCACCTCACTAGATGAGAGTGTAGTGGTAGAATTATTACTCAATAAAAAAGATAAAGATTTTCCGGATGTCGCTGTGATAGTAAGTGATGTTGAAAATCTGAAACGTAATCTTTTGGTGTTTACCCAAATAAAAGATCTTAAAATCCCAAGTATTTTGGTGATTAATATGTCTGATAGGATGCGTAAAAAGGGTATTTCATTAAATATCTCCTTATTAGAAGAACAGCTAAGCACCAAAATTGCCTTGGTAAGCTCCCGAAAAGGCACAGGGATAGATAGTTTAAAACAACTGATAGCGGATTATAAAAATCTGTCTATTGAAAGTAATGTAGACACTACGGTTATTGCTCCGGAATATTTTGAAAAGCTGCGACAAACTTTTCCCAATGAAGATTTGTACAAACTATGGCTGGTTATTACACAGGATGTAAATTTTATGCCCATAGAAAAAAAGTTGGTAAAAGATACTTCGTCTTTTGTCACCAAATCGAAGGGAGAATTGAAAAGGTTACAGCAAAAAGAGACTATTCTAAGGTATCAGTTTATTAACAAAGTACTTAAGGAAACCTATTTAATAGACCGCAATGCCGCTAAAGGATTTCGGGCCACCATTGATAGAGTGCTAACTCATAAGGTTTTTGGATACCTTATTTTCCTTATAATTTTACTTACCATATTTCAGGCAATTTATGATTGGAGTAGTATTCCGATGGATTTTATTGATACCCAGTTTGCAAGTGCAAGTGAATGGATAAAAACCACCCTCCCACCAGGCGTCTTTACCAATTTGCTCGCTGAAGGTATTCTGGCAGGTATCGGTGGCATTGTGATTTTTATTCCGCAAATCGCCTTTTTATTCTTATTCATTGCCTTGTTGGAAGAGTCGGGCTATATGAGTCGGGTAGTTTTTTTAATGGATCGTATAATGCGTCCTTTTGGGCTAAGTGGGAAAAGTATAGTACCTCTCATCTCCGGAACGGCCTGCGCCATTCCTGCGGTTATGGCAACGCGAAATATTGAAAACTGGAAGGAAAGACTAATCACTATTCTGGTTACACCCTTTATAACCTGTTCGGCACGTTTGCCGGTATATTTAATTATTATCGCCTTGGTTATACCGGAGGGTCGATTTTTCGGATTGAGTTATCAGGCCCTTACGCTGACCTTACTTTATTTATTAGGATTTGGGGCTGCCATATTTTCAGCCATGGTCTTAAATAAAATTCTAAAGATTAAAAGTCGTTCTTTCTTTGTCGTTGAAATGCCTGGCTACAAGCTTCCACTTCTGAAGAATGTTTTCTATACCGTGGTAGAGAAAACCAAAAGCTTTGTTTATGGCGCCGGAAAAATTATTCTTTCTATTTCTATTGTACTTTGGTTTCTTGGCTCGAATGGCTTTTCATCCAATTTTGAAAATGCCGAAGAAATAGTTACTGAGAAAATCGAAAATGAAGGCTTTACGGAATACAATGAAGCCCATATTCAAAATGAACTTAAGGTATATACCGGCAGTTTAGTAACTGATTCCATTAGTCCCGCGAAGAGAGATAATAATTTGGCTTTAAAGGATTCCATTCGTTTTAAACGTATTAGCCTGGAAGAAAAAGCTAAAAACCAGGAGATTGCAAGTTACAAACTGGAAAATTCCTATATAGGAACCATTGGTAAGGCTATTGAGCCCATTGTTTCACCTTTGGGTTACGATTGGAAAATAGGAATCGCAGTGCTTACTTCCTTTGCTGCAAGAGAAGTCTTTGTAGGGACCTTAGCTACTATTTACAGCGTTGGGAACGATGAGGAAGAAACCATTAAGCAAAGAATGGCTTCTGAAGTAAATCCCAAGACTAAAAAGAGTTTGTTTAATTTGGCTTCAGGCATTTCCCTTTTGCTATTTTATGCCTTCGCTATGCAGTGTATGAGCACGTTGGCCGTTGTTAAGCGGGAAACAAATAGTTGGCGATGGCCTGTGGCACAATTAATATTTATGAGTGTTTTTGCGTATATTGTAGCTTTAATTGCATACCAAATTCTAAAATAAAATGGCAGTTCTACAACTCATTTTGGTATATATCACGCTGGCCCTGGCAATCGTTTATTTGCTAAAGAAATTTATTCTTCCTAAAAGACTTTTTGGCATAAAAAAGACAAGCAAAGGAGGCTGCGGCCAAGAAGACTGCGGTTGTCATTAAAACTATAAAAAGTTCCTTATTACTGAGTATAGTAATAAACTCCATCCCATAACCAATAGTAGTCCCCCAATTGGAGTTACAGGCCCCAAGAACTTCCATTTTTTGCCGTTGACCGAACTTAAGATTAGCCCGTAAATACTAAATGAAAAAAGGAAAGTTCCCCATATGAAAAAGTGAGCCATATATATATCCAATATCCTGCTAAATCCGAGATTAAAACTTAATACTAAAAGTAGAATAGCATGATACATCTGATACTTTACACCAGTCTCAAAACTTCTTAGTTGGTCTTCCTTCAACCTGCTTTTTAAGGCATGTGCTCCAAAAGCACCCATTATTACAGCGGTTAGCCCGAAAAATGACCCAGCAACTTGCATTAGTAGTATAGTTTCCATAATCAAAATATTTACTAAAAAAACGAAAGGTACGGGGCTAAGTTTAGAACAAAAAAAAACCCATCAAAAAAATGATAGGTTTTTGCTACATTAAAAAGGGCTTATATCTGACTTAATCCACCATCAATGGCCAACTCAATTCCATTTACATAACTGGCTTCTTCTGAGGCAAGAAAAAGAACAGCCTCTGCAATTTCTTTGTCTTCTCCAAATCGCTTTAAAGGATTGGCTGCTGCAAAGCCCTGTCCCATTTGTGAAACAGCTTCCTCCGGCATTCCCATTTTTGACGGCCCCGCAGCCCCGACCCTGGGCACTCCAAGACCCCCAAGCCCCGGCCCCCTTTTGCACTAAACGCGCCCCCAAACCCTTTGAAGGACAATGGAAGTATTGAAAATAAACGCTGCCCTCCACCAGGAAAGGAATGGCATATTTAACCAAAAATGCGGGGCCTTTTATATTGGTGTTAAACTGTGAGTCAAAGTGATCTTCATCTATGGTCTCTACCGGGGTAAAATAAGCAACTCCCGCATTTACAAAAAGAACATCTATCTTCCCGAAAGTATCAACTGCCTCCCCCCTTTACCCTGGCGCTTCCTCTAAAGCTTCTTGACCCTCCTGAAAAAAATGTAAGGGTGAAATACCCATTTTGTATTTATGGACGTCATTCCCCCATCGGTCATTCATACCCATTGAAAGCATATTTTTTAAAATCTTAAGAAGTTAAATTAAACTGATTGTAGTATTATTCCAATTCCACTTTAATGGAGGTGTCCTTTTCTACAAGAAAGGCACACTCTTTAAAAAGCGGAGGCCCAAATGTTCTCAACTTTCCAATAGAGAAACAGAGGGGTTCTTTAGGGATCCCCAGAAAATTTGTATCAAGTTTTTCATTGTCATTTTCATCATGAAAAATAGCCAGGGCGTAGGTTCCATTGGGCAAATCCTTAATAGTTACAATAGTCTCTCCCATGGAAGCTTTACTAGCACCTTCACCAACTTCTTTTCCCTCCTCTAAAAATGTTTCATCCGTATCGTAAACGCCGATTAAAATAGAGCCATTATTACTTTCAACCCCAACAACATGTACTGTAAGTACGTTTTGAGCTAAAGTTATTAGGGGTAAGAGTAAAAAAATAAGACTGACTTTTTTCATAAAAGAATTTATTAAGCCGGCAATATAACTAATTATTTAATTTTAGTAGCTTCGGAAATTTTCGTTTCCAAAAACCTAAACAACGCTTCAGTTTCCAACGAATCCGATAAATTTATATAAATCAAAAGGGAATCTTCATAAATGATTTTTAATTTTCTTTCGTTTAGATTATCAACATATACATAGACCTTGTTCTCTGGCTTTAAAGAATCTACAAAAACCCCTTTTTCTCTGGCCCATGCTGAAAAACCATTATTTCGTTCCATAGATGGTATCCTATCTACCCAACTTATCTCATTCATTTTTTCAAAAGGCAATTCCTTATAATAAACTCCTGATAAAACATAAAAAGACTCTTCTTTCTCCCAAATCCAATTCTTATAATGAATTATTAGGGCAATTATACAGATGACAAGGGTAAGCACAAGAAGAATATTCCAGAACCAATGTCTCTCTTTTCTCATTTTTATATCCTTTAGTCTTTGTCTTCTCTAAATTTTTTGAACCATGCTAAGGTATGCGCCACCTTAGTTATTAAATTACTGGGTTTGTTAGCTATCCCATGACTTGCACCGGGAATTTCTACTAAAACTGTTTCTATTTTCCGCAATTTTAAAGCATGATACAATTGTTTTGCCTCACTAGGAGGAGTTCTTAAATCCTCCATGCCTACCAAGACCATAGTTGGTGTTTCAATATTACCAACGAGTGATAGTGGAGAAAATTTCCAATATCCTTCAAAATTCTCCCATGGCTGTCCGGGATATCTAGAATTAGCATAGCGAAAATAATTATCGGCAACCAAGGTTTTACTAATCCAATTCATTACAGGTTTAGCAACCACCGCAGCCTCAAAACGCGTATTCCTCCCAATCATCCATGCCGTCATTATACCCCCTGCACTACCTCCTGTTACATATAGATCATCTTCATGGGCAATACCCATTTTAATACAATGATCTACTCCATCCATGACATCATTGTAATCTTCCCCCGGATAATTGTTGTATAATAAATTTCCAAACTCTTCACCATAGCTTGTACTCCCTCTGGCATTCGGATAAAAAACAATGTATCCAGCTGCCGCATATAGCTGCATTTCTGCAGAAAACCTATCTCCATAATTTAATATAGGACCTCCATGATTTTCAACAAGAAACGGATATTTCTTGTCTTTTTGATAATTTGGGGGATATACAATCCAACCTTGAATTTTCCTTTGATCTATTGTAGAGTTATACCATATTTCTTCTACTTCCCCGAGAGTTCTATAATCAAAGAGTGTTTTGTTCAAGAAGGTAATTCTCTTTTGTTCACCGTCCTTTCTATTTAAAACGGCTAAATCGGCCGGATGACTAGGTCGACTTATCGTAAAAGCGATAAAGTTATTTTCAGAAACACTAAATGAACCCCCGGCATAGGGTCGCCCAAGAGAGGTTCCGCCCATATCTTTTGCCAAATCTGTAAGTTTTCCTGACAAACTTATATGTGCAATCTTTGAATTACCCTGATCATCATAAGAAATATAGAGTCCATTACTATTAGCATCCCATTGATATCCGGTAATACTGCGATCAAGATCCTTGGTCAAGGTTTTGATATCTGATCCATCCTTAGAAACTATATGAAGCTTAGTAACCTGATAAGCCTGAACTTTATCTTCATAACCAAGATAAGCTATACTGCGGCCATTGGGAGAAACCTGAGGCACTCTTGCCGGTCCCTTGGTGTCAATTACTTTAGAAATTTTTCCTGAAAGCGTATTGACCTTGTAAATATTGCTATTTCTAAAATCGTATTCCCAATCCTCGTTTCTGTTGCCAGAAAAATAGAGTCCACTTCCATCTTTATCCCAACTTAATAAACCACGGTGATGGAAATTTCCCTGGGTAAGCTGAATAGGTGCCCCTCCTTCTGCAGAAATAACAAAAATATGATTATAGCCGGTTGGAATATAACCTCTCCCATCAGCCTCATGATAAAGCCTATCGGTAATTCTAGGACTTTCTGCCCATTTGGCCCCTTCAGGCTTCTCCGGGATCTTTGCTAATACCGGAGGTGCTTCCTTTACAAACATGGAAAAGGCCAATTGATCTCCTTTTGGGGACCAGCTTAGTGAACTTGGACTAAAGGGCAGTTGAGAAATTCTTGCTGCCTTCCCTGTATTAACCCAATAAATATAAATTTCAGCACCTTCTTCCGTATTCCTGATAAACGCAATTCTATCTCCTTTTGGAGACCATTTGGGACTAAATTCATTAGCTTCCATATTGGTTAGCTTTTGATGTGAACTACCATCCGATTTAATCATCCAAAGATTACCAATAGCCTTGTCGTTCATTATATCAAAACCCATTTTTCTGTATACCACCCAAGACCCATTTGGGGAAATTTGTGGATCGGCCACATAGTTTAAGTCGAAGACATCCAAATAACTAAAGTCTTTCTTTTGACCATAGCCTAAAAAAACCAAACTTGTTAAAAACAGCGTGAAAAGAAAATTTTTTATTCCCATCTTTAAATAATTAAAATTACGTTTTAAACTTACGCATTAACGCAACACAAACCAACCTGCATGATGGTTCAATTATGATTAAGTTTTAAAAACTCATTTTAAAGAAATGTAGGTCACAAAGGAAAATTAGTACCTTTAGATCTGATTTTATTGTCTTATTAAGACGAAGATTTAATCCTTTATATAACTAACTTATGTTTACTGCCCAAGATTTTCTACAAGCAAAAAAAAGAAAGGACTTAGTTGCTATTGCTGAAGAAAAAGAGATTGACATCTCCAAAACTCTTAGAAATGTTTGCTATGAGGAAGAATTAAAACTTCTTCAAGTAGAATTAGTAAACCTGCAGCAGTGGGTAACAAAAAATAAATTAAGAGTTGCCATTATTTTTGAAGGTAGAGATGCTGCGGGAAAGGGTGGTAGTATAAAAAGGTTTACGGAACACCTAAACCCGAGATCTATGAGAGTTGTTGCTCTTTCCAAACCTACAGAGGTCGAAAGTGGACAATGGTATTTCCGGCGATATATAAAGGAACTTCCCAATCCCGGTGAAATTGTTTTTTTTGATAGAAGTTGGTATAACAGGGCAGTTGTTGAACCCGTCATGGGGTTTTGCACCAAAAAAGACTACGAACAATTTATGGTTCAGGTTCCCGGTTTTGAACATATGTTATATGAGGATGGGATTCTGTTAATCAAATTTTGGTTTTCCATCTCTAAAAAGGAACAGAAAAAAAGAATAGAGAGCCGTTTACGAAACCCTTTAAAGAAATGGAAATTTAGTCCCGTAGATAAAAAAGGTCAGGCTTTATGGGATAAGTATACCTACTATAAAGAGCATATGTTTTCAAAAACTCATACTACTTTTAGCCCTTGGATAATTGTGAAGGCCAATGACAAGAAAACGGCTCGCTTAGAAAGCATAAGATATGTCTTGTCTAAATTTGATTTTAGTAGAAAAACAAAACACAAAACTACTATTCTACCAGATCCTAATATAGTTCTAAGATATTATAGACATATTCAACAAATTGATATATAAGCATGCCAGAAGCAAACAAAAAAACCCAAATGTTGACTGAAGAGGATTTAGAATTACTCAATTCCAATTTAGGCTTAAAATATCTATTATTGGATAAAAAGCTAAATCTTGACAAGGCCATTAGACTAACGAAATATGAAAAAGAATTTAATAAGCTTCAGACTGAATTAGTTAAGCTTCAGAATTGGGTAATTGAAAAAAATAAAAAAATTGTTATTCTTTTTGAAGGAAGAGATGCTGCAGGAAAAGGTGGCGCCATCAGGAGAATTACGGCCCACATCAATCCAAGACAATACAGAATAGTTGCCCTTCCAAAACCAACTATTGAGGAAAGCGGCCAATGGTATTTTCAACGTTATGTCAATAAGCTTCCTAAACCCGGAGAAATTGTATTCTTTGATCGCTCGTGGTATAACCGCGCTGTAGTAGAACCAGTAAACGGTTTTTGCACTAAATACCAATATCAGAATTTTATGAAGCAGGTTAATAGCTTTGAAAGAATGATAATGGATGCCGACACTTATTTAATAAAATTTTACTTTTCTATTTCCAAAGAAGAGCAGGCTTTAAGATTCAAAGAGATTAAATCCAATCCCTTGAAAAAGTGGAAAATGACAGCGGTTGACCGTAAGGCACAAGAATTATGGGATGACTATACCGCGTTTAAACTTAAAATGTTTGATCACACTAACTTAAAAGATTCTCCGTGGATAATCATCGAGGCTGATAAAAAAACGGAGGCTAGAATAGAAGCCTTAAAATATTTTATTGACAATATTCCATATGAAGATTTAGAAGAAAAAGATATCTCAGATAGATAAATACCATCAGTATAAGCAGAGATTTAGAAGACTACACCCTTTCTTCTCCTAGTTTTAGTGGTCTTAACAAGGAAATTCCTTTAAAATTATTATCTTTACTTCAGGCATAAGATGATAAAACTAGTTTCCATATCTGCTTCCTTACTCATTTTGATACAGAGCTTTAATATTTGTATCAATGACTTGGTGAATCTTAGCGAATTAATAGAGCATGCAAACTTTCACTCTCAGAAATATGGCGACAACTTCATAGTTTTCATATCCAAACATTACGGCGATTTAAAAGCCGATCATGATGAAAAACACACGGAGGAAAAAACGGAGCATGAGAAACTCCCTTTCCAGCATCAAGTGCATCTTAATAGCCTATCCGCCTTCGTTGTAAAGGATTTTTTAGATATTAAAATACTGTCCGGTATAATCGGAATCCATCCGAAAAACACTTTCTACTATCAACCCAAGTATTCCAATTTTGAAAAGGAAGGGCCTTTTCAACCTCCACGCCTAATATAATTCTGTTTTATTAAGTTTTGTTAATTGCTTTTATCATATCTGGTAAAGCCATTTGCTCATTTTTTATTCTCTGAATTATGTTATCTAAAATCATTGCATTTAGTTTAAGAAAGAAGTTTGTCGTTCTAATATTGACATTTCTTATAATAAGCTTTGGGATCTTCTCACTATTTCAATTATCCATTGGGGCCGTACCTGACGTAACTAATAACCAAGTGCAGGTTATTACAACTTCCAGAAGTTTGTCTACTCAGGATATGGAACAGTTTATAACCTATCCTGTTGAATTGGAAATGGCCAACTTACCCGGAGTAAAGGAAATTCGTTCCATTTCAAAATTTGGGCTCTCGGTAGTGACCATTGTTTTTGAAGATAATATGGGAACCTACCTCCCAAGACAGCTTATTGCCGAAAAGATTAAAGTGGCTAGTGAAAAAATTCCTGAAGGTTTTGGAACACCTGAGATGGGACCAATTACCACTGGTTTAGGTGAAATCTATCAATACATCTTAGACGTAGAACCCAAGTATAAATATAAATATAGCCTAACCGATCTGCGAACAATTCAAGATTGGATTGTCAAAAGACAATTATCCGGAATCCCTGGGGTAGTAGAAATCAATACCTGGGGAGGGAGTTTAAAGCAATATGAAGTAGCCATAAATACGAACAAACTCAATGCAATGAATATTACTACCAAAGAGGTAATTAATGCTTTGGAGTTGAACAATAGTGTATCCGGTGGTGCTTATATAGAGAAAGTTAATCAGGCTTATTTTATTAGAGGGGAAGGACTAGTAACTTCCTTGTCGGATATTGAGAATATTGTGGTTAAAAATATATCAAGTATTCCCATATACATAAGAGATGTCGCAGAAGTAGGATATGGGAGTGCTATTCGCTTTGGCGCCATAACAGGTAATGGAGAAGGTGAAAAAGTCCTTGGACAGGTTATGATGCTAAAGGACGCCAATTCAAACAAAGTAATTGAAGCCGTAAAGGAAAGGGTAAATACGATATCTAAATCTCTCCCTGAAGGGGTATTTATTAATGCCTTTTTGGAAAGAAGTGAACTTATTAAAAAGACGAGTCATACCGTCACCGAGAATTTATTACTTGGTTGTCTTATTGTAATTTTTGTGGTGGTATTATTGCTAGGGAATCTTAGGTCGGGCTTAGTAGTAGCTTCTGTGATACCGCTTAGTTTACTCTTTGCAATTTCACTAATGTATCTTTTTAAGATAGACGCCAACCTGATGAGTTTAGGAGCCATTGACTTTGGAATTATTATTGACGGTGCTGTGATCATAGTTGAATTTATAGCATTTAAGATAACCGCACAAAGCGGAGATATTGCGCTATTATCAAAAGCAAAAAAACAAAAACTCCAGGATCAGATAGTTTATGATAGCGCCTCAAAAATGATGAATTCTGCCATTTTTGGTCAGCTGATTATTCTCATCGTATTTATACCAATTCTTTCCTTGAGCGGGGTGGAAGGAAAAATGTTTAGGCCTATGGCACTTACCTTCAGTTTTGCCCTAGTGGGAGCCATGTTTTTATGTTTTACTTATGTGCCTGTAATGTCCTCATTATTCCTAAAACCGGTCAAAGAATCGAGCAATAGCATTTCCTCTAAACTACTGAGTTCATTAAATATAATTTTTGATAAATCAATTAATTGGGCATTTAAAAGAAAAAAAATCGTTTTGGGGCTAGCAACTGCCGTTTTAATACTAACAATTCCAATATTTAATTCCTTAGGTGGGGAGTTTGTTCCAACTTTGGATGAAGGTGATTTTGTTATTCAGCCGATACTTAAAACCGGTACTTCCCTAAGTAAAACTATAGAAACAACCACCAAGATAGAACAAATTCTGAAGAGCAATTTTCCTGAAATTAATCAGGTTGTTACAAGAATTGGCGCAGCAGAAGTTCCTACAGATCCCATGTCTATGGAAGAAAGTGATGTCATTATAACCCTTAAACCAAAAAGTGAATGGGTTTCTGCCAAGTCAAAAGATATTTTAGCAGAGAAATTTAAAGAGGCTCTCTCTATCATTCCGGGTTTGGAGTTAGAGTTTACACAACCAATAGAAATGAGATTTAATGAATTAATAACAGGAGTTAGAGCAGATATCGCTATTAAAATATTTGGTGAAGATCTCGCAATTTTGAGTGCTTTAGGGAATGAAATTAAATCAACCATAAATAAGGTAGAGGGGGCAGCTGACATCACGGTAGAAAAAATTGTGGGATTGCCCCAAATGAGTGTAAAATATCAGCGTCATAAAATAGCTAGATATGGCTTAAACATTGAGCAGGTAAATAATATGGTTGCCATGGGTTTCGCAGGAAAAAAAGCCGGGGTTGTATATGAAGGAGAAAAACGATTTGATTTAGTCGTGCGACTTCTTCCTGAGAAAAGAAGTCAGATTGAAGATTTAAACAACCTTTATATAGACCTTCCGGAAGGGGGTAAAGTTCCCCTAAGCGAATTGGCTGAGATTACCTATCAAAAAGGTGCTGCCAAAATATCCAGAGACGATACCAAAAGAAGAATTGTGGTTGGAGTTAATGTTCGTAATAGAGACCTGCAATCTGTTGTTGATGATATACAACAGCTCATTTCAGAAAACATCAGTTTACCCGTGGGTTATACCATAGATTATGGAGGTCAATTTCAGAATCTTAAAATGGCAAGAAAACGTTTGCTAATAGCTGTACCCATAGCCTTACTCTTAATATTTATAATGCTATATCTGGCTTTTAAATCCTTTAAACTTGCTCTTGTTATTTTCACTGCTATACCACTAGCGGCAGTTGGAGGAGTATTGCTTTTATGGGTGAGAGGTCTTCCGTTTAGTATTTCCGCCGGGATAGGATTCATCGCCTTATTCGGAATAGCTGTGCTTAATGGCATTGTCTTAATTGAGCATTTTAAAGAGTTACAGAACCAAAAATTTGAAAATATGCAAGTACGTATTATTCAAGGCACCAAAGATAGAATGCGCGCTGTCTTACTAACTGCTACAGCCGCCGCCTTAGGCTTTCTTCCAATGGCGATTTCGACAAACGTCGGGGCAGAAGTACAGCGCCATTAGCAACGGTAGTAATTGGAGGACTAATAACCGCTACCTTGTTAACCCTGATTGTTTTACCACTTCTTTATTCGATTGTTGCGCAGCCCTTCAAATTAAATATTAATAAAAAATGGCCTTTTATTAAAGTCCTATCCACGTTTATAGTCCTCTTATTGTCAAGTCAAAGTATAAATGCCCAAGATGATACTAAGAGTTTGGAGAATTTAACAAATATGGCCATCATAAATAACGCGGGGTTAAAAGCGAACGCCTTAAAGGTAGAAGAGTCTAAAGCGCTTATCCCTAGTGCTTTTTCGTTTGAGAAAACCAAGGTTTACTATGAATATGATCAAAATAATTTAGCTATAAATAATGAACCGCTTAGTGTTTTTGGGATACAACAAGACTTCTTATTTCCCACCGTGTATTTCTCAAAAAAAAGACTAAACAAAGCGCGTATGGCCGTAGACAGTAGTCAATATGAAGTGCGCGTAAAAGCACTAAAAAAAGAAGTAGCTTCCCGTTATTATAATTATATATATGCGAAGGAAATAGAGTCCATTTATTTACAGTTAGACAGTTTATTTGTGGATTTTGCGAACAAGGCAGAGCGACGTTTTGAACTCGGTGCTACCAATTATTTGGAAAAAATAACTGCCCAGTCGAAGCAAAGGCAATTGGAAATAAAACTAGAACAAGCCCGACAAGATGTAGAAATTGCCTATAGAGAGTTAAGAACAATTATTCAAAATAAAGATAGCATTGTTCTTGCAAAGGCTACACTTCCCAAACTACAACTTAGGCAGGTAAATATAAATGAAACGCCGGAATTTAAATATCTCAGTAATTATCTTAGCCTTTTCGAGTACGGGAACAAATATGAGAAGCAACAGTTATTACCGGATATTAGTCTTAGTTACTTTCAAGGCTCCAACCCCACCTTAAATCAAAATCTTTTTGGATATTATCTGGGACTTAAGATCCCCCTGTTTTTTTCGGGTCAAAAAAGTCGTATAAAATCTTCCACCCTAGCTTATGATGCAGCCGTTCAGGATTCTATTCAATATAATATCCAATTTCAAACCAAACTGACAACCTTAAATTCCAAATTACTAAAATTCCAAAAGGCTCTCGATTACTATGAAAAAGATGGGACTATTCTTTCTGAAGAGATATTGAATACGGCCGACTTAAGTTTTAAAAATGGAGAAATAGATTTTTTCCAATATATACTGAGTATAGAAAACGCATATGAAATCAAACTAGATTATTTAGATAATTTAAATCGGTATAACCAAACAGTAATCGCCTTAAATCACATAACCCTTTAAACTAAAAACTATGTTTCGCACTTATATATCCTGTCTTTTATTATTACAACTAGTAATCAGTTGCAAAGATCAAAAAGCAACTAGTGAAATTATAGAGCAATCTGAAACCCCTTTAGAGAATCAGATCATTGAAGTATCTAAAAAGCAATTCGCCAATAATGGAATGCGCATTGATACTTTAAAACAACTTAGCTTTCCAACAACTATTAAAACAACTGGTATAATTGATGTGCCTCCTTCTAATAAAGCTGTTATAAGCGCAGTAATGGGGGGATATATAAAAAAAACGACCCTGCTTGTTGGGGATCAGGTAAAAAAAGGTGAACGCCTCATTAGTCTGGAAAATCCGGAGTTTATAAAACTTCAGCAAGAATATCTAGAAGTAAAACAGCAATTAAATTATCTAAATGCTGAATTTAAACGTGAGGAAATATTAAACAAGGAAAGAATTTCCTCTGAAAAGAATTTCCTTAAAGCCGAAAGTGATCTCAAAACAGCCGAGGCTACCTATGCCGGACTGCGAAGGCAATTAGAATTATTAAACATTGATCCTTTAGAAGTAGAGGCGGGTAATATTTCATCTATTGTTCATCTTGTCTCCCCCATTAATGGAAGTGTCACCAAAATAAATGTAAGTCTTGGAACTTATGTTTCACCCACAACCCCAATTATGGAAGTTGTAGATAATGATCATATTCATTTGGAATTATCCGTTTTCGAAAAAGACATTATGAAAATTGAAAAAGGACAGGAAATAGTTTATGAAATTCCTGAGGCTTCTGAAAAGGTCTTTAAAGCCGAAGTCTATTTAATTGGCAAAGCTTTGGAAGAAAACAGAACGATAAAAGTTCATGCACATTTAAGTGATAGTGAAGTGAATCGTTTTTTACCCGGAATGTTTGTCGACGCTTATATTACCACCGCTAAAAAAGAACAATTGGCTGTTCCAGAGGAATCAATAATTGATATAGATGGTCAAAAATTTATGCTCATTCTAAATGATCAAAATGAGGAGAGTTACTTTTTTAAACCCTCTAAAATAATCTCACAAGGTAGCACCAAAGAATATCTGGCTATTATGCCAGAGGATGAGATATCAAAAGGAACCCTATTCCTTTCTAAGGGTGCTTTTGAGTTATTTGGGGAATAAAAATTAGGAATGTGTTATTAAAAATTTAACCTAATCCGACATCTAAGGTCATCATAATAATGAAGCCCCCTATGAATCCCATAGTGGCAATGTCCGTGTATTTATCTTGTTGGGTTTCTGGAATTACTTCTTCTACCACCACAAAAATCATGGCCCCTGCCGCAAAAGAAAGTGCGTAGGGCAAAATAGGTTGAAAAGTCAATACCGCCCATGCTCCTAAAACCGCTGCTATAGGTTCTACCATCGCTGAAGCCTGGCCATAACTAAAACTTTTAAGTCTTGATAATCCCTGTCTTCTTAATGGCATAGCCACCGCAAAACCTTCTGGGAAATTCTGTAAACCTATTCCCAGGGCTAAGGCAACCGCACCACCGATATTTGCCCCTTCAAAACCGGCTGCCACACCACCGAATAAGACCCCAACTGCCAAGCCTTCAGGGATATTGTGTAAGGTAATAGCAAGTGTTAATAATGTTGTCTTGTGCCAGGGTGTCTTAATTCCTTCGCTTTCTTTAAAGTTAATATGCAAATGAGGTAAGATTTTATCTAACCCAAAAATAAAAAGAGCCCCCAATAAAAATCCGACTGCGGCTGGAATGACTTTGACAAATCCTTCCCCGGGACTCATTTCAATTCCCGGTGCCAAGAGACTCCAAAAACTTGCCGCCACCATAACACCTCCTGTAAAACCAAGCATTCCATCTAAAACAGCTCTATTCATTGTTTTAAACAGAAAGACCAATGAAGCCCCGAGAGCCGTCAAAAACCATGTAAATAAAGTGGCGTAGAAAGCAGCCAATATTGGATCGATGCTTTCAAAATAACTAATAATATTCTCCATATTACTTATATCTTTTTAACATATAAATTAGACGCAATTAATTGTGATAAATGTAATTCTCTATTGTCAATTAAAACGTGTAATGAGTTATCAAATTCTTCTTTATCTATTATTTTAATTGTATTTCCCAATGCAATACTATTCTTATCCAAAAATCTTAAAAATGGGGCTGACGAGTCTTTAACGCCCACACAAATACTTGCAGAAGAAATGTCCATTTGACTTAATAACTGTTTCTCTCTACTTTTTATATGACCATTCTTCGCCGGAATGGGATCTCCATGCGGATCATATTCCGGAAAATCTAATAATTCATCTAGCTTATCAATTAACTTTTCACTTTTAATATGTTCTAACTGCTCTGCTATATCATGTACTTCATCCCAAGTAAAATCTAACTTCTGAACAAGAAATACTTCCCATAAACGATGCTTTCTGACTATAGAAAGAGCTAATTTCTTTCCTTTATCTGTAAGAGATACACCTCTGTACTTTTTATAATTTACAAGACCCTTTTCAGACAGCTTTTTCATCATATCCGTGACTGAGGAAGGCTTTGTAGACATTTGCTCGGCAACGGCATTTGTACTCACAGCCTTTATGCCATCAATCCCCAAATGAAAAATTGCCTTGATATAATTTTCTTCAGAATAGGTCATCAAAAATGATTTATACAAAAATACATTTTTATTTGTAAAAACATATTTTTAGATTTGTCTAAATATATATTTAGTTTATTGTTTAATAATCATGTTTACTCGGAAAATTCAACTTCTTCTGGTGCTATTAGTATTCTCCTTTTTTTCAGGAGTGTACGCTCAGAATACAGTGCTAAAAGGACGGGTCATGGAGAATGGTATCCCTATCCCCTTTGTTCACCTTCAAATTTCACCGGGAGAGATAGGCACTACTACTGATGAAAATGGTGATTTTATTATTACAGATCTACCTCCAAGGCAATACAAAATCAAAGTCAGCGCCATAGGTTACAATAATATTAATAGAGTAGTTGATTTAAATAATGGGGAAACGCTTAAGTTATTATTTGATTTAACCCCCTCTTTAGAACAATTAGATGAAACGGTTATAACTGGTACTCTGAAGCCTGTCAAAAGATTAGAAAGTCCCGTCCCGGTGGAAGTCTATAAGCCCACTTTTTTTAGAAAAAATCCTACGGCGAGTATTTTTGAAGCACTACAAAACATAAATGGTGTTAGACCTCAAATTAATTGTAATGTTTGTAATACCGGTGATATCCATATCAACGGTCTGGAAGGACCTTATACCCTCGTTCTAATCGACGGGATGCCTATTGTTAGTGGGTTAGGAACCGTTTACGGTCTTTCGGGAATTCCTAATTCATTAATTGAACAAGTGGAGATTATCAAGGGTCCTGCCTCTACCCTATACGGCAGTGAAGCAGTAGGAGGACTTATTAATATCATTACAAAAAACGCCTTGGAAGCCCCTGCACTAAGCCTTGATAGTTTCCTGAGTGGTTGGGGTGAATACAATTTGGATATTGGCTCCCATATTAAAGTTAGCAAAAATACCAACCTGCTTTTAGGTCTTAACTATTTTAGATATGATAATCCCATAGATAACAATGGTGATAATTTTACAGACCTAACTATTCAAGATAGAATCTCCTTTTTTCAAAAATGGGCGTTCCAACGCCAAGAAAATCGATTATTCTCCATAGCCGGAAGATTCTTTTATGAAGACCGCTGGGGAGGTGAAATGCAATGGACACCTGAGTTTAGGGGTACAGACCAGATATATGGGGAAAGTATTTATACAAGAAGATGGGAATTTCTAGGTAAATATCAACTTCCCGTAAATGAAAATATTCTGTTTTCTATCTCTTATAACAATCACAATCAAAATTCTGTCTATGGAGACACCCCCTATTTGGCCGACCAAAGAATCGGTTTCGGACAACTTACCTGGGATAAATCCTTAGGGAAACACGCGCTGCTTTTTGGAAGTGCTTTGCGTTATACTTTCTATGATGACAATACAACTGCTACCAGTTCACTTGATAGTAATTTTGCAGATGAAGTTTGGATTCCCAGTGTATTTGTGCAGGATGAATGGGTTTTTTCTAACAAACACTCTTTGCTTACGGGTTTACGTTACGATTATGACAAACGACATGGCTCTATTTTTACGCCAAGACTCGCCTATCGATTTAAGTTTAATGACAATGACATTCTTAGGCTTAATGCCGGCACGGGTTTTAGGGTAGTAAATCTTTTTACCGAAGAGCATGCAGCCCTTACCGGGGCCAGAGATGTTATAATCAGTGAGAATTTGGAACCAGAACAATCTATAAATTTTAACCTTAACTATCTTAAGAAAATTTATAGTGATTCGGGTAATTTTATTGCCTTAGATGCCTCAGCCTTTTACACCTACTTTAGCAATGCCATTATTCCGGATTACGATACTAATCCCAATCAAATAATCTATAAAAACTTAGATGGAAATTCAATTTCAAAAGGCCTGAGCCTTAATCTGGACTTTGCCTTTGCCAATGGCCTAAAAATGATTGTTGGCGGCACTATAATGGATGTGAGTAATACCAGAAATGGCATTACCCGGAGACAAATTCTTACTGAAAGTTATTCGGCTACATGGAGTTTTTCATATCTGATTAGAAGTCTTGACCTTTCTATTGACTATACCGGTAATCTATATGGCCCAATGCGCTTGCCATTACTTGGCGAATTAGATCCAAGAAAAGAGTTTTCTCCTCTCTGGAGCATACAGAATATTCAACTCACCTATGCCGGTATTGGAGGTTTTGAACTATATGGGGGTGTAAAAAATCTATTGAACTGGACACCCAACAAAGGAAATCCATTTATTATTGCCAGGTCGGAAGATCCATTTGATAAAAATGTGGTATTTGACAATTCCGGGAATGTTATACAAACCCCTGATAATCCCTATGCCCTTACTTTTGACCCTTCTTATGTTTACGCTCCTAACCAGGGAATTAGAGCTTTTTTAGGTCTTAGATATCGGCTTTATTAAAATTTGTACTAGTTATCTTATTTGTACATTTGGATTTTTATTTTTTGTGGAGAGACATTACGACTATATAATTGTTGGAGCAGGAGCTGCGGGTTTAATGCTGGCAGAATCTCTAGGCAGGGATCCTTTTTTTAAAAATAGAGAAATTCTCTTACTGGATAAGGACCCAAAAAAAACAAATGACCGAACTTGGTGCTTTTGGGAAAAAGAGTCTGGTGAATTTGATTCCATTCTTCATAAAAGATGGGAGCGAATTCAATTCTTGGGTGATAATTTCAGTATAGATAAGTCTATAGCCCCTTATAGTTATAAAATGCTGAGAGGGGAGGACTTTTACACTTTTATGTTTCAAAAAATAGAAGCCTATCCCAATATCAGTTTTCAAGTGTCTTCTGTTTTAGAAATTGTTGAAGATCAAACAAAGGTCATAGTTAAAACCGAGGATAAAATCTATACAGGCAACAAGGTCTTTAACAGTATTTTTGATTATAATTTAGTTCAGAAACAATCCAAATTTCCATTAATTCAGCAACACTTTATCGGTTGGGTTATAAAGAGTAAAAAACCGATTTTTAATTCCTTGTCACCAACTTTTATGGATTTCTCCATTGCACAAGATGGCAATACTCGTTTTATGTATGTCCTTCCTTTTAGTGACACAGAGGGCCTTGTAGAATACACTCTCTTTTCCGCCGAAACTCTGGCTGATCAGGAATATGAAATGGCTATTAAATCTTATATTTCAGGCGCCTTAGCTTGTGAAGAATATGAGATTATAGAAAAAGAAAAAGGTAATATTCCGATGAGCAGTTTTGATTTCACCTCCCAGAATACTAAAAATATCTTTCATATTGGAGTCGCCGGCGGGTGGGCTAAAGCAAGTACTGGATATACTTTTAAAAGCACACATAAGAAGACCAAAAAACTGATCTCCTATCTAAAAAAAGACAAACCTTTGGATGTTTTTGGGACAAAGGATAAATATTGGTTTTATGATCTATTACTCTTAGATATTTTATATAATGAAAATCATAAAGGTGGAGACATTTTTCAATCTCTTTTTAAGAATTGTAGTCCGCAAATTCTATTTAAATTTTTGGATGAAGAGACAAATCTATGGGAAGACCTCAGGGTAATCGCAAGTTGCCCAAGCTCCTACTTTATCAAGGCACTTTTCAATAGAATCTTTTAAACTTCCCTTTTCATAAGTTTAAATCCAAATTCTCGAAGGGAAGCCATTTTTTCCTTGGGAACCTCTAGTAAATCTAAAGATTCAAAGGCTAAATGGGTATATTTTTCAATCTCTTTTTTTGTAGCCATGGCAGCTCCACTTTCTTTATAAATTTCCTTGATGGTCTTAATTTTTTCTTCAGGGCATGAAGGTTTTATGGAAAAAAGGTCCTTTAGCTCGGCTCTTTGTTCTCTTGAACCCATCTTGTTAGATTGTAAATACAGAAAGGTCTTTTTATTTTCAATGATATCTCCTCCCATCTGTTTTCCAAAATTCTTTGGATCTCCAAAGGCATCGAGGTAATCGTCTTGTAATTGAAAAGCAATTCCCAAATTAAGTCCAAAATCATAGATAAGATTTTGGGATTTTTTGGAGGCTCCCGCTATAATAGCACCCATTTCCATTGCTGCAGCAACCAATACTGCAGTCTTGTATGTAATCATTTTAATATATTCTGACTCAGTAACATCATCTCTTTCCTCAAAATCCATGTCATATTGTTGCCCTTCACAAACCTCTATGGCTGTTTTACTAAAAATACTTGTTAATGATTTAAATATGATATTATTATATTCTTCGAGATACTGATAAGAATTAATCAGCATAACATCTCCGGACAAAATTCCAGTGTTGGTATTCCATTTTTCATGAACAGTTAAGGCGCCCCTTCGTAAAGGCGCATCATCCATTATATCATCATGTACTAGCGAAAAATTATGAAAAATTTCAATTGCCAAGGCGGCATCTAAAGAATCCTCATAATTACCTCCAAAAGCTTGGGTAGACATTAAGGTAAGAACAGGACGCAACCTTTTGCCACCGAGCTCCATGATATATTTAATAGGCTCGTATAAAGATGCAGGCTCCTTATCTCTTAGCTTCGTTCTAAGATAATCATTGAAAGCGTTCCTAAAGAACTCTAGGTCTCTCATATTGAATTTTTCCCAAAAATACATTAAATGAGAGTAACCTTTCCAATATTTAGGAGTCTTGTTAACAAATTATTAGTTCAAAACTACAATTGTTAATTAATTGTAAAACTTTGGAAACTTTTATTGTATTTAAAGTTTCCTTGTTTATATTTGGGCCCTTATTATGAAACAGGAAATTCTCGTAAAAGCTTCTGACTTATTTCTAGACCTTGGTTTTAAAAGTGTAACCATGGATGACATTGCCAGAGAAATGGGGGTCTCAAAAAAGACAATATATTCTCATTTTGAAAACAAAACCAAATTAGTCGAAGCATGTACAATGTATGTTTTTCATGCGGTTTCTTGCGGTATAGAAGAAATTTGCTCCCTAAACAAGAACCCCATTTTAGAGCTTTACGAGATAAAAAGGATGTTGATGGAGCACTTAAAAAATGAAAAAACATCCCCTCAATTTCAACTGCAAAAATATTATCCGAAAGTATATAATACACTCCACAAAAAGCAATATCAAATAATGTACGATTGCGTTTTACGCAATGTAAAAAAGGGTATTAAGCTAAAAATTTACAGGGAGAATTTAAATATTGGGTTTGTCGCCAAAATATACTTCTCTGGAGTTACAAGTATTAAAGACAATCGTCTTTTCCCCGAAAAAGAATTTCCTGCATGGGATCTGATGGATGACTATCTCGAATACCACCTTAGGGGAATTGTAACGCCAAAAGGCAGAAAACTACTTAACCAAATCATCAATTCAAATCAAGACTAAATGAGAATTATATTATTAACCCTTTTGGTATTCTTTAATTTACAAATACTATTATCACAAGAAGAAACGAGCAGCTTTACCTTAGAACAGGCGATTGCTTTCGCTCTTGAAAATAACTATAGCGCCATAAATGCCGACAGAGAAATTTTGGATGCCGAGAAAGAAAAGTGGGCAGTTATTGCAACAGGCTTGCCTCAAATTGATGGTACCGTAGGTTATCAAAATCAAATAAAGCAGCCAGTTACCTTAATTCCCAGTGAAATTGCCGGCGGACCTCCAGGATCCTTTATTCCTGTAGTATTTGGACAACAAAATCAGGTGAGTGCGTTTGCAACTCTAAAACAACAAATATTTGATGGCTCTTATATTGTAGGTGTTCAGGCAACAGAAGCCTTTTTAAGGTATAGTGAAAACTTTAAAGAAAAAACAGATTTAGAAGTGAGACAATCTGTTATAGAGGCTTATGGGAATGTCTTACTGGCCAATGAAACAGTTTCCATTTTAGAAAATAACAAGGCCGCTTTGGAAAAGAACTTATTTGAAACGGAAAAGCTTTATGAAAATGGGCTAGGTGATGAAGAAAGCGTTGAGCAACTTCAAATAACATTAGCCTCTATAGAGAGTGCCCTTAAAAATTCTATTCGCTTTGAAGATATAACACTTCAAACTTTAAACTTGTTAATGGGACTGCCAATTGAAAACAATACTATTCTTCTTGAGAATCTTGATGATCTTACCTTAAAGCAGATTGATTTCAATCTTTTAGATTCTGAATTTACATTGGAAAATAATGTTGACTATAAAATTGTTGCGAACCTTAACGAGCAGCGTTATTACGAATTAAGATTAGCTAAAAGCAAGGCATTGCCTTCTCTAAATGCTTTCGTTAATTATGGCGCTTCAAGTTTTAGTAACACCTTTTCGTTTTTTGAAAATGGGCAGGATTGGTTTGCCGCCTCTACTCTGGGAGTTGATCTTAAAATTCCCATTTTTAGCTCTTTAAACAGAAGTGCTAAGACCCAAAGGGCTAAAATCGCTTATGATCAGGCTAAAACACAACTTACTGAAACGGAAGAACAAATAAGATTACAGCTAGAAAGAGCTAAAAGCGATTATATATTCTCCATAGAAGACTACGAAACTGCGAAAAGCAACCTCAGCCTGGCAGAAAGAATAGAAAAGAAAAATGAAATCAAATATTTTGAAGGCCTAGCTACTAGTTTTGAGTTGCGACAAGCACAAGTTCAACTTTATACAGCTCAGCAAGACTTTCTTCAATCTATGGTGGATGTAATTAATAAAAAGACCGCCCTAGAAACAGTACTTAACAATTAACAAAATCCAACAAAAACAATTCAAATGAAAAATATATTCTTCAGCATGCTTCTTTTATTGATTTTAGCATCTTGTGGCAATGGATCAAACCAATCCATAGAATCCTTAATTGCCGAAGGAAATCTTGAGAAGGTAAAAATCAAAAAAGATGAATTAACTGAAAAACAAAGAGCGTTAAACAAGGAAATTAAGCTACTAGATTCAACATTAAAAGCAGGAAATACCGATTCAAAATTGGCCTTGGTTACCACCTTAAAAGTAGTAGAACAACCTTTTAATCATTTCTTAGAGTTACAAGGAAATGTAATGACCAAACAAAATGTTCTCATCTATCCCGAAATGAATGGAACTCTTTATAAGGTGTATGTAAAAGAAGGGGAAAGTGTAAAAAAAGGACAATTACTGGCAACTATAGATGACGGTGGTATGAGTAGTCAACTTACACAATTAAAAACACAAGAGGCACTCGCCAAAACTACCTATGAGAGACAAAAGAGACTTTGGGAACAAAAAATTGGTTCTGAAATACAATTTTTACAGGCTCAAACAAATTATGAAGCTATACAAAGTTCTGTTGCCCAGGCTGAAAGTCAATTAGCGAAGTCTAATATTCGCGCTCCTTTCACAGGAATTATTGATGATATCATTCAGGAACAAGGCACCGTAGTTTCACCTGTGAATGGTATGGCTGTTTTTAGAATCATTAATCTTTCAAATATGTATATCGCTGTTGATGTTCCCGAAAATCATATTAATGGGGTCACCGTAGGTAAAGAGGTTAAAGTTTATTTCCCGGTACTTAGAGACACTATTATTTCTGAAGTAAGGCAAACAAGTAATTTTATTGATCCTACCAATAGATCGTTTCAGGTAGAAATAGCTGTACCCAATAAAGAAAGAAATATAAAGCCAAATTTAACCGCCAGAGTTAAGATAAATGATTATAGCAATAACCAGGCTATCCTTATTCCTCAAAGTGTGATTTCTGAAAATGCCGAAGGAGAACAATATGTTTATTTAATTAATAAGGGAGAATCAAGTCGTACAACTGTTAAGAAACAAACCATAACAACAGGTCAAACACAAGGTGATATGGTTGAAATATTAACCGGTATTAATATAGGTGACGAAGTAATTAAAGAAGGGGCAAGAAACGTAAAGGAAAACCAAGAAGTCAAAATAATATAATTATCTCATGAGTAAACAACAAAAAAACGCTAATAAAGAATTTCGTTTGTCTTCTTGGGCCATTGATAATCCCTCCGTTATTTATGTGATGATAGGAATATTCTTTATCGTTGGGCTATCCTCTTATTTTGCGATGCCAAGAGAAGATTTTCCTGAAGTTAAAGAAACAAAGATTTATATCAGTATTGTTTATCCGGGAAATACCGCTGAAGACATTGAAAGGCTTTTGACCGATCCTTTGGAGGACAAGCTAAAAAATGTGAGTAACCTTGTTGAAATCACCTCTAATTCTCAAGAAGACTATTCCATGATAGTTGTAGAATTTGATGAGGATATTACGGTTGAAAATGCCAAGCAAAAAGTTAAGGATGAAGTAGATTCGGAAAAAGCAGGAGAAGACTGGCCTATTTTTAATGGGGCTAAAGTTGAACCAGACGTCTTTGATTTAAATATATCGGAGTCTTTCCCTATCATGAATGTGAATTTGACCGGCGACTATCCAACGGATAAGCTAAAAGAGTTTGGTGAATATCTTGAAGAAGAAATTGAAGATTTACCGGAGATTAAAGGAGTTGATATCCGAGGAGCACAAGAAAAAGAGGTAGAGGTAGCAGTAGATGTTTACAAGATGATGGCCTCTAAAGTAAGCTTCGACGATGTTATACAGGCCATAGCCAATGGCAATATGACTATGTCTGCCGGGAACTTAATAACAAGTGATCAGAGAAGAACTATTCGGATTGTGGGAGAGATTCAAAACCCAAATGAATTAAACGAATTTGTAGTAAAGACCGAAAAAAATAACGCTATTTACCTGAAGGATATAGCCGAAATCTCTTTTAAAGAAGAAGACAAAACTACCTATGCCAGAGAACAAGGTAGTAGTGTGGTAATGTTGGACATAAAAAAGAGAGCAGGGAAAAATGCAATTACTGCTGCAGATAAAATCAGGGAAATTGTAAAGAAATCTAAGGAAGAGTATTTTCCTGCTGATCTTCAAGTGACCATTGCCAATGACTCCTCCAGTAAAACTTTAAATCAGGTAGATGACCTTGTAAACAATATCATTTTTGGAATCATCTTGGTAGTTACCGTTTTGATGTTCTTTTTAGGGTTTCGAAATGCTCTTTTTGTCGGTTTTGCCATCCCCATGTCTATGTTTATTTCGTTTATGATCTTATCCGCTTTAGGATATACCTTAAATACCATGATTCTATTTGGTCTTATTATGGGTCTTGGGATGTTAGTGGATAATGGCGTTGTTGTTGTTGAAAATGTGTATCGACTAATGGAAGAGGAAGGCTATTCAAGAATTGAAGCTGCTAAAAAGGGTATTGGGGAAATTGCCTTCCCTATTATAATATCTACAGCAACTACGGTGGCTGCTTTTGTGCCCCTTGGAATGTGGCCGGGTATTATGGGAGAATTTATGATTTTCTTTCCCATAACCCTGTCTGTTGTATTAGGATCCTCCCTTTTTGTGGCCATCTTCATGAACTCTATGTTGGTTTCAAGCTTTATGGAGGTAGGTGACAAAGAACTTACTCATAAACAGCTTATTCGTCTAAGTATTATTTTAGGAGGAATAGGAACTTTTATTCTAATTTTTGGAGGAGAGATGAGAGGTTTAGGAAGTTTAATGATTGTTGTCGGGATCCTATTCTGGATTTATAAATACGGTTTAAAAAAAGCAGCTCAACGATTTCAAAAAAATTATCTTTCTCGCTTCGAAAACTGGTACGAAAGCCAGTTGCGCTTTGCCCTGAGAGGTAGAAATGTATATTTATTCTTTGGCTCAACCATTTTACTTCTAATTGCATCATTTATGGCCTTTGGTTGGTCGTTGGGAAGTGGAAGAACCAAGGTTGAATTTTTTCCAGACAACGTTCCCAATGAAATATATGTCTATTTAGAGTATCCTCAAGGGACAGCAATAGAAAAAACCAATAGCATAACCAAGGATATTGAAAAAAGAGTTTATGCTATAGCCAACAGCGCCGAATATATGCAGGGCTCCAAAAATATATTGGTAGAATCGAGTGTTTCTCAAGTTGGAAAAGGAGCGGAAAACCCCTTTACAGAGGGAGGTTCAGCAGCAGAAATGCCTCATAGAGGAAAAATAACAATCTCTATGGAGGAATTTAAATTTCGACAGGGCAAAGACACAGAAATATTGCGCAAAGAAATACAAGAGGGTCTAAAAGGAATTTATCCCGGCCTCGCAATATCTGTGGAAAAAGATGCCCTTGGTCCTCCTGCCGGCTATCCAATCAATATAGAAATAGAAGGAAAAGATTACGATGAACTTATTAATGTAGCGGAACGTATGAGGAATTTCCTTAATACTAAAAATATTGCAGGTATCGAGGAACTTAAAATCGACGTCAACAAAGGAAAACCGAGTATGCAAGTGGTAGTTGATAGAGAAAAGGCAGGTGAATTGGGAGTATCGGTTGGACAAGTAGGGCAGCAACTTAGACGCTCCCTATTTGGGGATAAAGCAGGTATTTTCAAAAAAGATGGAGATGACTATAATATTAATGTGCGATTTAACGAAGACATTCGATACAATAAAAGTGCTTTGTTTAATCAAAATATCATTTTCCGTGATCCCGCAACAGGTCAAATAAAAGAAATCCCTGTTTCTGCTGTCGCCTCTCAGCGCAACACCTCTTCCTTTAGTGCCATAAAACACAAGGACACCAAAAGAGTTGTTACGGTCTATTCAGGTCTTAAGCCCGGTTTTACAGATGCCGGAGCTATTGTGGAGGAAATTAAAAAAGAAATGGAAGAATTTATTGATCTCCCGGCCAATGTTAAAATCGACTATACCGGGCAAATCGAAGAACAAAATAAGCAAATGCAATTCCTTATGGGAGCTTTCTTCTCTGGATTAGGCTTAATTATGCTAATTCTTGTTTTTCAATTTGGTGGGATCTCAAAACCAGCCATTATCATGACGGCAATCTTCTTAAGTTTTATTGGTGTTTTTGGTGGCTTAATGATTACCGGATGGCCTTTTGTAATTATGATGACTATGATGGGTATTATTTCATTGGCCGGAATTGTGGTAAACAATGGGGTGGTCTTATTAGATTATACCCAAATCCTAATTGATAGGAAAAAATTGGAACTCGGATTGGACGAAAAAGATTACCTAAGTATCCCTCAGGTCACCGAGGTAATTGTCAAAAGTGGAAAAGCGAGATTACGTCCAGTTTTACTTACGGCAATAACTACTGTCCTTGGACTCATTCCATTAGCCATTGGATTGAATATCGACTTTTTCTCATTATTCTCAGAATTTGATCCAAAGCTATATATTGGAGGTGATAATGTTGTTTTTTGGGGACCATTGGCTTGGACAGTTATTTTTGGTCTCATTGTGGCTACCTTCCTAACTTTGATCATAGTTCCGGTAATGTTTAATATGGTCTATAGAATTAAAGTGAAAATCAGAGGAAATAAAAAGACAAAACCAATAAAAAAGAAAGATCTTGATTTAGCTGCCTAAGGTTTTGTAAATAATTTTGTACACCCCATCCTTATGATGGGGTTTTTCTATTTTAAAGAATTAATTCTGAAGGGGATTCTACCTATTAAAAAAAGCTAAGGAGTGCATAGTATAATATGATATCTTCTTACATTTGCGGCGGTTAATTAAGAGAATAAATAATGTATAGAAGTCATACCTGCGGAGAACTCAGAGCATCAGATATAAACACGGACGTCACCCTATCGGGTTGGGTTCATAAATCTAGAGACAAAGGCTTTGTTATCTGGATAGACTTAAGAGATAGGTATGGGATCATTCAATTGGTTTTTGACGAAGAACGTACCGAAGCAGAGCTCTTAGAAAAAGCGCGATCCCTAGGTCGTGAGTTTGTCATTCAGGTAAAAGGCAAGGTTATTGAACGAACTTCTAAAAACCCTAATATTCTTACTGGAGATATTGAAGTTTTAGTGCAAGAGTTAGTTGTTCTTAACCAATCCCTGGTCCCTCCATTCACTCTTGATGACACAACAGACGGGGGAGACGATCTTAGAATGAAGTATCGTTATTTAGATATTAGACGAAGACCCGTTAAAAACAATTTGATCTTTAGAAGTAAAGTGAGTATGGAAGTCAGGAAATACCTGACCAATGAAGGTTTTATTGAAGTAGAAACTCCTTATTTGATTAAATCTACTCCTGAGGGCGCCAGAGACTTTGTAGTACCTAGTAGGATGAATGAAGGACAATTCTATGCTCTACCACAATCCCCGCAGACTTTTAAACAGCTCCTAATGGTAGGAGGACTGGATAAGTATTTTCAAATTGTCAAGTGTTTCCGAGATGAAGACCTCAGAGCTGATAGGCAGCCGGAATTTACTCAAATTGACTGTGAAATGGCATTTGTAGAACAGGAAGATATTCTTCAGGTATTTGAAGGTCTCACCAGACATCTACTAATGGAAATTAATCAAAAAGAAGTAGGCCCTTTTCCTCGCTTAACCTATGATGAGGCGATGGAAAAATATGGCAATGACAAACCAGATATACGGTTTGGAATGGAGTTTGCAGAATTAACAAATATTGCACAACATCGTGATTTTGCAATATTTAATTCCGCTGAAATTGTTGTGGGAATAGCCATTCCAGGTGGAGCCTCTTACACCAGAAAAGAAATAGATAAACTCATTGACTGGATTCGAAGACCTCAAATTGGGGCCAAAGGGATGGTTTATGTAAAATGTAATGAAGATGGCTCTTTTAAATCTTCAGTTGATAAATTTTATAATCAGGAAGATTTATCGACCTGGGCGGAAAAGTCTTCTGCCAAAGCAGGAGATCTAATTTGTATCCTCTCAGGATCAATTCATGAAACCAGATCACAACTTAGTGCTCTTCGCATGGAAATGGCAGAACGTCTAGGTTTAAGAAATCCCGATCATTTTGCTCCGCTTTGGGTTATAGATTTTCCTTTACTAGAACTTGATGAAGAATCTGGTAACTACCACGCAATGCACCACCCGTTCACCTCTCCAAAACCTGGCCAACTGAGCCTTTTGGAAACAGATCCATCGGCCGTAAGAGCCAATGCCTATGACTTAGTCCTAAATGGCAATGAAATTGGAGGAGGGTCTATAAGAATTCACGATAAGGAAACACAACAAATCATGTTTAAGCATTTAGGTTTTACTCCTGAAGAAGCTAAAGCCCAGTTTGGGTTTTTATTAGATGCCTTTCAGTATGGTGCTCCTCCCCATGGCGGAATAGCTTTTGGTTTAGATCGTTTGGTTGCCATCCTGGGCGGACAAGAAACGATACGTGATTTTATCGCCTTCCCAAAAAACAATAGTGGCAGAGATGTGATGATTGATGCCCCCTCATTGCTTGATCCGGAACAACTAAAAGAATTACATCTAAGAATCGAAACCTAATAGTTCTGGCATTTTTTTTAATACCTTTAAACGTATACTTCTCAAATGCCAAATAAAATATCGGTTTTATTTACACGCTTTCTAAAGTGGAGATATAAAAACATCTCCAACAAGACCTTTACGCAGCTAATGAGTGTATTGGTTGGATTTTTAGCAGGTTTGGCAGCTGTTACTTTAAAAAACACCACTTATTTTATTGAATCCTTTCTTCAAAAAGGAATCGTATTTTCCAATTATCAATTATATTTTATAACTCCAATTGTAGGCCTTACTTTGGTATATCTATATGTAAAATATTTTCATAAAGAAAAGATAGAACATGCCATTTCTTCCATACTTTTTTCGCTCTCAAGAAAGAAAGGAATAATCAATGCAAAGAATATTATACTTCCCTTGGTAACCGCGCCATTAACAGTTGGTTTTGGTGGATCTGTAGGTCTATTGGGCCCGGCTGTAGCTTCAGGTGCTGCTATAAGTTCTAATGTTTCCAGAATATTACATATTAATGCCAAAACAAGATCCCTTCTAATTGCCTGTGCCTCGGCAGGGGCTATTTCTTCTATCTTTCAGTCGCCTATTGCGGCAATTATTTTTGCCGTAGAGGTCTTTAGTTTGGATTTAACGATGCTTTCGATGCTGCCACTCTTGCTAGCGTCTATTTCGGGGGTATTAACTTCTTACTTTTTTCTTGGTGACGAATCCTTATTTAATTTTTCAATCAATGAACATTTTGAGGTAAAAGACACCTTTTTCTATATTGTTTTGGGTGTAGGGACAGCAATAGCTTCCATTTATTTTACGAAAATGTATTTTGGAATTTTGGAATTTTTCGATCGTTTTAAGAGTCCTAAATATAAATTATTAGTTGGCGGTCTTGCCATTGGTATAATGCTTTATTTTATTCCCCCACTCTATGGAGAAGGCTTTGGATTTATAAATAATCTCTTGAAAGGAGATCACCTTTCTGCCTTGGGCAAAACACCTTTCGATAATTACACCAGTAATATTTGGATAGTAATTGCCCTCCTTTTTGGAATTACTATTTTTAAAGCAGTAGCTATGACCACTACTTTTGCGGCAGGTGGCGCAGGTGGCATCTTTATCCCTACCATGGTCATGGGAAGTGCCTTGGGAAATGTGGTCGCCAAAGTCATTAACAACCTAGGTTTAGGTCTTAATGTAAATGAGAGTAACTTCACCCTAATTGGGATGGCCGGACTTATTGCCGGGGTTTTGCATGCCCCATTAACTGCCATATTTTTAATAGCAGAGATAACAGGAGGTTATGAACTTTTTGTCCCTTTAATGATAACTTCTTCCATATCTTACTTACTAACTAAAAACGTCATGAATCACACCATTTATACTAGAGAATTGGCAAACCAAGGAGCCTTGCTTACTCATAATAAAGATGAAACAGTACTTGGGCTTATGGAATTAGATAATATAATTGAAAAAGACTTCATTACTATAAAGCAAGATATAAGCCTGGGCGAGATGGTACATATGGCCGTTTCCAAGTCGACGAGAAATATTTTTCCCGTAGTAAATGACGATAATTTTTTAGTGGGAATTGTTACCTTAGATGACATTAGAGAGTTTATGTTCGACACAAGTATGTACGATAAAGTAATGGTTGAATCCTTTATGCATAGCGCTCCTGAACTTATTTTTCATGAATCAGATTCTATGCAAGAAGTAATGCTAAAATTTCAAAATAGCAGTGCTTGGAATTTACCCGTTATTAAAAACGGAAAATACTTAGGTTTTATCTCAAAATCCAAATTATTAACTGCCTATAGAAGAAAGTTGATAAACTTTACTAAAGAAGATGCTAATTAAACTAAAACATCTGGTCCTGATTATAACATTGGCTTCTTTTGGTGCCATTGGCTATGGCTTCTTTATTATTGATAAGGAAGCTGAAAAAGCACACAAATTTATTGGATCCGGGACGGTAGGACTTTTTTTAATTGCCATGCCATTATTTCTATATAAAGAGAGCAAGCGAAGGAAAGTTGAGGATTATATGCTAACAGAAGAAAACATTAGAAAAATGCAAGGGAAAACTCCTAAAAAGCCTGAAAATCAATAATATTGATCGATTTTTATCTAAACTTTTAAGTGGTCTGCGTAAAAAATCATATTTTCGTATTGTAATTTTTTTATTTTAATATTTATTTTAATGACAGGAACTGTAAAATTTTTCAATGAATCCAAAGGATACGGATTCATTACAAACGACGACACCGGAAAGGATATCTTTGTTCATGCTACGGCATTGAATGGAGTAGAATTGAACGAAGGCGACAAAGTAGAATACCAAGAAGAAGAAGGAAGAAAGGGAGTGGTTGCTGCACAAGTGCAGGTAATCGGATAATATATTTTATTTTGAATGTAAGAAATCCTCAATTGTCTATTGGGGATTTTTTTTGTTCTCTAATTACCTCTTCTTTCATTAAAAAATCGATTCAATAAATCGGAAGATTCCTCTGCCATTAGTCCTCCCGTAACCAAGGTCTTAGGATGTAACCTTCCATTAATAACCGAATAACCTCGTTTAGGATCATAAGCCCCAAAGACAATTCTACTAATCTGACTCCAATAAAGTGCTCCAGCGCACATTTGGCAAGGCTCCAAACTAACATATAGTGTACAACCCATTAGGTATTTACCTCCTAAAAAGTTTTCGGCCGCAGTAATAGCTTGCATCTCAGCATGAGCAGTAACATCGACGAGTTGTTCGGTTAGATTATGTGCTCTTGCAATTATTCTATCCTTTACTACAATAATTGCTCCTACAGGGACTTCACCCTTTGTAAACCCAAGTTCAGCTTCCTGCAGGGCTTTTTGCATATAATAGCGATCATTCAATTTCAAATCCATAGACATAATAATACAATATTAGGCATAGATGTAGTCATAACAAAAAAATGAATTAATGTACATTTGCATCTTCTTATGAAACTCTTAGACAAAATAAATTCTCCAAGCGATTTGCGTAAGCTTAAGGTAGACGAATTAACTACCCTAGCCATGGATTTGAGGCAGTTTATTATAGACATTGTATCTGTAAAAGAAGGTCATCTTGGCGCTAGTTTAGGAGTGGTTGAATTAACCCTCGCACTCCACTATGTTTTTGATACTCCAGAAGATAGGCTTGTATGGGATGTAGGACATCAGGCCTATGGCCATAAAATTATTACGGAACGAAAAGCTATTTTCGAAACAAATCGCCAGATGGGCGGCATCAGTGGTTTTCCTAAAATATCAGAAAGCCCCTATGATGCTTTTGGTACAGGTCATAGTTCAACCTCCATTTCCGCCATTTTAGGTATGGCAATTGCATCAAAACTTCAAGGTAAATTAAAAAGACAACATATTGCCGTAATAGGGGATGCCTCTATTGCAAGTGGAATGGCCTTCGAAGGTCTTAATCATGCCGGAGTAAGCGACACCAATATTCTGATAATTTTAAACGACAATGCTATTGGGATAGATCCCAGCGTTGGGGCTTTAAAAAAATACCTGACCAACGTTAAAAAGGGAATTGCCAAGGATGAGAATATTTTTGAATGTCTGAATTTTAACTATACAGGCCCCATAAATGGTCATGATATTGAAGGCTTGATCAAGGAACTGCAAAGACTTAAAAACATAGATGGACCAAAATTATTACATATTATTACAACCAAAGGTAAAGGTCTCAAAAAAGCCGAAGAGAATCAGGTTGTATACCACGCCCCGGGAAAGTTTAATAAAAATACAGGGGATTTAGTGGAAGAAGAAAGAGCTGCTCTCCCACCCAAATATCAAGATGTTTTTGGTGAAACCCTGGTAGAATTAGCGGAAAAAAATTCTAAAATAATTGGTATCACACCCGCCATGCCCTCCGGTAGCTCCTTAACCTACATGATGGATAAATTTCCTGAACGGGCTTTTGACGTTGGAATTGCCGAACAGCATGCAGTTACTATGGCTGCCGGAATGGCCACAAACGGATATCTTCCATTCTGCGTCATATACTCCACTTTTCTCCAACGTGCCTATGACCAGGTTATTCATGATGTATGTTTACAAAACCTGTCCGTTGTCTTCCTTTTAGACAGAGCAGGCTTAGTGGGACAAGATGGCCCTACCCATCACGGAGTTTATGATATAGCCTATCTCAGGTGTATTCCCAATCTCATTTTATTCTCTCCTGGGAGCGAAGAAGAACTGCGTAATATTATGTTTACCGTACAGAAAATACCCACAGGTCCCATTGCTATCCGATACCCAAGGGGAAGGGGAACCAATTTTAATTGGAGAAAACCATTTAAACAAATTGCCATAGGGAAAGCTGAGGAACTTCGATCGGGAAATAAACTTGCTATTCTAGCCTTAGGGTCTTTTGGCTATGACCTTCTTGAGCAAGTAAATAACATAGATCTTAAAAATGAAATTGGTATTTATAATATGAGGTTTGTAAAACCATTGGATACAAATATTTTAGATTTTATAGCTTCCACTTATAAACACATAATCACAATAGAGGATGGCTGTAAAATGGGTGGTTTTGGGAGTGCCATACTAGAATATATGACCTCCAAGTCATTCAATATTCCAATAACGATCTTGGGTTTGGAAGATGAATTTATAGAACATGGACCTATAAAAGATCTGTATAGAAGTACTCATCTAGACAATGATTCAATTCTTGATTTGGTAACTAAAAAATTAGCTAGAATATAATATGGTGATAAGAGTTTTTATATTTTTTATAGCCGTTTTTAGTTGTCATTTCGCTTATCTCCAAGATAGTATTCCTCAGGTAGATAGTATCCCGCAAACTGTGATAATTGATTCTACTATCGTTGATACAATAGTAATAAGGAGAACACAATACAGAATAGATGTAGTTCCAAGAGGTGTTAATCTCACAAACCCGGTTATCTCTTTTAATCAAACAAAAGTACTTAATGAACCTCCCAAAAGGTTTAAAGTCCCTTCTTTCTGGACTAAAATAAATAGGTTGGGTTTTAATATGAGTGAAGTGGCCTTTGTAAACTGGAATGCAGGGGGTGATAATGCTATTTCTGCTATTGGCAATATTCGTTTTGCAAGAAATTATAAATTTAGATTTATTAACTGGGACAATGATTTGTCACTTAAATATGGTGTCAATATTCAAGAAGGAAGAAAGCCTAGAAAAACTGAAGACGCTATAAGGCTTAGTTCAACCTTTGGGTATAGGAATGATACTTTGAGTAAATGGTATTATTCGGTAAACTTGAAATTCAACACTCAATTTGCAGATGGTTTTAAATATCCAGACCGAGAAAATCCTATTTCCACCTTTATGGCCCCGGGTTATTTATTTTTTGGGGGAGGACCTTCTTTTATTCCGGAGGGTAAAAATTTTAATTTATACCTTTCTCCAACTACGGTAAAAGCAACTTTTGTGCTGGACGAATCTTTGGCCAATGATGGTGCATTTGGGGTTAAAAAAGCTGTTTTTGATTCCAATGGAAACCTCATTCAAAAAGGAGAAAATCAATTTATCGAATTTGGGATTTTAGTGACAAATACATGGGAAAAAGAAATTGCCAAAAATATTATTATGGACCATAGAATTAGTCTTTTTACGGATTATATTCGACGGTTTGGGAATATCGATATCGACTGGGAAATGAATTTTAATTTTAAAGTAAATAGCTTTTTCGAAGCTAATTTGGGAACTCAAATTATTTATGATGATGATATCCTTTTTGACACAGAGATTGCGGATGACGGTACTGTAATAAACCCGGGGGTTCCTAAAATTCAGTTTAGACAAGTATTATCTATTGGAGTAGTATATACTTTTTAAAGATCCTTCCCTGTAATTTTATTATGAATATAAACAGCAGTACTATCGGACAAACTGGCTACAAAACAGCTGGCATTAAGTAAAATCTGATAAATAGAACCCTCTTCAATCTTATATTCTTCAGGTAAAGTAGCTAGAAGTAACTTGTCATAATTTGTGGCTTTCCCTTCTTTTTTTCTTATCATAGCCGGAGTATAAGCCTCTAGCAAATCTGTAATTAACCTGTATCCTGCTATTTCTTTATTAATGACCCCTTTGGATAAATAAATATGATCTACACTTATTTTTATGATGTCTTCAATTTGAGCCTTGTATTTACTTCGGTCCATAAGGGAATCTTGAAAACTTCCCATTAAAATTTCTTCTTCATGCTGAAGAAATATATTGGCTGCGTCATTTATTAAGGTATTAATGGCCAGAGCTCGTAAATAACTTAGTCGGTCTGCCATTATTTTTAAGGAATTATACTTTTTGGTATTTATAGTGTCCTTTACCAATTTAATCAAATATTCCAAGGCATACTCTTCAGAAACAAGCCCCAAATTAATCCCATCCTCAAAATCGATTATCGTATAGCAAATATCGTCTGCAGCTTCTACCAGAAATGCTAATGGGTGCCTACAATAAGAAAGATCATCACCAACCCTCCTGCGCTCTAACCCTAACTCCTCTCCAATATCATGAAATAATTCTTTTTCTGCCTGAAAGTATCCAAATTTCTTATCCCCAATATAAGAAGTTGGTTTTTTAGGTAGAGACTCTTTTGGGTATTTCATAAAAGCCCCCAAGGTAGCATAACTCAATCTTAAACCTCCTTCAACTCCTTCCCTGCTAGCCGCCAACAATCTAAAACCATTTGCATTTCCTTCAAAATCTACTAGATCTTGATACTCCTTAGGTTTAAGTATTTCTCCGTATTTCTTTCCACCACCAAAACTAAAATATTCTCCAATAGCCTTTTCCCCGCTATGCCCAAAAGGAGGGTTCCCTATATCATGAGATAAAGCTGCAGCTGCTACAATAGCCCCAAAATCTCCAAACTTATGTCCTAGACTTTCCTTTAGATGGGAGTGCTTCTTCAATAATTTATCTCCGACAATTCTCCCTAAACTTCTTCCTACTACAGATACTTCCAAACTATGTGTTAAACGAGTATGTACAAAGTCCAATTTGGAAAGTGGAATTACCTGTGTTTTATCCTGAAGACTTCTAAAAGCAGAAGAAAAAATAATCCTGTCATAATCAACTTCAAAGCCCAAGCGTGTTTCTTGCTGTTCGGCTCTCAATCTCTTGTGTTTATCTCCGTACCGTTTTAAAGAAAGTAATTTATCCCACTCCATTTAAGAATTTTATGGCACAAGTTACTTTTTTAAACTTGTAAAATTCAATTTATTCTGCGGTAATCCTTGGCAATTTTAGTAGTCTATTAACCCTATGTTAACTACTTAACATTAAACTTACAATAATAATATAAATGTTTAACCTCCAGCTAACACCACTTTTACAACTGCTCACGTTATTTGCAGCTGAAAACGTAAATCAAATTGATGAAACGAGTTTTTATTGCACTGCTTATTTTTACCAACCTAATGGGCTATTCTCAGGAAGCGGGAAGTATAATAGGTAAGCTTACTGATAAAGAGGTAAACAATGAGCCTTTAGCATTTGCTAATGTTCTAATAAAAAACACCTCCAAAGGAACCACTTCTGACTTCGATGGCCTTTATGAAATAAACGGGGTTATACCAGGGGAGTATACCTTAGTATTTAGCTTTTTAGGTTATGAAACATTGGAAATTCCTAATGTTACTGTTGAAAGTGGGAAAGTAACCGAAATTAATACAGCCCTTGGCGCAGGTAGTGTTTCCTTAGATGAAGTTGTAATTACCGTTTCAACTCGAAAGGATTCGGAAGTAGCCTTGTTACTTGAACAAAAAAATGCATTGGTCATGCAAGAGGCCATAAGTGCAGAAGCCTTGAAACTTAAGGGAATCGACAATGCCGCTGCCGCAGTTGCTCAAATTTCTGGAATTTCAAAGCAACAAGGCTCTAGTAATGTATATGTAAGAGGTTTAGGGGACAGATACCAAAACACCACTATGAACGGCCTTTCATTACCATCAAATGATGTTAATAAAAAGAATATTGACCTTGACATCTTTGGCTCAAGTATTATTGAAAATGTTTCTGTTAGCAAGGCATATTCTTCTAATTTTTATGGAGATTTTGCTGCAGGAAATGTTAATATCGATTCCAAAGATTACACGGGTAATGGCTATTTAGAAGTCTCTTTGGGAGCTGGTTTAAATTCTAATGCTGCCGGTCAAGATTGGGTGCGAAGTGAAGGTCCAAGCGATTTTGGATACTACAACCGGTATAGCAACGATCCCTTTGCCCGAGTCCTTGCATTTGGGGTGGATCCCCAGGAAGCCTGGTCTCCGATAAACCTTTCGGGTGCAATTGAAGGAGGTTATTCTTTTTCTATTGGTAAAGAATCCCGATTGAGCCTTTTTGGCGCGGCCTCTTTTGACAATGGCTATGAATTGTTGGAAGGTCCTGCACGTGACTATACTAACGTTCTTAAAACAGACTTCCCTAATGTACGTGAATATGCCTATAGTACAACTACCACTGCCTTAGCAAATATTGGTTATAGAATAAACACTAACAATGTTATTAAATACAGTTCCCTATTTATCAATAATTCTACCGACGCGGTTGGTTACTATGGAATTAATGGATTAGGCACGAACAGGGATGCGATTTTAAATACCGATGAGGGTTTTTACGTAATGAACGTCCAGTTTAACCAGGACATGATTTTTGTAAATCAACTAACAGGAATTCACGATTTTGATGATAAACTTTCTCTCGACTGGGGAATTGGATATAACAACGTGTACTCCAACGAACCGGATAGAAAACGAATTACCCTGGAAAATTATCAATTTGCCTTAGATGGAGATGCGAATACCAACCCGGTCTTTTACGTTAATATCCCTTTTGACAATCAGAGGTTCTTTCAAAGCATAATTGACGATGAACTAAATAGCTATGTTAATTTGGGTTATGAGCTATCAGAGAAAGTTAAATTCAATTTTGGCTATAACGGTAAATCCAAAGAACGCAGATTTAGTAGTATTAGGTATGGTTATGAAATTTTAGATAGGGATAATACCCCCATTACGGACGCAAATAATTTTAACTCGATTTTTGATGTTTCAAATATCAATATCCCGGAAGGATCAGGACTTTGGAACACTATTGCCCTGAATGCGATTTCAGAGGAATTGGGCACCAAGAACAGACCTGGTCTACCTGAAAATACCTATACCGGTAATCTAGATATACATGGTGTCTATGCCTCAGCCGAATTAAGCCTAGGGCAGAAATGGTCATTAGTTCCAGGGTTCCGTGTAGAATCTTTTTCTCAAAAAGTAGAATATGATGTGATTAATATAAGCCCTGTTGATCCTGGGTTTCGAAATGTTTATGAAAATATTTATTTGCCCAGTTTGAATGTCCGATATGCCGTAAATGATGATTCCAATTTGCGATTTGGGTTCAGTAAAACTGCTTCTTTTCCCGAATTTAAGGAAGTTGCGCCCTTTGTTTATGAGGCCGTAACCATACGAGTCGGTGGTAATCCAGATCTCTTGGGAGGGTTAAATGGTACAGGAGCAACTTATTCCGATATTTACAACTTTGACCTGAAATATGAATGGTTTTTGGAGCGGGGTGAAATCCTTTCCTTGGCAGCCTTTTCTAAAATTATTAAAAATCCGGTTAACCGAGTAGTTGCAGCCGATGCAACAGGTACACAACGCTATTTTAGAACAGGAGAACAGGCCGACATTTATGGAGTAGAGCTCGAAGCTCGTAAAAATCTGCTATCAGATTCTGATGATAACCCAGTGCTGTCATTTGGGCTTAATGCAGCTTATAACTATACAACACAGGATTTAAAAGACATTCCGGCGGGAACCGATAATACCTTTGGAACCTCTTTTGACAGGGAGTCGGATGAATTAGAAGGAGCATCTCCTTTTATTATAAATACCGATCTTAATTATAGTCCGGTTTTCGGGAATTACAAACCCAAAGCCACTGTGGTCTTTTCTTATTTCGCTGATAGAATTTTTTCTTTAGGTGCAGGTAGTTTAGGGAACATTGTTGAAAAATCAGTGCCAACATTAAACTTTATCTGGAGAAATGAAATAGGTGAGCATTTTGAAGCCAATGCATCCGTTATGAACATTCTGAACCCCAATGTTTCTTTTGTAAGAGAAAATACGGGAGTAGGAGATATTATTATAAGAGAATATAATCTTGGGGTTAACTTCGGGCTAACCCTTAAATATAAATTTTAATTCTATTTAATCTTAAAACAATGAAAAACAAGTTTTTATCTTTAGGTATAGCCGCTGCACTGCTTTTCGCATGTGAGAAGGACAATACTCCGGATATTGTTATAAACGATAACAGTGTCACCAATAATGTTTCAGGTGGTGGGGGTGAGCCTGGAGAAACTACGGTTAATTTAAGTGGGGTATACACAGAAAACCTAACCCTTGATCCGGAAGTAAATTATATAATTACCGGACCCGTACTAATGGCTAGTGGGACAACTTTAAATATCCCGGCCGGAATGACTATTAAGGCAGAACCGGTTGGTGTAAATGCCTATATTGCTATTCAGCAAGGAGCTCAGATTAATGCTGTAGGTACAGCTTCTGATCCAATAATTTTGACTTCTAATGCCGACAGTCCGTCTTCAGGGGATTGGGGTGGACTTGTTATGTGTGGCAGGGCTCCTATAAATTCTACTCCTGATGGGTCTGAAGACACGGCGACTTCAGAGATAGGTAATTTATCTTATGGTGGTAATACACCTTCGGACAATTCAGGTAATCTTCAATATTTGAGAATTGAATACGCCGGTGGGGCTATAGACGGAAATGCTGAATTAAACGGTTTATCCTTATACGCCGTTGGTAGTGGCACTTCCATTGATTTTGTTCAGGTCTATGAGGGATCAGATGACGGGATAGAGTTTTTTGGAGGTACGGTAAATGTTAGTCATATTGTAATTGTAAATGCAGAAGATGATTCCATGGATTGGACGGAGGGTTATACAGGAACCATAACCGATGTTTATATTCAGCATGGTGTAGCACATGATAAGGCCTTTGAATGCGATGGCTACAATACTGATTTCAGCAACGAAGGAGGTTATTTTTCAGCGCCAAATGTTACCAACCTAACGGTAGTCAGCGCGAATGACGCCAGCGAAGCTATCAGGCTTAGGGCCGGTACACAAGGAATATTTACAAATGTTGTACTGAATGACTTTGACGAAGGTTTTGATCTTGATGGAGACACCGGAGATAACCCAACAGGTCAGGGCGTTTTAGATGGTGTTCTTGGTGTTTTTGATGTTACTTTTAATAATGTAACTACCAAATTAAAAAATGATACCGGATTCACTTTTACAGAAGCCGATTTTATTTCAGGTGATGGTAATGGAACCGGAACAGATGTTTCAACATGGGGTACTGGTTGGACTGTAGGTATCAACTAATCCAAAAAATATACTTTAATCTAAAGCCCGGAAATTCCGGGCTTTTTTTTGGTAGCAACTGGCGATTTTTGGCTATCCCTTTGGCCTTCGCCCACTAGGATAAACTTTTAAAAAAAGTGAAAACTTTAGGTTAAAGATTATAAAGCTATATATCCCGCTTTTTGATAACCTTTTTGTTACCAAACTTTAATATTGGGTAACCTTAGCTTTACATTGACGTTCTTCCTTTGTATCACGAACAAGATCCTTTAAATGAAAAATCTACTATTGGTATTTTCTTTCTGTTTACAGCACTGCTCATTTTCACAGCAACAAGGCTCTATTGTTGGTACCATTTTGGACAAAGAAATGAATAATGAACCCTTGTTATTCGCTAACATACAACTCGAAAATACACAGAATACAGTTCAAACTAATTTTCATGGAAATTTTCAGATTGATAATATTAATCCCGGTAAGTACACTTTGGTAGTGAGCTATTTGGGCTATGAAACTTTAGAAATACCAATCATTATTGAGAAAAATAAAATCACTCAAGTAACTGAAGAACTCGAATCCAAAAAAATAAGCCTGGAAGATATTGCCAGTTTGCAAAGGGCAGTAAAAGAACCTGCTAACCTAACTGCCAATTCTGAACAACATTCGCGGAAGTAACAATTTCTTTTAGTATAAAATAAAACATCCCGCTTTTGGCGGGATGTTTTATTTTAAGGATATTAGGAACTATTAATTCTTAGAAGCCAGGCCTTTAGAACTCTTAATTCCGTTAATACTGGCAATTTCATTACCACTATATTCTACTTCTTTCATAGTATCCTTAGACCAAAAAATCCATTTTCCGGACTTAACCCCATTTTCATAACTGCCCTGTGATATCTTATTCCCTAAGGTATTATAACTAATCCACTCACCATGTAATTGGCCATTTAAATTAAAAGTGCCTTCCTGGCTAATTATTCCGTTAGCGTGAAAGTCCGTAACTTCAATTAAGTTAGTTTCTTCATTAAATTTCTGTATTTTTTTATCTTGTCCATAGACAAATACGGTGATAAATGTCAGCGCTAATAATATAATTGTTTTCTTCATGATTTCTCTCATTAATATTTTACTACGATCCAAAGGTAATTATTTTTAACTTTAAATCAATCATTACTTAACATTAAATTTACATTGAAAACGAAAAATATTGATTTTTAGTATTTTACAAGCTTAGTTTCTATACAACATATTAAATAGTATTTTGTATTTACTGACATTTAGGAGCTGGTTAATGAGGTTGATAATCTAACCAATAGCGAAAATAATCAAGTTAAAAAGACGGAAGAGCATTTATCCATAATCTCTAATTTGAAAATGACAGACATGAATCCCAAAAAACCATCTTTTTTAGGTCTATTTGTTTATCCTATTTGCGACAAATTAAAACTTCAAAAGACTATATTTACTTTGCAATAGACTTGGGAATGGATGTTATATTATATGTAATAAAAATACGGCTCCATTTAATATAAATAATAACCTTAAGATAACATCCCAAAAATACATACTTAAGATATTTACCAATTAATTCTTTTAGCCCATAATGAATGATATTTACTTGATTATGATAATAGCATTGGCCGTTCTGGCCATTACCGACCTCATAGTAGGGGTTAGTAATGATGCTGTAAATTTTCTCAATTCAGCTATTGGATCCAAAGCCATTTCTTTTAAAACTATTATGATCGTCGCTAGTTTTGGTATTGCATTTGGTGCAATGTCTTCCAGTGGAATGATGGAAGTTGCCAGAAAGGGGATCTTCAACCCAGGTGAATTCGTCTTTGCCGAAATTATAATCATATTTATGGCAGTCATGATTACAGATATCCTACTATTGGATTTCTTTAATACGCTTGGCATGCCTACATCAACCACAGTTTCTATCGTATTTGAATTATTAGGAGCTGCTGTGGCTGTATCCCTTCTAAAAATATGGGCAGTTGATGGAAATTTCTCAGATCTGGGAATATATATAAATACAGAAAAGGCCACGGAAATTATATTTGGTATTATATTATCTGTTCTAGTTGCTTTTACGATTGGCGCCCTAATACAGTTCGTTGCCCGACTACTGATTACTTTTAAATTTGAAGACAAACCTAAATGGAGAGGTGCCATTTTTGGCGGGATTGCATTAACGGCCATCGTATATTTTATACTCATAAAAGGACTTAAGAGTGCTAACCTTTTTGGAGGTATCATTACAGATTATGTTGCCCAACAGCCTGAACTATTTATATTAGGAAATTTGGTTTTTTGGTCGATTATATCTCGAATTATTACCGGTGTCTTTAAATGGAATATTTACACAGCAATTATAGTTGTTGGTACATTTGCACTTGGCCATGGCTTTTGCAGGCAATGATTTGGTAAATTTTATTGGTGTTCCTATTGCTGCGTTGCAGTCTTTTCAAGATTGGAAGGGAACTGGAATTCCAGCCTCAGAATATACAATGGAAAGTCTATCGAATGCAGTTCAAACTCCGGTAATCCTTTTACTACTGTCAGGTATTATCATGATAATTACACTATGGTTTTCTACAAAAGCAAGGAATGTGGTAAAAACAAGTGTTGACCTTTCAAGACAGAATGAAGGTGAAGAAAAGTTTCAACCAAACTTCCTGTCAAGGCAGGTGGTTAAGTATTCTATTAAGGCTTTTGATAATATAAATGGCGTTTTTCCTGAAAGTTGGCGAAAAAAAGTAGATCAGCAATTCGCACAATCCTATGATTTTTCAATCAAAAACAAAAATCAGGACTTACCTGCTTTTGATTTAGTTCGTGCAGCTGTAAATCTTATGGTAGCAAGTGTATTGATTTCTATTGCTACCTCAATGAAATTGCCCTTATCCACTACTTATGTGACCTTTATGGTAGCTATGGGCACTTCCCTGGCTGATCGTGCCTGGGGGAGTGAAAGTGCTGTGTATAGGGTTGCAGGTGTATTTAATGTAATTGGTGGTTGGTTTCTGACCGCAATTAGTGCATTTACGGCGGCAGCTTTGGTAGCAGTAATAATTCATTTTGGTGGGATTGTTTCCGTTGGATTATTATTATTATTTGCTGCTATTATACTTATTAGAAATTATGTGAGTCACAGGGAAAAAAATAGACAGGCAAAATTAGAATATGGTCTCAGAAGGGCTGAAAGCAGTTCCATTCAGGGGGTAATCCAAGAAAGTTCCGATAATATAACCAATGTTTTAAAACGGAGTAACAAAATATATACAAATGCCATAGATGGTTTGGCAAGACATGATTTGGAATTGCTAAAGAAGAGTAAAAAACAAGTTCTCAAGCTTTCAGCTGAAATAGATGATCTAAGGGACAATATATTCTATTTTATCAAGAATCTGGATGAGAGTAATATTGGCGCCAGTAATTTTTATTTAAGTATTTTAGACTATCTTCAGGATATGGCTCAATCCCTTGAATATATTGGAAAGATTAGCCATAAGCATGTTAATAATAATCATAAAAAACTTACCTACAGCCAGATTAAGGAATTAAAAGAATTGGATATAGAAATTGCTGCGCTTTTTAATAATACCAAAAATGCCTTTGAAGATCGTGCATTCAATAAAATTGGAGAAGTGTTGACCCATAGAGAACATATATTTAATATGCTGACTCAAAAAACTTCTAGACAGATTAAAAGAACTAGGACAGAAGAATCCAGTCCCAAAAATACCACCCTCTATTTTAATCTTTTAACTGAGACCAAAGACTTGATTACCGCGACCATCAATCTATTGGAATTATATTATCAAGAATACGACAGCAACGTTCAGCCAGCTGCTATCGAATGATCAGAGAATTACTTTAAAGGCTTAAACAGAAAGGAAGAAGGCCCATATTAAGCAGCATTATCGATCGTTCCACTTTCTTCTTGTATGTCACTAAATAATGGGTCTGAAGAAACATATAAAATTTGGGCAACCTCTATTAGTTTCCCTATCAACAATTCCACATTATCGTGATCATTAACCAGAGATGATGCCATATCTATAGAAATAAGATCTTCTCTAATTAATTTATCTATTTCAACGCTTCCATTTTCTAGACTATTTTCAACCTTTTTACTTAAAACATTTAATTTCTTCTGAAATTCCTCTCTAGTCAATTCATTTCTATATAAAAAGATAGTTCTTAATACAAATATTACCATTTTTCTGTAATCATCATATCTCTTTTTGATATACACATTGTCAGATTCTAAATATTTTGAAACATTCCTGTTTAATTCAGCCACATTTCGGATGATTTCTACCATCTTCCTATTCGCTAGTTTAATTTGCATGATTCGCCCATTCTGAGCTTCAGTTAGTTTTAAGGTACTTTGAGCAAGAGTAGCATATTTAATTATTTCTCCGTAAATAGTCTTAACCTTAGACAGATACAAGGCCCTAACATCCGTCTTAAAATCTTCCACTGATTTTTTTACTACTTTTTTTGCTTTTATATCAGACAAAATATCCTCACGATGAATATTCAACGCATGGGTAATAATTTCAAAAATTGCATTCTTGTATAGATAATCGGTTTCGTTAAACAAAGTCGCTATAGCTGTCTCCGGATACTTCAACATTTTCTTATCCAAAAATTTTGGTTCTTCAATCGCCCTTACTGGATCCAACTTCTCAGGCACCATTTTTTCTACAAGTCGGGCAATGGGCTTAATAAACCAAACCAATAGAAATGTATTTAATAGGTTAAATACAGTATGGAAGAGAGAAATAGCCACAGGTATAGCCGCAGCATTTACTAAGGGAGATTCTGAACCTAGTTTTTGCACCAGCCAACTTATCATTTGTAAAAACGGATAAAACAAAGCCAACATCCAAACCACCCCCAAAACATTAAAAACAAAATGTGCTCTCGCGGTTCTCTTTGCTTGATAATTTCCCACAATAGCTGCAATATTGGCTGTGATTGTAGTACCTATGTTCTCCCCCAAAACCATTGCAGCGGCCAAGTCAAAGGGAATCCAGCCCTGGGCGGTCATTATCAAGGTAAGAGCCATAGTCGCACTGGAAGATTGTATGATAAGCGTAAGTACTGTCCCGATAAGTAAAAAAAGCAATACAGACCAAAATCCTGAATCGGTATATCGTTTTAAAAATTCAAGAATTTCTGGATTTTCATCAATATTAGGCATTGCCTCTTTTAAAAACTGCAATCCGATAAAAAGGATGGCAAAGCCTATTATAAAACCACCCCAATTTTGAGTTTGCTCCTTCTTTGAAAAGGTAAATAGAAATCCAAATCCGACCAGAGGGAGTGCTATAGAACTCATACTTACTTTAAATCCAAGGATGGTAATTAACCATGCCGTAATGGTAGTCCCGATATTAGCTCCCATGATCACACTTATAGCCTCTGGTAAAGTAAGCAAGGAAGCGTTAGAAAAACTTACTACCATAAGCGTAGTGGCAGAAGAAGATTGAATTACTGAAGTAATCAGAAATCCTGTAAGGATTCCTAAGAAGCGGTTGGAAGTCATTGTTGCCAGAATAGAGCGCATTTTATCTCCAGCCAATCTCAACAACGCATCACTCATAACCTTCATTCCGAAAAGGAATAAACCTAAGGCTCCAATTAATTGTAAAATATCCGTAAATCCGTAGTCCATTTTTTACGAAGTAATTTTATTTTTAAATTTAAGTAAACAAATAGTTAATTCCATGTAAATTAATAATATTATTAATTCCTAAAATGATAAATAATTTATGATAAAATCATTATTATCCCTTCTTTATTTAGTTGGGTTTATTTGTTATCAATTAAATATCAAGCCTTTATAAAAATGAAATCCTCTCCTACCTGATTTAAAGACCAATGAAATTTCTTTTTCCGAATTAAAAATAATCAGATAAGATATCTTTGCAGAAAATTGGATTCGTTATCTGTAAGCAGCTAAAAACCTTTTTCATTATTCTTTGTTTCCTGCCATATTGGGTCTCTTCTCAAACTTCAGAAGAACCGCCCACTAAGAATGTTGAACAACAATGGCAGGCCTGGATATCACTGAACAGCGTATTCCAGTTTAGTAACCATTGGTCGGCACTTGCCGACTTTCATGTCCGACGCAGCGATTTTGTAACAAGTCCAAGTTTTAATTTTATCCGTTTTGGAGCCCGATACGGCTTTAATGACAACATGAAGATCTCAGGAGGTTACGCACATCTCTGGCTGGCCAAAGATGAAAACTGGACACTTTTTTTAAACGAAAACAGAATCTATCAGGAATTTATATTGGCCGACACTTACCCTACTTTTAGCGGCTTATTCAGAATACGCACGGAACAGCGTTTTTTTAATAATGTACAAGAAGGAATATCCCTGCAAGATGACTATTTTATTAATCGTATCCGGTTTCTTTTTAGCATTAGTATTCCATTTAAACAGGGAAGTAAAACTTCATTTTTAGTCGCAAACGAAATCCTCCTTAATTTTGGGCAAGAAATCGTATTCAATACTTTTGATCAAAACCGGTTTACGGTGGGTATCAAACAAAAAATAAATAAAAGCTGGAGTTTTGACTGCGGGTATATGTTGGTTTACCAGCAGTTACTTAGCGGCACAAACTACAACCTGAACCATACTTTCCGGCTGTTCTTTTATGGTAATTTTGATCTCCGTAAAAACAAGAATGAACTAATAAAACATGGTCAAACAATTGACTAAGTACAGCCTGTAAAAAAAGAGTGGGGTCAAAAACTAATAAAATGCTCAGCGGCTAGTGTTAGTCGCATTAAATCAAAAACGACATGCCAACAATAGCTATAAGTAATCCGCCAAAGGCAGACAGATAAGTTGTTCTCACAGAATATAAAGTCTCTGAAAAAGAAAAGCCTTGAGAGTTCATTAAAGTGTTATCTTATGTGGTTCAAGAGTAGTTCTCGCCAAGGGTCTGAGAAGTTCAGAATAGGTTTTAGATAGCTTTTATTCTATATTGTCAGGCAAATAATAAAATATGAAAAACTATTTCTTTCTATTAATATTCCTAACATGTTTTTCAATCGCGCGAGCACAAGATATGACAGCTTCGGAGTTGTTGGATAAATCTATTGAATTTCATGATCCTGACCATTATTGGGGAGAATTTCAAGGAACATTATCAATAACAATGACCTACCCAGACGGAAGGGAAAGACTTAGTGATATTATAATTGATTTACCAAAGCAATACTTCAAATTAACCTCTCAAAATGAAGGTAATACTTTTGAGCAATCCATAGACAAAGGGGAGTGTGTTCTAATGTTGAACGGAGACACAAATATTTCGGATGAAGATGTCAAAAAATACCGTTTGACTTGCGAGCGTACCCAGGTTATGAAAAATTACTATCAATATTTGTATGGATTACCAATGAAATTAAAGGATAAGGGCACTAATTTGGATAATACTGTACTAACTAAAACTTTCAAGGGTAAGGAATACTTAGTATTAAGAGTTACTTATGATGAAAGTGTAGGTGATGATATTTGGTATTTTTATTTTGACCCGGACACCTTCGCTATGGAAGTTTATCAATTCTATCATGATGAATCTAAAAATGATGGGGAATATATTCTCCTTAGTGGGATTGAAAACATATCTACTATTAAAATGCCTAAAGTCCGTACGTGGTACTACAATAAAGATGATAAACTTTTAGGAACAGATACACTCCACAAATAAGAAGGCACTATAATATTTTCCCTTATTATTATCGCAGTAAATTTGAATCTTGCCCTGGCTTATAGGGCCTTCTTATGAAGCTTAAAGATCCCGGGGCTTTCGTAGATCCTAGGGATTACAGCAAAAAATTTAAACGCAAAGGCCATGATGTACTTAGGATTGCCTGCAAAGTTGGAGTTGGTGAAGACACCTGGCCTTATAAGTTGAATGATAAATATTTGGGTACTGATATTCTGGTAAAAACTTCGCCAATAGCAGGGTAAACTTCAGGACTTTTCCTTTTATCGAAAAATAAATACCTTTTTGGTAGTGGTTTCGTTATAAGGAAAGGTAAAGCTCAGTAACATGAAATTTTCAAATTCTTTTTTAGCTACCCCCATAATATTTGTGATAAGTACCGTCTTTCTGATTATTTCATGTAACAAGGATGAAACAGCGGAGGAAGACATTCAACAAATAGATACAGAACAGGAAATACCAATAACTAATGAAGCCCGCTTGGAAGCAAAGAATCTCTATTTAAATTATTACCTGGCTTCTCAAACTTCAGGATCAGACAATGCATGGACTGGTGCAGAGCCTTCATGTTTAGCCGGCATAGTTCCGGATGCTACAAAAGACAAAATATTAGAGCGTATAAACTATTATAGAAAGGCCGTAGGCTTAAATAATATAATTTCAGAGGACCCTTTAAAAAGCGAGAAGGCCCAATTAGCGGCTTTACTAATGAATGCGAATAACAATTTAGACCATAACCCTCCTTCATCCTGGAAATGCTTTACCGAAGAGGGAAAAGAAGGTGCCGGTAATTCTCTTTTGTCTATGACAAAAAATGCGGAGGCTATTGATTCCTATATAAGGGATATGGGCTTAGATAATGGCCCTGTTGGCCATAGGAGATGGTTGCTATGGCCTAGATTACAGGAAATAGGCATAGGCAACACAAATAGGACCAATGCCATATGGGTGTTAGGAAATGCCGGTACTCCGCCTATGGATGCTCCTGAATTCATATCATGGCCCCCTGAAGGTTATATACCGGGTAGACTTGTATTTCCTAGATGGTCATTCTCCATAGCGAATGCAGATTTTTCCAATGCTACAGTCTCTATGATTGATTCTGACAACAATAACATCAATGTGCAAACGGAACCTCTTAGTAATTCCTATGGAGACCCTACAATTGTCTGGATACCTGAAAACATCAATACGAATGTAACTTCGGACTCCTCCTATACTATTACCCTAAGAGACGTAGAGCTAAATGGGGAATTAATGACTTATTCCTACCAAGTTACCCTATTTGACCCTAATAATTGAACTGAGCAAGATCATTTCATAAGAGTATTGCCCTTCATACTTTTAACCAGAGTTACGCTACATGGCGTAATATTTGTTAACATCTAAAATCTGGAATCATGAAAAAATTTATTTTAAGTTTATTGGTTATTGGCCTAACAAGCCAAGTATATTCACAAATTGTCCCGGTAGAAGAACTATCCGAAGTTGTAGTTACCGCTGTGAACTACAAATATTTAAATCAAACTGACAACAAAGTGGCTGCTATCCCTGTTCAAATGCTACAACGTAAGGTTGCTGCATATGACGTAACCACCAAAGATTATTATCAGGATGATTATGATTTCTATACCGTGCAATTCTATATTCCCGATGGGAAAATAGTAGCAGTTTACACTCCCGAAGGTGAAATCATTAGGACTATTGAAAAGTTCAATGACATTAAACTACCGGATGCCGTATCAAAAGCTTTGTTAGAGCGCTTTCCAAATTGGGATGTAGTGAGCGATGTATATCGGGTTAGTTATTCCGAAAAAAAGGGTGCAAAAAAGGACTATAAGCTCCAATTACAGAATGGAGACAAAACAATGAAGGTTAAAATGAGTGAAGATGGGGAGTTTTTATAATAAAACTGTCCTCAAAGCCTTTCTAAAAAAGCCCTATGGCCCCAAAATACATTAGTTTTTTGGGGCCATTAAATTAATTTTGATTACCTATAAAAATTCATTTCGTCTAAATACTTCCAAACATTCTCAGGTAAGAGCGGTCTTATGTTTTTATTGTTTTTATGTTCTCGCCTTATAAAAGTGGAAGATATTTCCATTATTGGTGCAGCAACTTTATGAATCCTTGGATGATTATCGAATTGTGTTTCAACCTTTCCTTCAGAGACTCTGGGATACACATATAACTCATTTTCTTCTAAAATGGTTTCATAGTTCTTCCATTTATGAAATCCTTTTAAGTTATCCTCCCCCATAATCAGGCAATACCTTTGGTTTTCACCATAGGACTCTCTCAGATGAACCAGGGTATTTATCGTGTAGTTCGGCTGAGGCAGTTCAAATTCAATTTTATTTGCCTTTAATTTTGGATATTCCTGTATTGCCTCAAAAACCATCTGATAACGATGATGATTATCGAGTAGCGTTTTTTTAACTTTAAAAGGGCTTCTTGGGGTAATAATGAACCATACTTCATCCAGATCAGAAAATTCAACCATGTGGTTCGCTATCACCAAATGACCTATATGAATAGGGTTAAAGGTGCCAAAAAAAAGTCCTATTTTTTTCATTGCCAATTTTCAAACTTATATGATTTACCCAAAGCTATTAAACAAAGGAAAAGTAATTATTCTTAAGCATTCACAAAGTCAGCTACTAGATCATATGCTTCCTTTAAGGCTGTTTCGAGCTCATAGTTTTTAATGACCTTATCAAATTGTGGAGCGGTGGCTAATTCTACTGAAGCCTTTGCAATTCTCATATTAATTTTATCATCACTTTCAGTACTGCGTTTTTTAAGCCTTATTTTTAATTCATCCACACTCGGGGGCTTTACAAAAACTGCCAAGGTAAGATCTGGATATTTACGCTTTATTCTTAAACCTCCGGCAACATCAATATCAAAAATTACATTTTTACCTTCCGCCCATAAGCGCTCTACTTCACTTTTTAAAGTTCCATAGAAATTGTCTCTATAAACTTCCTCCCATTCTAAGAAATCATCGTTCTTTATATGTCTTTTAAACTCCGTTATAGACATAAAGTAGTAATGTTCTCCCTGCTTCTCCTTTCCTCGCCTAGGCCGGGAAGTAGCAGAAACCGAAAAAGCCAGATTCAACTCATCCTGAGCTAACAAATGCCTCACAATGGTTGTTTTTCCACTTCCTGATGGTGCTGAAAATATAAGTAACTTCCCTCCTTTCATTATAATACGTTAAGCAATTGCTCTTTTACTTTTTCCAATTCGTCTTTCATTTGTACCACTATTTGTTGCATGGGAGCATAGTTGGCTTTAGAACCAATAGTGTTTATCTCTCTACCTATTTCTTGACTAATAAAACCTAGTTTTTTGCCATTGGAATCGGCGGATTTCAATGTCTTCAAAAAATAATCCAGGTGATTTAGTAATCGTACCTTCTCCTCAGTAATATCATACTTCTCCAGATAGTAGATCAATTCTTGTTCAAATCTATTTTGATCTACCTCCGTCTTTAAATCAACAACAGCCTTTTCCAAGCGTTCTCTTATAGTATCTATTCTTCCTGGATCCATTTGACTCACCTCCTCTAACAGATCCTTTATGGTTGTTATTCTTTGTAGAAAATCCTTTTCTAAAACCATTCCCTCTTCAGATCTAAAGGTATTTAATTCTTTAAGGGCTACTTTTAATACCTCTTCAATCTTCTTATACTCAGCTTCATCAATATCTTCTTTTTCTACCTTTAGGGCATCTGGCATTCTTAAGGCCATTTCCATTAACTTTATTGAATCTCCATCGGCAATAGATTTAAGCTGACCCATATATTTTAAGACTACCGCCTCATTAATCGCCGAGCTTGTCTCAACGCCCGTCATTTCAACATACAACCCAAAATCAATCTTACCTCTTACCAGCGAATCTGCTATGGTTTTCCTCATTAAAAGTTCTTTCTCTCGATAGGCAGAGGGCATTCTGGCATTTAAATCCAAGTTTTTACTGTTGAGTGATTTTAATTCTATAGTGATTTTTTTGGATGGAAGTAAAAGAGTGTGCTTCCCAAAGCCAGTCATTGATTGAATCATAATTCGAAATTAATTTTTAGAAAAGGAATTAGAAGCCGTGATGGAGAATAATAAACTACAATTAAAGCTCTCTAAGCCAAATGTTACGAAAACTTACGCGGCTATTATCACCATGATCTTGAAGCATTAGTGGTCCTTTCCCATGGGATGGATTTTTTGGCCAGCCAATATAAGGAGTCGTTCCTTTTATCTCAACGTTATCTTGAACAAGCACGCCATTGTGTATTACTGTAATTGTACCTGATTTAATTTTACCTCCATCTCCATTAAATTCAGGAGCATGATATATTATATCATAAGTATTCCATTCTCCGGTTGGCACAGATGCCTTTGCCAAGGGCACATGCTGTTTATAAATTGATCCAACCTGCCCATTTACATAAGTGTCATTATCATTATTATCCAATACCTGTACTTCGTATAATCCCGAGAGAAATATACCGCTATTGCCTCTATTTTGTCCTTCTCTTTGTATCTCAGCAGGAGATCTCCATTCTATATGTAACTGAACATCGCCAAATTTCTGTTTTGTTTTTATGTCTCCAGCCTTGTCCTTAACTGTCATTGAGCCATCTTCATTTAAATGCCAATCAACGACCCCTTGTCCTTCAACTTTTTCCCAAGCTTCAAAATCTTTCCCATCAAAAAGAATAATGGCATCACTTGGAACACCGTTTTGTCCAACTGGATTTACGATTGGGGGCACCGGCTCATAGAACTCTGTCTGTTCAGCTTCTGTAGGTTCTTCACCTTGATATTCCTCATAAACAATCACAGCTGGCGTGTTCTCTTCAATGACAACCTCTTTTTGCGGTGTTTCATTTTTACAAGCAATTACAAACAAAGTGAGTACTATCCAATAAATTCTATTCATCTTAAAGTTCTTTAATCTTAATATTTCTAAAGGATACTTTATCTCCATGATCTTGTAATCCAATTTTTCCTGTAGTGTACTTGCCAAAAGCCTTCCAGTCGGCAAACTTAGACTTCCCTACCATCTCATCCCAAGGCTCTCCATTAGTTGGAAAACGAACAATTTCAACTCCATTTAAAACTATCATTCCCAAATCTTCTTTATGGTTGATGGTGATTTCACATAGGTTCCATTCTCCAACAGCTTTTGTAACATCTTCAGATGGCGCAATCATATCATAAAGTGCACCAGCTTGATGCGTTGTTCCCGCTTTGGCGTCTGGGTGCTTTTCGTTATCCAGGACCTGTATTTCAGGACCTGTTTCATAGGGCTCCTTGAGAGTCTCGTCTTCCATGACTCCCCAAAAGATCCCGCTGTTTCCTCCTTCAGAAATCTTCCATTCTAATGAAAGAACAAAATCTGTATATTCCTTTTCCGTAATTAGATTAGAACTCGCATTCTTTTTTGGATAAAGAACCATGGCGCCCTCCTCTAATTTCCAGGTTTCTGGTACCCCATCCATCAAATAACCTTTCCATCCATCAAAAGAAGTCCCATCAAACAAGACCACCCATTCATCTTGTGCAGGACTTTGGACCTCTACAATTTCCAATTCACCCTCTAAAGGTTTCTCATCCTTTTTATTCTCTTTACAACCAATCATTAAGATCGTAAAAAGAGTAAGTACCACTAAATTTTTCATTTTCTATTAATTAAATCCCTAATATCTTTCTTAAAACTGTTTTATCTATATCTCCTCCGGCAAAATCATCAAAAGTTTTTTCCGTGGCTTCAATAATATGGTCCTGAATAAACTTAGCCCCTTCAATAGCTCCTTGCTCCGGACTTTTTATACAACATTCCCATTCCATAACAGCCCAAACATCACAACCATATTGCGTTAGTTTCGAAAAAATAGATTTAAAATCGATTTGTCCATCTCCTAAAGATCTATATCGCCCGGCACGATCTCCCCAATCATTATAACCTCCAAAGGCCCCTTTTTTACCTGTCGGATTAAACTCTGAGTCTTTTACATGAAAAGATCTGATAAACTCATGATAATGATCAATATAAGTGAGGTAATCCAATTGTTGTAAGACAAAATGACTAGGATCGTATAAAATATTGACTCGTTTATGATTACCGGTAGCCTTTAAAAAACGTTCAAAAGTATCCCCATCATGCAAGTCTTCTCCAGGATGAATCTCATAACAAACATCAACTCCTTCTTCGTCAAAATGATTTAAGATTGGCATCCATCTATTCGCTAATTCTTCAAATCCAAGTTCTACTAAGCCGGGTGGCCTTTGTGGCCAAGGATGAAAAGTATGCCAAAGCAAAGCCCCGGAAAAGGTAGCATGTGCCTTTAAGCCCAAACGTCTACTGGCCGTAGCAGCCTTCTTTACCACATCTACAGCCCATTCGGTTCTGGCTTTCGGATTATTCTTAACAGCATCCGGAGCAAAATTATCAAACATGATATCATAAGCCGGGTGCACAGCGACTAATTGGCCTTGTAAATGAGTTGACAACTCTGTGATTTCCAACCCGTAAGAATTTATTATACCTTTTAACTCATCACAATAGGTTTGACTTTCTGCAGCCTTATCCAAATCAATTAAAAAATGCTCCCATGTTGGTATTTGAATTCCCTTGTAACCAAGGTCAGAGGCCCATTTACACATGCCTTCCAAAGAATTAAATGGGGCCTTAGAATCTACAAACTGTGCTAAAAATACCGCTGGTCCTTTAATTGTCTTCATATAACGATTCTTATTTAAGATTGAATTATACTAGTATTAATTTTAAAGAATTAAACCTTATATTTAAATGGTCAAATTCTCTTCGACCTAATCTTCGCGATCGAAGTGTTAAATATAACAAAACCATTAGTATTAAAATAAAAATATAGTATGAAACAAGCAGAGCATTATGACGCCATAGTAGTTGGTACTGGAATCAGCGGAGGCTGGGCTGCGAAGGAATTATGTGAAAACGGGTTAAAGACATTGGTTTTAGAAAGAGGAAGGATGGTAAAACACGTTCAAGATTACCCAACAATGAACATGGATGATTGGGATTTTCCGAATAGAAAAGAACTCTCCAGGGAAGACCAAGCTAAATATCACAAACAGAGCCGTGTAAATTGGGCTCCAAAAGATGATGTAAAGCACTTCTTTGTTAATGACTTGGAACATCCATACGTGGAGACTAAAAGATTTGATTGGATAAGAGGATATCAAGTAGGTGGTAGATCGCTAACTTGGGGTCGACAAAGTTATCGATGGAGTGATATTGATTTTGAGGCGAATAAAAAGGACAAAGTTGGCGTAGATTGGCCCGTACGTTATAAAGATATAGCACCCTGGTATGATAAAGTAGAAGAATATATTGGAGTCAGTGGTCAAAACTTGGGACTAAAACAACTTCCTGATGGTAAGTTTCAACCTCCTATGCAATTAAATTGTGTGGAAGAAGATTTCCAAAAATCTATAGATGACAAATTTGAAGATGGTAGATTAGTTACCATAGGAAGAGTAGCACATATAACTGATCCCGAATCCAGTTTTGAAGGAAGAGGTGTATGTCAAAACAGAAATCGATGTTGGCGAGGTTGTCCTTTTGGAGGGTACTTCAGTAGTAATTCTTCAACTTTACCAGCGGCAGAGAGAACTGGAAATATGACTTTAAGGGCTAATAGCATTGTATATGAAGTTATTTATGATGATACACTAAAGAAAGCGACGGGAGTTAAAATAATAGATGCCGAGACGCATGAAAAAATAGAATTTAAGGCTAATATCATTTTTCTATGTGCCTCTGCAATGGCCTCTGTTGGCATTTTATTGCAATCAAAATCGGATAGATTTCCAAATGGCTTAGGAAATGATTCAGATGCCCTGGGAAGGGGAATAATGGATCACCATTATAAGCTTGGAGCTTCAGCTAAGGTTGAAGGTCACCTCGATAAATATTATAAAGGTCGAAGAGCGAATGGATTTTATATTCCTCGTTTTGTTAATTTGGATAATACCTCAGCGCCTAAAAATTATCTGAGAGGTTTTGGGTATCAAGGTTCTGCCAGCCGAGAAGACTGGACTGAGGCCGTTGGCGAACTAGGATACGGAAAAGATTTAAAAAATAGTGTCTTAAAACCCGGTCAATGGACTATAGGAGTCACCGGTTTTGGAGAGTTTCTTCCTTATGAAGATAATAGAGTAACCCTTAGCCCTACGGAAAAAGATAAATGGGGATTACCTCAATTAGATTTCGATGTTGAATTTAAGGAAAATGAATACCAGATGCGCAAAGACATTATTACTCAAATAACCCAAATGTTTGAAGCAGCAGGATTTAAAGATATTACGCCCTATGATCAAGTAACGGGGCCAGGTTTGGGTATTCATGAAATGGGCGGCGCTAGAATGGGAAAAAGCCCTAAAAATTCAATTTTAAATAAACATAATCAAATTCATACTGTCCCTAACGTATATGTAACAGATGGTGCCTTTATGACTTCTTCAAGCTGTGTAAATCCTTCTTTAACCTATATGGCATTTACAGCCAGAGCAGCAAATCACGCAGTGAATGAATTTAAATCAGGAAAATTTTCGTAATTCCTAAATTAAAGAATCTATCTATGGAAAATGCTTCGGCACGAAATTTATGGGGAGACTATTTGGATCAACATATAGAATATGCATTTGCTCAAGAGCCTCATGTCAACTCTTTGTCAGAGGATAAAGATGAGTCTCAAAGGCAATTAAAATTGATTCTATCTGGCAAAAAAAGAGCCTTTTCCCATTCCCTTTTGGGTTTACAATATAGAAAAGAAAAACTTCCAAAAATTGGTGATTTCACCATTATCACAGATATTGAAGGTAATGCCAAATGTATCTTACGAACAGTAGCTGTGCGCTTAAAACCATATTTTAGTATTAGGGAATCCTATGCTAAAATAGAAGGAGAAGGCGATTTATCCTTAGATTATTGGAAGCGCTGGCACTGGGACCGCATCACCCAAGAGTTAGATCAATATCAGCGTGTTCCTAGAGAGAGTATGATTATTGTATGTGAGTATTTCGATAAGGTCTTTGAACGATAAAAAAATGATCTCCAAAGAACTGAAGATCATTTTTGACAAACGAAATATTTAGTATTATAATTAATCCTCCATATCAATCCAGATATTCCCCTGATCATTTGAAGCCACTGTCGCCTCAATAAAATTTAACCCTCTTACTCCATCACGCATCGTTGGAAATTCTCCATCATCAAATTTTTCTCCTCTGATGGCCTTGGCTGCGCCAAGATAAATATTTGCCATTGAGTCAAAAATACCTTCCGGGTGTCCGGGCGGTAATTTTGTTCCTTGTAAAGACAATTTTGAATTGTATTCATGCCCAGGTTTATAAATTTGTGTTGGTTCTGTATCACTTAACTTATATAAAAAGTTGGGCTTTTCTTGTTCCCAAACAAAGGCTGCCTTTTCTCCATAAATTCTTATAGCTAGGCCATTTTCTTCCCCGGTAGCTACCTGACTCCCTCTTATAACACCCTTAATATGCGCACCCATCCTAATTAGTACGGTGCCATCTACATCCATCTGATTGTCTTTATATAAATAATTGAAGTCGCATAATAAAGACTTTACTTCTAAACCTGTGGTATATTCTATTAAATTAAAGGCATGCACTCCTATATCACCCATGCACGAGCTAATTCCGGCCTTTTTAGGATCCAAACGCCAAACAGAAGATCTTTTATCCTTATCATGTATAATCGTATTTATCCAGCCTTGATAATACCGAGCGTCTACTTTATGAATTTTTCCCAATGCCCCGGCTTTAATCATTTCCCTCATCTGACGGACCATTGGATACCCTGTATAGGTATGTGTTACTGCAAAAACTGTTCCTGCCTTTTCATGCGCCTCGTTTAAAATTTTTGCCTCTTCCAAGGTGGTTGTCATGGGCTTTTCACATATCACGTTAAAACCATTATCCAGAAGTTTCTTCGCCATTGGAAAGTGTAGAAAATTAGGAGTAAGTATAGAGCAAACTTGCATCCTCTCCTCTTCAGGTAATTTTAATTCTTCTTCTACAAGGGTGTCAAAATCCTTGTAGATCCTATCTGTGGGAACATCAATTTCTTTAGCAAATGCCATGTTCTCTTCATAATTTGGGTTAAAAACCCCACCGACGATTTGATAATTGTCATTAATATGAGATGCTACTCTGTGCAATACCCCGATAAGTGAATCTCCTCCTCCGCCTATAACGCCTAGTCTAATTTTTTTTGCCATGTTATTATAACTTAATTAATTTTCAATTCTATTTAAAACTTCCAAAAACAACCTAAATGGGTCTCAATTTATTAATTATATCTAAGATTTGTATTCAATTTTTTCATTTTTAAAAAGTAACGCAAAAAGTACGGAAACCAGAAGTGCAAAGCCTGCTGGATAAATCCATATTAATTCCCAATCATGTCCTTGAATTTCTGAAACGTAGTAATTAGTCACTCTTCCTGCCACCCAGAAACCTATAAGCATGCCAATTCCATAAGTGGCCAAAGTTATTAGACCTTGCGCTGCACTTTTATACTTCTGACCTGCCTTACTATCCGTGTAGATTTGTCCGGAAACAAAAAAGAAATCATAACAAATCCCGTGTAAGGCTATTCCCAAAAGTATAATAAAGGATAACTCTCCGGCATTACCGTATGCAAAACACAAGTAGCGAATGGTCCATGCCAACATGGCAACTATTATTGTCTTTTTAAAACCATATTGTCTAAAGAAATAAGGCAATAGTAACATAAAGAGAATTTCTGATATTTGTCCTATTGTCATTTTTCCTGCCGGGTTTTCTATTCCAATTTCTCCTAAATACTGACCTGCATGCTGGTAATAAAAAGCCAAAGGGATACAGATAAGTATGGAAGCAATGAAGAAGATGGCAAAATTTCTGTCTTTCAAAAGTTTTAAAGCATCCAAACCAATAATCTCATTAAGGCTAATACCTTTTTGTGATCTAGCAGTTGGCGGCGTTTTAGGTAAGGAAAAACTAAACACCCCTAATAGGGTTGAAGCTGCCGCACACATTAGAAAAGTATTTTTTAAAGCACCTTCTTCCACTCCTGTTACAGAATCCCAATGAAAGATATAACTGATTGCTAATCCGGCTATGATCCATCCTATGGTTCCATAAACGCGTACAAATGAAAACTGTTTGGCAGGATTATCCATTTGATTAAATGAAACCGAGTTTACCAGTGCTAAGGTTGGCATGTATAGTACCATATAGGCTAAAATAAATGGATAAAAACTAGCAAAACTTTCTGCAAAAGCCAGTTTTACCATTATAACTGCCCCAACCAAATGTAATATGCCAAGGATTCTTTCTGCATTAAAATACCGATCGGCAATTAAACCTATAATAAATGGAGCCAAAATGGCCCCCCAGGATTGAGTGGAATAGGCCATGGCTATTTCCGGATCGCTTGCCCCCAAAGTATTAGGTAAATAGATCCCCATAGTAACAAACCAACTACCCCAAACAAAAAACTCTAAAAACATCATTAGAGAAAGTTGAATTTGCACCTTTCTATTCATGGTTATTCCCTTATCTTTTGTAAAATATATAATCTAAAGATTTAGGATCTATATCATTTGACCTAAAATCTACCGCTATTTGAGCTCTGTGATGCGTTGAATGATTGATTATATGAAATAAAATTTCACCTAAAGTATTAGTAAACAACCTTCCTTCATTGGTTTCGTAGTCTATTCTTTTATCAAAATCAGAAGCGTTGGTGATGATTTCAAAGGAACTGCGCTGATTCTCATAGTGAATATCCTCCCAATGCTTAATATCGTGAACTTGCCAAACTTCAAACTTGGGCTTCCGGTTGAGGCTTCTGGAATTCCAAATATCATGCGCATTTAATATATGGCTAAATAATTCAATACTCCTTTCAGGGACTTTGTCAAGCTCAGAACATTCCTTTATAAGCCCCTTGTTACAGTAAAAGTTGTAATCAAAAAGTTGATTAAAGAAAACTTTCATAGATTTATTTAATAATTTAAGTGAGTTGCTGAGCCGACTTTAGCATTAAATCTCTAGTCGCAATTATTCCGTCTGTTTCTGATAAGGTGCTCCCTTCATACTCTACGCCAATGAATCCAGTATAGCCTGCATCCTTAACAATTTGCAACATCCTCACATAATCAATTTCCAACTCGTCTCCATCAGAATTAAAGTCATGAGATTTTGCGCTAACTGCTTTAGCATGCACCATTAACTCTTCAACTCCTTTATATATATCGTATGATTCTGCACATCCCGCACTGTAATCCTTTGGATCTTTTCGTCTTATGCAAAAATTTCCAAAATCTGGGAGTGTACCACAATTTTCCATATTAACAGTGCTCATTACATCAGCCAGCATTGCTGCATTAGATGATAAGCCTCCGTGATTTTCAACCAAAATATTAATACTCTTGGTTTGTGCATAAGTAGATAATTGGGTTAAACCATCCACTGAATTGGCTTTCCATTCCACAGGATCAGTGCTCCCGGCCAAATTGACTCTAATGGCGTGACAGCCCATAGCGGCTGCGGCGTCTACCCATTTATAGTGATTCTCCACTGCGTTTTTGCGCACCGTCGGATCTGAAGTTGCCAAGTCCCCTTGGCCATCAATCATAATAAGTAAATTTTGTAACCCATGTTTTTTAGCCTCAGCATTTGACTTGTCAACAAACTCTTGCATGGCTTCTGCTGAATAATTTGAAGGCTCAAGTGTATTGTTATATAATTGACTAACATATTCTAGCCCGTCAAAACCCCATTCCTTTGCCTTTTCTGCAAATGTATATGGGTCAACTCCTTCCTCTAAAATCATTTTATGAATAGACCATTGGGCCAAAGAGAGTTTAAAAAATGGTTCCACGTCTTTTTCCGTGGTTTCTGACTCAACATTAGCATTTTCATCCGATTTCTTTGTCTCTTTACAAGCATACATTCCAAGTATAGATAGGCCTATCCCTGCTTTTGCGCTATTGCCAATAAACATTCGTCTTTTCATATGTTCCTTTTAATTAAATTAAAACTTTCTATGTCAACCGCTGGTTCGATATCCGTTTTTAGAATACCAAAGAAGCAGCTAATAATTGATTCACAAATCTTACTTTTTTGCTTTTTACATATTCCCAAAAATCAAAGCCTTTTTCTATGGACTCCTTAAGGTATAATGGCTTTAAATGTAGAAAATTAATTTTATATTTGATACTTTTAGCACATAAACAATAAAACTACATGGGTAAATTTTTTTATAATGAAGAACAAGAATCGTATGATGCAATTGTTGTAGGTACGGGTATAAGCGGAGGTTGGGCTGCAAAGGAACTATGCGAGAAAGGTCTAAAAACGCTTGTATTAGAAAGGGGGCAGATGGTGAAACATATTGAGGACTATCCTACTGCCAATATGGACGATTGGGATTTTCCTAATAATGGAAGACTCTCCAGAGAAGATGAGGCTAAGCAATTAAAGCAAGCCAGAACCGGCTATACAACTAGAGCTCAACATAATTTTTGGTTTGTAAATGACTTAGAACATCCATATAATGAGATTAAAAGATTTGATTGGATGAGAGGATATCATGTTGGAGGGCGTTCTATTATGTGGGGTCGACATAGTTATCGTTGGAGTGATCTTGACTTTAATGCGAACAAAACAGATGGCCACGGGGTTGACTGGCCCGTGCGTTATAAGGACATAGCTCCCTGGTATGACAAAGTTGAATCTTATATTGGTGTCACAGGGGAAAATCTAGGTCTTTCTCAATTACCCGACGGGCAATTTGAGCCAATGATGGAGCTAAATTGTGTAGAGCAACATGTAAGAGAACAAGTAGCGGAAAATTTTGATGGAAGAGTGATTACTGCCGGCCGAGTAGCACATATTAATAGCGACAAACAATTTGAAGGACGTAATCGTTGTCAATTTAGAAACAGGTGTATTAGAGGATGTCCTTTTGGAGCCTATTTTAGCAGTAATTCTTCAACACTTCCAGCTGCAGAAAGAACAGGAAATATGACCCTCCGACCAGATTCGATTGTTCATGAGGTGATTTATGATCCCAATACTAAAAAGGCTACGGGTGTAAAAATTATTGATCGTTTAACCAAAGAAACATTTGAGTTCAAAGCAAAAGTGATATTCTTATGTGCATCTGCTTTAGCTTCTACTTCTATATTAATGCAATCTAAATCTGACCGATTCCCAAATGGTATGGGGAATGATTCCGATCAATTAGGAAGGAATATTATGGATCATCATTTGGGCGTTGGGGCTTCCGGAAAATTTGACGGGTTTGAAGATAAATATTACAAAGGGCGAAAGCCTAATGGAATATATATTCCTCGATTCAGAAATCTAGGAGGTGATTCCAATATGAAGGAATTTGTTAGAGGATATGGTTATCAAGGAGGAAGCTCAAGAGGAAATTGGGAAGATACCATTGCAGAATTATCTCATGGTAAAAGCCTGAAAGACGCCATTCTAAAACCAGGGGGCTGGACCATGGGGATGGGTGGCTTTGGTGAAGTGCTTCCGTATGAGGATAATAGAATGACCCTAGATTACGATAAGCTTGATGGTTGGGGCTTACCCACCATTACATTTGATGCAGAATACAAAGAAAACGAATGGAAAATGCGTGAAGACATGAAACAACAGGCCGTAGAAATGCTCGAAAAATCGGGCTTACGCGACGTTACTCCTCATGATGATAAAGAAAAATCTATGGGAATCGGGATTCACGAAATGGGAACTGCGAGAATGGGCAGGGATCCAAAAACTTCTGTTTTAAATGGTAACAATCAGATTCATGAAGTAAAAAACGTTTACGTAACAGATGGTGCTTTTATGACCTCAGCAGCTTGCGTTAACCCTTCATTATCTTATATGGCATTTACGGCAAGGGCTGTAAGTCATGCAGTAGATCAACTTAAAAAAGGAAATATATAATGGATAGAAGAATCGCCTTAAAAAATATGGGATTAGCATTCGGTTATACCGTAGCTACGCCAACCTTGATAGGACTCATGCAGAGTTGTCAAGATGAAAAATCAATCAATTGGACGCCCTCTTTTTTTACAAAAGACCAAGCACTTGCCTTAACACAATTGGTAGATATTATCCTGCCAAAAACAGATACTCCTTCTGCCTCAGAAGTAAAAGTAGATGTCTTTATAGATCGTTATGCGAATGAAGTCATGGATGAAAATACACAGGAATTTATTCTGATGGTCTTTGATGTTTTTAACAATAATGCACTAAAATCCTCGGGAAAAGAACAAGTGGCCGACTTGAGTACTAAAGATCTAGAGATGGTTTTAGCCAAAGGTCTCCAAGTAAGCAAAGAAGAGGCAGAAGCTAACGAAGAAACGATTGAGAAATATATGGAAGCCAAAATACAAGGCGAAAATATTGACTTAAATGAAAATGTAGCCATTTCAGCCTTTGCGACCAATCTAAGAAATATGACAATTTGGGCTTATAAGACTTCCGAGTATATTGGAGAAGAGGTCTTGGCCTATTTACCGGTTCCGGGTGAATATATTCCTTGTGGAGACTTAGAAGAGCTTACGGGTGGTAAAGCCTGGTCCATTTAAACTCACTTAAATAGATGGAAAGAAGAAATTTTATCCGTACTACTGCCTTAGGTGGAACCGCTTTGGTGTCGGGAACCACTCTAAAACTTTATGGTAAGGAAAATGGTGTTGAACCTTATTCTTTTAATCTCAATTACGCACCGCATCTTGGAATGTTTAAAAACCTTGCCGGGGAGGATCCAATAAAACAGCTTCATTTTATGGCTGACCAAGGGTTTAAGTCACTTGAAGACAATGGCATGGCCAATAGGGAGACAAGTCTACAAGAAAAAATGGCGTCTACTATGCAAGCCCGAGGTATGGAGATGGGTGTCTTTGTTGCACATAAAATATATTGGTCAGAACCAACACTGACCACAGGTGATGAGTCTAAACGTTCGGAATTTTTAAAAGACATAGAAAACTCCATTGAAGTAGCTAAAAGGGTAAATGCAAAATGGATGACAGTTGTACCCGGACATGTTGATTTAAAACTTCCCATGGGTTATCAAACAGCTAATGTCCTAGAAACCCTAAAACAGGCAACTGCACTTTTGGAGCCTCATGGTATAACTATGGTTCTAGAGCCCCTAAATTTTAGAAACCATCCAGGCCTTTTTTTAACAGAATCTCCTCAGGCATATGAACTGTGTAAAGCTGTTGATTCACCCTCATGTAAAATTCTATTTGATGTGTACCATCAGCAAATTCAAGAAGGTAACCTAATTCCTAATATTGAATCTTGCTGGGACGAAATTGCTTATTTCCAAATTGGGGATAACCCGGGAAGAAAAGAACCGACTACGGGAGAAATTAATTACAAAAACATCTTTAAATATATTTATCAAAAAGGATATAAAGGAATTTTAGGGATGGAACATGGGAATTCAAGACCAGATAAGGAAGGTGAACTTGCTGTAATCGATGCTTACAAAAGCGTAGATAGCTTTATGTAATTACTACTATTTGCCATTAGTTTTTGTCACTATTCTAAATTTTCTTTGTCTTTTTTAGATATTATATAATCTAAAAGTTAATTATATGCGTATATAACTAAAAGCAGAGCCTTCCATGGACAATTATGTTATAATCCTATTGATTTACACAGCCTTATTTATTGCTTCTAGAAATTTATTTAGAACGTTCATAAATAAGTAAGATGTTTTATGGGGTTATTTTAGCCCTATTTACCATCCTTTCCCTACTCAATCATTTCCCCTTTTATAGGACTTCTCACTATTTAGAATAACCAAATATTGTACATAACATATTGTACATCACAGTTTAATAAATTTCTTCTATTATATAGCTAGGAGAGTATATTTAATTAAAAAAACACCTTTGAATAGATACTAAATTGGGGTTGATCTACTCTAGGTGTTTTTTAATCAATAAACACTATTTATTCTATACCTAAAACTTCATAATAAAGCCATAGCATGTAGGTATAGTTTCAGTTTAAGAGCCGCACATGAGGCAGTCATCGTCTGCCTGCCCTTCTTTGGCCCTTTCTATTAATTCTTTCATCTCTGCAGCAGACATCGGTTCAATATTTGATTCCTCCTGCTTAAGTGGCGTTGTTTCTACAGGGATGGCTACAGCTGCTTCAGGACTTGCCGCGGCTACTTCTGCTTCTGCTGCTACACTTACAGGTACTTCCTTTTTCTTTGTATTATCAAGCGTAAACTTAATTGCATCTACAGCAGCTTTTGTACGCAAATAATACATTCCGGTTTTTAACCCACTCTTCCATGCATAAAAATGCATTGATGTGAGCTTGCCATAATTAGCATTCTCCATGAAAAGGTTTAATGACTGACTTTGATCAATAAAATAACCACGTTGTCTTGACATGTCTATTATATCTTTCATACTCAATTCCCAAACCGTTTTATACAATTCCTTGATTTCATCCGGAATATTATCAATATGTTGTATGGAGCCATTTGCACGCATTAACTCCTGTTTCAGATTTTCATTCCATAAGTCCAGCTTCACCAAATCTTCTAATAGATGTTTATTAACCACAATAAATTCGCCGGAAAGAACCCGACGAGTATAAATGTTAGAAGTATATGGCTCAAAACATTCATTATTTCCCAATATCTGTGAAGTAGATGCTGTAGGCATAGGGGCCACTAGCAGTGAATTACGAACTCCAAATTCCTGAATTTTTTTTCTTAGTTTATCCCAATCCCATCTTCCTGATAATTCCTCGTCCTTAATTCCCCATAAATTATGCTGAAACTCACCTTTTGATATTGGTGATCCTTTATAGGATGAATAAGTACCTTCTTCCTTTGCAAGTTCCATAGAAGCTGTTAAGGCTGCATAATAAAGAGTCTCAAAAATTTCTTGATTTAGTTTCTTGGCCTCATCGCTTGTAAAAGGAAGACGCATTAAAATAAAAGCATCTGCCAATCCCTGGACTCCTAATCCAATTGGCCTGTGGCGCATATTAGAATTTTCTGCTTCCTTAACAGGATAATAGTTTCTGTCTATAACCTTATTTAAGTTCTTAGTGACTCGTTTGGTAACTCTGAAAAGTTCTTTATGATCAAATTCCCCGTTTTTAATAAACATGGGTAAGGCTATCGAGGCCAAATTGCAAACTGCAATTTCATCAGGTGAGGTATATTCTAAAATTTCCGTACAAAGATTAGAAGAGCGAATAGTTCCCAAATTCTTTTGATTACTCTTACGATTAGCAGCGTCTTTGTAAAGCATATAAGGGGTGCCCGTCTCAATTTGTGATTCGAGTATTTTTTCCCACAATTCTCTTGCTCTTATCGTTTTTCTTCCCTTTCCCGCTGCTTCATAAGCCAAGTATTTCTCTTCAAATTCTTCACTATGGGTAGTAAAAAGACCTGTACACTCATTAGGACACATCAGCGTCCAATCTGCATCAGCTTCAACTCTTTTCATAAATAAATCAGGAATCCACATAGCATAAAATAAATCTCTAGCCCTCATTTCTTCCTTACCATGATTCTTTTTTAAATCAAGAAAATCAAATATATCAGCATGCCATGGCTCTATGTAAACGGCAAAACTACCTTTTCTTTTTCCCCCGCCTTGATCAACATAACGCGCTGTGTCATTAAATACTTTTAACATTGGAACAATGCCATTAGAAGTTCCATTTGTGCCGGCTATGTAAGACCCTGTTGCCCGTACGTTGTGAATAGACAAGCCAATTCCTCCGGCAGACTGGGATATTTTAGCAGTTTGCTTTAAGGTGTCATATATTCCATCAATACTATCATCTTTGGTCGCTATAAGAAAACAAGAAGACATTTGCGGTTTAGGTGTACCAGAATTAAATAATGTAGGAGTAGCGTGAGTAAAGAACTTTTTAGACATTAATTCGTATGTCTCAATTGCTGCCTCCAGATCATTTAGATGAATCCCTACAGCCACCCTCATCAGCATATGTTGTGGTCTTTCCGCAATTTTACCATTTAATTTTAGCAGATAAGATCTCTCCAATGTCTTAAATCCAAAGTAATCATATCCAAAATCTCGGTTATAAATTATAGTTGAATCTAATACGTCTGCATTTTCATTAATGACTTTGAATACCTCATCTGATAATAAAGGTGCCTTTTTTCCTGTTCTGGGATTTACATATTCGTGTAAATCTTTCATTGTTTCGGAAAAAGATTTTTTTGTATTCTTATGTAGGTTAGAAACCGAAATTCGGGCTGCCAATTTTGCATAATCAGGGTGGGCCGTGGTTAAGGTAGCTGCAATCTCTGCAGCAAGGTTATCCAATTCAGAAGTAGTTACCCCATCATACAGGCCTTCAATTACTCTCATAGCCACTTTTACAGGATCTACAAGATCATTTAGGCCATAACACAATTTTCGTACCCTCGCCGTGATTTTGTCAAACATCATTGGCTCTTTTCTTCCGTCTCTTTTAACTACATACATAAGTTTTCTATTGTTTTATCTTCTGTTGGTTATTTAGAATTATATTATTTTTTTAGTGTGAAACTCTTTTTTTCAGTTAGAAACTATCCAAATTTCTAGAAATCTGAGTCAAAACTTATTTTCTGAGCATCTACATCCTTATCCTTATTTAGAACACCTGCCTTTTGGTATTCAGAAACTCTTTTTTCAAAAAAATTGGTTTTTCCTTGAAGGGATATCATGTCCATAAAATCAAATGGGTTTGTAGAATTATAGACTTTTTCACATTCTAATTCTACCAATAATCTATCTGTTACAAACTCTAAATATTGAGTCATTAACTTGGCATTCATCCCAATTAAACTAACAGGAAGTGATTCAGTGATAAACTCCCTTTCAATATTTAACGCATCAACCAATATAGAAGTAATACGTTCTTTAGGGACCTTATTTACCAAATGTTTGTTATGAAGGTGAACGGCATAATCGCAATGCATTCCTTCATCTCTGGAAATTAATTCATTAGAAAAAGTAAGGCCAGGCATTAAACCTCTTTTCTTTAACCAAAAAATGGAACAAAATGCACCTGAGAAAAATATTCCTTCTACAGCGGCAAAGGCAATTAAGCGTTCTGCAAAACTTGGAGAATCTATCCATTTAAGTGCCCAATCTGCCTTTTTCTTTATGGCCGGAAAATTTTCTATCGCTCTAAATAAAATAGCCTTTTCCTTTTCATCTTTTACATAGGTATCAATTAGCAAGGAATAGGTTTCAGAATGGATATTCTCCATCATTATTTGAAAACCATAGAAAAACTTGGCCTCAGAGTATTGTACTTCACTTACAAAATTTTCGGCTAGATTTTCATTAACTATTCCATCAGAGGCTGCAAAAAAAGCAAGTATATGCTTTATGAAATACTGTTCATCTTGGCTTAATTTATTACTCCAGTCTGTTAAATCCTGGTGTAAATCAATCTCCTCGGCAGTCCAAAAACAAGCTTCACATTTTTTATACCATTCCCATAAGTCATGATGTTGTATTGGAAATATGACAAATCGGTCGTCATTTGGTTCTAAAATTGGCTCTAAAGCTACAGACATAGTTTATTATTTTTAATAATTAGTGAAGGGAAAAATTTCCTAAGAGTTGGGGTAACAAAGATTGAAAAATGTTGTCAATATCTAAAGGTTGTTTTATCAATATGACCTCAAAGTTTTTAACATACAATGTTGAAATCTAACTTGGTCGTAGGTATTTGTTGACCTCAAAGAATTCAATTTATTTGATAAAAAAATCAAGTTGATTAAACATGAAAAATAAAACCAAAAAGTATGTTTTATTATACTTCTTGGTTTTAAGAATCTTCAATTCACTAAATATCAATTAAGTGGTAGTTCCAGATATATTAAAAATGCTGCCTAGAGTAGCTTACGGGCTCTTGACAGGTAATATTTAGATCTTTTTATAAGATGGATTTAACTCGATAAAATAACCAGATTGTTATTAAACAAGATTTTTAAGAAAAATGGCTTTGTTGAAGAAATCTATCAAACGGTACGACTCATTAGATGTTAAATGAACTACTTATTGGAAATGTTGACTTAGGTAGTTCCCCCGAAACCTAATTTCATACATATTTCACCAATACATTTGGTATGGTTACCAAATAAATAATTCCATCTATAGACATTCAGTATTTAAAATATAAATACATAAGTCTGAGTCGTACACAATGTTTGACAGTTTATTGTGAATTATTAATATACAATCTAAAAATGAGCGTTTTCGAAATTCAATTTACAAAAGTAATAGAAAACAACTAAATCACTCTCTATCAGCGTCAAAATTTCCAATTACTGAAATATTCTCCCCATCCGGATTTATGAAGATAATATCTAAAAATCCTTCTAATTTTGTTTGATCCATACTTTCAATTGTAATAGATCCTTCTTTAGCAAAATAAGGTAATTCTCCAAAAGCACTAATATTTGCAAAACCAAACACTCCTTCAAAATAATTGAGAAAACCATTAATTTGACTGGTAATCGGATAAGTCCCTGCTCCAATTTCTTTGGATTTACCATATGGTTCGGAAACAATGAAACCAAACGAATGCCCGTTTATGGATTTTGTATCGCTCAAGTCTAGTTTTAAAACAGCATATTTTTCTCCATTGGCAGATACCTCTATGGAAGTAAGAAAACTGATGGTTCCTTGAAGATTAATTTCTTTATCGCCTTTAGTTTTAAGTAAATACTGCCCATTTTTTGTCCGTGATTCCTCAAAAGATTTATTGATAAAAGAGGATGAATAAAAGAGGGGTAATAAGAGCAGTAAGCCTACCTTAAAAGATTTTATAAAGAAATGAGGCATGGAGGGATTTTTAAGTTACAACTAATCAAAATAGAATTCTACGGACTTTTTTCTTCAGCCATCATATGATTGATATTGTTTTCTTTTAAAACTACATCATTCACTTCTAGAGTGTCTTTAGACCTTTCGGTGAAAACTGCAAGCACCAACACGACTATAAATACTATAAAAAAAAGAATGCACTTTTTCATGATTTAATCTTTTAGTGTAAGGCCGTAATATCAGCATTTTCGAAGACCAAGTTATGGGCTTTATAGCAAGTACATTTATCTAGATGTACAAATGGTATCAAAAATTGTATAATCGGCAGTTTCAAAATATCCTTAGCTTCCAGGTAAAAGTTGATGATACCCACGCTACTTGAACAATAAATATATCCAACTCTATTTGGACATTCACTATAAAGACTACCATCAGTCAAAAACCTCTATGAAATGTCAATTCTATAGAATTCTAACCCAACTATACTCACTTTACATCTGTTTATACATCTTTATATTCTAGACTCTTCCATTAAACCTAATTTTGTAACTTATATCCATATTTAAAAAGAGCAATGATAGAGGCAGTACTAGTTGATGATGAAAAAAATGCACTACAAAGCCTTAGCTGGGAATTGACCAATTTTAGTAATGAGATAAGTGTTATAGCATCGTTTACGGACCCCTTTGAAGCCTTAGATTTCTTGCATAAGAACACACCGGATTGCTTATTTCTTGATATTGAAATGCCCACGATGGATGGCTTTCAGTTTATTAAAAAATTACAAAACAAAAACTTTCCAGTGGTTATAACCACGGCTTATAACCAATATGCCATAAAGGCTCTAAAAAATGAAGCGATAGATTACCTGCTAAAACCTATAGATTCAGATGATTTAAAAGATACTATCGTGAAAATTAAAAAGTTTAATAGTAAAAGTTTTACTGCCGAACGTTTTGAAAGAATCATCAAAGAATTTAATTCTAACGATAAGGATAAAAAAATCACTCTAAACACAGACGGAAAGTTAATTTTCCTTAACAGCGACCAAATCCTTTATGCCGCTTCTGACGGCAATTACTCGACTATTTTTTTGGAGGATGGTCAAAAAATTGTTCTAACTAAGAAGTTGAAAGAGGTCAATGAAATTCTTCCTTCCGAGACTTTTTATAGAATTCATAATTCTTATATTATTAATCTTAGTAAAATAAAAGAGTTCTTAAAAACAGATGGTTATGTAGTATTACATTCGAATCACAAAATTCCCGTATCACGCCAAAAAAAATCAGATTTCCTGGATATGCTATAAATTTTTTCTATGAGATCTATTAAACTCAGATTATTTATCAGCAAAATTCTTTTTGTTTGCTTCATTTCAGTTAGCGCTCAAAACATTCCTTCAACTTTTAGTGATCTTGTTGACAGCCTTATTAGAAAAGCTCCGAGTACTTATGCAGAAATAGATAAAGTCTTAAGGCCAAAAAGACGCGATACTCTATATATGAATTTCTTTATTGAAAAAGCTTCGGAGGCAAATTATATCGATGGCCTTTGTTACGCCTACAATCAGAAAGGCACAAAATATCGAAACATTTCAATGTATGCCCAGGCTATCGGCAACCATCAAAAAGCACTGGACTATTCTATCAGCGCAAATAATTTAGAATTTAGAATTTTTAGCCTAAATATGTTGGGTGTTGCCTATAGAAGATGGGATGCTATTAAAACAGCTTTAGATTATAATCAAGAAGCATTACAATTGGCCGAAAGTATACAAAACCCTTCTATGGGCATAAAGCGAAGTATCAATGTTTCTTTAAATAGTATCGGGAATATTTATCAAAATCTAGAACAGTTCGACTTAGCTATTGAACAATTTAGGAAATCACTATTTCTGGAATCTGAACTAAACAATAAGCGGGGCATGGCCGTTAACTACCAAAATATTGGAGAATGTTTGGAAGCTCAAAACAAATTAGAAGAAGCCCTTGAGAGTTATCGAACTGCTCTTGCCTTGGATGAAGAAATCAACTCAATAAATGGAAAAGCCATTTGTCAAAATAGTATAGCACAGATTTACATTAAGCAAGGTGAGCTTGATAAAGCGTTGTCAATTCTTTCTCCCTTGGAAGAAACTGTTGAAAAGATTGGTGACAAACAACTCATTGCAGCTGTTTTTATATCAAAAGGTTGGGCTTTAATGATGAAGAAAGAGTATGCCAGTTCTGAAATCCATTTAAAAAAAGGACTTAAGGTAGCCGAAGCATATGATCTTCTAAGATATATAGCTACCAGCAATCGTCTATTGTCGGAATTATATAATGAAATGGGAGATTATAAAAGCTCCCTAATACACTATAAAGAGGCCGAAACTTACGCCAAAAAAGTTACCAATGATTTAAATCTCAATTATGTTAGCGATGTTATTGTAAAATACGCCACCGAAAAGAAAAATAGTCAAATTGAAGTATTAGCAAAAGAAAATGAAATCATAAACTTAAAACTCAGAAGAAATAAAAATTATTTATTGGTTGGAGGTCTGTTACTTGCCTTGTTCACCTTAATTCTCTTTATCCTTTATAGACAATATCAGCTAAAAAGTGATAAGAAAATGTTGACATTAGAGCAAAGTATGCTTAGAAGTCAAATGAATCCTCATTTTCTGTTTAACTCTTTGAATTCTATTAAACTATATATTATAAATAACGAAAAAAAGAACGCGGTTCACTATCTCAATAAATTTTCTAAACTGGTAAGGAAAATTTTAGAGGCTTCTTCTCTAAAAGAAATTAAATTGGCAGAAGAGTTGGAAACGGCGGAACTATATATGAATATAGAAAATATTAGATTCTCTAACGAGATAGAATTTAATGTCGTTATAGAAAAAGAAATAGATCCGCATTTAATTAAAATTCCTTCGCTTATACTGCAACCTTTCCTGGAAAATGCCTTGTGGCACGGTCTTTCTTCTAAAGAAGGAGATAAGAGCATTTTAGTCCATATCACTAAAGAAAAAAAGGAATATATCTCAATATCTATAATTGATAATGGAGTGGGACGAGCAGTAGCCGAAAAATTAAAAGAAAATAAGGTGTTGAAAAGGAAATCTATTGGCATCGCAATAACAAAAGAACGATTGTCTAATTTTTCAAAAGACTATCAAAACACTTTTGATATTGAAATAATCGATCTTTTTAACGACAATGAAAAAGCGTCCGGGACTAAAGTAGTATTGCATATACCTACTCTGTAGCCTTTTTTTCCTTGGCTATCAATTCCAATTCCTTATACCAACTTTCGCCAAATTTTCTGATTAGAGCTTCTTTTACAAAGATATAAATCGGCACACTCAGCTCAATTCCTAAAGTACAGGCAGGATCACAAATTTCCCATTTATGATAATTTACTGCGGTAAAAGACTCATAATCCCTTGTTCTAACAGGATATAAATGACATGAGATAGGTTTCCTCCAACTAGTAGCTCCATTATTATATGCTTCTTCAATACCACATTTAGCTATTCCCTTCTCTGAATAAATAACATAGGCACATTCTTCTTTATTAATTAGCGGTGTTTCCCATTCACCATCCTCTCCCTTTACAAATGCTCCCTGCTCTTCAATTGCTTTTATTCCCTCTTCTCTTAAAAAGGGCCTTACGTCTGCATATATATCTACTAAGATTTCAGTTTCAGAATCTTCCAAAGGAGCTCCCGCATCTCCATCGATACAACAGGCTCCTTTGCATGCATCCAAATTGCATACAAACTCATTTTCAAGTATCTCATCGGAAACTATCGTATTATCTAAATTAAACATAGTATTTCGGTGTTTCAGCAAAGATAATTCTTTGACGTTTAATCCTCCACAATTTTAGCTTTATGACGTCCAAAGCTATATGTAAAACGTACATTAGCCATCTTGCTTAAATAATAACAAAAGTGATGAATTTTAACTTACGTGAAATTGCCTCAGCAACTATGATTCTTTTTGCTGTAATTGATATCATTGGAAGTATTCCAATTATCATAAGTCTTAGAAACAAAGTTGGACATATACAATCTGAGAAAGCTACTATTGTGGCAACCTGTATAATGATTGCCTTTCTTTTTATTGGAGAAGAAATATTAAAGCTAATTGGAATTGATGTGAATTCTTTTGCGGTAGCAGGGGCATTCGTGTTGTTTTTTCTTGCTATCGAAATGATTTTAGGCATTGCCCTTTATCGTGACGATGTTCCAGAAAGTGCTTCTATTGTGCCCATAGCCTTTCCATTAATTGCCGGCGCCGGAACCATGACAGCGCTGCTTTCACTTAGAGCAGAATTTCATGTAGAAAATATTATTGTTGCCATAGTCATAAATACTATTTTTGTATATATTGTTCTTAAATCTTCCAAAATAATTGAACGTTTCCTTGGGAAGAATGGCATAAGTATTATCCGAAAAGTATTTGGAGTTATTTTGTTAGCCATAGCGGTTAAACTATTTACCTCGAATATCAATGAACTTTTCTAATAAAGAAAAGTCTTAGTGTAAATAAGTTCATGTGGACTTTAAAATTACAATACGATGAATAAAGTTTTAATGATAGTTCTGATTGTTATAGCGAGCGCATTAATCGTTTATAATGCTACTATAGTAAATTATGAATCGCCTTTGGAAGGAGATAGTACAGTAGCTGTTATATGTATTTTAACATCGCTTTGTGCCATTGTCTTATTGTTAATCTATTGGACTTCAAAAAAAATACAGAAAAAAATAAAAGACAATTAATTCACGCTTTGTAGCGATCTTTCTTCAGTCTGCTGAATTGTAGGTTGATCCAATTCCTGGACTTTAATAAGCATACTGTCAGAAGTTGCCTTAATCTGCGCTCCCAGATTAGAGGTAAATAACTGCTCTCCCATTGCCGCTTTTAAGTAAAGCTTTATTTTAGATTCGAAATCGTAGTAGTTTAATTTTACTCCCCGGTCTATTGAATAATCTATAAATTTTTCAAATAGAATGTCATCTGCGTTAAATTCCATTAAGAACTGGTTTTCAGTCAAATCAGAGTACCTGGTTCTATCTTCTTCCAGATGTTCAAAGATAAATCGAGATATAAATCCTAAATTATCGAGACTTTCAACGGCCTCTTCTTCATTGGTTCCTATAGGTACAAAGACATCCGGAATTATACCTCCCCCACCGTATACAACCTTTCCTTTTGGAGTTACGAACTTTAGAGAGTCTGCCACTTTAATACTATCTACTGAAAGTAACTCGCCATTGCGATATCGCTCGGTAAATCTTTGATAATAGTCTTCATTCCCATTTTTATAATTTCTTTGTATGGATCTTCCCGTAGGAGTATAATATCGAGAAACGGTTAACCTAACAGCCGAACCATCCCCAAGCTCCATTTCTCTTTGCACCAAGCCTTTCCCAAAGGATCTTCTTCCTACAATGGTGCCAATGTCATTGTCTTGAAGAGAGCCGGCTATAATCTCACTTGCCGAGGCCGATCTTTCATTTATTAAGACATATACCGGTTTGTTTTCAAAGTTTCCGTTTTTGGTAGCATAGGTTTTTTCGGTTTCGCCCTTCTTATTCTTAGTAAATAAAATAAGTTTTCCATCAGAGATAAACTCATCCGCTAACTGCTCTGCTATCCATAGATACCCTCCTGGATTATCCCTTAAGTCTAACGTTAATTTTGTGGCGCCTTGTTGTTGCAGACTTCGCAAAGCTTCCTTAAATTCTTTGTAAGTCGTTTCCGCGAATCTATTAATACCTATATAACCCATATCTGGCGCCATCATAAAAAAGGATTGAACACTCTTAATAGGAATACGGTCCCGATCTATTTCTATTTCAAAAATCTTCTCTTCGGATTTTCTAAAAACTTTTAATAAAACAGAAGACCCATTTTTCCCCTTTAGCCTTTCTATAATAAGGCTACTAGACAGTCTTTTACCATATAAGGTATCGTTATCGGCCATTAAGATTCTATCCCCTGCCTTTAAACCTTTTTGATAGCTTGGACCATTTTCCACAGTTCGTATAATGGTGATGGTATCTCTGTACATATAAAAATTTACCCCAATACCTACAAAATCGCCCTTCATATTCTCAGCCACTCTTGTCATTTCTTCTTTGGGAATATAAACAGAATGAGGGTCTAGTTTATCTAAAATATTGTTGACGGTAACATCAACTATGCTATCCGTATTAATGTCATCTACATACTCATAGTCTATATAATCTATTAATCTGTTAAGTTTATCTTTCTTCGAGTTTGTCGTAAATAGTTTTTCAGGAGTATCATTAAAGTGCAATTTCCCTCCTACTAAAATCCCCAAAGACAGGGTTAGTGCAATTATAGTAGGCCAAATGTAATATTGCTTTTTCATGATATCTTTATGTTCTATTCACTTTCTTCAATTTGAGGAATATGACTTAGGCTGACTCCTGCCTTTTCTAAAAACTGCAAACCTGAATTGTCCTTATATGCTTTTTGATATACCACTCGTTCTATTCCTGATTGATGTATCAACTTGCTACACTCTCTGCAAGGCGACAAAGTGATATATAAAGTCGCCCCTTTAGAAGACTGTGTTGACGAAGCTACTTTCGACAAAGCGTTTGCCTCAGCATGCAAAACATACCATTTGGTATATCCTTCTTCATCTTCACAATAGTTTTCAAATCCGGTTGGAGTGCCATTATATCCATCCGAAATAATCATTCTATCCTTTACCACAATGGCCCCAACTTGTTTTCTTTTACAATAAGACAGCTTACCCCACTCATGGGCCATTCTTAAATAGGCTTTATCGTATTTTTCCTGTTTGCGTTTTTTCACCTAAATGTCAATAGCTCTGAATACCAGACGAAAGACTAAGATACTTGCTTTATTATTTCATAACAACCCTTAACGGTTAATTTTTAATTAAATCCGTTAAGCTACACGAAGTTCTTTGCCTAGGTCTCTGGCCTATTATTTACTTTAATGCCTAAAATGGCCAACTATTTAATAACATAGGAAGCGTCATTAAGCCAATTGCTGTAGAAATGAAGATAGTCTTGGTGCTTTGTTTAATGTTCAATCCTGAAACTGAGAGAAAGGAAAGACTTAAAACAAATAATATAATTAGGAGCTGGGCCAACTCAATCCCTGTAGCAAAAGAAAGTAAAGCCTTTGTAAATTGTACTTCTCCGGCGATAATCATATTAAAATAATTCGAAAATCCAAAACCATGTACAAAACCAAATATCATAGTGCTGACTCCCAAGAGATACTTCTTACTGTCCAGCCCGGGCCTATATTCGAAATAAATATTTGATATGGCTGTAGCCAATATGGTCAAGGGTATAATGAATTCGATTAAGTCGGTATTTACCCTTATAATGTTACTGGCGGACAAAGCCAATGAAACACAATGGCAATTGTAAATATACTTACCAGTATAAATACTTCTTTTCCAGTATTCAAAGGAGAAAGAGGGATAGCTACTGTGCGGTTAGAAAGAGCATATGATCATAGGCATTAAGATCCAGAACATGGTAAAGCCCTAATTTAAAGTAAAAAACAAAATCTGACATTTGTATTTTCTTTTGAGGATTCTATAGAAAATCTAACTAATAATACTTATTTATCTAAATAATCTACTAAATACCTCGTTCTGTTTGAATATGTTCATAAGCCTTTTGAACTTCTTTGAATTTCTCTTCAGCCCCTCTTTTGATAGCTTCATTTGCAGTAACCACTTTATCCGGATGGTATTTCTTTGCCATTTTTCTATAAGCTGATTTAACTTCAGCATCTGAAGCACTTTTGGATATTTCCAGGATCTTGTAAGCATTATCTGCAGCTTTTACAAACATGGCCTTAATACTTTCAAAATCATATGAATTCACCCTTAAGTATCCGGCTATTTCCTTTATTTTTTCTATTTCTTTCGGTCTTATTGCCCCATCTGCCTGTGCAATTCCAAAAAGAAAATGAAGCAACTGCAATCGCACTTCGTATCTAGTCCTTTGATTTAAGTATGTGCAAATCCTTTGTGCGGAAACTTCTCTATTTTTTACGACCTCATTGAAGGTCCTAAAAATGGCGTTAGACTTCTCTTTACCATAGGTGCTCAAAAAATATTGTCTAACGTAATCCAGTTCCCTTTGACTAACCTGACCATCTGCTTTTATAACAATAGAACAAAGTGAGAGTAAATTAAGTTCAAAATCTGCCGGAGATACTTCTTGTCTAGTAAATTCCTGAAATACATTTCTTCCTCCTGTGCGTCCATAAGAATTATCAATAAAGCTTCCTATTAAAAAGCCAATGATAGCCCCGGGAAGACGAAAGACAAAGTATCCCAAAATTGCTATAAACCACTTAACCATATCAAAAAAATATATCGGCAAATATAGAATAATAAGAAGAATTGGTGTTTGAGGAAAGACGATGTTTTTCAATGGAATACTACAAATTACTTATCTTTGTATCATTCAATATTAAAAAAAATAGCATATGTATCCTGAAGAATTAGTAAAACCGATGAGAGCCGACCTTTCTGTAGCCGGATTTGAAGAATTATATACAGCCGAAGCAGTAGAAAACGCTATAAAAAAAGACGGAACCACTTTGGTGGTAGTCAATTCTGTTTGTGGCTGTGCAGCCGCTAACGCAAGACCAGCTGCCAAAATAAGTCTTAACAATGCAAAAAAACCAGATCATCTTGTTACCGTTTTCGCCGGAGTGGACACTGATGCTGTAAATGCAGCCAGAAATTTAATGGTGCCCTTCCCTCCATCTTCTCCAAGTATGGCATTATTTAAAAATGGAGAATTGGTTCATATGATTGAAAGACATCACATTGAAGGCAGGCCGGCAGAAATGATCGCTGATAATTTGAAAGAAGCCTACGAAGAGTTTTGTTCTTAGACTAAAAGTTGATATTATCATTTCAATTGTAAAAAGAAATGAACTATCCTAATTAATATAAACCGCTCCTTTTCGAGCGGTTTTATATTTTTGTACTATGCAAAAAATAATCGCCTATCCTTTAACCATATGTTACTTTCTAATCTTCGGTTTGGCCTTAATCATTTTTCATCCCATCCAATGGATCTGTTTTAATTGGTTTGGGTACAACGCTCATAAAAAAAGTGTAAGTATTCTGAATCTTACCCTGATTAGATGTACGCATATTCTCGGTACTAGATATAGTTTTAATAATCCCTATAAAATTCCTAAGGGCCGCCCTTTAATAATTGTAGCTAATCATCAAAGTATGAATGATATTCCGCCTCTTATTTGGTATATGAGGGATTATCATCCAAAATTTGTAAGTAAAATTGAGCTTGGAAAAGGAATTCCCAGTGTGTCCTATAACTTAAGACATGGAGGTTCTGTTTTAATTAATAGAAAAGATGGAAAACAAGCGCTCACACAGATATCAAAGCTTGGCAAGTATATTGAAAAAACTTCCAGAAGTGCTGTGATTTTTCCGGAAGGAACGAGAAGTAGAAATGGTCACCCCAAAAAGTTTCAAACAACAGGCTTAAAAATACTTTTAAAACAAGCGCCCTCAGCCTTAGTTGTCCCAATAAGCATTAATAATTCATGGAAAATGCTACGCTATGGTAAATTTCCTTATGGTATAGGTTCTCATTTGACATTTGATGTTCACCAACCTATTGAAAATAATGAAAACCCAGAGGTGATAATTTCTAAAGTAGAAGAGCAGATAGTAAATGGAGTAACTTCTTTTAATGAATCACAATAATATTATCCGACGAACAGAAAAGTTTGTTCAAGAATCCTTGAAAGATTTAGAAAGTGGACATAATTGGTTCCATATCACCAGGGTAAGGAAAAACGCCCTCTTCATTGCTAAAAAAGAAAACGCTGACGTATTTATAGTAGAACTAGCTGCTCTTCTGCATGATATAGGCGATTCAAAATTTCATAAAGGAGATGAATCCGTAGGGCCTAAAATGGCGCAAGATTTTCTTGAAAGTTTGAAGGTCAAAAAAGAAACTGTTGAACATATTGTCAAGATTATAAGATATATGTCCTTTAAGAATAGTTTCGAAGCCAAGTCGGACAGTTTTGACTCCTTGGAAATGAAGATTGTACAAGATGCAGACAGACTTGACGCCATTGGAGCAATAGGAATTGCGAGAGCTTTTAATTACGGCGGATTTAAAAATCGTGAGATATACGACCCGGAAATTAGTCCCAATTTAAAAATGGATAAGGAAGAGTATAAAAACTCTTCGGCCCCTACAATTAATCATTTTTATGAAAAACTATTACTGTTAAAAGATTCCATGCATACTTCCTTTGGAAAAAAAATGGCACAACAAAGACATAATTTCATGGAAGAATACCTTGAGCAGTTCTACGATGAATGGCAAGGTTTAAAATAACAAATTCAATTTTTATTATGGAACATAGCCTTAGTATTATAGGGTATCGATAAATACTAATTTTTGTATCTTCAGATCTTGTTAAAAAAACACTGAATGAAAAGAAGAAAATTTATTCGGAATATGGCCACCGCTTCAACGGTCTTTTCCATTGTCCCCAGTTATGTTTTAGGCAAAAATCATATTCCTCCAAGTGACACTCTTTATCTTGGAGCCTTTGGTGTTGGAGGAAGAGGTTCTGGTGTAATTGAAGGTTTAGATCAGACCAAAAAAGTTAAGTTTGTTGCCCTATGCGATGTAGATGAACGGCGAGCTGCTAAGACCTTTAAGAAATACTCTAAAGCGAAACATTATAAAGATTATAGAAAGGTATATGATTTACACCTCAAGGAAATAGATGCCATTATGGTGGCTACTCCAGATCATACGCATGCCACCATTGCGCTGCCCTTTATGCGGGAAAAGAAACATGCTTATGTGGAAAAGCCTTTAACCCATAATATTTCAGAAGCCCGATTAATGACAGAAGTTGCTAAGAACAATGGCATCGTTACACAGATGGGAAATCAGGGTGCTTCTAGCGATGGAAGCAGACAAGCCAAAGAATGGATAGAATCTGGAGTAATTGGTAAAGTTAAAAGAGTTGATTGCTGGACAAATAGACCGGTTTGGCCGCAGGGAATTCCCATCCCCACACAGGTTGATCCAATTCCAAAAGAATTAGATTGGGATCTTTGGTTAGGTCCTGCAGCCATGCGCGATTATAATAACTCCTATTTGCCTTTTAAATGGAGAGGCTGGTGGGATTTCGGGACAGGTGCTCTGGGTGATATGGGATGTCATATAATGGAAACTCCCTTCGGAGTTTTAAATCTTGGATATCCTACGGAAGCGGAAGCTAGTTGCACTACAAATTGGGTAGGAGATTTTGTGGAAGCAGATTATAGCGCATCCTGCCCTTCATCTTCTTTAGTTCGACTCAAATTTAACACTTCTGAACATGGTGATATTGCCTTAAATTGGTATGATGGTGGACTTATGCCTGACCTCCCCGACTCATTAAAAGACAATGAAACCATAGGAGACGGAGGGGGTGGGAGCATATTTTATGGCACTGATGGCATACTTATTTGTGATACCTACTCAAGAAATGCACGACTGTTACCATCAGAGCGAATGAAAGATTTTGAGCCTCCTGCTCAAACTTATCCAAGAATCCAGGGAGATACTAGCGGGCACCAAAGGAATTGGGTGGAAGCTTGCTTAAATAACTCTGCGACATCATCAGATTTTAAAAGGTCCGGACCACTTACTGAGGCAGTTCTTATGGGAAATTTGGCCATTAAATCCTTTCAATATAAAGAACCTAAAGCAGGTGGTGGTTTCACCTATCCCGGGAGAAGAAAAATTTTATGGGATGGTCAAAAAATGGAAGTAACGAATTACGATAAGGCAAATAAATGGGTGAAAGGTACTTATCGAAAAGGTTGGGAAATTACCTAAGTACTGCTCAATAAACACTAGAATAAGGTTTGTTGAGGATTTTTTAAATTTTTATAGTGTTCGGTATTTAGATTTGCTAATCTCTCTTTAGAGAAATATTTACCCTTAGCCGTTTTGGCCATGGAATGAATCTGCGAAGCTATAGGCCCTTCCCCTTTTTGCCTAATCCCAAACCTACTGTCATTGATAGATCCTCCATGGCATGAAGAAATTAATGAAAGAACTTTTTCTGCTTTATCCGGCATTGTCTTGGACAGCCAATCTTTAAATAGATCAGCTACCCTTCCATTTAATCTAACGATTGTATAACCAAATGTATGAGCTCCATACTCAGAGGCAATTTTGGCCAAATTGATTATTTCATGACTGTTAATCCCTGGTATTATAGGGGCAAACAAACAATTCACAGGAATATTTGCATCTGATAAAACTTTAATTGTTTTCAGTCTTTTTGAAATACTAGATGTTCTTGGTTCAAGAATTCTTCTAGTTCCTTCAGATAATGATGTTAGGGATATGTTGACAGAAACCAAACCATAACGAGCCAGTTCTTCTAAAAGATCAAGATCTCTCAGAACTAGACTATTTTTAGTAATAATCCCGACAGGATGTCTGTATTTTAAAAATACTTCTAAACAGGCTCTTGTAATCTTATAAATTCTTTCTGCAGGCTGATAACAATCTGTATTTCCGGAAAGTACAATAGTGGCAGCCCTCCAATTTTTAGTTCTAAGTTTATTTTCTAAAAGTTGAGATGCATTTTCCTTAACTAAAATTTTTTGTTCAAAATCCAATCCTGCGCTATATCCCCAATATTCTTGAGTATTTCTCGCATAACAATAGATACATCCATGCTCACAGCCCTGATAGGGATTCATAGAATATTCCATAGGACATCCGGACTACTAACCTTATTCACTATGCTTTTAGGAAAAACGCGGATATATTCGGTCTTTTTGGATAAGTTTTCACCCTCCAAGTGACAATACTCCTCAAAGGATTCTTCCAAGGAATGAATTTCTTTATCAAATTGATTTAGGGTATTGGTTTGGGCGCCACGCCCTTTTACAGAAATTATCTTTTTCACATATTTAGGATATATTCCAAATTTATGGATTTTATCCTAAATAAAAGAGTGTTAATTTAAACTAATATTTACCAGCTGTTTTTTAGTGCCTCTTTTCGCGTAAAAAAGTAAATTATTGTCCTCAGAATTAAGAAGTGGTTTAGATACCATCAAAGGTAGACGGGCTTCTTTATCATCTATTATCTTTTCGTAACTGATCTTTCCTTCATCGTTTAATAAAATGACAAAAACATTTCTATTTCTACTTAAACCTTGTTTAAAAATCAGTCTCTCATTATTTAATAATTGAGGGTTCTCGGCAGCAGTGCTTATAAAGAAATAAGTGTCATTATTCTTGCAAATAGAACTATAGGAAGCATAGGCTCCATCGCCTTGTGTAACCTCAGACTTATTGATATTCCTTGCCCAGATCATCTCGCCTGAACTATTTAACTTCACACTAACAATATCATTATGATGAAAACGCTCCACTCTAAGTCGGCCCCCACTTGAATTAGCTTGTACACTAGTGGTTACAAAATATTCCTCAGCATTAAATAAAATAGTATTGTCTTTTGTGAAACTTACGTTCTTAAAGATTAGGTTTTTAACTTGTTCAGCATTTTCTTTTCCAAACTTGTCATTCATAAACTGGTCCGAAAAGGGATTGTATTTCGTTATTGATATTTCTAATGTTAGAGGATTCATTTTAAAAAACGAAACTCCATTGTAACGATTGTCTTTTCTGTTCGCATAAAAACCTACACAATACAAATCGTTCTTATTCAGGACAGGTTTGAGGGCTTCAGAATATTTATCTTCTACATCAAAAACTTTCGTATTATATCCATTTGAATCAAGCTTAATAAGTTCATATTGAAACCTTCGTTCTTCCGCTTTAAATCGCTTTTTGGTAAAATAGGCCTTGGCTATTATAAAAGTCTGGTCCAAATTGGGGGATACTTCCATACTCTCAAAAGCGTAGTTTTTATCTTCAATCGCATCCGAAAAATCCTGTTCTAATATCTTTTTAAGAGAAGTATTAAAAACATAAATGAGATGCTTATTTGTTTTCCCTTTCTTGAAATGAGCACTAATTACAAAAGCTGATTTAGCATCATCAATTAATGTGGTGGTGGTAAAACCACTGTTGAAGTCCCGGTTATAATAGTTATGATCATAAGGGTCATCCACAGGCATCGAGGGAATAGAAAGAATTTTTTCTGTTGTAAACTGCAAATCTGTAATGGGGCTTCTGTAGGCCAAATAATCATAGCTGGCAGAAGTTAGATTATACTCAAGAAATAATAAGTATAATTGTCCATTTTTGATGAAACCTTCAATAAATTCAGGGCCTTTAAGTTTTAAGTTATATTCCTCTACAAGCTTTAGATCTTTATCATAATGCTCAATAAAATAACCTTTGGGTTTTAAAATCATTCCCGTGTAATAGGATCTTACCAGGATACTGCCTCCGTAACCGTCATCGGATATTGTCAGTAAATTAGAATACTTATAACGATCAGGATATTTCTCTCCAAAATCATAGTCAACAGGAATACCTTGTCCATAGCTAAAGGAGATAGCAAAGACTATTACGATAAAAGACTTTAAATTCATTTGACAAAAAGAATTATTACTAATTAAGCACCAGGAAACTTAGCTTTTCGTTTTGCCAAAAAGGCTTTAGTACCTTCTTTGAAATCTTTTGTACCGAAACATTCACCAAAAGCATCAATCTCCGTTTTATAACCATTCACATTATTGATAAAACCAGCATTTACCGCTTTTATTGCATAGGAAATGGCCACTGGAGAATTTTTACAGATGGTAAGTGCCACTTTTTGACCAAATGAAAGTAACTCATCCTGAGGTACTACATGGTTTACCAACCCAAAAGAATATGCTTTCTGAGCGTCTATCATTGAAGCAGTCATGATCATTTCCATGGCTCGCCCTTTTCCAATTAGTTGAGGAAGACGTTGTGTGCCCCCATAACCGGGAATTACGCCCAAAGAAACTTCCGGTAGTCCCATTTTTGCATTAGTACTGGCAATTCTAAAATGACAGGCCATTGCCAATTCAAGACCACCCCCTAAGGCAAAACCATTAACTAAGGCAATAACTGGAGTACTTAAATTTGCTAAAAGATCGAACAAAGATTTTTGACCTTTGCCGGCTAATTTTGTGCCCTCTTTTACCGTATAATCTGCAAATTCTGAAATATCGGCACCGGCTACAAATGCCTTTTCGCCTTGTCCGGTAATTAAAATAGCCCTAATCTTCTTGTCCTTTTCTAAAAGTTGCAATGCAGCACTAAGTTCCTTAATTGTAATTTTATTTAAGGCATTTAATTTATCCGGACGATTTATTGTTATTAGGGCAATATTATTTTCAATACTAATTAATAGCGTACTATATTCCATTATAATTCATATTTATTAAGTTCTGTTTTTTTGGGGAATGTAACTGTAAAAACAGTTCCTTTTCCGGGTTCGGAGGTAAAATCTATATAGCCTCCATAAGTTTCAACAATGTTTTTTACCATTCCTAAGCCCAAACCCATTCCGCTAGTTTTGGTTGTAAACTTGGGCTCAAAGATCTTTGATTTAAAATTTTCTTGTATTCCTATTCCATTATCAGCAACCGTTATTTGAACCTGATTTCCTATGGATGCCACTGTTACCAGTATTTTTGGGGCTTTTACGTCTGGCACGGCTTGTATGGCGTTTTTGACCAAATTGGTAATAATCCGTATTAACTGTGTCCTATCTAATTCGGCAATAATTTCTTCCTCTGCGGCACTAAAATGAATATACTTTTCATTAAAAATATCAACTGCCAACTTCACAATATTAATGACATTAATATCTTCGTTTTGCTGGGCAGGCATTTGGGCAAAATTCGAAAAAGCCGAAGCTATACTGCTCATCGTGTCTATTTGTTGAATCAAAGTGTTCGAGAACTCCTTCATCTTGCTCTGTATATCTGGGTCTTTGGGATTAAATTTCTTTTCAAAACTTTGGACACTAAGTCTCATAGGGGTTAAAGGGTTCTTAATTTCATGAGCTACCTGTTTAGCCATTTCCCGCCAAGCCTGTTCCCTTTCACTTCTGGCCAGTTTAACCGCACTTAATTCCAATTCATCTATCATTGCGTTATAGGAATGGATCAATTTTCCAATTTCATGCCCGGGGTTCTCAATGATTATCTTTTCATTGGTTCTATTTATATCTGTTTTGGAAAGCTTGTCAGAAATGGTTTGAAGTGACCTAGTAATGTATTTTGAAATAAAATATGCAAATACGATCGCAGAGATTAACATAAATAAATAGACCGCCCCCAAACGCATTAAAAACTCCTTAAGCTCCATATCATTAAAGGAGTTGTCTTCGTAATAAGGAATATTTAAAATACCTATTGGTTTAAACTTGTCATCCGTTATATAAGTGAAAGAAGCCTGATATTTATCCCCGGCCTCCATATCATCAAAAACGTATCTTTTATCAACCGAATTCGCCACATGATCCAAGATCTCCTTCTTAAGATGCAAACTGATTGAATCATTTCGAAATCTTGGCTTAGAACTTTTCAATAAGTTCCCTTTAAGATCATAAAGATTGAAATTTACATTTTGTACATCTGCAATTCGATAAATATCATCTCTAAAAATTAGAGCTAAATTGTTGGTTGTAATGGGATAGGTTGTTCTCTGTAAAGTATAGGCAATACTCTGTTTTATCTGAGACTCTTTGCGCTCCAATCTAATTTGATGATAATCATTAGATTGCTCTCTATATTGATAAATTGTAACCCCTGCTATTAATATAGAAGCTATTAATACCAAAAGAATCATGGTTACAAAAATGCGTGATCTAAGCGATAATCTCTTTAGCAAGAATTTCTAATTTGAATTTAAAGATAACAATAATCACGCCAAAGCCCCATTATTATGATAGACCTAAATTACTTATGCTTCCGGATTCTTTTCTCTTATTCTTTTGTAAAGACGAATCCCTAACATTAATAAAACAAGAAGAAGAAACAAACCGACGATTCCAAAAATCCAATTAAAAGTTCCCTTTAAAATAACCAAAAAAGTAATGGCAAATAGGGCCAGCGTGGCTCCCTCATTCCAAATTCTCATAAACTTCGAAGAATATCGAATCTTATCCCCTTGGAATTCAAGGAACATTTGGTGTGTTTTTAAATGATAAATAATTAATAAGGCTACAAATGCCAATTTAATATGCATCCAGGGTTGTTGCAGCCAAGCAGGCATTAAGACTAATAGCCACAGAGCAAATACTGTGGCTAAAATTGCAGATGGCCATGTTATTATATACCATAGCCTTTTTTCCATTAGTTTAAACTGTCTAATAAGAATTGCATCTTCCGGAGCCTCTTTCTTGGAAGCTTCTATATGATAGATAAAAAGACGAGGAATATAAAAAAAGCCCCGCAAACCAGGTGATCACAAAAATTAGATGTAAGGCCTTAATATAATTATAATAAACTTCCACTTCTACTAATATCTTATGGCTCCAATACCAAGTTCCCAAAGATTCTTGTTAAACTCCGGTATAGCCTCTTTGAGGATACTATTTCCTTCTGATTTAAATACTTCCCATTGCCTATCCAGTTCCACTTTTCTATTTCTATTAGAGGTGTTTACTCTGGGGATTGAGCTACTTGTTTCATTTATCAAAAATAAATACTCTGCGGAAAACTTATTAGGAAAATTCTCTACATCATCATAGGCCTTTGACTTGCGCTGAATCATATCTTCGTCCCATTTTCTAATTCTCTTACTTAAGTCCCGCCCTTTCTGCTTGATTTCACTTTCCTCAAGGTTATCTAGAACTTGACTTAATTGAATGTTGGCCTGATATAGCTTATTAACCATATGATGCATCTCTGTGAGTGTACTTTCCATTTCTACCATAAAAAGATCATAGGCTTCATATTGGCCCGGGGCCGTTTCAAATCCAGGTGTTTCCAAAATCCTTCCTTCTTTAACTACTTCTTTCTTGTTGACGGATAGACGAAACACGTAATTCCCCGGAGGGGCCTTATGTCCTCTAAAATTGGCTTCTATATATGTATTAGGTATTCCCGGCATAATAGGGTATCCCATATCCCAAACCAATCTATTTAAACCCTCCGTTTTCGATAAAACTGGAGCCGGAGGTGGGCCCCCTCCATTATTGGGTATATAGGTGGTATCAGTAATACTGGTAAAACTGCGTATTACTTTTCCTTTTGAGTTCTCAACATCTATGGTGACCTCAACTGAATCTTCCAATTTTGGGAGATTATAATATAAAACAACCCCATTTGCCGGATTTACTCCTTCAAAATCATCAGAGCCTTTAAAAGTATCCGAGGTTTCATCTAGCTGACTGCCCCAAGAAGCATTAAAGGACTCCTGAGATACGAATAAATCTAACCCATTACTACCAGCTTGGTATTCAATAAGTGGTTCCAAATCATCCAAAATCCAAAAAGATCTACCCATTGTAGCCACAATTAAATCTCCTTTATATCTCTTTAAATCTGTAATAGGGGTTACCGGTAAGTTTAGTTGCAATGATTCCCATGCCAAACCTCCATTCCATGAAACATACAATCCTTTCTCCGTTCCGGCATAAAGAAGATTCTTCCTTTTTGGATCCTCCCTAACGACTCTAGTGTAGGCCCCATAAGGGATTCCTTCACTGATTTTTTGCCAACTTTGACCATAGTCTGAAGTCTTATAAATGGCTGGCGTATAATCATTAAACTTATACCTTGTTGTAGCAATATAGGCCGTAGCCGGGTCGTGAGGAGAAATATCAATAGCATTTATTAAACATTCTTGCAGTCCTTTAGGAGTAACGTTTTCCCATGACTCTCCTCCGTTTTTTGTAATATGAACCAATCCGTCATCACTCCCGGTCCATAGAATTCCCTTTTCATGTGGAGATTCAATAATATATGAAATAGTCCCATAATTTTCTGCTCCTACCGCTTCGTTGGTATAAGGTCCCCCACCTAAGCCTTGTTTCTCATCAATGTTTCTTGTCAGGTCTGGTGAAACTTCCTCCCAATTAAGACCATTATCTCTAGTTCTCAAAACCATTTGTGCACAGTGATAAAAAGTTCCTGGTTCATGTTTAGACCAAATGATTGGGGCGCTCCAGTTATAAAGATATTTCATATCTCTGGCAGCTCTTCCCAAATATTGAATGGGTGCAGCCATAATTTTAGTTTCAGACTTGGTTTGCATATCCAAAATTTCAATGGTGCCCAAATAATTTCCTCCCATGACATATCTGGGATTATCCGGATCAAAGGCCAAAAAAGCACTCTCACCACCTGCAGCATAGGTCCAATCTTGCTCAGAAATACTTCCGCGACCAAGAGATAAGCTCGCGATTTTGACAGAGGTATTATCCTGTTGACCTCCATAAATATTGTAAGGAAAAAGATTGTCTGTGTTAATTCTATAAAATTGTGCCGTAGGCATATTGTCTAGTCTTGACCAATTTATTCCGAAATCAAAGCTAACCGCTGCCCCACCGTCATCGGCAATAATCATGTTTTTAGAATTATCGGGATTAATCCATAAGTCGTGATAGTCTCCATGGGTTCCGGTAATTTCTTCCCAGGTTTTTCCTCCATCAATGGATCTGAAGGCAGAGGCACTAAGAACATAAACCACATTTTCATTATTTGGATCTACAAAGACTTCTATATAATACCAAGCCCGTTGTACTAATCTATTATCACCACTTACCATCTCCCAAGAAGCTCCTCCATCTTCAGATACGAAGAGACCTCCTTTATCTTTATTAGAATCACTTTCTATTAAGGCAAAAACTTTGTCAGAATTTGCGGGAGAAACGGCAATGGCCATTTTCCCTTTTTCTTTAGGTAACCCATTGTGTATTTGGAACCAATTTTTCCCTCCATCAATAGATTTATAAAGTCCACTCCCTTCGCCTCCGCTAATCACCTTGTTGGGTTTTCTTTGGTGCTCCCACATAGCAGCATACATAATTTCCGGAGAATTAACATCTATTGAAAGCTCTGAACAACCGGTCAAAGAATTGACAAACAATACTTTTTCCCATGTCTCTCCACCGTTTATAGACTTAAAAATTCCTCGATCTTCATTGGGGCCATACAAAGCTCCTTGGGCAGCTACAAATACAATATTAGGGTCTGTTGGATGAATTACAATTCTGGAGATATGTTGTGTTTTTGATAGTCCTACTTTCTTCCAGGTCTTACCAGAATCATTAGACTTATATACCCCATCGCCATAAGATGTCATAACTCCTCTTGGAGCATGTTCTCCCATACCACAATAAACAATATTAGGACTAGATGGAGCTACAGCCACGGCCCCAACAGAGCCTGTTTCAAAAAAACCATCTGAAATATTAAACCATCTCTGTCCGGCGTCAGTGGTTTTCCACAAACCTCCACCAGTAGTGCCCATATAGTAGGTTAAAGGATCCGAAGGCACTCCTACGGCCGATACTGATCTACCCCCCCTAAACGGCCCGATATTTCTAAATTTTAAAGGTTCAAAAAAGGTTTCCGCCGTTTGTCCAAAACTGATAGACATCAGGGATATAAACAGTACAGTTAATAAAATTCTCTTCATAAGGGTATCTCTTAATTAATTTCGGTTTACTGTTCAATAAAAAGATAGTTTAAATTAAGGGTGTTGAAATCCTTATTAAACTCATCTACCTCCTTATCTAACATGGCATCAAAACTAGCTAGTTGCTTATTTACTTCGGTTGTTAATTCCTCTTTTACGGCAATATCCTGTTGCGTAGGGGGGAAATCGTCTTTAGAAACCAAGTTATTTAAATGAGCTAATTTGTTATTTAATCGAATGGGGAAGTTTAATGGATCTTGTGGGCTTCTGTTTTGGGTCTGATAAAGTGCCTTTTCTATCTCTTCAAAACCCTCTTTCATTTCATTAGCCTTTTTTACAAGTTCTTTTGTTTTTGGGTTATCCCCATATTGTTTGGTAAAAGCATCTAATTGAGAATTTATCTTTCTAATTCTTTTTATTGACTGATGTGCTTTATCAACAGTTGAATTGATTTCTTCAATAAAATCATATTGTTCTTGCATCTCCTCTACCGAAACCTCAGCTCTAGGATCGGGTAATATAGTGAATGCTTGTTTCATTTGCTCCCCATTGACATTCAAAGTAACCTGATAACTTCCCGGAACAGCTTTCGCACCATTAAGGTTGGCCGACCATAAAATCATCCCTTCAAGTTCTTCCGCTCCTTTACCTCTAGTATCCCAAACATGCGTATTACCTCCTTCTTTTACTTCAAGTTTTCTTTCCTTCTTCTCTGAATAATTCATAAAACCGGCTAAGGTATCACCGGTTTTGGTTAGATAGGTAAGTGCAACAGTGTCTTTCTTATTCAAATCCTTTAAATAAAAATGAGTTACCACTCCATTAGGGTGATTCTCTCCTGCGATTAAAGAGGGAGTTTTAGAAACCGTTCCTTTGGTTCTATAGGAGGTTTTAGGTTGGAAAAGTATCATTTCAGAAGATTTCATTGACTTTTCTAGTTGATGTAAAACTGTAAGATCATCTAATATCCATAAGCTTCTTCCCTGAGTGGCTACAATTAGGCTATTTTCCTTTATCGTAAGGTCTGTAATAGGTACTATAGGTAAATTTAATTGGAAAGGTTCCCAATTCGCACCATCATTAAAACTTATATACATCCCCGTTTCTGTTCCGGCATATAAAAGGCCCTTTTGCTTTGGATCTTCTCGAACTACTCTCGTAAAATGTTCCTTGTCTATTCCATTTGTAATTTTTGTCCAATTTTTTCCAAAATCTATCGTCTTAAAAAGTAAAGGTTGAAAATCGCCCATTTTATATCGAGTAGCAGCTACATAACATGTCCCTTCATCAAAAGCAGAAGGCTCGATACTATTTATCATACTCCACTCTGGCAGATTAGGAGGCGTTAAATTCTCCCATGACTGCCCACCATTTTGAGAAATATGAATTAGTCCATCATCACTTCCAACCCATAAAAGACCTTCTTTAATAGGACTTTCATTTGCAGCGAAAATGGTGCAATAATATTCTACACCTGTATTGTCCTGAGTAATTGGACCACCGCTAGAAACCAATTTTTCCGGATCATTCCTGGTAAGATCATCACTTAGCAATTCCCAACTCTCGCCTTCATTTTCAGACATATGAACATGGTTAGAAAAAGTATAAATTCTTTTCGGATTGTGACGGCTAAAAATAATTGGAAAATTCCATTGAAACCTGTACTTCATTCCATCTGCTCCATAACCCATAGGGTTATCCGGCCATACGTTGATTCCTCTGGTCGTGTTTTTTTCATGATTAACCCTTGTTAAATATCCTCCATAACTTCCTCCATAAACAATGTCGTTATTTACTGGATCAACAGCAATATGGGCAGATTCTCCTCCTGCCGTAGGTTCCCAGTCATTTTCATCGATATATTCATTATCGCTTCTATATCGAATTCTTACAGTTGAATTATCTTGTTGTGCTGCATAAATTCTATAGGGAAAATCATTGTCGGTAGTTACTCTGTAGAATTGAGCTGTTGGTTGATTATAGTAAGTGCTCCAAGTTTCACCTCCATCATAAGATATTTGGGCTCCTCCATCATCTCCGATTATCATCCGCTGGGAGTTTTCCGGTGCAATCCATAGATCGTGATGGTCTCCGTGAGGGGCATTAAAGGTGTTAAAGGATTTACCCCCATCGGTTGATTTATGATAGCGTACATTTAAAACATAAACGGTATTTACATCCTCTGTATCGGCATATAATCTGGTATAATACCATGCACGCTGTCTCAGTTTCCTTTCGCTATTAACCAGGGTCCATTTATTCCCCCCATCATCACTTCTGTACAATCCACCTTCTTCTTTGTTTTCAACAATCGCCCAAACGCGGTTAGAATTCTTAGGTGATACTGTTACCCCGATGATGCCCAGGGTATCTTTGGGAAAACCTTCGTGTTTTGATATTTCCTTCCAAGTTTCTCCACTATCTGTGCTCTTCCACAAGGCAGAACCATTTCCGCCACTACTTAAACTATAAGGAGTTCTCTGAGCTTTCCATGTTGATGCATATAGAATTCTTGGGTTGTTGGGATCCATAACCAAATCAACTGCTCCTGCTTCAGAATTTACAAAAAGTGTCTTCTTCCAGCTAGCCCCCCCGTCAACACTTTTATAAACACCTCTCTCTTCGGAAGGTTTATAAATATTACCTAGAACTGCGGCGTAAACAATATTGGAATTAGTTGGGTGAATCCTTATTCTTGGAACATGTCTGCTTTTTTTTAATCCCAAGGACTTCCATGTCTTACCGGCATCTTCTGTTTTCCAAATTCCATATCCTGAAGACACATTACCCCTAATCGTTTTCTCACCGCCTCCTACATAAATGACATTGGGGTCGCTTTTAGCCACTTGTACCGCTCCAATACTACCTCCAAAAAAGCCATCTGAAATATTCTCCCAACTTCTACCTCCATTTACAGTCTTCCATACGCCTCCCCCGGTAGCACCAAAATAAAACAAGTTAGGTTCTCCTGGAACACCTGTTACTGCAGCTGATCTACCTCCTCTAAAAGGACCGACTAATCGATATTTTAAACTAGAGTATAACTCAGTGGGGTATTCATTCGTAGATTTTTGATTTGATTTTACTTTCTGAGCCTTAAGATTACTGCTGCCAAAAATGAAGACAAAAAGAAGTAATACAGTAAGCGGTCCAAATTTATTCATTGAAGTGATTTTTTTGAATTAGTCGGCCTAAAAGTAGCGAAAAGAACTGAAAAGAGGAGCTATTTTATGATCTTATGAATATGCTAATAAGGCTTATTTTTGATTTTGAGTTTAATAGTTCTCTTTATAAAATAGTAGGAGTATGATGTATTCATAAACCGAAACATTCTTTAGAATAAAAGGAGGAACATTCATAGTATTACATAATCCCTCTATCTTTATTCTTAAATTAGACCTTTAAATAGTTTATCATGATACTTGAAAGAAGAATTCCCATTAAGTACTGGATTAAGGAGATAAAATGGGATTTTTTAATTGTTTTGTTTTTTTCAATTGGAATATTTTTTTTTAAAATCTATGTGATAAATTTAGATGTTCCAATTGCAATCGGAACCTTTTTGGGAACTGCCATTGCATTATTGCTTTCATTTAAACTTTCACAATCATATGACCGCTGGTGGGAAGCAAGGAAAATTTGGGGATCTATTGTAAACGATTCAAGGAGCTTTGTTTTACAGCTTTTGCATTTTTCAAAAAATTCATCGAACCCTTTTGTCTCCAAAATGTCTTATAGACAAATAGCATGGTGTTATGCGCTAGGTAAATTCCTAAGGAAGCAGGAAATAGTTTCAAATCTTGAAGAATTTATTTCAACAGCCGAACTACAAAGTATTTCTGAAAAAAAACATATTCCTTTGGCCTTGTTAGATCTACAAAGTAAAGATTTAGGCCTGCTGTTTAAAAAAGGGGAGCTAAATGAATTTCAACAAATACAAATAGATAGCACTTTAGTTAGGTTAACAGCCTCCATGGGCATGGCAGAAAGAATAAAAAACACCGTTTTTCCCAGAACCTATAGAAATGTACTTCATTTCTTCATCTATATTTTTTTAGGTTTATTGTCTTTATCTCTGGAAGACATATACGGTTTTCTGGAAATTCCTCTTCTGGTTTTAATTTCAATACCATTTTTTATGTTAGAAAAAATAGCCTTTACCATACAGGACCCTTTTGAAAATCTCCCAACGGATACGGCTATGACTAATATTGCCAGGGCCATAGAAATTAATATAAAAGAAACCTTAAATGATAATAATTTCCCAGAACCTATAGAATCTAACGGCTTTTATATTATGTAGTATTCTTTAAAAACCTAGCGAACCAAAAGGCTAGAAAATAATTATTTTAATTCTTTGTTAACTGCCATTCGAAGATAAAGAACCGTAACCACCGTAGAAAGTACATCTGCAATTGGAAAAGAAATCCAAACCCCTGTTTCTCCTATAAAATAAGGCAACGTTAAAATTAAAGGTATAAAGAAAAAACCCTGCCTTGAAAGAGTTAATAATAAGGCAGGAACCGCCTTTCCTATTGCTTGGAAATATGCAGCTCCTATAAGTTGAAATGCAATTATTGGAGTGGCTGCAAATACCCATCTCATAGCAGTTGGAGCATGTTCTAAAATAAACTCATTCGTGGCAATGTCAAGTGCTGTCATATGCGAAGGGTCACCAAGAAATAAAGAAGTGATCTGATATGGAAAAACCATTAAGATTATAAAAACCACAGAAGCAACTAAGGCGGCATAGGTAATAGCAATTTTAATAGACTGTTTTACCCTAACATATTTTCTGGCACCATAATTAAACCCTGCAATAGGCAAAAACCCCTGTGTTACGCCAAATACAGGAAAAAGGGCAAACATCAGCATTCTGCCTATAATGGCATAAACAGCGACCATAGGTTCACCTCCTAAAGTGAACAATATATTATTCATGAGTAAATAGGTAATGCTAGTAACAGCCTGTCTTGAAAGCGTAACAACACCTAAAGAGCTAATTTCCTTAAGTATTTGATGATTTAGAAAAAAATGGTGGGCATTGAGTTTTAGTTCAGAATTCCTTGAGAGAAAAAAGTAAAAAATATAAGCAAAACACATAAGGTATCCCGCTGTTGTAGCCCATGCAGCGCCGGCCATACCCCAATCAAAAACAAAAATAAAAAGATAGTCCAAGAGTAAATTTCCAAAAGAAGGAATTATCATAGCGATCATCGCAAACTTAGGTTTTCCTTCTGCCCTAATCACTGTATTTCCCATCATGCATAAGGCCAAAAAAGGCACTCCATACAAAACAATTATGTAGTATATTTTAGCAGGATCAAAAATTGCTCCCTTCCCTCCAAAAGCAGGAATAAGACTATCCACGTAATAGAGTCCGAGAAAGACCATCGAAATGGTTACCAGGAGGGTTAATGTGATTTGATTTCCAAAAGTTTTAAGGGCTTTCTCTTTGTTTTCAGCCCCCAATGCTCTCGAAATTATACTACTACCACCTATACCGATGGCCATGCCCAAGGCTGCAATAAAAAAAGAAACGGGAAGTACAACGTTAATGGCCGCTATGGCAATTGGACCAATCCAGTTACCGACAAAAATGGTGTCGACTAATATATTAAGCGACATGACAAGAATCCCAATAGAGGCCGGAACCGCTTGTTTTATAAGCAAGCGTCCTATTGATTCTTCTCCCAGTTGATCTGCCGATACCTTGGTCATATTTCTAAAAGTATATCTATGGCAATGAAGTCAAAAATTTTTATTTAAAAAAACTGTTGGCCAATCTCTTTTTGGTTACGCAAAATTCTAATCTTTCCCAAATAAAGATTTAGATATGCTTAGATTAATTCATTTGTGGAAGTGTCCCGTCTTTACTCCAATTCTCTATCCATTGAGCCATTAAAGCTACCCATGAGTCGCTATCATTTAAACAAGCTATATGCGTATATTCCTCTCCTCCTGCCTCAAGAAACTGTTCCTTCCCCTCCATGGCAATTTCTTCTAAAGTCTCTAAACAGTCACTAACAAAGGCTGGAGTAACTACAGCAAGTTTCTTTATTCCCGCTTTTGCCAATCTTTCAAATTCAAAATCGGTATAGGGTTTTAACCACGGATCCCCGGCAAGTCTTGATTGAAAGGAAGTGCTGACCTTTTCTTTTGGCAAGCCTAGTTGATCAATTACTCTTGCCGTTTGATCATAACATTGGTGTCTATAACAGGTATTATGGGCTACCGAATTGACAGTGCAGCATTGATCATTTATTTTACAATGAAATTTTGTAGGGTCTGATTTTCGTATATGCCTTTCAGGAATTCCATGATAGGAAAACAATAAATGATCGAATTCAAAATTATCCAAGCTGTTTTTTACCTGATCTGAAAAAACTTTAATGTAATCCGTATTCTTTGAAAACGCCGGTAAAGTCGTAATCTTTATTTCCGGAAAATACTCCTGTTGTACTTCCATTGTTTTTACAACCACTGTTTCATAGGATGACATTGCATAATGCGGGTATAATGGTACTAATAGTATTTCGTTTACTCCTTTCTCATCCAATTCCTGAATAGCGTCCTTTATGCTCATTGAACCATACCTCATCCCAAGAGCAATAGGCAAGGTTGATTGTTTTTGAACCTTTTCCGCAAATCGTTCAGAAATCACTATAAGTGGCGAACCTTCTTCCCACCAAATCTTAGCATAAGCTTTAGCAGATTTTTTTGGCCGCGTTTGAAGTATAATGCCTCTGACCAATACATTCCTTAGCCATTTGGGAACATCAATTACCCTTTCATCCATTAAAAATTCGTCCAGATATGGCTTAACATCTTTTGGAGTGGGACTATCTGGCGAACCTAGATTTACTAATAAAACACCCTTCATATACCCTAATTATTGTTTTTGAAAAAACAAAAATAGTACTTGATAGTTAACTAATATCGTTTTAGTCCTATAGTTTTCTAATGTTATCATAAGTTATGCCTATGGGGTATCAATTGAAATTGTTTTCAGCCAAATTCGATTAAATAAATGGATCTTTTCAAGTTCATATTTCTAATATCCCATATTCTTATTTAGCTTTCATTTGCTTATTTTTGATAAACTACATATAACAATGAAAGCGTCTATTTTTGGTATAATGATGTTGTATACATCTCTACTTTTTTCACAGGCCCTGGTTTGCAGTGAAGAAGATAAAAGAACATTCGAGACAAAAATGATGGAGTTACAAGCTCTTGAAAATAAAGATCCCGGTATAATTATTAAAGAAGTTGGATTAAGTTTTATGGGCACTCCGTATGTGGCAAAAACTTTGGAAATTGGGGATGAAGAAGCCTTGGTTATTAACTTTCAAGGATTAGATTGCACCACCTATGTGGAGAATACCTTAGCATTTAGCAATTTATTGTTTTTAGGAAAATCAGATTTTGATTCATTTACGAATGTTTTAGAAAACATCAGGTATAGGGATGGAAAGTTAAACGGTTACGCTTCAAGACTTCATTATTTTTCTGAGTGGATTTCAAATAATCAAAAAATGGGGTATTTAAAGGATATTACAAAGGAAGTCGGGGGCGAAAATTTTCAAAAAAATATAAATTTCATGAGTACACACAGAGATTTGTATCCCTTTTTAGAAGATGAGAAGAACTATGAAGAAATCCTGTCTTCTGAAAAAATCCTCAGCGAGAAGTCTTTTTATGTATTAAAAACGGCTAAGATTCATGAAAACGAAAAGAAGATTAAAGATGGCGATATAATTGCTCTGACAACATCTATTAAAGGTTTAGATGTAACGCACACAGGGCTGGCAATTTTCAAAGAAGATGGGCGCCTTCATCTTCTGCACGCTTCCTCAAGCGGGAAGGTTACAGTAACAAATGAACCATTGACAGACTATTTAAAAGGAATAAAAAACAACACGGGCATTACCGTAGCCAGACCATTAAAAAATTCTTTTTACAAATAGGTCTTCTATCGTTCGTTTCAAAGTTTTATTTATTGCAGGACTAACGTCCCAAACAATAGTCAATGCCGCCTAAAATATGTTTCTGAAAAGCGGGCTCATCAAAGGACTCTTTGGTATGTCCCCCTCCAGTGTAAAAGGCCCTTCCCCCATCTAGTTCATGATACCAAGCGATGGGATGGAAGTCGTCATTTGTTCCGCCTTCGTAAGATGTTTCATCAAGGAATATCAAGACCTTAAGATCAGGGTTGATATTCTTGTAATTATACCATTCATCTGTTCGTATCCATGTGTCTGATAAATGACTTGTAGAAGGGTGATTTTTATCAACCACATTCATTTGTGCTTCTCTTACATTAGGATCATTAGGATGACTTTCAAAATAGGCCCCTACCAGTTTTCCATACCAAGGCCAATCATATTCAGTGTCAGCTGCTGCATGTATGCCCATAAAACTGCCTCCTCCGTTTATGAACTTTTCCAAAGCTTTTTCTCCTTCAGCTCCTAAGACATCCATTGTGGTGCTTAAAAATATCACCAATTGATATTGTTTTAGGTTTTCATCATTGAACTGAAGTGAATCCTCCGTTTGGGTGATTTCAAAATCATTCGTTTTTCCCAAATTCTTTAAAGTTTTAACCCCTTTCTCAATTGATTTGTGACGGTAACCCATTGTCTTAGTAAAGACTAGAATTTGGGCGGGGGCTACTTCTGTATTTTTAAGCCGATCTTCAAAGGTATTAGGTGTTTCTGCAATAAGTAAATTTCCTATAAATAGCAGTACTATAAAAGTAAAAGTGGTCCGCATGTCTTGATTTTTAGTTTCCTTAAATTTACATATTTTTCTCAATTAAAGACCCACTGAGGTTAAATACTTCTTTGGAGTAGTCCCATACTTCTTCTTAAAGGAAGCAATGAAATGACTAGGGGTACTATATCCTACTCTATGACCAACTTCACTTACATTATACCGACCGGATTCCAACATTTTTCTGGCATAATCCATTTTATATTCAAATAAAAAACTAAAAACCGGCTCCCCATAAACCTGCTTAAAGCCATCCTTTAATTTTTTAAGGGATAATCCAATTTCTTCAGACAACTCTTTCAGTGTAGGAGGTTCAACCATCCTTGAGATCATAATTTCCTTGGCCAGTTTAATCCTTTTAATATTCTCTTCATCAACAAGAAATGGGCATTGTTCCACATCTGCATCTTCAATTTTATTAAAATAAAGGGCTATCAACTCATAAACCTTGGCCTTTATAAATAGTGTTTTAATGGATGAATTAAGCTTGTAATTTATTATTTGACTCAAGACAACAGCTATGGGTGGGGTTACAATCTCCTGCGCGTAATACTTGGTATCTTTACTCTCTTTGTTTAAAAAAGGAATAAAATCAGCTTCATTACTAAATAGGGTATGAAATCTTTGAAGTGTCATTATAACACAAATAAGCCACGAATTTGGACTCAATTCCAGGTTTAATGGTAAATCAAGATGTGTATTGTAAAGTAATAATGAGCTTTCCTCAGGTATTTCTAAAGCATAATTTCCATCATTAAAAATAAACTTGGCTTGTCCTTTTAAACAAAAATGAAATTGAATAAAAGTACGATCAATATGTCTCATAACCTTTTGATTTACAGAAGTTTCGTTCTGTATTTTTAAGATATAAAAGTCTTCTTCAATGAGTACTTTTTCTAATGAACCTTGAGCGATATTTTTAGATAAGATTTCCTTTGATTTCATAATTTTTCTATTTAGAAAGATTCTAAATTGAGTCGAGTAATACTTCCTTAGCTCCCTTTAAATAGGGCTTTAGCCCTATTTTTAGCTAAATTAGTGATAAAAATACTTAAATCGACATATATTGTACCTCTAGCGTTATTTTTATAGAATAGTTGCCCTTATTTTTGATTTATAAAATATTCTATGAAGAGGTATCACATCTCAAAACATAATTCCTTTTATACAGTTGGATTGAGTTACAAGATGGCAGACGCCAGCTTAAGGGGAAAATTTAGTCTTGATCAGGGTGCTATTAATTCTATTCTGGCGGAAGCTAAACTATTAGGAATTGACGGATTGCTCATTATATCTACCTGTAATCGCTCTGAATTACATGGCTTTGCACAACACCCTTTTCAATTAATAAAGCTGTTATGTGATTATTCTAAAGGTTCGGTTGAGGAGTTTCAAGAAGTTGCTTATGTTCTTAAAAATCAAGAAGCCATTGATCATTTATTTAGAGTAGGAACAGGTTTGGATAGTCAAATTTTAGGGGACTTTGAAATAATTAGCCAATTGAAAAGAAGTTTTGGTCTCTCAAAAAATCACGGTTTGACAAATCATTTTTTAGAAAGACTGATTAATTCTGTTATTCAGGCGAGTAAAAAAATAAAAAATGATACTGAAATTTCATCGGGGGCGACATCGGTGGCCTTCGCTTCTGTACAGTACATTTTAAAAAATATATCCGAGATTTCAACCAAAAATATTCTTCTATTTGGTACAGGCAAAATTGGCAGAAATACTTGTGAAAATCTTATAAAACATACGAATCATCCGCATATTACATTAATCAACCGAACTAAAGACAAGGCGGAAAAAATTGGCGGGAAGTTTAATCTTGTCGTGAAAGATTTTGGTGATTTACCTTCGGAAATCAGAAAATCTGATGTTCTTATTGTAGCCACTGGTGCAAACAACCCAACCATTACAAAAGAACTAATATATAATAGCAAACCTCTTTTAATTCTCGATCTTTCTATTCCTAAAAATGTAGATGATTCTGTTAAAGAATTAGAAGGTGTAAGCCTTGTACATCTTGATCATCTATCTCAAATTACAGATGAAACTTTGGAGCGAAGAAAACAGTTTATCCCGGAAGCAGAGGTCATAATTGAACATATCAAGAAAGATTTTAATGAATGGTTAGAAAGCAGAAAATTTGCTCCTGTTATAAAGGCTCTTAAAAGTAAATTAAAGTCTTTTAAGGATGAGGAGTTGGATTTTCAATCAAAAAAGATATCCAATTTTAATGCAGAACATGCCGATATAATTTCTGAAAGAATAATTCAAAAAATCACTACACAATTTGCTAATCATTTTAAAGACTCTCAAAATGATGCAGAGGACAGCTTGGAATTAATCCAAAAAGTGTTCCAAATAGAATTAGCAAAAGAATGAACCAAGTTATCCGAATTGGGACACGTGATAGTGCACTGGCATTATGGCAAGCCCAAAACGTACAAAAAAAACTACAGGACAAGGGTCATAAAACAGAACTAGTTCCCGTTAAATCTGTCGGGGATCTAGAATTAGATACCCCTCTTTATGATATGGGTATTACCGGAATATTTACCAAAACATTAGACATTGCCTTACTGAAAAATAATATTGATGTGGCAGTCCACTCCTTGAAAGATGTCCCAACCCTCTTGCCTAAAGGCATACAACAATCTGCCGTGTTAGAAAGAGGTAATGCAAAAGATATATTGGTTCACAAAGGACTTGAATTCTTAAGCGACAAAGGAATAATTGCTACGGGAAGCCTGAGAAGACGTGCCCAATGGCTTAAAAAGTATCCAAATCATGAGGTTGTTAATTTAAGAGGTAATGTTAATACAAGACTTCAAAAATTAGAAGATCATAATTGGAATGCTGCCATTTTTGCGGCGGCCGGTTTAGAGCGAATCAATATATTGCCTAAAAATCATTCCAGTTTAGACTGGATGATACCTGCCCCTGCACAAGGAGTTGTAATGATTGCATCTAAGAAGGAAAACGATATGCTCAGCGGCATTTTAAAGTCCTTAAACGATAAGACAACCGAAATTTGTGCAAAGGTGGAAAGGGATTTTCTTCGTGAATTGGAAGGCGGGTGTACGGCCCCTATTGGAGCTTTAGCATTTGTTTCGGAAAAACAGCTGTTCTTCCGAGGCATATTGTTAACTATTGATGGCAAAAAAGATGTTTATTTGGAAAGAAAAGTGGCTGTTTCTCAGGCAAATACTATTGGAAAAACATGGGCTCAGGAAGCGCTTTCAAATGGAGGTTTTGAGATTATGGAAGAAATTAAGCAGCAACTAAAAAAATGAATACGGTTCTATCAACCAAAAGCTTATCAAGTCTACACCAAAAGCAAATTATAGAATTGGGGCTAAAATATGATGAGTATGATGCAATTAACATTGAATTCATAGACTTCAAGAATGAGTCATATCCTGAAAACATCATTTTTACTAGTCAGAATGCGGTTCTTTCCTTTCTAAAAAATAAAGATGTTAAGGATTATTTTAAATCTAAAGGCAAATGCTTTTGTGTGGGTGATAAAACGAAATCTTTATTAGAGTTGAATAATATGGAAGTACTTGTATGCGCAGAAAATAGTGCTACTTTGGGTAAAATTATTATAAAGAATTATGCCTCTTTATCTTTTGTTTACTTCTGTGGAAATAGACGAAGGGAAGAACTTCCAAATTTGCTTAAGTCAAAGAATATTAATTTAAATGAAGTAGAAGTATATAACACTCATTTAAATGTTTTGCCGATTGAAATGAACTATGATGCCGTTCTTTTTTTTAGCCCTAGTGCTGTTATTAGTTATACACAGTTAAATAATCTGCAACGAACTACTGCTTTCTGTATTGGCCCTACTACGGCAAAGGAAGCTCAGAAGAATACTTCTAAAATTGTGGTTGCCAAACACCCCAGCACAAAAGATTTAATCTTTGAAATAAGTAAACATTCAAGAAATTTAAACACTGAAAATGATTATTAAAAACGACCTATTTTTAAGAGCATTAGAAGGCGAAAACGTCAGTAGACCCCCTGTATGGATGATGAGACAGGCTGGAAGATATCTCCCTGAGTTTATGAAAATTAAGGAGCAATACGATTTTTTCACAAGATGCCAGACTCCTGAACTTGCCTCTGAGATTACTATACAGCCTATACGCAGATTTGGCTTAGATGCCGCCATTCTGTTCAGTGATATTCTTGTGATTCCGCAGGCCATGGGAATTGAGGTGCAAATGAAACCTGATTTTGGTCCTTATCTCCCACAACCAATACGAACACAGAAAGATGTAGACAAGGTTATTGTGCCAGATGTTGAAGACGAACTGGATTATGTAATGCAGGCCATTAAATTGACTAAAGAAAAACTAGATAACGAAATTCCCTTAATAGGTTTTGCCGGTTCTCCCTGGACCATACTATGTTACTGTGTTCAAGGACAGGGAAGTAAAAATTTTGATAAGGCCAAAGAGTTTTGTTTTACAAATCCCTTAGCGGCACATCAGCTATTACAGAAAATTACCGATACTACCATAGCTTATCTAAAAGCGAAAGTGAAATCTGGCGTAAATGCCGTACAGATCTTTGATTCTTGGGGAGGAATGTTGTCTCCTACAGACTATAAAACATTCTCCTGGCACTATATTCAGCAAATAGTTGACGCTTTGAAAGAGGAAACCAAAGTGATTGTTTTTGGCAAGGGTTGTTGGTTTGCTCTTGGTGATATGGCCAAATCTGGAGCGTCAGCTCTAGGAGTAGATTGGACTTGTTCTGCTAAGAATGCCCGATATCTGACCGGAGGCCAAATTACTCTGCAAGGAAATTTTGATCCCGCGAGATTACTATCTCCTCCCGGTGTAATTAAAAAGATGGTCACGGAAATGATAAATGAGTTTGGCAAAGACCGCTATATTGTTAATTTAGGTCATGGGATATTACCTAATATTCCCGTTGAAAATGCAAAGGCCTTTATTGATGCTGTAAAAGAATATTAGGATAATGTTGGTTTGGCGAATATGGTCATCTTTAGACATCCCTGCTTTTTGGAAATTATTAAAAGTTTCTTTTTCTAATTTAACTTTTATTCTCCCAACGATTCAAGCCACCAATAAATGTCTTAAGATTACAGAGAAAGAATTTGGCAGTAAGCATCATAAAAACAATTACTCCAATGCTTTTAGACATGCCCTCTGGAATTACCTCATTATAATTAAGGCAATAGGCTGGGGAAACTCAGAAAAGAAGTCTTTAATCTGGGCAAAAAAGATTACCGATTTTCACGAAACCCTTTTTAAAAATAACCCCCTTGAAAAGGCCATGGATGATCATAACAATGCCGTTGGCAGATACTTCTTTCTAAAAACGAAAGAACTTACTGAAGAACAGAAAATTAAGGCCTTGAAAAAATTGGCAAATTCCTCTGCCAGAAATTTCTCTTATTTCGGAATTAAAATCTATCACTTTGGAACAATTAGTACATTTAGAAGTAATTTAAACTAATGTCATATTCTGCAAATAAATCTCCTTTAAGATTAGTAGCTTTAAACCTTTCTGATGCTGATAATTTATTTCTCTTTATAAATTCTAATAGACAGTATCTTAAAAGGTATTTCCCTGTAACCATCGAAGAAAATAAAAGTACTAAGGACTCAAAGGCTTATGTTGTCAATAAAATAAAAAGAAGAAAAGACAAAAAAGAATATGTTTTTACTTTAAAACTAGGCGAAGAAAATAGAATTAATGGTTTAGTTATTATTAAGGAGTTAAAATGGGATCTTGGAAGAGCTGAATTAGCTTATTGTATTGATAATGAATTTCGAAATTTAGGTTGGACGACCATAGCCGTTCAAAAAATTCTTTACTTTACTTTTGAGACTTTGGGCTTATCAGTTATTGAAATTTTATCCCATAAAACAAATAACCCCAGTATTCGCGTAGCTGAAAAATGTGGTTTTAAGTGGGTTAGAACTCTAAAAGAGTCTTTTAAGCCTCCAGGCGAAGAATACTTAGATATGGAATTATATGAAAAAACAAATGAAGGAAAGATTTTACCAGTATATAGAACAACTACAGGATAAGATAGCGCTTGCCTTAGAAGATTTAGACGGATCAAAATTCAAAGAAGATATTTGGGTGCGCTCTGAAGGAGGTGGAGGAAGATCGAGGGTGTTAGAAAACGGTCAAATATTTGAAAAGGGAGGTGTTAATATTTCAGCAGTGCATGGATCACTACCAAACAGTTTACAAGAATATTTTGGTGTAAAAGATGCCCAATTTTACGCGTGTGGGCTAAGTCTTGTTATCCATCCAAAGAATCCTATGGTGCCAACTGTCCATGCAAATTGGCGTTATTTCGAAATGTATAATGAAAATCATGAAATGGTAGACCAATGGTTTGGGGGTGGTTTGGATCTTACTCCATATTATATTTTTGAAGAAGATATAATTCATTTTCATGAGGTATGTAAAAAAGGATGTGATAAATTCCATAAGGATTTTTATAAGGTGTATAAGGAAAAATGTGACCGTTATTTCTGGAATACACACAGAAATGAGGCCCGTGGTGTGGGTGGCCTTTTTTTTGATTATTGTAAGGCTGATGATGATATGAGTATTGAAAAATGGTACGAATTTGTAAAAGAAATAGGGGATAGCTTTTTGGATGCTTACCTCCCTATAGTAAAGAAAAGACACTCCCTTAATTATTCGGATGAAAATCGGAAGTGGCAAGAAATAAGAAGAGGCAGGTATGTAGAGTTTAATTTAGTTCATGATAAAGGAACCTTGTTTGGACTTAAAACAAATGGCCGTATAGAAAGTATCCTGATGAGTTTACCCCCTGTAGTGCAGTGGAAATATGATTTTCATCCTGTAGAGGGAAGCGAAGAGGCAAAATTAGAAGCTATTCTAAAAGAGCCAAAAAAATGGATCTCAAACAATTAATTTAAGATTGATGACACAAAAGATATATCAAGTAGATGCTTTTAGTAAAACCCTTTTCGGGGGTAATCCCGCAGCCGTTTGTGTCTTAGAGTCCTGGCTGCCCGACAGAAAAATGCAGCTTATTGCGATGGAAAATAATTTGGCTGAAACAGCTTTTGTTGTAAAGACTCAGCAAAATTATCAAATAAGGTGGTTTACTCCGGAAACTGAAGTGGATTTATGTGGTCATGCCACCCTTGCGGCTGCCTATGTTCTGTTTAGTTACTACGACAGGAGTTTGAAAAATATTACTTTTTCAACAAATAAAAGCGGCCTTTTATATGTAAGCCTAGAGAAAAACGGAGCCATGTCTATGGACTTCCCGGCGGATATAATAAAACGTATCCCGCCCAGTGATAAGTTAAATTTGGCCATAGGAAAAGAGCCGGAAATCAGTTTTAAAGGCAAAACAGATATCATGTTGATTTACAAAACTGAGAAAGAAATTAGAGATATAGAACCCAATTTTTATGAAATAAATAAAATTGAGGTAAGGGGAATAATAGTCACTGCGCCAGGAGATAAGGTAGATTTTGTTTCTAGATTTTTTGCCCCAAAATGCGGTGTTAATGAAGACCCGGTAACTGGTTCCGCTCATACGAGTCTAACTCCTTATTGGTCCAAAAAATTGAATAAGTCAAAATTACATGCGCAACAGCTATCCAAAAGAGGTGGTGACCTTGAATGCGAATTCGTTGGTAATAGAGTAGTTTTAAAGGGATATGTGACCCCTTATTTAGAAGGACTTATAAACATCTAATTATGGGCCAAAACCATTACCTTTATACTTTAAAACATACATATGTATCCATTAAGGAGAAATAGAAGATTGCGCAATTCTACGGTAATAAGAAACCTGGTTAGAGAGACTATATTAACTCCCAGTGACTTTTTAGTACCTCTTTTTGTAGTTGAAGGGAACGGTATTAAAGAAGAAATTGATTCTATGCCCCAATATTATCGTATAAGTTTGGATATTTTAAGGAAAGAAGTAAAGGAGTTATGGGGTTTGGGCCTTGGAGCTGTTCTATTATTTGTAAAGGTCCCCGAGAACCTCAAGGATAATAAAGGCACTGAAGCCCTTAATGAGTACGGCTTAATGCAACGCGCTATAAAGACGGTTAAAGAGGCATGCCCTGAAATGTTGGTGATGACAGACGTTGCTTTAGATCCCTATTCTATATATGGGCATGATGGAATTGTTGCCAATGGAGTTATTTTAAATGATGAAACAAGTGAAATACTGGCTCAGATGAGTATTTCGCATGCGGAAGCCGGCGCGGATTTTGTAGCCCCCAGCGATATGATGGACGGGCGGATTCAAATTATTCGTGAAGCTTTAGAAGACGAGGAGTTGATAAATACAGGTATCATGAGCTATTGCGCGAAGTACGCCAGTGGTCTTTATGGTCCATTTAGAAATGCTCTTCAGTCGGCCCCTACAGATATTGAGAATGTTCCTAGAGACAAACAATCTTATCAAATGGATCCTGCTAATAGATTAGAAGCGATCAAAGAGGCCCATATGGATGTCGATGAAGGCGCTGATATTATTATGGTTAAGCCAGGTATATCTTACCTGGATATCGTAAGAGAATTAAAAGATGAGGTAGATGTTCCCATTGCTGTTTACCAAGTATCGGGGGAATATGCCATGATTAAGGCCGCTGCTGAAAAAGGTTGGATAGATCATAATACTATCATGTTAGAGCAATTGATTTCAATAAAGAGAGCCGGTGCGGATATTATTGCCTCTTATTTTGCAAAAGAGGCCGTTAAACTCTTAGGTTAAACCAACGAAAAACCATCCCTGAATGCGCATAGCATTGTTTGATAAATATACTTGTTATTTTAATATACTTTTCGGTATATTAATTTTAATGTTTTATTGTACTGCTCTAACTGCTCAAAATAGCTCTCCTTCTTTTAGCAAAGGTTATAAAGCGGACCTACCAGAATCCATAGATTTAGTATCGGAAAAAACTAGTTTTTTAATTGATTCAATTGTTAATGATGGCATTCTTCAAAAAGCTTTTCCCGGGGCACAACTTATGGTTGCCAGCAAAGGAGAAATAATTTATCATAAAGCATTTGGATATCACACCTATGATAGTCTTAAAGTTGTAGCACTAAATGCTATCTATGACTTAGCTTCGGTTACAAAAATTATTGGTCCGCTTCCTGCCCTAATGAAACTGCATGATGAAGGTAAACTGGATCTGGATGTTCCATTCAGTAACTATTGGCCTTCCTGGAAGAAAAGCAAAGACAAACGCAATCTTAGCCTTCGCGAAATACTAGCCCATCAGGCCGGGCTAGAGCCTTATATTGTATTCTTAAATTATGTTTTAAAGGACAAGGAGTTACGCCCTAAATATATTGATAATACCGCTTCACGCAGCTATAATGCAAGGGCTTACGATAGTCTTTTTGTAAAAGATAGATTTAGAAAGAAGGTTTACCGCGAAATTAATAAGAGTACCGTAAGTCAGGAAAAAAAATATCTATATTCGGGTCTTGCATTTCTGCTATTTCCCGAAGTTATTGAAAATCTAAGTGGGAGTTCTTATCCATACTATTTATATAAAAATTTCTATCTCCCTTTAGGTGCTGCAACCTTGGGCTTTAAACCTAAAGAAAGAAATTTTACAAATGACATTATTCCGACCGAAAAAGATAGTGTTTTTCGTGAAACATTAGTGCAGTCATGGGTTCATGATGAAAATGCAGCCTTGTTGGGAGGTATTTCAGGCAACGCCGGACTATTTGGATCGGCCTCCGACTTATTTAAAATAATGCAGATGTATCAAAATTATGGTGTTTATAATTATAAGAGGTATATCTCCAATGCCACAATGAAGGAATTTACAAAGGTCCAATATTCGGATAACAATAATAGACGGGGTTTGGGTTTTGACAAACCCTATTTAGACAACCATAAACTTCCAATAGATGAAGCCTATCCCGCTCCAAGTGCCAGTGTAAGTAGTTTTGGCCATAGTGGTTTCACCGGTACTTTTGTTTGGGCAGACCCAGAAAACCAATTGGTATTTATATTTCTATCAAATCGTGTTTACCCTACCAGAGCCAATAGGAACTTATATAGTTTGAATATAAGAACTAAGCTTCATCAGCTTTTCTACGAGGAGCTAAATACTCCTAAGTAAATGTTGATCATCTTTAATTATAAGTTTATTAGTACTTTAGTATTTTAAGTTATACTCATGGAATTACTCATTTTTTATGCTTTAATATCTATATTTTTCTCATTTTTATGTTCCATTCTGGAAGCGGTTCTTTTGAGTGTAACCCCAACTTTTATAAATCTTAAGAAAAAAGAGGGAAAGGAATATGCTTTTAGGCTTGAAGAACTTAAAAAAGACGTAGATAAACCTCTAATTGCCATCCTAACTTTAAATACTGTCGCACATACGGTAGGAGCTATTTTGGTTGGAGTACAGGCGAAAGTGGCATATCAGGAAATTTACGGGGTACGAACACAGTATATTTTTGGAATTCCAATAACTGAGGACCTGTTAGTGGGCATTGTTTCTGCCATAATGACCATTCTTATTTTGGTAGTTTCTGAGATCATCCCTAAGACAATTGGAGCTACTTATTGGAGAAAATTGGCGAATTTTTCTACCAGTGCCCTTTCTATTTTGGTATTGATCCTTAAATGGACTGGAATTCTTTGGATATTACAATTATTTACGAGATTGATAGGTAAAGGGGAAATCCATGGAAGTGTCCTCAGCCGGGAAGATTTTACTACTATGGCCGATATTGCGAGCGAAGAAGGTGTTTTTCAGGAGTCAGAATCAAAGGTTATTAAAAACCTATTGAAATTTGATCAAATACGCGCAAAAGACATTATGACCCCTAGGGCGGTAATTAAAATTGCCGATCAGGCAACAACCATCAAAGACTTTTTTAATGAAAATCGTCGACTAAGATTCTCTAGAATTCCCATATTTCAGGACAGTCCGGATCATATAACAGGTTATGTATTAAAAGATCAAGTTTTAGAAGAGATTATTGAGGAAAATGGAGAGCGCGCATTAGCAGACATAAGAAGGGAATTATTAATTACGAAGAGGGCTACCCCCATTCCACAGCTATTTGAGACCTTAATTGCCAAAAGAGAACATATTGCGCTTGTCGTAGATGAATATGGCTCCGTTAGCGGCCTGGTAACTATGGAAGATGTTATAGAAACCCTTTTAGGTTTAGAAATCATGGACGAAAGTGATAATGTAGAGGATTTACAGCTTTTAGCTAGAAAAAAATGGGAGGATAGGGCGAAGAGAACTGGTATAATCGAATAAAAATGGCTGAAGCACTTATAAAAACTCCCCTGGGCTATGCGCGGATAGAAGGAAATGAAAATGGACTCGCTTCCATAAGGGTTTTGGAATCTAATGAAAATGAAAGTAACTTAATTCCCGATGTCTTAGAAGATGCGGTCTATCAATTGAAGGAGTACTTCGCAGGTGAAAGAAAAACCTTTAATCTAATCCTTCGACCAGAAGGCACTGATTTTCAAAAAAAGGTTTGGCTGGCCCTCTCCAATATTCCCTACGGTAAAACTATTTCATATTGGGAATTATCAAAAAATCTAGGGAACACAAAAGCCATAAGGGCTGTAGCAGCAGCCAATGGCAAAAATCCTCTTTGGATCGTTGTACCATGCCATAGAGTTATAGGCTCGGATGGGTCTTTAACAGGTTATGCCGGAGGCTTACATCGAAAAAAATGGCTTTTAGACCATGAAAATCCTTACAAACAACAAAAACTTTTTTAGTGGTACAGACTATTTGGTTTGTATTGTCATTAAGTCAACTACAAATAGAAGATGAAAATACCGTTAATCGAATCAGCTGAGCAATCATCCTTTTTTTGGTCTCTTTATTCAAATTCATTTACATACTAAAAAGACTACTTAGTTTGTATTAACAATTTTTACCTTACAAAGTAATCCGGAGCAAAGTCTAAACGATCGTGTTCCAATAAATCTCCTTCAGTAGATATTATCAATACCCCACCTCTTAAAATATCAGGGCTTTCAAAAGTACTATAGCCAATTAAAAAAGTATTACTCTCTTTATCATAATCAAAAGCCGAAAGTTCAATGCTTAATCCAAGCTCATTATTAATTTCTTCAGCTATAGAGAGCATATCAATTATCCTGTTTTCTTGGATATTAAAATCATAAAAAGCCGGCCCAAAATTTACAATAGATGGCTGGGCATAAAAATTAAGGTAATACAACTTCTCATTCAAAAATTGAGCCTGTGTTTGAATAGCCCCCGGGCTAAAATATCTATTCAAGATAAATGACTCTTCCCGTAAACTTTCCAAATTATCAATATCATATATAGCAAAGTCATATTCTGAATCATTGTTGGCACTGATTATGCCAATATTATTATCTTCAGTAATAAATATACTAGGAGCAAACTGACCAAAATCAAATGTCTTCACTAAAGTATTGGAATTGGAATCGAGAATGGCTAATTTATAATTCGATCTGGAATCTAAATAACCCAGAAGGAGTTTTCCTCCAGCATACAAGGGTTGATAAACACTCTCTACATCAAATTCGACCATTAAATCATCCTCTTCCCCACTTAATAGATCGATTACTCGTAAGCCTAAGTTCGTAGAGCCCCGAGGACTATAATTTGCCATAAATATTTTACTTTCAGAAGTAGCCCCCCAAATGATAGACCTTTCATTAGTGTTTGTATAAAACTCATTAATGAAATTAGTCTCACCTGTTTTGTAGTTTCTTTGTACAGCTGAAAACTTTCCGGCAGAAAAAATAAAAAAAGTAAGGGTTTCAGAGACTTGTCTTAAGGTTAGATACTCTCTTAAAACATTATTGTCTTCTGTTAGATTAATTTCCTCGATCTCATTATTTAAGCCATCGTAGTTAAATTGAAATACTCCTTGAAAGTTTTCTCCAATAACAGTATAATCAGGTAATTTTGCCTCAGCAATTTCGATCGGATTATTATCATCATTTGAGCAGCCTAAAAAAAGTAATTGTATCCCAGCAAACACAAGGATTCCTATGCCTTTATAAGATTTCATGCAGTTTTTGTTGAAAGTTACGGATTATCTCTAAGACATAATCATAAAAAACTCATGAAAGTCTATTGAAAATAGGCTTTAACTAATATTTAATAAAAAACAAAGACTATGGTAGCTAGTTTTTAAGAGTCTTATCCAAATCAAGATTTTTACCTGTTTCTTCGTCCGGAAGAATAAACTCTAATTCTCCCTCACTATCTGAATTATCATTCGTACAGGAAGTGAGTGTAATAAAGGAAATAAAGGAAGTCATAAAGAAAGCCCTCCTAACAAAAGAATTAAATTTAGTGAACATATTTATGAGTGTTTAAGTATAAGGCTAAAACGTCCTAGAAATTATATTATTGAGTTTAAAAAGAGGATTTCGATAAACTGCATTCTTCCTACATTCCAGGCATATATTTTAGCCTAAACTCACTATAAAAACTATACATCTGCTCGCTCTTAAAATTAAGGCTATCCAATAAAAAATAATAGAATTTTAAAAAGCGAAAATTGTAGATCTCCTTTATAGTTCAAAACTCCATACTTGAAAAATATCAATTCTAATCATTTACTATTTCTCAAGCTAGAAACCGTTCCGGAAGTCTCAAAATACGAGCTACTAGATATGGATAAAAGAATATTTTGGGAACAAAAGACCAAATATCAAAGCAAAGACCAACTTCCTGATGAGTTATACTATCAAAATGCAGGTTTAATGGCAGAATTTGGCAAGATTATATGTATTTCCACGGGTGCTTTCAGCAATATAAACAATGAAAAGCATTTAGTCATTAATACTTTTAAAGGATCTGAGAATAAAATCCTCACCGACTTCAAAGCTATGATTGATAAATTTTACAATAAACCTTATCATTTATTTTGCACCCATAATGGAAAGAAATTTGCGTTTCCTTTTATAGCAAGAAGATTTATTATTAATAAAATTGCTGTCCCAAATAGACTGGCGCTTTTTGGCAAAAAACCTTGGGAAGTTCCGCATATTGATACCATGGAACTGTGGAAATTTGGCGATTTTAAGCACAATACCTCCTTAGCACTTTTAGCCAATATTCTTAGAGTTCCAAAAACCAAAAGAGACTTCTTGGAAGTGAATTCGGTGAATGAGGTATTTTATGAATATGGTGGTATCTCTCAAATAATAAAAGCTTGCGAACAAGATCTTATAACCATAGTAAATGTTTATCAAAGGCTTAAAAATGAACAAATATTAAACCATAATCAAATAAGTTATGGCAACACATCGGCTTAACTGTTTATGGATTATACTCTAGCTGTATATAAACAGGAAAATGATCACTTGAGCCTCCTAGATATTTAGTTCCAACATAAGTTCTAAAGGGGTTTCCGGCATATTTCCCCTTCCATTCTTTCAAACTATGGCTATCATAAATATTTGCATTACTATAACTATGCGTTTCTAAGGAATAATTAAAAAAGCTTTTTGAAATCATTATTTGATCAAAAAGAGACCATTTCCTTTTATAGTTGGCACTCCCTCTTTTATCAGACAACAAACTTTCCATAGGATTGTATAATGGTTTTGAAGAAAGTATAAGTTGAATGCTCTTAGCTGTGGGATCGTCATTAAAATCTCCCATCACAACATATTTCGGGTCAACATAGTCCTTTTCGATCTTATCCATTTCATTTAATATGGTTTCGGCCGCCAAAATTCTTTTGCTACTTGTTTCTTCTGAACCACTTCTTCTAGAGGGCCAATGATTTACGAAAACATGTACTTTTTCCTCATTGAGTTTCCCATAAACATATAGAATATCCCTCGTAGTATCCCTATTTCCGTCCTCGTCATAAAGTAAAAGCGGAATTGGACGCGTTTCAATTACCTCAAAATGAGATTTGATATATAAGAGAGCTGTATCTATACCTCTTTCATCGGGAGATTCAAAATGTATATAATCATATTGATAATCATTTAAATTTTTAGTGGCTAGTAAATCTTGGACTACCTCAGCATTTTCAATTTCAACTATTCCCACCAAAACAGGAGGTTTAAAGGCAGTTTCCTTGCCAATTCTAGAAATTGTATTGGAAAGATTATTCAACTTTTTTCTATATCTCCTCTCTGTCCATTTTTTTTTGCCATTTGGAGTGAAATCTCTATCCAGCGTGTGTTTATCATCACTAGTATTAAATAAATTCTCTAAATTATAAAAAGCTATGGTATACAAATTATTGGCATCTTTGTCATTGCGAAAAGGAAGACTCATTTACTTTGAATTTGTTTAAAAATACAAAAATGAACTTGGTCGCAATTGACTAGATTTGTATTATAACTTATAGAATGCTAGAAAAGAACCAAAATATTGAACATGAGAAGACGGTATTAGTTGGCGTTATTAATCAACAACAAAATGAAGAGAAAGTCCAAGAATATCTTGACGAGCTAGAATTCCTAACCTATACGGCAGGAGGAAGTGTAGAAAAAAGGTTTATTCAAAAAGTGGATACGCCTAATCCTAAGACGTATATAGGAAGTGGTAAAATAAAAGAAGTTGAGGCTTTTGTTAGCGAAAATGATATTGGCTCGGTAATTTTTGATGACGAACTTTCTGCGGTACAACAAAGAAATATTGAAAAGATATTGCGCTGTAAAATTCTTGATAGAACAGGATTAATTTTGGACATATTCGCTCAAAGAGCACAAACAAGTTATGCCAGAACACAAGTAGAATTAGCGCAGTATGAATATCTTTTACCCAGACTTACCGGATTGTGGACGCATCTGGAGCGACAAAGAGGAGGTATTGGTATGCGCGGCCCCGGAGAAACAGAAATAGAAACTGATAGACGAATTGTAAGAGATCGTATTTCACTTTTAAAAAAGAAACTTACCAAGATTGATCGTCAAATGGGCACCCAAAGAGGTAATAGAGGTGCTTTGGTACGAGTAGCGCTTGTGGGCTATACCAATGTAGGTAAATCTACATTAATGAATGTTATTAGCAAGAGCGATGTCTTTGCGGAAAATAAATTATTTGCGACACTTGATACTACCGTTAGAAAAGTAGTTCTTGGGAATCTGCCTTTTTTACTTAGCGATACGGTTGGATTTATTAGAAAGCTCCCTACACAATTAGTTGAAAGTTTTAAAAGCACTTTAGACGAAGTAAGGGAGGCAGATTTATTACTTCATGTAGTTGATATTTCACATCCTAACTTTGAAGACCACATAGATTCTGTCAATAGTATTTTAAGTGATATTGGGGTCTCCGAGAAAGAAACATTAATGATCTTTAATAAAATTGATCAATATCAAGTTGAAACTATCGATGAAGATGATCTCATGACTGAACGTACTTCCAAGCATTATTCCATAGATGAATGGAAGCACACCTGGATGCAAAACATGGGTAAGAATGCTATTTTTATCTCGGCTCTAAACAAAGAAAATTTAGATGAATTTAGACGATTAGTCTATGACGCCGTTAGAAATATTCATGTTTCCAGGTTTCCCTATAATAATTTTCTCTATCCCGAAAATTTAGATGAATACTAATCTTTATAAATTGGTTTTTAATCAATGATAAAAAAATAACCCGGGTAAAACCCGGGTTATTTTTTTATATAGCCTATTCCCCCTAGAATTTATAACTTATCCCCAAGGTGTAATAGGTTTGTAAATCATTATCAATAGTATCAAAAGTTGCGCCTGTATCACCCAAAGTATTGATGGCATAATTTAAAGCCTCTTGTTTATTATCCCTTAAACCAAAGTCAAATCCAATACCAATTCCTTTCCAAACAGTATAGCTAAATGAATTGGTCCATGTCCAATTTGATAAATCAGAACTTTTATAACTCCAAAAAGAAGATAGATTTGTTTTCAATTTAAACTTGCCAAATTCTTTACTATAATCCACGACCACTTTTGCACCAAAAGAGGATTCAAAAATATTCTCACCACTACTAAAAACAAAATTATAGTTAAAAGGATGGATTACCACTAAGAAATTGGTAAATGGTGTCCATGTGCCACCGACACCAACATCCAAATATCCTGGATCATTAAAATTACTTAGTAAGGTAGTACGATATTCTCCCAAAGCGGAAATAGCAAACTTTTCACTTAGTTTCCAGCCGTATAAAGAAGAGATATTAAATACATCCGTGGCTTGTCTAAAACCCTCTTGATCATTAGGGTCATCTTTGTCATCAAATTTTACCCAGTTTAAATTTAAGGTAAGATCCGTTCTCCAGAAATACTTGGGCTCATTCTTATGGGCGTAACCATTTACGGTAAAACCGATGGTCCCTGCATCATTATTGGGTGTTTCCTGAGCATACCAATTATTAAATCCTGAGAAACTACCTCCAATAGTTCCAAAAGCTCCAATTTTCCATCCGGGTAAAGCATCAATCTCGGCTTGTATAGCATCAATCCGACCCTGAATAGCATCAAGGGAGTCTTGTTTAACAGATTTTTCTGCTTTGAGCTCATCTTCAGTCTGGGCATATACAGACAAGCCTGCTAAAAACAAGCTGGCAAATAATACAATTTTTTTCATAGTGTTTAGTGTTACTTAATGAAGTGCAAATGTATGAATTGTTGTTTATTATAGATCTTGAATTAAATCTTTTTCCTCTTAATTAAAGGTACGGAGGAACAGGCTTCCCCATACATTAAACTTTTTGACACCCCTTGAAGTCTAAGGGTAATCCATAAATAAGCATTTGGTGGAATTGGTTTATTAGTACATCCTTTGATTATTACGGCTTTGTCCTTAAAAGGGGTTAGGTCCATATCTTCAATTACGGATTGAAAAATAGCTGTTTCAAGCATCTCAAGAGACCCAATAACCACGCTATTTGCAATAGGCTCTAACTTGGTAGCCACTAACATATATGCCCATCCGGGTATAATTGCGTCTGTACTGCAATTAAGAGCAACATAAGCATCTTTATATTGGTCCCAGTTATGTAATTCCAGATGTTCTCTAAACTCCTTTTCTCTTAGAATAAATCCCTCAAACAACCAATCCTTAATATCTAGAGAATATCTGCGCCCCTCAAGATAGTAATCTTCCAAATCAAAGGTCACTAAACTACTCTTTGCAACGCGGTTAACAATTTCGGACATAAAAGGATTTTTAAAATATTCCTATTACAACATACCTAGTTCTAGTTTCGCTTCCTCGCTCATTAATTCCTGTGTCCAAGGAGGATCAAAAGTAATCTCTACCTCAGCATCATTAACAAGGTCCAAGGATTTCACTTTCTCTTCCACTTCTACGGGGAGGGTCTCAGCAACAGGACAATTTGGGGAAGTAAGTGTCATTAATATCTTTACATCCATGGATTCATTCACGAATACATCATATATTAACCCTAATTCATATATGTCAACAGGTATTTCCGGATCGTAGATAGTCTTTAATACAACTACTATTTTCTCGCCTAATTCCTGTGTTTTATTTTCAGAATCTTGCATTATACAATCTTTTTAAATTAGTTTAATTGGGTTTGATATGCAATAGCATATAATTTGAGCTGCTTAATCATGCTCACCAAACCATTAGCCCTAGTAGGTGACAAATGTTCCTTTAGACCAATTTCATCAATGAAATTGGTATCTGCCTTAATAATATCGGCCGGTTTCTGATGGCTAAACGCCCTAATCAATATGGCAATTATTCCTTTGGTAATTATGGCATCGCTATCTGCAGTAAACACAAGTTGATCCCCTTCTAACTCTGCATGAACCCATACCTTACTTTGGCATCCCTTAATAATATTATCTTCTGTTTTATATTGCTCTTCAATTAATGGCAATGATTTTCCAAGCTCAATCATATACTCGTATCGCTGCATCCAATCATCAAACATTGAAAACTCCTCTATTATCTCTTGCTGAATATTCTCAATTTGCATAATAAGTTTTATTTATAATAAAAAAAGCTGCGCTTAATAAAAGCCTTTTAATAGATCTATGGTTAAGTCAACATCGCCTTAGCCTTCATAATTCCCTCCACTAATGTGTCAATTTCCTCAATAGTATTATAGAAGCTAAAACTCGCTCTTATGGTACCCGGAATTTTATAGAAGTCCATAATTGGTTGTGCACAATGATGTCCCGTTCTGACAGCAATTCCTAATTTGTCCAATATAGAGCCAATATCATAGGGATGTATTCCAACAATATTAAAGGAAATAACTGAAGTTTTTTGTTGTGCTTGTCCATAAATCTCTAATCCATCTATTTCCTTTAACTTTTTTGTTGCATAGGATAGTAATTCGTGTTCATAGGCAGCTATATTATCAAGTCCAAGTCCATTTAAATAATCTAAAGCAGCTCCCAATGCAATCCCTCCGGAAATATTTGGTGTGCCTGCCTCAAATTTATGAGGCAAATCGGCGTAGGTGGTTTTTTGAAAAGTAACTTCTGAAATCATTTCACCACCTCCTTGATAGGGTGGGAGTTTTTTTAGCCATTCTTCCTTTCCATATAAAACTCCTATCCCCGTGGGGCCGCAGACCTTATGGCCCGATAATGTATAAAAATCTACGTTCAGTGCTTTAACATCCACCGAAATATGAGGGGCCGACTGAGCTCCATCTATTAGAACGGCGGCTCCATAATCATGCGCCAAATCAATAATTGACTTTATCGGGTTAATGGTTCCTAAGGCATTTGAAACATGGTTGCAAACCACAAGTTTAGTATTTGAAGAAAGAAGTTCTTCAAACTGAACTAATTCCAATTCTCCCAAATGATTCATGGGAATTACCTTGAGCTTGGCACCTGTTCTTTCACATAGCATTTGCCAAGGCACAATATTAGAATGGTGTTCCATAGCTGACACCAAAATCTCATCATTCTTAGACAAAAAAGAACCAAAACCATTGGCTACTAAATTAATGCTATGCGTAGTTCCGGATGTAAAAATTATCTCATGGCTCTCTTGAGCATTTATATGATTTTGGATTGTTCTTCGAGCGTTTTCAAAGGCATCTGTAGCTTCTTGAGAAAGCGTATGAATACCTCGATGAATATTGGCATTATATCTCGAGTAATAATCTACTATAACATTTATTACTTGTAGCGGAGTTTGTGAAGTCGCCGCATTGTCTAAATAGATTAAAGGATAACCATTAACTTTCCTTTTTAATATTGGAAAGTCTTTCCTAATAGTCTCAATATCCAATCTGGTTTCTATCATAAACAATTTTTATCTACAAATTAAAGCCTAATTCTACCCCAAGCTTTTTAGCTATTAGGGTGTTAATTCTTTTCTTAAGCTCTGGTATTCTTACGCTTTCCAAGACGTTGTTGGCAAAAGCATACATTAATAAGGCTGAGGCTTCCTTTTTTGGGATGCCTCTCGATTGAAGATAAAACAAGGCTTCTTCGTCTAATTGTCCTATGGTACACCCATGTGAACATTTAACATCATCGGCAAAAATCTCCAACTGAGGTTTTGTGTTGATCGTAGCCTTATCGCTAATGAGTATATTGTTGTTTTGTTGGAAAGCGTTGGTCTTTTGAGCAATTTTATCGACAATAATTTTTCCATTAAAAACACCTGTCGAATTCTCGCCATATATCCCTTTGTAATCTTGATGGCTTTCGCAGTTAGGTTCTATATGGTGAACCAGTGTATGGTGATCAACATGTTGTTTCTCACCAAGAATAGTAACTCCTTTCATAGTGGAGTCTATTCGTTCTCCATTTTGATAAAAGTTAAGGTTGTTTCTGGTCAATTTACCTCCAAAAGAAAAAGTATGAACTTTAACCACGCTATTATCTCCTTGTTTAATATAAGTGTTGTCTATTAGAGAAGCTTTGGCCTTATCATTTTGCACTTTATAATAATCTATATTGGCATTTTTTGCGGCATAAATCTCGGTAACACAATTGGTTAAAACTTCATTCTTAGTAAGACTTTGATGTCTTTCAATAACTTGAAGTTCTGCATGTTCTTCTGCAATAATCAAATTACGAGGTTGGAGCATTAGGGCAGCTTCATTGCCTGTGGCAAAATGTAAAATTTCAATAGGTTTAATAGGCATTTTGCCTTTTGGTATAAATATAAAGGCGCCTTCTCTGCTGAAGGCAGTATTCAAGGTAGTCAAGGATTCATTCTTAGAAGCTACTTTGTTAAAATATTTATCTATAACTTCCTTATAAATCGGTTTAGTGAGCGCAGCACTCATAAGACAAATATCTACCCCATCATGTGTAGTCTCAGAAAGAAAGGAACTGTAAACTCCATCAATAAATACAATCTTATAGGTGTCAATTTCATGTAAAAAATACCTTTTTACATCCTTATATTCCAGAGCATTAGTCTCCTTAGGAAAAATACTAAAATCGGTCTTTTGAAGATTATTCAAAGAAGTGTATTTCCAAGCTTCCTGCTTCTTAGTCGGAAATCCTTTATCCTCAAAATTTTTAATGGCCTCTGAACGAATATCATGTATAGGGTGATCAAAATCAATATTGTTTTCAAAAGCGAGAAAAGAGGAAATTAATTTATCTTTTAAATCCATTATAATATTTTACTAATTCATTTAATGTCCGTGTAATTCAATCCTGTTGATCAGATTATACCACAGTCTCATTCTTAATCCAATCATAACCTTTTTCTTCCAGTTCTAAGGCCAAATTCTTCGTTCCCGATTTAACAATTTTACCCTCATGGAGGACATGAACATAGTCAGGAACAATATAATCAAGTAAACGCTGATAGTGTGTAATAACTATCACTGCATTATCCTTGCTTTTTAATTTATTAACCCCATTAGCAACAATTCGTAAGGCGTCTATATCAAGACCTGAATCTGTTTCGTCAAGAATGGCCAATTTAGGTTCTAGCATTGCCATTTGAAATATCTCGTTACGTTTCTTTTCTCCACCGGAAAACCCTTGATTTAAAGATCGAGATAAAAATTTTCTGTCTATTTCCAGTAACTCTGCTTTCTCACGAATTAGTTTTAGCATGATGTTCGCTGGCATATCTTCTAATCCTCTGGCCTTTCTAGATTCATTAATGGCCGTTTTCATGAAATTGGTAACCGACACCCCTGGGATTTCGACTGGATATTGAAAGGAAAGAAAAACACCTTTATGAGCTCTTTCTTCCGGACTTGTCTCCTCCAAATCTTCGCCGTCCAGTTCAACAGTACCTTCTGTAACCTCAAACTCTTCTTTTCCGGCAATTACCGCAGCCAAAGTACTCTTTCCAGAACCATTGGGGCCCATAATCGCATGTACTTCCCCTGCTTTTACCTCTAGGTCAATTCCCTTGAGAATTTCATTACCTTCAACTCCTGCATGTAGATTTTTAATCTTTAACATATTCCTTTTATTTTAAATAATTTGGTGCCTTTGGCATTTTATTAAAGTCTTCTTTTTGATGTTGTAAATAAACTTTTGCCCCAGTTTCTTCGGCAAGAAGTTCAAATTTTTTCATACTCTCTTTCGTTTGACCTATATCATCATTGAATATTGGAATTCTTTTAAATTCTCTATTCTCAGAAAAATGATATAAATCTCCTGAAAGAAGTAAGGGGCCATGATCTTTTAATTTTAAAAATAGCACTTGATGTCCGGGGGTATGTCCTGGCATAAATTTAAAAACAACAGTTCCATCGCCAAAAACGTCATAATCTCCCTTTATTTTTTTTACGTTATCCAATTCCTGAACTGCCGCATAAACCTCTGGGTATTGTTTCTTATTTTCTTCACTATTGACATATTCATATTCATCTTCCTGAACTATCCATGTAGCATTTTTAAAGTTGTTTGCATGTCCGGAATGATCAAAATGTGTATGGGATAAGGAAATAAAATCAATGTCTTCAATAGCCATACCAATGGACTTTAACTGGTTGCTGACTGAATCCTTTCTAGATACCGTAAATGCTCCATTCTCAGTGGTGAAAGGTTCAGGCATTCCAACTAATGACTCCGGAAGACCGGCATCCCACATTAGGATTCCTTTTGGATGCTCAATAATATAAAAACCATTTGCAAAATCTCTGCTTTGACCCTTGTATGATTCATCTTGTGCAAAAAGGCTTAATGTGTTTACACGAATACTTCCCCCGTCAAAAGTATATAACTTGATTTCAGGAAATTCCGCCTCTTGTATGTTAGAAGCGCCCTTTGATATTTCTTTGGGCTCCTCTTTACAAGCACTTAGTGAGACGATCAAAATAAAAAAAATGATTTTTTTCATAATGTTTAGCCAACAGATCCTTCTAAACTTATCTCTAATAGTTTTTGAGCTTCCACAGCAAACTCCATAGGTAGTTTGTTAAGAACCTCCTTACTAAATCCATTAACAATCAGTGCAATGGCCTTTTCTGTATCAATACCTCTCTGATTACAATAGAATATTTGGTCTTCCCCTATTTTACTGGTAGTTGCCTCATGCTCTATTTGCGCTGATTTATTTTTTACTTCAATATAAGGGAAGGTATGAGCTCCACATTCATTGCCCATCAGCAAGGAATCACATTGTGAAAAATTACGAGCATTCTCTGCCCTACTATGAACTTGAACAAGACCTCTATAGCTATTTTGAGATTTTCCCGCAGATATTCCTTTTGATATGATGGTACTTCTGGTATTCTTGCCTAAGTGAATCATTTTGGTTCCTGTGTCCGCTTGCTGATAGTTGTTTGTAACAGCAATCGAATAGAACTCCCCTATCGAATTATCTCCCTTTAAAATACATGAAGGATATTTCCAAGTAATAGCAGAACCTGTCTCAACTTGAGTCCAACTAATCTTTGCATTTTTTTCGCAAAGACCTCTTTTAGTAACAAAATTATAAACTCCACCTTTACCTTGCTTATCTCCCGGAAACCAATTCTGAACAGTCGAATATTTGATTTCTGCATTGTCGAGGGCAATCAGTTCAACAACAGCTGCATGAAGCTGATTTTCATCTCTAGATGGTGCGGTGCATCCTTCTAAATAACTTACATAACTACTTTCATCTGCAATTACCAATGTCCTCTCAAACTGACCTGTTCCAGCCTGATTAATTCTAAAATAAGTAGACAATTCCATTGGACAACGAACTCCCTTAGGAATATAACAGAAAGAACCATCTGAAAACACAGCCGAGTTTAGGGCTGCGTAAAAATTGTCTTTTTGAGGAACCACTGTTCCCAAATATTTTTGAACCAATTCCGGATGTTCCTTAATGGCTTCTGATATCGAACAAAAAATAATCCCTTTTTCGGCAAGTGTCTTTTTAAAGGTAGTCGCAACAGAAACAGAATCCATAACAATATCTACAGCTACCCCAGCCAACTTCTTCTGTTCATCCAAGGAAATTCCCAGCTTTTTAAACGTCTCTAATAACTCAGGGTCAACTTCATCTAAACTATCATATTTAGCTTTGTTATTAGGAGCTGAATAATAAGAAATATCCTGAAAATTAGGTTTATTATATTGCACATTAGCCCATTCGGGTTCAACCATCTCCTTCCATGACCTAAAGGCTTCCAGCCTCCATTTGGTCATCCAAGCAGGTTCTTCCTTCTTTTGAGAAATAGCTATGACAATTTCCTCACTTAAACCTTTGGGAAAAGTGTCAGATTCAATGTCTGTATAGAAACCATATTCATATTCTTTGGTTTCAAGTTCTTTCTTTAATTCTTCTTCTGTATATGCCATATGAGCTTATATTCTCAAATTGAATTAATATTAATTATAATGAAAAACTTTCACCACACCCGCAGGTGCGCTGAGCATTAGGATTATTAAAAACAAAGCCTTTGCCGTTAAGCCCTCCGGAATACTCAAGGGTTGTTCCTACTAAATATAAAAAGCTCTTTTTATCAACAATAATTCGAACAGAGTTATCTTCAAAAACCTTATCAGAATCATTTACTTTATTATCAAAATCTAGTTCATAAGAAAGGCCGCTGCAACCTCCGCTTTTAACCCCAACACGAACAAAATCTTTTTCCGCATTAAACCCTTCCTCTTCCATAAGAAGAGAAACACGTTTCTTAGCTGTTTCTGATACTTTGATCATAGTTAAAACTTATTTGGTATAATTCTAAATAGTTTACAAATATAGGATATAGTTAGGATTTTATCATAATACATAACATTATTATAACGTATATGTTTATAGTGCAAATCTATTGTTTGTGGGATGTTCTAGAGTTAGCAGAATACTTCTAAAAACAGATTTAAAAAGGACGGGTTATATACAGAATTCTATTTTATTTTGAGAATTACCAGATCCTTTAGACCTAAATTTATAACCCCCTCTAAGTCGCTACTGCTAGTTTCTCCAACTATTATCAAGCCTTTATCATTATCTTCAATGCCATCAAAAGCATAGTCTAAATCGGATCCGCCAAAAGTGCTTTGCCAAATTATTGCCCCCTCTTCATTTGTTTTTATAACCCACATGTCATTCTCCCCCTGATTTTTGTCAACATCAAAATCAATACTTTTAGAATTTCCAGTAATAATAAATCCCCCATCCTTTGACAAGCTAACACTTTGAGCTCCATCGTATTCGGAGCCACCAAAGGTTTTCTCCCAAAGTAGATTTCCATTTTGATCTATTTTAATGAGCCATACATCTGTTACCCCATGATTGTCGGATACATCCTTGTCACTGCTATTTGTATTTCCAACAATTACATAGGCGCCATCAGCTGTTTTGCAAATATCATAAGCAATATCAATACCACTCCCTCCAAAACTCCTTTCCCATTTTAGTTCTCCTTTTTCGTTCATGTTGACCACCCAAAAGTCATAACTTCCCTGGGTGTCAGAAATATCGAAATCGTCACTTTCGCTAAAGCCTGCAAGAATATATCCGCCATCATGGGCATTTTCTACAGCGTGAGCTCTGTCATTATTAGTCCCTCCAAAATAATTTCGCCATTCAATTTCACCCGATGCACTTACCTTAGTGCCCCAAAATTCCCCAACTCCATGACGTGTTAAAGAACTTCCTTTGTTAGAACTCTCATCTGCCAATGCCGCAGTAATATCTAAAAATCCTGCCACAAAAAAACCTCCATCTGCCGTTTGCAGGAGGTCATATGAATGATCATGTCCTGAAAAACCAAAACTTTTTTCCCATTCAATATTTCCACTATTGTCGAGTTTTAAAATCCAATTATCATGAAAACCCTGATTTTGAGAAGCATCCATATCATCACTCATAGAATATCCGGTGATGGCATAACCTCCATCTAAAGTTTGAATAACGGACTGTCCGCGATCATCCTTGCTGCCTCCATAGGTTTTATTCCATATTATCTCCCCTTGCTGGTTTAATTTTAATAACCAGTAGTCATTCACCGCAAGGGTTTTAGTGCCCAAATCTCCATCTGTGCTATTGGAATAGCCTAGGACGGCATAGCCCCCATCTTCCGTAAAAATTACAGATTGCGCTGTTTCTTCAGCAGTACCCCCATAATTTTTAACCCATTCCAAAGAACCGGTAAAGGATGCCGATTCTGTTTCATTCTCAACTGAAGTCACAGTATCCTTAGAACAAGCCAAAAGCAATAATAAGGATATACTTAATATCGAAATTTTCATGCTATATTAATTTGATTTTGCAAGTACAAAAAGACCTGAATTAATATCATTTACAATTATTTTACCACTTTCAAAAAAGGGATATAGACTCCAGACTCCCTCAAAAACAGCATTATCATTCTGAAGATAGGTGTCAAAATAAGCCTTTTCTACTATGGGCTGATTATCTATATCAGCAAGATCCAAAATTCGTATTCCAGCTGTATAATTCGCCAAATAGAACTCGTTATCAATAGCATAGCCATTGTGGTCTATGGCGGCTGTAGGTCCAATATAAGTGCTATGTAAAATCGGATTGTCCAGATCACTTAAATCGAATATTAAAGTTCTTGAATCAAATCCAAAGTTTAGTTCATCTAATTCATCCCCTAAAATAAAATACCGTTGGTTCTCCGTAAACCATCCCTGGTGTGTATATCCAATATTGTTATACCCGAAAGAGTTAACTAATTGTGGATTATCTTTATTGGTGACATCTACAATAGTGATTTGGTTTTCATTGGCACCTACCATTAATTCCCTACCCGTGTAATCAGGATCAGGTCCAAAATAGCTAACAACATGGGCGTCATGTGAATAACCACTATCACCATATCCGCCGGCAGCTATCGGATTTATTGGATCTTTTATATCTATAAAATGCGCTCCTCCACTATAAAGATCATTTCTATTGGTACCCACAACGTAGGCATATCCACTTTCTTCATTAATTACAATATTATGAGCATTTCCAAAACCAGTATAGCGCGTTACAGCATCAAAAATAACTGGGGTAGAAGAGACATTTCGAAGTTCCGTTAAATCAAAAACCTGCATTCCATGACCCGCGGCTTCTGATACTATAAATGCATGATTTTCATAAACTTTTATATCTCTCCAATTGCTGGAAGTGGTCGCGGTAGGTAACTTGCCCAGGTAAAGCAACTCTTCATTATCGCTAATATCTACAAAGGCCGTTCCATTATCCAGACCAACAATGGCATATTCCTTAAGGGTCGAAGGGTCTGTCCAACCCCAAATATCATTGCCAGAGGAGGCCGTCATCTCAGAGAGAGAAATTAAACCGATGAAATCAATTCCCTGGCATGGAAAAACTCCGGCAATACCATCGGCACATGGAGTAAAACCAGTGGGCAAAGTAACTTCTGGGGGAGTTTGCCCCCCATTTCCATTGTCAATATTGTCATCCGGAGGGACAAATGGCTCATTATCATCGGAACAACTAAGGATAATTAAAAGGGATAACACAAAAAATAGTCTCTTTTTCATAAGGTAAAATTTAGGCAAATCTTTTGAGGATAAAGATACTATATTATTCTCTTCGCCTTATTTTTGCAATATGTTTGAGAACAAAGAATCTGAAAAAACACCCTTGGGCCAACTTGGAGAATTTGGCTTAATAGATAAGCTTACTAATAAATTTAAGGCCAAGAATACTGAAACCATAAAAGCTATAGGTGATGATGCAGCTGTATTGGACTTTCAAGATAATAAGTGTGTTGTTTCTACGGACTTACTTATTGAAGGGGTGCATTTTAATTTAAGTTATATGCCCCTGAAGCATTTGGGATATAAGGCTGTTGTTGTGAATCTTTCTGACATCTACGCAATGAATGCCATGGCCACTCAAATAACTGTTTCCATAGCGGTCTCCAATCGATTTCCATTAGAAGCACTTGAAGAACTATATGAGGGAATAAATCTCGCTTGTAAACTTTATAATGTGGATTTAGTGGGAGGTGATACCTCAACTTCACAAACTGGATTAATTATAAGTGTAACAGCCATTGGGAAAGTTAAAGAAGAAAATCTGGCGTATAGAGATGGGGCTAAAGAAAATGATCTCCTTGTGGTAAGTGGAGATCTCGGTGCAGCATATATGGGATTACAAGTTCTTGAAAGAGAAAATGAAGTTTTTAAAGTAAATCCAAAAAATCAACCCGATTTATCGCCCTATAGCTATATTATTGAAAGGCAATTAAAGCCTGAAGCAAGAAAAGATATCGTCGATTTATTAGCCGAACTTGAGGTACATCCAACTTCTATGATAGATATTAGTGATGGACTATCGTCCGAAATACTCCACCTTTGCGAGAAGAGTGAAGTAGGCTGCAATCTTTACGAAGAAAAAATACCTTTGGATCCAACTGTGATTTCGGTATGTGAAGAGTTTAACTTAGATAGTACTCTGGTAGCATTAAGCGGTGGGGAAGATTACGAATTGCTTTTTACTATTAGCCAAAAAGAATTCCCGAAAATAAAGGGCAATCCTAACTTAACTGTTGTGGGGCACATAACAGCTAAGAGTGAAGGTGCACACTTAGTTTCCAGGAATAACTCTAAAATTCCAATAACCGCACAGGGCTGGAATCCTTTTGCCAAAGCATAAATTAAGCTACTTGTTGATGTTCTGCAGCTCTATGTCTTTTTTGATATAATTCTTCAAGGGCATGATTAATCTCTTGAAGTTCGGGGGTCAATGCAGAAAGATTTCCACTAACATCTGTGGTCACTTCTTTATCGCAGTGAACACATTTGTACTCTTTTATATGCAAGGTGACTTTTTTGGAAACTGAGTAGTGATGTCCAAAAATCTTGCAAAATATTCTCTTCATATAAGTAGGTTTTTAAAATGTAATATGACGATTCAGGATGTCTTTCAAATGCAACTTTACCATCTGAAAAAGGACAAGAAATATGCAACTTATATCTTATCTTAAGTATCAACGCATGCACCATTGTTTTTATTGAGTTCGTCTTATAAAATATTTGATTTTTTCGATGAAAGTAACTTAAAGCAGGATTCATTTCTTCTTTTTAATCATATCGCTATGGAAAATATTCTATTTAGACTATCTTTCATCGCCTATTAAATAAATGAAAGAGAAAAAAGAAATATTTATAATTGCCTTTGCGCTCTTCTCACTCTTTTTTGGAGCCGGCAATCTCATTTTACCTCCGTATTTAGGCTTTAAGTCTGGGGAACTATGGTGGCTGGTCACCTTGGGATTCTCCTTGTCAGCGGTATTAATTCCCATTCTAGGTATTCTCGCTTATGCTAGAATACAGGGAACTATGTACGATTTTGGAAGTAAGGTTTCTTCTATTTTCAGTGTGATATATTGTTTTATTATTTATGCTATAGCAATAATTCTGCCTACTCCAAGAACAGCTTCTGTAACTCATGAAATTGGTATTGCTCCTTTAATTGGAACTTCTCCCCTAAGCACAAGCATTATATATTTTACATTGGTCTTTTTCTTTGTTATGAACCGGTCTAAGATTATGGGGTTCATTGGCAAGTGGTTAACTCCTGGAATTTTAATAATATTAGCACTCATTATTGGCAACTCGTTCTTTTCTATTCCTGTTGACTTTGGAAGCAACTCTTATCCTAATCCTCTTGTAGATGGAATTTTAGAAGGCTATCAGACCTTTGATGCTATTGGAGCTATAGTCGCTGGTGGCGTTATTATTGTTTCGGTAAACCTTAGATTTAAAGATGCAGGTTTTGAACAAAAAAAAGCCATCATTGGAAAAGCAGGTTGGATAGCAGGGTTAGGTCTTTTATTTGTTTATACAGGGTTGATCTTCACCGGTGCATCCTTTCAAACGGCATTTGAAGAGACCATTAAAAGGTCGTCTTTACTAAGAGGAATAAGTAGTATATCTTTAGGAGAAGGAGGAGATATATTATTGAGTCTTTTGGTGAGTTTGGCTTGTTTTACAACCGCTGTTGGAATCGTCGTTGGAACGGCAGATTATTTTCAATCCAGGTGGCCTAAATCCAAATTCATATACTCATTTACGGCACTGGTAAGCTGTATTTTGGGTGTCTTGATGGGGCAGTTTGATGTGACTAAAATAATTAATGTTGCTATCCCAGTACTCATAATAGCTTACCCTGTAACAATTGTTTTAATACTTCTAAATATTGTTCCTTCAAAATTAAACTCCGCTTTTATTTTCAAGGTAGTGGTTTATACAACTATTCTATTTACTATCCCAGATTTTCTGAATAGTGTTGGTTGGGGCAAAAGTCTTTATTCTTTTACCTCGTGGATTCCTTTTTCAAACTTAAGTATTGGGTGGTTAATTCCCGCTTTTTTGTCCTTTGTAATATCCAATGGTATCCAAAAATATAGAGGAAAAGAGGTTTAATTATTCATAAGTTCTTCTATCTCATCACACTCTATTGGGATAGTATCCATTAAGTTAATAGGATCTCCATTTTGGGTAATGACCACATCGTCTTCTAGGCGAACCCCAAAACCTTCTTCGGGAATATATATTCCGGGTTCTACGGTAAAGACCATATTTGCTTCCATGGGGGTTTTTAATGGGCCATAGTCATGAGTGTCTAATCCCATATGATGACTAGTCCCATGCATAAAGTATTTCTTATAAGCAGGCCAATCCTTAGACTCCTTTTCAACATCTGTTTTGTTTAAGAGTTTTAAATCAATAAGTGCAGAAGTCATTATATTTCCAACTTCTATATGAAATTCTGACCAAAGGGTACCTGGTCTAAGCATTTGAGTCGCTTCATTTTTAACTTTTAAAACCGCCTCATAAACCTTTCTTTGCCTTTCAGAAAACCTCCCATTAACGGGTATTGTTCTTGTCATATCACTAGAATAATTCGCATATTCCGCTCCTACATCCATTAATATTAAATCGCCATCTTTACATTGTTTATTATTCTCAATGTAATGCAAAACGTTGGCACTGTTTCCGGAGGCAATTATTGGTGTGTACGCAAATCCTTTGGACCGATTAATAATAAATTCGTGTAAAAATTCTGCCTCCAATTCGTACTCCCATATTCCCGGTTTAGTATGTTTTAAAATTCTTCGAAAACCCTTTTCTGTTATTTGGCAAGCTCGCTTTATTAAGTCAATTTCTTCAGGCTCTTTTACTCCTCTTAGGGCCTGTAATATCGGATTGCTCTTTGCCACCTGATGGCCCGGATATTGATTCTTTGTTTTAATAATAAACCGATCTTCCCTTGTCTGAGTTTGTACTGCCTGGCGGTAATGCTCATTCGTGTTAAAGTATATGATTTCGGCCTCGGTCATCAAACCAAAAAAGACTTTTTCAAAATCGCTTAACCAGTAAATAGTTTTAATTCCTGAAACATCAGTTGCCTGTTTCTTGTCCAATTTCGCTCCCTCCCAAATGGCAATATGCGCATTGGTCTCTCTTACAAACAAAACTTCTCTGTGCTTTTTCTCTATGGCGTCAGGAAACATAAGTAAGATAGACTCTTCCTGATCTATCCCACTTAAATAGAGTATGTCGCGATGTTGTTCAAAAGCTAGAGTAGTGTCGGCACTTACAGGATAAATGTCGTTTGAATTAAATACAGCAATACTTTTTGGGCGCATCTGAGCCATAAATTTCTTCCTGTTCTTTATAAAAAGTTTATTGTCTATTTGGTCATACTTCATGGTGAACCCTCTTTTTCCAAAAATAAGGATAAGCCTTATGACCACAAAAAAGATGTCACAAATTAAATCCATATTCACACTTATTAAAAAAAGAAAATAACTTGGATAACGAAATACGACTAAAATTGAAGGAAGCAATCAAGGAAAAAACTATCTTCCAATCGAAAAAATATATTAACCTTTTAATGAAATAGAGGGTCTAAAACTCTCCATTCTAGAAATAATGACACTAAAACATGGAACTTAACTTAAGCATTCCAGCTCTTCTCTTCCCAGCAATTTCACTGAGTATGCTTGCTTATAATGCAAGATATTTAGCAATTGCAGCGCTTATTAGACAACTCCATAAGGAGTTTTTAAAGAACCCATCCGACAAGCTTCAAATACAAGTGGAACAACTAAAAAAAAGATTGACAATAATTAAGAACATGCAAGCTGTTGCCATATTAAGCTTTTTGTTTAGTGCCATTACTATGTTTTTAATCTATATTGAATATACTTTTTGGGCCAATTTAACCTTCGGTCTAAGTCTCTTAATGCTGATGATTTCTTTGATTTTATCATTAATAGAAGTACAACTCTCAACAAAGTCTCTAAATACCCAATTGAGAAATATGGATAATAGTTAATAAGCATCCTTTAATTTTCATTTCCAATTTGTTCTACTTTTATCTAGAAATTGAGCATAATATGTTTTTAAGATTAAACAAAGAAGTACCCCTTGCTTAAAATCAGTCTAAATACTATTCTTATTATGTTCTAAGTTTGTTAATGAATTGGTTCTGACTTAAATTTGGTACTCTAAATTCAAACGAATGAGTACACTAATCAAATCTTCTATAGCCCGAAAATTAGTCATGGCACTTTCGGGTCTTTTTTTGGTATTCTTTTTGGCCCTTCATGTTACCATTAATTTTACCTCGGTAATTTCACCCGACACTTTTAATACTTGGTCTCATTTTATGGGTTATAATGGCTTGGTGCAATATATTATGCAACCAATTCTTATAGCCGGAGTAATAGTTCACTTTGTAATGGGTATTGTTTTGGAGATTCAAAATAACAATGCCCGAAGCATTAAATATGTCAAATATAAAGGAGGAGATAACGCCCCATGGGTTTCTCGAAACATGATTATTACCGGCTTAGTAGTGCTAGCCTTTTTAGGGCTACACTTTTATGATTTTTGGGTACACGAAATGACTTATAAATACATAGAATCAAATCCAGAGGACCCCACACGATATTACGAAGAAACTGTCATGAAATTTGCGCCCTTGTGGCGAACCATTTTATATGTAGTTTCCTTTGTGCTGTTAAGCCTTCATTTATGGCATGGTTTTGCTTCTTCCTTTCAAAGTATGGGGCTAAATAATAAATATACTCCCGCAATCAAATCTTTCACCAAGGCATATGCGCTATTAATACCCTTGGTATTTATTTTTATTGCAATTTATCATCATCTTAACCCTATAAGCAATTAAGTATGGGCATCATGAATTCAAAAATACCGTCAGGTCCATTAGACCAAAAATGGACAAAACATAAAAATGAAATCAACCTCGTTAATCCTGCCAACAAGCGGAATATTGATGTTATTGTTGTAGGTACTGGTTTAGCGGGTGGTTCTGCAGCGGCTTCTCTTGCAGAGTTGGGGTATAATGTAAAAACATTCTGTTATCAAGATTCTCCAAGAAGAGCTCATTCAATTGCCGCCCAAGGGGGAATAAATGCTGCCAAGAATTATCAAGGTGATGGTGATAGTAATTACCGTCTTTTTTACGATACCGTTAAAGGTGGAGATTATAGATCTAGAGAGGCTAACGTATATAGACTTGCTGAAGTTTCTAGTAATATTATAGATCAGTGCGTTTCTCAAGGAGTTCCCTTTGCCCGTGAATATGGAGGGCTATTGGATAATAGATCTTTTGGAGGTGTTCTGGTATCACGTACTTTCTATGCGAAAGGGCAAACAGGACAACAATTATTATTGGGTGCCTATGCGGCCATGAATAGGCAAATTCACAGAGGTAAAATTAAATCCCATACCAGGCATGAAATGCTGGACTTGGTTATGGTTGATGGGAAAGCAAGGGGTATTATTGCCCGTGACCTTATTAGTGGTAAAATTGAAAGGCATTCCGCTCATGCTGTTGTAATTGCTTCCGGAGGATATGGGAATTTATTTTTCTTGTCGACTTACTGCATGGGTGCTAATGTGATGGCGGCATGGCGAACTCATAGAAGAGGTGCTTTTTTTGCTAATCCTTGTTTTACCCAAATTCATCCTACCTGTATTCCCGTATCAGGTGAACATCAGTCTAAATTGACTTTGATGTCAGAATCTTTAAGGAACGATGGTAGAATCTGGGTGCCAAAGAAATTGGAAGATGCCCAGGCCATAAGGGAAGGAAAACTTAAACCGACTCAGTTAAAAGAAGAAGATAGAGATTATTACCTAGAAAGGAGGTATCCTGCCTTTGGAAACCTAGTGCCACGTGATGTGGCTTCTAGAGCGGCCAAAGAACGATGCGATGCAGGATTTGGCGTAAACAAAACCGGAGAGGCTGTCTTTCTAGATTTTGCGGCGGCCATTATGAGATATGGTAGAGAAAAAGCATTGACTTCAGGATTAAAAGATGCAGATGATACCTTAGTAAGAAAATTAGGAGAGGAAGTGGTTGAAGCAAAATATGGGAACCTCTTTCAGATGTATGAAAAAATTGTTGATGAGAATCCGTACAAAACTCCCATGATGATTTATCCCGCAGTACATTATACCATGGGGGGTTTATGGGTAGATTATAACCTGCAAACCACTATTCCAGGATGTTATGCTGCCGGGGAAGCAAATTTTAGTGACCACGGTGCCAATAGGCTCGGAGCCTCTGCCTTAATGCAAGGCCTTGCAGATGGATATTTTGTGCTTCCATATACTATTGGGGATTATCTAGCCGATGATATAAGAACAGGTGAAATTCCCACAGATTCTAAAGAATTTGATGAAGCGGAAAAAGAAGTTCTAGATAGAATAAACAAGTTAATGTCTGCCAAAGGCAAGCATTCGGTTGATTACTATCATAAGAAGCTAGGTAAAATAATGTGGAATAAATGCGGCATGTCTAGAAATGCAAAAGATCTGAAAGAAGCAATGGAAGAAATTTCTGCTTTGAGAAAAGACTTTTGGGAAAATGTTAGAGTCCCAGGTGATGCTGACACTAAAAATCAGGAGCTGGAGAAAGCAGGGAAAGTTGCCGACTTCTTAGAAATTGGTGAGTTGTTCGCCAAGGATGCTTTGGAACGCAATGAATCTTGTGGCGGTCATTTTAGAGAAGAATATCAGACTCCGGAAGGCGAAGCCTTACGAGATGACAAAAATTTCAAATTTGTATCCGCTTGGGAATACAAAGGAGATCCTAAGGATGCCGTCTTACATAAAGAAGAATTGGTTTACGAAAATATCGAGTTAAAAACTCGTTCATATAAATAAATAGCTATGAAAATTTATTTGAAAATATGGCGTCAAAAAGACGCATCTACTAAAGGAAAATTAGTGGATTATACTATGGAAAGTATTGAAGGTGATATGTCTTTTCTTGAAATGTTGGATATTCTTAACGAAGACTTAATTTCAAAAGGTGAAGTCCCAATTGAATTCGATCATGACTGCAGGGAAGGAATCTGCGGAACATGTTCGCTTCAAATAAATGGTCGCCCGCATGGGCCAGACAGGTTCATTACTGCCTGTCAACTCCATATGAGAAGTTTTAAAGATGGTGACACCATTGTTATTGAACCCTTTAGAGCCAAAGCCTTTCCTGTTGTAAAAGATTTAATCGTTGATAGAAATTCGTTTGAACGAATTCAACAAGCAGGCGGTTTTATTTCCGTAAACACCTCTGGCCGCCCTGTAGATGCGAATGCTATTCCAATAGAAAAAGAATATGCTGATAAAGCCTTCAATGCGGCCGCTTGTATTGGTTGTGGGGCCTGTGTTGCAGCTTGTAAAAATGCGAGTGCTATGTTATTTACCTCAGCTAAAGTTTCTCAATTTGCTCTGTTGCCACAAGGAAGAGTTGAAGCTACAGAACGAGTTCAAAATATGGTTAGACAAATGGATCTTGAAGGCTTTGGGAATTGTACAAATACGGGTGCCTGCGAAATTGAGTGCCCTAAAGGTATTTCCCTAGAAAATATTGCAAGAATGAATAGAGAATATTTAACTGCCTCCATTAAAGGTTAGGACCTCCCTCTTCTACATAAAATAAAAACCCGGTTAAATGCTAACCGGGTTTTTTATGCCAAAACTATCCTTTTTACTTATTTTTAGATCTCTAATCAAATACATGGATACTTCTATAAAGGATTTTACATCAAAACTCCCCCAACTTCCAACTTCTATCTTTACAAAGATGACGCAGTTGGCAAAGCAATACGATGCCATTAATATCTCTCAAGGATTTCCCAACTTTGAACCAGATCCCGTATTACTGGAATTAGTTTCTAAAGCTCTAAAGAGTGGACATAATCAATATGCCCCTATGGGCGGTATTTATAGTCTTAGAGAAATAATTTCAGAGAAAATCAAAAACTTATATGGAAAATCATATGACCCGTCATCAGAAATAACCATTACAGTAGGTGCTACTCAGGCAATTTATACAGCAATTTCAGCTTTTGTTTGGCCAGGTGATGAAGTGGTGGTTTTAAAACCTGCTTATGATTGTTATGAACCTTCTATAATGGCTAACGGGGGTAAGCCAATTTTGGTGCAGATGACCGGCAAGGATTATAAGATTGACTGGGAAGAATTTAAAAACCATATTAATGATAAAACAAGAATGGTTATTATTAATACCCCTCATAACCCTAGTGGAAAAGTCTTTTCCAAAGAAGACATGGTTCAACTTCAAAATTGTTTAAAAAATACAAATGTTATATTGCTTAGTGATGAAGTTTACGAACATATTGTTTTTGATGGATTTGCTCATGAAAGTGTTTCAAAGTACCCTGATTTGGCAAGCAGAAGTTTTGTCTGCGCTTCCTTTGGTAAAACATTCCATGCCACTGGTTGGAAAATGGGGTATTGTGCCGCTCCCTTTGAATTGATGAAGGAGTTTCTAAAAATACATGAATTTAACGTGTTCTGTGTTAATCATCCCTTTCAAAAAGCCCTAGCAACCTATCTTAAAACACCTGAACATTATCTCAGTCTTGGTGGGTTCTATCAAGAAAAAAGGGATCTCCTTTTAAATGCCCTTGACAATTCTCGTTTTCGTTTTACTCCTTCAAATGGAACCTATTTTCAACTCTTGGATTATTCTGCTATCAGTGAAGAAAGTGACACTTCTTTTGCTGAGCGTTTGGTTAAGGAACACCATTTAGCATGTATCCCTATTTCTGTCTTCAACAAAGACCAAATAGATCATAAACAAATTAGAGTATGCTTTGCTAAAACAGAAGAAACACTCTTAAGGGCCTCTGAAATATTATGTATTATGTAAACTTGACTAGTTTAGGTATAAGGCTATCCTATTTTAAGGACATGGTTAACAATTTCATGAATTCTTCAAGTTTTGAAGGCTCTAACCACCTGGTTACTACTACTAAGTCATTTGCCTTGTCTATTACTATAAAATTTCCTCCAAAACCTGATGCATAAAATATTTCTTCTGAAAGTCCTTCCCAGTGGCGATCTCCCTTTTTGTTTAACCACCACATATACCCGTAATTCGGATTTGGTATAGAAGGCTGAACAGCGCTTTCAATCCATTCGGAACTTATGATAGTCTCTTTTTCCCATTGTCCCTTATTTAAGAATAAAAGCCCAAATCTGGCCATATCTTCCGTATTGATGAAAATTCCACCTCCAGAATGTCCTCCTCCGGTAACTGATTTCATTTTAAGTCCATCAATAACCGTCCAGGCATCCTCATAACCAAACCATCTCCATGTGGTTGATGCCCCTATTTTATCCATTAAATTTTCTTTCAAGACTATGGGAAGTGGGGCTCTCCATACTTGAGTCAGACTATATGCGAGAACATTAACTCTAACATCATTGTATTCCATAAAGGTCCCGGGTTCTTTATAGGATCTATTTTTCCAATCATCAATTCCACCTTCTTTGGGAGGTCGGTCTGCCCAATCTTTAACACCCCATAAAGACCCGGACCAGTCGGAGTTTTGCTGAAGCAAGTGCTCCCAAGTAATCATTTCATTATGCGCTCCTAAAAAAGTTCCATCCCAAACATAATCAGATAATTTATCTGAAGTACTGGAAATTAATTGTCTATCAACAGCCAAGCCTGCTACAGTGGACAAGAAACTTTTAGTGACGCTAAAAGTCATATCTACTCTTTTAGTATCTCCCCAGGATTTAACTATATAGCCATTTTTAAGAATCATCCCTGCAGGACCTCCTCGTTTTTTAGTTGGTCCTAAAATCTCATGGAAAGGTTCTCTTTCAAAACCTTTTAAAATAGCAATTCTAAGATCTCTGGATCCCTTATACTCATTTTCAAGGGCAAAATCTATAGCCTCCTGAAGTTTTATTTCATTCAAATTCATTTCTGACGGGGACCTTTGTTCCCATTCAAGCTGTTTTTTGGGGAAATAATAGTTGTCTTGCGCTATCCCTATGGACATTCCGAAAAGCGCACATATAATAGTCCATTTGATTTTTTGCATCGTGGTTTTATAAATTTTGATCTAAGGTAGGTAAATCAAATCGCATTAACCAGTCCATTTGCTTGTCTGTCCCTATATAATAAGGATGCCTTCCAAACTTTTTAAAACCGTTATGTTCATAGAACCGAATAGCCCTAGTGTTTTCCTCCCATACGCCTAACCAAATATATTCTTTCTTTAATTTAGTAGCCAGCTGCTTAATAAATGTCATCATTCTGTGTCCAATTGATCTTCCTTGATAAGCACTGAGGACATAAATTCGTTCAATCTCTAATCCTTTTTCTTCTCTTAATTCTGTTTGAGCATTTAGCTGGTTTAATTTAAAATACCCAATGATAATACCAGCATTCTCAACGATATAAAAAAACATGTTCGGATTCAATAATTCTTTGAGAATCTGTTCCTCAGAAAAGGCAGACTTAATGTAATTATCAAAATCCTTTGGATTATTATCCTTTTGAAAAGCTTCTATAAAAGTTGATTTAGCTAAACTTACTAGCTGCTTAATATGGATGTCAGAACATTCTATATAGTGCAATTGCATATTATAAAAATAAAAAAAGGAGTTATACAAAATGTATAACTCCTTTTAAAACACTAATTCTAAACTTTTACAACATAAAAAGCTTTTTGGTCAACATCAAAATGCCACTAAAAAATTCATTTTGATAAACTTGTACCTCTTGTTCAAATGGTCTGTTGTCAATTTGGGTTTCCATAGTTGTTTGGGTTAACGTTTGGTATTAAAAATTTGGGGTTTCTAATAATAAGAACACCTTAAAGATAAAATACCTTTAAACACATTTTCTAAATATGTTGTGAAGTGAGTGCTTTTTGTTGTGAAAATAAGTCTATAAAAAATGGCCGACGATGAAGTGTATTAAAAGTCCGTTAAAAAGACATTTCTGGGACTTTGTTTAATATTATTAGATTACCATCTGTTGCTGCCTGAATTTCCTTTATAGTTACCCCGGGGGCTCTTTCTAACAATTGAAACCCTTCGGGGACGACTTCCAATACCGCAAGATTCGTTACTATTTTTTTTACACATCCAACTCCCGTCAATGGAAGAGAGCACGATTTTAATAATTTAGAATCTCCTCTTTTATTGGTATGCATCATGGCAACAATAATATTCTCGGCAGAAGCCACTAAGTCCATAGCTCCTCCCATTCCTTTAACCATTTTACCCGGGATTTTCCAGTTGGCAATATCTCCATTCTCCGAGACTTCCATAGCCCCTAAAATGGTGAGATCTACGTGCCTGCCCCTTATCATCCCAAAACTCATAGCCGAATCAAAAAAGGAGGCCCCCGGAAGCGTTGTAATGGTTTGTTTTCCTGCATTAATAACATCAGCATCCTCTTCCCCTTCCCAAGGAAAAGGTCCCATCCCCAAAACGCCATTTTCGCTTTGAAATTCCACATGAATTTCCGGATTAACGTAATTAGCCACCAATGTCGGAATCCCTATCCCAAGGTTGACATAATAACCATCTCGGACTTCTCTCGCTATTCTTTTGGCTATCCCAATTTTATCCAACATAATTAAGTCTTTGAAGGAGATTGAATTTTAGATCTTACTGTTCTTTGTTCTATTCTCTTTTCGTAGTTGCTTCCTTGGAACACTCTTTGAACAAAAATCCCGGGAATATGTATATCATTAGGATTAAGATGTCCTGCAGGGACAAGTTCTTCAACCTCAGCTACAGTAATCTGGGCTGCCCCACACATACAAGGATTAAAATTTCTTGCGGTACCTTTAAATATCAAATTTCCGGCCTCATCTCCTTTCCATGCCTTTACAAAGGAAAAGTCTGCCTTAAATGCTTCTTCTAACACATACATTTTTCCATCGAATTCTCTTGTTTCTTTCCCCAAAGCCACTTCAGTACCATAGCCTGCGGGAGTATAAAAAGCAGGAAAACCAGCCTGAGCTGCTCTACATTTTTCTGCCAGAGTTCCTTGAGGAGTTAACTCTACCTCCAATTCTCCACTCAACATTTGTCTCTCAAACTCATCATTTTCGCCCACATATGAAGAAATCATTTTTTTAATTTGATGACCTTGTAATAATAAGCCCAAGCCGAAATCATCTACTCCGGCATTGTTACTAATACAAGTGATATCCTTTACTTTCAATCGAACAAGCTCAGATATTGCGTTTTCGGGAATACCGCATAAACCAAATCCTCCCAGCATAAAGGTCATTCCGTTCTGAACACCTTCCAGTGCCTTTTGAACGTTCTTTACCGTTTTAACAATCATAATTGTTTACTATTAGAATTAATAGTTTTAACTGGACCTAAATTACAGTTTTAAATAAAAATCCCCTAAGAAATGGGGATTAGATTGTGAGAGGGCAAGAAATTCCTAAAAATCTAAATCTTCCAAGTCATCTTCAAAATTAATTTTCTCCTCTTCTTCTTCTTCAGTAATAGAACAATCTACTCTTATAGATAATTCTTCTGGTCTTAGAAATTCTTCTTTAGAGACGCCTAATTCTTCATTCTCATAGTTGCTTTTCATATAAAGCGCCCATATGGGAAGTGCCATGGATGCTCCTTGACCATATCTGATTGATTTAAAATGAGTAGCCCTCTCTTCACCTCCAACCCAAACGCCAGTGACGAGATTCGGGACCATACCCATAAACCAACCATCACTTTGGTTTTGCGTAGTACCTGTTTTACCTGCGATAGGATTTTTAAATTCGTAAGGATATCCTGTGATAATCTCTTTGTAAACTGTTTGATCTTTACTGGCATTAGTTCTTAGTCGCACACCAGACCCCCCCTCGGTTACTCCTTCCATAAGATTAACCATCGCATAAGCCACATCTTTGCTAAGAACATCCTTTGTTTCAGGGACATACTCGTAAAGTACTGTTCCATTCTTATCCTCAATTCTTGTAACCATTACAGGTTTAACATAAACTCCTTGGTTAGCAAAAGCTCCATACGCCCCCACCATTTCGTAAACATTAAAATCTGGGGTTCCAAGTGCAATTGATGGAACTTCTGGTATTTCACCGCTTAGACCGAGATCCTTAACTATTGAAACCACCGGTTTGGGACCCACCCTATCAATTAATTGAGCTGTTACGGAATTTACAGAATTAGCCAAGGCATGCTTTAGAGTATACATTCTGCCTGAATATTTTCCATCAGAATTTTTTGGACACCAGGGTTCTGGGTTCCCATGCTTCCCGGCTTCTATGCAATATTGATTATCTGGTAAAACATCACATGGTGACAAACGCAACTGATCAATGGCGGCCGCATATACAAATGGCTTAAAAGTTGACCCTGCCTGTCTGGCACCCTGAATAACATTGTCATACTGAAAATGTTTATAATTTAGACCTCCAACCCAGGCTTTTACGTGGCCCGTCTGAGGTTCCATTGACATCATGGCGGCCCTAAGAAACGTTTTGTAATATCTTATTGAGTCAGTGGGTGTCATTATAGTATCTTTTTCCTTGGTAGAACTCCTCCAGTCAAAGACCGTCATCTCCGTCTTTTCTCCGAAAGAAGCAACTATTTCCTCTTCAGACCTGCCATTAGCTTTCATTTTTCGCCATCGATCTGAACTACGCATGGCCCGTTTCATTATGGAATTAATTTCGTCTGTTTCTAAATCCAAGAAAGGTGTTGTAGGATTTCTTGCGGGTGTATTCTGATTAAAAAACTCTTTTTGGAGTCTTTCCATGTGCATTTCAACAGCATCTTCAGCGTTCTTTTGCATTCTAGAATCAATGGTGGTATAAACCTTTAAACCGTCCAAATAAATATTCCAAGTATCTCTTTCTCCCTCCAAGGCAGGTTTAGGATTGTCTTTTATCCAGTCTTTTAGGAAACCTTGTAAGTACATCCTAAAATAGGTCGCCAATCCTTCGCGGTGAGATTCAGGATTAAAATTAATATCTAGCCTCAAGGCTTGCAGGGAATCACTTTCTGTTTCAGATAAGAAGTCGTATTTATACATCTGACTCAAAACAGTATTTCTTCTATCCAATACCAATGCCTCTCTTCGCATTGGATTATAAAGTGAAGAATTCTTAAGCATTCCAACCAGCACAGCGGATTCTTCTGTTTTCAAGTCCGCAGGTTCTTTACCAAAATAGATACGCGCGGCAGAGCGAATACCATCTGCATTATTACCAAAATCATAGGTATTCATGTACATGGCAATAATCTCATCTTTGGTATACTGCCGCTCTAGACGGGTAGCAATGACCCATTCTTTTACCTTTTGAATTATCCTGCCCATGGCTCCGCCAGAAATCCTTTTAGTAAATAATAACTTTGAGAGTTGTTGTGATATAGTGCTTGCTCCTCCTTTTTGTCCTAAAAACACCACTGCTCTTAAAGTCCCTCTGGCATCAATACCCGAGTGATCGTAGTATCTAACATCCTCAGTGGAGACCAAAGCTTGTATTAAGTTCTGAGGGAGGTCATTGTAAGAAATAGGTGTTCTGTTATCATCCAGATAAAACTTTCCTAAAGTAGTTCCATCTGATGATATTATTTCGGTCGCCAAATTGGTCTGAGGATTCTCTAAGCGTTCAAAAGTGGGCATTTCTCCAAAAACGCCCCAGGCTGCTAGTTGAAATATTACAAACACAAAGAATAATCCGGAAGCAAATAGAATCCAGAACCACTTGATAAACTTAGAGAAGTTAGATGATTTATTACCTTTCTTGGCTTTTGCCATACCTTTATTTATGCTTTTCAATTGAGAACCCCACATCCGTAATTCCCTGGAGTTCTAAAATTCCTTCATTTGCCCCATTTTTCCGCATTGCATGGGACAGTTCTAACATATATACGCCATTAACGGTAAAATTGATGTTTTCCTTATACCAAAGTTTATTTTCTTTTATACTTCCAAGGCCTTTCCCTAACCATTCCCCATCAGGTCTGGCCATTTCATATTCCAGGGTATCCCTTTGAATATTGCCATTAGGATCAATTAAATCGGCAATAATAAAAAGATTGCTAAAAGGAAAAAAATCGTCGTTTCGTATATCAATAAATATATCATAGGAGCTAATAGTGTCCTTTTGATCAAAAGTAAACTGTTTGACATCTTCTTTTGCCCAGACTCCTGAAGGATTGGACTGATATTCTGACACTATCAGGTTCTCATTACATGATATTCCCAAAATCAATAGGAAAAAAAAGAAAAAATATTTAGGCATTTTTAGCAGGTCTTTTTCTATTATTTCTTCTTTTGTTTTTCTTTCCTTTATTCCTGCTTTTAGGACGGTCAAATCTTGTTAAACTGTCCTGTCCAACCACATTCTCAAAAATTAGTTTTTCTTGCTCTATATTTTCTACGGCATATGATTCAAGGCTTACAACAGGTTTTTTGGCCTTATTCTTATCTATTATTTCTTGAACCTGATCTTTGGTAAGTGTATGCCAATTTGATGGCTCATCTTTATAAGAGAACCAAAGAATCCCTTTAAAAATATCTGTTTTCTGGCAAAATGCTATCCCCTTTTCCGTAATTAATCTGCTGTCAGGGCTTGGAAAATCTTTAAGAGCTTCTAAATACAAATCCAATTCATAATTCAAACAGCATTTAAGTTTACCACACTGACCGGCTAACTTTTGAGGATTAAGGGATAATTGTTGATAGCGGGCAGCCGAAGTGCTGACTGATCGAAAATCAGAAAGCCAAGTTGAACAACACAATTCTCTACCACAAGAGCCAATTCCACCAAGTCTTTGGGCTTCCTGTCTATAGCCAATCTGGCGCATTTCAATTCTTATTCCAAAGGCTTTCGCCATATCCTTTATAAGTTGCCTAAAATCTACTCTTTCTTCCGCGGTATAATAAAAAGTAGCTTTAGAGCCATCCCCTTGGAACTCAACATCAGATATTTTCATTTGAAGCTTTAGAAGAATGGCCATTTCCCTGGCTCGTTTTTTTATTTCTTCTTCCTTATCTCTACATTTTTGCCATTTATCAATATCCTTTTGATTGGCCTTTCTATAAATTTTTGGGATTTCTTCCTCAGTTTCTGTGAACTTCTTTTTCTTCATCTGTACCTTAACCAGTTCTCCGGTTAGGGTAACAAGGCCCACATCGTGTCCAGTTTTTGCCTGTGTAGCAACTACATCACCTATTGAGAGGGAAAGATCATTTGAATTCCTAAAAAACTCTTTTCGACTATTTTTAAAACGAACTTCTACACAATCAAAAGGCTTTGTCCCATTAGGAAGAGACATGTTAGAAAGCCAATCAAAAACGGTTAATTTATTACACCCATCGGAGCCACAAGTTCCATTATTCTTGCATCCTCTTGGCTGTCCGTCCTTACCGGTCGAACAATTGGTACAACCCATATTATATATGTTGATTTAGTAAGAAGTATCCATTCTTCCTACTAAACTTAGATTCATATTAAATTACTTAAGGTAAAGATAGTACTTTTTATGGTCTTAAAAAGACAATAAAAACCAGTTTCCGTTCTCGATTTAGTAAGAAACCCTAGGGGAAATACCTATAAATTCCTGCTTCCGAATTACTTTTTAAATTTTAAGACTTCGGATCTTCCCTTTTTAAAAATCTTATTACTAACCGTTTTTCCTTTTCTAAGGGCCTTCTGTGTTTCATAAGGAAGTTCGTGCACTTCTTTACAATCATTGCTACAGCAATCATTCATTTTTGATGCACATTCCCGGCATTGAATAAACAAAAGATGACAAGCCTCATTTGCACAATTAACATGGGTGTCACAAGGTGACCCACATTGGTGACACTGGGCTATAATATCTTCTGAAATACGCTCGCCCCTTCGATGATCAAAAACAAAATTCTTGCCAATAAATTTATTTTCAAGATCTTGAGATTTTACTTGTCTGGTATATTCAATTATACCCCCTTCTAATTGATAAACTTTTTTAAATCCTTTATGTCTGTAATAAGCACTGGCCTTTTCACATCTAATCCCTCCAGTGCAATACATTACAAGATTTTTATCCTCTTTAAAAGAAGAGAGGTCTCTTTCAATAATATCCAGTGAATCTCTAAAGGTGTCAACATCAGGGGTAATAGCATTTTGAAAATGACCAATCTCACTTTCATAATGATTTCTCATATCTACCAAAATAGTATCCGGATCATTAATTAATTTATTGAAGTCTTCTGCGCCTACATGAGTTCCTTTTTTGGTTACATCAAAGGTGTCATCATTTAAACCATCGGCAACTATTTTATTACGAACTTTAACTTTCAGTTTAAGGAAAGCCTTGTTGTCATGTTCTATCGCAATATTGAATCTGACATTCTGAAGAAAGGTTATACTATCAATATGTTCTTTAAACTTTTCAAAATTAACTGCAGGTACAGATAACTGCGCATTAACTCCTTCTCGGGCGACATAAATTCTGCCCAAAACATCCAATTCATTCCAATGGATAAACAGATGATTCCTAAAAAGTTGAGGGTTGTGGATATGTGCGTACTTATAAAAAGAAATAGTTAACCGGTCTAAACCGGCCTCCTCAATAAGAGCTTCCCTTTCTTTCGCACTTAATGTATTGTACAGTTGCATGCTATACCAATATTTAAGTTAAAGAATTGTTTAAGATGCAAAACTATGATTATTCTTAGCTAGCACCAAAAAAGTCTATCCTATTCGTTCCAAAATATGCTATAAATAAAAAAGAGCCTTGTTTACCAAGACTCTTTTAGGGTTATTCCTCTATATTTTTCTTTTTCATAGATTATATATTTTAAGGAGTTAACCACTACTATTCCAAACCTATAAAACGCTGGAATTATAATTTAAAATCAGCTTATTTATCTAAGAGATGCAGAATCTTAAAAAGGTTGCTTCATGATTGTAATATGGAAAAAGAAATAGTAATTTAGCTTTTCTAATTTTATACCTTCAAAAACAATGAGTAGTACAAATGAAGCCAAATTAAAGGCCCTCAAATTAACTTTGGATAAACTTGATAAAACTTATGGCAAAGGGGCCGTAATGAAGATGGGAGATTTTGTAGCGGAGGATGTAGAAGTGATTCCCTCTGGCTCTCTAGGTTTAGATATTGCTTTAGGGGTAGGTGGTTATCCAAGGGGAAGAGTGATTGAAATTTACGGGCCAGAATCTTCTGGTAAAACTACACTTACTTTACATGCCATTGCGGAAGCTCAAAAAAATGGAGGTATTGCTGCATTTATAGATGCGGAACACGCTTTTGACAGGTTTTATGCCCAAAAGCTAGGAGTAGATATTGACAACCTTATCATTTCTCAACCAGACAACGGAGAACAAGCTTTAGAAATAGCAGATAATCTTATTCGTTCTGGGGCTATTGATATAGTCATCATAGATTCTGTCGCTGCACTTACTCCCAAAAGTGAGATTGAAGGCGAAATGGGTGACTCCAAAATGGGCTTACACGCGAGATTAATGTCCCAAGCTCTACGAAAACTTACAGGTTCTATTAGTAAAACCCATTGTACAGTTATCTTTATAAATCAGCTTCGAGAAAAAATTGGGGTTATGTTTGGTAATCCTGAAACTACAACTGGTGGAAATGCCTTAAAATTCTATGCTTCAGTACGTTTAGATATTAGAAGGTCTACCCAAATTAAAAATACTGATGGGGCCGTCTTAGGAAATAAAACCAGAGTTAAAGTTGTTAAAAACAAAGTAGCTTCACCCTTCAAAACTGCCGAATTTGACATTATGTATGGCGAAGGAATTTCAAAGGTTGGTGAAATCATTGACTTAGGGGTGCAATATGAAATAGTGAAGAAAAGTGGCTCCTGGTTTAGCTATGGTGACACCAAATTAGGGCAGGGTAGAGATGCCGTTAAATCTTTACTTTTGGATAATCCCGAACTCCTGGAAGAATTGGAGGAAAAAATAAAACTTGCCATAAATACTATAAATCAATAAATATTTAGCTTATTTATTTATTTGTTAAGCAACCTTTATCACTTTGCATCATCTATAGAGTACGATGTTAATTGATAACTATGAAGTATTTACATGTTTTTGCCATAGGCTTATTTGCGTTAATTCTCTCTTCTTGTAGCGTAGATGATAATAGTTCTAAATATCACCTAATTCCATTAGAGGTTGTTAGTTTTGAATTACCCCCTTCCTTTACTTTAGATGAAGTTTATGACGTTAAGGTAACCTACCGGCTGCCTGATGGTTGTACATTTTTTGATGGTTTTGATATAACACCTACAGAACAAACTACCAGAATTGTTGTGCCAATTGGCTCTCAATTTGATGATCCCGACTGCCTAGAGGGAGGACAAGATGTCGAGGGTTCTTTTAGGTTTGTTTGCTTATACTCAGATACTTATTTATTTAGGTTTTATACAGGTAAGGATGAGGATGGAGAAGATGCGTTTCTGGAAGTTGAAGTTCCAGTAAACCAATAATCTAGTATCTTAGGTGTCCCAATCCAATCATTATTTTGAGTCTGGAAGAACTAATACATAACTGTAAAAAAGGAAATAGAAAAGCACAGGAACGGCTTTACAGGGAGTATGCCCATGTGTTATATGGGGTTTGTCTTAAATATTCTAAGAATAAGGTCGAAGCAGAGGACAACTTACATGATAGCTTTATGACCATATATGAGAAAATTGGACAGTATAAGTTTAAAGGTTCATTTGAAGGTTGGATGAAGAGAATTACAGTAAACACAGTTCTTCAGAAATATAGAAAAGAAGATTACATGAAAGTGGTTACAGAAAATGAAGCAGAGGAGCCGGAAATAGAGTCCGAATATTTTAGTATTGATTTATCGACACTACTTAAATATGTTCAAGAACTGCCAAATAAATATCGTATTACTTTTAATATGTATGTTCTAGATGGCTTTTCACACAAAGAAATAAGTCAAAAACTAGGTACTAGTACGGGCACTTCTAAATCCAATTTAGCTAGAGCTAGAGCTATACTAAAGGAAAGAATTACAAAAGAAAAAATAAATATTGCTTAAAATATAAAGCATGAAAGAAGAAAATATAGACAAATTATACCAAAAACAGCTTAAGGATTTCAGTGAAATCCCTGATGAGCGTGTGTGGAAATCAATTTCCGCCTCTTTGGATAAAAAAGATAAATCAAAACGGGTTATTCCTATATGGTGGAAAATGGGAGGTGTAGCGGCTTTGTTGTTGCTCTCTTTGCTTATTTTTAATCAATTATCAGACAGGGAAACAACTAATGAAATAATTACAGATATTGATATCCCCGAGAAGAATCCAGAAAAGAATAATATCATCAATATTGAAACGCCCGAAGATTTACAAATAACTGACCCCCTAACAGAAACAAGCGTTGGTAGTAAAGAGGATAAATTTTTTAATAACTCGAAAAATGAAGCGGTATCTGAAGGAATTGCTTCAGAGGATAATACTATTTTACCAGATGAAAGCTCCAAAACACTTCAAGAGAATCAATTAGTATCCTCTGCCAATAAAACAGTTGAAAAGGACAATAGTTCTATTACAGAAAAATCAAATGAAACTCAGAAACGGCAGGAACAGGGTTCATTAACCGCCAATAATATAAATAAGGTTGCGGACAAAAATGAAAATAACCTTGGTATTATATCAGAGGTCCCTGCCCCTAAAACCAATGATGATTCTTTAGCAGAAAACATTGAAATTAAAGAGAAAAAAAGCATCGAACCCGATAATAAAAAGTCAATTTTTGATGAAATTAAAAAGAGTGAAGATTTGGCTTTAGTAGAAGAATCGAATAGCGAAAAATGGGAAGTTGGACCTTCTATAGGGCCTGTATATTTTAATTCTTTTGGTACTGGCTCTCCAATACATTCGAATTTTGTGCCTAATTCTAAAACTGGAAATGTCAATTTAAGCTATGGAATAGGGGTTGCCTATAAGGTTGGTAAGAGAATAAAGATCAGATCAGGTTTAAACAAGGTTGATTACAGTTATAACACCAACGATATTTCTTTTTCTGCTTCTCTTACGGCTTCTACCAATGCGCAAATTGATAATATCAACTATGTCCCAACTTCACAGAATTTGGTGGTTAGAAATCTACAGGAATCTAACTTATTACAAAGAACAAGCAATATAGAAATAGCTGCGCCAAATCCTGCCAGAGAAGGAACTATGGTCCAAGATTTTGGATACTTAGAATTACCTTTAGAGTTGAACTATGCCATTATCGATAAGAAATTTGGTTTCGATGTTATTGGTGGTATTAGTTCTCTTTTTTTAGTAAATAATGCTGTTATCCTTGAATCAGGAGTAGGGGAAATGGAAATGGGTGAAGCAAATAATTTAAATAGCGTGAATCTAAGCACAAATATTGGACTCGGTTTCAATTACAACTTTACCTCTAAAATCCAATTAAGTCTTGAGCCTATGTTTAAATATCAATTAAACACTTTCTCACAAACGGCAGGAACATTTCAACCTTTTTCTGTAGGGGTCTTTACCGGATTAAGTTTTAAGTTATAAGCGGAAATAAATTACGTGTCATTGGTGTTTTTTTCACCCAACAATTCCTTATAAATAGCACCTCTAATACTGTTATTCAAAATTGTAATTTGACCATCATCAATTTTATGTGTTTCAGCAAATGCCAGAATTTTTACCCTGGAAATGCCAGGTCCCCCGCTAAAAAAGGTAAACGGAAATCTTTTTTTATTGTCTAGAAACACAATTGGAACTATCGGTATTTTTTGATTGACAGCCATCTTAAAGGCCCCGTCCTTAAATCGGTCGAGCAAAATCTCTTCTTCGGGGACACCTCCTTCTGGGAAAATGCATATACTTACGCCTTTTTTGAGTCGCTTTTGAGCTCTTCGATAAACAGCCGTTCTGCTCCTGCTGTCCTCCCGGTCTACCATTATACAAACCCGCTTATAAAAAAATCCAAATACAGGTATTTTAACAAGTTCTTTCTTCCCTACAAAAACAAATGGATTCTTACTTACTTTAAGCATCATCATTATATCCAACATACTGGTGTGGTTGGCCACTAACATATAACTTCTGCCCCTTTCCATTTTTTGCTCGTATTTAATATTTGGAACACAGAGCATGCCATAGAGTATGGTGTTTGCCCAGATATTTCGCGCCAGCCAAAAGAATTGTGGATAGGTCCTCTCAGAAATAGATGTTAATAGAAGAAGCGGGAAAAACAGGAAAATAGGAAAACTAACAAGAATATAGAACCATATACGATAAAGGATATGACCACAATTTTGAAAAAGAATTCGCATAAATCAAAAATAACAAATTTAGTAGGGTAATTGTATTTCTTTTACTTTTGTGAATTACAACTATTGTTTTATGGCAAGAATACTTACAGGGATACAAAGTACAGGAACTCCACACCTCGGAAATATATTAGGCGCAATAATCCCGGCCATTGAAATGGCAAAAATTAGTGAAAACGAGTCTTTTCTATTTATTGCTGATATGCATTCTCTTACCCAAATTAAAAATGGGAAAGAACTGCGTGAAAATACTTATGCAACAGCCGCCACTTGGTTGGCCTTTGGCCTTGATATAGAGAAAACTGTTTTTTACAGGCAAAGTGATGTTCCTCAAGTAACCGAGCTATCATGGTATTTAAGTTGCTTTTTTCCCTACCAACGGCTAACACTTGCGCATTCATTTAAGGATAAATCAGATCGTCTTGAAGATGTAAATGCAGGATTATTTACATACCCTATGTTAATGGCAGCTGATATCCTACTTTATGATGCAAATATCGTACCTGTTGGTAAAGATCAGCTACAACATATAGAAATGACAAGAGATGTGGCAAATAGGTTTCATGCTCAAATGGGTGAAACTTTTGTCCTACCCGAGGGACAAGTACATGAAAACAACATGTACATCCCAGGAACAGATGGCCTTAAAATGAGCAAAAGTAAAGGCAATCTTATCAATATATTTCAGTCAGACAAGAAATTAAGAAAACAAATAATGAGTATTGTTTCTGATAGTACTCCTTTGGAACAACCCAAAAATCCGGATACTGACACCACCTTTTTATTATACAGCAAACTGGCTTCTGAAAGTGAAGTCTCTGAAATGAGAGAGAACTATCTAAAAGGGAACTATGGCTATGGGCATGCCAAGCAAGCTCTTTATGAATTAATGCTGAAAAAGTTTGAAGGCCCAAGAGAAAAGTTTAATTATTATATGACACATTTAGGCGAAATTGATGCCGCATTATCGCATGGTTCTAAGAAAGCAAAGAACGTTGCAGATGCAGTTCTTGGTAGAGTTAGAGAAAAAGTGGGCTATTCATCATTACCGACCACTTAGTCTTTTTTTACTTCGAAATGAATAGATTAATTTAATTGTCCTAGGCTATATTTAGGTAATTCATCGATAAAAGAACCGATGCGCGAAATAAGGAAGCGGTATTTCATAAGGATCAAACTATATAGTTTGTGAAAGCTTATATAATTTCATAATATTTCCCTGGTAATGGCCTAATTAAGCCCTTTAATTCTAAACTAAAAAGTACACTTAAAGCATTGTGAACAGTTATTTCGCATTCAATGGCTATTTGATCTGCTAATTGCCTGCCACAAGTATTTAAATAATCGTGAATTGCTTTTTCTTCTTCATTTAATTCAACAAACAAACGCTTTTGGATACCATGTATTTTTGAATCGGAAGGTCCCCAACCAAGACTAAAAGCCAAATCAGAGGCAGAGGTAAGCATATGTGCCTTTTGACTTTTCAATAAGTTATTACATCCTAAACTATATTTATCAGAAATTCTTCCCGGAACGGCAAAAATATCTCTATTGTATGAATCAGCTATATCGGCAGTTACCAAACTACCCCCTTTATTCGCTGTCTCCACAACTATAGTGGCTTCACTTAAACCGGCAATGACACGATTCCTTTTTAAAAAGTTAACTCTTTCAGGAGAACTACTACTCCAAAATTCTGTAAAAAATCCTCCATTCTCTAATATTGAATTAACATATTGTTGATGTACTCTCGGATAAAATTGATTTAATCCGTGTGCCAAGCAGCCAATAGTTTGTAATCCGTTAGCTATAGCCGCTTTTTGCGCAATAATATCAATCCCATAGGCAAAACCACTAACAATAATGGGATTAAATGGTTTAATCTCTTCCATAAAGAGTTCACAAAAATCAGTTCCATAACTTGTGCTATTTCTTGTGCCAACGACACTAATCAACCTTCCTGCTTTTAAATCAATATTCCCTTTATTAAATAATAGAATTGGGCCATCAATACAATTTTTAAGATTTTTTGGATAATTTGAATCCAAAAAATAGCAATAATCAATTTTGTGCTTTTTAATATAATCTAATTCTCTCAGTGCCAGAATCAAATAGCTTTTATGATGTAATTCCCTTATCATGAACGTGCCAATTCCTCTGATTTTTGATAATACAGAAGCTTTTTCTCTAAAAATAGCGCTTGCACTTCCGCAATGTGCTATTAATTTTTTTGCGGAAATATCTCCAATATGAGGAATACATTGTAAACGCAAAAGCGCAATCAGCTCATCTTCGGACATCTACCATTATTTTATTACTTTAAATTAAAAATCAATATTATTATGTTAATAAAAAGTTTTCAATGCCAGTTTGTTGCGCTATAAATTTTTTTAATCTTTGTAATTATGGGTATGGAATTTTACATTGGGCAATTGTTATATAGATACAATTGTGTTGTTATGCCGGATTTTGGCGCTTTTCTTAGTCATAGGAAATCAGCTTATATTCAAAAGTCTTCTAAAACGTTTTATCCTCCTTCTAAACAAATTTCTTTCAACGAACAACTCAGTTCTAATGACGGTTTATTAGTGTCCTATATTGCTAGTTATGAGAATAAATCTTACGAAAAGGTCTTAGAAGAAGTGCTAATTATATCCAAAGAGTGGAATAAAAAAATTAAATCTGGAAATAAACTTCTCATAGATTCTGTTGGCTCTTTATGGGTAAATAAAGAAGGAAGAATACAGTTTCAGCCTTCTAACAATTTAAATTTTTTACCCTCATCTTTTGGGCTAAGCAGTTTTGTCTCCACCCCAGTCAATAGAGAAATTTACAAAGAGGAAGTTGAGGCTCAAGAAGAGAATATACCTTTTATTATTACACCAGAGTTAAGAAAAAAGCAATCATATAGATCTTTAACAAAATATGCCGCAGTAGTTTTTTTAGCATTTTCCACGGGCCTTACAGCTTATCATTTTTATAACCAGTCTTTATATAACAAAGCTATTGTAAAGCAAGAAGCTCAAATTTTAGTCTCAAAGAATATTCAGGAGGCAACCTTTTTTAATACAAAACCACTGGAACTACCCGTTTTGGAACTTACTGTTATTAAAAAGAACGTTGGAAATCACCACATTATAGCAGGGGCATTCAGAATTAAGGAAAATGCCGATAAAAAGATTGAACAACTCCGTTCTAAGGGTTACAACGCTGCTTATTTAGGGATGAACGACTATGGTCTACATCAAGTCACTTATGGAAGCTATGAAGAGCCTGAAGAAGCCTTGTTGATGCTCAGAGAGGTAAAGGAGAAAGAATCTCCTGATGCTTGGATGCTTTCTGTGAAATAGCCTTATCTTAATAGGGTATGCTCTATGTCCAATCTTATCAAATAAATCTTTATGTTGTCTAAAACTCCCAGTGAATCTAGAACTATTATGACCGATATGGTGCTTCCAAGCGAAACCAATCCTTTAAATAATCTTTTTGGAGGTGAATTGTTGGCCAGAATGGATAGGGCGGCAAGTATTGCTGCTAGGAGGCATAGCAGAAGAATTACTGTAACCGCTTCAGTTAACCACGTAGCTTTTAATAGATCCGTTCCAGTGGGAAGTGTAGTGACAGTAGAAGCTAAAATATCAAGGGCATTTAAAACTTCGATGGAAGTATACATTGATGTATGGATGGAAGACAGATATACTGGTGAAAGCAATAAAGCCAATGAGGCCATATATACCTTTGTCGCAGTTGATGATACTGGCAAACCTACAATGGTTCCGCAAGTAGTACCGGAAACAGCTTTGGAAATTGAACGTTTTGAAGGCGCCTTGAGACGCAAGCAGCTGAGCTTGGTGCTGGCCGGTAAAATGAAACCCTCTGAAGCTACAGAGCTCCGCGCATTATTTATAAAATAAACTTATTGGTTTTTTTTATTGTCAAAAGTCGAAATTATCCGGATCAGGTCCAAACCTTTTAGATTTGTCAAGACTATCTAACTTAGCCACATCTTCTTGATCTAATTCAAAATCAAAGATATCTGCATTAGAAATAATTCTTTCCTTTTTAGAAGATTTTGGAATAGTTATTACACCTTTTTGCAGGTCCCATCTTAAAACTATTTGTGCTATTGATTTTTTATATTTCTTAGCAAGCTCTTTAAATTCTTCTATTGTAAAAATATTTCCTTGCATCATGGGTGACCATGCCTCGTATTGAATCTGGTTTTTCTCACAAAAATCAAGGAGGCTCTGTTGCCTAAGAAAAGGATGGAATTCCATTTGATTCACCATTGGCACAATACTACTTTCTTCCATTAAATCAACCAAATGATGTTCCATAAAATTACTGACTCCTATAGATCGTACAAGCTTTTGTTCATAAAGATATTCAAGCGCCCGCCATGTGTCTTTGTATTTACCCGCCACCGGCCAGTGAATTAAATAGAGGTCCAGATATTCTAGTCCTAATCTGTCCAAAGTAGCTTCAAATGCTCTTAAAGTGGTCTCGTATCCTTGATCTGAATTCCAAACCTTACTAACCACAAAGACTTCTTCTCTCAAGACATTGCTTTCTTTAATCCCCTTCCCCACTCCAGTCTCGTTTTTATAAATAGAGGCTGTATCGATATGACGATAACCACAGTCTAATGCCCATTTTACCGCATTTACAACTTCTTGCCCATCTTTAGATAGATAGACTCCCAAGCCAAAATAGGGCATCTCAATTCCATTATTAAGGGTAAATGTGCCCTTTATGTCCGTAATTTTCTTCATAATTATTCAAAATTAAAGCCTGTAGATCCATTCCTCCGGATTAAGCCGTGTTGCGTCTTCGTAAAGATAAAATTTCAGCTGTGTAAGACCATTATACTTATTGGTATATATTTCGCCTAATTCTTCCTTCAACGTCACTCTATCTCCCTTTTTAACATATAAATTAGATAAATTATAATAAGTGCTAATATAATTTCCATGTTTAATCTGTACTCCTTTATTTCCTCCGGGCACAGCTAAAATGGCTATTACCTCACCTTCAAAAACAGCCCTTGCCTTAGCTCCTTCATCCGTTGCTATAATTACTCCATTACTCTGATGTTTAATTCCAGGATAAACAGCATCTTTATAAATCCCAAACCCTTGTTGCTTAATTCCCTTCTCTACCGGCCAAATAAGTTTTCCTTTATTGGCTGAAAAATTATTAGCTATAAGGGTAGCTTCTGGCGTCAATACAAACTTTGCGGAGGTGGTGCTTTTTCCGGCTTTTTTATTTGAGGCTACAATGGCACTTTTAATCAATTTATCTATTTGCTGATCTATTTTTCGGGCTTCTTGCCTTTTCTTATTTATTTCTGAGGCATATTTACTTTCATTCTGTCTTATCGTTTTCAGAAGTGCCTTTTGATCCAATATTTCGTTCAATAAGGTCCCTTTAGCTTTTATATTTTGAGCTAGTAGCGCTTCTTTATTCTTTCGCTGTTTCTCCAATTGGATATTTAATTGGGTCAACTCTTCTGTTTTTGCTACGATCTCTTCTCCCTGTTTTTTTCTGTATTGGGTATATTGCTTTAAATATTGAAGCCTTTTAAAGGCCTGAAAAAAATCTTCTGAGGATAAAAGAAACATAATCCTACTTTGTTTTGAGCTGTTTTGATAGGACTTTTGTATCATTTTTGCATATTCTTCTTTCAGGGTATTTAGGTTTTCTCTTAATTTTGCAATATTCCTTATGTTTGCATTTATTTGTCTATTAAGAAGGTTGGCTTGCTGATTAGTTACCCTAATAAGTTGTTGTCTTACATTTATTCTTTGATCCAAGACCTCCATTTGGTCCAAAACGCTTCCTTTCTGTTTTTTCTCTGCGAATAAAAGACGATTTATCGATTCGATTTCCTTTTGAAGCTGTTCCTTTTTTTCTTCGAGTTCTTTTTGTTCATTGGTCTGCGCATAGCCCAAAAAGCAAAGTATAGAAAAAATTACTATAATAGAACGCCTTATGGATTGTGACAAAATTTTCAATTTATTTCAATACTATTTCTTGGAAACCTTTAGGAATTTTATAAGGAAAATTTAAAGGTTTATTCATCTCAATACTCCTAAACTGGATAGCAATATTTGTGGAATCACTACTATTCTTAGCAAGAATATCTATTTCTTCGGGTACTAATTGATTTCCCTTAAGCTGATATGATTTATAAAAGATTAACAATAGACGGTCTTTTATAGGTTGTGACAATTGTTGTTTGGACAGTTTAAAAGAACTAGGATCTAACCAAAACATAGTTTTATACAGTTCGTCCGATTTTCTTGGTTTAATCTCGTAGTAGTCCGCGGTTGGTATTGATACATATTTATCTTCCCGAAGGTCCAAAATAGATTGCCCTAAAAGAAGATTTTGAATCTTTGAATAATCTAAATCGGTCCCTAATAAGTTGCTGAGATAATCAAAATCCCCATCAAAATACTCATTATCTAGTTTATTATAGAAACTAACTCTTTCAGGAGTAATTAGCGCCTTTACAACTCCAAATGGCGCGCTCAACCATATGGTTTTATCCTTCTCAATACGCAGGCTTACAACTAAGCTTTGTTCGTCGTTTCCATCGTTATAAACAATTTTCATTCGCCCGCTTATTGTCCTAAAATGCAAAGCACTTCTATAGTGGTTTTTTATTATTGTTTTTGAATTGAGCCTATCATTAACCCCCTCATTAGCAACTGCCTTTTTGGTTTTACAAGACTGTATTACCAATAGCAAAAGCCAAATAAAAATAACCTTATGGATCCCTATCCTCAATTGCCTCATTATCTATAAACCTGATTTAATTTTACTAAGATACATATTTGCTTTCGATGAATTTCCTATTAAACTATAGCCATTAGCTAGTTCTTTATAAAACTTATTCTCCATTTCCAAATCCTCCAAAATTAGGTCTAAGCCCATTTCTAAGACCATAATAGCCTCTTTCGGATTTCCTGAACTATTTAAAGCGACTCCTTTTGAATAATAAAAAAAGGGCTGATTAGGATACTCTTCAAGAGCAGCTTCAGAAGTATTTATTAAAGAAATAACATCGTTTTCGTCTAATAATATCTCCAGTTCTCTTTTATATATTTCCATTGGGTCTTCAGACTTTTCTATAGTCTTCTCATCAAGGCTAATATCCGTTCCTATATTCTGTTTAAGAGAGTCTGAAATTTTTCTCATATAAGTATCTTTGAACTGAGAACTTCTCATTTCTTTTAGAATACTTTTTGCCTCTTCATATTTCTTTTGTTTAAATAAAATGAGGACTAAATTTTCTGTTAATTGCTGATGATCCATAGGTATTTCATTCTCTAAGGACTTAATTGAAGAGAATTGTTTATCCATAACTTCTACCAACTTATTGAGGTACCAATAATTATCTGGATCTGAATTAATGGCTTCAAGGGCAGAGGCCTGAGCTAATACAAACTGTTTATTACTTAAATAACAGTCGGCAAGTTGGAAATCGACGACGTTCTTCGTCTCATCTAACTTCTTACACTCCAAAAACAAATTGATTGCTTTATCATAATTTTCGATACTTTTTTGTTTTAGTGCCTCAAAAAAAGCATTTTGGAACTCATCTGTATAGGCCTCAAGATATAAGGAAGCATTATTTTCTTCTTGTGCGCGTGTTTCACTAATTACAAGAACACTTAATGAAAAACAAACTAACAAACATCCTCTAAACATCCTCATAACTTCTTAATTAATCCAAACAGAGAAAAACCATCTATTTTGTACCTGTACTTCCAAACCCTCCAGCACCTCTAATCGTATCTGTCAATTCATCCGTCTCAACCCATTCCACTCGTTCATGTTTAGCAACTACCAACTGTGCAATTCTCTCCCCGTGAACAATAGTAAAGTCTTCCTTGGAAAGGTTTACTAGTATAACCCCAATCTCCCCTCTATAATCAGCATCTATCGTGCCAGGAGCATTCAGCACCGTTATTCCTTTCTTTGCTGCCAAGCCACTTCTGGGTCTGACCTGGGCTTCATAACCCAAGGGCAATTCGATATATAAGCCGGTTTTTACAATTACTCTCTCTAAAGGCTCAATTGTAATGGGAGCAGTAAGATTAGCTCTTAAGTCCATCCCAGCAGAGGCCGGTGTCTCGTATTTTGGAATTTCATGAGACGATATGTTTTTTATTTTAACATTCATATATAAAAACTAGTTAGCCCTTTTTACCAGGGAGATAAATATCTTTTTTAAGGTTTGGTTTTCCATTTTATAGACTAGAAATAAAAATAATAAAAGAAACGCGCTCCCTGTTATTAAATTTCTGTTAAACACATAAAATGAGAGTATTGAAAATACCACTGAGGTTCCCAAATAAAAACTAATCTTTCTGAAATTATAAGGAATAGGATAATATTTTCTTCCTATCCTATAAGATAATATCATCATAGAGCCATAGGCGCAGAGTGTTGCACAAGCAGATGCATAATAACCCCATTTAGGTATAAAAAGAGCGTTAATCAGAATGGTAATTACAGCGCCGAAAATGGAAATTACAGCGCCATACCTGGTCTTATCGGTTACCTTATACCAAACCGACAAATTATGATATATGCCTAAACAGAAACTAGCCAAGAGTATTATAGGAACAATCGGCATTGCTTCCCAATAGGCTTCATCTTGTATAAAAATGACTTTTAATACATCCGCAAATACCACTACAGCCAGAAGTATGACACTTCCTAAAACCACAAAATAATTTGTGATCTGTGCATAACTTCTTTGCGGATTATCCGACTTAGAATGACTAAAAAAGAAAGGTTCAATTCCCAGACGAAACGCCGTTGCAAAAAGAGTCATAAAAAGAGCCAGTTTGTAACAAGCCGAATACTTTCCCATTTCACTTTTGGCGATTTCCACAGGAAGTAGCTTCGCTAATAAGATTCTATCAAAAACTTCATTGATCGTAAAAGCAATCCCTGCGATCATGACCGGAATGCTATATTTAAGCATTTTGGACAATAAGGCCCTGTCGAAGGTATAAGAAACCTTAATATAAAGCCTCCCCATTAATAAAAGGGTTATACCACTTGCAATTAAATTTGAGATAAAGATGTATGAAATTTCAAAATTTGGAGTGTAGAGGCTGCTTAAAAAGCCTTCAGGATTTGAAGTGGCCAAATTGGGTAATAAAATTAAAAAGAAGATGTTTAAACCAAGATTTAAAACAACATTAATCGTTTTTACCAAAGCATATTTCATTGGTTTTTCCTTAACCCTTAAATAGGCAAAAGGAATGATCGCTAAAGCGTCTAAGGCAAGAATAAGGATTACATAAATAATGTAGCGCAAATCAATATCCAACCAAAGGGCGAATTGCTCCTTTCCTATCAGAGCAAATGCTGTAAACAAAACAGTCGTGGCTAATAATGAAATTAAAGAAGTAGAAATAACTTTCTCTTTTTCTAATTCCCCATTATAAAATCTAAAAAACGCCGTTTCCATACCATAGGCTAGGATAACGTTGAAAATCGCAAACCAGGAAAATATTAGAGTAACCTCCCCATAAGCCCCGGGAGGCATAACCTTAGTATATATAGGCACCAGAATAAAAGAAAGCATTCTAGGCAGTACCGTAGCTAAGCCATATATAAATGTTTGTTTGAAAAGTTTTTTGAAAATACCCAATGAAAAATAGAATTTGGAATTAAAATTAGGTATTTAAACTCATGGAGCAAAGCTATAGAACAAGTCTTCACTAATACATCCCGGACACTTTGTCTTTTATATCTGAAATTTTATAATATTTAGGCCCGGTCTTTTCTTGTTTTTCGCTGTCTGTGACATAGCTTATTACTGCCTCTGACTTATCCAACTCAAATGGAAATTTTTCGTCTTTTATATTGATTAAGTTGGGAGGTTGATTCCCAACTTCCTTTTTAGGATCGGCATGCATAATCATATCTGGTTTTGCTGTCACCTCTTGTTCTCTGTACTCACAAATTAACTCATTTTTTTCTAGATTTTCATGGAGTTCAGGAATTAAAACATGTCCTCTAAAATAGACTTCCTTAAACTCTATTGATGTGTTGGAAGAAATTACTATAGGTATCCGCAATATAAAGCCGGATCGCCCTTCCTCGCTGCCAGATCCAAATAAGTTACAACTTGCAGCTTCAACGGCAAAAGGAGGGTTCTTGGTTATCCTTTGCTGAGGCGAACATGCACTTAATACAAAAAACATATACAAAGCGATGAATATTGTCTTTTTCATGTTAAAAGCATTTAATTATTATTAAAGATAGGAATCCAAATTTGGTGCCAATAATTATAATAGATTGAATATAAAATCAAAAAACCTGCCGTAAAGCAGGTTTTTGTTCTCAGAATTCTCTCGTTTGACTAGTTATTTAATGCTTCAGCTCCACCAACAATTTCTAATATTTCATTGGTAATAGCAGCTTGCCTAGCCTGGTTGTAAGTTAATTTCAGTTGATCCCTTAATTCAGTGGCATTATCCGTAGCCTTGTGCATGGCTGTCATACGTGCTCCATGTTCGCTTGCGAATGAATCTCTAATAGCCTTAAACAATTGTGTTTTTAATGATTTAGGTATTAACTGTTCAACAATATATTCTTTTGTTGGCTCAAAGAGATAATCCGTAGTTACATTCGTCTCGCTTTCAGTAGGCGCTATTGGCAAAAATTGCTCAGTAATTACAATTTGAGTCGCAGCATTTTTAAACTTATTGTAGACCACGTCTATTCTGTCATAAACACCGTCTAAATATAGATTCATCAATATCAATGCAACCTCTTCTGCCTTTTCAAAAGTAAGGTTGTCATAGATATGACTATGATCAGATACAATATGGTTTTTCTTGCCTAATAAGTCTTTGGCCTTCTTTCCAATCGTTAAATAATCAACTGAATAATTATTATAATCATTGGTTTTTAAACTAATACTTTGTTTTATGATATTAGTATTGAAAGCACCACAAAGTCCTCTGTTAGAAGTAATAGCCACCACAAGTACTTTTTTTACTTCCCTGTTAACGGTGAATTTACCCCCTGCATCTCCATCTAAACTTCCACTAAAATTTTGAAGAAGTTCTGTCAGTTTATCGGCATAAGGACGCATGGCAACAATAGCATCTTGTGCTTTCTTTAATTTTGCAGCAGACACCATTTTCATGGCACTGGTAATCTGCATGGTAGAAGATACCGAAGCTATCCTATTGCGTATTTCCTTTAAATTTGCCATTCTTTAAAAATAAGCCTCTAAATTAATTTTTATATTTAGCCGTCAAATCCTTACAAACACTTGTTAAAGTATCGATTACCTCGTCAGTTAATTTTCCCGCTTTTAAAGTATCCAAAACATCTCTATGCTTTGCATTTAAATACTCTATATAATCACTTTCAAATTCCTTTACTTTATTCACAGGAACGTCTCTTAAAAGATTTTTTGAGCCTGCATAGATAATAGCCACTTGGTTTTCAACTGTGAAAGGATCACTTTGTGCTTGTTTTAATATCTCAACATTACGTCTACCTTTCTCAATAACATTTAGTGTAGCTGCATCTAAATCAGAACCGAATTTTGCAAAGGCCTCCAATTCACGAAATTGTGCTTGATCTAGTTTTAAGGTACCGGCAACCTTTTTCATAGACTTAATCTGTGCATTTCCACCTACTCTGGAAACTGAAATTCCAACATTAATAGCAGGTCTTACGCCTTGATTAAACAAATCTTGCTCTAAAAATATCTGTCCGTCTGTAATAGAAATCACATTCGTTGGTATATAGGCTGAAACGTCACCCGCTTGTGTCTCAATAATTGGTAGGGCTGTTAAAGAACCTCCACCCTTCACCATCGGTTTCAATACTTCAGGCAAATCATTCATATTTTGTGCAATGGCATCATCATCTATAACCTTCGCGGCACGCTCTAATAATCTTGAATGCAAATAGAAAACATCTCCCGGATAAGCCTCTCGTCCCGGAGGTCTTCTTAGAAGAAGTGATACTTCACGATAGGCAACAGCCTGTTTGGATAAATCATCATAGATGATAAGTGCTGGCCTACCAGTATCTCTAACATATTCTCCAATTGCGGCTCCCGCAAAAGGAGCATAAACTTGCATTGGTGCTGGTTCTGATGCATTTGCTGCAACTATAGTTGTATAAGCCAAAGCGCCCCTGTCTTCTAAAGTTTTAGCAATAGCAGCAACCGTTGAAGCTTTTTGTCCGATAGCCACATATATACAATATACGGGCTCGCCGGCATCATAAAATTCTTTTTGATTAATAATTGTATCTATACAAACAGTTGTTTTACCCGTTTGCCTATCTCCAATCACTAATTCTCTTTGACCTCTTCCCACAGGGATCATAGCATCTACGGCCTTGATGCCCGTTTGCAAAGGTTCTGAAACTGGTTGTCTAAAGATAACCCCCGGAGCTTTTCTTTCCAATGGCATTTCATAAAGCTTTCCTCCAATTGGTCCTTTACCGTCTATTGGGTTTCCCAAGGTATTAATTACTCTACCAATAATTCCTTCACCTACTTTAATAGAAGCAATTCGTTTGGTCCTTTTAACCACAGCTCCTTCTTTAATATCACGTGAAGGTGCCAATAGAACTACTCCGACATTGTCCTCTTCAAGGTTCAGAACTATCCCTTCCAAGCCTCCTTCAAATTCTACTAATTCTCCGTATTCAGCATTGGACAAACCGTATATTCTAGCAATACCATCACCAACCTGTAATACAGTCCCTATTTCATCCAATGAAGCTTTAGCTTCATATCCGGATAATTGTTTTTTTAAGATTGCAGATACTTCTGCGGCTTTTACTCCTGCCATTATTTTAAGATCTAAAATGATGTAAAAGAACTACCTTTTATTAAGTCGTTCTCTTAGATACTGTTAGTAAATTCTCGTTTTAAGTTATTCAATTTATTAGAAATACTTGAATTATATTGCAAATCACCAATTCTAAGAATAAATCCTCCAACGATGTCTGGATTAATCTGATTTTGTAAAGTGATTTTTTTATTTGATATTTTCTGAATGGTTTGTAAAACTTTCTTTTCTAAAGTAGCAGAAATTGGGACAGCCGTTGTAATGACTGCAATACTTTCGCCCTTCAGTTCTTCATTAAGTTTAATATAGCTTTTGGCAACTTCATTAAGCATTGGAAGCCTATTCTTTTGCCTTAGCAATCCAAACAAATCCGTGGATATTTTATGGACTCCCTTAAAAATATGGGTTAAGGCCTTTTCTTTGGCAGCGCCTTCTAAGATAGGACTTGCCAAAACGTCCTTCAGCGCATCACTTCCGGAAATGGTATCGACAATCAAATGCATGTCTTTTTCAATAGCATTGGCCAACTTTTGGTCCTGTGCCATCTCTAAGGTTGCTTTTGCGTATCTAAGGGCTGCTCTAGAATTAGTCATTTGGTAATTAATTCAATTTAATATCGCCTAACATCTCGTCAACCAACTTTAGTTGCTTTTCCTTATTAGCGAGTTGTTCTTGAATGATTTTTTCAGCTATCTCTACAGATAATTCAGCTACCTGATTTTTAATCTCTGCCATTGCAGCTTTCTTTTCGCTTTCAATAGATGCCTTCGCTTGCTTTATAAGTTTGTCTCCTTCTAACTGGGCGATGTCTTTGGCTTCAGTAACAATCTTATCCTTAATTTCTCTAGCTTCCTTTAATAAAGATTCTCTCTCTGCTCTTGCCTCTTTCAGTAACTTTTCATTATCTGCAGTTACATTTTGCATTTCCTTTTTCGCCTCATCCGCAGCGGCTAAGGCATCTCTTATACCCTTTTCTCTATCATTTACTGCGTTTAATATAGGGTTCCAGGCATATCTCCAAAGAAGAAATAATAAGGCCAAAAACAATAGTGTTTGCCAAAAAAACAAACCAATTGAAAAATCTTCGATTAATTGCTCCATAATTGTTATACTTTATTGTCTAATTTGTAATGAATAAATTAACGATGGCAACCAACCGTTGCCATCGTTAAAATTCTTCTAGTTTTCTGCAGTTGCAAAAAGTGCAGCAAAACCAATACCTTCAATTAGCGCAGCTACAATAAGCATTGCTGTTTGAATCTTTCCATAAGCTTCAGGCTGACGTGCAATTGCTTCCATAGCTTGGCCACCGATTCTTCCGATACCCACACCTACACCAATTACAATTAATCCTGCTCCTACAATTCTTGGAATGGTCATAGTATATATAATTAAAAATTAAACATTCAAATTGATGGGACCTCTTCATGATCATGCTCTTCCGAAGCAAAACCAAAATACAGGGCCGATAACATTGTAAATATATACGCTTGTAAAACAGCGACTAATATTTCAATTAGGGAAATGGCAAAAGCCAATCCAAAGGACAATGAACTTCCAATCCAATTTTTGAAAATAAACATAAGTCCAATTAAACTCATAATCACAATATGACCCGCCTGCATATTTGCGTACAAACGAATTAAAAGAGAAAATGGTTTTATAAATAATCCCAATATCTCTATGGGAATTAATATTATGTATAAGGGTATTTTAGCATACCAAGGCATAGAATGACCCAGCGGGTCTACCAAATGTTTCCAATAGGTTTTGGTTGCCGATAAATTTGTAATTAAAAAGGTTAAAACAGCAAGCGCCGTAGTAATTGCAATATTTCCGGTAACATTAACTCCTAAAGGGGTTAATCCGAACATATTCAAAAACCATATAAAAAAGAATATGGTTAATAGAAAAGGCATGTATTTCTGATACTTTTTTTCGCCAATTGTAGCAATGGCAATATCATCTCTTATGTATAAGATTATTGGCTCAAAAAATCTGCCGACACCCTTCGCAATCCCTCCATTTTTACTGTAAGAACTAGCCAATCCTCTAAATAACAAAAACATCAGAAATCCGGTAATGATTATCATCATTACACTTTTCGTAATAGAAAAGTCTAGAGGTTTTATATTGGTAGGGTGATGTTTTTCATTATATGTAATGGTTCCTTCGGTATCTGTTTTATATATCTTCCCGTGATATAATTTATAGCTGTTATCTCCAACGGTAACTATCTCTTCTCCGTGATGAAATTTTGAAGAGGAAAAAAATACTAGTCCATTATCCCAAAGAATAACAGGCAAGGGTAATCCAACATGATGTGTGCTTCCATCTTTGGCTGTATAAGAGAAAAGTGAAAAATCATGTGAATCCTTTAAGTGATGCTGAATATATTCGTCAATTTCAGTTTTCAGATCCGGGTTTGTTTCTTCATTACTATTCTCAACACTATTTGCCAAACAAGCAAGAGTAGAAAAAGTTGCCAACACCAAAAAAAACTTCTTTAAAAGAGTATTTTGCATCATACTTATAAAAATGGGTCTCTAAAAATCCGTGCAAATGTAAGCTATTCTATGAAAAAGAAAAAAGCATTTGAAGTTTTATTTTACCAAGTGTAGGGTGGTGGCGAAATAGTAGACTAGTCAATATCTTTAAGCCATTTTACCAAAATATAAGTCTCTACAAAAAGGCTCGTAATGTAGGGTATGAAAAAAATAAAAAAGTTGATCCGACTAAGGGAGCCATCTAAACTAATAATAGGTTGAAGAATTGTAAAAAAAACAGCAAACTTAAAAACACTGCCAAATAGAAAAACAAACCCCAAGTAGGAACTTTGTTTTTGGGCCAGAAGAAGCATGGCGATAAAAACAATCAACGCCATTACAAAATTTGACATATAACAGATAATAAAAATATCTGCCTCTATTGGTAAGTTCCGTGCGTAAAATATTCCTAAATGCAAAAGACAAACAAGAAGCAGAACGCCTAGCAGCCAAGCTGAGAATATTGCTGTTTTCTTAATCAAGGATTAAGTCTTTTCGTTTGTTTAACAACTAGATACATTGAAATTGCCACGGCAATCAAGGTAAGAATTATGGTGTAGGTGTTTTCTTCGTTGGAATATTTATCATCTAGCCATTGGCCACCTCTGGCCCCGGCATAAATAATAATTCCCATCTGAAAGGCTATTCCAATTAGACTTAACCAGTAATTGGACTTGTTTTGTTTTTTATCCATACTTCTTAGACCAATCCAGTAATTAGAGAAAATTGGTTTCAATTATTATTCCGCAAAAAGAGTATCACTAAGAAGTAATTTAAAAAGCAATTATTCCTTAACTTATCTTAGCAGCCTCACTTCTTGTCATTGGATTGCTTGCCGAATTTCCGGATTTTATGTTTTTATCAGATTGAGAAGGTTGTCCTTGTCCCGAAGAACTTGAAGTTTGATTAGAACTAGTAAGTCCACCTTTCCCTTTCATACTGCAGGAGGCATTAAAAGTAGCACCTGGTTCTACAGCCAATTTAGAAACAGTTACGGTTCCTTCTATCACCGCAGATGCTTTTAAGGCCAATAAGTTAGAAACCTGCAGTTCTCCATTAAAATTTCCTTCAATATCTGCATTAACACATTCCACTTTTCCGTGAATATATCCATCTTTTCCTATGACAACTTTACCAGATGTCTTTACATTTCCATCTAATTTCCCGTCAATTCTAAAATCGGCTTCAGAAATAATATCTCCCTTTATTCGGGTGTTCTTTTCAATTCTGTTAGGTTGACCTGCTGTTTCGTTCATAGTTCTTGGTTTTTTATTATCAGAAAACATTTTTATTTATGGTTTTGGGGTTACAACTTGATTAATATATTCTTGTAGGTTTTTATGTACTTGAATGATTTTATAGTTAGAGGATAAAATTACAAAATTCTCATTGTCAACCTTATAATCTTTGTTAATATTTAATAACTCAACATATCCCAGAGCATACTCTTTAGATTTAAAACCATGTACTACTACAAATTCTGTTTCTAAATTATAAATATCCTTAGATACTACATTTTTATAGTTTAGGTCTGAAATTGCTTTTTCTATTATTCTTTTTAACGCTACTGCTTGATCGTCCTGCTGTCTACTAAACGGATAAATAACTTTCCAATTGGCTGTCCCTTGAGATCCTACTTCCATAGAAAAATCCTTTGGTTCTAGTTTAGGCAATTGCTCTTTTATGATGCTTTGCGCCTTTTTGCCTTCTGGGTTATTTGGATAATTAAGTGCTACATAATTCAGGGCTTCCTTAAAAGCTTCATAACCTTGCAGTCTTCCAATTGCATTGGCTTTAAGCATCTCAAATTTTGGCACTATAGGGTCGCCAGTATACAAATTGATATTTTCTTCAGATTGAGTAATTACCTGTAAATAATGTTGTTCTTGATACAATTTATAAAGCGACGCATACTTGGCATCCGGACTATCTGTTGCCCGATTTAATACAGCATTAGGATTTAATAAGATTTCAGCATACCTTGATTCAGGATGATTGCTTAAAATGTTTTCCTTCATTTCTAAAGCCAAAGGGCTATTGGACTCTTCGTAAATTTTATACAAATTGTATTTACTGGGAAGCACTAGGCGTTCTTCCGGATCATGTTTAAGAACTTGTTCTAGCTTTTCTGCAGCCAACAAGTTTTCTTTAAATTTTTCCTTATAAATTAGGCCTAATTGGTAATTGGCAAAATTTCTTTCTTTTTTCAAACTATCAATTACGGCAGTTTCGGTCGGAATTTTATTAAGATAATATTCGACGGAATATTTTTCATCTTCTGTTATATTTTCAACTGTACCTTGATTAGGGGTGACCGTAATGCCTCTATCACCTTCTAATAGTTGCGCTGTGTTCCTATTACTCCAACGCCAATCATCTTCTAAATTTCTGTCGCCCCATTTTGTTCTAAATTCGTTTTTTCCATAACCTAGGCTGGTAATATTGTAGAAATAAAACTTCCCTTTATTAGCTTTTCCTCCTTGGGTTTCTGCAAAAGCGGCAAATCCTGCATTTGCCTGCTTTTCTTTTCTTTGTGCCTCTTCTTCCGCTACCTTTTTTAATTGATCTATGTAGTTTTCAAAATAGGCATATTGCTCATCCTCCGGCAAATAATATATCCCTATAACGCTGTCGGTATATTGAACAATATCTTCGTACTTTATAACATCTTCTAGGTTGTCTAATTTCTTCTTAATAGATCTGTATTTCTTGGTATTCTCCGGCAAATTAGGTAGAACACTATCAAAATAATTGCCAGACGTCTTATAAGAATTAATATCAAAATAATATTCCGCTAGATATTCATAGTTCAATGCATTCAAAGGTTCTGAATTAATGGTAGCACGCAAGGATTTATTGTAATAAACAATTGCCATGCTATCATTATTTAACTCCAAATAATAATTAGCAATCTCATGATTTATTTTATCTAAAAAAGGACGGTTTTCACGGTTTTCTTCCAAATCGGTGAGGTATTCTAATATTTCTGCTTTATTTGCTTCTGTCAATTCGGTATTTTGAATTTTCTTCAAATGAGCATTTATCATATACACCCTGGGGGACTTTCTATTGAGATCTATAATCTTATCAAAAGCATAGTTGGCACTATCTTTAAGTCCCAATTCATTAAACAGCTGGCCAATTATAAAATAGTATCTACCTCGCTCTTCATTTTTTTCTGTATAAGCAGAAGCGATTTTTAGCTCTTGAAGTGCAGAATCAGGAAAATTCAAATTAATATACGCTTGAGCCATCATGGCATGCGTATCTGCATATTCTTGATCTTTTAATCTTTCATATTTCAAAAGTCGCTTTAGATTCTTTAGTGCAAGTTCTTCATAACTCAGTCTAATATGGGTTTTTTCTCTCCAGATGGTGGCCTCGTTTAACTTATCGCTCTCAACATACTTTTTAAGAATATAGTTGAATGCTTCTAAAGCAGGAATATATCTTTGATCAAAATATCGAGCTTTTCCCAGGAGCAGAAATGATTCATCCGTTTGAGGATTGCGTTCTTCATCAGCAATATCCATGCTGTGTTTTTGAATAGCCTTGGTGGCTTTTTCTTCGGCTATTTCAAAATTGGGATTATTATCTTCAGAATCTAATTTAATTTCGTCTTTTACCTGTAACCTTTCTACAGGCAATAGTTCCCAATAGTTATCGACATAGGCAACATTGAGTTCTTCTCTTCCAATATCAAAAGCATTATTACCATTGTATAGAACGTTATACTTGGTATTTAAAGCATGCCAATTTCTATTTACAAAAGTGTCTTTCTTGGTAGAACAAGCGCTAAAGATAATGCCCCCAAGAACACCCGTTAGAAAATATAGTTTTCGAAGATTCAAATTTGATGGTATTCTTTAATCTAGTAAACTAAAAAACTATTAAAATATTATACCCAAAGACCTATAATACGTGATCTGAATTTAAATAAAACTAATATTGAAGCAAACGAAATGGTATAATCCTATAAGTTCAATGGTCTTTAGTAATTTATATTTCGCTTTAACCTCCAAAAAAAGCTTCAAGTTCTTTTAAAGTCTCTGTAGAGGTTTCAATATCATTTACAATTTCACCCTTATTTAAAACTACAATCCTTTCACAAACTTCGGTAACGTGAATTAGGTCATGACTAGAAACTAAAACCGTAACCCCTTTTTGTTCAGCCAAATCTCTAATAATTGACTTTAATCTTATCTGCGTTGTAGGATCTAAATTTGCAAATGGCTCATCTAAGATAATAACTTCCGGAGAACCAATTAATGCTGCTATAATCCCAACTTTCTTCTGGTTCCCTTTGGATAAATCCCTTAAATATTTTTTTTGACCCAATATTTCATCATGAAAAAAATCACTGAATTCACTCAAAAATAAATCCACCTCTGTTTTTGGTTGACCTCTTAGTTCCCCAATAAAATAAAAATACTCCTCAGGAGTTAGGTAGCCAATCAAAAATGATTCGTCAATAAAAGCAGAAGTAAACGGCTTCCATTCTTCACTTGCATCTACCTGAATATCATTGTTAATGACATGGCCAGTAGTTGGTTGTATTAAATCTAATAGTAAACTAAAAAAAGTTGTTTTACCAGCCCCATTGTTTCCCACTAACCCAAAACTTTGTCCTTTTGGTATTGTTAAATGATCCAAATTAAGGACGGTCTGGTCTCCATAAGTCTTTGTTAGTTTCTCGGTACGAATCATAGCTGTTTGATGTTATTAACTCCCTTGCTGCTTATAGGCTAACAGGGTTTTATACTTTTCTTTTTTATATATTTTCTCAATTTTCCTAAAGACTATATCCTTGAAAGCAAACCCAAGTACCCCAGATAAAGCAACAAAAATATATCCCGCCGTTGGATTAATGAGATAATGCCCTGCAGCATAAATTATAAGGGGTAAAACCATTTTAGGAATAGTCAGTAAGAGTGTTTTTGTATTAAAAGCCTGTTTATCGCCAAAGGCTTTTTTATTAGAACTTAAATCAATGGGGGTCTTAATATAGGCTCCTCCCCACAATACCAAATAAGAATTAACCCCAATATTATATACTGCTCCAACCAAAATGGCCAAATAGGGCTCCCATCCAAAGTATAAATAAAAAGAAGCCAAAATGGTGCTAACGATGGTCGCCAAAACAATTAAATACCATTTGGATGCTAAATAGTCTTTGTATTGAATATTCTGGCTCATCATTAAAGGATAATAAGCACTATCCCAACTAGGCACAAATTGCCCAAAACTGAATAAAAATCCTCCTGAAATAAAAATTCCCGCAAAAATCTTCCATACAGGACCATCGTAGGCGTCAATACTTCCAGTGAAGAACAAAAGGCCATAAAAAAGAAACAGCACACTCATAATCACCGTTGTTTTAGAGCGTTTATTCCTTTTAATTAGTTTTATATCATTCTTTAAAAAAGTACCGAGGTTTCCGAATCGATTTAGCCAGGATAAGTCTTCCGATGTAGCAACAGTTTGTTTGGTCGACAATCCAGCATCCAGGTACATATTTCTTTTGAAATAATTAAAAGCACTAAGAACAAGAATTGATAGAAGTGCCCATGATAATAGCGCCGTCCATGGAAGCTTATAAAAAGTGCTAAAAATAGGGGTTGTGTATATACTTAATTCGAACCAGCCATAATACTGAAAAACGCCCAATAAGGCGAGAAGAATTACCACTGGATAAAAAACGGTGTCTTTGTTATTCATCATGATATTGATGAAGTTATTACAAAAAAACAAAGCCATTATTCCAAGATGCCAACCTATGACTCCTAAAGGGTCATAGCCCTCCACCAAGAGTATAATGGAAAAAGGAATAAAAAAGAAGGCATGTGCCCAATTAAAAAAAGACAGAATCGTTTTTCCTAAAGAATAAAATACTACTTGGTTTTTTCTAAAAGGCAGGTAAAGCAATGGCTTTATGTTTAAAACAGGCATTTTTTGTAATATATACCTGGTATAAAGGTCAATAACCAAATAAAATATTAAATAGGTATTCACAAATTTCAGAGGGTCTCCCAAGCCTTGCTTCTCGATTATATAGTATGACCCCAGGCCCAAGGCTAAGAAGACAACTATAAAATATAGCGCTCCAAATATCATTAAAATCTTAAAAGCCAAATTAGTTTTAAATGCTGCCGCCCTATAAAAAGATTTCCATTGAAGGCTTAAGAAGCGTTTTAGCATATACCGATTCGTTAATTCATTTTATGAGTTGATCAAATATATAAATTGTTACAAATAGAAGCTATTTTTTACTTTTCTTCAATTTAATTAAAAGCATTGCGTAATTTTGCCAATATTTTAAAATAAAAAGTATGTTTTATTCCTTAACCGTAAATGAAGTTAAGTCATTAACCCCTAATTCTGTTGCTATAACTTTTTCAATTCCCAGTAATCTAAAGGAGGTCTTTAGTTTTACTTCTGGGCAATATATTACTATCAAACATATTATAAAAAACAAGGAAATTAGGCGGGCTTATTCCATTTCATCAAGTCCAAAAGAAAAGGATATAACCGTTGGAATTAAAAAGGTAGCAGGCGGAATTTTTTCTGAATATGCAAATTCTGAAATTAAAATAGGAGATGTTTTAGAGGTAATGCCCCCTGAAGGTCGTTTTGTATATACTCCTGCGAATTCAAAAGAAGATATCTGTGCCTTTGCAGCCGGGAGTGGTATTACACCTATAATGAGTATTGCTAAAACTGTTCTTAGCAGCCATTCAGAAAACACCTTTTCCTTAGTTTATGGAAATAAGTCTTTAGAAGAAACTATGTTTTACAAAGAGCTTGTCCAGATGTTAGAAGACTATAGAGATAGGTTTTTTATACAGTTCGTAACAAGCAGAGCGAAAGAGGATGATTGTTTGTTTGGACGAATTGACCTCCCTAATATCAATTATATTATTAAAAATAAATTCGATGTTCAAGGTTTTAAATCAGTTTATTTATGCGGCCCTGAAGGCATGATAAATGTTGTTACTGAAGTTCTAAAATCCAAAGGTGTTGAGGAGAGCAGTATATATCACGAATTATTTACCAGCTCAGAAGAAGAAAGTTCTGAATCTTCTGTTTCAGAAGGGAATACTTCTGTCTCCATAGTATTGGATGATGAGATACATACTTTTAATATGAATCAGAGCGTAACTATCCTTGACGCTGTATTGGAAGAAGGATTGGATGCCCCTTATTCCTGCCAGGGGGGTGTTTGTAGCACTTGTATTGCAAGAATAACGGAAGGCGAAGCCAAAATGGAAAAAAATCAGATCTTGACTGACGGAGAAATAAATGAAGGTCTTGTTCTTACTTGTCAGGCTCATCCAACAACTTCGTCTATTAAAGTCGACTATGACGATGTCTAAATGAACTTTTCAGATATAGATATATTTTGACTAGCAGATTGGTTGATTTAATGAGGTCACATTTTAATAGAATCTATATCCAGACAGATAATAATTATAAGAACTTTTTAAACTAAGTGGTTTGTTGATGTAATAATCCTTGAAGTCGTACGATTGAAAATGGTATTTCGTCTGATTTCCCCACTATAGAGCGGCCTTAATCAAATAGTCTCTATTGGTGAAAACTAAATAAAAAGACTAAGTAGTTTGTTCAAGTCAAATCCTGCTTTATTAACAAAATCCTAATTCTACGAAGTATTTCGACTCTGCATCTTTTTATTGTACCTATATTTTACAAACTCAAGATTCCCTTTAAAAGATCAAATAAGTCTCTTATCGATTTTAGGGTTTAGCAAGTAGCTATCATATACTAATTTTCCTATTGAGGAGTTAAGGTATAACAAACCCATCAGTTTGTACTTAATTTAAACTCAATCCCATGGAAAAGAAGTTAAAAAGAATGGCTACAATGCATAGACTGCAGGTAAAAGGGCTAGAGCTTTTTTATCAAAACGGCTATTACAATACCAGCGTAGATGATATATTAAAATCACTTTCACTTTCAAAAGGAGCCTTTTACTATCATTTTCAATCCAAAGAGGATTTCTTTATAAGTATAATACAATGTCTTGTAGTGAGAAAAGTTTATAATTCATTAATAGAACCTATTGAAGGTAAAGAGAATCCTTTTATAGTAATTGAAAAGTGTTTTGAAAATTCCCTTGAGACAGCGGAGCATAACGAAATGGATTATGGTTTCATACTAGGTAATTTCATGAACGAGTTTAATAGGAGAAATGAGGTTATTTACAAATATCTTATAGATATCTATAAGGTTTGGGAAGTCAATTTGGTTTCTATACTTCAAAAAGGAAAATCTGATGGTTATGTAGATAGACATATAGATAGTGAAGGGGTAGCAACATATTTAATCTCATCCTATATGGGAGTAAGAACCCTTATGGTACAGGGAAATTGCAAAAATTTAAAATATAAGTATCTCCAACAACTAAGACGATATTTCAGTTCTTTGACAAACAAAGAATTAGCATAAGACGACTATATAACGCCACAGACTTTATTGATCCTTGAAACAATTGTCTTTGGATTTATCGTTAACATGGTTTTTTCATATCCAGCGGGCATTTTATTTCCAAATACTGAGGTTGGAATCATTGGAAAACTATTTCTATCGGCTAGAATATTGTTCTCCTTATCCTGACCAAAAGGAGCAAAGCCGGCATAGGGATGGGTAACCCCCCAAAGCGTAATTGTTGGAACGCCAAACATAGCGGCGAGATGTCCATTGCCACTATCCATACTCACCATAATATGGAGATTAGAAATAATGGCTAATTCATCATCAAAAGAAAATTCACCTACAACACTTTTGCAGTTACTATACTTTTGCTCCCACCTTTGAGCGATACTCTTTTCTTCTGAGCCGCCACCAAATAGCAATATATTATACTTTTCGGTATTATTCAAGGCGGAAATCACCTCCTCCATTAAGTTTAGGGGATATGCTTTCCCTGAGAAGGCCGCAAATGGGGCAATTCCTAAAAGGTATTTATCATCCTTACCAATACTTTTTTGAATACTAGATGAAATAGGTCTTTTAGGCGAAAGCCAATCTTCGTTTAGGTTAATAGGATAGCCCAAGTCACGAAAGACATCACTATATCTTTCAACTGTCAATTTTAATGGTTTGAAGACTTTGTTCTTATTAGCCGTAAGAGCTCTTTTTTCATTTCTTCCCTTGTCTATTCTTTTAAGATTTGTCCCATTTAAGAAAAAGAATAATCCTAAGATTCTACTTCTAAGAACGTTGTGCAAATCAGCTACGCCATCTATATTGAACTTTTTAAGTTCATTAAACAATCGCCATAACCCTAAAACACCCCTATGACTCTTCTTAACTTGAGCCTCATAAACGGTTATGGTTGTAAGATGTTTAAATAAAGGTTTAAAGAGAGGTTTTGTAAGGACAACTATTTGCAAGTTTGGATATTGCCTCGCTAGAATATTTAAAACAGGTATGGTCATGGCGACGTCTCCCATGGCGGATAGTCGAATAGCCAGAACCTTAGATGGTCTATTTTTTGCCACGTAAAATGGGATTTAACTCCTCATCATTATACATTTTCATTTGCCTGTAAGTCTTCATATAAACTCTACCTGCCTCTATATTATTGAGAAGTTCATCAATGGCTATAGATAAGTCCTTTTGTTGCTCCTTTAAAATGCTTAGCTTCTCTGCACATTTCGCAATATGCTCTTCACTTGCATTTTTCCTCAAAGTCTCTTCTTCCATATGATAGATTTTCAAGGCTAATATAGAAAGACGGTCTATTGCCCAAGCGGGACTTTCCGTATTAATCCATGCGTCTGCTAACACCTTAACATCCTTATACTTATTAAAAAAATAACTATCAATGTATTCTACCAAATCTGTTCTGTCCTGATTGCTCGAATCAATCTTTCTTTTTAGTAATAAGGCTGCTTCCGGATCTATTTTTGGATCTCTTATGATATCTTCATAATGCCACTGAACTGTATCTATCCAGTTCTTTCGGTATAACAAATGAGCTATTTCATCTTTGGGATAAGGGTTCTTGATTAATTGCTCAACCGTATCTTCAATATGATAATTGTTGATACTTTCTTCAAAGATTTTATTTGCTAAATCACTAAACATAAGTATGTTTTTTGCAAATATACCCTTTATTTAAGAATCAGTTCAATGCTTAATATGAGAAAAGGCAGTAAAACTGAGGCTATCAGGAAAAGCTCTTTGTAATTACTCTTTTTGGTAAGTTCTACATATTTAGTAAGGAAAATAGAAGTAGAAAAGAAGGTGATTAAAACCGGAAAAGATATCTCAGAAGTTTTTAAAAATGTCAGGGTAAGACCCAGTCCCAGAGCAACTGCAATCAGCCGCATTGTAATTATTTTTCCCATGCCCAATTTACTCATCCTAATAAAAGCAATGGAACTGATAACAAGCGCCAATAGGGTATATATTCCTATTTTGGTATAGTCTGCCAAATGGTTCTTAAAATCCGGAATATATTCAAACTGATAATGTTCCTGAAGAAATTCAACCTTATCCAAAATAATTAATGCAGCATATGTAATAAGAGAGATAATAATAAATGCCCCTATAGGTACGAGCCAGTTTTTAAAAATTTTTGGTTCATAGAAATAGATGGCAATATAAACTAGTAAAAGAAAAATTAGAGCCCAATCATACCAAAAGCTGGCAATCAAAATCCATATGCTAGCGTCAAAAACTTTATGTTTAACATTTTTTAGAGACTTAAGACTAAGTATTCTGCGAAAAGCCAGTAATAAGAAAAAGTTGCAAAATATCGCATTTGGGTCCAATAAAACTTCTGGAAATACGACAATTAAAAGGGCATAAAAGAGAATGGTAAACGAATTAGTTCCCGTAATCTGATTTCGTTTTGCAATAAAGTCAACCACAAAAACACTAAAGAGCAAAACCCCTAAAACAAAGAAATAATAAATCAATTCCTGGAAATCAAGGTTCACTGGAAATATAAAAAATTGAACTAGCCAATAGAAAAGAAATATAAATCCAAGGACAATTATGAAATTAACCGGTTTTGTTTTTCCAAAAATGCTTGAAATCATCTAGGGTTTTTATATTTTTGCAATGTAAATATAATGTAAGATGAGAGCATTTTTTGAAGGTATAGAAGATTTATTCGTAAACGGCCTTTTTTGGCCATATGATTTTTTTAGGTTTATGGATAATTGGTGGACCTCAAATATTATCAACTGGATATTTGTTGTTATTGGAGCAGTGGCCATGGTCTATTGGTTAATGCAATTGAAGAAATTTGATGATAGTGGAGAAGAAGATAAAAGTATTACCTCACATTCTTATCTATAAATCGAATCCAATATCTTTTCTAAAGTTCATTTTATCAAAGTGAACTAAATCAATGCTTTTATAGCTGGTCTTAATGGCCTCATCAAGGTCTTTTCCAAAAGAGGTGAAAGCGATAACCCGACCTCCATTAGTTAAGACTTTATCATCTTCTAATTTAGTGCCGGCATGAAAAACTATAGATTCATGGACATCTTGAAGTCCGGTTATTTCCTTGTTTTTCTCATATGCCTCAGGATAACCACCTGAAACTACCATAACTGTTGTAGCAGTTCGTTCATCAATCTCCAGGTTAAGACTGTCTAAATTCCCTTTTGAGATTGATAAAAAAACATCTATCAAATCTGTTTTTAGCCTAGGAATAACAACTTCTGTTTCGGGATCTCCCAGCCTAACATTATATTCAATTACAAAAGGCTCATCACCAACTTTAATTAATCCTATAAAAAGAAAACCTTTAAACAATAGGTTGTCCTTTTTAATTCCTTCTACAGAAGGTATAACCACCTTACTCTCTATTTTATTCAGGAATTCTTGATCTACAAAGGGCACAGGGGAAATAGCACCCATACCGCCCGTATTCAATCCCACATCCCCCTCTCCAATTCTTTTGTAATCCTTCGCCATAGGTAAAACTTTATACCCATTATCATCTAGAAGAACAAAACAACTAAGTTCAATACCATCCAAAAACTCTTCAATCACTACTGTGGTACTGGCATCTCCAAACTTAGCGTCTACTAGCATCGCTTTTAGTTCTAGTATAGCCTCATTTACATCATTTAATATGACCACGCCTTTCCCGGCTGCCAGTCCATCTGCTTTTAATACATATGGAGGTTTTACAGATTTTAAATAGGCAACACCCTCTTCATATGTTTGGGCGGTGAAGCTTTCATATGCCGCCGTAGGGATATGATGTCTCAATAAAAATTCCTTAGCAAATTCTTTGCTGCCTTCTAAAGCAGCGGCAGCCTTAGACGGTCCTATAATATGAATCTCAGAAAGAACAGGGTCGTTTTTTAAAAAAATCGTAAATCCCATTAACAAGAGGATCCTCCGGGCCAACTACGACCATCGTAATAGATTCTTTTAAAACCAACGTTTTTATGGCTTCAAAGTCATTAACATCCAGATTTATATTTGTAGCAATTGCGGAGGTGCCTGCGTTTCCCGGGGCAACGAAGAGTTTTTTTAGTTCTTTACTTTGGTATAATTTCCAAGCGAGGGTATGTTCCCTTCCTCCTGAGCCCAGTACAAGTATATTCATGTTTTAAAACTTTAAACAAAAATACATCTTGACTATAATAAAAGCGTTTAAAACAATTAATATTTTTTGCTTAGAATTATCCTGGATTATCTCATATTCCTCTTACTAAAGTCTCTGTGTTCCGTCTTTTTTAATTCTTCTTTTGAAAGCGTTTTAAAATAATCAAAAGTCTTTTTCATGCCTTCTGCACGGCCAACTAAAGGCTCCCAGCCAAGAAGTTCTTTAGCTTTAGAGATATCCGGCTGTCTTTGTAAGGGATCGTCTTGAGGAAGTGGTTTATAAATAATTTTTTGTTTTGTTCCCGTAAGTTTAATAATTTCTTCTGCAAACTCCTTTATGGTAATCTCATGTGGATTTCCAATATTTACCGGATAGGAATAATCGCTAAGCAACAATCTATAAATTCCTTCTATTTCGTCATCCACATAGCAAAACGACCTTGTTTGCGAGCCATCTCCAAAAACGGTAAGATCTTCACCTCTCAATGCCTGTCCCATAAAAGCTGGAATAACTCTGCCATCATTTAATCGCATACGAGGTCCGTATGTATTAAATATCCTGACTATTCTGGTTTCTAAACCATGAAATCTATGATAAGCCATTGTCATGGATTCCTGAAAACGTTTAGCCTCATCATATACTCCTCTCGGGCCTATTGTGTTGACATTTCCATAATAATCTTCTGTTTGCGGATGAACTAAAGGATCTCCGTAAATTTCAGAGGTAGAAGCTATTAGTATCCGTGCATTCTTTTCCTTAGCTAAACCTAAAAGATTATGTGTTCCCAAGGCTCCCACTTTCAGGGTCTGAATTGGAATTTTTAAATAGTCAATTGGGCTGGCTGGGGAGGCAAAATGTAAAATATAATCCAGTTTCCCAGGGATATGGATAAACTTGGTAACATCATGGTTATAAAACTCAAATTGTTCTAATTGAAATAGATGTTCAATATTCTTTAGATCACCAGTAATGAGATTGTCCATTCCAATAACATAGTAACCTTCCTTTATAAAACGATCACAAAGATGAGATCCTAAAAATCCAGCGGCACCCGTTATAAGTACTTTTTTCATGGTTATAATTTTGGCGAAATACTCCGGAGTATTTCTTGATTGATAAATTTTAATAATAATTAAAACAGCTATAGTTCAAAGGTCAAATGTATTATAACCAATACTTCATACAAATATTATCGGTCCAAAGGCAAATAATTAGGCCTAGATAGAAATAATCTCTACTATTAAGGGTAGAAAACTAGTTTTATCAAAAATGAATTTCTAATTTTTTTCTGGTAATACTATTTTAATTCTATCAAAATTAACTTCATACAGTGGATTAACAATTCATATCCAAAATGCCAATACATTTTTATTTTAGTCTCTAGTATGCTTTATCCTCGCCTGATACAGCATTTACAATTGTTTGTATTATAATTTTAATATCTAGGAAAAAAGACCAGTTTTCTATATAAAAAATATCAAATTTTATACGGTTCTGAATATCGCTGTCTCTTTCTATTTCACCTCTATATCCTTTTACTTGGGCCAAACCCGTTATTCCAGGTTTTACAAAATGTCTTACCATGTATTTGTCCACCTTACTGGCATATTCATCTGTATGGGTAATCATATGCGGTCTTGGGCCAACAACAGACATATTGCCAAAAAGCACATTGTAGAATTGAGGTAATTCATCAATACTTGTGGCCCTCAGAAATCGACCTATCTTGGTGATTCTCATATCATTTTTTCCTGCTTGAATAACATCAGAAGAGGTGTTTACTCCCATGGACCTGAATTTAAAACAATGAAATTCATTATTGTCAAATCCTGTTCTCTTTTGAATAAAGAAAATCGGCCCGGAAGATTCCAGTCTAATTAGGATGGCCAAAATAGGGGTAATCCATATTAGTAATCCGAAAATAACACAGAAGGAAAAAACAACATCAAATGTTCTTTTTATAAACGCATTAATGGCATTATGCAGAGGGATATCTCTTAATGATAAAATTGGCAGATAATCATAATACTCAAACTTTAGTTTTTTTGCATAAATATTTTTATTATCTGGTAAAAACTTTAGCGTTTTTAGATTGTTATCAGCGAAATTTATAAACTGATATAGTTCAGCATTTCTTAATTCAGATACCGAACAGTATATTTCGTCAATATTATTTTCAACGATAAATCGAAAGCAATCCATGACATCAAAAGTGAGATCATTTGGACTGAACTGTTTTACAAATCGATAGCCATATTCAGTTCTTTCATTAAATAAACTTATTAGTTGCTCTGTTTTTTTATTCTTTCCAATAACAACTACATTTCTCGTATTCCCTTTAATTCTTTCACGATATTTTAATAAAAGGAAATAACTAATAAACTTAATGGTAGAAATTGCCAAAAAAACGAAGACTGCATATTTGGCCAAGGCTAACCTACTTATATTTGGTTGCTTAAAAAAGCCGATAAAAGCGTATAATATTAAAAAATAGAAAAAAAATTGTCTAAAGATCAGAATTAAAATCTGGGTTACTTTGGTGAATCTGTGTATGACATAGAATTCTGTGAAAAGAGCAATAATAATCCATGCCAAAGAAATATAACTGTGAAAAAAAATAGGGTACTGAAACTGAATCGGTAGATAATAGGCGAAAAGATCGAATATATCAATAGGTCAATCGTAGGAATGAATAACTAATCGGAAACCCAAAACACATATATTCATTCTTCGTCTTAAGCGAATATCTAAATAAGAAAACAAATATACTTCTTATAGAAAATATACGCCAACTGTCTAACAGTTTTTTTCCTAGAAGTTTAATAAAAATACAATTTAATTCTATTACATTTCTACCGTCTTAATTCCTGAATACAGCTCCCCTCCAAGGTGTCACTCAACGCCACCCCCCCCCCCCCCCCCCCCCCCCCCCCCCCCCCCCCCCCCCCCCCCCCCCCCCCCCCCCTCTTATTTTTTTCTAGACACAAAATTTGTTTTGAGTTTAGTTATATCACTTTTAATTTCCACAATTTCATTTGCATTCGAACTTACTGTTAATTTGTACTTTATAATATGATTCGTTATTTCTTCCATTGTCTTCAAAATATCCTTAATACTATAGTGTTTTGCTGGATCCCACATTTACAACTTGTGAAACATTTTCAGATTTTAATAAATCAACATACATTTTAGCTAATAAACGTCACATCATTATACTCTCTATAGGTATGTAAATTACCTAATTCAATTACTTTCTTTTTAGCTTTAAAATGAGAAATAATTTTGGGAACTAAGAAGTGACCTTCCTGACCTAGACCAGTATAATTAAAAGGTCTTGTTATAATGATATTTAATTTATCGAAAAGTAATTCGCAACCATATTCTCCATAGCCAATTTACTGTTTCCATAGTGATTCAACCGGCTTTGGAGCTCATTAGTTCAGAAAGTTCATTCCCAATATTCCCATAAATTGCAGCGCTACTGCAATATAATATTCTTTACAGCAATAGTTCTCTTGAGTTAAAACATCTAAAACATTCAAAGTCCCTATATTTGTCTCATACATTAACGGAATATTCTGTGATGCCACAAACGAAATGGCTGCCAAATGAACGCATATAATTGGGCTTAATCTTTTTCAAGACCATGCATAATTGTTCTTTTGCAAGAATATCGCAGTGAAGTGATTGAATTGAAGGTTTTATGAATCTGTTTTGTGCTCCCATATACCTGAAAACCTTCTTGAACAATTCGTGTTCCAAAGTGTTCCCCTGTGAAACCATCAATCCCAGTTATAAAGACCTTTTCTTTAGAAAGTGCTTCCATTTTTATTTCTTTCAATATCCTTTTTTACCATCATTTCACATAGCTCTTTCAAAGATGTTTTTGCTTTCCAACCTAGTATTCTCATTCAGCCTTTGAGGCATCCCCAATAAGCAAGATCTACTTCTGCTGGACGATAAAACTTTGGATTAACCTTCACTAGAATATTCCCTGTTGAGACCTTTCTAATCCTCATTTTCATTTTTTACCCTCCCAATTAATATCGATCTCAACGGCTTTAAAAGCCATGGATACAAAGTCCCTAACAGTTTGAGTTTTATTTGTTGCCAAAACAAAAGTTCCGGGCTCATCAATCTGCAACATCCTATACATACCATCTACATATTCCTTGGCATAACCCCAATCTCTTTTGGCATCCATATTTCCAAGTTCAACAACATCTTGTTACCAGATAAATTTTTGCAACACTATCTGATAATTTTTCGTGTTACAAATTCCTTCCCCCTGACGAGGTGACTCATGATTAAAAAGAATACCACTGGTTCCAAAGATTCCATAAGATTCTTGGTAATTTAACGTCGCCCAATGGGCGAAAACCTTTGCAACTCCATAGGGACTGCGTCTCGGGTGAAATGGAGTTTCTTCATTTTGTGGAATTGCATGAACTTTCCCAAACATCTCCGAAGTGGAGGCTTGATAAAACTTAATATTCTGATTAATTGATCTTATTGTCTTCTAGCAAATTCAAGGCTCCTATGCCTGTTATTTGTGCTGTTGCAATTGGCTGTGTAAATGAAACTCCGTACAAAACTTTGTGCTGCTAAGTTGTATTTCATCAGGTTCGACTTCCTTTATAATTCTATAGGCGCAGGATAAATCAACTAAATCATATTCATAAAGCTGTAAATTAGGATGGTTTCAATTCCAAGTTCTTCTATTCTCAGAAATTAGTTGAACTCGTTCTTCTATAGGTACCATAAACTTTGTATCCTTTCTCCAACAAAAGTTCTGCCAAATACGCAGCATCTTGCCCAGTAATCCCAGTAATTATTGCCTTTTTCATTTACTGTGTTTTTCTACTATTTCAGGAAACGACTCTTTAATATTTCTACAAAAAAATTCTCTACTAAAGGTTAGTGCAAAGTCTCTAATTTTCCTGCATTAAGCTTGTCATGGATCTGTTCTCGAAGATTGAACGGCGTTAATCAAGGAATCTATCTGCTGTTCATCAAAAAATATTCCTGTGTCAGAACTCTCAATGTTCTTCATTTCTAAAACTCACATTCACTGTTTCCAAAGACCCTCCTTTCCCGTAGGCTATAACAGGTGTTCCACAAGCTTCCGCCTCAATTGGAATTATTCCAAAATCCTCTTCTGCGGCAAAAACAAAACCTTGGCTCTCTGCATATGATCTTTCAGACTTCCAAACTTCTGGTAGCCCATAATTTCAACATTTTCCTTTGCTTCTCCTTTTATTTTATCGTATTCCGGACCATCAAAAATCACAACTAATTTCTAGTTCGGCATTTGGGCAAAAGCATCCACAATAAAGACCTATTTTTTTATACGGAACAAGACGTGATGCACTAAAATAAAAATCCTCTTTTTCTTCCTGCAATGTAAAATCATCTACTGCAACTGGTGGATAAATTACTTTATAAGATTTTCTTCTATAAGTTCTCCAAACACTTTTTTCTATATACTTAGAAATAGGTATAAATTCATCTACATTATTTGCCGTAAATCTATCCATCTTCTTATATAATGGAGAACCTTGATTTAGCAATAAAACCTTTCAAACCACTTTTCAGATTTGACTCATTAAGGTACTGATGGTACAGATCCCAGGCGTATCGTATAGGAGAATAAATGTAACAGATATGTGTTTGGTTTGCATTGGTTATCACTCCTTTTGCAACCGCGTGGGAAGATGATATAATCAGATCATAGTCCGAGAAATCAAACTGCTCTACTGCATAAGGAAAAAAAGGCAAGTAATTTTTCCATTTTGTTTTGGATTTAGGTAGTTTCTGAATAAAGGAATTGGCTTCAACCCTTGAAGGGTCAATATCTAAGCTTAACCAAACTTTCATCAGTAGATACCAAAACAAAAATATCCGCATCTGGATAAATTTGTGCAAATTCCTTGAAACAGCTCTCTGAACCGGCAATAACGGTCAACCATTCATGTACAATTGCAACCTTCATTTATTAAAATCTTCAGGTGAAACAGATATCCAGTACCTAAGTGCATTTCTAAAATCGTACTTAAACTTAAACTTATTTTTCTATCAAATACTGTGGTTTAATATTAGTTGGAAAACCAGCTTTCTTAACTCTAATCGGGTGTATATCAGATTTTTTACCTGTAATTTTAAACAAAATCCCTTCTGAATAAAAGCAAGATAGAAATACTAAGAAACGGACATTCAAATTAACCGTGGGTTTTCTAAATTCCAATTCGGCCTTAGCAATCTCAACCATCTCCTTTAAAGGGTACCAGCGGATTCTCAGAATAATTATAAACTATCAATCTTTTGTTTTGATTAATGGTAAAAAGCATGCTTTCTACTAGTCCATAAATATAACCATACCCTTTAATAAAATTACCCCCATTCGGGAGTACAAAGGTACCTTTTTTTAAAGCCATTAACATACGATAAACATTTCCAGGGTCTTTTGGTCCAAAAATAACACTTGGGCGTACAATTACCAGTCGCCTTTCACGTCTTCCGCTAACCAAGTTTCATGTATTTTCTCTGCAAAAGCTTTTGAAATCCCATAGGCAGTCTCAGGGAATAAGGCTGAAATTTCTGACTGTTGATTCCATTGACTTCCCATAAGGCGCAGCTACTGCTCGTAAAAAGGATATTTCTAATTCCCCATTGAACAGCTGCCATATTGATGTTACTTCGGCTCCAGGTATGTTTGTATTAAAATACTCCTTGAACTGATGCCCCGGTTCCCGTGAATGGCAGCGAAGTTAAATCCATGAATTCTCTACTGCAAAATCATCGAGAGTTGGGGGATCGTAAATGGATTTCTGACATCTAATTCCTGATAACTAACTAGGTCATTCTCAATTTCATTTTCAAATCCATTTGAGAGGCTGAATGTCAAAAATATAGTATTTGTGAAAAACTTGTTCTTTTATTAAAAAAGACAGAAGATTGGTACCAATATATCCGCACCCTCCAAAAATAATGGCAATTTTATTCATGCTTGGCCTATTTCCTTTTGTGCAAATCTATAATAATGATTGATAATTTTAACAAAGTAGTTCAAAAAGAAATTTAGAATTGCAAGCAATACGCAATTATTAAAGGCCGATTATTTTTTAAAGGATCTATTAATTATTGAGTATCCTTTGCTACTAAGTTTTTCTGGTAATCCAAAAGCATAAAAACAGCAGAGAATAAAGAGAAAATTATTACACCCTTAAATCTATATAATGAGGCTTCCGTAAAAAGACATAGAACGTAGAAAATTGTAAAGCTACATATTATGTGATTTTTGAATACATCTCTCTTTATTTACTTGAAAGAATGGAAATAAAATAAGAAATAATAAGGCCGTAATTCCCAAAAGACCCATATCTAGTAATGCCTTAGGTACTGGTTGTGAAGATCGAAGGAATGATAATTCACCCTTTGATCACCATTTGCGAATTATATATTTCTTTAGAACTTCTCTCCCCTGACCTAAACCTTCGCCTAAAATATAGTAGTTCTCTTGTATTTTCTCCATATCCACTGGCCATAAATACATTCTTTCATCTGAAGAAATTGATAATATTTTAGCTTTAAAAAGGGGCAGGATTCACGATTAAAACAAAGACCATTAGACCTATTCCAAAAACAGCTATTTGGCCTTTTGCTGAAATCTTTTTCCTTCTTAAATACAAGGCCAAAGCAGCAATATGAATCAATAAATTAATCCCTATAGCGGTTCTTGATGACAAGTACAATAAGGTCCCATTAAACACTAAAAGACCTACAACAATCAGACTTCTTTTACTTATTATATGGAATTCTCTGTTGTTTAATAAAACTATGTTAGAAATAATAAGCAGATAACTCCAATAAGTAGGATGCGTTCCGATCAAATGAGGGAATTTGTACTGCAGATAGGTGTTGGCCTGCTGTACGTCATTCATTACGGAAACCCAGTCTGAATAATTTTCATTAAACCATAGAAGGTAAGAGAAAGAAAATATAGATATCAAAAACATTCCTGCAAGAAAGGATAAAAGAAATATCCTCATCCTTGAAAAATTTATATTGGAACAAAAGACTATAATGGGTATTATTAGCATAGGTGACTGCCGTTCTAGGACTTTCAAACCTAATTTAATATCCGGTGAAAGTAAGGCGTACACTATAAAAACAGAAACACTAATTAAATAGGGAGTCAAAAAATACTTGAATTTCTTATAATTTTTCCCCTTGTTCTTTTCTAATAAGAATAATAAAACCAACAATAGAATTATCACTGTAGCGCTATTCTCGTTAATAAAAACAGCGGCAGAGGTAGTAAACCAGAAAAATTGGTAATAGTGCTCCTGTATTCTTTGTTTCATCCTGCACCCGCTTTAGTTGAGTTAATCAGTAAATTGCTACTAAAAAATCACGGCGAGGAAAAGGCATAAATCCATCCGGTTTGGGCAGCATAGATAAATGGGTTTACTAAAATTCAAAATGAAGAAATATAAATACTCCAAACAGAGCCAGGTCTTCTTTTCCGCGCCTTTTTAGAAACTTACAAGAACAAATAACACAATAACAATAAATACATTATTAAAATTAATAGCCCATTTCGATAAAATATATCCACCAATATATTGTGGGAAGATTCATAAGGAGAACCATTTACTTTAAAATTAATACTGCCATTCCGTGTCCGAAAATGATTCAAAGAGAAGAGTTTTTTATATGGTTTCCTCCTAATTATTTCACGGCCGGATGAAGCCTGCTCTAAAGACAACTCTCCTGTAAGTATCCTAAAAACCGTTTTTGAATTTGATCAAGAATTTCCTGCCTGATCAAAATTGAAGAAAATACATCGAGCAATGTCAATACAAGATATATTCAGAAGGCCAATTGATGTTTTTCTATTTACGTCATAAAGAGCCGTAATAAATAAAGTGAAAATAACTCCAAGGAGTGCCCCTCTAGACATAGTTAATAGAATTATGAATAGAAAATAAAGACATGAAATAAGCTTCAGATATTTTCGGGTAATACTAAAAAAACTAATAATTAGAGCTGTACCCGCCAGCAAAGTGATTATTTTACACCTCCGCATAAAAAAAGACCTCCAATACGTTCCCCTAACTGAACTGAAGGAAAATACGCAGAGAATGTCAGAAAAACTCTTAAGTAAAAATAAAAGCGACAATCAAAAACACCGGTAAAGTTCTTGAAATGTTATACGACCCATAATATAATAGGACTCGATAAATGAGAACCAGCTGCAGGTGGATAATAGTGAAAACCAGTTGGTCCTTATTAATTACCCCCATCAAGGACAAAGTTAATGGTAGTGGTAAGAATGAAAAAGCCCACCAAAAAAATTGCAATTATACTACTCGTCCTATTAAAAAGGCGAACCGGGAGCATTAAGGACATCAGAATAAAAAGAATAAAAATGGTCATTGTAGACAAATAAACATTTCCTATTTTACAAACAATAGGATTAAGTGGTATAGTTCCTAATAAAAGAACCAAACTAGCTTTGGGACAGATAGTGTCTTCAAATTGTACTTTTGCGACAAAGTTTTCGTAGAGTTCAGGGTCTACATTAATCCAATTAAATCGATCCCATATGTCTTTATTTCAAATATTTTTGCATCTATTAAGCTAGTAGAGAAGAAGCTATAAGCAGATTTGCTCTTATAAAACCCCTCGAGCATAGTCTCCACTTCTTCAGCGTTTTTAGGCATGGTCATATCTTTCAATCGATTCCCACATGAAGGATGTTCTTTTATTAATACCTTATTGAAATTAGCTGAAAGATAGTCTATTGTACCCCGAATAAGGGATTCTTCTTCTTTTTCGGTACATAATCCTGCCCTATACAGACGAATAGTAACAATACGGTACCCTCATCTTGTTTAGAGGTGCTATTTAAGAACATCTCATACAATTCTGCCTTAATAAATCGGATATCTGCAATAACTGCCTCAGATCTCCATCCCTTTTTTCTAAGTAGAAAATCTCGCTCCCGGTCAGAATATACGTAGTATTTGTCTAGTTTTATTCCTCCAAACCCCTCACCAAATATTAATACTCCAGTAAAAAAATAGGCTGCCCTATTTATTGTTTTGCGTAGTGCCTCCTTAATATAAGAATGCCTCAAGGGGAAAATTCCGTGTTGTAAAGCTCTAAATGATATGTTGGGAAACTCTTTTTTCAATGGATACAAAAAGTTCATACTTACATATCCCTCCGCATTAGAAAGGTAAACCACATTAAAATTATTATCACGTATGAATTTTGAAATTGCCAACAATCCTTGCTTTAGGCTTTCTTTTGTTTTTATGCGTTTAATGATATTGTCAATTAGCTTTGGGCTAAGGTTATTGTCCAAATTTACCGTGAATACCTTAAAGCCATGTATTCTCGCTAATTCTTTGTAGCGTGCATTCATGGCGGCTTCAAATACGATTAAACCGCAATTCTCTTCCATACTCTTAAGGCGCTTATTGATTTTAATATTAAAACAGCTACATAGGTGATTAAGAAACTGTAAGCCGCACCATATATCCCAAATTTGGGAATCAAAATAAGGTTAAAGCTAAGATTTATAGCTAATGCAATTCCCATAATTACCGTTATTGACTTCTCTTTATGGCTAACATATAAAAACAAATGTGGGATTAATGAGATATTATTGAGAACAAACCCAATTAATAGAATACCTAACATATCTAAATGCTCTAAAAAGACTTCTTTTTCTATTAGTTTGATAATAAAAGGCGCTATCATATATATCCCTATAGCAAGTAAAACACTTGAGCCAATAGTAAGTAAGGAAAATTTACGTAACTCTTTTAGGAATATAACTTTATCTGAAGAATAACTTCCAATTAACTGAGGTAGATATATTATATAAAATCCACTTACAACAAAGACATTTATTACGGAAGCGATGGCAAAAATAAAGGAGTAAATACCTGTGTTTTCTAAACCTTCATATCTTCCAATAAGAAATTTATCTGAAAACTCAATTCCTTTTAAGAATAGAACCAGAACAACAAAGGGCCATATCAAGGACCATTTAACTTTGAAGTCTCGCCAACTTAGAATTTGCATTTTCTTTAAAGAAATATTATACAGATTATTTGAAAAACTATGGAAGGCGAATAATAATAATAGCAAATACGAACCAACCATAATTAACAATGGTTGATCAAAATTCAAGCCCTTAAAAATTATAACATAAAGAAAAATCAGAATAAGAAAAACTAAACTCTTATAGATTAGTTGAATATTTCCTTTTCGATATTCTTTGTTTATCATTAAATACCTGTATACTTCTTGAGAAAGATAGTCGCAAAGACCTATTATGGTTATGCAAACTATATTGGTTATCGTGATAAGTTCTTTAGGAAATATAGCCAAAAACACTCCTATCTGAATTAATAGCACAATGGGAAAAGCCCTGAAGTAAAAGGCAAGATGTTCCTGATAAACATCGTTTTTTGATGGATTTTCCGCTATTTCTCTATTGCTAATATTATAATACTCCAAGCCAAAAATAGTAGTGGAAATCAATAGGAAATAGCTAACCAATTGAAAACTTCCGTAGTCCACAAAGAGATACAAGACCTTGGCCGTATATCCAAGAAGTAAAAACTTGGACCCTATAGAAATTCCGCGAGTTAAAAGACTTTCTATGCTGTGTTTCAAGATAAATTCTTTATGGTTTTGGCAGGGTTTTCCAGCTACCACTATATTGGCAGGTATACTTTTGGTAACAATGCTTCCTGCTCCCACAATGGAATTTTCGCCAATAACTACCCCAGGTAATAAAACACTATTCGCTCCAATCCAACAGCCTTTTTTTAAAATAGTATCCTGAGGGTCAAAATGCCCACTTGTTCGTTAATTGGAACACCCTTTTTACCGTAGGCGTGATTAGAAACATAAATATGTACCCCAGATCCTATTAAAGCATCATTTTCTATAGTAATCTTCCCTTTATCAGGAAACGATTGTCCGCAAAGAGCATAGTGCCTGAGTCTTATAACGACCTTATTGCCAATACTTATTTTCGAGCAGTTAATAATAAATGAATATGGTCTTATTTCTGCATTCTCACCAATGTGTAAAAATTTTTATTTGCAAATTGATGTCATCTCTTTCTTTAAAAACAGACGCCAATGGGTAAAAGGGCAGTCCGGACCTAACCTATCGGATTTGATGTCAAATTTTATCTTTTTTATGAGCCCGATCATAACTTAAATATTAAAAAGTGTCTCTTTGGTACTCAAAAATAGACATAGATTCCCGGTTCTCTGAAAGAACTTTTCCTATTTTTCTGCCCATTATTAAATCTTCAATCTGCCAATTTATGCTGTTATCTCCATTATAACCATATTGTCCGGCATTTAATTTATAAATAATATATGAAGGAAGTTCTTGATCCGATATAAAATAAGTTTCTCCTCTATAGCTTAATTCTGTTACTTTATTTTGAAAATCTAAAGCGAAATGCTTGATTTGTCCGGCGAGTAAGGTAGAGTCCTTGGGATAGATATGAACAAAAAATTTACTGTTTTTCTGTTGGTCTGATAGCAAGCCATCTCTCATGAAAATTATTTTGTTCTTGGAATTAATTTCGGCAATATAGATCTTATATACACTATCCCTATAAACCGGTAATTGATTTAAAAGTTTTACATAGGGAGAGTTGGTTTCTTTTTGTAACTGAATATCCGTGATGAGCTCCTGAACATGGGCATTCCGTTTAATTAATTGTAGAATAACTATAGCTACTATTGGTATTAACCAATAGAATGATTTGACTTTTAAATTCCTGATACCATCTTTTTTCAAATTCAAATTCTTGCCTAGTTTTATAAAAGGAGCTTCGATTAGAATATAAATATAGTAACTTACTATAAGTGTTAAAGTTAGGCTTATAACAACTAACATCAATGGACTGTCCTCCTTTTCTATAAATTTCACCAAATATCAATAAATAATAGGGTGAATTAGGTATATGGAATAAGAAATATGCCCGAATTTCAATAGAATCCTTCCAAAAAATCCCTTAAAGGAATAGTTTATTAAAAGGAAAGCCAGTGGTAATATAAAAGACACCCCGGCATAAAGGAATCTTTTCCAACTAATAATTAAATCAATTAAATCTCCTTTTCCAGGTCCAAAAATAAGTAATCCAAGTCCCAGGATAAGCAGAAGGGATCCTAGCAGGCTATTCTTTCTGCCATTAGCATATCTTCCAATCAAAATTCCTCCTGAAAATAAAAACAATTGATTAAAGGGATTAATATATAATTTCCATACCTCTCCAATTGTATTCTTCGTGGACAATGGACCAAAAGCAAAGTAGGTAGCAACCAAGACGGAACTTATAAAAAACAATTCCGGTAAGAATTTAAGTCTCTTGGAGAGTAACAATACCACTGGGAAAAAAGCAGAAAATACCAGTTCGTTTCCTATAGACCACGCTCCTGTAGGTATATATTGATCCACGGCAATAAAACCAAATAAGCCTGATAAATTAAGCAATACTTTAGCAGTTGTATACGTATTCGTTAAAAGAAGTATATTTAGAAAAACACTTGCCCACAATAGAGGAAATATTCGGTAAACTCTTTTTTTAAAGTAGTAGAATAATTTAGTGAGACTTAACTTGTTTTCGTATACCAAATAGAGTGTTAAACCACTCAAAACATAGAAGATGCAAACCCCATAAAGCCCTATTTTACCTAAGAATGTGTCACTTCCATAGACGCCAAATGTCCATACAAAATAATGATAGAACATAATCGCTATTGCCATTAAACCCCGCAGGTAATCCAATGAATCAATTCTCATATGCCATAAATATTATGTTCTCCACTCAAATAGCCGTCCAACCTCCATCTACGGCAATATTCTGCCCTGTAATATAGCCCGAGTCGTCTGACAGTAAAAAACTTACAATGGGTGCTATATCCTTAGGAGTTCCCATTCTTTTCATGGGGACCCTATACTCATACTGTTCTACGAATATTTTATTTTGGTGATCAAAAATCCCTCCTGGAGAAACGCAGTTAGATCTTACATTGTATTTTCCAAAATAAGAAGCCAAATACCTGCTGAGTTTATAAGTCACTCCTTTGATTGCAGAATAAGCTGCTGGTGAGGTTAGAGGAGTATTTTCGTATACCGTGAAATCATTTCCAACAATGCCATAAACCGAAGACATATGAACTAAAGAACCAAAACCTTGATTCTTCATTATTTCTAATACAGGTTGAGAAAGGGCAAAAATCCTGCTTAACTGCATATCTATATTTTTACTAAAAGAATCTGGATTTACATCTTCAAAAGCCTTTCCCCAGTCTGAGGTTCTTGGGTAGGCGTTATTCACCAACCCATCTATTCTTTTGTGCTTTTTTAGAATTGTGGAAATAGCCTGCTTTATTGACTTATCGCTGGTAATATCTAGATTGATTTCACCTTTTTCGATATTATTCTCTGCATTTATATCCAGGTTAATGGCCGTTCCATTGTTCTGTTTAATATCTGCTAGAATTGCACGCCCCAGTAGGCCGCTTCCTCCGGTAACCAAAATTATTTTTCCATCTAAATTCATAGTATACACTTTAAAACTGCAATTGCCTCATTAGGGGAATTCATTGGCGACCTATTTTTATCAACACATTCCAAAAAATAGGCCATCTGTTCTTTATAAGTTACAAATATGGACAAATCCTCCGCCTTAAAAAGCAATTCATTATTTAATAAATTGGTAATCTCACCTTTTAAAAAATCTACGTACAAGGTGTCTTTTTCGCGAACAATTTCTAGATTTCGCTTTGTATCTTTTCTAAAATAATTAAGCGTTACCTGTGCCTGAAAACTATTAAACTCCAAAATATTCATTGAAGAATCAAAACTATTGATTTCCAATTTTGACGATTTTCTTTTTTTGGATATAGAACTAAGTGGTAGTCCAAACAAATACACTAAATAGTCGATTTCATGAATTAAATCCAAATGCACGCCACCTCCAAGCTCTCTAATTGCACTATATACTTTGGTATAGTCTTTCCCAGGTCTCTCCAATCTGGCGAAAAGACCCACAATATGCATTAATTTCATTAATCTTAGATGGGTTTTGTTCTAAGTAAGTCTTAATAAATTTAATTAATGGATGAAATCTGAAATTACAGGCTACATACATTAATGGCCAATTATTATTGCTCTTTTCAAAAGCTTCAATTTGATCTTTATTAATAAATAATGGTTTTTCAATCATCATGGGAACATTTAGATCTTGCAGGCGAAAAATTTGCTCCCAATGAATGGAAGATGGACTAGATATTAAAACAAAATTAAATTTGTATTGCCATAGTTCCTCATATGTAAACAGATTTGTGACACCTTTTTGTATATCTGAATTCTCAGAAGATCTTAGCGCATATAGTTGCACTTTTGGCTCTAGTTCTTTTAATACACGTATATGCTTTTGAGCGCATAGAACCCAAACCCTAAAATCAGTACTTTCATAGCTGCATTCCTAGTTTATTCTGACTTAAGAGGTACTCCATAATGTCAAAATCTAAAGGTTCATCTAAATCAAAACAGATATGGTCCATAAGGTAAAAAAGGCTGCGTGGAGTTATAGCAGATTTGTATCCTTCTTTAAAAAAATTACTCCGATAAAAGTAAAATGAGGCGTTCATATCGTAGACTTTTGGAGCGGTTTGTCTGGACCTCACTTCACTAGGTTTAACTAATTTAACATAGCCGTCTTCAGCAACTTCTACTACATTAAAATACGTGTTCTTATGTGGTTTAGAAACTGAAAATAAATTTATGGCATCAGGGTTTTGCATTAGTTTTTCAAGGCCCTCATTTAAATCTTTAATTGTTCTCAGAGGTGATGTTATATCCAAATCGAGTATAACATCGTAATGTTTTTGTTTTTTATTTTCATAAAACAATAAGACATCATTTAAAACTTCTATTTTTCCTGCCTTATCCGTTGCTTAATAATCTGGTCTTTTATAATCCGTTTTAAGACCGCACTCATTTGCTATGTTTAAAATTTCGGTATCATCGGTAGACAAGGCAATATCTGCTTGCTTATTTTCTGCAAAGCTGCTACGCGTGCATGATTGTGTATTCTATTAAAGGCCGCCCGTTTAATTCCTTAATATTTTTTCCGGGAATCCCTTTGGATCCACCTCTTCCACAGATAGTAACTAAAATTTCCATTAAAATTTAATTTGTTCTATATCTCGTTGCGCCTTTTCAAAGTCCTCATGCTTTCCGATATCTAGCCAATAGCCCGAAAGCGGATATGAAATCACCTTTTTTCTTTTCTTCTATAAGTTTTTCCATTAAATCCGTAGCATTAAAAAACTCTCCTTTGGGTAAAAATTTTAGTGCTGTTTTTTTATCAAATAAATCCCTCCATTGGAATAATAAGTATAGGTAGGTTTCTCTCTTAAATTTAAGACATGGCCATTACTTGTTTCTAATACGGCATAGAGTATGTCTACTTTGTACGGGATGGTAACAACAGATAAATCGGCTTTTTGCTTTAAGAAATCTAAGAAAAAATGTTCGTAATCCAAATTGGTTAGAATATCTGAATTCGTCAATAAAACGTAATCGTGGTTAAAACTTTCTATTTTGGAAACAGCACCAATTGTTCCCAAAGGCTCATTTTCCCATACATACTGAATCTGGATGTCTTTAGAATCCCCATTCCCAAAATAGCCTTCTATCTGTTCTCCTAAATATTTTACCGAAACCAAAAGTCATCAATTCCATACAACGCTAGTCTATCTAAGTTGTGTTCCATAATTGGCTTTTTCCAATCTTTAGTAATGGTTTGGGAGTTTTCTCGGTTAGTGGTTTTAACCGAGTGCCCATACCGCCAGCCATAATAACCGCGTCTAAAGGCAGATAGGAACGTAATTCTCGAAAATTAATAACATTTACTATTCTGTCTTTTTTATCAATCACGAGGTAATATTCTATAATTACCTTCACGATATTGAATTATCTCTTCAATATTCTGCTCTCCTTTTCGAACATACTTTGGCTCTCCTAAAATTCACCTCCTTTAAAGTGCTGTCTAGGGTAATACCTCTGATAAGTCCTCTACGAACATCTCCGTCAGTTAAAGACCCCATTAATTTATTCTTATTATTAACTACGAAAAGAACAGCATCTTTCCCCAAGTCATTAAGCTTAATAAGTGCCTCTTTTATAGTACTGTCAATACTAATAATATGTTTTCTATGGTTTTTCAAAATCTAAATCTTTGATGTCATAAAACGGTTTTTTCATTTCTTTGGAATCAAAGGATTCCAGCTTATCCAATATAGCCTCCGCGGCGTGACCATCTCCATATAAGTTCTCTTGCGATTGAACCTCATTCAAAAAATCATCGTCCTTTGCCTGGTCAATGGCCTTTAAAATTTCTGGGTAACTTGGTTTACAATTAATAACACTTTTAGGCATAATTCGTCCCTTTTGCCTGTCACCTATATTGATAGTGGGAATTTTAAAATAGGGAACTTCCAGTATACCGCTAGACGAATTTCCAATAACAAAGGATACAAACCGTAATGCAGAAAAATATCTTAGTTGACCTAATGAGGTAAAGGCAATTGCTTTAGATGAGTTTTGAAACACATAATCATCGATCATTTTTATGATTATATCTCCGTCTTTATCGGAATTGGGTTTCGTAAAAATTAAGGTTGTGTCTTTTTGCTCGTCCAAGGCTTTTAAAAGATCTCCAAACTGATTTTGAGCACTGGCATTTTCTAAGGTAACCGGGTGAAAAGTGATTAACACAGAATTCTTTAATAATTCTATCCCAATTGATTTTTCAAAATTTTCTTGGTTCATTAAATTTAATGTGCGAATACTATCAATCCCAATAGCCCCAACATTAAAAACCGTATTGGGATTTTCTCCTAATTGAATTATTCTCTTCCTATAAATTTCCGTCGAGGCAAAATGGTACATACTCATTTTAGTAATCGCATGCCTTAAAAAATCATCATAAGCACCTTCAGTCGTTTCGCCTCCATGAATATGAGCCACGGGTATTAGTGCAATAAGTGCAGCGGCAACCGCTGAAAATATTTCAGACCTATCTCCCAACACTACCATGATATCTGGTTCTAGCTCTTCCAAAGCATCTGCAAAACCAATCATCGTATTGCCCATAGCCCTAGATATTTCTCGGGAAGAATCTCCAACTAAATCATCAGAAATTTTAGCAATAATATGAAATCCATCCTCTTCTATTTGAAGATAAGTATTACCAAATTTAGGCATAAGATGCATCCCCGTTACTATTAGTTGTAGCTCCAGATCATCCTTTGACGCAATTAGTTTAATTAATGGTTTTAAAAGACCATACTCTGCTCTGGAACCAGTAACTACGGCAATTTTTTTCATATAAAATCGTCTTCTCTATAGTCCTTTGTGGCTTTAGTACCAATAATGCTATCCCACTTCATTGGACTTATTCCTGTACCAGGTCTTTTGACAGTTAGATTTCTTTCTGAAAAGTATTCTCCTTTATTAATACTTTGGCTAGCCACAATACTTTTACGAGCAATTTCTTTATTCTTAATCTCGCTTGGGCTTGGTTCTTTTATCCCATTACCCATAGCCATTTCAATATTTCTAATAGACCTAACCATTTCCTTTAATTCTCCTGGTTCCAAAGAAGCCAGGTGGTCTGGTCCTTTTAATCCCCTGTCTAAAGTAAAGTGCTTTTCAATAACCCTTGCCCCTAGAGCAACAGCCGCAACCGGAACTTCAATCCCCAAAGTATGGTCCGAATATCCTATGGCAACGTCAAATGCATCGCCGATGGTTTGCATAGCTCTAAGGTTTACATCCTCCATAGGTGTAGGATACTCAGTATTACAATGTAATACAGTTAATTCTTTTACGATGTGCAACCCTCCGACTAAGAGCTCTGTAATAGCATCATCAATTTCTGTCATATCTGCCATACCAGTTGATAACACCGTAGGCTTACCAAAGCACCTATTTTACTTAAATAAGGTAAATTGGTAATCTCACCAGAAGGTATTTTCCACAAATCTATCTTCAGCTTCTTTAAGAAATCAAAGCTATCAAGGTCAAAAGCGGTAGATAAAAATTTTATATTCTTAGTCTCACAATATTCAATTAGTTCAAAATGGTCTTCTTTGCTTAGTTCAAGTTTTTGTAACATTTTCAACTGAGATTCTGAAGTATCTTTGGTATTCTCCTTCCTGATACTTAGCTTTTTGGGCAGATTTACTTACTAGTTTTTTAGAGTTAAAAGTCTGAAATTTCACATAATCAGCCTCAGCTTCAGCAGCAGCATCTATCAGTTTTTTTGCAATAGTGATATCTCCATTGTGATTTACACCTGCTTCTGCAATGACTAGTACTCTATTTCTCATTTCTTGTTATATTTCTCGCTGGATTTCCAACCCATGTTCCATTTTAAGTAATATTTTCAATAACCACAGAACCTGCACCAACAACAACATTATCTACTATTTTTACCCCTTGTTTTATAACTGCATTGGCTCCAATAAAGGTTCAATTTTCTCCAATTTTTACATTTCCAGCAACACTGCTCCTGGTGCTATATGAGAGAAGAGCACAAGCTACATTCATGTTCTACTATTGCTCCAGTATTGATAATACAACCATGTCCTATTGTACTAAGCTTTTACTACAGCATTAGGTTCACTCACAGTTGAGGATTCTATTGTCTGCTGTGTTCGAAACAAAAGAACTAGGAGCGACTAATTGCTTATTTGCTTATAGGCCTTTATTTATAATATAATTTGTTGACTTTTTCGAATTAGGTTTGAACCTATTGCTGGAAAAACAGAGGCATCTACAATTATCTTTAATACATCTGCTTCATTTTCATTACCAAGTAATCTGAATCTTATAGGGATTATTTAAACTATTTTGAAAATCAAAATAGCCTTTAATGCTATACTTATTTGCCAATGCTATATCGGCCACAACATATGAATGTCCAGAATATCCTAAAAAATAAATATTATTTAGAATTTAACACTACTAGGAATATTTATTACACTTTCTTCTAGCCATATAGAATTTTCTAGGCCGTCGGTTTGTGCTTTATTAAACATTGGTAAACTATTCATGAGCTTCCAGATTGGTCTAGTCATAACGCCTTCATTATTAGTCTCATTTAAAAACCAATCTCTCATTGAAATCATTCAAAATAATAGTATTCAGCCAGTAATTCTGCCAAAGACTGTTTTTGGTCTGTCACAAAGTTAGCCTTTTGTAACTCAAAAAAACTCTTTATAATCTGCTGCTAAAACCCGTTTATTCTAAAATTATTTTTGGTAATATTTCTAATTGAGCACAACCTAGTGCTGCATTAATATTGGGCAATCGATAGTTATAACCAATCTGATCATGATCGAAATCCCATTTGTGAGGAATCTTGGCAGTAGTAGTTAAATGTTTCGCTTCTTTAGCAAGTTCTCATCGTCTGTAACAATCATCCCACCACCGCCCGTAGTCATGGTTTTATTTCCATTAAAACTAAATACCCCAAATAGACCTTTCGTACCTGTATGTTGATTATTTTAAATAAGCTTCCTAAAGATTCTGCAGCATCTTCTATAACTTTTAAAGCTGTATCTCATTACACACAACTAATAGCTCTTCCATATCTACTGGAAAACCGAAAGTATGCATGGGAACTACAGCTTTTATTTTTTCTTTTGGTCTTTTTATTTAAACATATCCCATTAAATTACTTTCGTGCTTTGCAGATAAGAATTGTTCTAGTTTTTCTGGAGAGAAGCCTATAGTACTTATATCAACATCAACAAAAACAGGTTTTGCACCTAAATAACTAATAGCATTACAAGTAGCAATAAAAGTTAAGTGGCTGGGTAATAACTTCATCATCTTTTTCAACACCAGACAAATGTAAGTGCAATATGCAAAGCAGAAGTACCATTTACAGTCGCTATCGCATATTTAGCATCTGTAAAGTTGGCTATTTCTTTTTCAAATTGGTCTACAAATTTACCTACACTTGAAACAAAAGTAGAATCAATACATTCATTAAGATACTCTTTTTCATTGCCTACAAAACAAGGCTCATGAAGTGGTATAAATGTCTTTGTTTAAATTTGTCTTTTATAAAATCTATTGTTTATTGAATCATTCAGGTGTACATTTTACTGGTCAAAGTATTTACCTGTTTCTTTATGCCCAAAACCAGGTATCATTTAAAAAATAAATTTACAATTGGTCTTTGGTCCATGATTTTTCTCGTTTTAAATTTACTATTGTGTTTTCAAAATAAGACAAGTTTCTTTAAACATATAACTCAAGTCGTTTTTTAATAATTCCTAACTTCTCAAACCGATTCATATCCAAAACTTCTTTATCTGTAAAAAATTCTTCAAAATCCTTTTCTCCAGTGGTATCACTTTCTATAAACAGACAAGGCCATTTGCCTTCTTTAGGTAAACTTTGTATGAAATCTCTAGCTTCTTGTTCATTCTCGCAGAAATAGGGCTCATAACCTAAGGTTGTTTAAATATTTTACAGCAATATCTGCAAAGAAATTAAATGGAGATTTTCATCTAATTTTGGAAAAAAAATATCCCTATTCTCGCCAAAAATACAAGACATTAAACAAAGCTCACCACTTTCTTTAGGTACAACAAAATATCGTTTAATATCATTAGGTGCAACAATAGGTTGGTTTTTTAATTCGTTGATCAAAACCATGTAATAAGTGAACCATCAGAAAAAGCAACATTAGCAAAACGAGCAGTGGAAATTGAAATCTCAACTCCTTTTTGGATTAAGAACATCTCCATGATTCTTTTAGTTGCTCCCATCATATTTACTGGATTAGCAGCTTTATCAGTTGAGACACAAAAATATTTTTTGATTCCCTTGGCAATTGCCTGCTTTAATAGTCTTATCTGTATTAAAAATATTAACATCTATCATTCGCATCAGGGTAAAAGGATCTTTTTCACTTCGTACATGTTTTAATGCTGAAAATTCAAAACATAATCATACTGACCATCAGATTCAATAAAAGCATCATATTCTATAGAACCAATATCCAAGGCAAAAGTTTGAAAGTCACCATCAATATAGCCAAATGAACTACGTAAATCTCGAACTAGTTCAACCATGTTATTCTCACTAATATCAACAACATGAAGCTTTAACGGACTTCTCTTAAATATCTCCTTAGTAACAGCCTGACCTATAGTCCCTGCACCTCCCAAAACCAAAAATGAAGAGGTAGACACAATTCTTTCTAAATCTTTTTGATGATTTTTAATATCATTTACAAATAATTCTTTTTCTCTTCCTATCAAACCTAGTTGATCCATATCTTAATACAATTTCTTCTATAAGACTATTGTGGCGAAGTCCTATTTACAATAAAATGCTATATTCTGGTCTTTTCGCAAAAGTACGATAATTCCTAGCTCTTTCAATTCTACAAATACCTTCTAACTCATGTTCTTTTAGGATTGTTAGGGCAAAATCATACCAAGTCATGGTTTCCTTATCCGTAAAATGTCTAATGCCATAATTGTCGTCTTTTGCGGCAATAATATTTAACAAGTAAAAGGCTAAGTTATTAGAATTAGTGGGTTGGCCAGTTTGCTTGTTCTGTAATATAAAGTATTTTCTCCTCTTTAGCCTTTTTTAAAATAGTCTTATAGAAATTGTGCCCAAATTCAGAATACAGCCATGATGTTCTAATAATAAAATATTTATCCATATACCTTTGAATAATTTTTTCCCCTGCTAATTTTGATTTCCATATTCATTGATTGGATTAGGTAGATCAGTAGCAATATAGCCTTCCTCTTTTTGACCATCAAAAACATAATCTGTTGAAATATGTATTAATACAACATCCTGTTTAAGACAATTTTCCACTAAATATTGAATAGCCTCTGAATTAACTTTAAATGCAATTTCGGGTGTTTCTTCGGCTTGTTCTACATTGGTATAAGCCGCACAATTAATACAATAATCAAAATGTTTTCATATACAAATGCTTTGATACTTCCTTCTATTTGTAATATCCAAGTCGTTGGAGTTGAATGTAAGACTTCTAATTGGTCTTTATAATTAGGACAAACTCATTTTTTGTATACTCTTTCCCAATTGTCCAGTAGCACCTGTAACTAAAATCTTTGTCATAAATCCAGGTCTTTTTAAAAAGGTAGAACTGCAGTCTTTTCGGAAAGAATTACCATTTCAGCGGATAATCCCCAGTCTATTCCCAACTCGGATCATTATATATAATTCCTCTTTCTGCTTCCTTATTATAATAATTGTCACATTTATAAAAAAATTCCGCGCCTTCACTCAAGCCAGCAAAACCATGAGCAAAACCTTTGGGTATAAAAAGCTGCTTTTTGTTTTCATAGCTTAATTCACATGAAACATGTTCTCCAAAAGTTGGTGAATTCCTTCTAAAATCCACAGCAACATCTAGTACTTTTCCTGATAGAACTCTTACTAATTTGGCCTGTGCATGTTCTCCTATTTGATAATGTAAGTGCTCTTATAACACCTTTTTTGAAAAAGATTGATTATCCTGAACAAAATTAATCATTGACCTAATAGCCTCATTAAATCTTTACTATTAAAGGATTCCAAAAAATAACCTCTTTCATCATTAAAAACTTCAGGTTCCAAAACAAAACATCCTTTTAATTTAGTCTCTTAAATTTATGATCATTAATGATTTTTTAAGAATCCCTAATAAGTTTTTTCCATAGCCACTTTTCATTAATGGTTCTGCAAATTTTTTAAATTGTTCTTTGTCAATATAACCCATTTCATATGCAGCGGCTTCGATAGCTCCAATCTTTAAGTCCTTGTCGTTCTTCAATTACTTCAACAAACTGAGATGCCTGCATTAAAGATTGAAATGTCCCAGTATCTAACCATGCAGTACCTCTGTCTAAAATACTTACGCTTAAGTTTCTCTCTTTAGATAAACTTTATTAACATCAGTTATTTCTAATTCTCCTCTTGCACTAGGCTTAATATTTTTGGCAATTTCAACTACCTCATTGTCATAAAAATAAATTCCTGGAACAGCATAATTAGATTTAGGCTCAGATGGTTTTTCTTCAATACTTATTGCCTTTTCCTTCTTCATCAAATTCCACTACCCCATAACGCTCCGGGTCATGAACCCTATAAGCATAAATAATGCCTCCATCCGGGTTATTATTAGACTGTAATAACTTTGCTAAGCCAGACCCATAAAAAATATTGTCTCCAAGGATCAAAGCAACTTTATCTTTTCCTATAAAGTCAGCCCCAATAATAAAGGCTTCTGCAAAACCATTTGGAGCTTCTTGTATGGCATAGGAGAAACTACATCCATATTTTTTTCCATCCCCTAATAATTCTTTAAAAAGAGGGAGGTCCTTAGGTGTTGAAATAATTAAAATTTCCCTAATCCCGGCATACATGAGGGTGGATAAAGGGTAATAAATCATTGGTTTATCATAAATAGGCATTAATTGTTTACTTACTGACAAAGTCAACGGATGCAATCGCGTTCCAGAACCTCCTGCCAAAATAATTCCTTTCATTTTATATAATTATTTAGTTGCAAGACACTATTTATACATCTTTTCATAATATTCCTGATAATCGCCAGAGGTAACATGATCTAACCATTCCTGGTTTTCCAGATACCAGTCAATGGTCTGTTCTAGGCCCTCTTCAAAAGTAACGGAAGGTTTCCATCCGAGTTCTTCATTTATTTTACTGGCATCTATGGCATATCTTAAATCATGTCCGGGCCGATCCTTTACATAAGTAATTAGTTTTGCTGAAGTGCCATCTGTTCTATTTAACTTTTGATCCATCAGCCTACAAAGTAGTTTAACCAAATCAATATTCTGCCATTCGTTAAACCCACCTATATTATAGGTCTCATGATTTTTGCCCTTATGAAAAACCAAGTCAATGGCAGCTGCATGATCTTTGACATATAGCCAATCACGCGTATATTTTCCATCTCCATACACCGGTAATGGCTTATTTTCAATAATATTATTTATAAAAAGAGGAATCAGTTTTTCAGGAAAATGATTGGGCCCGTAATTGTTAGAGCAATTGGTGATTACATAAGGTAACCCATAGGTCTCCCCATAGGCCCTAACAAAGTGATCTGAACTTGCCTTTGACGCAGAATAAGGAGAATTGGGATCATAGGGTGTGTTTTCAGTAAATAAACCTTCCGTACCTAATGAACCATATACTTCATCTGTGCTTATATGATAAAACCGCTTCTTGACCGTATCCTCTTTCCATAAGATCTCGGGCGGCATTCAATAAATTAACAGTTCCAATAATATTAGTTTTGAACAAAAGCCAAAGGGTCTGTTATAGAGCGATCTACATGTGACTCTGCTGCAAGGTGAATTATACCGTCAAATCTATACTTCTCAAAAATTTCTTTAATATATCGATCATCCAGGATATCCCCTTTTAAAAAGGAATAGTTCTCACAACTTTCAACGTCGCTTAAATTTTCAAGATTCCCTGCATAAGTAAGTGCGTCTAAGTTATAGATATGATAATCAGGATAGTTTTTTACAAATCTGCGTACTAGGTGAGAGCCAATAAATCCTGCACCTCCTGTTATTAAAATATTCATGATAATATGGCTTTCAATTCTTTGATTTACTTGATGATTTTATGATAAATATATGTTCATCTTCCCAACAATTAAGATGTTTAATTTTGAATTTCTGCGGCTTTCTTATTAAGATATTTAAATATGTCAATAAAAAAGAAAAATAGCGATCAAAATCGTAAGTGGAATAAGTACAATTTTTTCTCCAAAGAAGGATTTCTGAACAATATGCGGTTCTCCAAAATAAATAATGCTTATGAGCATCTTTTTCTTCTGGAGTTCCATTTTTTTACTTTCAATATCCCGAATCAAACTGGTTTTTAATTTAAATAATTCTGCAATATCCAATTGTTTCTCATTGTCCAGAATAATTCTTTGATCACTAAGTTGACTTTCAGTACTCGTCATTCTATTGGAATATCTGCTAATTAATTCGTCCATTTGAAGCAGTAATGCCTCGTTTTGCCTAATTCTTTCCAAATCATTTTCGCGGTTTATTTTGGTCAATTCTTTAAAGTAACTGTTCGAGTTAATATATTCCATGACCTTTTGACTAAACTTTGGACCGTTCTCTGCATCTTTATAAGTGAATGTAATTTTATGTTCCAAGGAGCTTATATTTAATATCTCCGTTCTCGTGACTGCTGTTACAAGACCATTATCCTGAAATTTCTCCAAAAGTTCTAAATACTCCAAATCATCATCTGTCCGAATCATTGTTTTTCGAAGTCTGGTCTATAGTTACTCTCATAACCCTTCAAATTTGAAAGGTTAATCCCTATTCGACTAAAAAAATCGTGTCGTTTCCATTTAATATTAGCCTGGATTTCATCATACCGCATCATATAAATAGGCTTTGCTTTCAAAATTTGGTTTTACAATAACCTCGGTCTGAAGTTTTTCAGAAACAAACTGGTTTAGCCCAAAGGCAATTAATGCCCCAACTATGATAAGACTAAGCAAAACCAGGAAGTTCTTTTTGAAATAGAGGAAAATTCTCAAAAACCGTCTGAATAAGCTATTAAAACCCATTTCCAATCATTTTAAATAACTGGCCCAAGTCTATTTCATCATTTGATGAGGTTTCTTTTGATGTTTGTGGATCTGCCATGTTTAGGAATTAAAAATTTGCTTAAGTATTTTATCGGTTATTAGATAGGTTGGTTTTACACCTGTAGTTCCCAAGCCTCCTGAAGCTAGTGTACTCCCTGTTTCTAAAGGATTATCTGAGGCATAATAGGCATACCTTACCTTTACATCTTCTCTTATGCTCTTTCTTATTCGAGAAGCAGATTGGATTGCCTTTTGGTAATGAACTCCCTCCATTTCTAAGCCTATTACTCCCCAAGTAGAATTATGAAAAAACTCTAAAATATCTTTATTCTGAAGTGAAGTGCCTAAAACAGTTACCATGGTTCCTTCCTTTACTTTTAGTCCATTGTCCATAAAATCAGCGGCAGAAAGTTCGTTTTTAAAAGGATAGTTATCAGAGGTTCCCTCAAAAATATGCGCTGAAGGGATCATTAAATCTCCTTTTCCCCCATCTAAAATACCAGCTTTCCCCATAATGGAGATTGATTTTACATTTAAAAATAATAGTTCAGAAGATTTTATAGTAAATGGCTTTAACAATTCATCGATGGATTCATACGCCTGCTCTCCAAAAGCATAATCCATAACAAATATAATAGGTTTTTGATCATTTGGTATCTTATCATCTAATTCATAACAACAAGCATCTTCTCCCAATTTGGCCATGTCAAAAATCTGAACATCTATATTAGTGCCGGAGGTATCAGGTATGGAAATCATCCCATTGCTTTTAGCCATTTCAAGCACCTTCTTTCTTAAATCTTCATTCTTAGTAGAACTCAAAGCCTCATAAATCTTTAAAGACTCTGCCTCGGGAAATTCCTTGCCCAATGCCTTTCTTGCATATAAGGAGTTAACCACACTATGCATGTTTGCACTTATAATATGTATGGGTCTTTTTAGTAGTTTGTGCTTGCTTAAAGTTCTTTTTATAGTGTCGGCCCAAATTTCCCCATGAATGTGATGCCCTAAGCGTTCTCTGAGAAGTGCACTAAAAGTCACTATTCTTTTTTCTCCTCCCGTCTCTTCTTCAATGGCTAAACGACCAAGCCAGTAAATAACCTTAAGAAAACGCTCTGGGTCCGATTTTGTACTTAACTGTTTATAAACCTCTAATGTTTCTAAAAAGGATCTTCCCAAAATACTAGCAGCATGAATAAGCGCTATTTCGCGTTCTTTCTCAGACAATTTAGTTTTTGAGACCGCCTTTTCAAGTTTTATCCAATCCCTGGTTGTCTGATTTGTGTCTTCTATCAATACACGTTTACAAATTTTATCTGATTCTATGTAAAGAAATGTAAGATGTGTCAAAATATCATAGATGTCTGAACGACCTCTGGTAATCTCTATATTCATTTGCTCCTCATCAATCCTATAACAATTCCTTCTCCTTTTTAGGGGAATTATTACTTGAAAGTGAGATTTTCCATATCCTTCATCTGAAGTCAGGTTAATATAGCGACATTGTTCTATTCCATCGGGTAGACGCTCTAATACATATATTAAGCCCTTGAGCTCACTTTTTTCTTCTGCTATTGACCCGTATATTTCTGGTCGCAATAATAGCAGTGCATTTCGCAATGATGCTCCAGAGACACCATTTGGCTTATAGAACCCTCGGTTGAACAAATGTCTCATTGTTATATATAAGCGTTCAATCGCATTTGTAGATTCTTGTGCTCTTGTAGTGTCTTTAATATTTTCCATAAATCAAAAACAAAATTACGTTAATTATTTTATGAATGCCTAAGAATATAGCAGATGCGCTATGTTTTGAAGTAGTGGTAAACAATTTGCCTATATGATCATTATTTACTCTGTGTATTCCTGCAACATATCAGCCAAACTCCGATCGTTTGAAAGTCTTTGAATCTTGTTCTGTCCTCCTAGCTTTCCTTGTTTCTTCATAAAAGCTTGAAATCCCCCGGGTCTTATGGGTGATATTTTAAGTTCTTGTAATACTTTCCCGTCTATAAGATCAAAATAATAGCTGTTTTGCTCTTGAAGGCTCAAATCTAGCACTTTAATAAAGCGATTCATATCCTTTGGCTTAGTTTCGAACTCTATAAACCATTCATGATATGGGAGCCCTGCAGGCGGACTTATTTCTGGGGCTACCGTAAATTCATTTATTATGGCCTTTGTCTCAATTATGGCCTTCTGCATTGCATATTCTACCTCTTTAGCTATGACATGCTCTCCAAAAGCAGAAATAAAATGTTTTATCCTACCACTTACAATAATTTTATAGGGTTTTAAAGAAACAAATTGAATTGTATCGCCCAAATTGTAAGCCCATAAGCCCGCATTGGTAGATATAATCATAACATAATCTACGCCAATCTCTACCTCTCCTACAGTAAGACGCTTAGGCTTCGGTTCATAAAACGTATCGACTCTAACAAACTCATAGAATATTCCTGAATTCAACAAGAGAAGCATTCCTTTTTCGGTTTGAGAATCCTGGTAGGCAAAAAACCCTTCACTCGCCGGAAATAATTCAATACTGTCTACTCGTCGCCCAATTAACTCTTCAAACTTTGCACGATATGGCTCATAATTAACGCCCCCATAAATAAATAGTTGAAAATTCTTAAATAGGTCTCCAATATTCTCATTTGATCTTAACTTCAATCGCTCAAAATACATCTGAACCCAAGATGGAATACCTGCAATTACAGTCATATTTTCGGATTCTGTCTCATCTACAATACGCTCAACTTTTGTTTCCCAATCATCGATACAATTGGTTTCCCAACTTGGAAGTCTGTTTTTTTGTAAATAATTTGGAACATAATGAGCCGATATTCCTGATAATCTGCCTAATTGGACTCCATTTAACTCTTCAAGTTCGGGACTCCCCTGAAGGAATATCCATTTACCATCAACGAAATTGGGACTCTGAGTTTCATCTATATAGTTCAATATTGCATTCCTTGACGCCAGAACTTGTTCCTTTATAGATTCATTTGTTATAGGTATATATTTGGCTCCTGAAGTGGTCCCGGAAGTTTTTGCAAAATATAAAGGTTTACCCGGCCAAAGAACATCTTTTCTTCCCTCCACCATTTTATTCACATACTCCTTTAATTCTTCGTAATCCCTTATAGGAACCTCACGAACATAATCCTCATGTGTTTTGATACCACTAAAATTGTGGTCTTTTCCAAATTCAGTGTGCTTTGCCTTCTCCAAGAGTTTCCTAAAAACATTCTGTTGAACGATTTCAGGTTGGCTTTTCCATTTATTAGTTTTCCAAACAATGTAACGGGCAAATATCAGTGATGCGAAGGATTTTATTGACATATCAATTAGTTAAAATCCACATAATCCGTTGGGTTTAATGGATTTCCATTATTCCATAATTCAAAATGCAGATGAGGACCCGTTGTAAGCTGGCCCGTATTACCCACGGAGGCTATAACTTCGCCTGCTTTTACATAATCTCCCTGAGATTTATTTAGCGCACCATTATGCTTATATACAGAAATTATTCCATTTTTATGTTCTAAAATGATTACATATCCCGTTTCTGCAGTCCACTCCGAAAATATCACAGTGCCGGCGGCAATTGCCTTTACGGGCGTGTCTTTTGCAGAAACTATATCAACCGCAAAATGTTTGATTCTAGGATTGTATGGTTGTGAAATACTACCACTCAATGGAGAAAAAAATATAAGTCCACTACTCTCTATGTCAGACTCAAAAAGGTTGTACTTATCTTCTAAAGCAACCTCCGCTCTTAATAACGAGTCTTCCCGAATTGGGGAAAGATCAACTGTAGCAGGATCAATTTTAAATTTCTGAAATAATGAATCTCTATTAATTTGATTATTCTCTACGTCTCCTCTGAGAACCATCCTAATATTTGTCAGATACTTATTGGTATATTCTAAGGCCTTAACCAAAGAGTCTGTTTTATAAGTCAACTCCGTGGCCTGCCGCTTTAGCTTAGTTGACGAATAACCGGGAATATATTCTCTGAGAGGGGTAAAAGCGATTAATAGTGTTGTAAGGCCAATGAGGCCAAAGATAAAAAGTGTGCCAGTTACAAATACATTAAGACGGCTTAACTTAAATGATATTTTTTCCTCAAAAGTACTTTCATTAAGTATTACTAAGCGATATTTATGTAATAGCTTTCTTTTAATTTCCTTTCGTTTCTTCTGTTTTTTGCCCATCACACGCAAAGATAAGGTTCGTTAATTGTAATAATATAAATCCCTGTTAATTTTATATCTAAGAATAAAAGTCTGATATTTTAAATATATTACAATTAATTAAAGAACATGTCGTTTGAATTAACAGTAAAGTAAATACTTTTTTAGTACCTTTGATATCTATAAATTGAAATAATATGGTCTCTCTAGTAACTTTTTTAGCAATTGGCCCTTGGCAAATAGCCATTGTAGTAATGGTTGTTTTACTTCTGTTTGGTGGGAAAAAAATTCCGGAACTTATGAGGGGACTTGGAAGTGGCATCAAGGAATTCAAAGATGCCTCTAAAGAGGACGAACAAATCGAAGAAAAAAAGGAAAGCTAAATATTAGTCAATTTCTATTTTCATATGCGCTTTTATAGCGCATTTTTTTGTTTCAATTTCATTTAATATACCATATAGTATTTTTATTTTGTCTTTTCCTTTTCAAAATCATTACCTCATTTTAATTTAAAAGAGGGTCCAAATCATATCGGGTTCTTATCGATGAAATACATAAGTTAAGCTTACACGACGAAAATGATCTGTTTCACAACAAAAACTAATTCCTGACTAAAATTAAGGCTATTTTCGAAACCGGATATAACTGATAATGTGTGTCTTACTAATTTTAACCAAGACAATAAAATTTAGGTCTTGATTTCAAAGCGCCTTTCCTCAATGAAATCTCTTATTGTAAAATATTTTCTCTTTTTTATATTCATATCTCACTTTGGTCTTCAAATCAAAGCAAGTGATTCTACCTCGTCCGCTGAATTTCTAATTACAACGGAGCCTACCGATATAAATTTAAAAGGGTTCCTGGCCACTACAAAGAAATACGGGATTGCCTCAAGAAAGGTAGAGGGCTTTCCAAAAGATGTTTCTGGATATTATGCAGTAGCAGGTGTATTTGGAGAATTACAAAACGCCAGGAGGTTGCAAAAAAATTTAAAAGCCAAAAATCTGTTGGCCAATATTATTTATCATTCTAATTCTAAACTGCATTACGTATACATCTATCATGATGTAAAATGGGAAAACACCGTCAAGTCTATAGTCACAAAATTTGATGGAAGGTATGCTGAAAAAACCTGGATATTATATGCCAACGAGCAATCTATAAGCCCTGTAAACAAATCAACAACAGATGAAAAAGTCAATTACCTTCAACCTCGATTGAATTAATTAAATCTCCTTCCATAAAAAAAGATCATTTTTTAAGTGACGCTAAAGCAAAAAAAATTCCTGCCAGAGTAATTAAAGATCTTATTCCTATAGACAATGGCTTTTATCTAATTGCGGGTGTTTTTGGTGACCTGGATAACGCTCATGCTAGTATAAATAACTTTAAGTCAAAGGGATTGAAACCCCGATTATTCAAGCATCCTATAAGTAAGTTGAATTATGTTTATTTAAGTAAATATACCGATCAAGATAATGCTTTTATAAATTATCAAAATAATCTTAATGGAGAATATAACGGGAAACTTTGGATTCTTCAAATACAAAATAAACAACCCGAAGCAAAGAATGTTCTTAAAACAATTCCACAAGAAAAGAACATCTCCATCATTAATGAGTTAATGAAGCCTCAAGCTGTTTCCAAAACCAAAAAGAACTCCGAGCCTCGCGCATTCATTGCGAACGAAAAGCTATTGGAAAAAGCGAATTCATATTTTGACAAAATGTGGTATTCAGAAGCTGCAGAACTTTACGAACTCGTTCTAGAGGAAGAAGGTAATAATGCCCCATACCAGATCATAGAAAGAGCAGCTGATGCACATTACTACAATACCAATATGGAAAGGGCTTATTACTGGTATGATATCCTTTATAGGGAATACAAAAATGAGATGTCTGCCGATAATATTTTCAAATATGCCCATGCCCTAAAAGGTACCGGGAAATATGCCCGAGCCAAAAGGCTCATGAGAATTTATGACAAGGACATTTCCAAAGGAGAGAAAACTAATGATATTAATGAAGATTACAATGAGATTCTCCTGGATAATATCCTTACAGAAAAGGATTTATTTACAATTGCCAATCTTGAAGAAGTCAACTCTAAATATTCCGACTTTTCGCCTATGTTCTACAGCGACGATAAAGTCGTTTTTGCTTCGGCTATGGATTCATCCGTTGTAAATACCAGACGGTATAAATGGAATAATCAACCTTATTTGGATCTATACGTAGCAAAAATAAATAAAGAAACTCAGGAAGTCAGAGATGCTATAAAGTTCTCTAAAAAGATAAACACCAAATATCATGAGGCCTCAATCACCTTTTCTCCCGATAATGATATAATGTATTTTACAAGAAATAATTATAGTAAAAAGCTGAGGAGAGATAAAAATGGTGTAAACAATTTGAAGATTTATATGGCCAAAAAGGTAGATGGCGAATGGAAGGATATAAAAGAAGTTCCTTTTAATAGTGACAACTATAGTACCGGTCATCCGGCGCTTAGTCCCGATGGGAAAAAGCTATATTTTGTCTCAGATATGCCTGGTACTATCGGAAAAACAGACATTTTTGTTGTGGATGTTTTGGGAGATGGTCAATTCTCGGAGCCAAGAAACCTTGGTCCAAACATTAATACAGAACAAAAGGAAATGTTCCCTTTTATAAATGAAAAGAAACTCTACTTTTCCTCAGACGGACATGTAGGATTGGGGGGCTTAGATGTTTTTGAGGTAAGTTATGATTCCCTAACCGGCTTCTCAGATGTGAAAAACGTGGGGCAACCCGTTAATAGTAAAAATGATGATTTTTCATATATCGTAAATGAAGACACCCAAGAGGGCTTTTTCGCTTCTAATCGCCGAGGTGGAAAAGGAGATGACGATATCTATTCCTTTAAAAGGTTGCTTCCTGAAGAACCTAATGAAAATGCCATTGCTGGCGTAGTTACTCAGAGAATAAGTGGAGAAGCAATGCCTGCCGCATTTATTAGTTTACTGGATGAGAATAATATTAAATTAAAAGAAGTGCAAACCGATGCCGATGGTAGCTTCGTTTTTGAAGACCTGGAGAGTACTACAAAATATTTTATAAGGACTGAGGCTGATGGGTATTTTGAAGATATTAGTGCCGTCTTAACCGAAGACAATCAGCTAGTTGAAATGGAAATATCCATGAATAAACTCAAAGAACTAATTGTCATAGAAGAGGGCATTAGGAAACTCAAAACTGAAATGATATTCTTCGATTTTGATAAATATGCCATTCGAAACGACGCAAGTAATGAGCTAGACAAACTAGTGGAAGTAATGCAGGAATACCCTAGTATGGTCATAAAAATAGAATCTCACACAGATTCCAGAGGTAAAAGAGCTTACAATAAATATCTATCTGATAAACGAGCTAAGTCTACCAGAGATTATATTATTTCCAAGGGAATTGAAGCTTCCAGGATTGAAAGTGCTATCGGATACGGAGAAGAAAAACTCCTAAATGAATGTAATGGAACTGTTAGATGTAGCTCAGCCAAACATCAACTTAATAGGCGCTCAGAATTTATTATTGTAAAAATGTAACGCCTCACTTAGCTTATTTATTACCGACTTGTTTAATTCCTTTTCCCTTCAAGTCGTTAAATACCCATAACACTTATACAAGTAAATATCCCTTCTAGGCGCTTCACTTCCATTGTTTTATTCAATTTCTGAACTGGTTTACAACGATAATATTGATTTTTACAACATTCCTGTAGTTGCAAATACTTAATAATCAGCTTAATAGTTATAATAATACAGTAACTTAAAATCCCTAGTATGAAACATTTATTACTTATCAAGGAGATATACATTTCTGCCTTTAAAAACCTAGGTCATATAATTCTAAAAAACTATCTAAAGCTTTTCTTTTGGTTTTGTTTCATTTTATTTGTCGTAGTACTTTATGCATTTATTTTTAGAGTTGCAACGGGATTTGCCTTTGATTGAAAAATCTAACACCCGAAATAAGCTGACGAGGAGAACTTCCTCCTTTACTTATTCCTAAAATCATTTAGGTCTATGGTATTTTAACCTAAATATTCTACTGTTAATAGAATTTCGAAATTCTCAATTTCATTACACCTTTTATTCTGGTATTATAACCATAAAGTATACGCTATAAAGGAACTAAGGTCACCTTTGTAGAATAAACTATATGAAAATAATAATATGGAAAAAGTTCTACACTTTAGAGAAATCTACCTCGAAGCATTTAGAAATTGGAAAAATCTATTCTTAAAAGAATATTTTAAAGTTTTTTCGTGGTTCTGTTTTGCACTACTTTTTATTACCCTTTATGCCTTTATATACAGAGTATTAACAGGCTTTGCATTTGACTAATTGTCTTAACGCCCGTCTAGTTAATCTGTAGTGTTTTAAGAATTGCTTCTAGCTCAAACATGTAGTCTCGTTTATTAGTTGCAGGGGCAAAGGTAAAAGCCTCAATAATTAATTTCCGGTTATTCTTGTCGTCATTAATAATAAACGATAAGAAGGGCCCCGCCATAGGGTAATTTTGTATTTCCCAAATGCCTCTTACTTCGGCTGCCTTAATTCCAGCAATTTCTGCTGGAAAAACATATGGAGCAAAGGCTTTCTCTGTAGCCATATAGGTAGTCTTATTAGGAATATCGGGGCCAGGTATGTATTTTTTTCCTATAGAATCCCTCATTTTAACTATATCCCCGACAAAGGTAGAATCCTGGCTAAAACTATTACCGGGCATAGCATAAACTATAATATTCATCGTTCCTTTTGGTATTTCACGATCTATCCAAACAAAATTATCTTCTCTTTTACCCACTTCATAGATAGAAGGTAATTTAAAAGAAATCCCAAACTCTTCCTCTAAAGATTTATCCTGGCTCAGGGAACGTGAAAATCTTCTCTGAGTCTCTTCCATTTCAGTCTCTCTGATAGATGCGATTATCTTATCAGAATAATTATCAATATTATCAATTAACTCTTCTTTGGTTCTTCCTTTGAGCACTCCAACTTTTTGAGGAGTTGCATATAAATCAGTTTTGACATGAGCTATGTCTACACTGTCCAGGCTAACAAACAAGACCGATCTTCTGAGTCTTGTCATTCCCGTAAAAACCTGAATAGGCATATGTTCCAGATTGAATTGAGGTTCGTTCCATGTGAGGCCTATTAGAGGCTCTGCAAAGTGTTCTCTTACCTTGTCTCCAACGCTACCTTCCCAGAGTTCATTATCCATAACAACCGCCAAGGTATTGAGCGCTCCTACAGATTCCGGCTTATATGCTTTTTTATTTTTATCATTACATGAAGTTCCCAGAAGTATTAGTAATAATAAGATAATAGTGTTCTTCATAAAATAGTAGTTAAGAGGAACAATCACACAATCTTAGCTTTGTTCCGGGTTTAAGATTATTACCGCTAATTCTGTTCCATTTTCTCAAATCATCAATTGTAATTCCGGGATATTTTCTTGAGATAGTCCACAATGAATCTCCCGATTGAACGGTGTGAACTTTAAAAAGATCAGAGCCGGTCGACTTTTGAGCTGATGTGGAGGCCAATGAATTACTTGTTTTTGGTGTCGATGTTGTTACGGGTTTTCTGGGGAAAATGGTTAGACGTTGTCCTATGCGCAAATTGTTGCTTCTCAAGCCGTTCCATTGTTTAATTTGGCTAACACCTACCCCATATCTATCGGCAATTTTCCCGAGATAATCTCCACTTCGCACTTTATACCTTATTCGATCTTGAGCCTGAACCATTTCAGGCAAGGGGCTTTCTTTGCTTTTTAAATCTTGTTTAACATGGGCATAAATTACATCCTCATTCGCTACATATTTTCCTATGGCATTTTTTGGTAAGCGTAGCACATAATTTTTGTTTTCAATCTTAGGGATTATCCCCAATTTATAAGATGGATTCAGTAATTCTAATTCCTCTTTACTTACCCCAACTAATTCAGATATATGATCAAAAGTAATCAGCTCTTTTACATGAACCGTATCGGTCTCAAAATAAGGCCTATCAATCTTTACCTTCTTTATACCATATTCTTCGGCATACTCAAATAAGTACATAGTTGCTAAAAAGGCCGGAACATAACCTGCTGTTTCCCTCGGTAAATTTCTTCTTATATTCCAATAATTTGTATACCCTCCAGATCTTCTGATTGCTTTGTTAACATTGCCTGGGCCAGAATTGTAGGCCGCTAAGGCTAAATCCCAATCTCCAAAAATATCATACAATTTAGATAAATAAGCGCATGCTGCCTTGGTGGATTTTATAGGGTCGCTCCTTTCATCCACATAACTGCTCACATCCAAACCATACATCTTTCCGGTGCTATACATAAATTGCCATAAACCCGTTGCACCCACCCTGGATTTTGCTCTAGGATTTAGGGCCGACTCTACTATGGCTAAATATTTTATTTCTAATGGAATATTGTAATTATCTAATTCCTGTTCGAACAGCGGAAAATAAAACTGACTGGCGACAATCATTCTTTCGATAAACTCATGCTTTTTTGACAAAAAAGATTTGATTACCATTTCCAATGAAGGATTATAGCTAATATTAAAAGGTGTCTTTTGATCTAATTTGGTAAGCCTTTCCTTCAATAGATCGCTATCTATTTCTACAGAATTTAAATTACTTGTTGAGTCTATTTCTAAGGGTGAAACAAAGGATTGCAACTCATCATACATAGAGGCGCTTTCGTATAGCGTTTTTAACCATAAACTATCGTACTTGGCGGCTTGTACATGATCTTTTAGTTGAAATATGCCGTTCTCCTTGGTTATTTCTAAAGCATTAATTGGGGTCGACGCTTTTAATTTATAAGCATCCTGAAAAGATTTTTTATTGATTTGAGTAGAATCTCCACTTTGTGCCTCCGCTTGTATGCCATAAAATACTAAAAATACAGCAAGCAAAGTTCTTTTATAACTTATCATATACCGGTGTTTGGGCATCAGATTCAAACGAAAATCGGATTTTTTTTTTAAACATTAAAATATTGAATCCTAAAACTAAGCCAAATATGGCTAGTCCTTTTATCGATAACGGCCTTAATCTTCTATTATTGCAGCAATACCGGGTAGAGATTTACCCTCCAAACTTTCGAGCATCGCTCCACCACCTGTAGATACATAACTCACCGCATCTTCAAAACCAAATTGTTTAACCGCAGCAACAGAATCTCCACCTCCAACTAAAGAGAAAGCACCCTCCTTAGTAGCTTTATCAATATAGTTTCCAATGGCTATAGTTCCTTTAGAAAAGCTTTCCATTTCAAATACACCAACTGGTCCGTTCCAAAGAATTGTTTTTGAAGCCAATATAACATCTCCAAACATTTCTAAGGTTTTTGGTCCTGCGTCTAATCCTTGCCATCCATCAGGAATACTGCCCACGTCAGTGATTTGTGTATTTGCATTGTTGTCAAAATCATCTGCGGCGATAACATCAATGGGTAAATGAACAGTCACTCCTTTTTTCTTTGCCTCTGATAAAATAGTCAGTGCTAATTCCATTTTGTCATCTTCACAAATGGAATCACCAATATTGCCGCCTTGAGCTTTAACAAAGGTGTAAGTCATTCCTCCTCCGATAATTAAATGATCTATTTTGTCTAAAATGTTTTCAATAATTGTAATTTTTGATGACACTTTAGCGCCACCTAGTATTGCTGTTACAGGTTTCTCTCCTGTTTTCAATATTTTCTCAATTGCCGAAATTTCTTTAGCTAATAAGTAACCAAAGCATTTATATCCATTAAAATACTTTGCAATAATTGTAGTTGAAGCATGGGCTCTATGTGCTGTGCCAAAAGCATCGTTTACATAAATGTCTCCTAAAAGGGACAATTCTTTTGCAAAATCAGGATCTCCGAGCTCCTCCTCTTTGTGAAATCGTAAATTCTCCAAGAGTAATACCTCTCCACTCTTCAAATTATTTGATGCTGTCGTCGCTGCTTCACCAATACAATCTTCGGCAAATTTGACCTCTATCCCTAAAACCTCTGAAACCTTGTCCACAATATGCTTTAAAGACATATCCGGGTTTGATTGTCCTTTTGGTCTTCCTAGATGACTCATTAAGACAACACTTCCGCCATCTTCAAGTACTTTAATAATCGTTGGTTTTGCCGCCTCAATTCTACTTGTATCAGTTACATTAAAGTCTTTATCCAAGGGTACATTAAAATCGACCCTTATGATTGCTTTTTTATTTTTGAAATCGAAATTATCCAGAGTTTTCATTGTCATTAAGGTTTAAAAGAATGGCAAATGTAAAGATAAATGAAGTTCAATTAAAGCCTCTTAGGAATTTAATATAACTTCCTTATAATGTCATATATTTGGTTTCATGTTGTTTAAGGATATTATCACAGATTCTAGAATACACCAACACCTCACTTCAAGCGCAGATAAGGGCAGGATCGCACATGCACAACTCTTTGTAGGACCTGAGGGTAGCGGTAAGCTAATGACTGCTTTAACTTATGCCCAATATGTATTATGCGGCAATAAAAATGGAGAGAATTATCCGGTTGAAAGTGCCTGTAACTTAAAATGTCAAGCTTTAACCCACCCTGACATGCATTTTGCTTTTCCAGTATCTAACTCTGACAAAGTTAAATCTCATGCCATTAGCGATAATTATATTTCAGAATGGCGAAATTTCTTAAAGGAACAGCCTTATGGAAATTTGTTTGACTGGTATCAAAGTATTGGTATTGAAAAGAAACAAGGTCAAATAGGCGTAGATGAAGCTCATAATATTGTCAAAAAGTTAACTTTAAAGTCCTACGAAGGGGGTTATAAAGTAATGATAATATGGATGGCAGAAGCTCTAAATACCCCGGCATCAAACAAGTTGCTTAAGTTAATAGAGGAGCCCCCTGAGAAAACGCTGTTCATTTTGATAACTGAGAACTTGGATCAAATTTTACAAACGATCAAGTCAAGATGTCAAATCGTACAATTTTCTAAACTTACCCAAGAAAAAATTAAGAATTCGCTGGTTCAAAATGGATTAAATGATGAGGAAGCTACTATAATTGCCCATGAATCGGACGGAAATTATAACAAAGCCTTGGATCTAATGAACCAGGACTCTGAAGATCTTATTTTTGAAAAGTGGTTTGTAGAATGGGTACGCACCGCCTTTAGGGCTAAAGGAAACAAATCGGCGATTCATGATTTGATTTTATGGAGTGAAGAAATTGCCAAAACAGGTAGGGAAGCTCAAAAGAAATTTATCCAGTTCTGCATTGGGTTGATTAGGCAAGCGCTTCTTTTGAATTATGGAGTGAAGGAACTAGTCTATATTCGTATCCATTTAGAAGGTTTTGATTTGTCAAAATTCGCTCCTTATATTCATGAGAATAATGTAATGGAAATTGTTGAAGAGCTGGAAAAAGCCTTATATCATATAGAAAGAAATGGCAACTCGAAAATAATTATGACTGATTTATCTATAAAGCTAACCCGTCTATTGCATAAAAAACCGAGTCAAATAATCAGTTAAAACTAAAATTTTAAAGAATGGGGAGTCTTAATGGTTTTCATGTAGAATTTGTTCTAATTCTTTTCGTGGTAATAACCTTTTTACAAAGCGGAATAGACAAGGTATTAAATTGGAAAGAAAACCTAAACTGGCTAACAGCTCATTTCTCTAAAACAATTTTTAAAGGTATGGTGCCCATATTATTAGGCATTATAACTATATTAGAAATCCTTTCCGCTCTATTAGCTTCTTACGGCCTCTTCGAATTCTTTTATAAGGGCTCAAAGCTATTCGCGCTCTATGGAGCGCTTACAGCTTCACTAACCTTACTTATGTTGCTTTTAGGTCAAAGAATCGCTAAAGAGTACGAAGGAGCAAAAACTATAGTGGTATATTTAATTCCTACTATGTTTTTACTATATCTTCTGCAACCCTAAAAGTCTTCTCTTAATTTTGGGTATAGGCAGCGTTTAAAATCTTTAGAATTTCTTCTGTTAGATTATCTGCTTCTTTTCCATATAAAACACTTCCACCTTCACCGCCAGTAAGTATATAAGTATAGCCTTTAGATTCGCCATAATCGCGAACCTGCTCCTTTACTTTTTTAATAAGACTATCCATTTCAGTTTGTCCCTGTAACTGTAATTGCTGTTCTTCTTGTTGTAACTGTTGACCAATAAACTGTCCTTTCTGTTGCAGGATTCCGTATTCTTCCTGTGCCTTTTCTTGTGTCAGTCCCTTAGACTTTAGTTGAAATGCCTGGGCCTCAATTTGAAAAGCTTGAGAAATACTGTCTCGTCTTCTTGTTAAAGCTTCTGTTTTTGTGGTATACCTTGCTTCTATATCAATTTTTTCTTGATACTTATTCATTAACTCTACGTTATCTACATAACCCATCTTTGTCTGTTCACAAGATAAAAAGCCTAGTAAAACGCTAAATAGAAGAAGTTTTTTCATGTCATTATATTTTAAGCGGCAAAAATAGCAAAAGCATTTTGTATTTCTAAAGGTTTATATTTTTTATTAGTACAAATAGCTGTAGCTAAAGCTCTTGTAATAATAGATAATATCTATTGAAACAATTTACAAAATAGACGGATTGGTGAATTTTAGACTTAAAAAGGCTTTATTAGCTCGCTGAACTTATTTCTGACATATTAAGTCAAGCGGAATGTCTTAATAGGCTATTAAGCCTTCTTATTGAGCCTAATCAGCTTTTTGGAGGACATAAAGCATGGAAGAATACTCACCGGTTTTCAAGCCAGATAAATTGGATCGAAGACCCATAAAAAATGACTTTAAATAGTTTGCTTTTCCATTTTTATATTTTTCCGAAAGAAGTGAAATATAAAATGAGTCAAACAACATGGGCTTAATTACTTTAATTTTAAAACCGTAGGTTCCAAAAATAGCTGCTATCGCCTTTTTAGAAAAATGAGATAAATGACGCGGCACGTCGAAAGCCGCCCAGAATTCCTTATAGTGATGGGCATCAAACGAATTAAAATTTGGAACCGCTACTACTACTATTCCATTTTGATCCATCAGAGCTGCTATTTTAGCCACAGCCTCTTCTGGATCCGGAATATGTTCTAATACGTGCCACAAGGTTATTACAGAAAATTTCCTGCCCTCTAATTCTTTAAGTTGGCTATAGACATGCTATACCTTTATTACTGGCTATTGTTTTAGCTTTTAAGTTGGGTTCTATCCCACTTACTTGCCAACCTTGCTTTTTCATTTTAAGCAAAAAAGAACCTGTGCCAGCACCAATGTCTAATATCTCCTTTCGGCCCAAACTTAATTTTTCAATAAGTCTGGCTTTGCTATTTAAGTTGATTTTTTTTACTTGATAATAAATCTGCCCTAAAAATGATTTGTCCGCATCACTATGAGAGATATAATTATCTGCTTCGTAGTAAGGTTCTATTGGCTTTGGTTGAGGGTCTGTAATTAGCATGTCTCTTTTCTCGTCCCATAAAAGATTAAACTCCTCTTTACTGACCAAATAATCCTTCGTTTTTAAATACAAGCGCATTTCAACTCTAAATAAATAATTAAATCCCAGGTTTGTCCAGATAATTTGCCAATTGTTTCACGTGGAACATAATGCGTTTATCTCCCCATATATACTAACAAAACACTAATATCACTTGGGGATACTCCGCTTATTCTCGAAGCCTGGGCAATAGTTACAGGCCTAATCTTTTCTAACTTTTCCCTAGCCTCATAAGATAGAGAACCCAAAACACTATAATCAAAACCATCTGGTATCTTAACTCCTTCAAGTCTTTTTAATTTATCAACATTAGCCCTTTCCTTTGCGATATAACCAGAGTACTTAACTTGAATTTCCGCTTGTTCAAGCACTTCATTTTCTAAATTATTCTCTTCTACATAATTCCTTACCGAGCTAATTTTCATCATATCAGCGAAAGTAACTTTTGGTCTTGAAAATATTTTAAACATCTTCCCAGATTGCTTTATGGGTGCCGAATTTACATCTTCCAGAATAGGATTCATCGACTCAGGATCTACGCTAGTATCCTGAAAGAAATTAACTAAATCAGCCGAAAGTGTAGCCTTATTTTGCATCACCTCTAATCGTTCTTTTTTAGCCAATCCCAATTCGTAACTGCGCGGCGTTAGTCTTAGATCAGCATTATCTTGTCTTAACAAAGTCCGAAATTCTGCACGAGAAGTAAACATTCTATAGGGCTCCTCGGTACCTTTTGTAATCAAATCATCAATTAACACTCCGATATAGGCTTCGTCCCTATTTAAAATAAAAGACTCCTTTTCATTGATCTTTAAATGAGCATTAATCCCTGCCATTAATCCTTGTGATGCCGCCTCTTCATAGCCAGTAGTTCCATTAATCTGACCTGCAAAAAACAGGTTGTTAATAATCTTTGTTTCTAAATTATGTTTTAATTGCGTTGGTGGGAAATAATCATATTCAATCGCATAACCCGGTCGAAAAAACTTAACTTTTTCAAATCCCTTTACACTTCTTAATGCCTTAAACTGAATGTCCTCAGGAAGTGAAGTAGAAAAGCCATTCACATATACTTCTACAGTATTCCAGCCCTCTGGTTCAACAAATATTTGATGACTAGATTTATCGGAAAAACGGTTTATTTTATCTTCTATAGAGGGACAATAGCGAGGACCAATACTTTTTATTCTTCCATTAAACATAGGAGATCTATCAAAACCTTCTTTCAGCAACTCATGCACCTCCTCATTTGTATGAGTCATAAAACAATCCCTCTGATTAACAAGTGCTCTGGTTTCTAAAAACGAAAATTTACTTGGGTTCTCATCTCCTGGTTGCACTATCATTTTACTGTAGTCCAATGATCTTCCATCTACTCTAGGCGGTGTCCCAGTCTTCATTCTTCCGTAATCAAAACCGATACTTTGCAACTGTTCTGTTATTCCTGTGGCAGCGCGCTCTCCAGCCCTTCCGCCTCCAAACTGTTTGTCTCCTATGTGAATAAGTCCGTTTAAAAACGTTCCATTTGTTAGTACCACAGATTTTGAACGTATTTCTATGCCGAGAGAAGTTACCACTCCAACTACTTTATCTCCTTCCAATAGCAACTCCTTCACCATTTCCTGGTAAAAATCAACATTTGGTGTTTTTTCTAAAGCCAGTCTCCATTCTTCGGCAAACTTCATTCGATCATTTTGAGCACGCGGACTCCACATAGCTGGTCCCTTCGACTTATTGAGCATCTTAAACTGTATGGACGAGAGATCTGTTACTATACCACTATAACCTCCTAATGCATCAATCTCCCTTACTATTTGTCCTTTTGCGATTCCTCCCATGGCGGGATTACAAGACATCTGACCAATGTTCTGCAAATTCATTGTCACTAACAAAGTGCTCGATCCCATGTTTGCCGCAGCAGCCGCAGCCTCTGCGCCAGCATGACCACCACCCACTACTATTACATCGTATTCTTTATCAAACATAAATTATTGTTCCACGTGAAACATTTTGATTGCAACATCCTCCTTCTCTCTAATTATCTTCTTTTCTTCTATAGTCCTATCTCCATAGCCCAATAAGTGAAGAACTCCATGAGCCATGACTCTTTTTAGCTCGCTGTCTAAATCTACTTTATAAATTATCGCGTTTTCCGTAACTCTATCAATGGAAATAAATATATCTCCGCTAATACTATTTCCATCAGTATAATCGAAAGTAATTACATCTGTGAAGTAGTCATGATTCAAATAATCTCTATTAACTTGAAGCAAGTCATCATCAGTACCGATAATAAAGCACAAATCCCCTAAATCTTTATTTTCTGAATTGATTAATTTTTTAATCCAATTGGTATATTTCTTTCCAAAAGGTAATTCCCTCTTTGTCTTATTACAAAACTCTATCATCTGTCCTGAAGTAGTCCCTTACTCTAATTTGATAAAACTGCTGCAAAGGTAATGCTTGTCGCATTAAAAACTCTATTTCCCTTTTTCTTTGCTCCGCCTTATTATAATCCCCTTTAACACTATTTGATGCGGGTGTTCTGGCGCTAGTTGCTTCTCTCTCCTCCTTCCTGCCCTGTTTAAGGGTTGCTCCTTCCAATTTCATCAGTTCATGTTCAATATAATTTGCACGATTCCTCGATCTTTCTGTATAACCTTGTTCAAGTATCTCTTTTTGAAATTCTTCCATTTGTTTTAACAATTTCTTGGTCAACATCTGATCTTCCTTCATCATCATATCCTCCAGCTGCTTTTCCAATTGCTGTTTTATTAATTCCTGCTCTTTATAAATTTCATACAGCTCTCTATATTCATCTTCGCTTATACCCGTTTCACCTGAGGAACCATTGCCGGCACTACTTCCATTTCTTCCATCTTTGCCCTTACCGTCTTTCCCTTCACTTCCTGAACTACCTTCCTTACCATTTTCTCCTTTACTTCCGCCCTTACCGTCTTCCCCTTCACTTCCTGAACTACCTTCCTTACCAGCTTTGGAACCTTCACTTCCTTTTTCACCGTCTTCACCTTTCCCCTTCTGAGAGCCCTTTTTACCCATGTCTCCCATTTTCTTGTTAAGCTCTGCTTGTCCGCTTATAATATCCGGCAACTGAAAACCTTCATTAGCATCACCTTTACCTGATCCAGACTTCATACTCATTTGCATATTCTCCAACACTCCGGCTAGAAAATCTGCCAAACTATTAGACGCATTAATGGTATATTGCTGATATGCCGCTGCTTGATAAACCTTATTGTCAGCAATACTCTCTAGAGACTTATCCATATTGTAATAAGCCTCCGTTATCTGCTCATTAACAAATTCAGACAATTCGGCCCTTCTTAACGATAATCCAAAAAGGCTGTCGTCCACATGCTCAAAAAGTTTTTTTAACTCATTCTGCTTCTTTACACTACTGGAATAACTAGTAATGTCCACATCTCGCAATTTGATTAGATCGTACAAATCTTCTTGTTCTAAGGAAAATATTATGAGATTATCAAGAATTTGCCTGAGCATTTCTGCGTCTTCCACAATTCCTTCCTCTCCTCCTCCTGAACTGGATGCGCTTAATTGTTCACTCATCTCCTGTAGCTTCTCCGCTGCACTTTTTTGTTTACGGTTCTCTGATCCACCATCCTCGGGGCTTTGAGGACTTTTATCTATTTCCTCCTGCTTTTTTAATTCATCTAAGGCATTTTTCTGATCCTCTTTAATCTCAGAACTAAGTTTGCTATCTGTCTTTAAGTCGATAGGTTTGTCTAAATTTTGATTATCCTTATTGAGTTCCTTTAATTCATCTTCAAGAGTATCAAACTTATCATTAATTTCCTTTTGCTTTTTAACCTCTGTGCTATCGCTGCGTAACTCTGCCAATTCATTCTGTTCTTTGGCAAGCCGTTCTAGCTCTCTGGATAACTGTGCGGCCTTTTCGGTCACATAATAGCGTTTTGTTAGTTCTAAGATCTGTTTCAGGTTTCTATTGCTATTTTGTTGTTTTTTACCAAGTTCTTCTAGTCGCTTTGATAGTTCTTCTTTGTTTATTTTATCCGCAACCTTTTCTAATTCTTTAAGCAATTCCTGGTTTTTCCTTGCTTCTCTTTCCTCTCGCTCTAACCGCTCTTTTAAAAGTTGATTTACCTCATCGGACTTTGATTTCTCAAGATTCTCACGTAAATCCCTACTTAGTTCCTCCGTTTGCTTTTCCTTTTGCAATTCATCGCGTAGTAACTCTTTTATATCTTGTTTTGCGTTATAATCCAGTTCTTTAGTCTCCCTTTCCTTATTATTAATATCTTTTAAAGCTTTCTCCTGTATTTTACTGTTCTCAAAGTTTCTGTCCAACTCATTTATTAGATTTTCTCTACTTTCTAATTCCCTTTTATTTCTTTCTTCTTCTGTTAAAATTGACGTTGTAAAAACCTCTGAACGAGAAATTTTGCCCCCATTTACGCCATCATTATCTCTTGCCTCAAAATAGAAACTATAATCCCTTCCTTCATCAATTTCAAGGCCTTGCGGAAAGAAGTAATCTAAGCTTAGAAAATTTGCCTTTTTATCCTCTAATACTAATTCCCTAACATCCTTAGGATCCTCTTGCAGATAGTACTTAAGTCTTATGCTTTGAACTAGATAGTCATCTGCAGCCTTTATATCATAGAATGTATTCATATAATCCAGACTATCCCTAACCTCTTTAACCTCTAGCGTTGGTGATTCGTCTTTTATAACCTTTATTCCATACTTTAATTTTTCGTATTGAGGTGCGTAATTATTAGAAACAGCTATGCTATAATCTAAGTCATTTAATACCTTTTTATCCATGAAATATGTTTTGCCTTCTGCCGTAAATTCCATATCACCTTCTGTGGTAATCATAGTCATTTTATCAGTATTTCGGCCACTTAGAAACCACTTAACATCCGTTCCTTCAGGTACTATAGCATTTCCCGTTCCCTTCAATATTTCATTTATTTTGCCCGTATACTCCGGATAATGAAGTTGTACTTCAAAAGTTTCAATAGATGGGACTGGTAGCACATTGAGTGTATACTCTTTCGACTTTATACCGTTACTACTTAAAACAAACTTCAGAGATTCAAAAGGAGGAACGAAAACATATTCATAATACTCATCTTCATTATTTAACAAAAGTCTTTTTCCCTCAAATTCAATAAAAACATCTTCGGGCTTTATTTCTCCAACTGTGTAGGCTTGCAACACAAAAGTCTCATTCTCCAGTGTGGATAAATCTTCAGACAAAAGTTTAAACTGAAAAGGGGCAGGTGGCTCATAGGCTAATTCATAATTCCAAACTCTGTTATAGGATCCGAAAAAAGTATTAAACTGCCCACTTAGCCAAATCAATACAAACAAAATTGCTGGTATTATAAGGTATTGAGCAAACCTAAACGAATCTTTAAAACTTATTGCCTGGTTGAAGGGTATAGAACCTAAGTCTTCTGATCTCTGGTCAATACTAGCCATAAGTAATTCCGACTTCCTTGAGTCTTCTTGTAAATCCAATAAGTTAAATAGTTTATCCCCTACTTCAGGAAAATGCCGGCCTATAACCAATGATGCCTCTTTGTCGCTAATTCCCTTTTTTAATTTGAATAAATAGAACATTGGCACTAAAATGTAGAAATAAAGCAAGCCTAATTCAATTATTACAATCAAGGCTAGTAACAAGAGTCGTCCATCAGAATTAAGCCAAAATAAATACTCAACTCCCAAAATACCCATAAAAAACAGCGCCCCAAAGGCCACGAATAAGAGTAGGCCCTTTACTAATTTTTTAACATAGTATTTGACGCTAAAAGCCCTTAGTTTGTCCTTTATATTTTGATAATTCTTCAATTTCTAAATATTTACATCCAAGATACTTGTAAACTCATAAACCTTCCAGAATTTTTTGTTAAAATGAATTATATAGAAGTCAAGTCACAAAAAGCCTTTAAAGCCCGTGGCTTCAATACTCATTTAAGTCCGACGATACTTTAGCTCTAGTTCACTAACCCTAAGTAAGAGCTTCCATATTAAAACTTGTTATTCTAAAAAGTATATATCAGAAATCCTGAATGTTGATTTTAGTATTCTATTCTTATAATTCTATCTTTGCATTCTTATAAAATATCTCTATGGATAAAAATAATGTGAGAGTACGTTTTGCCCCTAGCCCAACAGGGCCTTTGCATATTGGGGGTTTAAGAACCGCCATATATAATTATCTCTTTGCAAAACAAAATCATGGCAGTTTTATTTTGAGAATTGAAGATACAGATCTCCATAGATATGTTGAGGGCGCTGAAGAGTACATTGTTAATTCTTTAAACTGGCTTGGTATCCCCTTTGATGAAGGGCCGGGTAAAGAAGAAAAGGTAGGGCCATATAGGCAAAGCGAAAGAAAGCTTTTATATCGGCAATATGCAGAAAGGCTTATTAATGAAGGAAAGGCCTATTATGCCTATGATACTGCCGAATCTTTGGATGAACATAGAAAGAATCACGAATTAAAAGGTAAAACCTTTATTTATAACTGGCATAATAGAAAAAAATTAAATAACTCTCTCACCTTATCTCAGGAAGAAATAGCACTCAAAAAAGATAAGGGCGAGCCTTATGTTATTCGCTTTTTTACGCCTGCCGATAGAACTATTGTCCTGAACGATTTAATTAGAGGTGAGATTGAAATTGATACAAACATACTGGACGACAAAATATTATTTAAAAGTGATGGTATGCCTACCTACCACCTAGCTAATATAGTAGATGATCATCTCATGAAAATTAGCCATGTTATCAGAGGTGAAGAATGGCTGCCTTCTTTGGCCCTTCACTATTTATTATATGAGGCGTTTAATTGGGAGGCTCCAACATTTGCCCACCTGCCCCTTATTCTTAAACCAGAAGGAAAAGGGAAGCTCAGTAAGAGAGACGGCGAGAAAGGTGGCTTCCCGGTCTTTCCTTTAAATTGGCATGACTCTATTGGCTATAAGGAAGCAGGCTATTTCCCGGAGAGTCTACTAAACTATCTATCGCTATTAGGGTGGAATCCTGGTACCGAACAGGAAATCTTTAGCAAAGAAGAGTTGATAACACTATTTAAAATTGACAAAGTTCATAAAGCCGGCGCTCGCTTTGATCCTGAAAAAACCAAGTGGTATAATCATCAGTACTTACAAAAGAAAACCTCTGAGGAATTAGCGCTTGATTTTGTGCCTATTCTTAACTCCTCTTTGATCCCCTCCCTTGCCTTCGATATAAAGTATACAAGCAAACTAGAATATTTAGAAAAAGTGGTATCCTTACTTAAAGAAAGAGCCTTTTTTGTAAAAGATTTTTGGGAATTGGGAGAATACTTCTTTCACACCCCACAAAGCTATAATGAAAAAGCCACAAAAAAGCGTTGGAAACCTACTACCTCCCCTTTGCTTAAAGAACTCTATGATTTGTTAAAGGACCTTTCGGATTTTTCCTCTGCTACTATTGAAGAGAAAACCAAAAATTGGATTAGCGAAAATAATCTTTCCTTTGGTGAAATAATGCCTCCCTTACGAATTGCTATTGTTGGTGATTTAAAGGGGCCTCATTTATTTGATATCATGGATACAATAGGTAAAACAGAAAGCTTGAATAGGCTTAATATTGCCTTAAAAAAATTGTAACAATGTTCTAATAACTACGACCTATTAAAAGCGTACTTTTAGACTATCTATTAACTTTAATTTTTGATTATGGGTGATTTTATCTTTATACCGCTACTATTCATAGGTTTTTTTGTTCTAATCTCTTCCTTTTTTATTGTCAAACAGCAAACTGCCGTCGTCATTGAAAGGTTTGGAAGGTTTCATAGTATTCGAAACTCCGGTTTACAAATGAAAATTCCACTAGTGGATAGGATAGCTGCTCGACTTGGATTAAAAATTCAACAACTTGACGTCATTGTAGAAACAAAAACCCTTGACGACGTTTTTGTCAAATTAAAAGTTTCGGTGCAATATGTGGTAATCAAAGAAAAAGTATATGAAGCTTTTTATAAATTAGAATATCCCCACGATCAAATAACTTCCTATGTTTTTGATGTTGTAAGGGCAGAAGTTCCCAAAATGAAATTGGATGATGTATTTGTAAAAAAAGATGATATCGCCATCGCGGTGAAGTCTGAATTACAAGATGCGATGTTAGACTATGGTTATGATATTATAAAAACTTTAGTAACAGATATAGATCCAGATGCCCAGGTTAAAGAGGCAATGAATAGAATTAATGCCTCCGAAAGAGAAAAAATTGCCGCACAGTTTGAAGGTGATGCCGCGAGAATATTAATTGTAGAAAAAGCCAAGGCCGAAGCTGAAAGCAAAAGACTTCAAGGGCAAGGAATCGCAGATCAAAGAAGAGAGATTGCCAGAGGATTAGAAGAATCCGTAGAGGTTCTCAATAAGGTAGGTATAAATTCTCAGGAAGCCTCTGCTTTAATTGTAGTTACTCAGCACTATGATACTTTACAGTCAATAGGAGAAGAGACAAATACAAATCTTATTCTTTTGCCAAATTCTCCTCAGGCAGGCAGTGATATGTTAAACAATATGGTGGCCTCCTTTACTGCAAGTAATATGATTGGGGAATCAATGAAAAAGCAAAAACCAAAAAAATAGTTCTGGATAAAAAGCCATAACCAATTCCTTTAATTCAAGAATATTAGTATCTATTCTTCAAATTAAGGCCATATAGCTTTAGTTTAAGTTCTCATGTTGTTTCTCCTTCAACAATATCCAAAACCCTCTTAAAGTTGATAAAAAAGAATCAATTAATATTGTTTTCGATAATACTATAGCTTTTAAGGATAGAGAATATCTATTCTAGTTTTTTTGCTGAATTTTCGCCCAAGTATCCCTCAATGTAACTGTTCTGTTAAAAACTAACTTTTCTGCTGTTGAGTCCTTATCCACATTAAAATAACCCAGTCTTTGAAATTGAAATTTGGTTTCAGGTTTAGCTCCTGCCACACTAGGTTCTATATAACCCTTAGTAATTTGCAATGAATTTGGATTGACAAACTCCAAAAAACTTTTATCCTTATGTCCGTCCGGGTTTTCATCCGTAAACAAACGATCATAAATTCTTACCTCAGCCTCTATCGCATGTTCAATGGAAACCCAATGTAGCGTTCCTTTTACTTTTCTAAGACTTTCTTCTGTTCCACTTCCACTTTTGCTTTTAGGGTCATAAGTACATTGGACTTCAATAACGTTTCCGGCCTCATCTTTTGTGCAACTTTCGGCTTTGATAATGTAGCCGCTTTTTAGCCTAACCTCACCTCCAAGTTTTAAGCGAAAAAACTTTCTGTTAGCCTCTTCTTTAAAATCTTCCTTTTCAATATAAATTTCCCTAGAAAATGGAAGTTCTCTATAACCGGCAGACTCATCCTCCGGATTGTTCTCCGTCCTTAACCACTCTACTTTATCCTCAGGATAATTTGTAATTACCACTTTAAGAGGGTTAAGCACCGCCATAATTCTCGGGGCTATTTTATTTAAATGTTCCCGAACATGAAACTCTAACAAAGAAACATCCACTACGTTTTCCCTTTTGGCAATACCAATAGTATCTGCAAAATTTCTTATCGACTCCGGGGTAAAACCTCTGCGTCTTAATCCAGAAATTGTAGGCATCCGTGGATCGTCCCATCCATTTACAATGCCTTCATTTACAAGTTCAAGTAATTTTCTTTTACTTACTACGGTATGACTTAAGTTTCTTCTAGCAAACTCTCTTTGTTTAGGCCTTATTCTTTCTGGCTCCACCACTTGATCTAAAAACCAATCGTAAAGTTCTCTATGAGGAGCAAATTCTAAAGTACATAAGGAATGTGAAACTCCTTCTATATAATCACTTTCCCCATGTGTCCAATCATACATTGGATAAATACACCAATCGGTATTTGTTCTGTGATGAGGTCTTTTGAGTACCCGATACATAATAGGGTCTCTCATTAACATATTGGAAGAACCCATATCAATTTTGGCTCTTAAAACATGCTCACCTTCCTCAAACCGACCTTCTTTCATTCCAAAAAATAGTTCTAAATTTTCGTCAATCGATCTATTTCTGTAAGGACTATTTACCCCTGATTTTGTTGGTGTGCCTTTTTGAAGAGCCATCTCTTCAGAAGATTGACTGTCAACATATGCCTTTCCGCTTTTAATTAGCTGCACCGCCCAATCAAACAATTCTTGGAAGTAATCTGAAGCATACCTTTCGGTATCCCATTTAAACCCCAGCCAAATAATGTCCTCTTTTATAGCATCAACAAACTCCTGCTCTTCCTTTGCCGGATTAGTATCGTCAAATCTTAAATTGACAGCTGCATTATATTTCAATCCCAGGCCAAAATTCAAACAAATTGAACTGGCATGCCCAATGTGTAGGTAACCATTTGGTTCAGGAGGAAACCTAAATCGTAACTGCTTGGAAGGAAAGCCTGTTGATAAGTCTTCCTCAATAATATGTTCTATAAAATTCAATGATTTTGAAACTTCCGTCATTTATGAAATTTTAAACGACAAATGTAGCAAAAATGCCGTCAAGACGCCTTAAAATTTAAGCTTACCATACAATAATCCCATTTCACAACATATTTAATTGCTGCCACAACATTAAATTCTTCTAGGGAATATTAAATGTCATATTTGTTTTTGAATACAATACTCAATTTGCAGAGTGCATTAAATATGCGTAAAACTAATTTTTAACAGTAGCTATGCGGTTTATCGACATCTTACTAAAACAAACGGTTAAACTGTAGTTCCCCAAAACTACCTCTACTTATGAAAACAACACGTACCTCAAAATTGAAGTTATTCTATTCGGCCCTTATTTTTATGGGCGCTTTACAAATTAATGCCCAAATACTTGATGCGCCGGTTGCGGCCCCAAATCAGACTCCTCCTATAGGTAGCTCTGCATGGGACAAAGCCTGTGCCAGTGGTTCATTTAATGATTATTGGGTAAACTTTACATGGAGTCCTCCTCTTGTAAACGGTGATAATGAGTTTATTCTAGAGCTTTCTAACGCCTCAGGTAGTTTCACCAGTCCGGTAGAACTAGCAAGAGACGCTACTAAAAACACCAACTTTGATTTCTTTTTTCAGTTTACACTTCCCTCTAACATAAGAGGTGAAGGATACAAAATGCGCGTCAGAAGTACTAGTCCAGCCACAATAGGTGCCGAGTCTGCAGCTTATTCAATGTACTATATAGACGTAAACGCAGGCCTAAGCCTAAGACAGCAAGGAAATGCTGATTTTGGTGATGGTACCGCTCAAGTATGTGATGGTAATACCATAACTCTGGAAGTATATGACTTACCAAACTCCAATACCTATCAGTATAATTGGTATAGGAGCGGAACTCCTCTGGCAGAAAAGACCGCCTCCATTACCGTAAGTCAAGCTGGTATGTACAATGTTGAAATAGATTATGGTTCTTGTTCAGGATCAGGGAATACGCTTTCAAATATTATTGATGTCACTGCCGGTACTAGTCTTGGTGTGGCCATAAACCCTCCTTCTAAAACAGCCCTATGTTCTGGGGAGTCTATGGTTTTAGAGGCGAATATTAACAATGCCAGTTTAACGTATTCTTGGTATAAAGATGGTGTTGCTATTCCTTCATCTAATAGTTTTGACTTTACAGTTGACGCCTCAATTCCCGGATTTGAAGCTGATTATGCCGTAGAAATATTTGGGCCGGGTACTTGTGTAGAAAGGTCTTCAACAGTTGCCATAACCAATGCAGGAAGTTTTACTGTAACCAGAGATAATCCTGCAAACATTATCGTTCTTCCCAGTCAAAGCCAAACCTTAAGTGTTTCAACCACAGCTTCGTCACCAAATTATCAATGGTATAGAGATGGGTCGCCTATTGCAGGTGCTACGAATAATACATTGGTTGTCAATGAAAGTGAGATAGGAGAATACTTTGCACGCGTATCCTTAACGGGAGGGGCTTGTGCTTCAACATCTATTGATTCAGATATTACTACGGTAATTACCCCAGATTCCTTTGAAATAATCATAGACTATGCCACCTCTTATGCCCCGTGTGTGAATAGTAGTATAGTTCTTGAAACTACAACGATTAACGCCCTTGACTCTTCAGGAAATAAAACAGATGTCACCACAGCACTAATCTCACAATTTACTTATCAATGGTCCAGAAATAGTGCCATAGTAAATGGTAGTACCGCCTCTACAACTAGTTTAACCGATGTTTCTGAAAATGGGACTTACACAATCTCCGGTAATCTAAGCACATACAACGTAACCTCTAACTCCTTAGATGTTCAATTATTAGTTAACGAAAGTTTAGCCATTAGCAGTAGTAGCTTAATTAGCTGCGGGCCTTCAGAGCCTATAACGATAAGCACTACTACACCTTTAACGGGGGAATCCTTCTTTTGGACTCAAGACGGTATAAACATAGACACTACCTCTGAAGTATTAAATGTCACTTCTCCGGGGACATACCAATTATTAATAGATAGGGGCGGCTGTTCGTTGCCATCTAACGAAATAGTAATAAATACACTAGATCCTTCTTTAATAACCCTGGATCCTTCTTCTGACAACATAGTGTTTCCTGAAGGAACCAACAGAACGGTTATTGCAAGTGGAGGGGATTCCTATGTCTGGTATAACGGAGAGAATATAGAAATAGGCAACAGTTCATCTATAACCTTAGATGAAGCCGGTTCCTATTACATAGTTGCCACTATTGGAAATTGCGAGGTCACTAAAACATTTACCGCTGAATACCTTGATACTTTTAAAATACCAAATGTTATTACAGTTAACGGAGACGGATTAAATGATCAGTGGGTCATTCCTAATTCCTTTTCCAATAAACCCGATATCAATATTATTATATACAACAATTCAGGTCAAGAAGTCCTTAATGAATTTAATTATAGGAATAACTGGCCAGAATCCTCTATGTCTTTTCCTAAACAAAACATGGTCTTCTATTACAAAATTAAAGACGCTAGTTCTGTTTTAAAGCAGGGGACTATAACAATTATTCGTTAAACAAAAATGAAGCCAAAATTATTATACTTGTTTTTCTTTGTGTTGGCGCTAACCAGAATAAGTGCTCAAGAGGATAATCCTTTTATCACTTATGACGTGCCTTCGCAAAACCTTTTAAAGTTCAATAGGTTTTTAATTAATCCTACCTTTTCTACTGTACGGGAAGATCTGTCTTATATAAATCTTCTTCATAGAAACCAATCAGTATCTTTTGATGATAATAATCAATTGTACTTTTTAAGCTACAGTGGTAGGGTAAATGATAGATCTGGTGTTGGTCTAAGCTTATATACACAAAGAGAGGGACTTGTTAGTAATTATGGCTTGTTAGCTAATTATGCCTATGGTATCAAATTAAGTGATAAAAGTAATTTCACTTTTGGCGCCAACTTTTCTTATTATAACAGTGGCTTTGATGAGGGTCGAGCCAATCCAATAGACCTTGATCCATTACTAAATGGATTTCAAGATAGCTCACTACTTTCCTTTCAGCCCGGATTTAATGTTTCATATGGCCCTTTTGACTTTGGAATGTTTGCCGAAAACTTGTTCGATTATAATCTCAAAACAAACGAATCGGTAACGGACTTTCAGGACAAAACTTTTTCTGGTCATTTACAATATACTCATCGGTTCGAAAACACTTCCGGAATTTTAGAAAACTCCAGGATTATGCCTATAGCTCGGGTTAGAATGCCGGGACAGGAAGATTTGGCCCTATCTGGTAATGTTATTTTTGACCTACCAAGAATCGGTTGGATCCAGGCTGGATATGATAGTTTTTATGGAGCTGCCGCCGGTATTGGATTTAATCTTGGCAAAAGATTGTCCCTTGGATATACTATGGAAAAAGGTATATCCAACACTTTTGACAATTTTGGGGTAACTCATGAAATCTCATTTGCTTACTCGTTTACACCAAATCTGACAGAAGATAGAGTAATGCTGGAAGATAGTGAGGAAAATGAGGACTTAGTTGCCGAAAATACTGAAGAACCAGAAGAAGATTCAGAAGTGAACAACTTTAGCTCGAAAGATGAGGAAATTAAAGAGTTAAAAAGACGTCTTGCTGAAAATGACGCCATCCTAGCCGAAATGATTTTCAGGGAAGATTCAATAGAGTCTTCTAAAGAAAAGGAGCTTGAAAGGCGATTTGAAATGGTGATGCGCATGGTTCGGAGTGAAACCCAGGGGAATAGACCTGATATAGAAAAGAAAGCGCAACAATTGTATTTGATAAACAATGACAAGACGGCCATGGCAGAGAATACAGAGAAGCCTAATCAAATCACTCCAAACAACAAAACATACAAGCCCTTAAAGAAAACCCTATACCCAAATGATAAGCTTACAGTAGTTGAAACTACATCCAAAACGAACATAGACCCATTTCTCCAGGATGCCAAAAAGAACAATATAAAGGGACAAAAATTCAGAGATCTTGAAGGTGTTAAGAACGGCTACTATATTGTTGCTAACGTCTATAAGGGGGGGCATTATTTAGACAAATTCATAGATAAATTACACAATGACGGACTTGAAGCTGACTATATAGACAATCCAAAAAATGGTCTAAAATATGTTTATATAGACCGATATGATACCTGGAAAGAAGCTTTGGCCGCATACAAGTCAGGTGTTAATGGGACTTATGAAGGTGAAGTATGGGTTATGAATGTTGAAAACCGATATACCAATGAAGCCTATGCTGAGAACAGCAATAAGGTTCGTGAAAAATCGTCGAAATACGATTCCAATGTTCTTCAAAAGAATGTAGTTGTAAAAGACAAACTTGTTTCTAACCAAAACAATACGCCAAATATAAAAGGTGGCCCTTCCGGCTATTATATCATTGCAAACGTTTTTGCAAGTGCTAAAAATGCCAATCGCTTTGTTAGGCTCCTAAACTCTCAGGGTCTTAGCGCCAGCTACTTTATTAATCCAGAAAATAATTATCGGTATGTTTATTTGAAGCGCCATGAATCATGGACAAACGCTCTTATATCATATTACTCAAAACTTAACGACGCCTATGATGACAAAATGTGGATCATGCGCGTTACACCAAACTTAATAACCTAATGAACCAAAATAATTCTAGAAAAACCCAACTTAAGTTTTTTTGTCTTTTTCTATTATTTGGGTGGCATTTTTCGGCCTTTTCCCAAGAAGCTGTTCCGTTTACCCCAAGATTAACTGGAGGTAATATTGAAATTAGAGGTGACATAATTTTTGTAGGAAACAATATTCTAAATAGGGCCAGTGAAGCCAATCCCGGTCAAGCTAATACACCATACAATGGAACACAAAATAATAATTCCTTGTGGATGGAGTATATCGATATTGACGGTGATCCTTCTACATTTAGCTCCAGTAGCGCCGAATTAAATCTCAATGATCCTGCTTGTTCGCAGGTCAGATATGCCGGTTTATATTGGGCAGCTACCTATCCAAACGAAAGAAGTACCAATGGCAGTCAGCCCTTTAGTGGAACGCCCAGAATTGAAGATTGGAATAATATCAAATTCAGAATTCCAGGAGGCACCTATGTTGATCTTACAGCAGATACCAATGTAGATCCTGTAGGCGATGAGGATGATATCATTTTTGATGGTTATGACTATACAAACATCAATAATTCCTTTAAAGACTCCCCCTATATCTGCTATAAGAACGTAACGGATCTTGTAAGGACCAATGCTGATCCTACGGGAGAATATACGGTGGCAAATGTAAGGGCTACAAAGGGAAGAAGAAATGGTTCCAGTTCTGCCGGTTGGGTGCTAGTAGTTATATATGAAAATCCAACAGAAACGGGTAAATTTATTTCCACATTTGACGGATATGCCGGGCTTTCTGGTGCCGTTGGTTCTGTAGATGTCGCTGTTAACGGGTTTAGGACATTGCCTCCTCCGTTCCCTGTACGCGCCAGAATTGGGGTAGGTGCCTTAGAAGGAGATCGAAGAATCAGCAACGACCGTTTTAGGTTTAGATCTGATTTGTCTGGCGGAGGTTTTGTTGAAATGTCAACTGGGCTAAATCCAAACAACAATTTCTTTAACTCTACTATAACTACAAATGGTGCCGAGGTCCCTACCAGGACACCCTTTGGAACAAATACTCTAGGGACAGATTTAGACCTATTTAATCTAAATAATCCACTGAACTCAGTACTTCCCAATAACGAATCGGGTGCAACACTTCGATTCACTTCTACGGGAGATGGCTATGGTGCTTTCTTAGCTACCTTTTCTGTAGAAATTATAGAACCTGATATTATTCTTGAGAAAAAAGTAGAGGATATTGCGGGTAATGACATTACAGGTCTTGGTGTAAACCTCGGCCAGACATTAGAATATGTGCTTTCTTTTAGGAATTTAGGAAATGACGATGCTGATAGTTATTCCATTAGAGATGTTCTTCCTACTAATGTTACGTTGGATGAATTGAATATGACACTTCCCCCGGGAGTTACCTATACATATGACCCTGGTACGAGAGCAGTAACTTTCAGTATTCCAAATAATATAGTAGAGATTGGTGATCCTGTTTCTTCAATTAGAATGCGTGTAAGAGTTGCGGAAAACTGTTTTGATTTTGTTGATGCTTGTACTGATTTAATAGAAAATTTAGCCTATTCTACCTATAATGGGGTCTTAAATAGCGCTATAATCACAGACGACCCCAGTGTTTCTGATTTCGACAATTGTGGTTTTGTAACGCCCGGGGCTACCAACTTTTTACTTGATGATCTTTCTGATTGTAATTTTTCAAGAACTGTAGAGCTTTGCGGTGCTGACGTAATATTAGATGCAGGCGATAATTTTGATAGCTATGTTTGGGTAAGAGATGAAAATGGCAACGAAGAAATAGATCCCTCAGATACTGTTTTAAATGATGGAGACCCTGATAATGATCCCAGTACCCAAATCGTGAATGATATAGGGGTTTATATCGTTGATAAAATAGTAGCAGACCCTTGTAAAGGATTTAAGGAAATAATAACGGTAGAGCGTTTCGGAACAACCCAAGTAAACCCCATATCTACTCTAATTAATGACGTTTCAAACAGCGTAGAAGGGGAGGTGGCAATATGCCCAAATGATGGAGAAGAGCTTCCCAAAATTTTCCTTTGTGGATTAAATGATACTGAACTAATTCAAATAAATATCCCAGATGCGGATAGTATTCAATGGGAGCGTTTGGACGAAACAAGTTGTACCGCTTCCTTAGATGATTGTGCCAATAAAGATTCTGCCTGTGGCTGGAACAATGTAGGTACTGGAAATAATTTTCTTGCCTCTGATGCAGGAGAATATCGTTTAATAATTAACTACCAAAACGGCTGTTTTACCCGTTTTTATTTTAATATTTTTAAAAACCCTCTAGACCCTCAATTCAATGTAACGGACTTGATCTGTCTTTCTCCGGGAAATATTACCGTTACTAACATGCCTGCCAATTACGAGTTTCAATTATTGGATGCTACAACCGATGCCATTTTAGTGCCTTATAGCGCTAATAACGGCCCAAGTTTTACCATTTCTAGCAATGGAGCATATTCTGTTGAAATGCGTCAACAAGGTGTTGTTGGTGGTTGTATCTTTAGATTAGAAGATATTGGTGTCAGAAACCGTAATTTTCAAGTTGATATTACTACAAAAGACACTGACTGTAACGGTTTGGGTGAAATCTCAATTTCCGCTCTGGATGTTGAGCCCCAATATTATTATGAAATATCACAAGGAGGAACAACTATTGATACTTTTGGACCTTCATTAGATAATAACTATACTTTTCAAAATCTAAATGATGGGATCTATGACGTTCTTGTAACCACTGATGATGGTTGTACCTTAACTCAGCAAGTTACTATTAACGACGTAACAGATTTAGACGTTAACGCTGTCACAACGAAACCAATAGATTGTATTGATGGAGTGATAACCGTAACTGGTTCTGGTGGTTTTCCAGACCCTAACTATCTTTATGCAATTTGGAGCTATAACGGCGTTGACCTATATGCGACTCCCTCGGATATCCCGGGAAGTGCTTTTCAAGATACTTCAGACTTTTTCTTCAATGATACCCAGGCAGGTGATTATGAATTCATTGTGGTGGACGGCAACAACTGCTCTTTTATATCAAACGTGGCTAGCATTTCCATATCACCTTCTATTCAATATACTACTGCCACAACCGACGAAACATGTCTAGGTGCTGCAGACGGAGCCTTTGCTGTTAATGTAACGAATTTTAATGGCTATAGTGTTTCATATACGCTCACTTACCCCGATACCAGCACGGCCACTAATACCTCCGGGTCCTTTCCTTCACTTGGACAGGGCAATTATAGTCTCGCTATAACACAAACAAATGGTACGGCCATATGCGATTTTGTTGAAACCTTTACCATAAGCGGGCCTGTAGATTCTGTTACGGCAAATGCAGTTCTATTACAGGACTATACCTGCCTACAACAAGCGACTATTGAAGCTCAAGGAATTACTGGAGGTTCAGCGCCCTACGAATATAGTATTGACGGAGTTAATTTTCTCTCAGGTGCCGGTTCGGAAACATTTGCTAACCTCACCAATGGTAGCTATTCTATAACTGTAAGAGATGCTAACGGCTGTCTTTTTGTTACCAATACGGTTACGGTTGATCCTTTGAATCCTCCTACAGACTTGACTTTTGTAGCCACGGCCCCTAATTGTCCGTTACAAACCTCCGATGTTACAGCTTCAGTTATAGATGGCGACGGACCCTTTGTTTTTGAAATAATCGCTCCGGCTTCAATACCTGCAAGTACAATTACCGGAAGTGATGCAAGTTTTAATGGACTAAGTCCCGACACTTATACCTATCGAGTAACTGACAGCAAAGGTTGTGAATACGAAGAAAGTTTTACGATCAGTCCTGTTACTCCAATAAATACTAGTGCTCAGCTAACAAGTAATGTAAGCTGTTTTGGTGGATCAGATGGTGAAATTCTATATAATATAAGTGGTTTTAATACAACTTATGATTATGTGGTAGCCGGACCCATTGCTTTTAGTGGAACTTCATCTCTTCCAACACAAGCCTTTACAAATCTGTCCGCAGGTTCTTATCAGATCACTGTAACAGATAATGAAACAAACTGTACAGACCAGGCTACCATAGTAGTTGAAGAGCCATTAGCGCCATTAGCTTTAGCATTTACGGAAACGCAACCCACCTGTACGGCAGATGGTAGTGTAATCCTTACTGCAACGGACGGCTGGGGCACTTATACTTATACCTTAACCTACCCCGATTTAGTTACAACTTTTTCTAATAGTACGGGTAACTTTTCATCTTTAGACCAACCGGGTCTATACAATGCCATCGTTACAGATGCCAATGGTTGTGTGATTCCTACATCGTTTACTTTAAGTGCTGCTGTTTCGCCAGTATTAGATATTACTGCCAATGACCTATGCTTTGACCCACTAGTGGGTCTTACATTAACCGCTTCAGTAACTTCTGGGGGAGATGGTAATTTTCAATATAGAATTAATGGCGGAGCCTATAACAATAATAATGTTTTTGGTGGACTAAGCCCTGGCACTTATACAATTGACGTAATAGACGGCAATAATTGTACAGACACTAGTTCAATAACCATAAATCCAGAATTAAGCGTAACCGCCTCTGCTCCAAATATAACTTCTTGTGGCACCGACACCAACGTTACTATTACCTCTGCCGGTGGCGATGGTAATTATGTATATGCTATTGTTGCTAACGCTGTAGCACCTAATCCCGGTGATTTTGGAGCGTCTAATTCAATTAATGTAACTGGTTCCGGAGATTATGATGTTTATGTAAGAGATAATAATGGAAATCCAGGTTTCTGTGAGGCATCCTTCGATATAAACATTGCGCAAGATGCTCCATTAAGTGTGGCTATATCAAATACTCCCATCCTTTGTAGCGGGGCTTCCGAAGCTACCCTTACTATTGTGCCATCCGGAGGTTCATCTCCCTTTGAATACAGTATAAACAATGGCGCAACCTATCAGTCGTCTCCAAATTTTGTCAATCTAGCGGCAGGGAGTTATACGATAAGGGTTAGGGATGTCAACAACTGTGATGTTTCTCAAATATATACCATAACAGAGCCATTAGCTTTAACAGCTTCTGCTGCCGTTACAGAATTAGTTGAGTGTAACCCTTCTATAGGGGCAGAAGTAAGAATAACCAATGCTCAGGGAGGAAGTACTCCTTATCAGTATAGCTTTGATGGTGGCGTATCTTATGTTGCCAATCCTATCGGTTTTCTTTTACCCGGATCTTATACTCTTTTTATCCGAGATGCTAACAATTGTACTTTTCCAATGCCCATTACGGTAGACCCAGAACCAACTCCCCCTGGAATTACACCAGCTATAGTATATGAATGTGATGGAGAGGGTACCGTAACTATTACTCCGGATAGTCCTAGTTTTGATTATACTTATTCCATTGATGGAGTGCCAAATATTCCTGCAACCTCAGCTGTTTTTAATGATGTTTCTGTGGGAAATCACACGATCACAGCCGACTATATAATCAATACTCCTCCTACACCGAGCAGCCTATTGTTAGAAGACTTTGGTTCAGGACCTAATATAAGTATTTCTGAAGTAGATCCTGCCTATTGCTATGAGCCACAAGACGGTTCTGTTAATTCGTGCGGTTGGGCTATAAGCACTCGTATCCAGGATGGTGAATACTCTGTTACCCAACAAATTATTAATCCCTACGGATCTTGGTTAAGCCCTAATGATCATTCGGCCATTCCGAATGGAAGGTTTTTAGCTATGAATGTAGGTGGGGCCGTGGGGCCTAACGGCATTATATACGCCAAACGAAATATTGAAGTATTACCAAATAGAGATATAACAATTTCCTTATGGGCTTTTAACCTTCTTCGCAATGGAACAGGTGGAGCAGACCCGGATATTAATATTCAGCTTGTTGATGGCGGTGGAACAGTTCTCGCCAGCACAACAACAGGAAATGTTCCTAAAAATAATAATGCCAATGATTGGCAGAACTATACCGTAACCCTGAATCCAGGAGGAATTAATAACATAGATATTGTTATTAGAACAAACTCGGCAGTAACAGGTGGAAATGACATTGCCATAGATGATATTGAGGCCTTTCAAATTCCTGAAGTATGTCCCTCTACCGTAAGCATTGATGTGGTTGTTGAAGACGGAAATGCCTTCGATGCCGCCATCACTTCTTTTACAAATATTAGTTGTAATGGTCTTTCGGATGGTGAAATCACTTTTGAAGTAGAAAACTTTGATGTAGTGAACGGTTTTCAATTCGAGGTAAATGGTGGTGGTTTTTCAGCAGTACAAACCACTTCTCCTATTACAGTGAGTGGCCTAAGCGCAGGTGTTAATACTATTGAAATAAGAGATGTTTTGGACAATACTTGTACAATAATTGTTTCTGAAACACTTATTGAGCCTGCAGCCTTAGTTGCCTCAGCTGCTATTACTGAAGAAGCTACCTGTACCAATGCCGGAGCAACAATTACAGCTTCTGCTCTAGGTGGCTCTCCTTCTTATCAATACAGGCTTGAAGACAATCTAGGCAACATCACGCCTTACCAGGCAAGTCCGGTTTTTACAGGTCTTCCTACCGCAGATTATATCGTAAGAGTTTTAGATACAAATGGCTGCGAAGACCCTATAGATTTAGCTATTCCTGTGGTTGCTCCTCAAACGATTCTTTTTACAACAACACCTACAGCATGTTATAGTGGAATTAATGATGCCAGTATACAGGTAGACGTTACTTCCGGGAATGGAGAATATCAATTTAGTCTTAATTCCGGGCCTTGGATAACACCTGCTCCAAGCTCTTCTACTTCCTATACTTTTACTGGCTTATCCGCCGGAAACTACACTATAGATGTAAGAGACCAATACGGTTGTTTGGGGGCGCAAGAAAGCCTAATTATCAACCCCAATTTATCCGCCACAATAGACGTAGTTGATCTAAGTTGTATTGACGGATCAATAACAGTTACCGCTTCAGGTGGTGATGGAGCCTACCAATATGCCTTTGTACCAACAACAACGAGTCCTGCAGGATTATTTGGAGCTAGTAACTCCTTTGTTGTGACCACAGGAAACGATGGTATATATGATGTTTACGTAAGAGATAACTCTGGAACAGTGCCTTTCTGTGAGAATTTGCAAACAGTAACCGTATTGCCTGCAAATCCATTGGTATATACCGCAACACCTACAGATCCTGAATGTCATGATGGCACAGGATCAATAGATGTTAATATTACCGGGGGAGACGGTCCTTTTACTTATGAAATTATCGATTTAGACAACGGAGGCTTGTCGGACGAAACAAATACCAACATCCTGGCAACCTCAAGAAGTTATTACAACCTTTTGCCTGGTGATTATACTATTAACATAACTGATGTATTTGGTTGCGTTGTTACTGACACTCCGATCACCATAAATAATCCGGATGAATTAACCGCAGACATCGTTGGAGTTCTGCCTGCTACCTGTGGAAGTCTTGTTGCAAGTGATTATGGTTTTAGGTTTGACAGCTATCCTGCAACTTTGGGGACCATTGAATTTAGTGCAGATGGTGGTGCTACTTGGACCGGAGACAATAGTGTTCCCGGAACTAGTGACGTTCTTACCGGCTATTTCTCCGGCACTAGTGTTTTTCCTTCTATGAGAACAGTAGATGGTCTTGGAAATACCATTTGTCAGACCGATTTGCCAAGATATATAATTCCTTATCCCCTTGATGATCTTGATATTACGATTTTTACGGCTATAGTAAATTGTAATGAGTTACAGGTGACAGTACAGGGTACTGCAGGTATAGCTCCTTACGAATATACCTATACTGATGACCCTTCTACCTTTGATCCTCTTACTGCCGTCTGGACAGCTCCAGTTCCTTTAAGTCATACATGGACTGCCCTAATTCCTGGTAGAACTTATGTTTTTTATGTTCGAGATTCTTCTGGTTGTATAAGACAGAGTACTGTTAATGTAGCTGATATTACTACAAACCCTATAGAAATCACATCAACATATGAGCCTTCCTGTTTTGGAGCCAATGATGCAGAAATAACTTATACTCTAACAGATACAGATGCCAATATAGAGCCTTCCATGAGATGGGAGTTTTATGATGTTGCCAGTGGCGCCCTAGTTCAATCAAGCGGAGGAAACATTCCTTATAGTCCGACAATAACCGTTAGTGGTCTGGCTCCGGCAGAATACTATATTGTGGTCACAGAGGTAGATGCCGGTGGTGTTGACAATTGTATTTCTGGAAGTGAAAATATTCTTATTGAAGAGTTGGATGCCATTACCGCATCCCTGAGCAAAATACAGGATATTTCTTGTGCTACGCCCGGAATTATTTTGATTGATAATATACTTGGAGGAGGCGGTAGCTACACTTATACCGTTACCGGGCCTGCGCCATTTACAACCATTAGCAATACTACAGATAATCCTATAGAAATAGCTGCAAATTCTCCGGCAGGAAATTATAATGTAACTATTGAAGATCAATATGGATGTTTTACAGACCTTGGGCCAATTAATCTTTTACTAGCTCCAAATCCTACGATAGACTCTATGGTAGTTGATAACTGTTCTCCAGATCCTTCTTTAACTGTAACGGCAAGCAGTACTGCAGCACAGATATTGTACTCTATTGACGGCGGTTTAAATTATGAGGACAATGCCGGTCTATTTACTAATGTAGCTCCAGGAACCTATAATGTCGCCATTATTGATAGTAACGGATGCTCTGATACAGGAACTATTGAGGTTTATCCTGTGCTTGAAGCCAATGTTAGTCTAACAAAGCTAATTGATTGTACAATTACACCTGATGCAGAATTTACAATTGAAGTGACTTCAGGGTCTAATGACTACGATTATGAGATCTCTGGACCAGTTAACGAGGCCAGAACCTCCTTGAGTACAAATCCTTTTGTGTGGAGCTTAGCAAGTCTTCCGGGAACTTACACTATAACGGTTTATGATAATAACACCGCAGTGCCTAATTGTAGCAGAGTGTTTACGGTTGATGTTCCTGTTAGTATTGCCCCAATATTTACGGAAAGCCATTTTGATATTAGTTGTAATGGTGCCAATGATGGTTCTATTACCCTAACGCAAACGGATAATGGCATAACCCCATTATTTTATACAATAGCACCAGTTGCTGGTACTTTTAATGCGGTAACCAATACTTTTGAAAACTTACCTCCGGACACTTATACCATTACTGCCACAGGCACCAATGGATGTACTCTTGATATTCCGGGAATTATTATAAATGAGCCTGCGGTTATCGCTCTGCCATTAGCTACTATTGTGGAATTTGGATGTGTTTCCGGAAATAACGTAAATAGTGCGAGCATTACCATAGATAACACCCTAATTAGTGGGGGAAGTGGAGCTTATGTCACCTATGAATTTATAAATGATCAAGGCACAGCAGCACCTGGAGATGATGTAACTGTACAAACAGGGTCTAACACAACATATATTGAAACAAATATTGCTGGTGGTAGTTATATTATTAATGTCTATGATAGCAATGGCTGTCTAGGTTCTACAACAGCCGTGATCCTCCCATATGATGAGCTTCAAACTGCGACTGCGGCCATAACAAACCCAATTAGCTGTAATCCTGGATTAGATGGAGAAATAACCATAACGGCAACCTCTGTTAATAGTGATCCAACAAGATTTGAATACAGTATTGACAATGGCGCAACCTATCAGCTGTCTAATGTATTCTCCGGCTTGGATATCGGTACTTATAATTTTATGGTTCGACATTTGGATACGGGTTGTATCATAACAGCTACGGAGACTTTAGAAGACCCGGATACTTTCAGTATTGTTGTAAATAAACTACAAGATGTCATTTGTTTTGGAACGGCTACTGGAGAAGTAACTTTTGAACTAGTAGATGCCACTTATCCCGGTGGATTTGACTGGGAGGTTTGGGATACTAACGGAACCCCCGTTAATTTAGCCGATGATCTTTCTGTAATAAATGGAACAGAAGCTACAAATGGGCCTACCGCCGTTGTAAATCTGCCTGCAGGAAACTACTATGTAGAGATAAGTCAAACCAATAATCCTGCTTGTGTAAACATAGAAGCCTTTACTATTAGCGGGCCTAATACCGCAATCACAGGAAATGTAAGTATTGAAGATATTACTTGTAACGGTCTTGACGGTGTTATTAATGTAATTGATGTCCTTGGTGGATGGGGTGGATATTCCTATTATGTGGGAACTATTAGTCCAACTGGCCCTGGAGATTATAACCTCTCTCCAAGATTTGAAAACCTTGGTGTCGGTACATACGAAGCTTGGGTAATTGACCAAAATGGTTGTGAGCAGCTAGTTCAAAATGGTATTGTATTAGCCGATCCGGCTCCTATCACGGCCACCTTGCAAGTAAATCAGGAAAACTGTACCAATCTTGAAGGTGAAATTGAAGTGGTAGGTACTGCGGGCGGACAAAATTCAAATTATCTTTATCAATTAATTAAAGATGCTGCCCCCTTTGGTTCTCCTCAGACCTCGCCAATCTTTACTGGTCTTGGAGCAGGTTCTTATGAAGTTCAAATAACCGATCAGTGGGCTTGTACAGCTACTATTGGTCCCGAGGAACTTTATGAAGAAATGAACTTGGTTAGCACCATCGTAAAGCCTATAGATTGTACCCTAACTCCGGATGGAGAAATTACCATCTCGGTTAGTGGTGGGTCAGCTAATCTAAATTATGTAGTCACTTATCCTGATCTTACTACAAATAACAATACCACGGGTGTCTTCACAGGATTAAACCTTCCTGGAGTATATTCTTTTGAAGTAACTGATTTAGACACAACGAACCCGGTCTGTACTAAAAATATTACAGCCGAGTTGATTGCTCCATCACCAGTAGTTTTTGACCCTCATGTTGTGGTAGATGTCTCGTGTTTTGGTTTAAGTGATGGTAGTATTGATGTCAGACTTGCTGCCGCTGCTATTGGTGTTAATGATAATCCTATTTATCAGTACAATCTATATGATAATCTTGGAGGTCTTATTACTGGGCCTCAAGCAAGTTCTCTTTTTACCGGTCTTAGCGCTGCCACTTATGAGGTAGAAGCTGTTTCTAACAGAGGTTGTCCTATTAGAGAAGTTGTGGTAGTAGATGAGCCATTGGCGCTCGCAATTTCAGCAACAGCAACTCCTTTTAGCTGTAATCCGAGCAATACGGTTAGTACATCAACCATAAACATCAGTGTTTCTCCGGGTACGGGTACGGCCCCATATCTATATAGTATAGACAATATCAATTTCCAAAGTTCTAATACTTTTGAAGTGGTTGATACTGGAGCAACTCAAAATATAGACGTTTATGTAAGGGATGCTAATGGGTGCCCAGAAACAGTGGTTGTTCCTATTGCCCCTATAAATACTTTTACAGTAGATGTATCTACGATAAATTCTATCAGTTGTGCCAATCCGGAAGAAGTGTTGCTTACAGTAACTGATGATGGAAACCCTGCAAATGCCTATACGTATGAACTACTCCCAATCGGTAATCCGAATGGCACAGAAATAATTACGCCCCTAAACACAACAACAGGATTTAATTTATCTGCTGTTGGATCTTATACTTTTCGAGTGACAGACAATGTAACCGGATGTTATGTAGATACTACACCATATCTTATTGCTCCTTACGATCTTATTGAGGTAGTTGCTACAGCAATTACGCCGGTAACTTGTTTTGGAGATACCAATGGTGCCCTAGAAATAAATATTTCAGGATATTCAGGAGCATACGACTATGAGGTGTTTAATTCTTCAACAGGATTAAGTACTGGGGTTGCTGCTTCTGCAAATACTACAACGAATCCTTTAAGCATACCTGGGCTTTCTGGTGGAAATTATTTTGTTAGAGTAACACAAACAGGGAATCCTCTTTGTATAGAAGATTCAAATATTATTACTATTATTTCTCCTGATATGCCGCTTACAGCCTTGGTTAACCCTGTGGCTAATGTAACCTGTACTAATGATCAGGGTGAGATTTTGATAGATCCTAGTGGAGGTTTTGCTCCATATGATATTGTGCTGTTCAACACCACCACCACACAATCTTATAATATAGCCAATGTTAATAGTCACTTGTTTACAAACTTGTCTGCTGGTAATTATACAATTGCAATAACAGATAATGGAGGCTGTACTATAAATGATGTAGAAACGCTTATTCTTCCTACGCCTATTACGGCGGGAATTTCCGCTACTCCTACCACTTTGGTTTGTTATGGAGACACGAATGCTAGCGTTACGGCAACAGCTACCTCTGGAGGTGAAGGCACTTATCAGTTCCAGTTAAATTATTACGATCCTACGGGAACTACCATAGATTTCAGTAGTGGAGGTCAATTAAGCCCTACCTTCAATAATTTAGGCGCAGGGGTATACAGTATTACTATTTCGGATAATTGGAATTGTGGGATAGAAACCACGCAAGTAACCATTACGGAGCCTTCAGATGTCTCGAGCTCTCTAATACAATTATCGGGATTAACCTGTATTGATCAGGCTGAATTGCAAATAAATGCTACAGGTGGAACTGCTCCTTATGAATACAGTACGGACGGTTTATCATATTCACCCATGTCTGGTGGTAACTCCCATATTTTTACTGTAAGTGATGGAGTCTATCAATACTACGTAAGGGATTCATTTGGTTGTGAAGCTTCACTTTCAAATCAAGTTTCTGTAGATCCGTTGATCCCGCTAACTGTTACCATAGACGATAGCGCCGCCGTAATTAATTGTACCGGTGAGGCTACTGCCACAATAATAGTAGAAGCCTTGGGTGGCCTTGGAAATTATAGTTATGAATTATTTGGAGATGCTGCGCTTACGAATCTTATTGCAGGACCTCAAGCATCAGATACTTTTAACATGCTTACTAGTGGTAGCTACTACGCAAGAGTAACTAGTGGAGATTGTGTTGAAGTGTCAACAGAAGTTATAATACTTGAGCCAATCCCATTACAGATAGATCGCGAAGAATTTACTGATGTAAGTTGTGCGGGCCAAAATGATGGAACTATTACCGTAGAGGTGTCCGGAGGAACAGGAAACATACAATATGCTATTACTCCTTTTCTTAATCAGTTTGACACAGAAAACACTTTTGAAGATTTGGAGCCCGGCGTATACGACGTTATTGCACAAGATGAGAACGGTTGTTTTATTTCCTTTCAATTTACAATTATAGAGCCTAGTCCATTGGATGTTACTTTTACGGCCTTACCAGAAGTTTGTATTGGAAATGAAGACGGGGCCATTACCTTAAGTATTACGGGAGGAACTGCTCCTTATAGCACCGCTCTTAATTCTAATAGCGCCTCAGATTATGTACAAGATCAGGTTCAATTTGATGACTTAGCTGCCGGGACTTATGTAATCTTTATACTGGATGCTATGGGTTGTGAAACCAATATAATTGCTGAAATAGAGCCCGGTGTCAACATTAATGCAATAGTGGAGCCCGTTTATGAATGTACTGACAATTTCCTTGAAAATTCCCTGGAAATAACAATGGAAGATCCATCTGTACTGGGTTCAATAATGTATTCCTTAGACTCAACTGATCCTGCAGATATGGTATTGGATCCTGATTTTACGAATATTGCTCCAGGCACGCATTATCTGGCTATTTCACATGCTAATGGATGTGTTACAACCATAGATTTTGAAGTTCAAAGTTTTGAGCCGCTGACAATTGCCCTGGAACAGCAAAATCTAAATGAAATAACAGCCATTGCTGCTGGAGGATTAGAAGAATATACCTTCATTTTTGGAGATGTAAATAACGGAAGTGACAACACCTTTTATATAACCAGAACTGATACCTATACAGTTACGGTAATTGATCAAAATGGATGTGAAACATCTGCTGAGATTTTTATGGAATTTATTGATATTGAAATTCCCAATTTCTTTACTCCAGATGGCGATGGTCTAAATGATAGCTGGCTGCCACGCAACATTGAACAGTTCCCAGAAATACTAACCATCGTATTTGATCGTTATGGTAGAGAGGTCTATAGGATGGGTTATGGTGATGCCGGTTGGAACGGATTATACCAAGGAAACAATCTTCCAACAGGAGATTATTGGTACGTAATTAAACTCAAAGGTGAAATAGATGATAGAGAATTTGTTGGTCATTTTACCTTGTATAGATAGAGAACTTAACCTAAAAGAATTATGCGCAATAGATTAATTTGCTCAATACTGTTATTAGTTGTGTTTGCCTCAAGCGCACAAGAGCTTACGCTTCCCCAGCTATCTCAGTATTTGGCAGACAACCCATTTATAGTCTCTCCAACATACGCTGGTGTTGGAGATCATATTAAAATAAGACTAAATGGTCTTACCCAATGGGTGGGTATTGAAGACGCTCCTGACACACAATCTCTGGCTGCCGACGGAAGAATTGGTAATCGCTCGGGGATTGGGATGGTTCTCTATAACGATAGTAACGGAGAAACCAAACAAAGAGGGGCCAGACTCTCTTTTGCCCATCACCTTACTTTAGATAGATACGAAGACGAATTTCTTTCATTTGGTTTATCATATAATTTTAATCAATTTAGGATTGATATTGAAAATTTTGACGGCTTTGATCCAAGTGTAACGGATGATCGTTCTACCACGAATCACAACTTTGATATTGGGGTTTTATATAGAAAAAACAAATATTACTTAAGCTTAAACGCCTCTAATATTCTAGATAAGGACCTTACAAAGTTTAACCCTATTTCAGAGCCTAATCAATTAAGAAATTATTACCTATATAGCGGCTATCGCTTTAGTAAAAACAAGAATAGTAAATTTGAAATAGAACCCTCAATATTCTTCCAGTGGTTTGAAAGTGACGGAAGGTCTGTAACTGATTTAAATGCAAAGTTTAGGTGGTACGATTTTGAAGACTATTATTATGTGGGGGTTACGTATCGTTTCTTAAACGATCAGATTGGAGATCCACTTTATATTGCCCCTTTGGTAGGTCTAAAAAAGAGTAATTTTTATTTTGGCTATTCTTATCAAATAATTCTTAATGAAATTTTAGGTTTTAGTACCGGAACACATGTAGTAACCATCGGGGTGGACTTGTTCCAGGGAATCAGTAATTGTCGTTGTACTTATTAAAAAATCCTTTCTTTAGCTTATGTTTGCATTTATTTTAGAAAATTGGGCAAAATAAGATTACAAAATATTAGGGTTTACGCAAATCATGGGTGTCTTAAAGAGGAGGGGCTTATAGGAAGTGATTATTTAGTTTCTATTGAAGTTACCGCAGATCTTAAAAAAGCTACTCTTTCAGACAGGCTTTCAGACACCGTAGATTATGTTCATATTAATCATATTGTAAAAGAAGAAATGGAAATTAATTCCAAACTTCTTGAGCATGTGGGTAATAGAATTATAGATCGAATATTCAAAGAACTGGCGTCTGTTAAAAAAATTTCGATAGCAGTTTCCAAACTAAACCCGCCAATTGGAGGAGATGTTGAAATGGTAACTGTTGAACTTAATAAAAAGAGGTCTTAACTGTTTTTCTAAGTAGGAAAAAATAGTACCTTTGACCCTTTCAAAAGGCATCGTGGCCGAGTGGCTAGGCACAGCTCTGCAAAAGCTTGTACAGCGGTTCGAATCCGCTCGATGCCTCTAAAACCTCTCATAATTGGGGGGTTTTTTGTATTTAAAATTCTCCCTTCTGCTTATTCTGCCCTATAAATTAATCACGAATATATTCTATTCCTCTCTCTATGTTTAATTGGTCCTTAGGTAAAAACCCTTTTACAATAAGAACCACACCACATATTATTAAAACTATACCAAGCCCCTTTTTTACTATAGTTATTCGTTCAGGTGTAAGCTTCTTCTTCAGTTGCTTTGCTAGTAATATTTTAAATAGGTCTGTAACAAAATAAGCCCCCAACATACTTGAAAAGAATAGAATAATCCTGTTTGGGTTATTATCCAAGCTTGGACCTACAATTATAATAACGCCCAGCCAGAAAACAAGAACTCCTATGTTAATGAAGTTTAATAAAAAACCCTTGATAAAAAGACTTATATACCCACCTTTTCTGGGTTTAATATCAGTTTTTCTTCTAATAAAATCTTTGCTAAAAAAGGTGGTTAAACCATAAATTAGAAGTATTACCCCGCCAAAAACATATAAGCCCGGTTGATTACTAAGATTCTCTAATAACTGATAGCTACTAAAATAAGCTATTGTTAAAAACAAAATATCAGCTAATATTACCCCAAGGTTAAAAAAAAGAGCAGCCCTAAAACCTTTTGTTGCGCTCGTTTCCAAGAGCACAAAGAAAACAGGGCCTATCATAAAACTCAACAAAAAACCTAAGGGTATCGCTGCTTGTACGTCCTCTATCATGACCTATAAAACAAAAATTACATTCTTGTTACCTTACCGCCAAAAACAGTTTTCTCATCCATTTTTGATGGATCACCATAAACCAAGACTTCACCTCCGGCTTTTACGGTTGCTTTTACATAGTCAGAAGCATATATTTCTGCCTTTGAACCCGCATTCACATTGACTGTAGTAAAATTAGTCTTGAAATCCTTTCCCTGATAAGTGCCCCCTGTATTTATAGCGACATCTTGTATGTCAGATTTGCCTGCTGTAGTGATAACGCCGCCAGAAACAGATCTTATAAGCATCTGTTCTACTTCTGCACTAATTTGAAGTTCTCCTCCTTCTTGAGCCTTTAATTCAATTACGTCTTGTTTTATTGTTTCCTTGGAAATAATTCTCGCATCTTCGTTAACATCAATTACTACAATAGTCTCAATGTAGTGTAAATCAACAAAAGTCCTGTAACCACTAAATAATTTAGTTACGGCCATTCTTATTTTTATTTCACCATCTGTCACTAAAAACTTTACATTATCAGTATTAACTCCTGTAACAACAGCCTTATTTTCTGAAGATTTAATAAGATTCACCGAAATACCGTCAAAAACCTTCACTTTAGTAAATCCAGATAACTTTGTAGTAAGTGTCTGGTCTTGAGAAAAACTACTAAAGTTTACAAAAAGACAAAAAACAAAGAAAACAATCTGTTTCATTTTTTTTTATTTATTCATCCTAATCAAAACCGTGATCTAATTAAGATTTTGCGCTTTACCTAATAATCTAAAATCCAGATGACGTTTTACCAAATCTGTACTTTTTACCATTACCAAAACTTCATCTCCAAGTTGGTATTTTTTATGCTTGCGTTGACCAACTATTGCATACTCCTTTTCATCAAAGGTATAATAATCATCTTTTATATCCCTTATCCTCACCATTCCTTCACATTTATTTTCAATAATCTCTACATAGATACCCCATTCTGTAACCCCTGAAATTACTCCAACAAATTCTCTGTCATTATGATTTTCCATAAATCTAATTTGCATATACTTTATAGAATCTCTTTCAGCATTAGATGCTAAACTTTCCATATCTGAAGAATGCTTACATAGTATATCATATTCCTTTTTAGCCGGAGACTTGCCTTCATCTAAATAGTGTTGAAGCAATCTGTGTACCAAAACATCGGGATATCTCCTAATAGGAGAGGTAAAATGCGTATAATAATCAAAAGCTAATCCATAATGTCCAATATTATCAGTACTGTAAACTGCCTTACTCATACTTCTTATAGCAAGGGTATCAACTAAATTCTGTTCCTTTTTTCCTTTGACATCCTCTAATAATTTATTCAAAGAACTATTAACTGCTTTTCTATCTTTAAGATCTAAACGATGTCCAAATCGTTTTATAATACTGTTTAAAGCAAACAACTTATCTTCATCAGGCTGATCGTGAATTCTATAAACAAAGGTTTTAACAGGTTTTTGTTTTCCAATAAATTCAGCTACTTTTCTATTTGCCAGTAGCATAAATTCTTCAATTAACTTATTGGCATCTTTAGCTTCTTTAAAATAAACTCCATCTGGTTCATTATCGGGACTCAGCTGAAATTTAACCTCAACCTTATCAAAAGAAATAGCCCCTTCCTCCATTCTCTTTTTTCGCATAAGTTTTGCCATATGGTCTAACTTATGTATAGCTTTAACAACCTCTTCTTTTACCTGGTAAGCATTTTCGCGAATTGAAATATCTTTAGGTATATTGGCAACATTATTTTCTATAATATACTGTGCTTCTTCATAAGCAAAGCGCTCATTGGAATTGATAACAGTACGCCCATACCATTCTTTCTTAACCATCCCTGATTCATTCAATTCAAAAATCGCAGAAAACGTATACTTGTCTTCATGAGGTCTTAAAGAACAGGCATTATTAGATAATATTTCTGGCAACATTGGTACCACTCTATCCACTAAGTAGACAGAGGTAGCTCTTTCATAAGCCTCTTCTTCTAAAATAGTGCCAGGTTTAACATAATGAGAAACATCTGCTATATGGATACCAATAGAATAATTGCCATTTTCCAAAGGCTCAAAGGACAAAGCATCATCAAAATCCTTGGCATCCTTTGGATCTATAGTAAAAGTAAGGGTATTTCTTAAATCCCTTCTTTTTAAAATCTCTTCCGGTTTTATTGAAGTATCAATTTTATTAGCAAAGTTTTCTACTTCCTCCGGAAATTGATAGGGTAAGCCATATTCAGCTAAAATCGCATGAATTTCTGTTTGATGCTCTCCGGGTTTACCTAAAACTTCAATTATTTTTCCAAAAGGCGAATCGGCATTGTCTGGCCATTCTGTTATCTCTACTAAAACCTTATCTCCGTTATTGGCTTTTCCAACTTTATCTAAGGGAACAAAGATGTCTTTATACATCCTAATATCTGTAGGCTTTACAAAGGCAAACTTTTTTTGTAAATCTACTATTCCAACAAAAGATTTCTTCTTTCTTTCTAAAACTTTAGTAATCTCGCCTTCAAGTTTAGATTTTCCTTTTTTTGAATAGACATAAATTTCAACAATATCCCCATGAAAGGCTTTATTTAAGCGGTTGTATGGGACAAAAATATCATCTTCTAATTCCTCAACAACAACATATGCATTACCTCTTGCGGTTATATCAATCTTGCCTTCTAAAGTTTTTCTTTTTTCTAATGCTTTGTAACTTCCTCTCTTTTCTTCTTTAATTCTTTGTTCATTATTTAATTCTCCTAGCCGTCTAATAAGTAAATTCCTACTCTCTGTATCATTTAAATCTAATTTTGCTGCTATTTGTTTATAATTGAAGGTTCTTGTAGGATCCTTTTCTAGTATTGTAAATATTCCTTTTGTAATCTCATTTTTTTTATGCCCCTTGGCACGCTTCTTTTTCTTCGTCATTAATTAATTAATTTATTTTGAAAAGTACGAATTAAAATTCAGAGACTCCTTTAACGTACTCTTATTTTAAAATAACTACATGTTAATATAGTTATTAACCTTATACATATATAATATTCTTTTTTTATAAATAATTAAATTAAATATGATGCTTATTATAGCTTGTTAATAGTGATGATAAAAAATGTTATTCAAAATTGCTATAAACATAAAAAAAGCTTTATTAACTAAATATTTTATTCTTTACCCCTAATAGTCAATAACCTAAGATATTTATACACGATTAATGATAACTATTATAAACAAATAATCTTGATAAGTTTTTGTCTCAATAGGTGTTAAGTACTATTATAGATAGTATAATATCTTTTTACTAATTACTTATAATAAAAGTTTCAGCGTATAGAATGTTTTTGTATTGATATTTAGAATTGATTTTAAACAACTAAAGAATTAAATGTTTTACACTCTTATTAACAAAATGCAATATAAATAAAGATCTAATAGTCAAGTTTTTATATATTTTTAGAAATTTGAATGTTCATAGATTTAATGAGCTGGAATTTCAAACGGATTAGTAACTTTGTTAAATCTTTTAAAGAATAGTAAAATGAAGATATCTATAGGTAATGATCACGCAGGAACCGAATATAAATTAGCTATTGTAGGCTTGTTAAAATCATTAAATATTGATGTTATAAATCACGGAACCGATGGAAGCGACAGTGTTGATTATCCCGATTTCGTTCATCCGGTTGCAGAAGATGTAGAAAGTGAGAAAGCAACTTTAGGTATTATTATTTGTGGCAGTGGTAATGGTGCTAGTATGACTGCAAACAAACACCAGGGTGTTAGAGCTGCCTTATGCTGGAATAGAGAAATTGTTGAATTAGCACGGGAGCATAATGATGCTAATATTTTAAGCTTGCCTGCTCGCTTTATTTCTTTGAATCAGGCGTTGGACATGGTAAAGACATTTTTGAATACTAAATTTGAAGGAGGCAGGCACGAAAGAAGAATTGAAAAAATTTCTTGTAATTAAATTCTTCTATGGGTCATAATCACTCCCACTCTTCACATACACATACTGACTTAAAGGGAAGAAACTTATTTATTTCCATTTTACTTAATATTATAATAACACTAGCTCAAGTAGTTGGTGGGATAATATCTGGCAGCCTTTCTCTTTTATCAGACGCCTTGCATAATTTTAGTGATGTTTTATCATTAATTATAAGTTATATAGCAACTTTATTATCTAAAAAGAAGGCTACCTCAAATAAAACATTTGGTTATAAACGGGCTGAGATCATAGCGGCTTTTGTAAATTCCTCCACTTTAATAATAGTTGCTGTAATATTAATCTTTGAAGCTATACAACGGTTTATTAATCCTATTCCAATTAAGTCCGGGATTGTTATATGGATGGCCCTGTTAGGAATTCTTGTAAATGGTTTTAGTGTTTTATTATTGAGAAAAGGAGCCCATGGTAATATGAACATGAGATCTGCTTATTTACACTTATTTACAGATATGATGGCCTCTGTTGCTGTATTAATAGGAGGTCTTTTTATGAAGTATTTTTCTTTGTTTTGGGTAGATCCACTATTAACTATATTGATTGCTTTCTACCTTATTTATATGGGCGCAGCTCTTTTAAAGAATTCTACGAGAGTCCTTATGTTGTTTACTCCAAATACTATTGAAATAAAAGAAATAGTGAACATTTTATGTAAGATAGGAGCTATTAAGAATGTTCATCATGTGCATATTTGGCAATTAAATGAACAGGAAATCCATTTAGAAGCTCATATTGATTTTAAAGAAGATATTAAATTGTCAGAATTCGATCAGATTTTAGTTGAAATAGAGGAAGTGGTTTATCATAATTTTGGAATTAATCATGTTAATATACAACCGGAGTTCGGTAAATGCGATAATAAAAAGATAATTGTTCAAGACTAGTTTATGACCATTAAGATTGTATCATTTTCAGACCTAACAAAGAAAGAATTATACAAAATTCTTCAATTAAGAGCCGAAGTTTTTATTGTTGAGCAAAATTGTGTTTATCAGGATATAGATGATAAGGATGAAAAAGCAATGCATTTATTAGCTTATAAGAATAACACTATTATTGCCTATACTCGACTATTTAAAGCACATGATTATATGGATTGTGCCAGTATTGGCAGGGTGGTTGTGAGAAAAGACTACAGGAAACACGGCTATGGCGAAGAATTAATGCGAGCCTCTATTCAGGGAATAAAAGATATATTCAAAGAAACCACGATTAAAGTTTCAGCACAGCTTTACTTAAAAAAATTCTATAACGACCTGGGGTTTGTCCAACTTGGAGAAACCTACCAAGAAGATGGAATCCCTCATATCCTAATGATTAGAAAAGAAGAGGATTAATTTTTCCTATATAAGATTTAAAGAACAATAGTTTTGTTCGTTTTAAACGACTCATCTGCAGCGAGGACTATTTTTAGACTGTTTACGGCATCCTTGAGATGCTCAGTCAGGTCTTTATTTTTAGCAATAGCATTTAGAAAGAACTTTTGTTCTAACTCACACAAAGTGTCGTGATCCGGTTCATCTTCCGTGCTAATTATTTTATCTTTTTCTGTAAAAACACCGTCCTTATCTAGTTTGCTTTGGTGTAAAAGCAATCCGCCTGTTTTTGTATGACCGTCTACTTCACTAGAATTAGATTTATCTTCATCCCTGATAGATACACAACCTTTTGGACCAATTACATCTTTAACAAAAAAGGCAGTTTCACTCATCATCGGGCCCCATCCCGCCTCATACCACCCAACAGAGCCGTCATCAAATCGAACTTGAAGTTGTCCATAATTATACATGCCATCCGGGATTTCATTGGTTAGTCTTGCGCCGATTGCGCTAACACTTACAGGTTTTGCCTCAGTCATTAGACACATAATATCTACATAATGAACCCCACAATCTACAATTGGGGACATAGACTCCATTAATTGTTTATGGGTATACCATTGGCTTCCTGAGCTTTGTTGGTTTAAATTCATTCTCATAACCAAAGGCTTCCCAAGTTGGCGTGCAATTTCAACAAACTTGGTCCAAGCGGGATGTACTCTAAGGATATAACCTACCACAAGTTTTTTGTTTCTTTCGGAAGCCAAAGCAACCAATTGTTCGGCTTCTTCTACTGAAGTTGCTAAAGGTTTTTCTACAAAAACATGGGCATTCGCCTCAAGACTTAGTCTGATATAATTTGCATGTGTATCAGGATAGGTTGAAATGGCAACGGCATCTGGCTTAGTGATTTGAAGAGCTTCCGTAAAATCTGAATAAGTAGGTAGTCCGCCCAACTCCTTGGAGAGCTTTTCTCTACTTTCTGGTTTTCGACTCACTAAACCTACAATTTCAAACCCATCAAGTTTATGATAAGCCCTTGCATGACTTGTACCCATATTTCCACAACCAACCACCAGAATTCTAATAACATCCATTTTAAGTATTCTTTTATTGTTTTAAAATAAATTTGATCCCACTAAAAATAGCATGCTTTTAATTTATTTGAGCACACGTTTTATTCCAAGGAGAAAGCAATAATTTTATTTCCTTTTTCAGTTCCTAATTTTTCTCCCCCACAAGCTATTGCTATGTACTGCGTTCCATCTATTTCATACATTGCCGGGGTAGCAAAGGCGGCAGCAGGAAGCTTAAATTCCCATAGAAGATCTCCATTGTTCTTATCGAATACCCTAAAATATCCATCTTTGGTAGCACCAATAAATAGCAGTCCATTTTCTGTGACTACGGCCCCGCCATAATTTTCGGTACCGGTAGGAGGCAGTCCTTTTGCCTTTAATTCCGGGGTATCTCCAAAAGGAACGGACCAGAGATAGTTGCCTGAATTTAAATCAATGGCATGTAAGCTGCCCCAGGGTGGAGAAATAGCAGCCTGCCCATTGCCGGCTAAGAACTTATTATAACCCATATGATTATAAGGCAACGCCACAGGATCATCTGAGGTATTGACTTCTTTTTTTACCTCTTCATTCTGCACTAAAAAATCTAACAGGCCCTTTTTCTCTTCTTTGGTAAGCTGCGGAAAACCTGTCATCATACCTTTTCCATGGGTGATTATATTCATAATTTCTTCTTCGGTCATCGTATTATCAATATCCAGCAAGGAAGGGAATCCGCTTTGTGTTATTCCGGACCTGTCTTTTTGATGACAGGCCGCACAGTAGTTTAGGTATAGTTTTTCCCCTAAAGTAGCTTCGGAGGAGAGGGCGCTACTTTTCTCCATTTGCATGATCCAAGGCATTTCATTTGAATTGACATAGAGTATGCCTTTTTCAGGATCGGCTGAAGCACCGCCCCATTCAGCAGCACCGTCATATCCGGGAAGGAGCAATACGGGTTCTATGCTAGGAGGAGAATAGATCCTTTTATCCAGCTTATGAAACAAAACCAATAGTGAATCTTTATTATCTGCGTAGGGGTTGAGGTCCGTTTCCTTTAATTCTGTTGATTGCCTTGCAAAAGGCTTTGGTAAAACAGGGAAAGGTTGCGTTTTCCAAGCCACCTCTCCATCAAGTGAAGAGGAAGGCACGGGAATTTCTTTTATATCGAATAAAGGCTCCCCAGTCTCCCTATTAAAAACGTAAACATAACCCTGTTTGGTAACCTGTGCCACTGCTGGTATTTTTTCTGATCCTCTTGTTATGGTAATAAGGTTTGGTGGGGCAGGGGGGTCTCTATCCCAAAGATCATGATGCGTAAATTGAAAATGCCATAAAAGTTCACCGGTATTTGCATTTAGGGCAAGTAAACAGTTAGCATATAAATTGCTTCCAATTCTATCACCACCATAAAAATCCGGGGCAGCAGAACCTGTAGGCACATAAATTATTTCCTTCTTTTCATCTACCGCCATCCCAGCCCAATTGTTGGCACCCCCAACCCTGGCTTTATCACCGAGCCAGGTATCTCCCCCGGGCATATTCTTTGAGGGGATCGTTTCAAAGACCCAGGCAAGTTTTCCTGACCTTATGCTGAAAGCCATTATATTTCCCGGGGCAGCGGCAACTCCTTCTGAGACACGAAGAGGCATCACAATTAAGTCTTTAAAGACTGTTCCGGGAGTATTTGAAATAACAAACTTATCTTTTGCTGACGTAGGCATGCCTAAATGAAGATCCACGACTCCATTGTCTCCAAAGTCCAATTTTGGTAAGCCCGTTAAGGCGTCCAAAGCAATTAATTCACTCCCCCTGGTAAATAGAATTCGCCGGTCATTTCCTCCTTCCCAATAGGATACTCCCCTGCTTGTAGAATGCCAAGCTTTTAAAGAGTCTCCATAGCGCCAAATTTCTTCACCTGTTTTGGCGTTCAAAGCAAAAACCCTTAAAGCAGCAGTAACCCCGTAAAGTATACTATCTACAACTATTGGATTCATTTGCATCTGACCGAAGTCCGGGGCATTGTATTCCCAGGCAACTTTAAGCTTAGCTATATTTTCTTTGGTTATTTGAGATAATTCTGAATAATGATTTCTGTCTGGCCCTCCCAGATAAGAAGTCCAGGTTGTGTATTGTTTTGATTTCTCTTCAGCCCCCTTTTTTGAGTTACAGGAAATAGTACAACATAGCGAAAGAAGTATTAGCAGGAGTAAAGAACAGTTCAACCTCATCGCACACAATTTAAAGGAACTTAAAAGTAAAAAACCTTTATGGGTTTATCCTAAAAGATTTACTCAATTATTTGCACTATCTAACGAAAGTATTTTTTAAGAAGATGTATTACAGAAGGGTAGTACGAAGCTCCAAAAAGATTGAGATGTACCAAAAGGTAGTATAACTGGTAGATTTCTTCTGAAGCTAAATTTGTTTTTACCGTAGAAGTGGTTTGATGATAGGCTTGGTAGAAATCAGGACTGAATCTGCCAAATAATTTGGTCATTGCCAAATCCACCAACGGATCACCGTAGTAAACAGAGGGATCAATTAAAAAAGGGGTTCCATTTTTATCTATTAAAAAGTTTCCCGACCATAAATCTCCATGAAGTAAACTTGCTGATTTTGGTCCCAGATGTTTTGACAAAGCATTTTCTACATTAGAGGCTGAAGGAATTTCCGAAGAAGTCAACCTTCCCTCATCCAGGGCTAAGCGCAATTGGGGCATAAGGCGTTGCTGTCTATAAAAAGAAGACCAGTTTTTATGCTGATCGTTAGTTTGAAGCAAACTTCCAATAAAGTTAGCTTTGTTTAAGCCGAAGTAGCCGGAAGTAGTGTTGTGTAAATCTTTAAGCTGATTTCCAAAAGCTATCCAATCTTCTTTTTGTGGAGATCTTCCTTCAATATACTCCATAAGAATATAGGCTCCGGCATTAAGATTATTTATGGAGTAAACTTCCGGGGTTTTAATAGTTTTTGTAGCAGAGATTAATTCTAAGCCTTCTTTTTCGGCCAGAAATATTGCCTTTGCTTCAGAAGAAGAGTTTGTTTTACAAAACAACCTTCCACCTGCCGTGCTAAGCAAATAAGCTTTGGATATGTCACCTCCGCTAAGCGACGTTACTTTTTTTATGGACGTATTAAGATCATTCTCCAGAATAGATTTTATTGCTGTGTCCATAAGCCCAAAAAACAATCAATTAGTCCTGTAGGTTATTTGTATAATTTAGTATAATACTCTTTGGCCATTCTTTTACTTGAAAACTTGGGTATTACACCCTCTATTCCTTTAAAAACCATCTCCATCCATTTTTCTTCTTGCTCATAATACATAGGGAGAACCTTATTTTCCAGAACGTCATAAAGATTGTTACTGTCAAAATTATCTTGATCCCATTCGGAGGATTCAGGATTGGCCTCAGGTAAAATAAATCCGTTTTTACCATTTACAGCAAATTCCGGGATCCAGCCATCATTAATACTCAAATTTAAGGAACCATTCATGGCAGCCGTCATACCACTAGTGCCCGATGCCTCGCGGGTAATCCGTGGGGTATTCAACCAGATATCTGACCCTGTTTTCAATTTTTTAGACAAAGCTATCTCGTAGCCCGTTAGAATGGCAATATTCTTTTTGTCTTTGGAGTACCTCACCAAATGATTAAACAAGTCAACAGCATAAGCGTCTTTTGGATAAGGTTTTCCTGCCCAAATCAATTGTATGGGATATTTGGTTGAAGAAGCTAAACGCTCAAACCGCTCCAGGTCTCTTAGAATCAAATCAGCTCTTTTATATTGAGCAAACCTTCTGGCCCAGACAATGGTAATAACATCAGGATTAAAGATTTTACCCGTTTGGTCTAAGACTTGCTCAAAAAGCTGGGACTTAAGCAATTTCTTACGAGCAATAAAACTTTTTTTGTTGTGCTTCTCCCAAGCCGCTTTAAGAGGCTTGTCCTGCCAAAAGGCTTGGTTTTGAGAATTGGTAATCGGAATAATATCACTTATTCCATCAAAATCTTTCCACATGCCCTGAGCTACCTTGGCGTGAAGTTTTGAAACGGCGTTTGATCTTTTAGACAGTCTTAGAGCAGATACGGTATAGTTTAAAACGCCATAACCTACAACCTCTTTATGAAGCTCCTCTTCAGGCAGTATACGACCAAAAAAACCACTTTTGTTTAACAGATTGCCTTCGCGTTCTGTATTCCCTGCTTTTTCTGGAGTATGGGTGGTAAACCGAAACTTATCTTTGGTTATTCCAATATTTCGCAAATAGTATAAAGCGGGAAGGGCATGTCCTTCATTTAAATGATAAATGTCTGCGCCTCCTAAGGCCTGAACGATTTTAGCTCCGCCAATTCCAAGAACAATGTTCTGAGAAATTCTTGTAAATGAGTTATTATCATAAAGGTGATCTGTAATAGTTCGTGATAAAAAATCATTCCCTTCCACATCTGTCGTAAGCAGATAAAGAGGAACGGTACCAAATATTTCCGGCTTTAACACCATAGCCCGAACTTTGACAGCATGATTTTCGTTAATGGTAACCTCCACCTCTAAGCCAGAATCTTCAAGAAAAGAATAGTTCTTTTCAAGAAAATTGGTTCGAAGCGTTTGATCAGAGTTCCTCCCTTGATCATAGTAACCAAATTTCCACAGCATCCCAATACCTATCATATTTTGCTTTAGCTCAAAGGCGGAACGCATATGCGATCCAGCTAAAAAACCTAAGCCTCCTGAATATATTTTAAGTCCTTGGTCGATGCCAAATTCCATACTGAAGTAGGCTACTTTTTTTTGATAAGCCTTAGCAGGCTTGTAAGGGTGAAACCACTTATTATAAGAGTTACTCATTGTATTTTATTTTAAAGATTGTAAAAATAGGTTATAAGAATAAAAGCGCCTTAAGATATTTGGGCTAATGTTAAATTAAGAATCTAAGTCATTGGGATACCTGCCTATAGCTGTCCAGCCGCCATCCACAACCAATGTTTGCCCGTTAATATGAGCGGCTTCTTTAGAAAGCAGAAAGAGACAGGTTTGGGCCATGTCTTCAGGAGTGCCCACTTTACCTACAGGGATAAGTTTAGCCCAGGTACCGGCATAATCAGGTTCTTCATTTTTAGTTCTTTCCGTAAGCGTAGCGCCCGGAGCAATACAGTTAATGGTAATATCATGAGGCCCTAAAACTAAGACAAGGCTTTTCGTCATCATTCTCAATGCTGCTTTGGTCATAGAATAACAAGTTAAATCAGGATATCCTTTAATGCCGGTAATAGAGGACATCAATACAACACGGCCCCCTTTAGCTTGTCTGATCATAATTTCAGAGGCTTTTTGAACCAAAAAGAAAGCCCCCTGTAAATTTAGTTGAATTACTTTTTGAAAGTCCTCAGGTTGAAATTTAAAAAAATCTCCAAAAAGGGTTATTCCTGCATTGGGAATAACAAAATCAATTGACCCAAAATGTTCTATGGTGGTGGAAATTAGCTCGTTTATCACCGCAATATCACCTGCATCTCCAAGATGTAGGATACAACGGCCAGGAAATTCCGCGGATAATTCTTGGAAGGAAGACTCCATTACCTTTTCATCAATTTCGTTGATAACCACTTTGGCTTCATTTTGAAGCAGCAATTTGGCTATCGAAAAACCAATTCCGGTCCCCGCACCAGTGACAATAGCGACCTTATCTTTTATACCACTTAACATCATTAATCTCTTTTAAAAATTTTTGGAGCAAAACCCTTAACATTTGTTTTATAGCTAAACAAACCGCCACTTTCAGGGTATTTATTAAGCATATTAGAGTTTAGGCCGCTTCTTGCGGTGGTTATATAAAGCGTGTCCAGCTCTGGCCCACCAAAGCAACAAGAGGTTACGTGTGGGGCATTAACCGTTATTTTTTCAGCTTCTTTGCCTGAACTTGGATCCCATCGCCTTACACAATGGTCTCCCCAATGGGCAATCCATAAAAAACCCTCTCTATCAATGCACATTCCATCAGCTCCCCCATAATTCTTAGGAATAGAAAAACAGACTCTTTTATTGGTGATGGTTGAGGAGAATTTATCAAAATCATAAACCCATACCTCATACATGCTGGTGTCTATATAGTAAAACTGTTTATTATCAGAGGACCAGGCCATCCCATTAGAAATCGTAGTCCCCGGTATTTCCAAACTAACTTCCAAAGCATTATTTACTTTGTATAAACTACCATAGTTTGACGCTAATTCTTTGTGCATAGTACCAATCCAAAAGTGACCATTTAAGTCACATTTTCCATCATTAAAACGCAAGTTATGATCAGAGTTTTCAAGTACACCTAACTTTTCTAAATCTTTTGTATTGGGATCAAAGACAGCTAATCCTTTTTCCAAGGCCAGTAAAATTTTATCATTTTCCATAGGAACGGCAGCACCAATCATTTCATCAAATTGCCAAAATTGATTGCTATTTTGCTCCGCCCCATGTATGTGAAGACGACATGCTTCAATATCTACCCAATAAAGACTCCCGGATTTCAGATCCCAAAAGGGCCCCTCTCCCAGGGTGGCTTTTGCATTATATATTAAGGAAGCCTTATTCATTATACCAGGGCTATCATATCATATGCTGCTTCTGAGTACCCAGACCGTCGATACTTAATTCAACAAGGTCACCTTTTTTAAGATAAAGAGGGGGATCCATGCCTAATGCAACCCCAGAAGGAGTTCCTGTAGAGATTAAATCTCCGGCCTCCAAAAGCATAAATTGAGAAAGATAATATACTAGAAATGCGGGCCTGAAAACCATGAAAGAAGTATTTCCATTTTGTCTTATTCCGCCATTTACCGTCAAGGTCATTTTAAGATTGTCTAAATCACCTAATTCATCGGGGGTGGCTAAAAAGGGTCCAACCGGGCTAAACCCGGGACATGATTTTCCCTTAATCCATTGGCCTCCTCTTTCTAGCTGAAAAGTTCGTTCGGAAAGATCATTTACAATACAGTATCCTGCAATAGCGTCTTTTGCTTCTTGTTCATCTTTTAAACCATATACATCCTTTTTTAAAACCACCCCCAACTCTACTTCATAATCAGTTTTGTCTGCACCCAAAGGGATGGCTACATTATCATAAGGACCATTTAAGGTATTGGAGGCTTTTCCGAAAATTATGGGTTCTTCAGGGATTTCCATATTAGATTCTGCCGCATGTTCAGAGTAATTTAGACCGATGCACATAATCATTCCCGGTCTTGCTATACAAGAGGCGTGTCTGACATCTTCTGCAAGCTGTGGAAGGCCAGTGGCTTCTTTTTTAAGAAACTCCTGAAGCGCATCAAGCCCATTGCTATTAAAAAATGCACGATCCCAGTCTTTAAACTTACCGGAGCAGTCAAGTCTTTTACCTTGGTAGATAACCCCAGGCTTTTCTGCTCCCTTTTCACCAAAGCGTATTAATTTCATAAATGATTCCTATTTAATGGTTTATAATGTTCTTATATTCTTAAAGAATAAGATTGTTAAGAGTAATAACACCTTGGTAAGATAGGAAAAATGGAAATAATAAAAAGTAGATGTGCTTCTGAAAAGTAATCTAAAATTAAAAATTTAGTTTAATATGGACTCGTATTTACTAGCATCGTTCATTAGAGCGGAAGAAGTTAATATGGCCTCATCGTTCTTTAGATAATAGTCATAAAGTCCCTCTCTATAGAAATATCTTTTAATAATTTCATCTTCTAGATTTGTCTGTATTTCTTTCTGATAAGTATCCAGCGCCTTTATCTTTTCTTTATTAAGTTCCACGAGAAGACTGTTATAGCTATTCATTATTTCTGGACTATTTAGGGCTTTGTCTTTCCCTGAAATAGCATCCTTTAGGGCTTTTTCAGTAGCTGTTTCAAAAGCAAAGTCGCTTTCGGAGACAAATTTTTTAAAGGCATCATAGTCGGACTTTTCAAAAACAAAAGTTTCAGTATTTCCCACCTCATTTGCGTAATAGTATTTTGTAGCAAAATCAAAGATGAGATGATCGCTTTTTAAAGCTTTTGTAAGATCGGTAGTTTTTTGAGTTTCAATAACAATATCCGGCATTACGCCACCACCATCTTCTACTTTCCTTCCATTTCTGGTCGTATATTCTTTAAAGGTAGAATTTTTAACTGCGTTCCCAAATTCATCTCTGTTCCAATAGTCCAGGGATTGTATACACCTTCCGGAAGGTGTATAATATCGAGAAATGGTAACCTTCAATTGTGTCCCATAGGTTAATTTAAGAGGTCTTTGAACAAGCCCCTTGCCAAAACTCCTGGCCCCAACTACTACAGCCCTGTCCAGGTCCTGAAGACTCCCAGAAACTATTTCACTGGCGGAAGCACTACTTCCATTGACCAAAATAACAAGCGGTATATTTTCATCAACAGCCTTGTTTTTAGTACGGTATTCGTTGTTGAACTTTTTGACTTTTGACTTTGTTGTGACTATGAGTTCATTTTTAGGAACAAATAGATTTGTAACGTTGATTGCTTCTGACAAAAGCCCTCCGGGGTTTCCTCTAAGATCCAGGATGATTTTTGTGGCTCCTTTTCCTTTTAAATCAATTAAGGCCGACTTAGTTTGTCCCGAGGCTTTTGAGTTAAAACGAGACAAAACAATATAACCCGTATCCTCATTGAGCATTTTGTAGTAAGGAACCGCATCAATTTCAATTCCTTCTCTTTCTACGGTGGTGGTATACGTCTTACCTTGCCTTTTATAACTTACCTCCACCTTAGAATTATTGGCTCCTTTTAGTAATTCACTTGCGTTGTCTTTAAAATCAGAAACCTCAATACCTCCAATTTTGATGATTTCGTCCCCAGCTTTTAAGCCCGCCTTGTCTGCAGGATAATCCTTATAAGGCTCTACAATAAGCAACTTATCATCATAAGAACGAACCAAAGAGCCAATGCCGGAATATTCGCCGGCATTATTAATTTTATAAGCTTCAACATCTTGTTCGTTCAGGAATTTCGTGTAAGGATCTAAATCGTCCAACATATTTTTGATGGCCGTATCCATAAGTTCAGCAGGATTGGTTTCATCAACATAATTCATGTTCAACTCCTTAAACAAGGTGGTAAAAATTTCTATTTGTTTAGAGATCTCAAAATAATCGCTTTTAAAACTACTCCCTACGACCAATAAGCTTATGGCCAAAACAGGAATAAAAATTTTCTTTAATAAACTACTCTTCATTATTTGCTTGGGTTTTCAGATTTTTAAAAATAGCCTTTATAGGTTTATCTATTTCTTCAAAACTGGGAATTTCTTTTCCAATATATAAAAATAGAAACGCGTAGCTTCCCTCAATGTTGTTAAAAATTTCGCCTTTGTTAAGTCGATAAGCCTCACGAATGAGTCTTTTAATTCTATTTCTATCCACAGCACTTTTAAAGCTTCTTTTGGATACGGTTACCCCACACTGTATCCTGGACTTCAAAGGAGGGTCCATTTTGAGATAAAGTAATTTTAGAGGATAGCGCTTTATAGACTTCCCCTCCTGAAAGAGAGTACTAATAACAATTTTACTTTTAAGCTTCTCTTCTTTGCTAAAATTCAAAGGCATAGTCAACAAAATTAAGGAATTAATCCCTGTATATGCTTTATGACTTATATCATATTTAATCCCTTTCTAGGATTTTATCTTGCATTCGATTATATTTCCAAAAAAGACCATTAAAGACCAAGTACTATGGGAAGACTCAATGTTAAAAAGCTTACTAAAAACGAGGACAAAACCAAGTATATAGAACAATTGCTTTTAGACATAGAGGCACTTGAGAAAATGCTTGAAGACGGTAGGTTCAATAAAGGGCCAATTCATATAGGAGCAGAGCAGGAGTTTTGTTTAACAGATTCACAATGGAACCCGTCTGCCAAGGCGCAGGAGATATTAAAAGACATAAATGATCCACATTTTACTTCGGAATTAACTCTTTATAATCTCGAAATTAACCTGGACCCCTTTGAGTTAAAAGGGAATTGCTTCTCCGAACTACATAAAAAACTTAATTACTTCTTGGACATAGCAAAAGATGAAGCAGCCAAATATGACTCAAAAGTTGTTCTTACCGGTATTTTACCCACCATCGACACTCCAAATCTGGAGTTAGAATTCATGACTCCTTTAGAACGATATAAAGTATTAAACGAAGCTATTAACGATATTAGGAGCGATGATTTTGAATTACATATCAAAGGGGTAGATGAGGTTAACCTTCATCACAATTCAATTCTTTATGAAGGTTGTAATACCAGTTTTCAGTCACATCTACAGATAGATCCTGATAAATTTGCCGACACCTATAATTGGGCCCAGGCAATTGCCGGACCAATTCTTTCTATCTGCACAAATTCACCTTTATTAATGGGGCAGGAGTTATGGGAGGAGACAAGAATTGCATTATTTACACAAAGCGTTGATACCAGAGCAAGTACCTTTATACTCAATGAAAAAGAGTCCAGGGTGAGTTTTGGGAATGATTGGGTCAAGGGATCGGCAGCTGATTTTTATAAAGATGCCGTAATCCGTTTTAGAAGTCTACTAACAACGGATTTTGAAGAGGACAGCATGACTTTGCTTAAAGACGGAAAGACACCAAATCTTGATGCTTTAAGACTTCACAATGGCACTATATATAAATGGAATCGCCTATGTTATGGTGTAAATGATGGTGTCCCCCACTTAAGAATAGAAAACAGATATCTTCCTTCAGGACCCACCACCGATGACGAGATTGCCAATATGATGTTATGGGTTGGAGTAATGATAGGGAAACCAAAGAAGTTTGAGGACATTCATACTAAAATGGAATTTAAGGATGCAAAAGGCAACTTTTTTAATGCGGCCCGGTATGGAATGGCGGCGCAGTTTCATTGGGATGAAAAGCTAATAAACAGCCATGATTTATTGATGAAAGAACTTCTGCCAATGGCATATAGAGGGCTTTACAGCATGGGTGTTACCCCAAAGGACGCAGAGCACTATCTTTCTATAATAGAGAACAGAATCCAATCTCAAAACGGCTCAAGATGGATAACCAAGGCCTTTCGAAAATTAAAAAAGTCATACAGAGTTGCTGATGCCTTGAAAATCCTGGTTGCCACCATGTATGAGAGACAGGGGAAACATTATACGGTGGATGCCTGGCAACTTCCTCGAGGAGATGAGTATGTTATTTCGTATGATTCGCTAAAAGTAAAGGATCGAATGAATACCAAGACCATTACCGCGATGGAAAATGATAGCGCAGAATTAGTCCTAAAAATGATGTTGTGGAAAAATATTCATCATGCACCAATACTTGATGTAAACCTGGACCTTTGTGGGATACTAACCTGGACGGATGTAGAAAATGATCTTAAGGATGAGAAACAACTTAAGAAAAGTATCAGCTCTCTCATGAAAACAGACTTAATAACGACAAGCCCGGAAACATCATTGAAAGATGCAAAAGAATTAATGCAATCTCATAAAATCAATTCATTGCCTGTTGTAAAGGGGAAGAAATTAATCGGGATAATTACATCCAATGATTTTTAGTTCAAGATGAACAAGGCGACGATATCCCAAAAAAAAGAAATCAAAACAACAAGACTTATTGGCGAAGTAACCGGAGAAATAGGTGGACCGACGCTTATCTTTTTTGGAGGGATACACGGTAATGAACCCTCAGGTGTAATAGCCTTAGAAAAAGTTTTTCAAGAGATAAGCCGCCTTGGATTGTCCTGTAAAGGCTCGGCTTATGGCATAAGAGGTAATATTCCGGCTCTTTTAAAAAAGAAACGCTTTTTGGAGGCAGATCTAAATCGTATTTGGCTTAAATCTCAGATTGAACCTATTTTTAATAAGAGCCAACAGGAGTGTTCGGCAGAGGAACTAGAGCTGATAGAGATTCACAAAGTGATTTCCAAAATTTTAAACACCTCCTCTCCACCATACTATTTTGTGGATTATCACACTACCTCAAGTCCAACGCTACCTTTTATTACCATTAACGACGCCTTAATAAACCGAAATTTCTCTCGTCTTTTCCCGGTCCCGGTCATATTGGGCATTGAAGAATATTTAGACGGTCCATTACTTAGCTATATCAATGAACTAGGCTATGTTTCCCTTGGTTTTGAATCGGGACAACACGCCACACATGAAGCAGCGCTTTGTTCTATAGCCTTTACCTGGCTCACCATGATTTACAGCGGCTTTCTTGAAGACAACCAAATGGAGGCTAAAAGCCATAGCGATTTGTTAAATGAATTTGCCAAAGGGAACCATTCATTTTATGAGGTTATTTATAGGCAAGCTATCAGTAGCTTAGATCAATTTTCTATGTATCCGGGGTTTAAAAGTTTTGACAATCTTAAGAAAGGAACACCTCTGGCGGTTCAAAACAAGGAGGAGATCAAAGCGGAAAAGGACACTATAATATTTATGCCGCTTTATCAAGATCAAGGAGAAGAAGGGTTCTTTCTGATAAAAGAGATCCCCTCTTGGATTCTGCGTTTTTCTGCGTTTTTAAGAAATATAAAAATGGACACATTGCTAACTTACCTACCCGGTGTTTCTTGGTCTAAACCTTCCAAAGAACAACTGAAAGTGAATTTAAAAATAGCCCGTTTTTTTAGCAAACCTTTCTTTCACCTACTGGGCTATAGAAATAAAGTTGTTGATAGCACTCACCTAATTCTTAGTAATAGGGAAAAAGTAGCTAAAAAAGACATGTACAAAAATACCTTTTGGTTTAAATAGTGTATTTAGACTAAAACAACCTTTGTTTATTCGACCGCTTTTTGCCAAACATTATTAGTAAAATCTATATCAGCCATTAATTGTGAGGGATCTAAAACTACCGCCTTTACAGTATTTAAAGGTTTATCTATAAGAAACTCATAGGTAGGATACGCCCATGGCCAGTCTTCTAGCACTGTTCTTTCAAGACTGTTATATGGATTCGTTTTTTCACCGTGCATCATCCTTAAAGGGGCGTAGAAAGTCTCTCGTGAATCATCCTCATAAACAATAAGAATATCCATCGGCATCGGCATTAGTCCAATTCTTTCCAGGGTAATTTTGGTTTTATCGCCTTCTGCAACTATACTTTTTATGCTATAATCTATGGTGTTAGTTGTCTGCGTCCAGTCTATAAGGTACCAATCCAATTCCATATCAGACACCTTTTCTGCCGTACGTATAATATCATTAGGCGTCGGATGTTTAAACTTAAAATCAGCATAGTACTTTCTTAGGCTTTCCATAAGTTTTTCCTGTCCAATGACATATCCCAGTTGTGAAAGAAAGATAGAACCCTTGCTGTAGGCGGCGATGCCATAAGCAGAATTAAGGGCATACCGATCTGCATGAGTACTCTGGGGCTGCTCGTTTCCTGAAAGCACCAACCCATAATAACTAGCATATGAATTTTCAAAAGGGTTATCTTTATTTTGTTGCATTACCTCATTCATACACAAGCTAGAAATAAAGGAAGTAAAACCTTCATCCATCCAGCTATGTTTAAGCTCGTTGGTAGCCAAAACATGTTGAAACCAGGAGTGAGCCAGTTCATGGACCATAACACCCACTAAGCTAGGAAATTTTCGATCCCCTGTAATTAAGGTGCCCATGGCATATTCCATCCCCCCATCTCCTCCTTGAATTACGGAGTATTGTTCATAAGGATAAGGCCCCACATTATTATTAAAGAAATTCATGGCATCAGCCGTTTTAGGCTGTAGATTTTTCCAGTTTTCCAGTAATTCCGGTTTGTTTTTATAAAAGAAATGTAAGGTAGGTCCATCCGTCATTTCCAAGGTATCATGTATGTATTCCGGATCAGCTGCCCACATAAAATCATGAACATTGGGAGCTTTAAAATGCCAGGTCAGTGTTTTACCTCTGACTTTTTTAGGAGCTTTCCCGGAAGTTTCATATCCATGACCAATTTCATCAGGGTTTTGTAAATAACCACTGGCCCCAACAACATAGGTTTTATCTAAGGTAAGTTTTACATCAAAGTCGCCCCAAACCCCATGAAATTCTCTTCCAATATAAGGGTCTGCATGCCATCCTTCAAAATCATATTCAGCTAATTTTGGATACCATTGCACCATAGACAAGGCCACTCCTTCAGCACTGTCCCTTCCGGAGCGTCTTATTTGAAGAGGAACTTGCCCATTAAATTTCATTTCAAAAGTGGTTTCTCCCCCTGAGGGTATCGGCTTAACAAGTTTTGCAACCAGAACTGTTCCTTCCAATGAAAAATCTAATTCTATTCCTTCTTGTTTTAAAGAACTTGCCCTGAGGTAACCAATCTCTTCCGGTTTTAGATTAGCAATTCTACTTTGGCCATCTACAAACATCCTACGATCAGGATCTGCGATGTTTTGAAGACGTATATCCATTTCGCTCCCAGGCTGAAAGGCGTTGAAATACATATGAAAGTAAACCTTGTCTATTTCCTCAGGTGAGTTATTGGTATAAGTTAATTCTTGTGTCCCTTCATATTGAAAGTTTTCTACGTTAAAGTCGACCTCCATTTTATAGTCAACATGTTGTTGCCAATAGCTATGGTTAGATTGGCCATATATAAACGGTAAAAGACCAAGAAAGCAAATTCCTTTGAGAAGGGGTTTTAGAAAAATATTCATATGATGTAACATTTATAGATTTTTGGATTTTTTGTCAGCTAAGATTAGGGCATTATAGGCGTTCACCATTTTGCCGGATGTAGAAATTTCGCTAAAACTTTTGGCTTTAGAAGTGTCGTCATCTAGGATAACAATAGTTTTTGAAGACAAACCAGATTGGAGTAAGACTTCTTTTACATCTGAAGCACTTAGTTTTGGATAATATGATCTAATAAGGGCAGCAACTCCTGCAACTACAGGAGAGGCCATTGAGGTCCCACTTTGAAAAGAGTATTCATTACCAGGCATTGTCGAATAGATATCACTACCGGGAGCATATATATCTACATTTATTTTGCCATAGTTAGAGTAAGAGGCAACCATTTCTGACCCATAATCCATAGTGAGAGCTCCAACACTAACAAAGCTGTCTATAAATTCGCCGGCATTTAAACTTTTCTGATCATTAGGAAAACTAGGATTTTCCGGATCATCTAGATCCAAGCCATCATTACCGGCTCCATGAACAAAAAGGACATCCTTTTCAGCAGCGTATTGAAGTGCTTCATAAACCCATTCTGAATTGGGAGAAAAACCTTTGCCAAAACTAGCATTGATTACCTTGGCGCCATTATCCACGGCATATCTTATTGCCAGAGCAATGTCTTTATCGTATTCATCGCCATTTGGAACCGCTCTGATACTCATTATTTCTACATTATTGGCTACCCCATTAACGCCTATATTATTATCTCTTTCTGCACCAATAATGCCGGCTACATGTGTTCCGTGGCTTTCAGTTTCTACTCTATTTTGGGGATTCCCATTGCCATAGTCTCTATCATTGAAGTCATAGGCGTTGTCCCCCACGATTTCTCTTCCATTAAAATCTACATTTAAATGATAATTAATTTGATCTGAAAAATGATCCAAACCTTCATTGAGTTCTTTTATCACCTCTGGGATAGTCTCCGCGATATTGAACATTTGACCGAGTACAGAAACAGACCGCATTATAGTAGGGTCCGTGGAAGCAATTGCCATAACCTCCTCTTTTGTATACGCTTCTTTCCCTAAATGTTCTTTTATGTTTATATCCGCTTGCGTTACCAATTCAAGGATTTGCTCATACTGCTCTTTATTTTCCGAGGCTTCTATATATGCTTTATCTCTTTTTACTTTAGCCTTGGCCAAAACCGCTTCATCACCAATATTTAATCTTTGCATACGAACATATTCCAATTGTTCATTATAAGATTCTCCCAGAAAGTTATAGCCATGAATATCATCAACATAACCATTATTATCATCGTCCTTTCCATTATTAGCAATCTCATCCTTGTTCACCCAAATGACATCATCCAAATCTTCGTGGAGCAGGTCCATCCCAGAATCTATAACCGCTACGATAACTTTTTTCCCTTTTTTAGAGCCAATAATTTCAGAATAAGCTCTGTCCAGACTAATTCCCGGCACAGTATCCTGCATTAAATCATCATGCCCCCAAGTTTTCTGCTCTTCTTTGGTAAGCTCCGTGATTTTAGGGGAAACGGAATCAATATTTTCTATGGGAGTAGAAACAATATTTGTAGCGCCACAACCAGCAAGTATAATTGCGATAAGGCCACTATAAAAAATTGATTTTAAATTTTTAAAAATCATAAGGCAAAAGGATTAATGTGTTTTAGAATAATAATTTCCGGGAGATAGGGATTTAAAAGTTTCAAAGCAGCCTCGGTCTGCCATCGTAACAAAGCAATTTTCTCCATTCTCGCCTCCAAAGGCGATGTTGGAAGGCTTTTTGCCGCTAAGCGTAATTTCATTTAATATTTCGGCATTGGGAGATACAATAACCACCGTGCCTTTACCGTGTCTTGTTATATATAAATTACCTTTATTATCGCAGCGCATACCGTCTAAGCCGTGGTCATCAAAACGTATAAATTCTGTTTTATTTTTTAGCGTACCATCTTCAGCAAATTCATATTTCCAAACGATTCTTTGCACGGATTCATTGACATACAAATACTTATTATCAGGGCTTATCTCAATGCCATTAGTGGTTCCCATATTTTCTTCTAACAAGACTATCTCTCTTTTAGGCGTAACCATCCATAGATTTCCAGTATCCTGAGACCAATTAGGATCGCTTAAATAAATGAAGCCGTTGTCTTTTACGACAAGATCATTAGGTTGATTCATTTGATCATTTTGAGCCCAAACTTCAAGGGTTTTAGTGCCCTCTTTAACCCTATAGACCTTATGGCCATTGTAATCTGCAATAAACATATTCCCCTGAAGATCAAAACGTATGCCATTTCCAATACTGCCCTCAGGGAGCGTAATATAAAGTTCACAATTCCCATTGGCGTCTACCTTGCCTATAGTGCCTTCCTCCCCATAATTAACAGCAAAAAGATCTCCCTGGATATTTACGGCCGGCCCTTCGATGCCCGAAGTAAAGAGATTTTCTTTTGTAAAGTCGGTACTTTTTAAGGTGTCCGTCTTACAGCTAAGCGCCGTTACAATTACTAATATTAAAAATAGTTTATTAGTTAAATACTTCATTAAAAGCAAAGGTGTTATTTAGTCTAATTCCTTTTTCGGTTTCCTGTAAAGTGCAAATTTCATTATGAGCATCATGCTCTAAAAACAGCAAGAACTCACCAGCGGTTGCCGAATTTAAAAAGGTTGATTTTTCTTTAAGGGTTTCTAAGGGTCTTACATCAAAACCCATAACATAAGGTAAAGGAATATGACCTGCCGTGGGTAATAAATCTGCCATAAAGACCAGAGTTTTCCCTTTGTATAAAATATGCGGAATCATCTGTTTCTCTGTATGTCCATCCACAAATAGAATATCAAACCCCAACTCCTCAGAATAGGCATAGGAGCCTTCTTTTCTATCAATAAAATGTAATTGTCCACTTTCTTCCATTGGCAATAAATTCTCCTTTAAAAAAGAAGCTTTTTCTCTTGCATTAGGATAAACAGCCCATTCCCAATGCTCCTTATTTGTCCAATAGCGGGCATTTTTAAAGGCCGGACTAAGGACGGTTCTATTGTCATTCCATTCTACGCTTCCTCCACAATGGTCAAAATGAAGATGGGTCATAAAAACATCGGTAATATCATCCTTGCTGAATCCAACCTTTTTTAAAGAATCTTCTAAGGTAAAATTTCCCCAGCGATAATAATAGCTAAAAAACTTATCAGATTGTTTATTGCCCATCCCGGTATCGATAAGAATGAGTCGGTTGCCATCTTCTATCAGCAGACTTCTGGCAGCTATATCGATCATATTGTTGGCATCCGCCGGATTGGTTCTGTTCCAAAGAGATTTTGGGACCACTCCGAACATGGCACCCCCATCTAGTTTGAAATTTCCGGTCTCAATAGGGAATAAGGTCATGTAGTCTGAATAAAAGAAGCGCAAATTACTAAAACCTTGCGAATTGCCTAATTCATTAAGAATATATTATCATTTTTGGAAGTATTTTAAAAAGCCTATTTTTAGCCCTTAATCAACCAAGCTTGAAAAAACTAGAACGTAGTTTATCTCTAACCTCAGTTATAGCCATCAGTATTGGCGGGATGTTAGGGAGCGGTATTTTTGTTCTTCCTGGCTTGGCAGCTGCTAAAACTGGTTCCTCACTTTGGCTGGCCTATTTATTGGCTGCTGTTTGTATTTTACCTGCGGCTTTATCTAAATCTGAATTGGCTACAGCCATGCCATCATCCGGGGGCACTTATGTCTATATAGAAAGAGCCTTTGGACCCTTGCTCGGAACTATTTCAGGGATAGGCCTTTGGCTATCACTTCTGTTAAAGAGTGCTTTTGCCTTGGTTGGATTTGGAGCCTATTTGTCTGTTTTGGTAAAAATAGACCCGGCTTATACGAATTATATAGCCTTGATATTTCTAGCGATCATTTTGATGTTGAATATTTTGGGGGTTAAGAAAGTTGGGAAGGTGCAAATTGTAATTGTCACTATCAGCTTAGTCACTTTAGGATCTATCTTAATTTTTGGCTTGCCAAAAGTTTCACCGGAGCTCTTAACTCCATTTCTAATTGAGGGGAACTTAGGATTGGTTTCCACAGTGGCCTTTGTTTATATTTCTTATGCAGGGGTTACCAAGGTAGCGGCTATAGCTGGGGAAATAAAAAACCCCAGTGTTAACCTGCCCAGAGCTATGCTATTATCTTTGGTGATTATGTCGGCTATTTATGTGAGCGTTGCCTTTGTATTAGTTGGGAATATTCCCTTGGATGCGCTTCAAAAAGATATTCGTCCTATTTACACCATTGCCGATATTTTAGGAGGCACCTATGTTGGCTATGCGGCAGCTTTGGTAGGGATTATCACCCTAATATCTATGGCAAATTCCGGGGTTTTAGCAGCTTCTAGATTTCCCTTTGCCATGGCCATTGATGAATTACTGCCCAAATTTATGGGCAAAATCCACAGCAAGTATTTAACGCCGGTAGTAACCATAATACTTACCTGTTTCGTAATGGCTCTTGTCATTTTATTTCTTGATGTCGAAAAGATTGCAAAATTGGCCAGTGCCTTTATGGTAACCATGTTTATTTTGGTTAATTCTTGTGTAATTGTCCTGCGGGAGACCTCAGCGCAATGGTACAAACCACCTTATCGCTCACCTTTCTATCCTTTTGTACAATTATTCGGGATAGTAAGTGGGGTTATTTTATTAATATTTCTCGGATTAGGACCTTTCGTTGCTGTCATAAGTATTTTTATTGTGGGACTGATTATTTACAGATTCTTTGGTAAGAAGGTTACCAGAATAGGGGTGTTGAGAAAGTATGGACACAGGCCCGCCCTGTATTTGATGTACCAGAGGAAAAACGGAAAAAGGAACGGCGTCAACAAAATGCCTGAATCCAGTGTTAATAATTTAGACGGACAATTAGTTTCAAATGCGGGGGTTGTGGTTCCGTTGTTAGGGAATGAAAACTCTCCTGAGATGTTAGTAGAAATAGCAGCTGCTATTAATAAGACGGACATATTACAGGCGGTAAATATAACAGAAGTTCCTAATCAGACTTTTCTGGACGTTTTTGTAGAGGAGAATCCCAAAACAATTTCCCTGGAACGTCGACTATCGCGATTAGCGAAATCTCAGAATATTAATATCGATTTTGAGGCTGCGGTTACCCATGAAGTTGCCGATACAATTCACGCCTTGAGCAATCAGACTAACTGTGACTGGCTGGTAATGGGCTGGAACAGTCGGTCGCATTCCGGGATACTAATAAGCAATCCGATCGGATGGCTTTTAACCCATATAGACTCTGATTTTGCCCTTTTTAAAGACAATGGGGTACGTAATATAGGCAGGGTGCTTTTGGCTTTGCGACCGGGCCGTAAGGACAAGAATTTTATTGCCGTGGCAGATAGGGTATGTAATTTCTATAAGGCAACGCTAACCTTGTTACATGTTGTTCCTGAAAATTTAGAAGAGGAGCAAGTAAATAATATGGAAAAGCACTCTTTAAATCTATTGAAGAAAGTACAAACCAAAAGCGAAGTAGAAATAATAAGAAATGACGATGCTATTTCAGCCATTTCCATAGCTTCGGCAAGCTATGACTTATTGATCCTGGGAACCCCTCAAAAGGATAATTGGATAAGAGTCCTTTTTGGCACAGGAAAGGACAAATATGCTGAAAAATCTGCCTGTTCTGTTTTAAGACTGACCATGAAAGATTAGTGCAAATTTATTGCGCATCAATTATCTTTACAATAAATTTAAGACAAACCAATTTTAATGCTAGAATTAGCCGGAATCATCATACTGGGGATTATTGCACAATGGGTTGCCTGGCGACTTAAATTGCCTGCTATTTTGCCATTAATCTTAATTGGTTTACTTGTTGGGCCCATTGCTACTTTATATACAGAGGATGGATCTAAATTAATTGAGCCTGTTTGGAATGGCACCAAAGGCTTGTTTCCTGGAGATGGATTATACTATTTTCTGTCCCTTGCCATCAGTATTATTCTTTTTGAAGGAGGTCTGACCCTTAAGCGCTCGGAGATTAAGAATGTTGCTCCTGTAATTACCAAGCTCATAACGGTGGGGACCATTGTTACTTTTTTTCTTGGAGGATTGGCTGCACACTTTATATTTAACTTAAGCTGGCAAATTTCTTTTCTGTTTGCAGCCTTAATTATCGTTACCGGCCCAACAGTGATTACGCCTATTCTTAGGAATATTCCTTTAAAAAAGGAAGTTTCTGCGGTTTTAAAATGGGAGGGAATTCTAATAGATCCCATTGGGGCATTGGTAGCCGTATTGGTCTTTGAGTTTATAAGTGTTGGAGAAGGGCAGGAGTACACAAAAACCGCTCTAATTGACTTTGGAAAAATTCTGTTGTTTGGATCTACTTTTGGATTTGCCTTTGCTCATGCCCTGGCTTTTGTGATTAAGAAAAATTACATCCCACATTATTTAATGAATGTAGTTTCTCTATCGGTAGTGCTTTTGGTCTTTGTAGAATCAGATATTTTAGCTCATGAGTCCGGTCTTTTGGCGGTAGTAGTTATGGGGATGGTCCTGGGCAATATGAACCTCCCTAATCTTAAGGAGTTGCTCTATTTCAAGGAATCTTTGAGTGTTCTCCTGATTTCTATTCTCTTTATTTTATTAGCAGCCAACATAGACATAGCAGATGTGGAGCTTATCTACAATTGGAAAACCGTAGCATTATTTTTGGTGATTGTTTTTATTATCAGGCCCTTGGGCGTTTTTCTTAGTACCCGCGGATCTAGCCTTAAGTTTAACGAAAAGCTCTTTATTGCATGGGTAGGGCCTCGTGGGATTGTGGCAGCCGGTATCGCTTCCTTGTTTGGAACAAAACTCCTACAGAAAGGAGAACCCGGGGCCGAGTACATTACCCCCCTTGTATTTATGGTTGTTTTGGGAACGGTCTTATTAAACGCCACCACAGCACGTTTTTTTGCCAAATTGGTGGGCGTCTTTTTAAAACATTCTGAAGGAATTTTAATTATTGGGGCCTCAAAAGTATCACGCTTAATAGCCAACTATCTAAAAAACAATAACCGACATGTAGTACTTATTGACAACAATGAGGCCAACATAAAACACGCACAAAAACTAGGAATTGAAGCCATGCTGGCGAATATTTATTCAGATTCTCTGACCAATAATATTGAATTAAACGATATGGGCTATCTTTTGGCTCTAACGGGAAGTACGGATATAAATAAATATGTGTTACAGAAGCATGGCGATGAATTTGGAGAAAACGGCGCTTTTAGGTTAGTTAGTGCAGAAGAAATGAATGATCCTGAGAACAATCCGGAAGACGGACTTTTCTCTCAAACAGATGATTTTATTAAACTAATGGAAGCTACCAGACGATATCCCGCTATTCATGAAATTGAACTTAAGGGAGAGGAGCATTATCAACAACTCATTGAGATTACGAATAAAGATGAAGAAATAGTCCCCATTTTTATTAAGTCACCGAATGGTAAAATATCAATAATATCATCATTTAACGATAACTACCAAAACATTAGTGAGGGTTATAAATTAGTGTATCTCGGAAAAATGTTCGATGCGGATCTTCTGCCGGTCGAGGGATAGCTATCAAATGAAATTACTTACTTACAATAAGACACCAGGGGGAAGTAGACCGTCGGCGGATGAAAGCCGTAGTCCATGAGGCGCTTGGCCATATCCAGGGTGGTCACCTTGTCGTCTTCCTGGTTCTTGTCGGTGAAGACGCACTCGTGCATGCAGGTGCGGTCAAAGGGCAGGTGGAAGAGGTCCTTGAGGCGCTCTTTGATGTAGTTGGCGTTGAGCACCGCCAGCTGGCTGGCCTTCTTCAAGAGGGGCCCCATGCTGAGGACATAGCTGTATGCCCGGACCAGGATGCCGAAGTTGCCGTAGAAGGCATGCACCTTGCCGATGCTCTGGGGGTAGTCTTCATCCCAGGCGTAGGCCTCGCCGCTCTTGACTACCCGCGGTACGGGCAGGAAGGGGCGCAGGGTTTCGGTGACACACACGGGCCCGGCCCCAGGCCCGCCGCCCCCGTGGGGGGTGGAGAAGGTCTTGTGCAGGTTGAGGTGCAGCACGTCCACCCCGATATCGCCCATATTGACGATGCCCATGACGGCGTTCATGTTGGCCCCGTCGCCGTAGACCAGGCCGCCCTTGGCGTGCACCACTGCGGCCACCTGCTTGATGTTGTTTTCGAAAAGACCCAGGGTGTTGGGGTTGGTGATCATGATGCCGGCGGTGTCTTCGTCCATGAGGGCGTCCACCAGCTCAGGGGTCAGGATGCCGTCCTCCCCCGAGGCCAACGGCACGGACTTGAAGCCGCACAGGGCGGCGCTGGCCGGGTTGGTGCCGTGGGCCGTGTCGGGGATGAGCACCTTGTGGCGCGGTTTGCCCTGGGCCTTGTGGTAGGCCGCGAAGATCAGCATGCCGGCCAGCTCACCCTGGGCCCCGGCGGCCGGCTGCACCGAGACGGCCCCCAAACCGGAGACATGCGCCAGGTAGTGCTCCAGCTCGTAGATCAGCTGGAGCGCGCCCTGGCAGAGGCTCGCTGGGCACCAGCGGGTGGGCGCCGGCGAGGCCCGGCAGGGCCGCCTGGCGCTCGTTGATTTTGGGGTTGTACTTCATGGTGCAGGAGCCCAGGGGGTACATGTTGCTGTCCACCCCGAAGTTCCACTGGGACATACGCGTGAAGTGGCGCACCACGTCCAGCTCGCTGAGGTTGGGCCAGTCGGGACCCTCGCCCACGAGGTCGCTGTCCAGGGGGCTTATGAGCACGTCGCTCTCGGGGACGCTCATGCCGCAGCGACCCTCGGCGCCCTGTTCCCAGAGCAGGGGTTCGTTGAAGATCAGTCCGGTGGTGCCGGTGGGCAGATAGGTTGAATCTGGAGTCGTCATGCGCTCACCTCCTTGAAGAGAAGGTCCATGTCACTTTTGGAGACGGTCTCCGTGGCACAGAAGAGGTAGTGGTCCGCCAGTTCGGGGTAGTACTTCGCCAGGGGCAGGCCGGCGACGATCTTCTTTTCCAGCAGCCCCTCCCGAACCGCATCGAAACCCGCCGGTGCCTTGGCCACGAACTCGTTGAAGGTGGCGGTGGCGAAGGGGATCTCGAAGCCGGCGCCCTTGAGGCCTGACTTGAGGTACTCGGCCTTGTCGTGGTTGAGCTGGGCCAGGCCGCGCACGCAGGTGCCCCCCAGGGCGGCCATGTACATCACCGCCGCCGTGGCGCAGAGCCCCTGGTTGCTGCAGATGTTGGAGGTGGCGCGCTCGCGGCGGATGTGCTGTTCACGGGTGGCCAGGGTGAGGACGAAGCCCGGTTTGCCGTCCACGTCCACGGTCTTGCCCACCAGGCGGCCGGGCATGTTGCGAACATACTTCTGCTTGGCGGAGAACATCCCCAGCCCGGGGCCGCCGTAGCTGCGCGGGATGCCCATGCTCTGGCCCTCGCCGCAGGCGATGTCGGCACCCTGGCTGCCGGGGTTCTTGAGGAGTCCGTAGGCCAGGGGCTCGCTGAAAGCGGCCACAAAGAGGGTCTTGGGGTCGGCGTGGATGGTGCCGCCGACCTGCTTGAGGTCCTCGATGCAGCCGAAGAAGTTGGGCGACTGCACGGCCACCCCGGCCAGCTCCGACAAATCCCCCAGGGCTCCGATGTCGGTGCGGCCGTCGGGGCCATAGGGCACCTCCACCACTTCGAAATCGGTGGGGGCGAAATAGGTGTCCACCACCCGGCGGTAGAGGGGGTGGATAGCCTTGGAGACGGCCACCTTCTTGCGTTTTGTGACCCGTATGCTCATGAGCAGGGCCTCTGCCAGGGCGGAAGCGCCGTCGTACATGGAGGCGTTGGTCACATCCATGCCCAATAGGCGGGTGACCAGGGTCTGGTACTCGTAGATGGTCTGCAGGGTGCCCTGGCTGATCTCCGGCTGGTAGGGGGTATAGGCGGTGAAGAGTTCACCCCTTAACAGCAGTTGCCGGTTGATTTCGGGGATATAATGGTCGTAGCTGCCGGCACCCATGAATACCTTGTAACGCGGGGCGGCGCCCATGGTGTCGGCCAGCGCGTCCATGTGGGTGTTGAGGTCCCACTCGGTCAGCGGGGCCGGCAGATCCAATTCGCCCTGGCGGCGACAGTCCGTGGGGATCTCTTCAAAGAGCTGATCGATACGCTCCACGCCGACCGTAGCGAGCATCTGGGCGATGTCTTCACTGGTATGCGGCAGATATCGCATAAGGCTATCCTTTCAGGCTTGCAGGGTAGTTTCCATCCATTTTTCCCTGGGGGGACATTTTCCCCTTTGGGGACATTATCCCCGGAGGGGACATTATCCCTGGAGGGAAGCCAGTAGGCGTTCTTATCCATCAGCGCGTCGAACTCGGCCGGATCGGCGAGTTTGATCTTGAGCATCCAGCCACCGACGTAGGGGTCGCTGTTGACCTGCTCGGGGGCGTCTTCCAATTCGGGGTTGATCTCGAAAACTTCTCCGCCCAGGGGCATGTAAAGCTCCGACACGGCCTTGACCGACTCCACCGAACCGAACTCATCGCCCTTGGCAAAGCTGCTGCCAACTTCGGGCAACTCCACAAAGACGATGTCGCCCAGCTGGTCCTGGGCATAGTCGCTGATACCGATGGTGGCGACATCGCCGTCGAGCTTGGCCCATTCGTGGTCGTCGGTGTATTTCACATCTTCCGGCAGTTTCAGTTCACTGATCTCTTTCATCCTCGTCCTCCTTGGGTGGGGTTCTGCGGCTTCGCACGCGGATCGCAGAACTGTGATTGGATTAAGCCTCGGTCAGCATTTGACCCATGGGCTTGCGGGCCGTGCGATCCGGGCGAATATCTGCGGTTATGGTGACCTTTATCTTACGGCGGGCATCGCGCAGTTCAATTTTATCTCCCACCGTCAGGGGCTTGTTGACCTGCACGAAACCGCAGCACAGGCCGCGGGGCTTGAAGTCGGCCGGTTTGTTCGGGCTGGCGATGCTGCAGATGTCCCCCGCCACCCAGCCGATGCCCATGTCCGTGGCGCAAGTCAGGATGGTGCCCATGCGGCTGCCCTGGGCATCATAAACCCCCGAGGCCTCGTCTGAGGTTACGACTTTGCGCAGGTCCTTGCCCACGAAGGCCAGGGTGAATGGGGCGTCTTCGCCTGCTCCTCGAGGGGGGCCTCGACCGATGAAACTCTTGCTGAATCCGCCATGGTCGGCAGTGTAGGGCAGGGCAAACTCCCAGGGGTGGTGCACGAAGGGCCAATGACCGATGTCCTGGTGGCTGAGGGGCAGGACCGCGCCGGCACGCAGGCTGTCGCGGGCGGCCAGGCCGCAGGGCGATGCCCTAGGACTGCCGCCGGCCTCCTATAATCCGCTCCCAGAGGCATTCGATCTTGCCCGGGGGCGAGGAAGATCTCGAAGCCGAACTCGCCGGTGTAGCCGGTGCGTGAAAGCAGCAGGGGGGTGCCGTCTGCCAACTGCACGGCCCCGGCCTGGGGCGCATCGGGATCGTAGTGGCCCTTGAAGGAGAAGTAGGGGAAGCCTTCGAAGACGGACGCCGGGGTTTTGAGCAGTTTTGCGAAGATCTTGCCTGCCAGGGGGCCCTGGATATCCATCTTGGCCACCTTGTCGGTGAGATCCGTAACGGCAACGTTGCGTCCGGCCTGGTGGTCCTTGAGATGCTGGGCGATCTGGGCCCGCCCATGCCGGCGTTGACCACCACGAAGTAGTCGTCGGCGGCCATCTGAAAGACGATGGCGTCATCGATCACATGGCCTTGGGGATTGAGGAAGGCGCCGTAGACGCAGCGCCCGTCGGCGAGGGGCTTCTTTTGGAGGCCCCATGCAGGCCGCCTAGATCGTTGCTGAAGCACTGCTGCACCAGGTCGGTGGCAGCGGGGCCGCTCACAGTGACAGCCGCCATATGGCTGGTGTCGAAGATGCCGGCGCTGGTCAACACGGCCAGGTGCTCGTTTTTGACCGAGGTGTACCACAGGGGCATCTCATAGCCGCCGAAATCGGCCATGTTGGCGCCGTTGGCCGTGTGCCAGGCGTGGAGAGGGGTTTTCTTTGGGGCTGACATAGGGACCTCCTGCCAGTGAATGTTTGCATGACGTGTTTCCCCTCAGAGCAGGTAGGGGGCCTTCAGGTTGTAGCTTTTGTAGACCACGAAGGTTTCTACAGCTTGCATACCTTCGATGCGGGAAACTTCGTCGGTGTAGAATTCCAGCAGGCCGAAACCCTCTTTGAGGAGTACTTGCAGCATGAGGTCGAAGCGGCCGGTGACCACACTCACAGGTACCACGCCGCGAACGCGGCGCTGAACGCATCGCCTTTTTTGACCAGGATCATGGTGGTCAGCTTGACACCTACCATCACAATCCGGTGCCGTGGAACCTTTTCCGGGTTCACCAGGCCGACGATTTCCAGTACACCCTCTTCTTCCAGCTTGCTGACCCGTGATCTGATGGTATTTTCGGAGACGCCGAGATCCGCCGCGATGATTTTATATGACTTTCTGCCCTCCCGCAGATGGCGGACGATGGAAATGTTCAGATCGTCAATTTTCATCGATGGCCTTTCAATGTTACGTAGATATAAAAATATCTAATTGAACATGATGAATCTGTCAAACATTTTTTAAAAAATTGAAGTATTCGGCAAAAATAAGTTAAAAAAGGTTTAAAAATTCCACCAGTCCGATCAATTCGCTATCCGCCTGAATGGCAGCGCCGTGCTGAATATGCAACGCCTCATGGCCCGCAAGCAGGAAGTCCTTGCCACTCAGATCAAGGGTATCGAAGGTCTGCTGGCTCACCACAAGATCAAACTGGTAGGCCACCTTTTTTGAGATTTGGATGTTATAATTTGGAATGTATTTGAGATTTGTAGCTTGTCATTTAAAATTGGGTGCATGCGACTTTTTGCTTCCGGCTTATCCGGCTCAGGTGATCAGAACAGCGCCCGAATGTTGATTCTAAATCGCTATAAAAACCAGTGCCACACCGGCAGTAGCCACCCCGAACCACTGCCGCCGGCCCAGTCCCTCCCGGATCACCAGCCAGGCCAGATACACGGTGGAAGCCGGGCAGAGGGACGCCCAGAATGGCGGCAATGTCCAGCCTTCCGAGGTGGGCGGCCATGCCGAAGGCGGCGTTGCCTGCGGTATCCAGTATGCCCGCCAGGGCGATAAAGACAAACTGACCCTTAGGCGGCGGCGCCAGTTGACGTGTCGTGGCCAGAAGCGTGAACATCAACGCGATGGCCGCTGCACGGGCAGCCACCAAAGGCCACAGGACAGACTGGCTGCTGGCCTGATCCATGAAAATGAAGAACAGGCCGAACCCCAGACCGGCTAAAATCGAGAGTCGCAGTTCGCCGGGTTCGATTTTCGATTTATCCCCCGGAGACGAGAGAAACCAAACGGCTGCTATGGCGATTCCAAAACCGATCGTGCGCAGCCAGCCGGGAAAACCCTCCACTAAAAATGAAAAGGTCATGGGAACCAGGGCTGTCACTACCGCTGACAGCGGCGCTACGAGCCCCATCCGTCCCTGGGCCAGCCCCTTGTAGAGCCCGATCAGGCCTAACACGCCGAAGATTCCAGCTAATCCGCCGAACAACAGGTGCCTGGCCGGTGGCACGCTGCGGGCAAAGGCTGCTGCCAGACAAAGCAGAAGGGTGCCGCCGATCAACTGGGAGAAGAGGATCACGGTGAGCGCGTTCCCTCGCCGGGAGGCAAAGCCGCCGGCAAAATCGCCCGCCCCCCAGACCAGGGCGCTGCACAGGCCGCAGACCACGGCCAAGGTTTCCGGATTGATCATAGTATCACCTTCTCGTCCCTATTTGCTGGGATAGGCTGCCGGCCTGGCAATTTTTTCCCGATAAAATATGGCTTCTGCCCAGAATCGTCCCTTCCGGCTCTGTTTTCGAGGGTCCTGTCTAATGGCACAAAAACTGCTTTGAGAAAAGCAAATAAGACAAAGCAAATAATGATGAATTCGTAAAAAGTCGCATTTCCGACGGATTCGTAAAAAGCCCGAGATCAAGGCTTGTGGGCCGCAAAAGCGAGTTTTAGCGAGCGAACAGTATATCGATCTTCATCATTACGGCGAACATTCATGGTCCATCCTGAGGAATGAGGCGTACTTACGGTACGTCGCAGTGACGAAGGATGAAGCGTAACGCAGATATCGGGCTTTTTACGAATCCGTCAATATTGAAGAAGCCAAATCGAACGTCATCAGGCGATTAAAGTATAGATCGGACGTTAACAACACCCGCAGGAGGGATCATCACGTGGTCAGAAACGGTTTGTAAATGATTGGTCTGGGCTTTTGATTTTCCCAGCACCACCTGGCCGCCGGGCACCGGCAGCAGTTCGTTGTCCGGCGCCGGTCCGGATTCCGTGCAGATGTCCCACAAGGGTAGATGGCGGACCCGGTCGATGGGCATTCGTCGGATGATCACCGAGGACGTTTCTATGTGAATGCGCTGATCGATAATTTTAGATAGGTATTATGATGCATATCTCCAAGTTT